>VGCH01000059.1 GCA_016870115.1 Alphaproteobacteria bacterium | reverse complement strand
AACACCAGCATCGGGTCGAGCATGCTCATGCGCGCGTGTAGCATGATTCGACGTTAGGATGGCCTGAACACTCATGTCCCCTCTCCCCTCACGGGAGGGGGAGAAGGAAGGGGATCGCATGGCCGACGAGGCGCGTGTCCGCGAGGAGATTTGCCGCATCGGCGAGAGCCTGTACCGGCGTGGCTATACCGTCGGCACCGCCGGCAATATCAGCGCGCGGCTGGACGACGGCTTCCTGATCACGCCGACCGACGCTTGCCTCGGTTTCCTCGAGGCGTCGCGGCTGGCCAAGCTCGATGCCAAGGGCGAGCAGGTCGGCGGCGATCGCGCCTCGAAGACCATCCTGCTGCACCGCGCGATCTATGGCGCGCGCCCCGATGCCGGTGGCGTGGTGCACACCCATTCCACCAACCTCGTCGCGCTGACGATGCTGCCCGATGTCGACCGCGCCGACGTACTGCCACCGATCACGCCCTATCATGTGATGAAGGTCGGTCACGTGCCGATGATCCCCTATCGCCGGCCGGGCGATCCCGAGGTCATCGATCTGGTGCTGGCGCACGCGTCCAAGGTACGCGCGGTGTTGCTCGAACGGCTGGGACCGGTGGTCTGGAATGACTCTGTTTCCAACGCCTGCTTCGCGCTGGAGGAGCTCGAGGAGACCGCCAAGCTCTGGCTGATGCTGCGCGCCCATCCGCCGCGCGGGCTGGATGCCGAGCGGATCGCGGAGATCAAGCGCGCCTTCAAGGTCGAGTACTGAGCGTCATCGAATCGTCGGATTCGGCGGTTGGAGTCCGTACCGCGATGTTGTTCGACGCCCTGCGCAAACGCTTGATCCCCGCCGCGCCGCCGACCTCCCTGGTCGGTCGCGCGCGTGGCCTCGCGCGTGGCGCGCTCGATACGCTGCTGCCGCCCCTGTGTCTGTCGTGCTCGGCCTTGGTGAGCGAACCGGGCGCGCTCTGCGCCGCGTGCTGGCCCAAGGTCTCCTTCCTCGCGCCGCCGCTTTGCGCGCGCTGCGGTTTTCCCTTCGAAGTCGACGCTGGAGCCGACACGCTGTGCGGCGCCTGCCTGACGCGCCCGCCGCGCTACGATCGGGCCCGCGCCGCCTTCCGCTACGAGGACGGTTCGCGCGGCCTGGTGCTGGCCTTCAAGCACGGCGACCGCACGGACGCGGCGCCGGCCTATGGCCGTTGGCTGGCGCGGGCTGGCGCCGAGCTGCTGGCCGACGCCGATTTCCTCGCGCCGGTGCCGCTGCACCGCTGGCGGCTGTTCTGGCGTCGCTACAACCAGGCGGCGTTGCTGGCGCACGCGACCGGCAAGGTCTCGGGCCGTACCGTGCTGCCCGACCTGCTGATCCGCCGCCGCAACACGCCCTCGCAGGCCGACCGCGACGCGCGCGAGCGTCGCCGCAACGTCGCCGGCGCCTTCGCGCTCAACGAGCGCTACCGGCCCTTCATCCGCGGCCGGCGCGTCGTGCTGGTCGACGACGTGCTGACCACCGGCGCCACCATCGAGGCCTGCACCCGCGTCCTGCGGCTGGCCGGCGCCGAGCGCGTCGACGTACTGACGCTCGCCCGCGTCGTTCGGCCGGAGTTTCGATCCTGAGCCCGTCCCTCTACACTCGCCGTGGCAGGAGAGTGTCGACATGCATGTGATTGTCGTGGGTGCGGGGATTTCCGGGCTGAGCACCGCCTGGGCGATGACCAAGCGCGGCCACAAGGTGACCTTGCTGGAGCGCGACGTGCTGCCCAACCCGCTGGCGGCCTCGGGCGACCAGCACCGTATCACCCGGCGCGCCTATGGCGAGATGCATGGCTACGCCACGCGCATGACCGAGTCCTTCGCCGCCTGGAACGAGCTGTGGGCCGATCTCGGCCGCGAGCACATGGCCCGGGTCGGCGTGAGTAGCGTCTCGCTCAAGCAGGGCGATCACGGTCAGATCTTCGCCGAGGGCATGGCGCGCGACGGTTTCTCGTTCGAGACCCTGAAGACCGAGGCGGCGGTCAAGCGCTACCCGTTCCTTAATGCCGAGCACGTGCGCGAGGTCTACCATTCGCGCGAAGGCGGTGCGCTGCTCTGCCAGCGAATCGCCTCCGATATGGCGGCGTGGCTGCAGGCCAAGAATGGCACTATCCGCACGCACGCGATCGTCGAGGGTGTCGACACCGAAGCGGCCGTCGTCACGCTGCGCACGGGCGAGAAATTGAGTGGCGATGCCGTCGTCGTCGCGGCCGGCGCCTGGGTCGGTACGCTGTTTCCCGACCTTGCGCCCAAGCTGGTTTCCCATCGCACCTGCGTCATCTACCTGGAGCCGCCCGCCGACCTGAAGGCGGCGTGGTCGACCGCGCCGTCGATGGCTGGCCTCGGCGTCGATGGCTATGTCCTGCCGCCGGTGAACGGCACGCAGCTAAAGTTCGGTGCCAGCTTCACGCGTACGCCGTGGAATCCCGACGAGGCCTTCGAGGTCGATCGCGCCACGGCGCTGGGCGTACGCGACGTCTTTGCGCCGCTGTTCGCGCGGATCGGCCAATACCGCGTCACGGACACACGCAAGTGTGTCTACACCTTCACAAATGACGAGCATTTCCACGGTGAACGCCGTGGTGCCACCTGGATCATTTCGGCCTGCTCCGGCCACGGCTACAAGTTCGGCACGGCGGTCGGGCGGCGCGTGGCCGATGCGCTGGAGAGCGGTGACGAGCGGACCTTGGCCGAGTGGCTCGCCGCCCGCGATTGAGGCGTCTATAGTCTGGTCCGACAACGAACCCAGCGACGAGGCCCCGATGGCCAAGGTTGAGATGTATACGACCCAGTGGTGCGGCTACTGCGCCCGCGCGCGGGGACTGCTGCAACGC
>VGCH01000058.1 GCA_016870115.1 Alphaproteobacteria bacterium | reverse complement strand
GACCGATCAGACCAAAGTTCGCGGCAACTCAAACCGTTTGGTCCTGCGCATCCGGGTCGCGCTTGGCCAGTGGCCCAAGGGCCAGTGTCGCCAGATCTGGGCGGCCCGACTTGATCTGGCGCGTTGCGATGTACGTCATGTAGCGATCTATCGCGAGGTCAGCGTCCAGCATCGTTTCCATCAAGGCCTGAAAGTCCGGCAGGCTGGTGGTGATCACGGTCATCACATAATCCATCCCTCCCCCGGTCGAGATACAGTCGGTCACTTCGGGGGTGGCCTGAACAAAGGCCTCGAATCGTTCGAAATCGGCCTTGCGATGGGTCTTGAGCGAGACAGTGACCACCACCTTGGCCAGATCGCCGATCCGCGTCAGAGCGATGTCGGCGTGAAAACCAAGGATCAACCCGGCCTTCTTCAACCGCGTGACCCGCGCCCAGCACGGCGTGGCCGACAGCCCCACCAACTCGGCCAGACGCGATTTGCTGATCTGCCCATGGTCCTGCAACGCGCACAGGATGCGGATATCAGCGGCGTCGAGCGCGATGGGCTTCATCTTTTGCACCGATTGCAAGGTTGGCGGGATGGCGAACCGGCAACTGAGGTGGACCCCATCCGTGAGACCACGGCCGATGCCTTGTAGGTTTGTCGCCGACTCGGTTTCTACTTTTACTTGATCGAGCTGCTTTTTGCTGTTGCTGTTGCGCCTGTGGGCATGAGGGCAACGCCCTTGCGTTGTCAACATGCCCACAGGCCGGCCGCGCGCGCCTTCGCATCGGCGGCTGCGCGATCGGCGCACCGGCCGCCCACAGCGCTCCGGGCGTACGGTCGCCGAAAGCCATGTGGCCGCGTTCCCGGTTGTGGAAGTCGATCCATCGTCCGATCCCGACACGTGCCTCGAGCGCGTTGGCGTAGTCGCGTAGACGGATCTCCTCGTATTTCAGCGACCGCCATAGCCGCTCGACGAACACATTGTCCATCCAGCGCCCGCGCCTGGGCGTTGAAGTTTCCAGCTCCTCGTTCAGCGTTTCGAGCTGCGCCTTGAAGTCCTCGTCGCTCAACTCCTCGCCCGGGGCCACGCCCACATAGCGGCCGGGGTTGAGCGACCAGCCCTGCGCCTCGATCTCCTTGAGCGTCGCCGCTTTGCACAGGCCGGGCACGTCGGCATTGGCGGGCTTCTTGCCGAAGACTTCCGCGAGCTTGAGCGCCGTCTGCGCACCGCCCACGGTCAGGTCGGGCGCTTCGCCGCGATAGAGCCGCACGAGGTTGGCGATGAAGCCGATCTGCGCGAGCGTCAAGTCGCGATGGGCGCGGTCCACCTGGCGGTAGATATGCCGGGCGTCGATGAACAGCACGGTGTCGGCGCGCTGGGTCTTCGCCTTGCCCCGGTCGCGGAACCACAGCGTGCAGGGCAGCGTCACCGTGTAGAACATGTTGGGGCCGGCGGCCACCATCACATCCACCGCCCGCGCTTCGATCAGCTTCTGCCGCAGTTCCTGCTCGCTGCTGCGCGCATCCGAGGCCGACTTGGCCATGACGAAACCGGCGCGGCCTTTGGCGTTCAGTGACGAGCAGAAGATCTGGATCCAGAGGTAGTTGGCGTTGGCGGTCTTAGGCAGACCGAACGGGAAGCGGCGTCCGGCGCCGACCATGTCCTTGAGCCGTTCCTTGTCGATCGCGTTGACGTTGAACGGTGGATTGGCGAGCACGAAGTCGAACTGCCCGGTCGCCGCGTGCGGGTCGTCGTAGTAGCTGTTGACATTGCCGCCGTGGCGGATGTCGCCCTCCAGCACGTGCACGGCGAGGTTGAGGCGGCACAAGCGGCCGGTCTTGTCGGTCTTCTCGACGCCGCAGATGGAGAGCTCGGCGGCGTGGTTCTTTTGGTGCTCGACCACGAAGCGGGCCGACTGCACGAACATGCCGCCCGAGCCGCAGGCGGGGTCGAGGATGCGGCCGTGGAAGGGCTCGATCACCTGGGCGAGCAACTGCACGATGCTGGCAAGCGTGTAGAACTCGCCGCCGCCCTGGCCCTCGCTCATGGCGAACTCGCCGAGGAAGTATTCGTAGATACGGCCGAAGGCGTCGAAGTCGAGCGTGGCCGGGATCTCGGAGATCTTCTTGAGCAGTTCGTTGAGCAGGGTGCCAGTGACGAGGTTGAAGGTCTTGGGCAGCACGCCGGCGAGCGTCGGGTTGTGCTTCTCGACCTCGCGCATGGCCGCGTTGACCTTGGCGCCGATATCGGCTGCCTCGGGCAAGGTCAGCAGGAAGTCGAAGCGGGCCTCAGGGGCGAGGTAGAGACCGTTGTCGGCGTGGTAGGCGGCGGGCTCGTCCACGCGGCTGCCGCGGCGGGATGAGGCGCCGGCCTTGTCCAGCTTGGCGCGCTGCACGGCGAAGCGGACCTCGGCGAAGCGCAGGAAGATCAGGCCCAAGATTGGGCTGGAGTATTCCTGCGCCTTGAGGCCCGAGTTGGCGCGGAATTGGTCGGCGGCGTCCCAGAGGCGCTTTTCGAGCGAGGTGGTGGCGGTGTCTTTGGCGGTGGGGGCGATCCAGCGCATTCGGACTATCCTTCTCGTCGTTTCATCGCCGTCGCTTCGGCTGTTCCCATGGATCGATCACCGCGACGCCGCAGCCCACGTAATCGCCGATGTTCCGCGTCGCCACGCTGGCACCATGCGCGCGGGCGATCGCGGCGATCTGGCAGTCGAACTGGCTGATGGAGCGGCCGGCGGCGCGGCGCTCGGCGGCGATGGCGGCATAGGCGCGGGCAGCTTCGCGATCGAAGGGAAGGATGCGGTCGCGAAAATCCTCGTCCAGCATGCCCTCGATGGCCTGGGCGAGCGCGTCACGCCTGCGGCCCGCCGGCAGGATCGCCACGCCATGGCGCAATTCGGCCTCGCCGACAGCCGTAAAGTAGACGTTTGTTCCATCCTGCGCGGCAAGCCACGCCTCGACCTGCGGCGCGGGTGTGGGCCGCAGCAGTTCGGACAGCACGTTGGTGTCGAGGACGATCATGCACGCTTCCCGGCAAAGCGCGGCGGATTGCGCATCGGGTTTCGCGGCGGCAGGTCGATCTCCACGCCGCCCAACGGCGCCACCCGCGAGCGGATGGAAGCCGCAAGGTTGCGCGGCGCCGCCGACTCGGTCACCACATGCCGGAGGATTTCCCGCGCCTCCTCCTCCATCGACCGCCCATGCTCGGCCGCGCGGATGCGAAGGCGGCGCTTGAGGCCGTCTTCAAGGTTGCGGATCGTGATGCTGGCCATGGCGTACTCCCTGAACCTTGCGATGTTAAGCGTTGATTGCATCGCAATCAATCTCCGGGCGGGCATTTCACAGGGTGGGGGCATGGTTTTCCGGCCGGTAACCCAGAAAAAGCGCCCTGACGCTAGCGAAACGCCGCGCCTTGCCCTCCCACATGCGATATCCGCCCGGAAGGACCCAGGCTCTTGGGCGCTGTGTTGCCAAACGGATCAACCGGGAACGGCGCCCGCTCGCAGGTCCTTGAGGCGCAGCCGCATGGCCAGCATGCGTTCGAGCTTGCGGTCGAGGTGCACCTCGTAGCGGCCGAGCCGCTCCAGATTGTCGGGATCGAGCGCCTCGCCGAACGCCTGCTCACGGTCAACGGGCGGTTGGCAGTTCCTTCCTGCGCCCATCGAACCACGGCATCACCGTCCCTTCGAGGAAGCGGCGCAGGCCGTCCTCATCGGGCGTGGCCGGCTCCTCGCCCTCTTCCAACTCGTCGGGATCGCGGGCCAGCATGTCCGCCCACCAGTCCCGGGTATCCTGGCGCAGGCGGCGCTGGCGCCACAGGATTCTGGCCAGTTCCTCGACCAGATGTCCCTCGGTCGGTCCCTGCGGCGCGTGCTCGGCCGCGAGTGCCGCGACCAGGGCGTGGTAGTCGTCGGCATTCTCTCAGGGCAGGACGGTGTAGCGCGATAGCACGCCGTGGCACAGCGCGTTGAAGCGGGTGATCTCGGTGCCGCCGGTCTA
>VGCH01000057.1 GCA_016870115.1 Alphaproteobacteria bacterium | reverse complement strand
AGCGCAGGACCATCGAGTACCGCCGCTTGCTGCACCGGCAAGCGGCCGCCTAAACTGACAGCCTAGATGCGCCAAAGCCTCCGTTAACAGAAACCTCAGAACGTCCCGTTTGTTCTGACGACGGACAACGCCAGCAAGAGCACGGATGCGGCGCAGGTTCGCCGGCTGTTGGCGCTGGCGTCGGTCTTGGAAGGTCGGTGTCGAGGTGAGGCCGCGGCGCTGAGCGGGATGGACCGGCAGACGCTGAGTGACTGGATACACCGTTACAACGCGTCTGGGATCGAAGGTCTGAAGTCTCGCCGCAGCCCCGGCCGAGCGCCGGCCCTGAGCGAAGCCCAGATGGCGGAGTTGAAGGCGGTGGTGCTGGCCGGCCCCGATCCGTCCGAGCACAAGGTGGTGCGCTGGCGCTGCATCGATTTGCAGGCCGAGGTGGCTCGGCGGTTTGGCGTTGAAGTGCATGAGGGCACGGTGGGCCGGTGGCTGCATGAGCTGGGGCTGACCCGGCTGCAACCTCGTCCGAGCCACCCTCGGAAGATCGCCGAGGCGGAAGAGGCTTTTAAAAAAACTTCATCAGCGTGCTGAATGCCGCCTTACCCGCCGGCGCCCAGGGCGGGCCGCTCGAGATCTGGTTCCAGGACGAGGCCCGTGTCGGCCAGAAGGGAACCCACGCTTATGTCTGGGCGCCGATCGGCTCGCGGCCGCTGATGGTGCGCGATAACCGGCACGACTCGGCCTACATCTTCGGCGCAATCTGTCCCGACCGCGCCGTCGGCGCCGCGATCGTCATGCCGGAGGTCAATGCCGAGGCGATGAGCCATCATTTGAAGGTGATCGGCGCCGAAGTCTCACCGCATGCCCATGCCGTACTGATTTGCGACGGGGCGGGCTGGCACCAGACCGGCGGGCGATTGCGCGTGCCCGACAACATCACGTTGCTGTCCTTGCCGCCATACTCCCCGGAACTGAACCCGATGGAGAATGTCTGGCACTACTTGCGCGAAAACATCCTCTGCTCGCGGGTCTGGGACACTTACGACGATATTGTCGATGCCTGCTCCGCCGCATGGCGCTTCCTCACCGACGATCCAGATCGCATCCGATCCATCGGAACACGCGAATGGGCGTGTGTCAGTCTCTAGGTCGCCTGGTATTACGGTGCCTGGCCGGCCTGGGCAGAGCTTCAAGGTCTTGACGTCAGGAGATAGGTGTTCTCCGCGGGCCGTGGCAGGTCGATCATGCGCCGGATATCTGCTGCTCTCGGATCGCTCAGGTCGTAGATGCGTATCGGGAACTGACTGCGGTTCGGATTTGTCGTCAGCCCATCCCTGAGAGCGGCATCGACGACGAGGTGAACCGGGCGGTCGGCCCGACCGGCGATGAACGGCAACGATGTCTCGAGCGCGCGTCGGGTGGTCGGGGAGACTTGACCGGATGTGCCCAACAACTGTTCGAGCAAGCTTCGCGTCAGCTCGGCTTCGCGAAAGCGATGATCGACGACGGCAGGAGACTGTGTCCCTCGCATCCGCAGATCGGACGGTTCGAACAGGGCGCCGCGATCGGCGATGGTGATAAGAGCAACCTGAAGGGGCGCGTCGGTCTGCAGCATTCGTTGCACGACGGGGGCGCTGACAACCAGCAGGAGGGAAGCGAGCGCCGCCGTCCCGACGATGGTCGGCCAACGCCAGCGGCCAATCCCCTGCCACCAGCCGCTGACGCGGGTCGGGCGATGGGTCGATGAGCCGAAATCGAGGATGCGATCGGCGATCTCCGGTGGCGCTTCGGGTGCCTGGCTGGCTGCCGCCTGCAGTCGCCGCTCGAGCACGTGGTCGGCGGCAAGCACGTTGCGTTTCACCAGCCCGGCCGCGCGGTCCGTCGCATCGGGGCCAAGGCGGCCGGCTACCCAATCGTCCAACAGCCGCTCGTCGTCCGCCGACAGAGCGGCCGCATGCCGACCGCGATTGGCCAAGACGGCCAGCATCACCGCATCATTGGCTTCCGGCTGGTCGCCGTCTTCGGGCAGGCGGGCGCTCATGGCTCGACGTTACCACTAGGAGGGGAGACGCGCTGGGACGGCATGGCGTTACGCCGCCTCGGGAAAGAATTCAGGAGCGCGGCGGCGCACCTCGACCAAATAGCGTGATTGAGCGCGTGACATGGCCGTCCGCAGTGCCCCGGCCGACAGGCCCAGGCGCTGGGCGATCGCTTCGTTGTCGAGGTCGCGGTGCAGCCGGTCGCAGATCAGGCGGCGATCCCGTGCTTCGAGGACCGCCCAGGCCTGAAGGCCGATCTGGCGCAGCTCCTTGAGATGTGTCGCGGCCGTCACGGTTTCGCCCTGAGCGCCGGACAGCGGCTCGAGTTCCGCGGAGCCGCCGACCGCCTCTTCGCGCGCCCGCTTGCCGCGATGAAAATCGATCACGAAGTTGCGCACGACCTTGGCGAGGTAGACCGGCAGCGAGGTGCCGCGCTGCCAGAGCTGCAGGGCGCGGTAGTGCTGCCTCATCAGCCGTTCGAAGAACGCCTGGAAGATGTCGTCGGCATCCTGGCCCTGAGCGCGTGCCCGGATGCAATGGTAGATCAGCCGGCTGTGGCGTCGGTAGAACGCCTCGACCGCGCCGGGGGTGCCGCGCAGCACTCTGTCGACCAGTTCGACGTCCGATGGCTCGGCCAACACGTCCTGTGTCCGGGCTGGCCCACTCTAGCCCGTCCGACACACCCGTGTAACGGGCAGCGAGCTCCTCTCGTCTCTCCCGCGACCTGGCCTGATGCCGGAGGGGAGAGGGACCATGCGGGGATTGCTGACGGCGGTCTTGGTGCTCGCTGCTTTCGGATGCGCCGCGACGGTGGTGGTCGAGCGCTCGCCGCTCCGCGAGGTCTTCCGCGGCGCCAACGCCGACCGGGCCCAATGCGGCTTCAAGTACGGACTGCCGTCGCCCCCGCCCCATCGGCCGTTGCCTTGTCGGGTGTGGGCCGTCTAAGGCTGAACGGTCGGCTGTGCCGGCCGGTCCAGCTGCATCGTTTCCCGGCCACCGCGGCCTTGCACCATGGGCTAGAAGCGACCTCGCATCGTCGGCCCATCTTGGCCTATATCCTCCACCTCAAGTCATGGCGTGGAGCGAGTAACCATGGGACAGCGGCGGCTTTTGTGGCGAGGACTACCGGTTGTCGGATTGGTCGTGGCGCTCGCCGTGGCGATGCTGGCCGGCGCGGCGGCTCCCGCTCTTTCCGTGGCGTTGCCCGTCATTGGCATCGTCGTCCTGCTGGGCGTGGTGTTTGCCTGCGTCCACCATGCCGACGTGATCGCCCATCGGACCGGCGAGCCCTATGGCACTCTGATCTTGACCGTCGCCATCACCGTGATCGAGCTCGCCTTGATCCTCTCGATCATGCTGACGGGCAAGAGCCAGCCGGCGCTCGTCCGCGAGACCGTGTTCTCGGTGATCATGGTGGTGTGCAACGGCGTGGTCGGCCTCTGCCTGGTGCTCGGCGGCCTGCGCTATGGCGAGCAGGGCTTCCGCCTGCAGGGCGCTGGCGCCTATCTCGTCGTTCTGATGCCGCTTGCCGCCCTGACCTTGATCCTGCCGACCTACACCACCAGTGTGCCCGGCCCGTACTACACGCCCTTGCAGCTCGCCTTCGTGGCCTTGGTCACTCTGCTGCTCTACGCCGTGTTCCTCTACGTCCAGACCGTGCGCCATCGCGACTACTTTCTCTCGGATTCAGGCAATGGCGACGACTCTCACGAGCCGCCCGACTCCCGTCAGCTCTGGGAAAGCATCGTCCTGTTGCTGGTCGGGCTCGCCGCTGTCGTGCTGCTGGCCAAGGGCATCGCGGGCTCGATCGAAACGGCGGTCGCGCGGGTGGGCGCGCCGTCCGAGACGATCGGACTCCTGGTGGCGTTGCTGGTGCTGCTGCCCGAGACCGTCGCGGCGCTGCGTGCGGCGCGGCGCAACGAGCTGCAGAAGAGCCTCAACCTGGCGCTGGGCTCCTCGCTTGCCACCATCGGCCTCACCATTCCCGCCGTCAGCCTGCTGGTCCTGCTGCTCGGCCTGCCGCTCGAGCTCGGTGTCGATCTGCGCGACACCGTGTTGTTGCTGCTGACCTTCGCCGTCAGCCTGGTCACCTTCGGCGGCGGACGCACCAACATCCTGCCGGGCTTCGTGCACCT
>VGCH01000056.1 GCA_016870115.1 Alphaproteobacteria bacterium | reverse complement strand
GACCCTGCTGGATCTAGCGAGCTTCAACGCGCTGAGGCGACCACCCTCGCCAACGGCAGGACCGATCCGGCTTGCCGCCGATCTCGCAGACGGCGAGGTTCAGCAATCCGCCGTCGCTCGGAACGCCCTGATACTGTTGCGCGCTGCCGCGGGGTGTCCTGGATTGAAGATGACGGCTACCGGCAACCTGTCGCGTGGCGTCGTGGCCGAGATGTGCGACCTGTTCACATGGCCCGGGTTCGACAAGGCAGAAGCGTTTCGGCTTCACAAGGTGATCAACGAGCCGGATTTCCTGCCGCTCTTCTTCGTTCGTCATGTCGCCGAAGCAGGCAAGCTGGTCCGCCGTGACAAGGGCCACCTCAAGGTCACGCCAGCAGGGCGAAAGCTTTTAAAGGAACCCCACCAAAAGGCACTGCAAGCGGTTCTCTTTCATCTCGCGCTATGGCGCCTCGACCTCGGCTATCTCGGTCGTGGCTTGCATCACGGATGGCCGCAACACGATATCGGCATCGTCCTGTGGTCGCTGTCGATCGCCGCCAACGACTGGCAACCGCCGGAACGACTGACCCGCATGTGCACGATTCCCATCAATGGCGTGCTGGAATCGACATGGGACACAGGCAGGCACGCGATGGAGGCGACCGTCCTTCGTCCTCTTCGGTGGTTCGGACTTCTCGATTACAGGCAGGACGACATCCCCGAGCGGCGCCTCGAGAAGAGGCACTCCTATCGCAAGACTCCGCTGTTCGATCGCTTCCTGTCGTTCGATGTCAAACTGGAAGCCGCCGGTCCGCGTCACTGAAAAGCCGCCAAGGCGAGCGGGCGTTTTCGCTCAGCTGCTTTCTTCGCCGCAGCGCCTCGCTGATCATCTGATTTCGATTTTCTGATCGCTCTGGCGCGATCATCTTCAATCGTCGGTACGGCGATTGATCATGAATCCACTGAAGCCAGAACTTATGACAGCGGACGAACGCGTCGCCGAAATCGGCGAAATCCTGGCAAGCGGCCTCATCCGTCTTCATGCCCGGAAGTCGAGTTCTTTATCGCCAGCCAGAAGTCGGAAGGATGGGTGGAACTCGCCGACCGCTATGATAATGGCGGGTTCTCCGGCGGCACGCTCGAGCGGCCGGCGCTGAAGCGACTCCTCGCGGATATCGAGGACGGCCGCGTCGATGTGGTCGTGGTCTACAAGATCGACCGGCTTAGCCGCTCGCTGATGGATTTTGCGAAGCTGGTCGAGGTGTTCGATCGCGGCGGGGTCACCTTCGTCAGCGTGACCCAGTCGTTTAACACCACGACGTCCATGGGGCGGCTTACGCTCAACATCCTGCTCAGCTTCGCCCAGTTCGAGCGCGAGATGATCGGCGAGCGCATCCGCGACAAGATCGCCGCCTCGCGCAAGCGCGGCATGTGGATGGGCGGATTCGTGCCATTCGGCTACGAGGTCCGGGACCGCAAGCTGGTGGTCAATGATGCCGAGGCCGCGAGTGTCCGGATGATCTTCGAGCGCTTCGTCGAGGTGGGTTCGGCAACGGCTCTGGCGCGGACCCTCGCCGCCGAGGGCGTGCGGACACGGCGCGGCCGGCTCGTCGACAAGGGCTTCCTCTACAAGCTGCTCAACAATCGGGTCTATATCGGTGACGCCGTGCACAAGGGCACGGCATATCCCGGCGAGCACGAAGCCATCATCACGCGCGCCTTGTGGGACAAGGTGCACGGAATCCTGGGGGAGAGCCCGAGGGTGCGCGCAGGCCGGACACGCACCGCGACACCGGCTCTTCTGAAGGGCCTCATCTTCGGGCCGACCGGCTGCGCCATGACGCCGACGCACACGCGGCGGGGCGACAAGCTCTACCGCTACTATGTCAGCCAGTCGGTCCTGAAGCGCGGCGCCGATGCCTGCCCGGTCGGGCGCGTGCCCGCCGCCGAGATCGAGGGCGCGGTGATCGACCAGCTGCGCGGTCTGCTTCGCGCCCCGGAGGTGATCGTCGGCACATGGCGGTCTGCACGGCCCGAGATCGACGGTCTGTCCGAGGCCGAAGTCAGGGAAGCCTTGGAAGGCCTCGACCCGCTTTGGGACGAGCTGTTCCCCGCCGAGCAGGCACGTATCGTCCAACTCCTGGTCGAGCGCGTCGAGGTCGGCGTTGCCGGGCTCAAGGTCCGCCTGAGGGTGCAGGGTCTTGCCCGCATGGTCCGAGACCTGGCCGGGATCGCGGCCGCTCCCCGGAGGGCGGCGTAATGGAGCCGATTCAGACGGTCACGATCGAGGTGCCATTCACCATCCGCAAACGGGGCGGCCGCAAGCAGGTCATCACCCCGGACGGGGCATCGCCCTGGGTTACCCCGCGCGCCCGGATCGACAGCACCATGATCAAGGCCATTGCGCGCGGGTTTCGGTGGTGCAAGCTGCTGGAGACCGGGGTCTACGGGACCATCGACGAGATTGCTAAGGCCGAGAAGATCAACCCGTCCTACGTCAGTCGGGTGCTCCGGATGACCCTGTTGGCGCCGGCCATCGTCGAGGCGATCCTCGACGGGCGACAGCCGGCGGAGATGACGCTGGCGGGGCTGATGGAGCCGTTTCCGGTGGGGTGGCGGGAGCAGCTCGATGCGGGATTTCGGCAAATTTAACGGTTAGCGCCGTCGCCGAGCCTGAATCCCCCACGCCGGACGATTCGACCATTGCGCTGTTGTCTAATTCGGCCAAGACTGGCTCACCTAAGGAAGACCACATGCGCTCCATCACGTCTGCAGACGCAAAAAACAATTTCGGCGAGCTGATCGACCTAGCCCGGGCCGCGCCCGTCATGGTCACCAAGTACGATCGTCCCGTGACCGCGGCCGTCTCGCCAATCGTGAGGACGGGCCCTTCGAGGGCCGCGATCTCGACGAGCTTGGCCGACGGACAGGTTCTAACTAAATTGAGAGGTGGTTCCCCTCTCGAGAACTGGTCATGAGCCTGCCAAGCTCTGCCTCCAAGTTCCGTAGGCAGAAGCCGGCCATCAGCCGCCGCGTTTTCATCACGGCCACGGCTGCATTGCCTTTCCTGTCGGGATGCCAGACGAGCGGCCCCAACATCGGTCCTTTTGTCCATCGTGACGGGATCGGTCGGCGCGCGGATGGCCCGCTGATTTCGACGCTGGGCAGTCCGTCCAGCACGTTTCGACGGGCTGACCGCCAGAACTGGTGGCGGCCCGAGGCTTCCGTGGACTCGTTCTCGCGCCTCGACGAGATCTTCCCGTCTGCGGTGTTCCATGGCGCTGGCACCCTCGCCCTGGAGTAGGGCGACGCGGGAGCCGAGCCTCCACTACACGGGTCCGCCGTCTCTCGGAGGCGGCCGCTACTCGCTTGACGAGTATCTCGATCGCAATCCCGTCACCGGGCTGCTGATCGCCCGCGGCGACACGATCCTGGTCGAGCGCTACCAGTACGCCCGCACCGATGCGATGCGGCTGACCTCCTTCTCGATGGCAAAGACGCTGATCGCGCTACTCGTCGGGCTGGCGGTCGAGGACGGGCGGATCCGCTCGATCGACGACCTCGCCCACGACTACGAGCCGGCCCTTGCCGATCTTGAATACGGCAGGACAAACATACGGCATCTGCTCACGATGTCCTCTGGCGTGCGGTTCCGCGAAGAGTACGACGGCACTGACGATTCGGCGCGACTAAGCCGCGCCTCCTTCGGTGGCCAGAGCCCCGGTGGGGCGGCGGTAGTGCGGCAGTTCAACGAACGGATCTCGGAGCCTGGACGTCGCTGGTACTACGCCTCCGCTGAGACGTTCGTCTTGGCGATGGTGCTGCAGGCAGCGTTCCGGCGCCGGCTCGAAGAGGTTTTTGCGGAGCGAATCTGGCAGCCGATCGGCACGGAGGCGTATGCGACTTGGCTCACCGATCGCTCCGGTCTCGCGATCGGATATATGGGCTTCAACGCCACGCTGCGCGACTACGCCCGCCTTGGCCGAGTGCTGGCGGCGTACGGCAGCACTGGCGGCCGGCAGGTGATTCCAAAAGCGTGGATCGTGGAAATGACGCGGCCAGCTTTCACGCCGTCGCAGACTGGGCGCGCCTTCGGCTACGGCTTCCAGACCTGGGTCCATCCCAGAAGCAACGGCGGTTTCGGCCTGTTCGGCGTGCGGGGCCAGTACATGTTCGTGGACCCGTCGCGCAAACTGGTCATGGTCAACACCGCTGTACGACCGCATCCGCGCGATCTCGGCGGCGCCGAAAGCTTTGCGTTGTGGGAAGCGGTCCGCTCCACGCTGGCGTGAGCCATTCCGTCTGTCACCTTCGTCCAGGTCTTGGTGATTATCGGGCTTGGCAAGCC
>VGCH01000055.1 GCA_016870115.1 Alphaproteobacteria bacterium | reverse complement strand
CGCTGGAGTTCAAGGCTCGCCGGGTGGTCGCGCCGCTCGCCCGGGCGCTCGGGCCCGGCGGCCGGCTGCTCGGCGTGCAGTCGCATGGCGGCGATCCGGGGCTCGAGATCGTCCAGCGCGTCTGGCCCGGCGAGTATCCCTTGGTCCATGACCGGCATGCGCTGCCCAAGGCGGTGAAGGCGGAACTCGGCGCGGCCGCGCGCGGGCTCAATTTCAGCGCCTATGCCGACGCCCGCTCGCTGTTCCGCTACCACATGCACACCCTGCCCAGCGCGATCGGGTCATCGATCGGCACCTCGACGCTCTTCGCGGCTGGAGCGCGGCCATCTACGTCGCGCAGATCGAGGACGCGCAGCTCGAGGTCGCGATCGGGGACGGGGCCGCTATCTCGACGCCACGCGCGAGGTCCTCGCTAGGCATGGCGCCCTCTGGTTCTGGGATGAATCCTGTGTCGTTTCCCGCAAACGCGACTGAACCCGCCGCACGCGCCTTGCTCACCGGCGCCTCGATCGAGATCGCGCCGCGCGACGATGCCGGGCTCGCGGCGGCCTGCGACCTGCTGCCGCCCGGCAGCGCCGTATTTCTGCCCTGGATCGCGGGCGAGACACATCAACGTAGCGTCGCCGCCGCCCGGCTGCTCGCCCGCGCGGGGCTGGAGCCGGTGCCGCATGTCGCTGCGCGTTTCCTGTCGGGCTACACGCAACTCGGCGACTTCCTCGCGCGGCTGTCCGGCGAGGCCGGGACGCGCACGGCGATGCTGGTCGGCGGCGATCGCGATCGTGCGCTCGGTGCGCTCGACTCAGGCCTGTCGGCGCTGGACACGGGATTGTTCGCGCGTCACGGGTTCCGGCGGCTCTGCCTGCCTGCCTATCCCGAAGGCAATCCGCGCATCGATCCCGCGACGTTGGACGCGGCCCTGCGCGCGAAGCTCGCCCGTGCCGCCGCGCAGGGGATCGCGACGGGGATCGTCTCGCAATTCTGCTTCGAGGCCCAGCCGATCCTCGACTTCGTCCGCCGCCTGCGCGCGACGGGCATCGCGGCGCCGCTGCGCGTCGGGCTCGCGGGCCCGGCCAGCCTCGCCGCGCTGATGAAATTCGCCTTGCGCTGCGGCGTCGGCAATTCGGTCCGCGCCCTGGCGCTGCACGGCGCCGCGATCGCGCGGTTGACCGCGACGCGCGACCCGTCCGCCGTACTGGAGGGGCTCGCCGCCGGCGTGGCGGCCGAGCCCGACCTGGCGCCCGAGGGAATCCATCTCTTCGCCTTTGGCGGCGCGGCGCGCACCGCGCTTTGGCTGCGCGCGCAGGGCTGACGCCGGCGCGCATCGTGATCAGCGCCGCACGCGCATCGGCGAGTCCGCCGCCGCGAAACGCGCGTCGATGGCATGTAAGCGCCGGAGCAAAAATTCCTCACTGAAGCGGCCGGATTGTCCGGTTGCGCCGGAGTAAAAATCCGGCAGCAGATAGCTCTTTGCGGTTTTGGCAGAGGGCGGAGGGATGAAGGGCGTGGAACTTTACAGGCAGGTTCGCCATGCGGTTCGGATTGAGGGTCTGAGCCGTCGTGAGGCGGCTCGGCGGTTCGGGCTGGATCCTCGGACGGAAGCGAAGATGCTGGCTTTCTCGGTTCCGCCCGGGTACCGGCGCAGCCTGCCGCCGGCCCGGCCGAAGCTGGGCCCGTTCATCGGTATCATCGATCAGATCCTGGAGGCTGTGTAGAAGTCTATACTTGGTCTGACGTTCGTTCGATTTGGCGTGGTGGGTGTCCGCCCGATCGAGACTGTCGGCTGACGCGGCTATGCGGCCGAGCCGGGGTTCTGCTTTTCGCGCGCCAGATCGGCGCTGTCGAGCAAAGTCTGCATCGGGGTCTTTCCGAAGCACCAGCGGCCCTGATGGGTGCGCACCTTGTTATAGGTCATCATCCAGTCGTCGAGATCGGCCTGCAACAGTTCCACTGTGCCGTAGAGCCGCTTGCGGAAGGCGACACGGTAGAACTCATCGATCAGGGTCTTGTGGAAACGCTCGCAGATACCGTTGGTCTGCGGGCTCTTCACCTTGGTCCTGGTCTGATCGATGTTCTCGACGGCGAGGTAGAGCTCATACTGGTGCCGGTCGTGGGCGCCGCAATACTCGGTGCCGCGATCGGTCAGCATGCGGCCGATGCGGATCCCCTGCTCGCCAAAGAACGGGATCACCCGATCATTAAGGATGTCGGCCGCGGTGAGCGGTGTCTTGCGGGTATAGAGCTTGGTAAAACCGAGCTTCGAATAGGTATCGATCACCGTCTGCTGGTAGACCCGGCCGACTCCCTTCAGGGTGCCGACATAGAAGGTGTCCTGCGCCAAGCAGTAGCCGGGGTGCTCGCTGTCGAACTCGCCGTGGGCCTCCTTGTCGGCCTTGTTCTTTTCGAGGGCCACCAACTGGCTTTCGGTGAGCACGCCGCCCTCTTGGGCGACCTTGGCCTCCAGCGCCTTGAGCCGCTTCTTCACGGTTTCCAGATCATGGCGCAGCCAGATGCAGCGGACACCGAAGGGGGAGACCTCAGTGCCACGCTTCTTCAACTCGTTGGCGGCACGCGCCTGACCCCAGGCGGGCTCGTCGATGGCGATGGCCACGACGGCCGCTTCGAGTTCCGGGCTCGCCCGGTTCTTCAGGTTGGGCTTGGCCCTGGTCATTTCGGCCAGGGCCAGGTCGCCGCCTTTCTCGTACAGATCGCGGAAGCGGTAAAAGCTGTCCCGCGACTAGCCCATCACCCGGCACGCCTGGGTCACGCTACCCGGTTGCTTGGCCAGTTCCAGCAGGCCGGCCTTGGCCTTGATCACCTTGCGTTCGGTCATCGTCATGGCGGTCTATCCAGTGAACCGGCCGGGGCGCTACGCTTCGCCTATGGCTACGCGCCCCGGCCTCTGTCCCCAACAAACTCCAGCAATCGTCATATTATGACTAGACTTTAACATCTCGCCTTCGAACGAAATGACCATCTCGCTACTCCTTTATCCGGATGATGCCCCCGACAAGCGATGGGCCAACGAACTCGACGAGCCCAAGGAATGGGATACCTATGATCAATTCGTGGCCGGCAACCACGGCAGCTCGCGATAGAGATTTGTTGCGCCACTCGTGGATGCCGAATCAACCCGGCACGAAGGTCAGCATCGCGAATTCCGATTTTTCCCGTTTATTGCGGCGAAAACAATCGTCGCGGCGCCACGATGTCACATTTTGGCATATTTGACGGGACCAATGATCGACCCACGTCAGCCGACGGCGGATTCTTGTGATGTCTTCGCGCAGGTCGGACAGACTCCGACCAGTTCGATGACTCGCTCCCTTACGCGATAACCCGTGCGATCCGCCACGACGCCCAGCGCGGCGGCTAAAGGAGCGTCATCAAGCTCCTGGATGGCTCTACAGTCACGGCACACCGCAAAGGCAGGTCGGTGGAGATGAACATGATGTGGACCGGGACCGTGCCTCTTCGCGCCGTGCGCCCCGGTACCATCGGCGTGCACGCAGACCGTGAAGGCGTTGATACTCTCGATCCGATGCACAAGGCCCGCCTGCCGCAACGCGTCCAGCGCCCGATAGACGGTCTGCGGCCCACGCACCCGAGCCGCCTCAAGACGCGCCAGGACCTCATAGGCGGTCAAGGCCTGCCCGGCCGCAGCGCGCAGCACGCTGAGCACCAAGTCCTGATTGCGTGAAACCCTGCCGCGCCCGATCCCTTCGCCCGGCGCGAGGATGGCAGGGCTGGCGCAGGCGTGGGATGTCACGGAGGAAGTGGCAAGGCTCTTGCGCATTGTGAGATGTTATCACACAACATAAGCCATGCCACCCTCTCCTGAACCCTCCACCATCCTGGTCTGTACCCGCTGCCGCGCCGCCGGCGCCGATCCGGAATCCCCTCGCGCTGGCGCCGCGCTGCTCGCCGCAGCACGCGCGGCAGCCGCCGACGACTGCGCCATTCGCGTCATCGGCATCGCCTGCCTGTCCGGCTGCAAGCGTGCCTGCGCCGCGGCCGTAATGGCGCCGGGCAAGGTCGGCTATGTGTTCGGCGACCTGTCGGCGGATCCCGAGGGTGCTGCGGATCTGCTGGCCGTTGCCCGTGCGCATCAGGCGCGTGCCGACGGCTTCCTGCCCCGCGCTGACCGACCCGAACGGCTGCGCGCCGGAATCCTCGCCCGGCTGCCACCGCTCGATTGGCTTCGCGCCGACGCTGAGGACGTCATCGCATGGCCGGCCTGATGCTCGACTCATTTCCCGCTGACGCGATTGCCCCGTCGCTCCACCCCGGTGGGAGCCCGCGCCGCCGCGCTGCCGCGATCTCCGGCGCTGAGCCTGAGGTGCTGCTCCACGTGCTGCGGGCGGAGGTGAACCTCGCGGTGTGGGATCGGACCTTGCCGTAGCTTCTCGGCCCGGCGTTACGCCCGCTGGCCACGGCCGCCCCCTTCACTGCCGTCACCGAAGACGAGCCGGACACCGCGGTGGATGCGCTGGCCGCCAAGTTGCCCGCTGCGGCTCCGCTTGACCTGCTGCTCGACATCCGTCGCCTTGCGAC
>VGCH01000054.1 GCA_016870115.1 Alphaproteobacteria bacterium | reverse complement strand
TCGTGTTGCGCGCCTGCGGGGCGCTTTCGATCACACCGATCGTGGCGCGGCCATCCGGCCGCTCGCCGATCCGCCGCGCCGCCACGATCAGTTCGGCCGCGCCGACCAGCGCATCACGCCGGCCCTCCATCGGGGTGGTGCCGGCATGGCTTTCCATCCCGGTCCAGACGATCTCGTACCAGCGCTGGCCTTGCGCCGCGGTCACCACGCCGATGGTTTTTTGGCGGCGCTCCAGGATGGGCCCCTGCTCGATATGCGCCTCAAAGAATGCCGCGACCGGTCGGCCCCCCACCGGCTCCGCCCCGGCATAGCCGATGGCCGCCAGCGCGTCGCCGAAGCGCATGCCCTCGCGGTCGGTGCGCGACAACGCATAGTCGAGATCGAACGCTCCGCCGAACACGCCCGACGCGACCATGGCCGGCGCGAAGCGGCAGCCCTCCTCGTTGGTCCAGACCGCGACCTCGATCGGCGCCTCGGTGACGTACTGCGCATCGTTCAGCGCCCGCACCACTTCGAGCCCGGCCATCACCCCATAGGCACCGTCGAACTTGCCGCCGGTCGGCTGGGTATCGAGATGGCTGCCGGTCATCACCGGCGCACGGGCCGGATCGCGGCCCTCGCGACGGGCGAAGATGTTGCCGACGCGATCGACGCGGATGGAGCAGCCGGCCTCGCGCGCCCAGCGCACGAACAGATCGCGGCCTTGGCGATCGAGGTCGGTGAGCGCGATGCGGCAGACGCCTCCTTTGGGCGTGGCACCGATCTCGGCCATTTGCATAAGGCTGGCCCAGAGCCGGTCGCGGTCGATGGCGAGGTTGGGGCGCTGGCGGGCGGACATGGCGGCTCCGATTGTCGTTGGACCGAATTGGGACTAAATTGGGACTCTTAGGGAAACCAATACCATGCCCAGCGCCTCCCGCATCAAGCCGATCAGCTACTTCAAGGCCAACGCCGCCGAGATCATCGACGAGATGCGCCGCGGCGCCGAGCCGATGATCATCACCCAGAACGGCGAAGCCACCGCCATCGTGCAGGACATCCACTCCTGGGAAAAGACCCAGGAGGCTCTGGCGATGCTGAAGATACTCGCCCTTGGCAAGGCCGAGGCTGCGGCCGGACGCGTCGAGCCGGCCCAACAGGCGATGGCGAACGCGCGAAAGCGCCTGCTGCGCCGGAAAGCGCCGCGGTGAAACGCTACGCCGTCGAGCTCACGCGGGGCGCACGACGGGATATCGACGACATCCTGGACTATGTCGCTTCGCGCGAGTCCGTCGACCGGGCCCTCCACGTCGCGGACATGATCGAAGCCGCTTTGGCAAGTCTCGCCACCTTTCCCAATCGCGGCGCGCATCCGCGGGAAATGCTCGGTCTCGGACATCGCGAGTTTCGTCAGGCCATCACTGGGCCGTTCCGGACCATCTACACGGTTGTAGGAGCGCGAGTCGTGGTCCTGCTGGTCGCCGACGGGCGGCGAGACATGCGAACGTTGCTGAACTGGCGCCTGCTGGGACAATAGCCCGCCCCTTGCGTCGCACGACGGCGCTTGGGAGGTTGCTGCCATGAAGCCCCTGTCCGACACGCTCGTCCTCGACCTCACGCAAGTCATCGCCGGTCCCACCGCCGGTCAGATCCTGGGCGACATGGGCGCCGATGTGATCAAGGTCGAGCCGCTGCATGGCGAGCATTTCCGGCCGACGCTGGGCGGCGCCTGGGTCCCCGGCATGAACCGCAACAAGCGCGGGCTGGCGCTCGATCTGCGCACGCCGGGCGGCCGCGACGTGCTGATGAAGCTGGTGCACCGCGCCGATGTGTTCATGGAAGCGTTCGTGCCGGGCGTGATCGACCGGCTGGGCTTCGGCTGGGAAACGCTGCACGCGGCCAACCCCCGTCTCGTCTATGCCTCGATCTCGGGCTACGGCCAGACCGGCCCCTACGCGCCGCGCGCCGGCTACGATCCCTGCATCCAGGCCGAGGTCGGGCTGATGGACGCGACCGGCCCCGAAGGCGGCGAGATCTGCCGGGTCGGCACCGCGCCGATCGACTATTGCACCGGTTCGTTCTGCGCTGCCGGCATCGCGTTCGCGCTGCTTCATCGTCACAAGACGGGGCTCGGCCAGCGGCTCGATCTGTCGTTGTTCGAGGTCGGCCTGCACATGATGGGCCACTGGCTGACCAACTTCGCCCGCACCGGCGAGAATCCGGTGCGGATGGGCACGTCCAACTCGCTGCTGTTTCCGTTGCGGGTGTTTGCGACTCGCACCAAGGCGGTGTTCGTCGCCGGCACCAACGATTCCTTCTGGCGCATTCTCTGCACCGCGCTGGAGCGCCATGATTGGCTGAACGACGCGCGCTTCGCGACCAATGACGGTCGCATCGCCCATCGCGCGACGCTGGAGCCGCTGATCGAAGCGCATTTCGCCGCCCATACCGCCGAGGAACTGCTGGGACGCCTGATCCCTGCCGGCATGCCCTGCTCGGCCGTCGAGCGAGTCGGCGACCTGATCGACAATCCGCACGTCAAGGCGCGGGCTGCGCTGGTCGAGCTCGAGTATCCGGGGCTGGGTCCGGTCACCGCTCCGGTCAACCCCTTGCGCCTGTCGGCGGCGCCGGCCGAGGTGCGGCGACGCTCGCCGGAGATCGGCGAGCATACGCTGGAGATTCTGGGCGAGCTGGGTTACGCCGCCAGCGAGATCGCGGCGTTGCGCGCAGCCAAGGCGGTAGGGATTCCATGAAAGTCTTCTTCAGCGATCGACACGCCGCACACGACCCCGAGATGTTCTGGGTGCGCGGGACACGACAGAAGAGTGCCGAGCAACCCGAGCGGGCGACGCGGCTCCTGAGTGCGGCGCGCGACGCGGGTCACGAGATCGCCGCGCCGAGGGCGCAGGGTCTGGCGCCCGCCAAGTCTATTCACGGCGCCGACTATCTCGATTTTCTGCAGCACGCCGCGCGCGATTGGGCGAGCCTCGCGGGCGCGGGACCTGAGGTGCTGCCCAACGTCCATCCCGCGCGCTACCCCGCCACCTACCCGCGCAGTCTGGTGGGCCGCGCCGGCTGGCATCAGGTCGACACGGCCTGCCCGATCGGCCCCGGCACCTGGGACGCAGCCCTCGCCGCCACCCATGTCGCCGCCAGTGCGGCCGACACGGTGCTGGAGGGCGCGCGCGAGGCCTATGCGCTCTGCCGGCCGCCCGGTCATCACGCCTATGCCGACATGGCCGGCGGATTCTGTTTCCTCAACAACACCGCCATCGCCGCCCAGCGGCTGCGCACACGTCATGCACGCGTGGCGATCCTCGACGTTGATGTGCACCACGGCAACGGCACGCAGGGCATCTTTTGGGAACGCGACGACGTGCTGACGGTGTCGATCCACGCCGATCCGGCTGACTACTACCCCTACTTCTGGGGCCATGCGCATGAGAGCGGCACCGGCGCCGGCGCGGGGTTCAATCTCAACCTGCCGCTGCCGATGGGAAGTGGAGACGCCGCCTGGCTGGCCGCCGGCGAGACGGCGCTCGCGCGGGTCCGCGCCTTCGCGCCGGATGCGTTGGTGGTGGCACTCGGGCTGGATGCAAGCGAGAGCGACCCGCTGCAGGGGCTGCGCGTGACCGGCGATGGCTTCGCGGCGATGGCGGGGCGAATCGCGGGCGTCGGCCTGCCCACGGTTCTGGTGCAGGAAGGCGGCTATCTGAGCGACGATCTCGGCCGCAATCTGGTGCGCTTTCTGGCAGGCTTCGAGAGCGGGCGGCGGACGCTCTAGTCCCCGCCCGAGCCGGCGACGGCGATCACGGTCAGTTTGTCCGGCAGGTCGGCGCGGCTGATGTCGAGCACGGGTCGGTCGGGCCAGATGAATTCGTGCGGCAATGCCTCCATCAGGGCGAGGAACCGGTCGAGCTGACCGCGCCCCCAATAGTGCATCGGCAGCACGATCTTGGGCGAGATCTGGCGGATCACATCGACCATCAGCGGCTGGCCCATGGTGAAGGAGCCGTCGATCGGCACCATCAGGATGTCGATGCGGCCGAGCTCGTCCAGATGCTCGGGTGTCAGGCGATGATGGAGGTGGCCGAGATGGGCGAGGCAGAGATCGCCGATGCGGAAGCCGAAGATCGAATTACCGTTGATGCGCACATCACCGTCGCCCCACGAGCGCGCATTGGTCGGCACGTTCCAGACCTTGAGATCCCTGAAGTCGATATCGTGCTTGGCCTCGGTCTCGCCCTGTCGTGAGGGCCAGCCGCGCAGCACGTGGGCGATGCCGTCCTCGGGACTGTCGGTGTAGTGCGTGGAGTGGGCGTTGTTCATCGTGACAACGTCGGGCCGGCGGCCAAACCCGTTCACGCCGTTGTAGTCGGTGATGGCGCGCGCGCCCTGCGGCGTGTCGATCTGGAAGCTGGCGTGGCCCACGAAGGTCACGATGGCGCGACTGTCGGTGCCGCGTTCGGCGATCGCCACGCCGTCGAGCGAGGCGACTGCGATGCCGCCGCCGAGCTCCACCAGATTTTTCGAACACCGCGCCGCCGCCGGGCCCGCGAGCAGCGCCGCGGCGAGAAGGGCGAGCAGGAACCGGACGGGCATGGCGGTCTCCCCAAGGATGGCCGGTCCGATGATGCGGTCCGTCCCTGCATGCGGGCAAGCGGGCACGGATTTCGTCCGCAGTCATGCCGGACGCGAGAGGCTTCAGCCCGCCGGGCACGGAACGATCCCCGACAACAGACCGTTCACCGCCCCCGGCATTGACTCCCGGCTTCGGAAAAGACTAGAACAAAAACAGAACAAACAATCCCCATCCCTGCCAGCCGAGGGGACGATGCCGGTCATTTCCCTCAACGCCCTTGCCTCTCCAACGCTTCCCCGTCGGCCGGCCAACGACCCGGGAGCGGCCCCTATTCCGGCCGCCTTGCGCGAGCGGGTCCGGCGGCTGGAGCGCCAGTCGGGGGCCGTCCCCGGCCTGGTTGCCGGGCTCGGCCGGGCCGTGCCGCTGGGGCTGGCTGCTCTCGATGCCCGGCTGCCCGAGGGCGGGCTTGCGGCCGGCGCGGTGCACGAGATCGAGGCCGGCCTGCCCGCCCTGTCCCCGGACCGGCCGCTTGATGGCGCCACGTTGGGGTTCGCCGCCCTGATGCTGGGGCGCTTTTCCGATGCCGCCTGCCGCCAGG
>VGCH01000053.1 GCA_016870115.1 Alphaproteobacteria bacterium | reverse complement strand
GGAGCGGTTTCGCGCGCCAGGCCCTCGATCATCCGGATCGCCGCCGCCTTGGCGACGTCATACCAGAGATTGCCGAGATACTCGCCGAACGCCCAGGCGACCACATTCACGATTGTCCGCGGAGGCACATCGACTGGCCGTGGGGTCGTCATCAGTGGGAGTGCGTGCCGAGTCGT
The DNA here is from genome assembly GCA_016870115.1 of Alphaproteobacteria bacterium. GTDB lineage: Bacteria > Pseudomonadota > Alphaproteobacteria > Reyranellales > Reyranellaceae > VGCH01. The sequence continues at coordinate 5,676 of VGCH01000053.1, read as the reverse complement.
GAGGAACGCGGGCTTCAGGCCGCCCTCGAACATGTCAGCCCAGAAGTGCGTCGGCAGTCCCTGGAATGGCGCGGCGAAGGAGCCGTCGCCCGTGTTGCGCTCGTAGCCACCCCAGGCGTTGTTCACCAGCACGTCGAGCCGATGACGCTCTCCGGCGATCCGCCGCATCTGGGCCTGGGCGGCGGCCTCGTCGCGATGATCGCAGGCAAGCGCGATGCCCTCTCCGCCAGCGGCGGTCACGGCCTCAGCCGTCTCTTCGATCGTGCCGGTCAGCCCGTCGCTGCGTGGCGCCGCGCGGGTCGAGCGGCCGGTGACGTAAACCACGGCGCCGGCCTCACCCAACGCGCGGGCAATGCCCGCGCCGACACCACGGCTCGCGCCGGTGACGAGGGCTATGGGGCGGTCATTGTCGGACATGGGCAGAGACTTGGCCACAGGGGGGCCGGCGACTACCGGACCGACCGTCGCGCCTTCAGACCGCGGTCCAGCCGCCATCCACCGCGAGCTCCGCGCCGGTGATATACGAGGCCTCGTCGGAGGCGAGGAACAGGATCGCGCTCGCGACCTCATCGGCTCGGCCGGGACGGCCCATGGGAATCCCCTCCAGCGTTTTTGCGCGGTGGGCAGGATCGGCGGTCGTGCCCGAGGTCCGCATCGGCGGCATCAGGCCGGGATGCACCGAATTCACCCGGATGCTCTCCTTGGCGTGCTGCGCCGCGAGGCTCTTGGTCAGGAGCCGCACCGCGCCCTTGGAGGCGTTGTAGCCGGGGTGCAGATAGCCCTGGCCGACGATGCCCGAGATCGACGACAGATTCACGATCGATCCTCCGCCCGACTTGCGCATGGCAGCGACGCCGTACTTGCAGCCGAGGAAGACGCCGGTGGCGTTGATGCCGATCAGCTTGTCCCAGGCGTCGCGGGCATAGAGGTCGGGAAAGGCCGAGCCGCTGATGCCGGCATTGTTAACCAGCACATCAAGCCGGCCATGGTCGGCCATCACCCGATCGACCAGCCCGGCCCAGCCCGGCTCGTCGGTGACATCGAGCCGGTGGTAGGAGCCGCGGGCGCCGGCGCGCGAGATCTCGGCCGCCACCTGCGCACCCTCGGCATCGAGCAGGTCGCAGATGACAACGGCCTCAGCACCCTCGCGAGCAAAGAGCCGCGCGGTCTCCGCGCCCATACCGCCCGCTGCGCCCGTGATCAGCGCCACCTTGCCCTTCAGTCGCATGCTCGCCTCTCCGCGGTCGCGATTGGTGCCCGCTGCTGGACTTGAACCAGCACGGCCTCGCGGCCTCGGGATTTTAAGTCCCGTATGTCTACCATTCCATCAAGCGGGCGTGATGGGACTTTACGGGGAGGACGATGCTATTCAAGGCCATGCGGCGAGGGTTTCTTCTCTTTCTGGTGGCGCTGGTGGCAGGCTGCGCCGGCGAGCGGCCCTTGCCGCCGCCGGTGCCGGTCGATCCGGTGTCGGCGCTGATCGCCGATCTGAAGCGCGGCAGCTACGTCTTCTATTGGCGGCACGCCGAGACCGAGACCAAGGGCGAACCGGAGGTGCGTAACCTCGCGGACTGCTCGTGGCAGCGCAACCTCAACGCGGAAGGAAAGCGGCAGGCGGCGGCGGTCGGGGAGCGCTTCCGACTTTGGGGCCTCTCTGTTCGCTTCATCGAGGGGAGCCCGTTCTGCCGCACGCGAGAGACCGCCGCGATCGCGTTCGAGCGGCCGGTGCGGCTGAACTCGGACCTCGCCTATCACGTGTCGCAGGCACCGGAACAAATCGCGGCGGGGGTCGAAAAGCTGAAGGCGCGGTTCGCGCGTCGCCCGCGGACGCCCGGCAACCTCCTGTTGGTGGGACACGCGCCGCCCTTGCGCGATGCCGTCGGTATCGAGGTGCCGGAAGGGCACGGCGTGATCGTCAAGCCGGATGGCGCCGGCGGCTTCCGCGTCGTGGCGCGTTTCAGCGACGCCGGTCTCTTTCCCGAGCGATAGTCTGCGGTTCAGTCCGAGAGACGAAAGCGCGCGATCATTCCGTCCTCGACGAACAGGCGCAGCGTTGTCGCCGTGCGGGCCGGCGCCTCGTCTTCGCCGGTGTGCGGCGCTACGGCACCGACCATATCGAGGAACGTTCCGCCTGCCGCGAGCGCGTCCAGCAGCGCCGCCTCGTCGGGTGCCAGCGAGCGGTAAGTTGAGGTTTCGTCGGCGCGCCAGATCGCCCAGGGCGTGGGCCGGTCGGCAGGGTCCACGCCAAGCTCGCCCGGCGGCGCTTGCTCGCGGACGGCCCAGGCCTGCGGGATCGCATACGCGAGCGTGAGTCGACGGAACGACGGTACCGGGTCCAGCATGAGGCCAGGCCAAGAGTCCGATGCCAGCGACATCAGCGCGTCGGCATCGATCGGGATCGTGTCGGCGGCGTCGAACGCCTCGCCCAACGCCCATTCGAAGCGCGCCATTTCGGCGGCGGCCGGCGTCGCGCTGAACGGCGGCGTGGCGGCCAGAAAGGCCGCGAGGTGCCGGCCGAACCAGCGGACCGAGGGATGGCGGGACGGGTGGGCCGCGATGAAGGCGCGGGCCATCAGCTCGAAGTCGGCCGGCCCGGCCATCGCCATCAGGCCGGGGTAGTCGATCTCAAGCGCCTCGATCAGCCGTAGCGCATAGCCGTCGCGGTAAACGGCGAGGCCGATCTCGCGGCTCGCCCGCCCGCCGCTGCGGACCTTGGTCGCGAAGCCGGTGTCGCCTGCGAGCATGAAGGCTTGGAAGGCGCGCTGCAGGTCGGCGAGGGAGCCGGCATTGGCGCTCATGCCGGCGTCTCCTCGGAGGCGAGGCGGCGGGCGATCTCCAGCTCGGCCAGAAGCTCTTCATAGGGCGGGATGCGGGCGTCGCGCTCGATCATCGTGGGGACTGGCCCGAACCGCTCCACCGCCGCGCGGTAGAGCGTCCAGACCTCATCGGCGACCGGGTGGTCGTGCGTGTCGACAATGTGCGTGCCGTTGTGGCTGTGGCCCGCGAGATGGAACTGGCGCACGCGGTCCGTCGGAATCGCGGCCAGGAAATCGAGCGGGTTCCAGCCGTGGTTGAAGGCGCTGACATGGACGTTGTTCACGTCGAGCAGGAGCTCGCAATCGGCACGTTGCGCGAGCTCGGCCAGGAAGTGCCACTCCGTCATCTCCGAGGCGTCGTAAGCGATGTAGCTCGACACGTTCTCGAGCACGAGGCGGCGCTTGAGACGATCCTGCACCGTCTGGATGCGCGGCACGAGATGGTTCAGCGCCTCTTCGGTGTAGGGCAACGGCAGGAGGTCGTGCATCTGCACGCCATCCAGCGCGGTGAAGCAGAGATGGTCCGACACCCACATCGGCTCGACCCGATCGACGAGCCGCGCGAGGTCGTCGAGGTAGCGCCCGTCCAGCGGATCGACCGAGCCGATCGAGATCGACACGCCGTGCAGCGCCATCGGTGTGTCGCGGCGCAGCCGGTCGAGCCAGCGCAGCGGCCCGCCGTCCTCCACCATGTAGTTTTCGCTCAGCGCCTCGAACCAGCCGACGCGCGCGCCGCCGTCGGCGATCTCCTCGTAGTGGTCGGTCCGCAGGCCCAGGCCGAAGCGGTCGTCGGGAAGAAGCATGGTCGGCATCGTACCGGAAATGGCACGGGCGCCCAGCGAGGTCGCGGGCGCCCGTGTGTCGTCACCGGCCCGGAGGGCCGGCAGCGGGTGTTAGAGGACCTTGCCGCCCTTGGCCGTGCAATCCGCGGCGCTCGACGCCTCGGTCCAGCCCTGACCCTTGCAGGCGTTCATGCCCTTGCAGGCCGAGTTGGCCGACTTGCAGGCGCTGGTGCCCTTGCACGAGTTGTTCGCGCCGCACTTGACCTTGCCCTGCGCGTTGGCGGCGCCGACGGCGCCGATGGCGAAGATGGCGGCGGCGGTGGCGGCGATCATGCTGGCCTTGTTCATACGAAGCTCCCTATGGATGGATGATTTGACTGCGACCGGCCCGGTAGACCGGACCGCGATCGGACACTCGCAAGCCGGCCCGCTCCGGGGAAATCAGGGTTCGGAGAGGCGGTCGTGATCGGCCGATCACCTAACCGTGATCGCCGGAAGGTGATCCAATCCCCGACCGGGCCGGGGCGAGGGCGGACGCCCTCACCCCGAGAGCGGCCACATCGGCGGGCAGGGGCTTGCCGAGCGCCAGAGCGGCCGCGATCCGGCCGGCCGCGGGCGCGGTCTGGATGCCGTAGCCGCCCTGGCCGGCCAGCCAGAAGAAGCCGGGCGCGGCGGGGTCGGGGCCGATCACCAGGTTCTTGTCGGCGACGAAGCTGCGCAGGCCCGCCCATTTGCTGAGGATGCGGGGGATCCGCAGGCTGGTGTGGGTCTCGATCCGGTCGACGGCGATGGCGAGGTCCAGCTCCTCGGGCTGGGCGTCGCAGGGCGGGGAGGGGGTCTCGTCGGCGAGCGACCCCAGGAACCGGCCGACCTCGGGCTTGAAATAGAAGGTCTCGTCGAAATCGACCACCATCGGTAGGGCGCCGATCTCGACGCCGGCGGGGGCGGCGAAGGTGAAGGCGGTGCGGCGCTTGGGCACCAGACCGATCGGGGTCGCCCCGGCCATCTGGCCGAGCAGATCGGCCCAGGCGCCGGCGGCGTTCACAACGTGGCTGGCCTCGATGCGGTCGCCTCCCGCGAGCGCGAGGTGCCACAGCCCGCCGCGACGCTCCAGCCCGACGATCTCGGCCTCCAGCCGCAGCATCGCGCCGGCCGCGCGGGCGCCGCGCAGGAACCCGGCATGGATGGCGGCCACGTCCATATCCTCCGCCTCCGGCTCGAAGATGCCGCCGCCGGCCATCGCCTCGGCGCGCATCAGCGGATGCAGCCGCGCGGTCTCGGCCGGATCGGTGCGCCGCACCGAGGGCACCAGCGCCGCGAAGGCGCGCTGCGCCTCGTCCATGGCGGCGACCCTGTCCAGGCCGCCGGTGAACAGCGCCCCGCGCGGCGAGAGCAGGGGCCGCTCGGCGAAGCCCGCCGGGGGCGCGCGGTAGAACGGACCGCTGGCCACAGTGATGGCCCGGATCTCGGCGCTGCCATAGGTCTCGGAATAGAGCGCCGCCGACCGGCCGGTCGTGTGGTAGGCGGGCACCCGCTCGCGCTCGAGCAGCAGCACCCGCGCACCCGAGGCGGCGAGAGGATAGGCAGCCGAGACGCCCGCGATGCCGGCGCCCACAATGGCAAAATCGACCTGGGTCATGGCGGCGAGCCTAGCACGCCGCCGCGACGGCCCGAGGCGCCGCGACTGTCGAGGGTGTCGAGATTGTTGAAACTGTCGAGGACAGGCGAAGTCCCATGGATTTCAAGGATTTGATCCCGATCCGTGTCCGCGAAACTGTTGAAATTGCGGGACGCACCCTGTCGAGCACGACAGAGGCGAGGGTCGGCGGCGACGAGCCCATGGGGCGAGAAAGGCGGAAAGCGATCATAGGCTAGTTGATAAGCCTATCGACCAATCCTGTCAAACGCGCACCAGTTTCTGGCTCGCATTTCCCCGATCGACCTTCGAACTCTGGTCCTCCCCCTGAAAAGTGGTCCGCCCTGAACTATGTCTTTTGACAAGAAGGAGGACTGCAATGCCGAAGAAGAGGCACAAGCCTGAAGAGATCGTTTCGAGACTCCGACAAGCCGATGTCTTG
>VGCH01000052.1 GCA_016870115.1 Alphaproteobacteria bacterium | reverse complement strand
ATGGGGAGCTTTTCGATCTGGCACTGGCTGATTGTGCTGCTGTTCGTTGGCGGCATCGGCTACGCGATTGTGTGGAGCCGCCGCGTCCCGAAAGTCGCTACTGCTGACGGTGGAACTGGTATTGCACCGCCGCTCACCGGTCTCGGAGGATGGCTAGCCTTATTCGTGATTGGTCAGGTGCTGGGGCTTTTTCGGGGACTAGCAAGTCTGCTGGAGACAGTTCGACTTTATGATAAAGCAGACCCGAAGCTCGTGAACGTCGAAGTAGCCATGATGGTGGCGTTGTTGGCGTTCTCCGTTTACGTAACCATTGCTCTATTCAGGAAGTGGCGCTCCTTCCCGGTTCTCTGGATTTACCAAGGCCTCGCCGTCGTCCTCTTCTATTGGCTTGCAGCGCTCATCCTTAGCGGAATGATGAATGTGTCATTCGCAAAGTTCGTAGACGAAGCAGAGATCGGCCGAAGCATTGGCACCGCAATCGGCGTGGCCCTATGGGCTTGGTACCTTCGGGTATCAGTCCGGGTAAGGAACACATTCGTAAATTGAACTAAACCGACATTCCCCAGATGAACCAGTGGAACGGCGCGAACGCTAGCATTCCGCCAGGTTCCGGGTAAGCCATGGGCGGCCTGTACGATTCGCCCGCCGCTTCCGCGGCGCCCAACGTCCAAAACGAGCTTATATCCATCCATCTGGCGCTTTCCCTCGTCATCCGGACACACTCCTCCCGTGGTTGTGCCGCACCCGACCGACCCAGCCCTATGCTGGAGCCGCTCGAGGTCGCAGTCCGTCGATCAGCCGCAGGATTTTCTCGAACAGTTCTCTCGGCACCGCGACCTCGGCCATCTGGAAGACGGCGTAGCGGGCGTGGCGCACGACCTTGGCGCCGATCTTCACCAGCTTCTCGCGCAGGCTGGTCAGCGACCATTGCGCGACCGCCTCGGGCAAGGCCAACGTCCGCATGAGGTTGGCGATGTTGTAGGCCAGGGCGTGCAACTGAAGACGCACCGCGTTGGCGGCGAACGAGCAGCATGACAGGCGTGTCCACTTGATGGCGTTCTTGCCTTCCTTGATCCACTGCTCGCACGTCCCGCGCCTGTTGTAGAAGGCGACGACCCGCTCGGCCGGTCGCGACAGGTTGGTGACGATGAAGCCGACGCGGGGATAAAGCTCGCCGGGGTGCCACTCGACCTTGGCCACGACGCGGCGTGGCATGGTCCAGCTTGCTGCCTGATAGCTGAAGCTGGCGTAGGAGCGCCGGACCGTGAGCGGCGGCCGACCAACAGGGCGCTTGAGCATATAGCCGATACGCTCCTGCAGGATGCGGTTGGCGGGCAGCCGGATCGTGTACTTGTAACCTTCAGCTTCAAGGAACTCGTAGACCTCGGGGTTGGCAAAGGCGGCATCGGCGCGGAAGTAGTGCCGGAGGTCGCGCTCGCGGTAGCGGGCCACGACCGGTTCGAGCACGTCTCGCCAGCCGTCCGCCGAATGAACGTTGCCCGGACGCAGCGCGCAGCGCTCCAGGTCGCCGAACTGGTTGAACACGAACAGCGGGTGGTAGCAGGTGCAGGCGAAGTGGCCGTTGTAGGCGGTGCCTTCCTGTTCGCCATGCGTCGGGCTGACGCTCGAATCCATGTCGAGCACGATGGACCGAAGGGAGCGCCGGCCATGAGTGCGGTCGATCCATTGCCCGGACAGACCGGTGAGCGCCGCTAGGTTCTCGTCGCTCGCGAGCCACTCGGTCTCGAAGCGCCCCATCTGGCTGGTCGAGGCCGCATCGCGCTCGACAGCTTTGCCGCCGACGATCCAGCGCATCGCGGGGTCGCGCCCCAGCCGGTCGGCGTCGTTGACATCCTCGTATCCGGCCAGCCGGCCGAACACCGACTGGCGCAGCATACCCACCAGATCGTGCCGATTGTTCCGGCCCGTGCGCCCATCGACGAGGTGCTGGCCCGCGACAGCCATCAGGCCGAGCGCGTCATCGAGTTCGCGATAGGCCAGCAAGCCGGCATCGGAGGTGACGCTCGAACCGTGGAACTCAAGCCTGACGCGGCGGTCGAAATCGGGCCGCAGTGCATCGGATTGGGCTTCACCCGCTGGCTGCACCATCTGCGACCCCGATCCCATGAGACAAGACGTTGCGTCCTATGGCTCAAATGGATTCGGCGCGGGCCAGTTCAATGGTTCATCTGGGAAATGCGAGTTAATAGCTTATGCTAAGATATTGATCGTTTCAATGAGACGCTTGCCCTCGGTTGGCCGATGCGCATTATCCATCTGATCGGTACGCTCGCGCGCGAGTCCGGCGGAACGGCGCATGCCTGTCTCGATATGGCGCAAGCGACGGCTGAGCGCGGCCATGAGGTTGCGATCTTCGCCACCGACTACGGCGGCGGGCTCGGGTCCCCTCCACCCGCCGGCGTGGAACTACGCGAGTTCCCGGTCGGCTGGCCGACCGCCTGGCGGACGTCCCTGGGACTGATCCAAGCGTTGTGGCGTGAGATCGACCGCTTCGATGTCATGCACGTCCACTCACTTTACCTGTTCCATACGTGGGTCGGCGGCGACTCCGCGCGGTTTTTCGGTCTGCCCTACACCATCAGCCCGCACGGGTCGCTTGACCCGTACATTTGGCGACGCAGCCGACTGAGAAAGGCCGCGACCGAGTTGGTGTTCCAGCGGCGCGTTCTCGCGAACGCCGCAGCCATTCACTACACCTCGGCCGTCGAACGAGACATCAGCGCGCCAGTGGCCGGCCCCGCGCCGGCGCGCGTCGTGCCTCTCGGCATCGACCTCGCGGCCTACGACGCTTTGCCCGGTCCTGCGCCGTTCCATGCGGCGTTTCCGATCACCCGTGGGCGCCGGCTCGTGCTCTTCATGGGTCGCCTGCACGAAAAGAAGGGGCTCGACCTGCTTGTCGACGGTTTCGCCGCGGCCCATCGCGTGCATCCCGACCTGCATCTCGTTGTGGCGGGACCGGACGATGGTGCGGGCGAGCCGGCAAAGCGCCAGCTTGCCCGTCTTGGTCTCACGGAGCACGCGACCTTCACCGGCATGCTGCTCGGCGAGGCCAAGTTCTCGGCACTCTCCGCCGCATCGATGTTCGTGCTGCCTTCCCACAGCGAGAATTTCGGCATCGTCGTAGCTGAAGCCATGGCCGCCGGACTGCCGACCGTCGTTTCGGACAAAGTGAACATCCACAACGAGATCGGCGGCCGCGGCGCGATCGTGGTGCCCTGCCAGGCCGAGGCGGTGGGCGAGGCGATGCTGAAGCTCGCTGGCGATCCCGCCGAGGCTCGGCGGATCGGAGTCCAGGCCCGCGAGACCGTGCGCACTCTCTACGCCTGGACGGCCGTCGCCGAGCGGCTTGAAGCGCTCTACCGCGACGTCGCGCGGTGAGCCGCACGGTCCTGGTCGCGGGCGGCGCGGGCTTCATCGGTAGCCATGTCTGCAAGGCGCTGGCCGAGGCTGGTGACCGGCCGGTGGTCATCGACACGCTGGAGAAGGGCCACGCCTGGGCGGTGAAGTGGGGCCCGCTGGAGCGCACCGACATTGGCGACGCCACCACGATCGCCGAGATCTTCCGCCGACATCGGCCGCGCGCGGTGGTCCATCTGGCGGGCTACATCGAGGTGGGCGAGTCGGTGCGCAAACCCGAGCTCTACTTCCATAACAACGCGACCAAATCGCAGACGCTGATCGACGCGGCCTGCGATGCCGGCGTCGAGGCCTTCGTCTTCTCCAGCAGCTGCTCGGTTTACGGCGTGCCGCGGACGCCGCTGCTCGACGAGACCCATCCTTTCGCGCCGATCTCGCCCTACGCCGAGTCGAAGGCGCGGGTCGAGGGGATGCTGGAGCGCGCGGCGCGCGAGCGCGGACTGGCGGCGCTCTCGATGCGCTACTTCAACGCCGCTGGCGGCGACGAAACGGCTGAAATCGGCGAGGCGCATGTGCCGGAGACGCATCTCCTGCCACTCGCCGTCGACGCCGCGCTCGGACTGACCGCGCCGCTCACCCTGATGGGCACCGACTACGACACTCCCGATGGCTCCTGCGTGCGCGACTTCATCCATGTGAGCGACCTCGCGGCTGCCCATGTCTCGGCCATCGCCCACCTCGCGACGCGCGGCAGCGCTGGGCACGCCGGCCTCAATCTCGGCTCGGGCAGCGGCTACAGCGTGCGCCAGGCGCTGGTCGAGACCGGCCGTGTCGTCGGCAAGCCGGTCCCCTTCAGCGAGGCGCCGCGACGGCCCGGCGATCCGCCGCGGCTGGTCGGCGACAGCGCGCGCGCCCGTGCGCTGCTCGGCTGGCGGCCCACCCGCGACCTCGCCAAACAGATCGAGGACACGCTACGCTGGCGCCTGAAGATGCCGCGCTGAAGCGGCGCCATCGGGAGGACAGGCATTGTTTGCGCCACTGAAGGGCATCCGCGTCGTCGACTTCACCCACGTCATCGCCGGTCCTTACACCACTCACATTCTTTGCCAGCTGGGCGCCGATGTCGTGAAGATCGAGCGCCCCGGCGCCGGCGACGTGATGCGCGCCTCGCGCCCCGGCAAGGGACCGCCCGGCTTCAATCCGCAATTCGTGGGCTTCAACCACGGCAAACGCTCGATCGCGATCGATCTCAAGAGCGAGGCCGGGCGCGAGGTGGTCCGCCGGCTGGTGCGCGAGGGTGACGTGCTGGTCGAGAATCTCCGGCCCGGCGAGCTCGACAAGATCGGCCTCGGCGCGCGCGAGATGACGGCGCTCAATCCGCGACTGATCTACTGCTCGATCTCGGGCTGGGGCGCGTCGGGTGAGCTCGCCGGCCGCGCGGGCTACGATCAGGTGATCCAGGCCTCGATCGGCATGATGATGACCCAGGGCGATGCCGGCGATCCGCCCATGAAGGTGGGCTTCCCGCTGATCGATGTCGCGACCGGCATGAACGCCGCCTGCGCGTTGCTTGCCGCATTGCATGAACGGGCGGCCACGGGCCGCGGCCGCTTCATCGATGTCGCGATGGGCGATTCGGGCCTGATGCTCAATATCGGCGCGCTGGCCAACTGGATGGTCGGTCGCCAGGCCAACGAGCGCATGGGCAACCGGGCGCTGACGCAAAGCCCGACCGCCGGCGTGTTCGAGACCGCCGAGGGCTGGATCTCGCTCGCCGCCAACACACCTGACCAGGGCGCGAAGGCGCTGGAGGTGATGGGCCGCCCGGAGCTCGTCGCCGACCCGCGCTTCAAGCTGGCCGGGCCGCGCGGCGGGTTCTTCGTTGTGTCTGATCCCGATGGTGCGAAGGCCGAGGTGGTGGCGGCGCTGAAGTCGCAGAGCGCCGAGCACTGGGAGGCCGCCTTCAATGCCGCCGGCATCGCGTGCGCCAAGATCAGGACGGTCGACGAGTTCGTCGACGGCCCCTACCGCCGCACCGCCGGCCTGCACCGCACGATCGCGGCACAACCGGGCTATGACGGTGCGGTCCAAGCGCCAGGCGCCGGTTTCCGCGTCGATGGCGAGACCGTCGGCAACGACCGGCCCGTTGGCGCGCTGGGTGCCGACGGCCGGTCCGTCCTGGCCGAACTCGGCTACGGCGAGGCCGAGGTCGCCGCTCTCGCCCAATCACGCGCGGTGGCGCTGTAGCGCGCGACGGCGGCGCCCTCGTTCCGGCGCCGCTACTTCTTGGTCACCGCCCAAAAGGCCGTGACCGGCGACGGCACCGCGGGTGTGGTGATATTGCTGCGCACCGCAGACACCCCGATCCATTCGCCGAGATGCACATGGGTCACGGCCTGTGTCTGGTGCTTCTGCACCGCCTCCGCGGCCGCCTTCTTCTCGGCCGGCGTCGTGGCCGCGATATAGACATCGCGCAACCTGTAAATTCGCGCGCAATAGTGACCCCCTGAGGGGAGGTTTTCGCGTTCAATAATGACCCCCTTCTAACGCTGTGTGTCAGCGTCCCTTCCTTTTGGGCCGATGCGGTCTGGGAAGGGTTTGGGGGGATGATTGGCGTGGACAAGATCGGCCAGATACGGCGCGCGTATTTCGAG
>VGCH01000051.1 GCA_016870115.1 Alphaproteobacteria bacterium | reverse complement strand
TCAAGACATCGGCTTGTCGGAGTCTCGAAACGATCTCTTCAGGCTTGTGCCTCTTCTTCGGCATTGCAGTCCTCCTTCTTGTCAAAAGACATAGTTCAGGGCGGACCACTTTTCAGGGGGAGGACCAAGGTCGGTCTTGTCTCCCTCAGCTACCAGCGCGCGCCGAAGGACTTGCGGAGCTCGTCGATCTGGCCCTCGCCGAGCGGCGTGAGCGGCGGCGACAGACAGACGAGCCGCGCCGTCTCCTCAAGCTCCTCAAGCGTTGCCATCGCGGCCGCGGGCGTGTCGTGCCAGACATTGGGTCCGAGGCGTTCCAGCATCACGGACCGGATCGGCCTGCCCCCGGCGCCGTATCGGCGGATCGTCTCGGCAACGATCTCGGCGGCCGCAGGGTCGCCGGGCCGGTGATAGGGGATGTGGGGCACGTGGCCAACCTTCATCACGAAGTACGGGGTGATCGGCGGCAGGAGTTCGCCGGCCGGCGCGCGCAGCGAGAGCGCGACCAGATGCGTGCTGTGGGTATGGATCACGCAGGATGTAGCGGGATCGAACGCGCGGGCGGACGCGTAGATCTTCATGTGCAAGGCGATGGTCTTGCTGGCCCTGTCCCCGCTCACCTGCCGGCCGCCATCGTCGAGCTTGGCGAGCCGCGCGGGTTCGAGGAAGCCGAGGCAGGCATCGGTCGGCGTGATCAGGAAGCCGCCTCCCTCCTCGGCCGCGAGCTTCACACTGATGTTGCCGGCGGTGGCATGGACGTAACCCCGGTCGAAGAGACTACGGCCAACGCGGCAGATTTCCTCACGAGCTTGCTTTTCATTCATGCGGATATCCATGGTTCACGCAAAGCCGTTGCGGGAACGGAAACTCTCCTCATTCCTCGACCTCAGTCAGTGTGACCTGCTCCGCTTCTTCGGACCACGGTTAAGTTGAGAGAGCCGTTGTCTCCCGGTCTTTCGATCGTCCCACCGGAGCGATGTCCGACCTGTCTGCCGGCGCGCTTCTCGCGGTTCAGCGGGCTGGGGATCGCCTAGGCATCGCGCGCGTGCCAGAGCGTGAGATCGCCCCCCAGCCAGACATGGCGCTGCGGCCGGCGTCCCTGCAACAGCGGGAGCGCCTCGACATGGCCGAACGCCCCCGCATAGAGCTCGAGCCAGCCCACATCCGGCCGTGCGCCCCATATGTCTTGCGCCGACCCCGTGCGGGCGACGAAGGCGGCGGGATCGGCGTAGGCCCCGAAGGTGCGGCGCGCCAGCCGATGGAAGCGTGCGTCGGCCAGATCGACCCCGTTGGGACGGGCCAAGACGGCGCCCATCGCCAGCGGCGCCACCGCGAAGATGTGGTAGTGCCAAGCCTTGCTGCGTCGCATGAGTTCCAACGGCAGGTACCCGTCGGCGTCGATCTGCGCGAGCGTGCGTTCCATGCGCGACAGGCCCCAGACCCAGGCCTTGCGATCCTGCGCGGCGAGCGCGATTGCCATCGCCGTGAGCCCGGCCCAGGTCATGTGATTGTTGAGCCGATCCGATGGCATCCCATAGGGCGGCCGGTCGTAGTGGACGCGAAGCACGTGAAACGCCCGCGCGAACCAGGCTCCCACGCGGGCCTGCGCGCTCGCGTCGTACTCCGGCGCCGTTTCGAGTTTGAGGTGGGCGAGCGCCAAGCCACACCACATCCATTTGCGCTCGTAGCTGCCTTGCACGTCCACGGTGCCGAGGAGCGACTCCGCGCACGCCGCCCCATCGAGCGAGGCCGCAGCGCAGGCCGCGAAACGCCCCGCCGGCGGGTTCGACGACGCCCAGCGATCGGCATTCTCGGTGACCGTGCGCACCAGCGTATGCAGCGGCTGAATCGCCGCGTTGCGCGCGGCCAGACGCTCGGGATCGACGCGGCTGTAAATCGGCGGGTCGACATAGAATTGCGGCACCGCGAGATCTCGCACGGGCGGTGGCGCCACCTGACACGTGGCACTCGCGGGCGCCCCGCGCCCCTTGCGCGCCCGCAAGGCCGCCGCATCGAAGGGATGGATCAGCCCGCCCGCGCGTGCGGTGGGCTCGGGCGCGCAGGCGGTCAGTGCGGCCATCCCGGCCAGAAAGAAGCGGCGATCGGGTCTCATCGCGGAATCCTACACACCAGCGGGGACGCGGAGAAATCGCCGGGGCCCACGCGGTGTCGCGGTGACGCGAAGTCTTGTCCTCGGCGCCCGTCTCGCCGCGGCGGCCGCCCGTTTGACAATAAGATGAATAATCCGGTATATGACTATTATCGTCATATGAACGGCTTCTCCTCCTTTTGCCTCCGCCCTTGTCCGGCGCGTTCGGCCCCGCGCGCTCAGCGCGTCCGCGACTTCGACACAAGCCGGTGCGCGATTCTCGACGGAATCGCGGACACCAAAGGCGCAAGAACGCCGATGGAATGGGCCCTGGCGCGTGTCCTCGACACTCTCGACAGTCTCGACAGACTCAACAGATGCCGCGGTACGAGGGCGATGCGAAATCCGGGGGTTGGACGGCGGCGCCGGTCCGGTAACTTGTGCCCGTCCTCGCGTCTCCGTTCGTCCGCTCATGCTCCTGGAGCTTTCGCATGTCGCCGCCCGTAACCGCCGTCCCCAGCGCCGACCGACTGCCGCCCCGCGTCGATGTCGCGATCGTGGGCGCGGGCATGGCCGGCACCTCGGCGGCCTGGTGGCTCGCCAAGCGCGGGCTCGCGGTGGCGCTCTTCGAAAAGGGCGTCGTGTCGGGCGAACAATCGAGCCGCAATTGGGGCTGGTGCCGCCAACAGCATCGCGACCTGCGCGAACTGCCGCTCGCCATGAAGAGCCTGGAGCTGTGGGGCGATCTCTCCGCCGAGCTTGGCGAGGAAACCGGCTTTCGCCGCTCGGGCCTGGTCTACGTCACCACCAAGAAGGACGACTTCGCGACCTGGGCCGAATGGACCGAACGGGCGCAGGCCTTCCAGATGCGCAGCCGCCCGCTGACCGCCGCCGAAGCGAAGGAGATGACTCCGGGCAGCACCGGGGACTGGATCGGCGGCATCCACTCGCCGACCGACGGTCGCGCGGAGCCGGGGCTCGCGGTGCCGGCGCTCGCCCGCGCCGCGCAGGCGCGCGGCGGGTCGATCCACCAGAACTGCGCCGTGCGGGGTCTCGATCTCGCGGCCGGTCGCGTCGCGGGCGTCCTCACCGAGAAGGGCCGCGTCGCCGCCGATCGCGTGCTGCTGGCGGGCGGCGCCTGGAGCTCGCTCTTCTGCCGCCGTCACGATCTGCGGCTGCCGCAAGCCGGCGTCTATGCCACCTCCTTCGCCACAGAAGTGGCGCCCGAGGTCGCCTCGGGCGGCCTCTCGATGCCCGATGTCACGATCCGCCGCCGGCTCGATGGCGCCTACACCGTCGGGCTGAGCGGGCGCGGCCGCGTCGCACTCTCGCCGCAGGGTCTGATCTATGCCCGCGACTTCTGGCCGACCTACAAGCAGCGCCGCGCATCGGTCACGCTCGGTGTGGCCTCGCCCTTCTTCGATGGACCCGAGGGGCTCGCGCGCTGGTCGATGGACTCCGAGACCCCGTTCGAGCGCGAGCGCATTCTCGATCCCGAGCCCGACCCGATGCTGATCGCGCAGGGCCTGGCGGCCTTGGGCCGGCACTATCCGTCATTGAAGGGGATCAAGGTCGGCCATTCCTGGGGCGGGCTGATCGACAGCACGCCCGACGGCATTCCGGTGATCTCGGGCGTCGATGCGCTGCCCGGCCTCTTCATCTCGACCGGCTACACCGGCCACGGCTTCGGCATCGGCCCCGGCGCGGGACGCCTCGCGGCCGATCTCGTGGCGGGCGATCCGCCGCTGGTCGATCCCGCCCCCTATCGCTACAGCCGCATGACCGATGGCACCGACCTCGGCGCGCCGGGCCTGTTCTGAGCGGAGAGCATCGATGGACGCTGAACTGAAACGCAGTGCCGCCCAACTCGCCACCGACTGGCTCGCCGCTTTCGAGAGTGCGCTTGGCCGCCGCGACGCCGCCGCGCTCGGCAAGCTGTTCCGGGCCGAGTCCGATTGGCGCGACGTGCTGGCGCTGAGCGGCTCCATCGGGACGGTGAGCGATCGCGCCCCGCTCGCGACCGCCCTGCTCGCGGGCCTCGTTCGCGCCGGCGCCATGGACTTTGCGATCGACGCCAACCGCGAACCGCCGCGCGATGTCGCGCGCGCGGGCGAAGACTGCGTGGAAGCGATCCTCTCCTTCCGGACCGCGGTGGGTCGGGCCTCGGCGCTGGTCCGCTGGCGTCGCGCCGACTGCCGCGCCGGATCGGCCGAGGCGTGGACGCTGCTGACCGCGCTCGAGTCGCTCACCGGCCACGAAGAGGACGACATCCTCGCGCGCACCGAGGAGCCGCCCTTCGAGCGCGCCTTTCACGGACCGAACTGGCTCGACCGTCGCGCGGTCGCGCAGCGCTACGATGATCGCGATCCCGCGGTGCTGATCGTGGGCGGCGGTCAAGCGGGCGTCACGGCGGCAGCGCGCTTCAGGGCGCTGAGCATCGAGGCGCTGGTGGTCGATCGCATGGCGCGCGTCGGCGACAATTGGCGCAAGCGCTATCACGGGCTGCGGCTGCACAACCAGAAACACTCCAACCACTTTCCCTACCTGCCCTTTCCACGGCCATGGCCGCGCTACATCCCCAAGGACAAGATCGCCAACTGGATCGAGTCATATGTCGAGACCATGGAGATCGATTTCTGGACGTCGACCGGCTTCGAGGGCGCGACGCGCGACGAAGCGACCGGCCGCTGGATCGCCCGCCTCCGGCTGGCTGACGGGCGCGAGCGGATCGTGCGGCCACGCCACATCGTGATGGCCACCAGCGTCAGCGGCACACCCAACCTGCCCGAGATTCCGACGCTCGATCGTTTCGCGGGCACCGTCGTCCATTCCAGCAAGTTCGGCGATGGCGCGGCGTGGAAGGGCAAGAACGCCTTTGTGTTCGGCACCGGCACCAGCGGCCACGACATCGCCCAGGACCTGCACGGCAATGGCGCCCTCACCACCATCGTGCAGCGCAGCCCGACGCTGATCGCGAATGTCGAGCCCAGCGCGCAGCTCTATGACGGCGTTTACTATGGCGCGGGGCCCACGCTTGAGGATCGCGATCTGATCAACGTGTCGGTGCCGCTGCGCATGATGAAGCGTGCGCACCGGCTTCTGACCGACGAGGCCCGGCGTCACGATGCGCCGCTGCTGGAAGCGCTGGAGAAAGTCGGCTTCCGGCTGGAGTTCGGCGAGGACGGCACCGGCTGGCCGCTCAAGTACCGCACGCGCGGCGGCGGCTATTATTTCAATGTCGGCTGCTCGGATCTGGTGGCACGACGCGAGATCGGCCTCGTGCAGTATGCCGACATCGCCGCCTTCGAGGCCGGCGGCGCACGCATGAAGGACGGCACGACGCGTCCGATCGATCTCATCGTGCTGGCGACCGGCTACAAGGGCCAGGCGCATCTCGTGGGCGAACTGTTCGGGCCGGCGATGGCCGCCAAGGTTGGCCCGGTCTGGGGCTTCGACACGCCGACCCAGGAGCTCTGCAACATGTGGCGGCCGACGCCGCAGGCGGGACTGTGGTTCACCGGCGGCTCGTTCGCCCAGTGCCGCACCTATTCGAAGTACCTCGCGCTGGCGATCAAGGCGGCTGAGGAGGGGATCGCGCTCCCGGCATGACCGCGCCCACCGATCCCGCGCTGGCCTGCGTGCAGACCCTCGTGCCGGCGATCCTGCGCGCGCTGCATGCGATCGAGTTCGCAGCGCGCCATGTGGCGCCGGCCACGCTGTCCCGCCTCGTCGAGGCGTTGACGGGACGCGGCGATGACCTGGCGCCGGCGCTTGCCGAGGCGCGCGCCGTCGACTGGCCGGGCGGTCTCGTGCCGATGCGCGAGGCGCTCGAGATCGCGGGCGGTGCGGCGCAAGGCGTCTTGGCCGAGCTGCGGGCCGCGCCCGGCGATGCCAATCCGATGCTCGCCGCCTACCGTTCGCTGCGCGGCTACTCGGTCGCCTGCGGCGCGCTTTACCCGCTGGCCCGCTTCCTGCGCCCGGTCAGCCGGTTCTTCATCGAGGCCGAGCGGCGCGACGACGCGGCGTTGCTCGACGCGCTGGCGGTCGGCACCAGTGGCGGCCTGTTCCATCTGGGCGGCGCCCCCGGCACACGCGGCGGCGCGTCACTCTATGTGCCGGAGACCGCCGCGCCGGAGGGCGGTTGGCCTCTGGTGGTGGCGCTGCATGGCGGCTCCGGCAACGGGGCGGCGTTCCTCTGGAGCTGGCTGCGGGTGGCGCGCACGCGCGGCGTGGCGGTTCTGGCGCCGACGGCGAAGGGCGCGACCTGGTCGCTGATGGAGCCCGACATCGATGGTCCCAACATCGCGGCACTGGTCGAGGCGATGGGCGAGGCGCATCCGCTTCATCCCACGCGACGGTTGCTCACCGGCATGAGCGATGGCGGCACCTTCAGCTACGTGCTGGGCATCGCGACGGGGTGTCCCTACAGCCACGTCGCGCCGGTCTCCGCCAGCTTCCATCCGATGATGATGGCGATGGCCGATCCGGCGCGCGTTGCCGGATTGCCGATGCGGATCGTCCATGGTGCGCTAGACTGGATGTTCTCGTCCGCGATGGCGATGGAGGCGGAGCGCGCGTTCGCCGCGGCGGGTGCTCGGGTCGAGCTCGAGATCGTCGACGACCTGTCGCACACCTATCCGCGCGATGCCAACCCGCGCCTTCTGGACTGGTTCCTGACCACGCCGGTCACGGCCGGATGAAGCCGTAGGTCGCGTCCTCGTCGAGATTGTCGGCAAGCGCCGTCAGTTCGGCGGCGATGTCGTCGGTGGAGCGGCCGGCCTTGATCGGCCCCCATCGAGTGGTCCAGATGGAATGCTAGTTCAGAGTTGGCCGTTGCGCTAGTTGGAGCGTGGCCGGCGAAGCCGATCGGCGTAGCGCAGCCGGCCATGCGGCGAATGCAGGCACGAA
>VGCH01000050.1 GCA_016870115.1 Alphaproteobacteria bacterium | reverse complement strand
CAAGACATCGGCTTGTCGGAGTCTCGAAACGATCTCTTCAGGCTTGTGCCTCTTCTTCGGCATTGCAGTCCTCCTTCTTGTCAAAAGACATAGTTCAGGGCGGACCACTTTTCAGGGGGAGGACCAGCGTAGGTGAGAAGGAACGTGGCGATCGCGGCGGCGACCATGACGCCGGTGTAGACGATGCGGCCGCCATACTGGTCGGCCCAGATGCCGAGAACGAGGCGGATCAGCGATCCGGTCAGGATGGGCGTGCCGACGAGGAGTCCGAACTGCGTGTCGGTCAGCCCCAGGTCCTTCTTGATCTGCACGCCGATGATCGAAAAGATCGTCCAGACCGCGAAGCACACGGTAAAGGCCAGTGTGCTCATGCCCAGCGCGGCCGTACGGCCCTCCGGCGCAGCCTGCGCAAGTCCGGTCGCGGTGCTCATGGATCAGTCCCCCGTCAGATGACGGGAACATCGACGTGCTCCGTCATGGGTCCATTGACGTGAATCAACCGGCGGTCGGAGTCCGGTGAAGCCAGCCGTCGACTTGCCATTTCTTCAGGATCAGTCTTCACATTTGGTAAGTTCGGGCGCGCGAGCGCCTGCGCCAGATCAAGGGGCGCCGGCCCGTCGGCGGGTAAGGTTCTTGGCAGGAGGAAGCGATGCGGCCCACCGACATTCCGCTGATCCGCAGATCGCGTTTGCTGGCGCAGGTTTCCGAGGCGGATCTCGCGGCGATGCTGGCGACGTGCTTCGTACAGGCGCTGCCGCGAGGCACGGTTCCGTGCCGCCAGGGCGAAAAGCCCGAGTTCCTGCACATTGTGCTGGGCGGCAGCGTCGGTCTGTTCGCCGAGGGCGCACGTGAGGAGAGGCTGATCGAGTTCTTCGGGCCGGGCGACGCGTTCATCCTGCCTGCGGTGATGCTCGATGCACCGTATCTGATGACGGCGCGGCTGCTGGCGGACAGTCGGATCCTGCTATGGCCGGCGGCGGCATATCGCGCACACGTGAAGGCCAATGGGGCCCTGGCGTTCGGTGCGGCGCTGCTGCTCTCGAGCTACTGGCGGTCGCTGATCGGCCAGATCAAGGATCTGAAGCTGCTGTCCGCGGTAGAGCGCCTCTCGGCCATGCTGCTGGCACTCGCGCCTCGTCAGTCGGGGCCCGTCAGCGTCACGCTGCCCGGTGGGCGGCATCTCGTGGCGGGGCGCCTCGGCATCACCCCGCAGAGCCTATCGCGCGCCTTCGCGACGCTGCGATCGGTTGGCGTAACCGGTGCCGGCCGCCGTGTTGACATCGCCGATCCCGAGCGACTGCGTACGCTGGCCACGCCGGTGCGCGCGCGCCAGCCGTCGCGATAGGTTAGGCGTTGCCGGACCGCCGCGCGAGGTTCAGAAGATTCCGGCCGCCACACCGGCGGCGAGCGCCGCGGCCAGCGTCTCGACCTCGGCGGTGAAGCCGGGTTGCCAGGGTCCCTTCAGGATCAGCGGCTCCTGGACGAGCTTCCAGCGCAGGCCCGTCAGGATCGACTCGACCGCCCGGCGCGTGCCGGTGCCGTCGCTGCCGGCACGGATATAGAGTGCGCAGGGCAGGCCTTGGGTGCGCTCAAGCAGCGGATTGTAGCTGCGATCGAAGAAGTCCTTCAGGGCGCCGGCCATGTAGCCGAGATTCTCGGTGGTGCCGATCAGCACGGCCTGGGCGGCCAGCACATCGTCAGGCCCCGCCTGAAGCGGTGCCGCGACCCGGGTCTCCACGGTGTCCTCGCCGGCTGCGCCGCGTTCGGCCGCCGCCAGCAGCGCGCGGGTATTCTCCGACGGCGCGTGCGCCAGGATCAGCAGCCGGCGCAACGTCTAGGGCGCCATCCAGAACGTGTCGGGCTTGTAGAGGCCGATGAAGCCGCCCGGATGCCAGGCGAACAGCGCCTCCTTCGGCACATTGCGCAGCTTGGGCGACACCACGACCGGCTGCAGGACGCCGTTCACGGTGCCGATGGTGAATTGCTCCTCCGCATGGGTCGCGAGGATGCGCTCCCACGCAGCGCGCCGCGCCGCCGGATCAATCGAGCGCTCCCACGCCGCGAGCTGCTCGAGCAGCGCGCAGGCCGCGGGCAGATCGCACTTCTCGCCCTTGGTGCCCTTGGACTCGACGAACAGGCCCCATTGCGACCATTGCAGGCCGCCCTGCTGGGCCGGCACGAATTCCTTGGGGCTGGTGTCGATTGTCGGCACCGCCGTGGTCGCACCGGCGAAGGCGGTCATCACCGCTTCGCCGCTGAACGTGCGCAGGCGGAAGTTCTCGCGCGACTGCGGCTTCACCACGAGCTTGATGCCGATCTTCTTCCAATGGTCGGTGATCAGCGCGAGCGCGTCGTTGTCCTCGCTCTCCTCGCTCGCGTGTTCCAGGACGATGGTCGCGCTGCGCCCGTCGGGTAGCAGCCGGATGCCCTGGTCGTTGCGCTTGGTGAGGCCGATCTCGTCGAGCAGGCGATTGGCGCGGCGCGGATCGTAGGTGGCGTTCTGGCGGGAGTATTCGGGCTTGTAGAGCTCCGAACGCGCCATCACCGTGTTGTTCGAGGGTTTGGCGAGGCCGATGTAGACGATCTCGTTCAACTCGTCGCGATCAATGCCAAGCGACAGGGCACGACGGAAACGGCCATCGCGCATCAGCTTGCGCCAGGCCTCGTCCTTGGCGTTGAGGTTGGGATAGAGCGCGAGCTGCGATCCCGAACCCGACTCCCAAAGTCGCACGTCGCTGCCCGAGGTCTTGCTGCCCTTCTTGAGGAACGTGTAGTCGCGCATATTGATGTATCGCGTTTGCAGGTCGGACTCTCCGAGCCCAGCCTTGGCGGGAACCAGCCCCGCCGACGCCAAGGTGAAGATCACGCGATCGATATAGGGAAGCTGCACGCCGTTGGCGTCGATGCGGTGATGGTAGGGATTGCGCTCGAACACGAAACGTTGCGCCGGGGGCGCGGTCTTCAGGACCCAGGGACCGAGCGTGGGCAGGTCGACGTTGTCGTTGCGGTACATGACGTCGACGCGTCGGAAGGCCTGCACCCAGCGGCCGCTTTGCTGGCGCGCGGCGCGCATGATGTCGGCCTCGGGCGTGTACTTCGCATGGAATTTCTTCAGATAGTGCGCCGGTCGGTACAGGAACAGCGGCGCGGCGCGTGCCTGCGCCTCGAGGAAGTAGGGGTTGGGCTTGTCCCACGTGTAGATCACTGTCGTGGCGTCGGGGAATTCGACGCGCGGGGGTTTCTCGTCGACCAGCAGCTCGACCGGCGGGCCGGAGGCCGACAGGTCCTTGTTGTTGGCCACGTCCTCCCAGAAGAACCTGAAATCCTCCGAGGTGAAGGGCTGGCCGTCCGACCATTTGTGTCCTGGCCGCAGCTTCAGGGTGAAGCGCCGTCCCTCCTCGACGGTCCAGCTCTCGACGATATCGGGCTGGAGCTTGAACTCGTGATCGTAAACCCAGAGCCGCGAGTAGCCGTAGACCGTCATCAGCCTTGTGTCGGCCGCCGTCGCGACCAGCATGTTGACTTGTCCTCCGGAACGCCCCGGCCCATCGGTGCCGGCGAACCGCTTCACCACCTGCGGCTTCTCCGGCAGGCGCTTGTCGATCGGCGGCAGGCTGCCGGCGGTCACCTGGTCGGCGAGCGAGGGCGGCTCCAGCGGGATCGGCAACGGTTCGCTGGCATACGCCGACGCGGCGGCGAGGCCGAGCGCGGCGGCGAGAACAAGGGCCCGGGTCATTCGACTTTCGCTCCGCTTCGTTGCACCAGATCGGCCCAGCGGCCGGAATCGCGCCGCAGCAGCGCGACGAAATCCTGCACGCTCATCGGCGTCGCTTCCACCCCGACCTTGGACAGTTGTTCCACGGTCAAGGCCTCGGCCAGCGCCTTGTTCAGCTCGCTATTGAGGCGCGCGACGACGGGCGGCGGCGTGCCGGCGGGCGCCACGACGGACTGCCAGGCTTGAAGATCGAGGCCGGGCAGGGACTCGGTCAGTGCCGGCACGTCGGGCGCGGTCGGGTGGCGACGGGCGCCGCTCGCCGCCAGCACACGTACCTTGCCGGAGGCCATCTGCGGCAGCGCCACTGAGGCATCGAGGAACATGAAATCGATCCGGCCTTCAATGAGATCGACGATCGCCTTGGCCGAGCCCTGGTAGGGCACATGCGTCGCGCGAACGCTCTCGCGGGCCTGGATCAGCTCGACCAGCAGATGGTGCGCCGTGCCGGCACCCGGCGAACCGTAGGAGAGACCGCCCGGGCGGGCCCGCATCGCGGCGACAAGGCCGGCCACGTCGCGCGCCGGAAAATCGGGACGCGCCAGCAGAAAGAACGTGACGTTGCCCAGCATCGCCACGGGTTGGAACTCCTCCACCCGGATCAACGGCCGCGCGTAGAGATGGGGCACGATGCCGAGTGTCGTGCTGGTCGCGACCAGCAGCGTATGGCCGTCGGGCGGAGCCTTCGCCACCAGCGCGGCCCCGACTTGCGTCGCGGCGCCCGGTTTATTGTCGACCACGACCGGCTGACCCAGAGCCTGGAGCCGCTCGCCGACAAGACGGCCGAGCACGTCGGTGAGGCCCCCCGGTGGGAACGGCACGACGAGGCGGATCGGCTGCGAGGGCCAAGTGGCCTGGGCGGCGGCCGGCGCGGCCGCGAGCGCCACGGCGCCGGCGATCAGCGCACGTCGGCCAACATCGCGATGTGCGGGCAGGGAAGGCGAGGTGCGTGACGGCATGGTCAGTACCGGTCGAAGGCGCGCTTTGGACCGGGCCGCGTGCCCGCAGGCACCGCAGGCTTTACACGGCCCAGTCCACCCGGCGGCTCGGCGGTGTAGGCACCGGTAACGCCCACCGGCTTGTCGCCCTTCACCGTCACCCGCTCCATCGTGCGTCGGGCCGGGAAATAGTCGTGCGCGGCATAGTGCTGGACCGCGCGATTGTCCCACATCACCACGGTGTGCGGTCGCCAGCTCACGCGCAGCTGGTACTCCGGCACGGTGGCCTGGCGATAGAGGAACTCCAGCAACGCCTCGCTCTCGTCGGCCTTCAGATCCTTGATGCGAACGCAAAACTGCCGATTGACGTTCAGGACGCGCCGCCCCGAGACCGGATGCAGCCGCACGACCGGATGCCAGGGGTTGGGAAACTCATCCTCGAGTTCGCGCAGGCGGCCGCGATCCTTCGGTCCGAACAGCGGCCGCCACGGCTTGAAGTCGTGCAGTGCCTCCAGACCATGGATGTGCTGCTTCATGCGCTCCGACAGGCCGCGGTACGCCGCCGTCATGCTGGCGAACAGCGTATCGCCGCCAGCGTCGGGCACGACCTTGGCGCGGAGGATGGTGCCGAGCGGCGGCGCCTCGCGGAATGTTTCGTCGGAGTGCCAGATATCGGTCAGCGCCGGTGGGTTGGCCTCGGAATAGTCGAGGATGATGACTTCCGGCTTGTCGGCCAGGTTGGGCGAGAAGGGATGGATCGACAGATCGCCGAACCGCGCACCGAAGGCCATTTGCTGCTCGACGGTGATGTCCTGATCGCGCATCAAGATCACCTCGTACGTGACGAGTGCGTCGTGCACGACTTTGAACTGGGCGTCGGACAGCGGCCGGCGCAGATCGAGCCCGCCGAGCTCCGCGCCAATGAAACCGCCCAAGGGGCGGATCCGGATGCCGGTATCCGCCGCCGCCGCGGCGCTCGCATGGGTGTCCATCTGTCCCTCCCCGGACTCTGCCGAACCTTAGCCCATGCGGTCGCCGTGCGGTACGGGGACTCGCATTGACAGCCTGCAGCGTCGGCCTGAAAAACCCGGCACGCGGGAGGGTATATGGCAAGCGGTCTTGAGGGCGAGTTTCAGGTCCTGCACGAGTTCGTGACGTCGGCAAAGCGCAAGCTCGCAGTCGAATACTGGGACTATCTGGTGGGTGGCACGGAGACCGAAACGTCGCTCCGCCGCAACCGGCTCGCACTCGACTCCATCGCTTTCCGGCCCCGGGTGTTGAACGACGTGACCCGGATCGACCCGTCCAGCACCATCTTCGGCCGCAAGATCGCGCTGCCCGTCATGCTGGCGCCGATCGGCTCGCTGGAGTCGTTCGACCCCGGCGGCGGCGTGACCGTCGCGCGCGGCGCGGGTGCGGCCAATGTGCCGATGCTGATCAGTTCGGTGACGACGCTGCGGCTTGAGGACATCGTGGCAGGCGGCGGCGGCCCCAAGATCTACCAGCTCTATGTCCGCGGCGACGATGACTGGGTGAGCGATCGCGTCAGCCAGGCGATGGACGCGGGCTACGACGCCTTCTGCATCACGGTCGATACGCAGGTGTATTCGCGGCGCGAGCGCGACATCGCGCGCCGCTTCGTGAAGTCATGGCGTACCGCCGCCACCGGGCACGACTGGCAGGCGGGCTTCGCCTGGAAGAACTTCGCGGCAGTCCGCAAGCGCCATCCGTCGGTGAAGTTTCTGCTGAAGGGGATCGCGACCCACGAGGATGCGACGCGCGCTGTCGAGGAGGGCGTCTTCGCCGTCTATGTTTCCAACCATGGTGGCCGCCAGCTCGATCACGGTCGTGGCTCGATCGAGGTGCTGCCGGAAGTGGTGAAGGCTGTCGCGGGTCGGGCCCACGTCGCCATTGATGGCGGCTTTTGCCGCGGGTCCGATGTCGTGAAGGCGATCGCGTTGGGCGCCGACTGGGTCGGGCTGGGCCGGCTCTTCTGCTACGCGCTGGCCGCGCGTGGTGCGGCCGGCATCGAGCGCATGGCCGAGTTGTTGGGTGAGGAGATGCGCGAAGTCATGGGACTGCTGGGCGTCTCGACGCTGGCCGAGCTCGGCCCGCAGCATCTGCATCCCGCGATACCGACCAACCTGCCGCACGTCCACTCCGCCTTCCCGTTGCTGGCGGAAGGGTACTGAGGTTTGGCCGTCCCGATCATCGCGACGCCCGCGGTGCCTACCCGCGGCCGACGAAGGGCATCTTCGTCGCCATCACCGTCATGAACTGCACGTTGGCATCGAGCGGCAGGCTGTCCATGTAGAGGATGGCTTTGGCCACGGCGTCCACGTCCATGCGCGGCTCGATCATGGTTGTCCCGTTCGGCTGTGGCACGCCCTTGGTCATGCGCTCGGTCATCGGCGTCGCGGCGTTGCCGATATCGATCTGGCCGCAGGCAATGTCGTAGGCACGGCCATCCAGCGATGTCGACTTGGTGAGGCCGGTGATCGCGTGTTTGGTCGCGGTGTAGGCGACCGAGAAGGGACGCGGCGCATGGGCCGAGATCGACCCGTTGTTGATGATGCGACCACCGCGCGGTGTCTGCGCCTTCATGATCTTGATCGCTTCCTGGGTGCAGACGAAGGGTCCGGTCAGGTTGGCCGCGACCACGCTCTGCCACGTCTCGAACGGCAGATCCTCAAGCGGAACCGGCGGTGCGCCGCCGCCGGCATTGTTGAACAGAAGATCGAGCCGGCCCCAGCTGGACTTCACACGGGCGAACAGCGCCACGATGTCGTCCCGCTTCGCCACGTCGGTCGGTACGGCGAGCGCATGTCCCTTGTTGGCGCCGGCAAGCCCCGCCGTCTCCTGCAACGCATCCAGCCGCCGGCCGGCCAGCGCCACCTTGTAGCCCGCCGCCAGCAACGCCAGCGCCGAGGCGCGCCCGATGCCACTGCCTGCGCCGGTCACGACTGCGATCTTGCCGCTCATGTATCCTCCCCGATCGGCCGCGAGGGTAGAGCGGTTTCCGCACGGAGGGAACCGCGCTGGCCGCATTGAATCGCGGTGCGGCGAGGCGCAAGCTCGCGGGATGAAACGCCGTTCCCTGCTCCTCGCCGCGCCGGCTCTCCTGCTGCCGGGTCGCGTCGCCGCCCAGCCGCTGCCCGCCGATCCCTTCCCGCTGGGCGTCGCCTCGGGCTGGCCACGCGCCGACGGCATCTCGCTCTGGACTCGCTTGATGGGGACAGGGCCCGCCGAACTGGGCGGCGGGCCGCGTACGGTGCGCTGGATTTTGGCCGAGGACGACCGGCTGACCCGACCGATCGCCGGCGGAAGCGTGGTCGCTGACCCCGCCTTTGCGCACAGTGTCCACGTCGATGTTCGGGGCCTAGGTGCCGGCAGACCCTATTGGTACCGCTTCGACGTCGAGGGGCGCACGAGTCCGGTCGGCCAGACCCGAACCGCTGCCGCGGCCG
>VGCH01000049.1 GCA_016870115.1 Alphaproteobacteria bacterium | reverse complement strand
GCCAGACCATCCTCCTGGAAAGAGAAAGGATTAAACGACAGACCATCCAACGCAGACGCTTGAACCACCGTGCGATCGCCGCTTAACATCAATCAACAGAGCCACTGGAGCCTCTCTTCCAAATAGGACTGATCTGTCTCAAATGTTCTGACGACGGACAGCCGTCTTGCCGCTGCGGCCGCATTTCGACGATGTCGCAGAGTAGAACGGCGCGGCATGGGCCGCGGGCCAAATTGTTGGACTCACCACTCTCTTTGTGTTTTTACGCCTCCTTGGATTCGTCACGGGGAGGTGTCGCGGAGAGTTCGACCCGTCAAAAGTCACAGCAATTTCTGGCTGCGTTAGTTCGAGTTGTCCCGCTGAGAAATGCTGTATCGCCATTGGAGGCAGGAAAAATGCGACTGAACATCTTCAATTTTATTCGTAGCGTTACGCAGGGCAGCTCCGTCGTCACCCGGTTCAAGCAGATCACGCTGCTGGTGATGGCCATCTTCTCGTTCAATGCCGCGCAGGCCAGCGCGCATGACATCGACAGGTCCGACGAGCCCATCGTGCTCGCGCAGGCGCAGGTGCATCCGCGCCGTCCCACGACCGAGATCGACTGGAACCTGGTCTATCGCGTGTTCGATCTGATCTGTAAGGCCGAGATCCGCGAGCCCAAGATCGTGATGCAGCAGGCGATCCTCGAGACCGGCTGGTTCCGCTCGCACATCATGACGATCAACAACGTGTTCGGCTTCCGTCACCAGCAGTATCTCAAGTTCGACCGGCTGGAAGACGCGGTGGCCTATTACAAGATGTGGCAGGACACGCACTGGCAGGCGTCCGACGCCACCTACTTCCACTTCCTCGAGCGCATCCGCTACGCCGTGCCCGGCTACACTCGGCATGTGCGCAACATCTCCTGGAACGAGGAGTGCCCGGCGACTCCCCGGAGCTGACGATCTCTGTCATTCCGAGCGCAGCGAGGAATCCAGGCTGGTCCCTGGATCCCTCGCTGCGCTCGGGATGACAGTCAACGCTTGGGGCTACCCGGGCCACGCCGCACGATCGGCAGGCCGCTGGCGCCGACGATCGGCGGGCGCGGCCTGGTCGGCTTCGCCGCCTTGAGCCACGCCGACACCGAGCTCGGACTCTCGTCGCGCATCGGCCGCACCTGAAGCGCGTCGAGCCGGGAATTCGCCTCGACCGCCTTGATCGTGTTGAGCAGCGCCTGCGCCGTCAGATCGCCCTTGATGGCGTAGCCATGCGTCGACAGATGGATGTGGTCAGGCCCGGCCATCTCGTAGGCGTACCAGACCAGCATCGATTCGCGCCCGCCCGCGGTCCGGTACCAGTCGTAGAACAGGCAGTTGTTCTCGGCCGCCAGCCGGCGCATCAGCTGCGTGAAGTCCCAGGCCGCCGTGATCGGGCGCCCCCGGAAGTACATGTCCTGCGCCGAGGTCAGCATGATCAGCGCGTTGGGATGCACCGCGCGCACCTTGCGGATCGTCGACACCACCGTGCGCTCGAGGTTGGGCGAGACCGCGTTGCGGTAGACGATGTCGTTGGTGCCCCAGTCGAGGATCACGAGGTCGGGCGCCATCCAGCGCGACTGCTCCTCGAAGTAGGTCTGCTCCAGCAGCGACTGGTAGGCGGCGCCGCCGACGCCGAGATTGTGGTGCAGCACGCCCGGGCGCGTGTTCTCAATCGACACGCCATGCACCTCGAACACCGCGTCGTTCGGGTTGGTGTTGCGGATCTCGAAGTGCAGCTCCTCGCCCAGGCGCGGCACGTGGAAATCGACGAAGCTGGTGGTCGTGCCGCCTTGCGGCAGCGGCAAGGGCTGCTCCCACTGCCGGCCGCCCGACGACAGCCGCGCGTGATAGCCGGCGGCGGTCACCATGTAGAAGAGGCGCACCTTCTTGGCGCCCGGCTCCGGCCTGGTCTCGAAGGTCAGCGTGAACCACGCCTGGCGATCCAGCGTCTGGGCCACGAAGCCCGAGACGCCGACCGGCATCCTCGGCGGATTCTGGATGCTGTTGGCGGTCGACCAGGTGCCGCTGAAGGCCGAGGTGAAGTCGTTGTGCGAGTACGTCTTGGCGATCTTGAACGGGAACACCATGCCGCGCCCGGCGCTGCCGCGCGCGAGCTGCAGCTTGTTGCGGATCATCTCGGCCGCCCCGCCCTGCTGCAGCAGCGAGTCGCCGTAATGGGCGATGGTGAAGCGGCCGCTGTCGGCCGCGCGCCATTTCTGCACCAGCTGCCGGCCGAGCGCATTGCCGGTGAATTCGACGACGTGGATCTCGCGGCCGTAGAGCTCCTTGAGCGACGAGACGTTGGGGCCGACGATGTCCTCGAGCGTGCGCCGCGCGAAAGGCGGCGCCGAGCCCGGCGTGTTGTCGGTCTCCGAGTCGGCCAGCGTCTGGCAGCCGGCGAGGCTGACGTGCAGGAACGGCAAGCCCAGCATCGCGCGACACGCGGACCGTCGGGTGAGGCCGGCGCGGGCTGAGGTGCGCGGGCTGTCTTGCGTCACGTTCACTTTCGTCACGGGCACCACGCTACGGGTAAGGACTGTCGAGGAAGAACGCGGCCTGCTGGGCAGTATAGCTGCTGGCGACGACGAAGGTGTTGTGGGCGAACAGCACGTCCTGGATGCCGTGCTCGCGGATCAGGTTCTTGATGTTGCCCTTGTAGGATCGGTAATCGATGATGAAGACGTCCTGGTAATGCGCCGACAGGTAGGGCACGAAGGCGTTGCCGTATGAGTCCTTGATGACGACGATGCGGCGGCCGTTCTTGACGTCGCTGGTCACGCGCATCAGCGGGAAGTCGCCGCCGAGGAAGACGCCGTAGGCGTTGGCGCCGGCAGCGAACTCGACATACAGCCGACCGGGGATGCGCGCGCCGCCGTTGTAGATCAGCACGTCGGTCTTGTTGGGGATGCGGTAGTACTCGACCATGTCGCCCTTGGCCTTCAGCGCCGGGCTCATCGTGCGATAGTAGAGCGTGCCGAGGAAATTCTTGATCTCGCCCTTCGACAGGGCCGAGAGCGGCAGCGGCGCGATCCTGGCGGCCTGCGCGAACGCCACGTAGGCGTAGTAGGCGCCGAGCCCCGTCCAGTGATGATCGGTGTTGAAGTAGAGATACTCGCTGGTGTGCTCCGACAGCCGGTCGTAGGCGCGCACGGCGCGGACGTTCGGGTTGAGCTTGGCGTGGATGCCGTCGATCAGGATCTTCTCGCGCATCACGCCCTTGTGGACGCGCTCGGGCAGGTAGAAGTCCGAGCCGATCGGGCAGGCCATGAAGTAGACCGTGACGTCGGGCCCGAGCTCCTGCTGGTAGCGGTTGACGGCGTTGATCAGCGGCGTCGCCATCGCCGGCGTGCCGCCCATCATCTGCAGCGCGCGGCCCTGATAGACGATGATCGCCGCCACCACCTCGTAGGGATCGTTCGGCGGGTTGAGCTTCACGTCGGGCGTCGCCGCCACGGCCGGCGCCGGGGCCGCCTTGGGCGCGTCGGCGGCGGCCACCTTCACCGGCGGCGGCGCGGGTGCTGGCGCGGTCTTGTCGGTGACCGCCGGTTTCGCGGGCGCCGGCGCGGGTGGCGCCGGTGCCGGCTTGGGTGGCGGCACATCCCTGCCCGCCGCCTTCGTCGGCGTCGTCGCCGAGCCGGCGGCACCCGCGGTCTGCTCCTGCCGCGTCAACGGCTTGGGCGGTTCCGGCTTCGCCGCCACAGCCGGCGGCTTGGGCGGCTCCGGCTTCGCAACCACGGGCGGCGGCACGACGGGCACGCTGGGCGACGGTGGAGGCGCCGGCGCAACCGCCACCGGCTTGACAGGCTCAGCCGGCGACGGCGCGGCGGCCACCGGTTTGACGGGTTCGGGCGGCACAGCCGGCGGCGGCGCGGCGGCCATCGGCTTGACGGGCTCAGGCGGCACAGCCGGCAGCGGCGCGGCGGCCACCGGCTTGTCCGGCTCAGGTGCCAAAGGCACAGACGGTGCGGCTGCCACCGGCTTGTCGGGTTCGGGCGCCAAAGGCGCAGGCGGCGCCGCAGCCACGGGCTTGTCGGGCTCGGGCGTCAAGGGCGTGGGCGGCACCACGGCCACGGGCTTGTCGGGCTCGGGCACGGTCGCCGGCTCGTTGATCACGAACCGCTCGGGCTCCGGCGGCACGCTTGCCGGCGCGTTGATCACGAACCGCTGCGGCTCCGGCGGCTCGACCATCGGCCGGTTGGGTTCCGGCGTCGGCGCTGGCGGCGCGACAGCCACAGGCTTGGCTGGCTCCGGCGCCGCCGGCGGCGGTGCGACCACCACGGGCTTGGCGGGCTCCGGTGTGACGGCCGGCGGCGCGGCGGCCACGGGCTTGTCCGGTTCGGGTGCCGCGGTGGCCGGCACGACGGGTTCCGGCTTGTCCGGCTCTGGTGCCGCGGCTGGTGGCGGTTCGGCCACGGGCTTGGCGGGTTCGGGCACCGCGGCGACCTGCGGCTCGGCCGCCGGCTTGTCGGGCTCGGGTGCCGACGCGGCCGGCGGTTCGGCGACGGGCTTGTCGGGCTCGGGCGCGGCGAGGGCCGGCGCCGGCGGGCGCATCGCGCGGCCGGTGGTGAAGACCTCGACGCCGTCGTCGGGCCAGCCCCGGGCGGCCTTGATCTCGCCGGAGAGCTCCGTCAGCGCCGTGCGGAACTCGAAATTGTCGGCGATGAAGTCGTCGATCTTGCGGAAATAATCGTGGTGCTTCAGCGCCCCCCAGCTGAAGACCGGCATTTTCGCCAGCTTGCGCTTCTCGCCTTCAGAGACCTCGCTGCGCTCGACGGCGAAGAAGAGCGCGCCGCCGATCACCAGCAGCAGCACGAAGAGGCCCGAGTTGATCCGGTGAAGGGTGGCGGCCATGGTCAAAAGCGGAAGTAGATGAACGGGTTGTACGTCTGGCCCACGAGCAGGACGACGCTCAGGCCCAGGAAGACCAGGTTCTGCATCACTTCCACCCCGGCCTGGATTCTAGCACCGCAGGTGCGCAGCAACCATCCATCAATCGCCGAGGCGGTCGGCATGCACAGGACCAAGGCCAGCGCCAGCCACAGCGCGTTGGCCCAGAACGCGGCGCCGACCTGGAAGCCGTACAGCGGCGCGTCGGTGGCGCCGAACAGCACGTTCAGCGAGCGCCAGAGCTGGTCGAGGTTGGTGAAGTAGAAGAACGCCCAGCCGATGACGATGAAGAACAGCGCGTAGATGTGCCGCAAGACCCGCGGCAGCCGGTTCAGCAGGCCGATCAGCCCGTTCTTCTCGACCAGCAGGATGGCGCCGAAATAGAGGCCCCAGATGATGAAGTTCCAGCTCGCGCCGTGCCACAGGCCGGTCAGCGCCCAGACGATGATGATATTGAGCGTGGCGTGCCGCCGGTTGCCGCCCAGCGGGATGTAGACGTAGTCGCGAAAGAAGCTGCCCATCGAGATATGCCAGCGGCGCCAGAACTCGGTGAGCGACGTCGAGACATAGGGATGCTGGAAGTTCTCGCGGTAGTGGAAGCCCAGCATGCGCCCCAGGCCGATGGCCATGTCGGAATAGCCGGAGAAGTCGAAGTAGATCTGCAGGCTGAACATCAGCAGGCCGAACCACTCGCCGGAGACCGTCGCCTCCTCCAGCCCTTTACCGAGGAATTGCTGGCACAGCTCGCCGGCGTTGTTGGCGATGAAGACCTTCTTGAACAGGCCGCGGCAGAAGCGGGTCACGCCCGAGCTGAAATCCTCGCGATTGAACTGGCGGTGCTCGATCTCGTGCGCGACGTGGGCGTAGCGCACGATCGGGCCGGCCACCAGGCGCGGGAAGTTGATCAGGAACAGCATGAAGCTCAGCAGCTTGCGCTGCGCCCGCACCTCGCCGCGATAGACGTCGATGACGTAGGAGACCGCCTCGAAGGTGTAGAACGAGATGCCGACCGGCAGCAGGATGCCCGGCGGCTTGAAGCCCAGCCCGGTGACGTCGTTGACCGTGTTGACGATGAAGTCGGCGTACTTGAACGTGCCCAGCAGGCTCAGGTTGACGATGACCGAGCTGACGACCCCCAGTCGCGCGATCGCCGGCCGATGGCGGAAGCGGTCGATGAAGCGGCCGTTCAGGTAGTCCCAGAAGGCCGAGAAGATCAGCAGGACGACCCAGATCGGCTCGCCCCAGGCATAAAAAATGATCGAGAAAACGATAAGAATGCAGTTGCGGACCTTTTGCTGCGGAAAGGCGTAATAGGCGATCAGGCAAGTCGGCAAAAAGAAAAACAAAAACGTCAAACTCGAGAAGACCATCCCCGCAGCCCCGTTCTTAGGACTGCCTGCACAGTCCGCTTTCGCCCGCCGACTCTACTAACCGCGCGTGAAGCAAATCAACAGAGCCGGTGCCAATTCGCCTGATACGGCGCGCAGAAATCCAGCAGACGGGCTCAGAAGCCCATGCCGGCCTTGACGCAGAGAAACACGCCGACCGCGAAGAAGATTTTGGCCAGCCGGAACGACTGCAGCATGATCATGAAGCCGCTCAGCATGATGCAGAGCGTCGCGACCAGCAGCCCGCTCTGCTCGCGGGCGAACTTGAAGACCGCCCAGGACTGCGGGAGGTCGCTCAGCACGTTGCCCGCGCCGCCCAGGCCCAGAACGGTCAGGCCGATCGCCAGCAGCAGGACGACGAGCCCGGCGCTTCTCCCCATCCTCAGCATGTCCGCCCCCCGCGCCCGATGAGGATGGGCCGCCGCTACGCCGCCTTCTCGTCCTGACCCAGCCGCGCCGCCAGCGACGCGGCCATGAACTCGTCGAGGTCCCCGTCGAGCACCTTCTGCGGGTCGGTGCGCTCGACGTTGGTGCGCAGGTCCTTCACCAGCTGGTAGGGCTGCAGCACGTAGCTGCGGATCTGGTGGCCCCAGCCGATGTCGGTCTTGGCCGCTTCCTGCGCCATCTTCTCGGCTTCGCGCTTCTGCAACTCGACCTCGTAGAGCCGCGCCTTGAGCATCTGCATCGCCTTGGCGCGGTTCTGATGCTGGCTGCGCTCCTGCTGGCAGGCGACCGCGATGCCGGTCGGCAGATGCGTCAGGCGCACCGCCGAGTCGGTCTTGTTGACGTGCTGTCCGCCCGCGCCCGACGCGCGATAGGTGTCGACGCGCAGATCCTTGTCGAGGATCTCGATCTCGATCGTGTCGTCGACCTCCGGGTAGACCCAGACCGACGAGAAGCTCGTATGGCGGCGCGCCTGGCCGTCGAACGGCGAGATGCGCACCAGCCGGTGCACGCCGCTCTCGGTCTTGAGCCAGCCATAGGCGTTGGGACCCTCGACCTTGACCGTGCAGGACTTGATGCCCGCCTCTTCGCCCGGGCTCTCCTCGAGATAGGTGACCTTGTAGCCGTGCTGCTGCGCCCAGCGCATGTACATGCGCGCCAGCATCTCGCCCCAGTCCTGCGCCTCGGTGCCGCCGGCGCCGGCATTGACCTCGAGATAGCAGTTGTTGGCGTCGGCCTCGCCCGAGAGCAGCGACTCCAGCCGCAGCTTGCCGGCTTCGGCACCCAGCGCCTTGATGTTGGCCTCGGCCTCGTCGACCAGCCCCTGGGCTCCCTCTTCCTGGGCAAGCTCGATCATCTCGACGTTGGCGGCGGTCTCGCCCTCGATGCGGCGCACGCTGGCGACCGCCTTCTCCAACCGGTCGCGCTCGCGCATCAAACTCTGCGCGCGCTTGGCGTCGTTCCAAAAGTCCGGGGCTTCGGCGGCGGAATTCAGCTCCGCCAATCGATCGACGGCGACGTCGAAGTCAAAGATGCCTCCTCAGCAGCCCGACCGACTGCTGAATCTCGGCGACAACCGCCTCGATCTCCGCGCGCATAGAAAACTCCTCATCTATCTTGCCCCCTCTCCCCGCTTGCGGGGAGAGGGAGGAAAACAGGGACGGCTCGTCTAGTAGGTCTCGCCGCTGCCCGTCAAGGCGGGGTTGCCGGGCCTGGGCGGGCGGGCGGCGGGGCCGCTGGCGGGCGCGGCGGGCGGGCGGCGCATCACGCCGGTGTCGGTCATCGCCGGCGCCGTCGGGCCCGATGGCGCCGGCGGCGCCACGGCGATCACCTCGGTGTCGTCGGCGTCCTGCGTCGGCGTCGGCGCCGCCGAGCCGGGCAGGCGGAAGGGCGAGTAGCCGTCGAGCACCTGGCCATCCCAGGTCGGCTCGGTGCCGGGCTTGAAGCCCTCCCAGATCGAGCCCTCCTCGCCCGAGGTCATGCGCTGGCCGGTATAGGGATTGACCCTGAGCATGCGCAGGCCCGGCGGCACGCGGAACGGCGTCGGGGATTTGTCCTTCAGGAGCGTGCGCGCGACCTGCTCGAAGATCGGCACGGCCGCGCCGCCGCCGGTTTCGGTACGGCCCAAGGTGCGCGGTTCGTCGAAACCGATATAGACGCCGATCACCACGTCGGGGGTCATGCCGATGAACCACACGTCCTTGGCGTCGTTGGTGGTGCCGGTCTTGCCGGCGATCGGCCGGTTGAGCGCCGCCAGCCGCGCCG
>VGCH01000048.1 GCA_016870115.1 Alphaproteobacteria bacterium | reverse complement strand
GCCCGATCGTCGGCCGTCCCGGCTATTCCTGGCCGGGCGGCGCGCGGCTTGCCGTCTATGTCGGGCTGAACCTCGAGCATTTCGCCTTCGGCGAGGGGCTCGGCGCGGAGCTGGCGCCCGGCGGCCAGCAACCCGACGTGCTCAACTACGCGTGGCGCGACTACGGCAACCGCGTCGGCGCGTGGCGGATGATCGAGCTGCTCGATGCGCTCGGCTGGCCGTGCTCGGTGATCCTCAACAGCGAGATCTACGACTACGCGCCGCAGCTCGCCGCCGCCTTCCGCGCGCGCGGCGACGAATTCATCGGCCATGGCCGCAGCAACAGCGAGCGGCAGGGCATCCTGGACGAGGAGGGCGAGCGCGCGCTCATCGGCGAGGCGACCGCGGCGATCGCGCGCCACGAGGGCAGGGCGCCGGCCGGCTGGCTCGGGCCCTGGATCTCGCAGAGCCGGACCACGCCCGACCTGCTGCAGGAGGCGGGGTATTCCTACCTGCTCGACTGGTGCATGGACGACCAGCCGGTGTGGTTCCGCACGCGCAAGGGCCGGATCCTGTCCGTGCCGTATCCCCAGGAGCTCAACGACATCCCGATGATCGTCGGGCGCAAGATCGGCGGCGACGCCTTCGCCGACATGATCGTCGACAATCTCGACGAGATGCTCGAGCAGTCCCGCGCCCAGCCGCTGGTGATGGGCATCGCGCTGCATCCCTATCTCGTCGGCCAGCCCTATCGCCTGCGGCACCTGCGCCGCGCGCTGCAGCACGTCGCGGCGCGTCGCGACGGCGTCTGGATCACGACCGCCGGCGCCATCGCGGCGCATGCGGCCGCGCTGCCAGCAGGGATGGTCCCCGGCGGCTGAGGCGGGACCTCGCGGCGCCATATCCGACGCAGGGTGCCATTTCGCCCGGCGACTCCGGGCGAGGTCAGTGCAGCTTCAGCCGCGGGCGGATGACCTGGTTGACGTGGCCGATGGCGATCAGCGCGAGCCCGCGAAGCCAGCCATGGATCGCGATCAGGTGGATCCGGTAGAGCGAGATGTAGACGAGGCGCGCGAGCCGCCCCTCGATCGCCATGCGCCCGCCGATCAGGTTTCCCATCAGGCTGCCGACCGTCGAGAAGCGCGACAGCGAGACCAGGGATCCCTTGTCGCGGTATTCGAAGGCTTCCAGCTCCCCCCGCCCGTCGACCAGCGCCTTGATGTTGCGCAGCGCGATGTCCGCCATCTGGTGCGCGGCCTGCGCGCGCGGTGGCACCGGTCGCATGTCGCCCGGCGGCACGAAGGACGCGCAATCGCCGATCGCGATGATGCGTGGATCGCGCGTCGTCTGCAGCGTGGGCTTCACCACCAGCTGGTTCGTCCGGTTGGTCTCGAGGCCGCCGATGCCCTCCAGGAGGTCCGGGCCGCGCACGCCGGCGGCCCAGACCCTGAGATCGGCGCGGACGATCCCGGCATCGGTGATCACCTCGCCGGGCCGTACCTCGGTCACCTTGGTGCCGGTGAGCACGCGCACGCCCAGGTTCTCCAGCTCCGTCTTCGCCGCCTCGGCCAGCTTCTCGGGCAGCGCCGGCAGGATGCGGGGCCCGGCCTCGATCAGGGTCACGGTGAGGCGCGACTCGTCGAACACCTCGAGCCCGTAGTGCTTGAGCGCCGAGGCGGCGTTGAACAGCTCGGCTGCGAGCTCCACGCCGGTGGCGCCGCCGCCGACGATCGCGATCTCGACGCGCGCGTCGGACTTCGGATCGGCGCTCAGCTGCCGCGACACGCGCAGGCACTGGTCGAGCAGCTTCTGGCGGAACCTGTCGGCCTCGCGGCGGCTGTCGAGGAACAGGCAGTGCGCGCGGGTTCCGGGCGTGCCGAAATCGTTCGAGACCGCGCCGATCGCCAGCACGAGGTAGTCGTAGCGGATGCGATGGCGGCCGATCAGCTCCGAGCCGTCCTCGTCGAGGATCGGCGCGATCACCACGTGGCGGGAATCGCGGTCGATCGCCTCCAGGCTGCCGAGGAAGAAGCGATAGCCCCAGCGATGGCCGTGGCCGCGATAGCCGACCTCGTCGAGATTGGCGTCGAGCGAGCCGGCCGCGACCTCGTGCAGCAGCGGCTTCCAGATATGGGTGTGGTTGCGGTCGACGAGGATGATGTCGTAGCGCTCGCGGCCGTAATGCGCGCCGAGCTTGCGCACGAGCTCGAGGCCGCCTGCGCCGCCGCCGACCACGACGATCTGGGTCTTGAGCGACGGTGGCCGACCGTCGATGCGCGCAGGCGGGCTCTCCGCCTCCGTCTGGTCAAGCATCCGACATTCTCCCCGGGCAGCCGTCTCCCAGGCGCAAGGATAGCCGGAAACCCGATGCAGCGGGAAATCCCATCCAGAGTGGGACAGGCCATGGCAACCGACGACCCGCCGTTGCCTGGCGCCGGCCCGCTCGGCCGCTTGCCATGCGAAACCGGATGGCGTCTGCCTTCCCGCCGAGCCGGCCGATGCCCAGTCCCGCGCCGGGGAACCCAAGCGTCGTTCGATCGCCGGTCAATGCAGGAAGGCTTCCATGAGCGATGCGCGGGCGATCGCGGTCCGCGATCTCCACCCGCCGATCGAGCTGCACCTGCAGGGCCGTTTCGGCATGGTGACCAGCACGGGACGGCGATCCATTAGCCCGGTTCCGCGCAGGCATGCTCGGCGTCGTCGACCATGCGTCACCCGGGCATCGGTCGGGTTGGCTCGGCCTTGATCGGATTTCCCCGCGGCTCGTTCGCGCGCCGCGCGCCTCGCATGCGAGCGCCGGGGCTGATCCGTGTACTGGCCGGCACGATGGGCTGCGCGCGAAGGCGAGCCGGCCTGCGGGTCAGAGCCAGAGCACCTGTCGGCGCAGGTCGAGATCGTCGCGCAGCAGCCGCGACTCTCCCGACCATTGGACCTGGCCGCGCTCCAGCGCCACCGTGCGGTCGGAGAGCGCCAGGGCGAGGTCGAGGTGATGGTCGACGATGACGATCGCCACCTCTTGCCGCAGCCGGTCGAAGCTCTCGAAGAGCTGCTCGACGATGGCGGGTGCCAGGCCCTCGAAGGGCTCGTCGAGCAGCAGGACGCGCACGTCGCCCGACAAGGCCCGCGCCACCGCGACCATCTGCTGCTCGCCACCCGAGAGATAGTCGGCGGGCGTGTCGAGCCGGTCCTTGAGGCGGGGGAAATACGCCAGGATGCGATCGGTCTCCCAGTGCATGCCGTTGCCGGTACGCCGGCGCAGGCGTCCGAGCTCGAGGTTCTCCGCCACGCTCATGCCGGCGAACAGCCCGCGGCCCTGCGGCACGTAGCCCAGCCCCAGCCGCGCGATCTCGGCCGGAGGCAGGCCGGCGATGTCGCGGCCGGCCAGGGCAATGCGTCCCGAAGCGGGCGGCGCGATGCCGATCAGGGTCTTGAGCAGGGTCGACTTGCCGGCGCCGTTGCGGCCGAGCAGCGCCAGGATCTCGTTGCCGCGCAGGTCCAGGCCCACGCCCGAGAGGATGTGGCTCTTGCCGTAGAAGGTGTCGACGCCGGCAACCTCGAGAAGAACCTCGCCGCCGGCCGCGCTGGGACGTGGGGCGGCGGCGATCGCGGCCGTGCCGCTGCCGATATAGACCTCCTGCACCCGCGTCGAGCCGCGCGCCTGTGCCGCGGAGCCATCGACCAGCACCTCGCCGTCGTTCATGACGGTGACGTGGTCGGCGAGCCGGAAGACGCGGTCGATGTCGTGCTCGACCATCAGCACCGGCAGGTCGGCCGACAATTCCTTGACCAGCGCACCGATGCGCTCGCGCTCGGCCGCGGCGAGGCCGGCGAGCGGCTCGTCGAGAAGCAGGATGCGCGGGCCCGTCGCCAGCGCGACCCCCATGTCGAGCAGCCGCTGGCCGCCATAGGAGAGCGCGCCGGCCTCTGCCTTCTCCATCCCCGAGACGCCGAGGTAGCGGATCAGTTCGACGGTCTCGGCATTCACCTGCCCGGCGTCGTGCGCGGCGCGCCAGACGCCGAAGCGTCCGGGATGTCGCGCCTGGACGGCGAGGCGGATGTTCTCCTCCACGCTCAGGCCGGGGAACAGGTTGGTGATCTGGAACGAGCGCCCGATGCCCGCCGCCACCGCGTCCTCGGGTGCCAGCCCGGCGATCGGACGGCCGGCCAGGGTGACCTCCCCGGCATCGGGCGGGAACATTCCCGAGACCAGGTTGAAGGCCGTCGTCTTGCCCGCCCCGTTGGGGCCGATGAGGGCATGCAGCGTGCGGTCGCGTACCGCGAAATCGACGCCGCGCACGGCGCGCACGCCGCCGAAGCTCTTCATCAGGCCGCGCGCCACCAGTAGCGCCTCATCGGCGCCGGCGCGCGCTCGCAGGAATGCGGGCAGGGGCTCGCGCGCCACCCGCCGTGCCGCCATCGCGGCACCCTCGGCGGCGAAGCGGCGCAGCGGCGCGGTCAGCCGTTCGTAGACTCCAACGAGCCCGGTCGGGGAGAAGACGATGAACAGGACGAAGAGCAGGCCGAAGAAGAACAGCCAATTCCCCGTCATGCTCGAGAGGTAGTCGCGGAAGATGACGAAGAACAGAGCCCCGAGGGCCGGGCCGAGGAAGGAGCGCATGCCGCCGATCACGACCATCGCCAGCAACTCGCCCGAGAACACGACCGAGATCGGCTCGGCCGACGTCATGCGGTTGTTGAACAGCAGTAGCATGCCGGCGACGCCGGTGAGCGTGGCCGACAGCACGAAGGCGATCAGCTTGTAGTGGTCGGTCGGATAGCCGACGAAGCGCGCGCGCTGCTCGTTCTCGCGGATCGCGACCAGCACCGAGCCGACCGGCGAGTTGTGCAGGCGCCACAGCAGGTAGACGACGGCGAGGCCGATCGCGGCGACCAGCGCGTAGAAGGGCTGCGAAGATTCGAAGTCGATGCCGAACAGGCGCGGGCGGACGATGCCGCCGAGGCCATCCTCGCCGCCGGTGACGGCGGTCCAGCGGAAGGCGACGGCATAGAGCATCGCCGACAGCGCCAGCGTGAGCAGCGAGAAATAGACGCCGCGCCGGCGCAGGATGAGCGCCCCGAACAGCGTCGCGACGACGGCGACGAGGGCGGCCCCGGCGAGGAAGGGCAGCACCGCGTCGCCCGGGAAGAGATGCCGCTGCGCGAGGCCGGCCGCATAGGCGCCGAGCCCGAACCAGGCGCCGTGGCCGAAGGACACCAGGCCGGTATGGCCCACCAGGACGTTCAGCGCCATGCAGGCGATCGCGTAGATCACCACCTCGGTGGCCGAGGTCACGGTCAGCCCGAGCGAGAGCATCGCGAAAGGCAGGCAGACCAGGGCCGCGGCTGCGATCGCGAGGGGGAGGCGCGAGGGCGTCATCCGGCTCACTCGAAGCGCTGGATGCGCTCGCCGAACAGTCCGCGCGGGCGGAACAGCAGCACGAGCAGCATCAGCAGGTAGATGGCGGCGGTCGACATCTGCGCGTAGCCGGCGGCGACGATCAGGCCCTTCACGAGGCCGACCAGGATCGCCGCCGCGACGACGCCGCGGAACGAGCCGAGCCCGCCGATGACGACGACGACGAAGGCCGGCGTGATGATCTCCTGGCCCATCGCGGGATGGACCGAGTAGATCGGCGCGAGCAGGACGCCCGCCAGGCCGGCGAGCCCGATGCCGAGCGCGGCCACCGCCGACATGTAGGGCTGCAGCGAGATTCCCAGCGCCGCGACCATGTCCGGGTTCTGGACGCCGGCGCGCACGACGCGGCCGAAGGCGGTGCGGTTGAGCAGCAGCCAGATGCCGGCGATGCAGGCTACGGCGACCAGCAGCAGGATGCCGCGGTAGCGCGAATAGACGAAGTCGCCGATGAAGATCTGTCCGCGCAGCGCCTGCGGGATCGAATAGGGCAGCGGTGCCGCGCCGAAGACCATGCGCAGCGTCTGCTCGGCCACCATCGCGAGGCCGAAGGTGAGCAGCAGCGACAGGATCGGGTCCGATCGGTAGAAGCGCCGGAACAGGAAGCGCTCGATCAGCATGCCGAACAGCGCCACCGCCACTGGCGAGCCGACAAAGGCGCCGCCGAAGCCGACATGCGGCGTCAGCACGATCGTAAGGTAGGCGCCCATCGCGAAGAACGCGCCATGCGCTAGATTGACGATGCCGCCGAGCGAGAAGATCAGCGACAGGCCGAGCGCGATCAGCAGGTAGTAGACGCCGTCGAGCAGGCCGTTGAGGACCTGCTGCAGGATCAGGGAGGCGGTCACGCGTAGGGGTCCGTGGCGCGCGCGTCCGGGCGCGACGCGGGGGCGGCCGTGCCGCCCCCGCGTCGGCTTCCGGTCATGTGGTCAGGCGCTCATCGTGCAGGTGTTTTCCTCGGGCGTCGACCCGATCGCGTCCAGCGGCTCGTTCGCCCCGGGCGTCGGCGCGCTGGGCTTGTAGATGTCCCACTGGTTCTTGATCTCGTTCGGCTTGAGGGCCTCGACCGCGTACATCTCGTGCATCATCTGGTGGTCGTATTTGCGGAAATAGCCCTCGCGGGTCTTGAGCACGTCGAATTTCGGCTCGCGTTCCCAGTGCTCGATCAGCTTGACCGCCTCGGTCGAGCGGATCTCGTTCATCGACTGGGCGAGGATCTTCATCGCCACGTAGTCGCCCCAGGCCTGGTTCTCGGGCGGGCGGCGGTAGCGCGCGGTGAAGGCCTGCACGAAGCGCTTGGAGCCCGGCGTGTCGATCAGGTGGTGCCAGACCAGCGGCCAGGTGCCGAAGAAGTTGCCGCTGCCCGCGCCCCAGGCGACCGCGGTGTCGAAGCCGAAGCCGGCGACCGGGAAGGTCAGGCCGAATTCCGCGTACTGCTTGAGGAAGTTGGTGATCTGCACGCCGGCGAGGTTGGAGACCACCATGTCGGGCCGGGCGCTGCGTATCTTCGTCAGCATGGTCGAGAAGTCCGAGAAATCGGTCGGCACCAGCTCGTCGGCCGCAAACTGCCCGCCGTTCTGTTCCATGAAGCGCTTGGCGACCTTGAGCAGGTCATGGCCGAAGGCGTAGTCGGCGGTCAGCGAGTACCAGCGCTTGCCCTTGACCATGTTCTGCGCGAGAAGCGCGCGTCCCACGGTCTTCACGTACATCGAGTTCTGGCTCTCGACGTGGAACATGTAGCGGTTGCAGTTGCTGCCGCGCAGCGCGTCGGAATTGCCACCGGTGTTGATGAACAGGTTGCGGGTGCGTTGCGCCACCTGCGCGATGGTCAGGCACGAGGCCGAGGAGATCTCGCCGACGATGCAGGCCACGCGGTCGCGCTCGATCATGCGCTCGGCCTTGGTCGAGGCGGTCTGCGGATTGACCGAGTCCTCCTTGAGCGCCTCGATGCGGCGGCCAAGCACGCCGCCCGCGGCATTGATCTCGTCCACCGCGAGATCCACGGCCTGGACGGCGTATTCGCCGAGCGGCCCGAGGAAGCCGGTGCGCGGCGTCAGGTGGCCGATCCGGATGACGTCGGACTGGGCCTTGCTGATGGCCGGGGCGCCGATGGCGGCGACGGCGGCGGTGCCGGCGGCCGCGTCGAGCACGAAGTGAACCGCACCCGGTTCCTTGGACACATGGTTACGTTACGCCGCCATGGGCATGGCGGCAAGTTGGTGCTGGCGGCGGAGGGCCGCGGGGCTGAGGTAGCCGTTCTTCTCGACCAGCCACTCGGCGTTGTAGCGGGCGATGAAGGCGCGGACCGCCTCGCGGACGTCCTCGATGGTCTCGTAGACGCGGCCATGGACGATCTGCTCCTTCAAGGTCCGGAAGAACCGCTCGACGACGCCGTTCGTTTCGGGCTGGCCGACGAAGGCGAAGCTCGGCGTCATGCCCCAGGCCCTGATCTGGGTCTGGAAGTCGTCAGCCATGAAGCAGCTGCCGTGATCGTGGCGCAGCTGCACGCCGCGGGCGGCGTCGCGGCCGAGGTGGCCGAACTGCTGGCGAACGGCCATGCCCATGGCCTGAAGTGCCTCGCGCCTTGTGCCGCGCTTGCTCACATGCCAGCCGAGGGCTTCGGCGTTCCAGTGCTCCACCGTGGCGAAGAGCCATACCTTGCCGTCCCGCACCGTCGTGATCTGGGTGCCGTCGGTGGCCCA
Organism: Alphaproteobacteria bacterium; assembly: GCA_016870115.1. Taxonomy (GTDB): domain Bacteria; phylum Pseudomonadota; class Alphaproteobacteria; order Reyranellales; family Reyranellaceae; genus VGCH01. The sequence goes on along the minus strand of VGCH01000048.1, from coordinate 889 downwards.
CATCACGTTCGGCGCGTCGGTCATGATCTTGCGGTCGTGGTCCTCTTCCGGGCGTGGCCGGGCCCGATGCGGCGAGAGCAGGGCGTTCACGCGCATCAGCCGCAGCACGCGCTTTCGCGCAACGCGCAGGCCGTCCTGCACGCGCAGCCGCGCCCAGACCTTGCGATGGCCCTCGCCCGACCATGGCGAGCGGGCGAGGTCGGCTCGGATCGCCACCAGCAGCGCGGCATCCGACACCTCGGGCTTCGGTCCGCGCCGGAGCCTGGGTCGCGAAGGGGCCGGATGGAGCGCCTCCTTCCGGCCCAGGTAGAAGGAGGAGCGCGGCACCTCCCAGACCTTGCAGACCTGCGCCACGCCGTAACGCCGGCCGGTGGCGGGCGAGACCGACCCGGCCATCACCGCCACCGCTTGCGGGCCAAAGGGCCGGGGGACTGCCCCATCTTCGCGCGCAGGAGCTCGTTTTCCATGCTGAGCTCACCGATCCGCTGGAGCGCTGCGGCCAGTTCGGGCCCCTCGGCTCCGGTCTCCCGCTCCTTCAGCGCGCTCTCCAGCGCCGCCTCGGCGCGCTCGCGCCAGCGCTCGAGCTTGTAGACCGGAACCCCGATCTCCCGCGAGACAAGCTCCACGGGCTCACCCGCGATCAGGCGAAGCACCACCGCCCGCTTGCGCGCAACGCTCCAGCGCTGGCCTGCCGCCAGCGGCCCCACCCCGGCCGTGCCGTCGCCTGTGGACGGCCTGGACGGGCTACGCCCGCCCACCCCGCCCACAGGCACATCATCCACATCAACCCGATCGCGCTGCTGATTTCTCGACATCCTGGAAGCATCCATCTTCGGTCCTCTCTCGACAAATGGATGTCCAAGGAAACGGGGGCCAGCTCACGGGGAAC
>VGCH01000047.1 GCA_016870115.1 Alphaproteobacteria bacterium | reverse complement strand
GAGGTGGTGGGTCTGGTGGGCGGCTCGGGCACCGGCAAGTCGGTCCTGATGCGCACCATCGTGGGGCTGAACGCGGCACGCGCCGGCACCATCGAGGTTTTGGGTGTGCGGACGGCGGGGCTGCGTGCCGACGCCGAGCGCCAACTCCAGCGGCGCTGGGGTGTGCTATTCCAGGACGGCGCACTGTTCTCCTCGCTCACGGTGGCCGAGAACATTGCCGTGGCGCTGCGCGAACATGCCGAGCTTGATGACGCCACCATCCGGCGGATCGCGGCGCTGAAGGTCGCGCTGGTCGGTCTGCCGCCGGAAGCCGCGGACAAGAAGCCGAGCGAGCTGTCGGGCGGTATGCGCAAGCGCGCCGGTCTCGCACGCGCGCTGGCGTTGGATCCCGAACTGCTGTTCGTCGACGAGCCCACCGCCGAGCTCGATCCGATCGGCGCCGCTCTGTTCGACGAGCTGATCCGTCGCCTTCAGCAGAGCCTGGGGCTCACCGTTCTGATGGTGACGCACGACCTCGACAGCCTGGGGGCGATTTGCGATCGCATCGCCGTGCTGCTCGACAAGCGTATTGTGGCGGGTACGATGGCGGAGTTGCTCGCCTTCGATCATCCCTGGGTTCGGGACTATTTCCACGGGCCGCGGGGACGCGCGGCGCGTCAGGAGTAGGCCGTCGGATGGAGAACAAGTCGCCCTATGCGTTGATCGGCGCGGCCGTGCTGTTGTTCCTGGCCGGCACACTGGGCTTCATTGTGTGGAAGCTGCGCGCCGGCGACGACACCAGCTACGCCTACTACACGATCCTGTTCGGCGGCGAGGTGCAGGGCCTCACAAAGGATTCGCCGGTCTTCTATCGCGGCCTGCGGGTCGGCCGCGTGCAGGACGTAAGACTCACCTCGCGGCCCGAGATCCAGCGCTCGACCGGGCGTGAGCGGCTGGCCGAGAAGATCGAAGTCACGGTCGCGGTCGATGCCACGATCGACATTCGCGAGCGCTCCTACGCCGTGTTTGAGCGTCCCTTCATCGCCGGTGCCGCCTTCATCCAGATCGTCGGCCGACTGGAGGTCGACGAGATCAAGCCGAAGAAGCGCCAGGCCGACCGGCCTTATCCGGAAATCCGCGAGGGCGCCTCGTTCCTCCAGGCCACGTCGATGTCGGCGCAGGAGCTCCTGGGCAAGACGGGAACCGCGGTGGATCGGCTGAACGAGCTTCTGAGCCCTGACAACTTAGCGGCGGTGTCCGAGACGCTGCGCAGCGTTTCGGCGCTCTCCGTGGGCCTCGCCAAGCAAGACGGCGCGTTGCAGGCGACGGTGGCGGAACTGCTCGAGCTGCTGCGCGACTTCCGAAAGTCCATGGACAAGATCAACGGCCTTGCCGACGGGCTCGGCCTCTTGTTCGCGGAACTCGGCCCGCAGGACGAGGCCACGCGCAAGGCGCTTGCCGGAAAGACGCCGAGCGAGCTGCGCCAGACCATCACTGACGCCCGGACCGCGCTCGCCAACATCAACTCGACCGCCCAGCAGCTCAACCGGCTGGTCGCCGAAAGCAAGGCGCCGGTGAAGCAGTTCTCGGAATCCGGACTGACCGAACTCGCGCTCGCGGTCCGCGAGCTGCGCCAGCTCACGGCCAATCTCAACGTCATCGCCACCAAGCTCGAGCGCGATCCCGCGGCCTTCGTGTTCAGCGGCAAGCAGGGATACCAGCCGAAATGAAGATGCGTCTTCTCGCCGCCGTCGCCGCCGCGGCGCTGGCCGGTGGCTGCTCGGTGCTGGATGCCGTCACCGAACCGACCGATCTCTTCAACGTCACGCCCAAGAGCACGTTCGACGCCGACTTGCCCGGTGTGTTCTGGCAGCTAGCGGTCGATGCGCCGGTGGCCGCGGCCAACCTCAACACCGGCCGCATCGCCATCGCCATGAGCCCGACTTCGTCGGATTACTATGCCAAGGCGGCCTGGGTCGATCGCGCGCCGCTGATGGTGCAGACGCGCATCGTCGATTCCTTCGAGAATTCGCGCAAGATCGTCGCCGTCGCCCGCGAGTCGATCGGCTTGCGCGCCAACTACCTGTTGCAGAGCGACCTGCGCAATTTCGAGGCGCACTATCACTATGGCGGTACGCCCATCGTGCGGGTGCGCCTGGTCGCCAAGCTGGTGCGCATGCCGGATCGACAGATCATCGCCGTCTCGACCTTCGAGCGGTGCGTCCGCGCTCGGGCCGACAAGGTGCCCAAGGTCGTCGAGGCGTTCGATCAGGCGCTGGGATCGGTGATGAAGCGTCTCGTAACCTGGACGCTGCGCACTCCACCGCCGAGACCACCGGTCGAGGGGGCACCCTACGACGTCGAGCGCTTCCGCAATCCCGCCAACGCGATTGTCGATACCGCCGGCTGCCCGGCCGGCGCGGACGCCTCAGCGGTACCGCTGGCGGACTGAATTCGCGGCGGGTTCTTTGGAGCGCGCGACACCGGTCGCGCTTCGGCGACTACGCGCGATGCTTCACCAGCGACCAGGCGAGGTCGGCCAGCACGCGGGCGCGGTTGCCGTAGAGCGTCGCGGTGGTCGAGGACGCGTTGCCGTCGAGGCCGCGCTTGTAGACACCCTGGGTGATTGAGGCGAGCCGGAACATCGAGAAGGCGAGGTAGGTCTCCCAGTCCGGGATGCCAGCGCGACCAGTACGGCGCGCGTAGGCCGCGAGATAGTCGCGCTCCAAAGGGATTCCGAGCGCGGCAAGGTCCATGCCGGCGAAGCCGGAAGCGGCGCCGAATCCCGAACCGAAATGGTAGTGCATGCAGTTGTACGCGAGGTCGGCGAGCGGATGACCGAGCGTGGAGAGCTCCCAGTCCAGCACGGCGATGATGCGCGGTTCGGTCGGATGCACGATCGTGTTGCCGAGCCGGTAGTCGCCGTGATTGATCCGGGTCTCGTCGTTGGCCGGCAGGTTCGCCGGCAGCCACTGCTTGAGAAGCTCCATCGACTCGATGTGCTCGGTTCGGGCGAGATCGTACTGCGAGGTCCAGCGCGCGATCTGGCGCGGCAAGTACTGACCTTCGCGGCCAAAGTCGCCGAGTCCGGCGGCGCGATAGTCGACGTTGTGGATGCGCGCCAGCACATCGTTCATCGAGTCGAAGATGCGGGCGCGATCGGCCGGGGCCACGCCCTCCATCTTGGGATCGACGAAGATGCGGCCGGGGAGGAACTGCATGATGTAGAACGCCGTGCCGACGATACCGTCGTCCATGCACAGCGCGTAAGGCCGCGGGACGGGCACGTTGCTGTGATCCGACAGCGCCTTGATCACCTTGAATTCCCGGTCAACCTGGTGGGCCGACGGCAGAAGCTTGCCCGGCGGCTTCTTGCGCATCACGTACATCCGACCGCCGCCATCGGTCAGATGGAACGTGGGGTTGCTTTGCCCGCCTTCGAACTGCAGCACCGATAGCGCGCCGCGATAGCCCTCGACGTGGTCCGTCATGTAAGCGGAGAGGCGGGCCTCGTCGAAGCGATGGGCGTCGCGGACGGGGGTCAGATTGTCGGGAAGCGCGGTCATGGTGTTCAGTTTACCTGTCGAGTGCGGCCTTCCCAGTAGGGCTTGCGAAGCTCACGCTTGAGGATTTTGCCTGTCGGATTGCGCGGCAGGAGATCGACGAAATCGACCGACTTCGGCAGCTTGTAGCCGGCGATGCGCTGACGCGCCCAGGTGATCAACTCGCCGGCTTCCAGCGACGCGCCCGGCTTGCGGACCACGACGGCTTTCACCGCCTCGCCCCATCGCTCGTCGGGCACACCGATCACGGCCACGTCGGCGACGGCCTCGTGACCGAAGAGAGCGCTCTCGACCTCCGCCGGGTAGATGTTCTCGCCGCCCGACACGATCATGTCCTTCACGCGATCGTGGATGTAGAGGTAGCCCTCGGCGTCGAGGTAGCCCGCATCGCCGGTAAAGAACCAGTCGCCTCGGATCGACTTCGCCGTCGCCTCCGGCATCTTCCAATAGCCCGACATGATCTGCGGCGAACGCACCGCGATCTCGCCGACTTTGCCCGTTGCGACATCGTTGCCGGCGTCGTCGACGATGCGCAACTCCACGCCGGTCTGGCAGACGCCACAGGACAGCAGACGTTTCGCGTTGGCCGGATCGTGGTCCTTGGGCTCCAGCAGCGTGATCGCGCCGGTGGTTTCGGTGAGACCGTAAACCTGCTGGAAGCCGCAGCCCTTGAGGGTCGCGAGCGCCTGGCGCAACAGGTCCGCAGGCATGGGCGCTGCGCCGTACACGATCAGCCGCAGGCTGCCGAGATCGGTTTCGCGGATCTGCGGCGCCTGCAGCAGGAACAGGATCATCGCCGGTACGAACAGCGCGACCTGGATTCGGGCGCGCTGGATCGTTTCCAGGATGGTCGCCGGAACGAACTCGCGCACCACATGATTGGTGGCGCCCGCGAATAGCCCGACCACGGCCCAGCCGGCGCCGCCGATATGGAACATCGGCAGGCAGACCAGGTTGGGCACGCCCGGGCCCAGTAGCCAGCTGCGGGTCCAGAGCGGCAGCATCCAGGCGAAGTTGGCATTGGTGAGCTGCGCACCCTTGGGCAGGCCGGTGGTGCCGCTGGTGTAGAACTGGACGGCGACATCGGTCGGCGCGGCGGGGAGCGCGGGATCATTGCCCGCCTGGCTGTCGCGCCAGGCCTCGAACCCCGCCCAGGGGCCGATCGCATCGCCCAGCACGACGATCCGCCGGACGGTCTTGAGCTGGGGGCGGATCTCCTCAACCAGGGCAGCGTACTCGGGTCCGACGAACAGGAGCTCGGCTTCGGCATCGTTGACGATGTGCAGCACTTCGGGGGCGGCGAGGCGCCAGTTCACCGACACAAGCACGGCGCCCGCCTTGGCAATGCCAAACAGCAGCTCGAAGAAGAGATCGTTGCTCTTGTCGAGATGGGCGATGCGGGCTTGGCGCCTCACGCCCTCGGCGATCAACCCGTTGGCAACCTGGTTGGAGAGGCGGTCGAGCGTCGCGTAGCTGGTCGTGCGACCGTCGTAGACAACCGCGGCTGCGTCGCCGCGCGTCTTGCCATGGTGGCGCACGATATCGGCCAGACAGCTCATCTGCATCATTTCCCCCAGCGTCCCATTCTTGTGGGATTTCAAGACTTTACGGACCGACCCTGCAATCCGGCCATGGAAGTTGCCGGGGACAACGTGTATTTTCAACAGTGATGTTCGGCCGCCGCCGCCCGATTGCCAAACCGCCGCCACGCGGACTGCCCAGCCTGCAGCCGGGCCATCGTGCCTATGTGATCGGCGATATCCATGGCCGGGCCGACCTCCTGGCCGAGCTGCTCGCGGTCATCAAGGCAGACGCGATGCTGCGTCCCGGGCCGGGCAAGAACGTCATCGTATATCTCGGCGATTTCGTGGATCGGGGGCCGCAAAGCCGCGAAGTGATCGATCTCATCCTCTCCGATCCGCTGCCCGACTTCGCCGAGGTTCGCCTCCTCGGCAATCATGATGAGACGTTGCTGCGGTTCCTCGGCGATCCCCAGATCGGCCCAACCTGGTCGAGCTACGGCGGCGACGCGACCTTGCTGAGCTACGGCGTTCGTGCCAAGCCCCGACTGCGCGGGCTCGATCGCTACGAGGACATGCGCCGGCAGCTCCTCGAATTGATGCCGCCGGAGCACGTCGAATTCCTGCAGACGCTGGTGCTGAGCTGCACCGCTGGCGACTATCTGTTCGTACATGCCGGCGTACGGCCCGGCGTGCCGATCGACCGGCAGGCGCCGGCCGATCTTCTCTGGATCCGCGACGAGTTCATCGAGAGCCCTCAGGACTTCGGCGCTGTCGTGGTTCACGGCCATACGCCGTTCCAACAGCCCGACGTGCGCTACAACCGCATCGGGATCGACACAAACGCCTTCGCGAGCGGCGTGCTCACCTGCCTGATCTTGGAAGGCACGGACCGCCATTTCCTGTTCACCGGCGCCGAGCAGTCGGCGCCCGACGAGGCGGCCTAGACGGCCGGGAGCGAGAGACATGTCCAAGCGAGTATTGGTGACAGGCGGCGCCGGGTTTCTCGGGTCGCACCTCTGCGAGCGGCTAATCGCCAAGGACTACGACGTGCTGTGCGTCGACAACTACTTCACCGGCACGAAGCGCAACCTCACGACGCTGCTCGACCATCCCCATTTCGAGCTGATGCGGCACGACGTGACCTTCCCGCTCTATGTCGAGGTCGACGAGATCTACAATCTCGCCTGCCCCGCCTCGCCGGTGCACTACCAGCACGATCCGGTGCAAACGACCAAGACCAGCGTCCATGGCGCGATCAACATGCTGGGGCTCGCCAAGCGCGTGCGGGCGAAGATTTTCCAGGCCTCCACCAGCGAGGTCTATGGCGACCCGACCGTGCATCCGCAAACCGAGGACTACCGCGGCAACGTCAATCCGCTCGGACCCCGTGCCTGCTACGACGAGGGCAAGCGCTGCGCGGAGACCCTGTTCTTCGACTACCACCGTCAGCACAAGCTGCGCATCAAGGTGGCGCGCATCTTCAATACCTACGGACCCCGCATGCACCCCAACGACGGGCGCGTGGTCTCGAACTTCGTTGTCCAGGCGCTGCGCGGCGAGAACATCACCATCTACGGCGACGGCATGCAGACGCGCGCCTTCTGCTACGTCGATGATCTGCTGGATGGCTGGATCGCGCTGATGGAGAACACGCCGGACGAGTTCACCGGGCCGGTCAATATCGGCAACCCGGTTGAAATGCCGGTGCGGCAGCTTGCGGAGAAGGTGCTGGCGATGGTGGGTGGGAAGTCGAAGCTGGTGTTCCAGCCACTGCCGGTCGACGACCCGATGCAGCGCTGCCCCGACATCACGCTCGCCCGTGCGGCGCTGAAATGGGAGCCGCGCGTGCAGCTGGAAGAGGGGCTCGGCAAGACCATCGCCTATTTCGACGATCTCCTGCGCCAGAACGCTCCGGTGACGCGGGTCGGCCGCTGACGGCCGCGCACGCTGCCTCCAGCGAGCGGTGGCGGATCGCCTACTACGCGGCGACCTGACGGGGCGGCGCGTTCACCACGGATGCCTTGCCCGACGTCATCTGGTCGTAGATCCAACGGTAGGTCTTCTCCATGCCGTCCTCGAGACGCACGGACGGGGCCCAGCCGAGGAGCTTCTTGATCAGGTCGTTGTCGCTGTTTCGGCCGCGCACGCCCTTCGGCGCGTCGAGCTTGTAGCGGCGCTTGAGCTTCACGCCCGCGAGCTTCTCGACGATCTCGACCAGTCGGTTGATGCTGACCAGCTCGTCGCTGCCGAGATTGATCGCGTCGACGATCTCGGAATGGGCGATCTTCTGGGTGCCGATCAGGCAGTCGTCGATGTACATGAACGAGCGGGTCTGTTCGCCGTCGCCCCAGATCTCGATCTCGTGGTTGCCCGACAGCTTCGCCTCGATGACCTTGCGGCACATCGCGGCCGGCGCCTTCTCGCGCCCGCCATCGTAGGTTCCATCCGGCCCGTAGACGTTGTGGTAGCGGGCCATGCGCGTCTTGATTCCGAAGTCCTCGCGGAAATGACGCGCCATCCGCTCGCTGAACAGCTTCTCCCAGCCATAGCCATCCTCTGGCATCGCGGGGTAGGCGTCCTCTTCCTTCAAGGCGGTGACGTTGGCGTCGGTCTGCTTGTCGCCGTTGTAGACGCAGGCTGAGGACGAATAGAAGAACCGCTCCACGCCGACCTCGCGTGCCGCCATCAGCATGTGGGTGCTGGTCAGGACCGAGAGCATGCAGTCGGCCTTGTGGGTTTCGATGAAGCCCATCCCGCCCATGTCGGCGGCGAGATTGTAGATCCAGCGCGCGTCCTTGGCCGCCTTGCGACAGGCCTCGATCAGGGTCAGGTCGCCGACCTGGTTCTCCACACCCGGCACCGTTTGATACCACTCGCCCAGCGGCTTGATGTCCACGGCCCGGATGCGCGTGTGGCCGGACTGCGCCAGCGAGCGCACCAGATGGCCACCGATGAATCCACCGGCGCCGGTCACGACAACGAGATCGCTCTTCGACATTTCAGGCCTCTCCGAGGGGAATTCCCCTACTTGTTATTGGCTTGGCGATCGCCCGAGGGGGCTCTGGATGCAGTCAGTATCTGTTCGAAACGGTCCGCGATGGCGGCAATGTCGAACGTCCGTTCGGCATAGGCCCTCGCCCGGGCGCCCATGTGCCCACGCTCAACCGGTTCGTCAAGCAGCCGGCGGGCCGCCGCCAGGAAGCCCGGAGTGTCGCCCGGGTCGGCCACCAGGCCGGTTCGTTCGCGCGTGACGATGCGGGCGGCCAGGTTCGCGGCCGGCATGGCCGCGAGCAGCGCGCGCCCGGCACAGTGGTACGTCAGGACCTTCGAGGGTACCGAGTAGATGCCGGCCTCGGGTTCCAAAATGGCCACCACAAAATCGGCCGTGGCGAGCACGTCAGGCAACCGGGAGAAGGGCTGGAACGGAAGCAGCAGGAGATTGTCCAAACCGCGGGTTCGCTTGGCTTCGGCGAGGTAGTCGGCGCCCAGTCCTTCGGAGATGACGACCACCCGAACGTCCGGCCGATCGCGCGCCGACTCGGCGAGCCCGGCCAGCAGTTCGGGATTGTGCTTCAGACCGAGTGTGCCGGCGTAGAGCGCGACGGTGCGGTCGGCGAGCCCGTGTTCGACGGCAAAGCCATTGTCACGCGGCCCCGGCGGCAGCTCGTCTAGCGGCGCCCAGTTCTCGATCGTGGCGATGCGCTGATCGGGCACGCCCCACTGATGCAAAAGAGGCCGGAAATCGCCGGTGATCGCCACGACTCGCGCCGCACCGCGCAGCAGGCCGCCTTCAAGCGCCCGATACCGCCAGATGACCGGTAGAGCGAGCGGCCCGAACCGGCCGCCAACGATGCGCTGGATCGCCTCGGTGTAGACGTCCTGCAGCCAGAACACGTAGGGCACACCGAGCCGTGCGAGGGTTCGCGCGGCACCCGCGAAGGCGTCGGGTGGCGTGTTGCTCAGGATCGCGATGTCGGGCCGGAATCGCTCGATGTCCGCGGCGAGCAGCGCGCCGTAGCGCCGCTCATGCAGGAAGCGACGCAGGTAGCTGTACTTGGGCAGCGCCTCGCCCGGATCGATGCCGGCAACCTCGAAATCCGGCGCGTCGTCCGGCCGGCGCTCCAGCGCGCCGCGCGGGGTCTGCACCGCCGTCGAGAAGGTATGGCGCACCGCGTTGCCCCGACGCGCGAGCTCCCGGGCGAGCTGGACCTGGAAGGGGTGGCCCGAATAGTCGTGAAGGTGGACGCGCACGGGATCGCTGGGGTGCGCCTACCAGGCGTTGCGGCCGCGCAGGACCGCGAACACCGTCATCGCCACGATCTTGATGTCGAACAGCAGCGACCAATTCTCGATGTAGTAGATGTCGTGATCGACGCGACGGCGGATCTTCTCCAGCGTGTCGGTCTCGCCGCGCCAACCGTTGACCTGTGCCCAGCCCGTGAGGCCCGGCTTCACCCGGTGACGAAGCGCGTACTCGGCCACCGCCTCCTCGAACTGTCAAATCGCTTCCAATCGTGACCCCCTTTTCGCGTCCAATTCCGACCCCTCTGGGGGGGCAGGAATGGGCTTATCCACGTAGTGCATAGGAGGGACCCGCGCCCGTAGCGCAGCGCCCCCGGCG
>VGCH01000046.1 GCA_016870115.1 Alphaproteobacteria bacterium | reverse complement strand
GCCTTCGTCGATCACTACAACCACCAGCGTTACCACGAGGCCATCGGCAATCTGACACCGGCCGACGTCTACTTCGGGCGAGGCCAGACCATCCTCCTGGAAAGAGAAAGGATTAAACGACAGACCATCCAACGCAGACGCTTGAACCACCGTGCGATCGCCGCTTAACATCAATCAACAGAGCCACTGGAGCCTCTCTTCCAAATAGGCCTGATCTGTCTCAAATGTTCTGACGACGGACAGCCTAGGACGGCCGCAGCATCGGGACCACCTCGCCCCCGAAGCGAAGCATGTCGAGGTGATCCGCCCACCATTGCGCCATCTCCACCCTCTCCTTCCAGAAGCTGCCCCGCGCGTAGGCGCGGCGCACTGGGTCAGGGTCCTGATGCGCCAGGGCACGCTCGATGGCATCGACAGAGAACCGCCCGCTTTCGTTCAGCAGGGTCGAGGCCGTCGCCCGGAAGCCATGAGCCGTGACCTCGTCCTTGCCGTAACCCAGGCGCCGGAGCGCCGCGTTGAGGGTGTTGTCGCTCATCGGCCGGTGCGCCGAGCGGATCGACGGGAACAGCAGGTCGCCCTTGCCGCTGATGGCCTTCAGGTCCCGCAGGATGGCCAAAGCCTGACTGGGCAGCGGCACCAGATGCTCGCGGCGCATCTTCGTTCGCTTCGCAGGGATGCGCCAGATCGCCTGCTCGAGATCGAACTCCGACCAGCGGGCCTGCCGCAGTTCGCCGGGGCGAGTGAACACCAGCGTCAGCAGCCTCAGCGCCGCCGCCGTTACGGGCTGCCCGGTGTAGCCGTCGATCGCGCGCAGCAGGCCGCCCAGCGCCGCCGGATCGGTGACGGCCGGCCGGTGCGTTACTTCGGGCGCCTCCAGCGCGCCTCGCAAGGCGACTGTTGGATCCACCTCGGCGCGCACCGTCGCGATGGCATGCCGGAACACGGCACCTATGATCGCCCGCAGACGTCGCGCCGTCTCCAGCCGGCCGCGACCCTCGACCTTCCTGAGGACGGCCAGCACCTCGGCCGCGCTGATCGAAGCGATGGGCCGGCTGCCGAGATCAGGATAGGCCTGCTCCAGCAGCCAACGGTTCTTGAATTGCGTCGCCTCGGCGCGCTTGCGGCCTCCGTGGTTGTTGCGGGCGAGATACTCCTCCGCCACCACCTTGAACGTGGTCGCTGCCGCGTTGGCTCGCGTCAGGCGCTCCAGCTTGCGCACTTCGCCAGGATCGAAATCCTTCCGGAGCTTCGCTCGTGCGTCGTCCCGCTTTTCACGGGCCTCCTTGAGCGACACTTCAGGATAGGCGCCCAGCGCCAGCAGCTTCTCGCGCCCGTGAAAGCGGTACGCCATGCGCCACAGCTTGGCTCTGGACGGCTTCACCAGCAGGTAGAGCCAGCCGCCATCGCCCATCTTGTAGGGCCGCGCGCGCGGCTTGGCGTTCTTCACGCGCGTATCGGTCAGAAGGGCTCGGACGGCCATCGGCGCTCCTACGGGTATCGATCCGGACGCCCCAGTCCGGATACCCGCAATGATACCCGCTTTCGATTTGGCTGCCTACGGACTCTCCGGGCTGTCAGTGGACGAAAAATGCCTGATTTATAAGGCATCTACGGGCCACACGCCGGATTTCCCCGGACGGCCTTGGAATGCAATGGAATGGGAGTATGGTGCCCCGAGACGGAATCGAACCGCCGACCCCATCATTACGAATGACGTGCTCTACCAGCTGAGCTATCGGGGCATGGCGCGGGTTCTATTTCATGGCTGGCGGCGGCGCAAGCCGGGCGCTTCGGCCCCGGACGAAGCCTCGGGCGGGCCCGCCGGGCTATAGAGAGGCGGTGACGCCCCTCCTCGCGCTGGCCCCTCTCCTGCTGGTTCTGGCCCTGCTCGCCTCGGGCCGCGCGAGCGCGCTCGCGGCGGGGCTGGCGGGGCTCGCCGCGACCCTGCTGGTCGCCCTGCCCCGCAGCGCCGATCCGCTGACGCTGCTCCAGCGCGAGCTGCCCGCCGGACTATGGCTCGCCTGGATCGTCATCGCCATCGTGGTGTCGGGCGTGCTGTTCCATCGCGCAATTCAGGCGCGCGGCGTGACCCCGGCGAGCGCGTCGGCCCCGGCTGTGGTGCCCGTCGACGCACGGGCGCTCTGGCCGGTCTGCTTCCTGCTGGCGCCCTTCGCGGAGTCCGTCACCGGGTTTGGCGTGGGCTACATCATCGCGCTCGCGGCGCTGCAGCGGCTGGGAGTGGCCGGCCTGCCGGCGCTGCTGCTGGGGCTCTACAGCCAGTCGCTGGTGCCCTGGGGCGCGCTCGCGGTGGGCACGACCGTGGGCGCCGCCTTCGCCGGCCTGCCGGTGGCGGAGCTGGGGCTGCGCTCCGCCGCACTGCAGGCGCCGATCCACGCGCTCTATCTCCTGTTCTACTGGCGGCTGGCGGCGGCGGGGGGCATCGCGGTGTCGGCGCGACAGAAGCTCGACGATGGGCTCTGGACCGTGGCGCTGCTGGCGGGCGTCGCCGCCGCCAATCGCTGGGGCGATGCCGAGATCGGCGCGGCGGCGCCCACGGCGCTGCTGCTCGCGCTGCGCTTCTGGCGCGACCGGCGGCCTGATCTCGCCCTGGTGCGCGCGACGCTCGCGTCGCACGCGCCCTATGTGCTGCTGACGCTGGTGCTCTGCGCGCTGCGGCTGGTGCCGCCTTTGCGCGATCTGGTGAAGCCGCTGGGGGCGCTGAAGCCCTTCGCCGATCTACCGGCCTTCGCGCCGTTCCATGCGCCAGGCTTCTGGCTGCTGACGATCGGCCTCGCGACCGCCGTGACGGCGCGCCAGCCGCTCGCGCGCCTGCTGCGCGAGACCGCGGCTGGCGCCTGGCGGGCGGTCGCGGTCACGCTCGCCTTCGTGCTGATGGCACAGCTCTATGTCGGCGCCGGCCTCGCCCAGAGCCTTGCAGACGCCGCGGTGGCCGCCGTGGGCCGCGCCGCCGCGCTCGGCGTGCCCGCCTTCGCCGCCATGGGCGGGTTCCTGACCGGTAGCGGCGCCTCGTCCAACGCCATGCTGATACCGATGGAGATGGCGATCGCGCGGGCGAGCGGCCTCGATGCCGGCTGGATCGCGGCGGTGCAGAACGCGGTGACGGCCAATCTCACCATGCTCTCGCCGATCCGTGTCTCGATGGGGGCGGCGATCCTGGCGCTGGCGGGCGCGGAGCGGGCGATCTACCGCCGGGCCTGGCCGCTCGCGCTGCCGCCGCTGCTGGTCGGGCTCGGGATGGTGGCGCTTCTGCTGGCGTGAGGCGCTCCCGTCGCTATGATCGCGGCCCTTCGGAACGAGGAGCGAGCGATGGCAAAGGTGGCGTTTCTGGGTCTGGGCGTGATGGGCTTTCCGATGGCGGGGCATCTCGCGGCCAAGGGCCATGAGGTGACGGTCTATAATCGCACCTTCGCCAAGGCCGAAGCCTGGACGCAGAAGCACAAGGGCCGCGCCGCCCGCACGCCGCGCGAGGCGGCCCAGGGCCAGGAGATCGTGTTCTGCTGCGTGGGCAACGACGAGGATCTGCGCTCGGTCGTGCTCGGTCCCGATGGCGCCTTCGCCGGCATGCAGAAGGGCGCGATCTTCTACGACAACACCACGGCCTCGGCCGATGTGGCGCGCGAGCTGTACGCAGCGGGCAAGAAGATCGGCGTCGATTTCATCGATGCGCCGGTGTCAGGCGGCCAGGCTGGCGCTGAGAACGGTCAGCTCACGGTGATGTGCGGCGGCGAGCAGGCACCGTTCGATCGCGCCAATCCCGTGGCGATGTCGTTCGCCAAGGCGATCACGCTGATCGGCCCGCCGGGCTCGGGCCAGATCGTGAAGATGATGAACCAGATGTGCATCGCCGGCATCGTCCAGGGGCTTTCCGAGGCGCTCAATCTCGGCCAGCGCGCCGGCCTCGACATGGAGAAGGCGCTGGCGGCGATCTCCAAGGGCGCCGCGCAAAGCTGGCAGATGGAGAATCGCTGGCAGAACATGGTCGCCGGCAAGTTCGAGTACGGCTTCGCGGTCAACTGGATGCGCAAGGATCTCGGCATCGCCATGGCCGAGGGCAAGCGCTGGGGCGCGCAGATGCCGGTGACCGCGCTGGTCGACCAGTTCTACCAGCGTGTCCAGGAGCGCGGCGGCGGCCGCTGGGATACCTCGAGCCTGATCCAGCCGCTGCAGAAGCCATGAGCGGCCGCTACACGCTCTATGGCCGCACCGGCTGGGGCTCGGCGCTGATCGAGGCGCAGCTCGCCTGGTACGGGCTGCCGTTCGACCTCGTCGAGGTCGGCAATCTGTTCACCGACGAGGCCGCGCGCGCGTCTCTCGCCCGGGTCAATCCGCTGGCGCAGGTCCCGACCCTGGTACTGCCCAATGGCGCGATCGTGACCGAGAGCGCGGCGATCACGCTGCTGCTGGCCGATCTCGATTCCGCAGGATCGCTGGTGCCGCCGCCGGGCGATGCGGCGCGCGGCGCGTTTCTGCGCTGGCTAGTGTTCCTGGTCGCCAACATCTACCCGACCTTCACCTACGCCGACGATCCCGCGCGGTTCGTGGCGGTCGAGACCGCGCGCGATCCGTTCCGCGCCGCCACCGAGGCCTATGCCCAGCGCCTGTGGCGCACCGTCGCGAGCGCGGCGGGCGCGCCGTGGTTCCTCGGCGAACGCTTCAGTGCGCTCGACATCTATGTCGCGGTCATGACGCGCTGGCGGCCGCGCCGCGCCTGGTTCGACACCGAGGCGCCGCACCTCGCCGCAATCGCCGCCCGCGTCGACGCCGAGCCCAAGCTTGCTGCGGTGTGGGCGCGCAACTTCCCCAAGGGTTGATCGGTCATCGCCAGAGGCCAGGCCGCACGCCCACCAATCCTTCGAGGCAGAGGCCGACATGGTCGGCGGTCGCGGGATCGAGATCCTCGACCTCGATCTCAACCTGCAGCGTGTCGCCCTCGCGTTCGGCGAAGAAGCGCGAAGGCACGAGGCCGCGCTTGGCGATCAGCTGCAACGCCCGGGGCAACAGGCCCGGGTCGGCGTCGGCGTCGAAGCAGTATCGGACTTTAGTGGCGCTACGCTTGAGCGCGAGAACGGCGGTCATGACGGAAACTCCCTGGAAGCGGTCGAACGGCGGCGGTCCGGTTTGCAAGGCAAACCGGGGCGCTAATTCGACCGACGGGAATCCGCGCGTTTATCAGGTCAGTATAGCGCGGACGCGCGGCCCCGTCACTTGCCGTGCGCGCGGCGCCACTCCTCCGGCCGCTGGAAGCTGCCGTGCCAAAGACCCCGCCGTGCGGCCCGCGCCTCGGCCTCCTGCAGCTGGTACCGGCGGTCGAGGTATGCGACCGCCCATCCGGCGCGCACCATCTCGGCGTTGAGGTCGCGTTCGCCGCGGAAGCAGACGACCAGCGGCCGGCGGAACCGGTCACGGCGACGGCCACTGCAGGCGACATCGTCCCCTGCGATCAGGGCCGCGAGTTCGCGCGCCGCCGCCTCGCCACAGGCATAGTCACGACCGGCCGCATCACGGCAGTTCTGGCCGCGCTCCGGCGCGTCGATCGCGATCAGACGCAGCCGCGCGCCCGCAACAACCAGCGTATCGCCATCCACCGCCTGTGCCGGCCCCGCCCATTCACCCGCGAGGGTCTCCTCGAACAGCTCACCGCCATAGGCGAGCGCCAGCAGCGCGACGACGAGGCCTGCAATCCAAAGCGGCGCGCGCCGGGTGAGGCGATGTCGGGCCCAGATCTTGCTCATCCTTCCGACGATGCCGGTTGCCACTCCGTCGCGCATCCCGGAAAGTGACACAGGCTCGCCATGCTGCACGACACACCTCTGATCGCCACAATCGCCGTTAGCCTCGGGCTGGCGTTCGTGCTGGGGTTTGGGGCGCAGAAGCTCCGCTTGCCGACCATCGTCGGCTATCTGGCGGCCGGTATCGCCGTCGGGCCGTTCACGCCCGGCTACACCGCCGACGTCAAACTTGCCGCCGAGCTCGCCGAAATCGGCGTGGTACTGCTGATGTTCGGCGTCGGTCTCCATTTCTCGGCGCGCGATCTGATCTCGGTTCGCGCCATCGCGATCCCGGGCGCATTGGCCGGTATTGCCACCGGCATGGTGATCGGCCTGCCGCTCGGCTGGGCATTGGGCTGGCGCTGGGACGGCGGCCTCGTCTTCGGGATTGCGCTCTCGGTCACGAGTACCGTGGTGCTGCTGCGGACATTGCAGGAGCGGCACGCGCTTGAGACCGAACGCGGTCGCATCGCCACCGGCTGGCTGATCGTCGAGGACATCGCGATGGTGCTGGTGCTGGTGATGCTGCCCACCCTCGCCGGTGCCTCCAGCGACCCCGGCGTCGCTCGCTGGTTCGCCGGCACGGGACTGGGCCCCGTGACAGGCGCCATCGCCGAGACGATCCTGAAGCTCGCGCTGTTCGCGGGGATCATGCTGGTACTCGGCCGGCGTCTCGTGCCGTGGGTACTGCACCACGTGGCGCATTCGGGCAGCCGTGAGCTGTTCCGACTGTCGGTGCTCGCGATCGCGCTCGGAGTGGCGTTCGGCGCGGCCAAGCTGTTCGGCGTGTCAGTGGCCCTGGGTGCCTTCCTTGCCGGCATGGTGCTGGCGGAGTCGCCGCTCTCCAGCCAGGCTGCGCGCGAGACGCTGCCGCTGCGCGACGCCTTCGCCGTGCTGTTCTTCGTGTCTGTCGGCATGCTGTTCGATCCGCGCTCGCTGATCGCCCAGCCCTTGCCGCTGCTTGTATCGCTGATCGTGGTGCTGGCCGCTAAACCCGCTGCCGCCTACTTCGTGATGCGCCGGTTCGGCCATCCGCATGAGACCGCGCTTTGGACCGCGGCCAGTCTCGCGATGATCGGCGAGTTCTCCTTCATCCTGGGCAGCCTCGCCGTGGCGCTCGGCCTGTTGCCCGCGACGGCGCGCGATCTGATCGTGGCAGTGGCGATCGTGTCGATCCTGCTGAACCCGCTGTGGCTGTTCCTGCTCGACCGCCGCGCGCAGCGCGCCGCGGCGGCCGCACCGGCCCCGCCGCCCGAACCGCCGCCGGCGCCGACACCGTCACCGCGCGCCCTGGTGATCGGCCATGGCCGCGTCGGCAGCCGGGTATCGCAGGCGCTGCTCGACGCTGGCATGACGCTCACCATCGTCGACGAGGATGAGTCCTCGCTTGAGAGGCTGAAAGACACGCCGGTCACCCGCGTTGTCGGCCACTTCGACGAGCCCGCGACGCTGGACGGACTCGACCTCACCAACCTCAGCTGGCTGGTGGTCGCGATCCCCGATCCGTTCGAGGCGGGCTCGGCCCTAGAGACCGTGCGCACCGCCAGCCCCGGCGTGCGCATCGTCGCGCGCGCCCACTCCGACGCCGCCATCGAGCATCTGCGGCAGCTCGGCGCCGAGCATGTGCTGATGGCCGAAGAAGAGGTCGCCACGGCGATGCAACGCGCCATTCTGGGAATCCCCGCCCGCTGAGGTGCGGTCGCGCCGTCGCTTGCGCGCTCAGACAGTAGGCAGCCCGCTCGCGTGTGGTCAGACCACCGCGCCGTAATGCGCGGAAGAAACCAGCCGCACATACTTGTCGTGGACGGAGCCCGGCCGCGCCCGATCGCCGAGGTCGGGCGCGCGCCAGTCGGCCATGCGTCGCGCGATCTCGGCGTCGGAGACCTCCAGGTTCAGCGTCCGCGCGCCGGGGTCGATGACGATGGTGTCGCCGTCGCGCACCGCCGCGATCGGGCCGCCGCGCGCGGCCTCCGGCGAGATATGGCCGATCAGGATGCCGTGGCTGACGCCCGAGAACCGGCCATCGGTGATCAACGCGACGTCCTTGCCCAGCCCGCGTCCCTGAAGCTGGATCGTGAGCATCACCATCTCGGGCATTCCGGGCCCGCCGACCGGGCCGACATTGCGGACCACAATGACGGTGCCGGGCGCAATCTCGCCGGCACGGATCGCCTGCATGGTCGCGGCCTCCGACTCGAAGACCCGCGCGGTCCCGCGGAAGCGCCCGCTTTCCAGCGTCTTGCCGCCGAGCTTCAGCACGCAGCTCTCCGGCGCGATGTTGCCCTTCAGCACACTGATGTGATTGTTGGGCGGCGCGAGCGGCCGCGACGCCGGTCGCACCACGTCCTGGGGCGCCATCTCGTCGAGCGTCGGCACCCCAGCCAGGTTCTCCGCCAGCGTCTTGCCCGTCACGGTCATCGCGTCGCCATGCAGCAGGCCCGCTCGCAGCAATTCCTTCATGACCACGGGCACACCGCCCAACGCATGCAGGCTCGCCATGGCGTGGGGACCGTGCGGCTGGAGGTTGGCCAGCAACGGGATGCGCTCGCCGACCGACTGGATGCGCTCGATGCAGACCGACACACCCGCCTCGCGGGCGATCGCCAGCAAGTGAAGATACATGTTGGTCGAGCCGCCCATGGCATAGACCGTGGCGATGGCGTTCTCGAAGGCGCGCTCCGTCATGATGTCTCGCGGCCGGATGCCGGCCTCGATCAGACGCAGGAGCGCGTCCACCGATGCGCGCGCCTGGGCGCGCACATCGGCATGGATGTCGCTGGCCGTGTCGTAATCCGCCGGATGCGAGGCCCCCCGGGGCAGCATCATGCCCATCGCCTCGGCGATGGTGCTCATGGTGTTCGCGGTAAACATGGCGCCGCAGGTGCCGCTGCCCGGCATCACATTGCGTTCCAGCTCCAGCAGCTCCGCGTCGGTGATGCGGCCGGCTTCGCGAGCGGCCCGACCCTCGGCGTAGTCCATGATCGTGAGGTTCGCACCTTTGGCCGCCCAGGCGCCAAACGAGACGCTGCCCGGCGAGCTGGTGCCGGGGTAGAGCACCAACCCGAAGGCATTGGTGCGAGCGAGCGGCATCAGGGCGGCGGCGCCGGTCTTGTCGCAGCCCGAGATCACGATCATCGCCTCGCCATGATGGGCGCGATGGCCGATTTCGAAACAGTCCGCCACCACATCGCGCGACACCAGACTGAATCCGGCGGTCGGTGTGCCCTGGGTCAACGCGTCGGAAACAGCAGGCGCGCCGACCACCAACCCCTGGCAGCCGCGCTCGCCCAGAAGCTCGACCAGATGATCGGCGATGGCCCGCACGCGATTATTGCAGCGATGCGCGTTGGTCCAGGCCGCCGCCACGGTGACCACCGCGCGTGTCGCCGCGGTCCGGTCGGGATCGAAACCCGCCGCGCGCAGCTCGACGCGCGACTTCTTCCAGTACGTGCTGCTGTCCTCGGTCATGGGCGGGGACCTCTCGCGATGGAGACTCGGGTGCGGTGCGCGCCGCTCAGGCCTTCACGTTTTCCGACAGGTACTCGATCGCTGCCTGCGAGCCGCCCTTGCCATGCGGGATTGCGAGCGCGCCCAGTGCCATCTCCACGACGCCGAGCGTGCCCAGCATCATCGGCGCGTTGACGTGGCCCATGTGGGCGATCCGGATCGCCTTGCCCGAGAGATCGCCGATGCCGTGGCCGAGGATGACGCCACACTGCTTGTTGCAATAGTCCCGCAGCGCCTCGGGATCATGTCCGTCGCCGAAGCGCACGGTGGTCACAGTATCGCAGCGCTCGCTGGCCTCGATGATGTTGAAGCTCACCGCCTGCCCCTCGCTCCACACCCCGATGGCGCGGCGCGTCGCCTCGGCGAGCAGCCGGTGGCGACGAAAGACGTTGTCAAGACCCTCGGCGAACAGGAGATCGAGCGCCTGGCGCAGGCCGAACAGCAGGTGCTCGGGCGGCGTGCCGGCGTACTTCTGGTAGTGCTGATCGCCTTCGCGGTCCGTCCAGTCCCAGTAAGGCGTGCGCAGCCCGGCCTTCTTGTGGACCTCGCGCGCGCGATCGCTGGCGGCGACAAAGCCCAGGCCCGGCGGCGCCATCATGCCCTTTTGCGAGCCGGACATGGCGACATCGACGCCCCACTTGTCCATCTCGAACGGCATGCAGCCAAGCGACGCCACCGCGTCGACCATCAACAGCGCCTCGTGGCCGGCGGCGCGCACCGCCTGGCCGATCGCCTCGATGTCGTTCACAACGCCCGACGCGGTGTCGATCTGCGCCACCAGAATGGCCTTGATGGTGCCGCCCTTGTCGGCCCTCAGTCGCGCCTCGACCTCGGCCGGCCGCACCGCGCGGCGCATGTCGCCCTTGAGGATCTCGACCTCGACGCCCATGCGGCGCGCGCTCTCGCCCCAGCCGATTGCGAAGCGGCCGCTCTCGAGCACCAGAATCTTGTCGCCCCGGGACAGGACGTTCGTGAGCGACGCCTCCCAGGCGCCGTGACCGTTGGAGATGTAGATGTAGGTGCGGCCCGAGGTGTGGAACACACGTCCCATGTCCTTCAGCAATCCGTCGGTCAGCGCGAGCAGCGGCCCCGAATAGATGTCGACCGCCGGTCGATGCATCGCCCGCAAGACCTCGTCCGGCACCGTTGTCGGCCCCGGAATCGCCAGAAACTCCCGTCCCGCACGCACGCTCATCCGTTCATCTCCCTGCGCCAGCCCCGCACCACGGCCGCCGACGGCATATGGCGTCCCCGAGAGGATTCGAACCTCCGACCTCCGGTTTAGAAAATAATTATCCTATTACAAGCCATTGATACTATTACACAATTCGACACATTTTTTGATTGTCAATAATTTGTCAATCGAGTGTCGTCGTCTCAATTGTCTTAAAACACAGTAAGAGAAACACCGCCGCCCATTCCGAGCAAGACCCCTCGGTCGCTGACAACAGACACCACCATCGGTGTCATAACCGTGTACTTCGTCTCTCTCATTGATACGATGGTCTACCTCTTATCGATCCGATGGAGGTATCAATGTCTATCGTTAAGTCGTTCACCTTCTCGCCCCTGCCCCAGCGGCAGCGGCTGGACCCCCGTCTGCTCCGTCGATCCAAACTGATCGACAAACTGGAGGAGCAGCGGAAGTTGAGCAAGGACCCGAACTTCACCTCAATACGCCGTCAGTGGCGACGAAACGCCGACGGCACGAAGGAACTGTTCGAGGT
>VGCH01000045.1 GCA_016870115.1 Alphaproteobacteria bacterium | reverse complement strand
TCGAGGACCGCGGCATCAGGCACATCCGGGGCGCGCCGTTCCATCCTCAGACCCAGGGCAAGATCGAACGCTGGCACCAGACGTTGAAGAACCGCATCCTGCTCGAGAACTACTATCTGCCCGGCGACCTCGAGGCTCAGATCAAAGCCTTCGTCGATCACTACAACCACCAGCGTTACCACGAGGCCATCGGCAATCTGACACCGGCCGACGTCTACTTCGGGCGAGGCCAGACCATCCTCCTGGAAAGAGAAAGGATTAAACGACAGACCATCCAACGCAGACGCTTGAACCACCGTGCGATCGCCGCTTAACATCAATCAACAGAGCCACTGGAGCCTCTCTTCCAAATAGGCCTGATCTGTCTCAAATGTTCTGACGACGGACAATGCAGGGCGACGTGGATGCTCATGGCGCTCCTTGGAGCCCCCACAAAGCAAGCTCCGTGCCGCAGGGCAAGCCCTGTCGCTGACGCAGGCTCGTCTCGCGGCGCCGACTGTGCTGGGATTGCGCCATGACAAACCTGTTCGACTTTTCCGGCAAGAAGGTCCTGGTCACCGGCGGCAGCCGGGGGCTGGGCTATGAGATGGTCAAGGCGTTCGCCGCCCATGGCGCGGATGTCTTCATCGCCTCCCGCAAGCTCGACTCCTGCGAGAAGGCGGCCATGGAGGTTCGGGCACTGGGGCACCAGGCCGGCACGCACGCCTGCAATGTCGCCAACTGGAGCGAGCTCGACGGGCTGGTCGAGGCGGCCTATGCGGCGTTCGGGCGGATCGATGTTCTGGTGAACAACGCCGGCTCCTCGCCGCTCGCGCCGTCCTCGCTCGACACGTCAGAGCAGCTCTTCGATCGCGTGCTCGGCCTCAACTTTAAGGGGCCGTTTCGGCTGATGTCCCTGGTCGGCAGCCGCATGGCGGCGGGTGCGGGTGGCGCCATCGTCAATATCAGCAGCGTCGGCGCCATCCGCCCGCGACCGCAGATCGCACCTTATGCCGGAGCCAAGGCGGCACTGAACGCGGTCACGACCGCCTTCGCCTTCGAGTACGGGCCCAAGGTCCGGGTAAATACGATCATGCCGGGCCGGTTCCTGACGGATGTGTCGAAGGCGTGGACGGAGGAGGCCAAGCGCAACGACGGCGCGGCCCTCGGACGCAGCGGTCGGCCGGAGGAGATCGTGACGGCGGCGCTCTATCTCGCGTCCGACAGGTCGAGCTTCACCACCGGCTCGGTGATCCAGGTCGATGGCGGGATTGCCTGATGCGCTTGAGGGCGGCCACGCCCTCGGCGTGTCAGATGCGAAGGGAATCAACCGGATCGGCAAACCGACGAACGAGACATCGTAGGTGGCGGTTGCCGGTCTGAGCCGCGAGCAGGCCAGCGGATGTCGAAACCGAGTCTGGCCAGCGCGGCGCGCAGGCGCTCGCGACCGTTCATCGACTTGAGTGGGCCCATGCGATCGAGCATGCGGGCCGTCCAGCTGGCGGCGGGCAAGCGCTGGCGGCGGTTGAACGCCGCCATGTCGGAATCATACGTCGACAAGCGCGCTGGCGCGGCATCGGCGTCGTAGCGCTCGTGATGCAGAACGGCCTCTTGCGGCAGGCGCGGCTTCACCTCGCCCTCCGCACCCGGAGCGGCGTAGCCGACGCACAGACCGAAGGCGACGAACGCGCGCGGCGGCAGGCCCAGGAGCTCGGCCACCCGCAGCGGATCGTTGCGCATGGCCCCGATATAGACCGTCGAGAGTCCGAGCGACTCGGCGGCGACCACCGCGTTCTGGGCGGCCAGCGCGGTATCAACGGCGGCAACCAGGAAGGTTTCGAGCCAGGGCAGCGTCTCCAGCGTCGTGGTCGCGCCGGTGCCGATGCGCTCGTTGCGCGCGAGATCGGCGACCCAGGCGATGAACAGCGGGCACTGCTCGATGTGTTTTTGTCCGCCCGCGATGGTCGCGAGCTCGCGTCGCGTCGCCGGATCGCTCACGACGACGGCCGACCAGGCCTGGATGTTGGAGCTGGTGGCCGCGGATTGGGCGGCGGCGATCAGCGTCTCCAGCGTGCCGGCCGGCACCGGATCCGGCCGATAGCCGCGCACCGATCGGTGGCTGAGCAACACCTCGAGCGTTTCATTCCAGGGACCGACGACCGGGCGGGCGCTGGCGTAGCGCGCGGCGAGGGCGGCATCCCGGGTGGGCGCGGGCGTAGGGGTCAGCGAGTCCATGCGGGATGTCCGGGCGGGCGGGGGCGGGTGATGGCGGTCACCAGGCCCAGGAGGATGAATACGATGACCAGTGCGAAGATCGCGCGCGGCTCGCCGCGATCCATCAGCCAGCCATAGAGCAGCGGTCCCACCATGCCGCCCACATTGAAGCCGGTCGACACGAAGCCGAAGACCTTGCCGAAGGCGCCGGGCGGCGTGACGGCGCGCACCATCATGTCGCGCGAAGGCTGGATGATGCCGTTCAGGAGTCCGCCCACCGACATGGCGAGGATCAGCACCGTGCCGGGCAGGTTCACCCAGCCGATCAGCAGGACCATCACGGTGGTGCAGGCGAAGCCCGCTGCCGCCACAAGCTCATGGCGCTGGGTCCGGTCGGCAATGATGCCGCCCACCAGAACGCCTGCGGCGCTGAACAGCAGGAAACCGGAGAGCGCGACGTTCGCGGTCTCGAACGGTGTGCCGTGTAGTGCGCCCAGCGCCACCACGGCATAGGTCTGCAGGCCGCCATTGGCCATCGCGAGGCACAGGAAGAAGAAGAGGTTGCGCAGAACTGGCGTGCTCATCAGCAGATCGAGCCCGACCGAGACCGATTCGGTGGGCTGCTCGCCCGCCACCGCGCGCGGCGCCCGGGGCAGCACGTCACCCGCCACGATCAGCAGCAGCGCCGACGCGAGCGCGAGGGCGGCGCCAACATAGAAGGCACCTTGCCATCCCCAGATCGCGGCGGCGGCCAGCACGATCATCGGCGCCACCCCGGAGCCGAAATAGCCGGCAAAGGTATGGATCGAGAACGCCTTGCCGATGCGCTTGGGCTCGATCGCGGCCGACAGGATCGAGTAATCGGCCGGATGGTAGACGGTGTTGGCGAGACCGAGCAGCGCATAGGCCACGAGCAACAACCAGTAGGTCGAGGTGAGGGCCGCCAGCACGCACGCCGCTCCACCGAGGATCAGGCCGGCGGTCAACACTCGCCGCGCACCCACGCGGTCGACGAGAAAGCCGGCGGGCGTCTGGAGCAGCGCCGACACCACGTTGAAGGCAGTCAGCGCCGCGCCGATCTCGATGTAGCTCGCGTTGAAGGCTTCACGTACCGGTCCGAAGATCGGCGGCAGCATCATGATGTGGATGTGGCTGGTGAAATGCGCGACCGCGATCAGCCCGATGATGCGGGCGTCGCGCGACCAGCCACCCGGCGCCGCCGGCAGGGATTCACTCGTCGACGACATGGTTCGCGAGCGTTCCGATTCCGGAGATTTCAACCTCGACCCGGTCGCCGGCCTTCATCCAGAGCGGCGGTTTGCGGCCATGGCCAACGCCCGCAGGCGTGCCGGTGGCGATGATGTCGCCGGGTTCCAGCCAGGTCACGGTCGAGACATAGGCGATGATGGCGGCCACGTCGAAGATCATGTGATCGGTGGTGTCGTCCTGCACGACGACACCGTTCAGCCGTGTGGTCAGCCTGAGCTTCTGCGGGTCGCCAATCTCCTCGGCCGGCACCAACCACGGGCCCACCGGGGCGGTCGCGGGGAAGTTCTTGCCCGCCGTCACCGAGTGTTTCTGGTAGTCGCGCACACTGCCATCGAGGAAGCAGCAATAGCCGGCCACCATTTCCAATGCGGGCTCCGGCGTCACCGCCCGGCAGGTCCGTCCGATCACCACCGCGAGCTCACCCTCGAAGTCGAACTGCGTTGACGCGCGCGGGCGGATCAGCGCCGCACCGTGGCCGAGCAGGGTGTTGTGGAGCCGGCTGAACAGGCTCGGCTCGCGCGGCAACGCGCGATCCATCTCGCCGACATGGGTGGCGTAGTTGAGGCCGACGCACAGGATCTTCTCGGGATCGGGAACCGGCGGCAGGAACTCGACCTCGTCGAGCCTGAAATCCGGCGTCACCCCGCGCGCATGCCGCTCTAGCGTAACAAGGTGCCCCGCGGCGATCGCCGCGCGGACGCTGGCATAAGGCAGGCCGCGGGCGGAGAGATCGACAATGTGCGTTTCGTCGGCCACCCCGACTCGCACCTTGCCCGCATGGCGGAAAGTGACAACCCGCATGGTCCGACCCAAGGCCACGCGCCGGGCGAAGTCAAGCAGCTCCCCGCGCTCCTACCCTTTGTCCTCGCCCGGGGCCCCTCTCGCGAGCTAGGTCACTTTCGCGAAGGCCAGTCGGCGCGCGAGGCGCGGTGCGAGGCCGACGCTCTCGACGGGCGGCGGACCGGGCGGCACGTGACCGCGTCCGACCAACGCCTCGGCGCGCGCGATGGCGGCGGCGAGACCGTCGATCAGCGGCACCTCGACGCGATCGGCGAGGCGGGCGGCGAGACCCGCGAGGCCGGCGCCGCCCAGGATCACCCGCGCGGCTCCGTCGCGCGCGGCACAGGCGCGGCAGGTTCTCGCCAGCAGCGCCAGCGAACCCTCGGGATCGCGCGCGATGTCGGCACCGCTCGGCGCCACGGTGCGCACCGATGCGAGTCGCTTGGCGAGGCCCATCGCTGCCACGAACTCCTCCAGCATCGGCTTCCAACGCTCGCCACCGGTCACAATGGAGAAGCGACCGCGACTGCGCGCGGCTTCTAGCACCGCCGCTTCTGCCATGCCGACAACCGGCACTTCGGCCAGTTCCTTGAGCGCGGCGAGGCCGGGATCGCCAAAGCAGGCGAGAACCACCGCATCGCGGCGTCCGCGGTCGCGCGCGAGCGCATCGACCGCAGCATGGCCGGCGATGGCATAGGCCGTGCGGCTCGCCACGTAACGCGCGCCAAAACGGCCGGACACCGCGCGCAGCCGTGTTCCCGGCGCCGCCTCGGCGCGGGCGCGGCGCAGCACCAGCGCGGTGATCGACGCCGTGGTGTTGGGATTGATCAGTAGGATGTTGGGCATGGACCTAAGCGTCCATGCCGCGCTCGAGGAGCGCGGCGACCGGATGGTTCTCGCCGACCGACAGCGCGCAAATCCTCGAGACCTGAGCGAGCGGCAGGCCGCTCTCTGCGGCCCAGGCGTTCATCTGATCCTGCGCGGCGCGCAGGTCCTTCTTCGAGGTCGGTTGCGCTGCGATCGCAACGCCTGCGTCGCGCAGGCAGAGTACGACGTCGCGCGACAGCACGTAGCCATCGCGGCCGAGGAAGCGCAGCAGGTACTGCCCCGTCATCCCGCCCAGCCGGGCGCCGCGCTTGGCGAGCAGTTCGAGCAAACCCACCTGGTCGTCGACAGGCCAGGTCGCGACAAACCGGCCGAAGCTGCCGTGCTCGCGGGCGATGTCCGTGACGAACTTCGCATTGTCGCGCACCGCGCGGATGTTGCGCGGGTTGCGCACGATCCCGGGATCGCGGGTGAGCGCCTCCCAGAAATCGTCGGGCTGGAAGAGGAGCCGCTTGGGCGCGAATCCGAGGAAGGCCTTTTCGAAGCCGGGCCACTTGGCCTCGATGACGCGCCAGACGAAGCCCGCACAGAAGACTCGGCGGGTGATCTCCGCCAGCGCGCGGTCGTCGGTCAGCTTCAGCAAGGCGCGGGCCGGCGTGGGTTTCAGCAGAAGCTTCGCGAGTGCCGCCTCGCCGCCCTTGCGCTTGGCGGCCCGGGCGCGAACCGTCTTGAAGGAAATCCGCGCCACGCGGCTACTCCAGCCAGCCGTCGAAGAAGTCGAAGACACTCGCCTTCAGGAGCGGATGACCGATGCAGGAGAAATGGTCGCAGCCCGGGAGCGTCACCGCCCGCGCGCCTTGGATGCACGACGCCAGCACCTGCGGTGAGCCCGCGAGCTGATCGCGCGCGCCCGCCACCACCAGCGTTGGCACGCCGATGCCGCCCAGCGTCTGGCGGGTGAGATCGGTTCGCGCGCCGCGTGCGCAGGCCGCAAGCGCCAGCCGGTCCTCCTTCTGCTCGTCGGCGAAGTGGCGGAAGCTGCGCCACATCGGGTCGGCGATCTCGTCGGGGCTCGCGGCTTCCATGGCCCGCGCCATTGCGCCTTCCTCGCGCGGCTCGAACATCGCGCCGCCCACACCTGCCACCACCAGATGATCGATGCGATCCGGCGCCGTGAGCGCCAGCGTGAGCGCGACATGCGCGCCCATCGAGAATCCAAGCACATGCGCGCGGCGCAGATCGTGGGCGTCGAGCAGTGCGACGACATCGGCCGCCATGGCCGCGCGATCGTACGCCGCGGGATCGTGCGGCTTGTCACTTTCGCCATGCCCGCGCCCATCGAAGGCGAGGCCGCCCAGCCGCTTGCCGGCGACCGCGTCGTACCAGCCCATGCGCTTCCAGTTCTCGACCCGGTTCGAAGCGAAGCCATGGATCAGGACGAGCGTCCGGCGCGCGTCGTCGGGTCCGAACCGGTCGTAGGCAAGGCGGAAGCCGCCGGAGGTGAACTGGGGCATGCCCCTGCGTAGCCCGGCCCGCGACGGCCCTCAAGCCGCTGCGAGAGTCCGGTTGATCCCGGGCCGCCGCTGGCCGACAAAGCGGCGGGGGGAGAAGCAATGGCCGCAAGAGCGAGGCTCACCGGAAAAACCGGCCACATGGTCGCCGACTCGACGCCCTGGTGGCCCGCGCACAAGGGCGAGGACGGGCGGTCGAACATCCCCGCCGTGCTGATCGACGATTGCCGCTTCTCCCGCCCCGGCTGCTACGACTCGTCCACACCATGAGTGTCGGTAGCGTCCCTCAAGGGGTGGCCTCGGAGCGGCCGGCTCGGCCCGGCGGTCGCGCGAGGCCGGTGTCGGACTCCGAAGCGCCGTTCGTCTTCACCGGTGCGCGGCGTCGCGTCTCCGTCATGAGGGATGACGATCAGGCGCTCGACGCACAAGGCGCTGCCCGCGCCGTGCGTGCGCGCGCGTGAGCGCCGCCACGCCTGGAATCGACAGCGCCTACGCCTGGCGACTGGCCGGTGTTTCGATGCTCGCCGTCGCGCTGGGCGGCGGCTCGATCTACCTGCCCGTGGTGGCGCTGCCGCAGATGGCCGCCGAGTTCGGCGGTCGCCGGCAGATCCCCTCGCTTGCCTACATGCTTGGCTTCTTCGGCATGGGCGTGGGCGGCGTGCTGATGGGCTGGCTCGCCGACCGGGCAGGGCCGCGCGTGCCACTCGTGATCGGTGGCCTGTCGATCGCCGTCGGCGGCTACGTCGCGGCCTCGGGCTCGATGGCGGCACTCCTGCTGGGCTACGGCGTGCTGCTCGGACTGTTCGGGAACTCCGCCACCTTCACGCCCGCGATGAACAACGTGCAGGGCTGGTTCGAACGCGGTCGCGCCACCGCTGTCGCCATGGTGTCGGTCGGCCCGGCGATCTCGGGCTTTTTCTGGCCGCAGCTCTTCAACTGGTTGTTGCCGCAGATGGGCTGGCGGCAGGTACTGACTGCATTCGGCCTGGTCGGCGGCCTGTCCCTGCTGGTGATCGCGCTCTATGTCCGACCTGCCCCCGGCCGCGCGCCGGGCGTCGCGCGTACGGCGCATCCAGCGCCGCGCCTGCCGATGTCGTCGCCGGCGCTGATGGCCCTGTTTTCGGCGGCCGGCTTCTGCTGTTGCGCGGCGATGGCGGTGCCGTTCGTTCACATGGTCGCCTTCTGCGGCGATCTCGGCATCGCGGCCCAGCGCGGCGCCGAGGCGGTGTCGCTGGTGCTGTTGACGGCGATCGCCGCCACATTCGCCATGGGTCGACTGGCCGAACGCATCGGCCCCTTGCCGACCAGCCTGATCTGTTCGGTGATCCAGGTCGTGTCGCTGTCGGGTTATCTCTTTGTCGACAGTGTCGCGGGCATCTACCTGCTCGCGGTGATCCACGGCATCCCCTACATCGCGATCGTCCAGGGCTATGCACTGAACCTGCGCCATCTCTACGGACCAGGCATCGAGGGATGGCGGCTGGGCGCGGTGATGCTGTTCGCGATGGCCGGAATGGCAGCGGGCGGCTGGCTGGGCGGCGCGATTTTCGACGCGACACTGTCCTACGCCCGCGCCTTTCAGGCGGCCCTGTTGTTCAATCTGGTGAACCTCACCCTGCTTGGTGTGCTCCATCTTCTGGCGCGGCAGGGCTCCCGGTTCACTCCGGCGTGATCTGCGAGGCTCCGACGGCCTCGCGTTGGTCCAGTGCCCGGCCGTCACCCGTCACGCCGAACTTCCGCCTCCGCCACGCGAGCTTTGCCGATTCGGCATGACCGGCCGGCCACCGCGGCGCTGGTCGGCCGGCAGCCGGCCGTGCAGAGTGCGGTGGTGTGGCTTTCCGACAATCCGACGCTCCGCGCGCTCGCCTGGATGACGGCCTGCGGGCTGCTGTTCGGCGTGCTGAACACCATGCAGAAGTTCCCGACCCACAATCTTCACCCGCCGCAGGTCGTGTGTCTGCGCTACGTCGTGGGCTCGCTTCTGCTGCTGCCGCTGGTGTTGCGCGGTGGCTGGGAGATCTATCGGCCACGCAAGCTCGGACTGCATGCGACGCGCAGCGCGGTGCATGTCGTGGGCTCGCTCATCTGGTTCACCGTTCTGCCGGGTGTCACCCTCGCGGAAGCCTCGGCGATCGGCTTCACCGGGCCGGTGTTCATGATGCTGGGCGCCTCGCTCTTCCTCGGCGAACGCATGTATGGCGCGCGCTGGGCCGCGGTCGCGGTCGCTTTCCTGGGCGTTTTGATCGTGCTCTGGCCCGACCTCGCCCGCGCCGAATTCGGCTCGGCCTCGACCTTCTGGTTGCTGGTCTCATCGCCGCTCTTTGCGGCTTCGTTTCTGATCTCCAAAGCGCTGACGCGGCATGATCGGCCGGAAGCCATCGTGTTCTGGCTGGGTGTCGGCATCGGTGTCTTCAGCCTGCCCTTCGCGCTCTTCGCGCTGGAGTGGCCTCTGCGCCTTGCGTGGGGCTGGCCGACCGTCGAACAGTGGTTTCTGCTGGGGGCCTGCGGGTTGGTCGGCTCTTCGGCGCACTACTGCATGACCCGCGCCTATCGCATCGCCGATGTGTCGGCGGTCCAGTCGGTCCGCTTTCTCGACATGGTGTGGGCGTCGCTGTTCGGCTTCATCGTATTCTCGCATCTTCCGACGGTCTGGGCGCTGGCCGGCGGCAGCGTGATCTGTGGCGCCACGATCTGGATCGCGCGGCACGAGGCGCGTGCGGCGGGAGGGGCGAGGCCGTGACGAATGAACTTTGGCGTCTCAGCGCTGTCGAGGCTGCAACGTTGCTCGCGCGTCGCGAGATCTCGCCGCTCGACCTGGTCGAGGCCTCGGCGGCACGCATTGCTGCCGTCGAGCCTGCGGTCAACGCGCTCCCCACGCTTTGCCTTGATCGCGCGCGCGCCCATGCCCGGGCGCTGATGGATGGCAAACGCCGTGACGCCGAGGGTGAACCGGGCTGGCTGGGCGGCCTGCCGGTTTCGATCAAGGACCTGACCGATGTCGCGGGCGTGCGGACGACCTACGGCTCGCCGCTCTTCGCCGATCACGTGCCGGAGCGTTCGCATCCCATCGTTGAGCGAATCGAGCGACGGGGTGGCATCGTGATGGCGAAGTCCAACACGCCCGAGTTCGGCGCGGGCGGCAGCACCTTCAACGAGGTTTTCGGCCGGACTCGCAATCCGTGGAACACCGCGCTCACCTGCGGCGGCTCGACCGGCGGCGGCGCGGTCTCCCTGGCGACCGGCGAAGTGTTCCTGGCGCAGGGCACCGACCATGGCGGCTCGCTGCGGCGACCCGGTACCTACTGCTCGGTCGTGGGTCTACGGCCCTCGCCCGGCCGGGTGACGCGAGGCTCGGTGAACAATCTCTTCTCGCCCCTATCGGTGCAGGGACCGATGGCGCGATCAGTGCCCGATCTCGCGCTCTTCCTCGACACCATGGCCGGGCTTTGTCCGCACGATCCTCTGACCTTCGACGCGCCGGAGCGTTCCTTCAGTCGCGCCGTCGCCGAGGCGCGGCCGCCGCGGCGCGTGGCCTTCACGGCCGACTATAATGGCAAGATGCCGATCGACCGCGAGGTCAGCGAGCTCTGCGCGGCGGCGGCACGGCGCTTCGAGGAGATCGGCTGCCGTGTCGAGGAAGCGAGCCCGGACATCGGCGATATCGACGAGGCGTTCCTGGTTCTGCGCAGTCAGCAATTCGTGGTCGATCGCGAACTGCAGCTCGCCGCCAGCCGCGACAAGCTGAAGGCCGATATCGTGTGGAACACCGAGCGGGGTCTTGGCCAGACGCCGTCGCGCATCGCCTGGGCCGAGCGCGAGCGGGCGGCGTTCTATCGGCGCATGGTGGCGTTCTTCGAGACCTTCGATCTTCTCGTGACACCCGGTGCGCCGACCGCGGCCTTCGATGTGATGTTGCGGCACCCGCCGTCCATCGGCGGAGCACCGCTCGAGAACTACATGGCAGGCTCCACGGTGAATTCGGCGATCACCATGACGTCCTGCCCGGCCATCGCGGTACCGTGTGGCTTCGATGCGGCGGGCCGACCGGTCGGATTGCAACTGGTCGGCAAGCCGCGCGGCGAGGCGGCGCTCCTGCAAGCCGCCGCGCTCTACGAACAGGCAACCGGCCTCGCCGGCCGGCTGCCGATCGATCCGCGACCGGGCCGCGTGCCCGTCGCCCCCTAAAGAACCGGAGGAAACACCATGCGGGCAGTCATCACGGGAGCGAGCCGGGGCATCGGCCGGGCGACGGCGCAGCGCTTGGCGGCAGACGGCGCCGAGGCGCTCACGCTCTGCGATATCGCGCATCTGGATGAGCAGGAGGCTGATCGGCCCCCATCGAGTGGTCCAGATGGAATGCTAGTTCAGAGTTGGCCGTTGCGCTAGTTGGAGCGTGGCCGGCGAAGCCGATCGGCGTAGCGCAGCCGGCCATGCGGCGAATGCAGGCACGAA
>VGCH01000044.1 GCA_016870115.1 Alphaproteobacteria bacterium | reverse complement strand
CGTGCCTGCATTCGCCGCATGGCCGGCTGCGCTACGCCGATCGGCTTCGCCGGCCACGCTCCAACTAGCGCAACGGCCAACTCTGAACTAGCATTCCATCTGGACCACTCGATGGGGGCCGATCAGCCGCGACCTCGGTGTTCTCCTCGCTCTCCTGCAGGCTGCGCAGGACCAGCGAGATGTCGCCCATCTTCACCGCGAGCGTCACGAGTTCGGATTGCTTCGGCGTGAGCTCCAACGTCGCGGTCTTGGCGACATCCGGCTTGTCGCCCGGCGAGAAGTCGAGCTTCTGGTCCATCGCGATGACACGGGCGTTGCGCAGCACCGTCTCGGTGGCATTGGTCTGCCCGCTCTGGCCCGACAGCGTGTGGGTCAGCAGCACATCGACGCGATCGCCGGCGTAGATGAAGCCGGAGACCGCCGTCGTCGCCGTGATGGGCACAGAGACCGCCCGCATACCGGGATGGAGCACCGCCGCCATGAAGCCGCGCGTGCCCGGCAGGACCATACGGCCCTCGGTGATCGGCTCGCCGGCCGAGATCGGGCCGCGCGCGACGGAGCCCACGAAATCAGACAGGGGTCGCTTGCCTTCGACCACATAGGCCGGCGACAGGCTGCCTTGCGGCCAGGACTGCCACCGCATGTCGTCGGGTTTGACGATCTGGCCAGTGCGGATGGCCTTGCGCGCGACCAGCACCTGCAGTGTCGGCATCACCGGCAGGCCGTCGCGCTGCATGCCAGCCTGCGCCTGCATGGCCTGGCGTTCAGCCTGCAACCAGGCGCGCGCGAGAAACGAAGTCGCGCCCGCCACGATGATGGCGAGCAGCAAGAAGACGACGCGTTTGGAATTCATAGCCGGCGCCTCCCCTTACCCGAGCGCGAGCGGCGCCACGATCCACAGACCGCCGGCAGCGATCGCAGGACCGTAGGGCATGCCCACTTTCAGGCCAGGGCGGTTGTCGTTGGCGGCGTCGGCCGGCGCTTCCGCAATGTGCGGCCCAACCCGGAGTCCTGCCATGATGGCGAGACCCAGCGCGCCGCCAACCATGGCGGTAACCAGGAGCATGTCGGCGAGGAAAGCCGGTCCTGCAAACAGGCTCGCGGCGGCGAGCAGCTTCACATCGCCCCCGCCGAAAGCCCCGGCAGCAAACGCAAGCGTGCCCAGTGCGAACATCACGACGGCGCAACCGAGCGCCATGCCAATCTGCGCGAAGTCGAGGCGGCCCTGCATCCAGCCCGCTCCGGCCCAGATGATCCAAACCCCGACAATGGCGATGGAGAGCGCATTGGCGATGCGCATGGTGCGCAGGTCCTGCCAGGCCGCGGCCACCAGAAGCAGGGCGAAGACCGCGAGACCGACGCTCTGAAGCAGAGGCAGGAGCGACATTGAACACCCATCGACCCGCGGCGGAGATCCGCCGACCAGCTGCACCGTGCCGTCACCCGCGCTCGACCGGATTCCGCCCGCCTGTCCTGAACCCTTCGCAAACCATCGCGAAACAACGAGGATCGAAAGAATTTTCAGTCGGAAGGAATCGATGAATGAACGAGGCTCTAAGAACGTTACAAAAGGTATTTCCAGTAAAGATTCAAGTCAAGAGGCTAATAGCTTTGATTCAAATGGAGAATCAGGTTTAATCAACAGCCCAAAACGAAACGGGCGGCCCGTTGCCGGACCGCCCGTCAGGAAATCTGCAGCGAGCGCTGAGATTAGCTCATCGAGTTCGCGACGTTGCTCAGCACGCCGTTGACCTTATTGCCGACCGTGCGCATCGAGGTGATGGCCGCGACCGCGATCAGCGAAGCGATCAGCGTGTACTCGATCGCCGTGGCGCCCTGCTCGTTCTTCATGAGACGACGGAAGATGGACAGCATTGGAATCTCCAAAAAAAGAAAGTTCAAAACCGGACTTCGGTTGGCCGCCCACTCTGGGAAATGCGCGGGGCCGTTGCCCAATTGCGAAGCCGAAAAATGATGAGGATTGCTCCCCGAAAGTGCCCCAGCTCCACGGGCGTCCTTCACTTTGGGGAAGGTACTTAATGTCGAGTCTGAGGTCAATTGGAATTAGGCTAAATTGTGAAGTAAGTGCATTATCACGTTGAAAATAATTGTAAATCTGGAATCGCAACAAGCTGTTGTGAGCTGGGAGTCACGCCGACTCTAGGAATAGACAAAACTAGATTCAGTGCAGGGCCCGGCGTGCCGCCAAAACCCGCCCCAACACGGTCCAGAGGCACAGAATCGCCATGATTGAGGCCAGGATCGCGAACCCATCCGGCCATAGGCAGAAGATGACGAAAGCCAGGATCGTCTCGCTGCCCTCGATCAAACCCGCCGCATAGAAGAAGGACTTCGGCCCCCGCGCGCCGTCGTCGCGCTCGCCGCTTTCGGCCGCGAGCGCCGCCCGCGCGAGAAACGAGGTCGCCGTCGCCACGAACGTCGCCACCAGGATGGCCGCCCACAGCGCGTTTTCCGGCCGTGCCAGCGCGAACCCGACCGGCACCGCGGCGTAGAACAGCATGTCGCACACGATGTCGAGGTACCCGCCGAACGCCGTCGTCCCCTGGACGCGCGAGACCGCCCCGTCCAGCCCGTCGAGCGCGCGATTGGCGAGGATGGCGAGCAGAGCGAGGCTGTATTGTTCGTGCGCGAGCAGCGGAACGGCCAGCAGCCCAACCGCGAGTCCAACCAGCGTTACGGCGTTGGCCGGCACACCCCAGGCGGCAAGCGCCTCGCCCGCCCGGCGCAGCGGCGGATCGACCAATCGGCGGAAGAGCGGGTCGAGCATGGCGCGCCCGTCAGGGCGTCGCGCCGGGCTCGCCGGACCGCAATGGAACGACGCCTGGCGTGGCGCCCGCCTGGATCGCCGCCTCAGCGGCCATTCGCCGGTGCGACCGGAACGCGAACGGGATCAGCGCGACATAGACCACGCCCGCCAGCGATATCGCGACCCACGGCTTGGTGGCGATCAGACCCATCGCCAACGCCGCGCCGAGCAGCGCGGGCAACACCAAATGGCGCGGCACACG
Source organism: Alphaproteobacteria bacterium (assembly GCA_016870115.1). Classification (GTDB taxonomy): domain Bacteria; phylum Pseudomonadota; class Alphaproteobacteria; order Reyranellales; family Reyranellaceae; genus VGCH01. The sequence continues at coordinate 8,362 of VGCH01000044.1, read as the reverse complement.
GCCCTTCTTGAACGAGAAGGTCGGCAGCCGGCTCACCATCAGCGCGCCGACGGCCACCAGCACCGCCCCCACCAACAGCGGATGGCGCGGCCACGGCGCCTCGATCTCGAAACTGACGATCAGCGGGACCAGCGCCAGCATCGCCCCGGCGGGCGCCGGCACGCCGGTGAAGAACGCGCCGGTCCAGGCCGGCGGCGGTGTGTCGGCCAGCAGCGCCGTGTTGAAGCGTGCGAGCCGGAGCGCCGCGCAAATCGGGAACATCAGCGTCACGACCCAGCCGAGCGGCCCGCCGTCCTTCAGGACCGCGAGATAGAGAACCAGCGCGGGCGCCACGCCAAAGCAGAAGAAGTCCGAAAGCGAATCGAGCTCGGCGCCGAACCGGCTGGTCACACCCAGCCGTCGCGCCACGCGTCCATCCAACGCATCGAATATCCCGGCGACGATGATGGCCACGACGGCCAGTCGCATCTCGTCCTGCAGCGCGAAGCGCAGCGCCGTCATACCCGAACAAAGCGCCGCCAGCGTCAGGATGTTCGGGATCAGGCGATTGATCGAGAACCCGCGCAGGCGCCGCCGACGTTCCTCGCGATCCAAAGTCGACCTCCACTCAGAATTCGACCGCGGCGCGCGGTTCGGCCCGCACCGGATCCAGCTCGGCCATCACCGTCTCGCCGCCGATCATGCGCTGACCCGGCGCCACCAGAAGCCGCGCCCCCGGCGGCAGATAGAGGTCGGCGCGGCTGCCGAAGCGAATCAGGCCGAAGCGTTCGCCCGTCGCCACGGTCTGGCCGGGCTTCACGCGGCATACGATGCGTCGCGCGACCCAGCCCGCGATCTGCACCATGCCCACCTGGCGACCATCGGCGCGGCGCAGCGTGATCGCCATGCGCTCGTTCTCCTCGCTCGCCTTGTCGGCGGCGGCGTTCAGGAACTTGCCCGGACGGTAGGCGACCGTCTCGACGGTCCCGGCGCAGGGCACTCGGTTGATATGTACGTCGAAGACGCTCAGGAACACCGAAACGCGCGTCAGCGGCTCGCTGCCCAGCCCCATCTCGGCGGGCGGCACCGCCGGCACGACCATCTGGACGAGCCCGTCAGCCGGCGAGATCAGCAACCCATCCTCCTGCGGCACCGCACGTGACGGATCGCGGAAGAAATAGATGCACCAGAGCGTCAGCAGGAAGAGCGGCCAGAACACCCAGGCTGCGCCGGTCAGCGCGCCGAGGAAGGTGACGCCGGCGAAGATCGCGATGAAGCGCCAGCCATCATTGGCGATCGGCACCAGGAAATTGGCGAGCATGCGGGAAACTCAGTTCGATTTGGGCAGGGTGAACACTTGCCCGGGGTATATCAGATTCGGATCGCGAATCTGCTCGCGATTGGCCTCGAACACCACGGTAAAGCGCCAGCCGTCGCCATAGTGGGCGCGAGCGATGTTCCAGAGATTGTCGCCTTGCACGACATGCAGGCGGCGCGCGGCGCCCGACGGACCGGGTGGCGTCGCCAAACGCTCGAACGCGAGTTCCATCCGCGCCACCGGCTTGCCGTCGGGACCGAGCCGGTCGAGCCGCAGCCTATGCTTGCCGATGCCTACCGGTCTTTCGGGTGCGATCCGCCAGCGCCCATCGGGCCCGGCCACGCCGCCGCCGGCATCGACATCATCGATATAGGCTCGCACCGACGCGCCGGCGACGGCCTGGCCTGAGATGGTGACGCGACCATCCTGATCGTAGTCCAGCGTCGAGAGCGTGAGGTCCTGAGCGCGCGGCACGCCCGCGGCCGATCCGGGCTGGATCAGGGTCGTCGGCCCGCGCGGCGGGTCGACCAGAACGATTGTGTCCTGGCGCGGGGCTCCCGCGGCGCCGGCTGCCGGCGGCGCAGGCACCACGGCGAGCACCGCCTGGTCCGACACCAGCGGCGCGCGGCCTTCGATATGTTGAACAACGCGCAGCTCGTGGCTGCCGGGCGCCAGCGGCGCGTCCCGCAGCAGGATCACCCACTCGCCGCGCGCATCGGCCTGCCCGGTGGCAATCTCGCGGCCGCCATTCAGGATCACAATGCGCGCCCCAGGCGCGGCACGCCCCGCCAGCACGGCGGTGCCGTCGCGATCGATGCGCGCGACGTCGAACGTTGGTTTGGCCGATATCGCATCCGTTGGGGCGGCACCCACGGGCGCGGACGAAGATGGCCCGCTCGCCGAGGGTGGTGCCGGTGCACTCGCCACCGCGGGCGCCGGTGCGCTGGCCGGTGGCGCCGCCACCGGCTCACCACTGGGGCGCGTCCCGATGTACGAGGCGACCGCTATAGCGGCGGCGCCTACGCCCAGCAGCAACATCACAATCCGCGACATCCCGTCCCTCGCTGCAGCAGCGCCTTCGGCGCCGCTTTGGCCATCGCCTCGCCCCGGTTCGGGATGATAGCATAGTGGCTCCGGCCGCCAACGAAGCGCCGGCAACCAGAGAACACGAGCACGTGACCGCCCCCTCCTCCCTCTGCGTCTATTGCGGGTCCCGCTTTGGCACCGATCCCGCCTATCGCTCGACCGCGGCCGCGTTCGGCGGGACGCTGGCCGCGCGTGGCATCGAGCTGGTCTATGGCGGCGGCGGCGTCGGGCTGATGGGGACTGTCGCCAACGCCGCGCTGGCCGCCGGCGGTCGGGTCATCGGCATCATCCCGCGCTTCCTGCTGGAGCGCGAGGCGGGGCACCCGAATCTCACCGAGACCGTGGTCGTCGAGACCATGCACGAACGCAAACTCCGGATGTTCGAGCGGGCCGACGCTTTCGTGATCCTGCCGGGCGGCATCGGCACGCTCGAGGAGCTGTTCGAGATCCTGTCCTGGCGCACCCTCGGACTGCACGACAAGCCGATCGTGGTGGTCGACACCAACGGCTATTGGCAGCCGCTGGCCGGGCTTCTCGATCGGGTGGTCGACCACAAGTTCGCCGACCCCGGCCACCTCGATCACCTCGCCTTCGTTTCGGCGCTGGACCAGGTGCTGCCGGCCATTGAGGCGATGCCCCGCGCCGCCGGCTTTTCCAAGACTCTCGACCGGATCTGACCGCCGGGACGGCGGCGGCGGCGCGGCGGCTTGCGGCCCCCCCGGCCGGTCCGCTAGAAACCGCGCGCTCAAGCGCACCAGCGCCCTGGCGGCTCCGCGAAAGGATCGAGAATGCCCAAGATCAAGGTGAAGAACCCGGTCGTCGAGATGGACGGCGACGAGATGACCCGCATCATCTGGAAGTTCATCAAGGACAAGCTGATCCTGCCCTACCTCGATGTCGACCTGAAGTACTACGATTTGGGCGTCGAGTTCCGCGACAAGACCAACGACCAGGTGACGATCGATTCGGCCAAGGCGACGCAGCAGCACGGCGTGGCCGTGAAGTGCGCGACCATCACGCCCGACGAGGCGCGGGTCGAGGAGTTCAAGCTCAAGGAGATGTGGAAGTCGCCCAACGGCACCATCCGCAACATCATCGGCGGCACCATCTTCCGCGAGCCGATCGTCTGCAAGAACGTGCCGCGCCTCGTGCCGGGCTGGACCAAGCCGATCGTGATAGGCCGTCACGCCTTCGGCGACCAGTACCGCGCCACCGACTTCGTGGTGCCGGGCAAGGGCAAGCTCACGATCAAGTTCGAGGGCGCCGACGGAAAGGTGATCGAGCACAACGTGTTCGACTTCCCCGGCGGCGGCGTGGCGCTCGCCATGTACAACCTCGACGACTCGATCATGGGTTTCGCGCGCAGCTCGTTCAACTACGGCCTGATGCGCGGCTGGCCGGTCTACATGTCGACCAAGAACACGATCCTCAAGCGCTACGATGGCCGCTTCAAGGACCTCTTCCAGAAGGTCTTCGAAGAAGAATTCGCCGACAAGTTCAAGGCCAAGGGCATCGTCTACGAGCACCGGCTGATCGACGACATGGTCGCCTCGGCCCTGAAGTGGGACGGCGCCTTCGTGTGGGCGTGCAAGAACTACGACGGCGACGTGCAGTCCGACACGGTGGCCCAGGGCTTCGGCTCGCTCGGTCTCATGACCTCGGTGCTGATGACGCCCGACGGCAAGACCATCGAGGCCGAGGCCGCGCACGGCACGGTGACGCGCCACTACCGCGAGCACCAGAACGGCCGCCCGACCTCGACCAACCCGATCGCCTCGATCTTCGCCTGGACGCAGGGCCTCAAGTACCGCGGCCAGTTCGACGGCACGCCCGACGTCGTGAAGTTCGCCGACGCGCTCGAGAAGGTCTGCGTCGAGACGGTCGAGAGCGGCAAGATGACCAAGGATCTCGCGATCCTGATCCGGGCCGACCATCCGTTCCAGACCACCGAGCAGTTCCTCGAGACGCTGGACGGCAACCTCAAGGCCAAGATGGCCAAGTGGTAATCGCGTGATCGTCGGCGGCGCGGACGGCTGCAAGGGCGGCTGGGCCGTCTGCCGCCGCACCGCCGACGGTGCGCTCCAGCTCGATTTCGTGAAGACCCTCGCAGATGCCTGCGAGGGTCTTTCCGTTCTGGCGGTCGACATGCCGATCGGACTGCTCGACCGCCCGCAGCCCGGCGGGCGCGACTGCGAACGCGCCGCTCGCGCCTTGCTGAAGGGCAAGGCAAGCTCGGTCTTCTCCTCGCCGTGCCGGCCCGCGCTGCAGGCCGCGACCTATCGCGAGGCCAACGCGATCAGCAAACGCCTCGGTGGCGGCCTCAGCGCCCAGGCCTTCGGACTTGCCGGCAAGCTGCGCGAGGTCGACGACCTGCTGCGCACCCACCGCGCGCCGCGCCGGATCGTGCGCGAGGCGCATCCCGAACTCGCGTTTGCGCGCATGAATGGCGGAGCGCCGGTCCTTGCCTCCAAGAAGACGCCGGGGGGCGCACGCCTGCGCCGGCGGCTGCTCGCGGCGCATGGCTTCACCCCGCCGCCAGTGGGCGCGCTGCCGCTCGACGACGCGCTCGACGCGGTCGCGGTCTGTCGCACCGCCTGGCTGATCGCGCAGGGAGAGGCCACGCGCCTTGGCCCTGCGGCCGCGCGCGACAGCCATGGCCTGCCGATGCATATCTGGTTCTGACGGATCGCCTGTCTCTCGTCCGTCGCCGCACTCGCGACGGTGCCGGTGACTGGCCCGACGCCGTTTCAGTCGTAGGACAGGATCGTCGCTGCCACGTCGGCGATCAGCGTCTCGCGCTCGGCCGACATCGCGACCTGCACCGGCCCGCCGCGCAGATCGCAGACCGTCATGCCGCGCGTGTGCGTGCCCGCGAGCTCGACCGCGACCGCGGCATCGCGATAGCCAAGCATTCCATCGCGCACATGCGGGATCACGGCGCAGACATCGTGCATGGCGGCGAGCGGCTCGCTGCCGAGCGCGCGCCGGCGCTCCAGATAGAAGGCGAGAAATCCCGCCGCCGTGGCCGCCACGCGACGGCCCGAGGCCGCGAGCGCGGCGATCCCGGCACGGTCAAAGCCGGTCTGGCGGGTGACGTTCAGCCCGACCATGCGGATGCGCGCCTCGCTCGCGAACAGCACGGCGGCGGCCTCGGGATCGGCGTAGATGTTGAACTCGGCCGCCGGGGTGGCGTTGCCGCGGTCGGTCGAGCCGCCCATGACGCTGAACTCGCGCACCCAGCTTGCGAGCCGCGGCTCGCGCCGCAGCGCCAGCGCGACATTGGTCTGCGGGCCCAGCACCGCCACCACCAGCTCGTCGCGATGGGCGCGCGCCGTCTCGATCAGCAGCTCGACGGCATGCGTGCCGACCACGTCGCGGCGCGGCGCGGGCAGATCGGCGCCGTCGATCCCGGTCGCGCCATGGACATTGCCGGCGTGGATCGCGGCCTGCACAAGCGGCCGCTCGGCACCGCGGGCCACCGGCACATCGATGCCGGCCAGCTCGCAGATCGCGAGCGCATTGCGCGTGGTGTGCTCGATCGTCTGGTTGCCCGCGACCGTGGTCAGGCCGATAAGCTCGCAATGCCGGGCGGCGTAGAGGATCGCCACGGCATCGTCATGCCCCGGATCGCAATCGATCAGGAGCTTCGGCCGGCTCATCCCTCGCGCATCTTGCGCGCCTTGACCGCCGCGGGCCGTCCCCAGCAGCGATCCATCCACGCCTTGGCGTTGGCGTAGGCGCCGAGGCCATCGAACCACAGCAGGCGGTAGAGCACCGCGGCGACGTTGAGATCGGCGACGGTAAAGCGATCAGCGGCGAGCCACGACTTGCCCGCAAGAGCGCCATCCAGCACGCCGAGCTGCGGCGCCATCGCCTCTGCCGCGGCCGCGATCGCCTTGGGATCGCGCGGCTCCGGCGCCATGAACTTCGCATAGCCAAAGGCCTGCGACTTCGGCTCCATCTCCGTCCCGGCCCAGAGCGTCCACTGGTAGCAGCGGCCGGCCTCGGCGGCGTTCGCCCACTTGAGCGGGCCGCCGGTCTTCTCGGCGAGATAGAGATTGATCGCGAGCGACTCGAACAACACCGTGCCGCCATCGTCCAGCGTCGGCACCTTGCGGTTCGGGTTCAGCGCATGCAGCGACGGATCGACCACCTTCATGTTCTGGAAGCCGACCTTCACGTGCTCGTACGGCACGCCAAGTTCCTCCAGCATCCAGAGGTTCCGGAACGCGCGCGACTGGGCGATGCCATAGAGCTTCATCGTCATCCCCTCAGATCATGCCCAGCGCGTGCTTGTAGGTGTCGAGCAGCGCCTCGGCCTCGGCGCGGTCGGCGGCGTTCTCGCGCCGCAGCGTCACGACCTTGCGCATGGTCTTGACGTCGTAGCCCACGCCCTTGGCCTCGCTATAGACATCACGAATGTCGCCGCCGATCGCCTTGCGCTCCTCCTCCAGCTTCTCGATGCGCTCGACGAAGCTCTTGAGGCGGTCGGCCGAAATCGGCCCGGCCTTGGTCTTTTTCGAAACGGCGCTGCCGTCGGGCATGACGAAACTCCTGGTCGGTCTGGGCCGCGACCATAGGAGCCTCCCCGCCCCCGTCTCAACGCCGCCGCGTCGCTGAATGACGGGGATAACGGGGACGACACGCTGCACAAACGACAGGGCGCCGGGCGCGCGCCGTCGCCGCGCGAACCGTCGCGGTGTCAGCCGTGCTTGTGCTGCGCGTCGAACGCCTTCTTCTGGTCGGCCGAGGCGTCTTTCTGGTGTTTCGTCTTCCACTCGTCGTAAGGCATGCCGTAGACGATCTCGCGCGCCTGAGGGTCCGCGATCTGGATCCCGCGCGCGCCGGCCTCCTCGCGGTACCAGCGGCTGAGGCAGTTGCGGCAGAAGCCCGCGAGATTCATCAGGTCGATGTTCTGCACATCGGTGCGCTCGCGCAGATGGCCGACCAGGCGGCGGAAGGCGGCGGCCTCGAGTTCGGTGCGGGTCTTGTCGTCCATGGCAACCTCCGTGAAGTCGCCAGTATAGACCGACAGGGCCACCGGCAGCGAGACGCCGGCGACCGCTCAGGTCAACGCGGCGGCCAGGGCCTCACGCAAGGGCCCGACGATCCGGCGCGCGAAGGCGCCCGCCTTCTCCGGCGTGTCCACCATGTCGTAGCGGATTTCGAGCGAGCAGAACGGCAGTCCGCGCGGCTGGGCGTGGGCACGGAAGCTGTACTCGTAGCTCGCGCGCGCCGAATAGGGTTCGTTGTCGCCCACGCAGAGCGCGGGATCGCGCCGCAATGCGGCCATCAGCGGCACCGGCAGGCGCGGGTCGTCGTCCCACAGGATGCCGATGTGCCAGGGACGGTGAAACCCGTTCATCACCGGCGTGCAGCTATGCACCACGACGAACCCGAACCGCTCGTGACGCGCCGCGACCCGATCGAGCTGCCGCTCGACTTCATTGTGATAGGGCCAGAAGCAGGCCGACGCCCGCGCGTCGGCGTCCGCGGCCGCAAGCGCGCGATTGGCCGGCACCACCGTGCCGTCGCTGGTTTCCGGGATCGACCCCTCGCCGCTCGGCCAGCGATTGCAGTCGATCACCAGCCGCGAATAGCCCGATGCGACCAGCGGCGCGTCGATCAGCCCCGCCAGCGCCTGGGCCGTATCGAGCGCGCCGATGTCCCAGCCGATATGACGGTCGAGATCGGCCGAAGCGATCCCGAGATCGCCGAGCGACGCCGGCACCGCCCTGGAGGCGTGGTCGCAGCACAGCAGCAACGGCGCGGCGCCGGACTCATTGTGTGTGAAGAACGCCGGCGGATCGCCGGGACGGAGCAGCGGGGCCATCGCATTCCCATAGCACGGCTGATCGGCCCCCATCGAGTGGTCCAGATGGAATGCTAGTTCAGAGTTGGCCGTTGCGCTAGTTGGAGCGTGGCCGGCGAAGCCGATCGGCGTAGCGCAGCCGGCCATGCGGCGAATGCAGGCACGAA
>VGCH01000043.1 GCA_016870115.1 Alphaproteobacteria bacterium | reverse complement strand
CGCGGCGTTCCACAACGGCCTGGCGCCGGTCATCGGCCCGTTCTGCTCACCGGCGGAGCACCGTCACTCGATCGAGGCGGACATCCGCGAAATGCGTGCCGCCGGCGAGCGACTCGACCCGGCCGCCAGCGAGGCGCTGGCGCACGCGATGCCGCCGTCGCTGGAACCGCATCTCGATCTGGTTGCGCGGCGCCTCGCCGCCGGCGCGGTGCGGCGCTGCCACGGCGATCTCCATTTGCGCAACATCGTGATGTCCGGCGGCACGCCGGTTCCGTTCGACGCCATCGAGTTCTCCGATCGCATTGCCATTGTCGACGTGCTGTACGACGTCGCCTTCACGCTGATGGACCTTCTGCACCGCGATCTCGGCGCGCTGGCCAACCGGTTGCTGAACGAGTGGTCGTGGCGGATCGCCGACCTGCCCGATGCCTCGCATGAGGAAGCGCTGGCGCTCTTGCCGATGTTTCTCGCGCGCCGCGCGGCGATCAGGGCCTATGTCGACGCCGCGGCGGCGGCGGTTGGCGGCGGCGTTGCCGACAACGCGCGCCTGTACCAGCGTTTGGCACTCGACTTCTTGCGACCGTCGCCGCCGCGGCTGGTGGCGGTAGGCGGCCTTTCTGGCAGCGGCAAGACCACCCGCGCGCTGGCTCTCGCGCCCGGGTTCGGTCGTGCGCCGGGCGCGCTGGTGGTGCGGACCGACATCGAACGCAAGCGTCTGGCAGGGGTCGCGCCCGAGGATCGGCTGCCGCCGGGGAGCTACACGCCCGAGTCGTCGGCCCGCGTCTATGCGGCCGCCCTGGCGCGTGCGGCGCAGGCGCTGGCGGCAGGTCACAGTGTGGTGCTGGATGGAGTCTTCGCGCGCCCGGAGGAGCGGGGCGCTGCAGAGGCGTTGGCACTGCGCTGCGGCGTCCCATTCGAGGGCATCTGGCTCGATGTCTCGCCGGAGATCGCCCGCGCCCGCGTTGCCGCGCGACGCGGCGATGCCTCCGATGCCACGCCCGACGTGGTTGATCGGCAGTTCGGCTACGATCTGGGCGAGATTCGCTGGCGCCGCCAACCCGCCTGACGCTGCCGCAAAATCGGCCCGATCGAGGGGCAGGAGAGGGGATGAACGCTCCCTTCTTTCTGCATCGGCGATGAACACTCTGCTGCCAGAGGTGCCATTCCTGGATGTCGCCGCCGCCGGTCCGGTGGCGCATGCCCGCGCGCGGCGACCGCAGACCCTGGCCGTGCGGTCAGCCTGTCTTGGCTGGCTGCCGGGCGGGACCGCGTTGGCGCGGGTCGGCGATCCCCTGGTCCGAAAATGGATGTCGCGATCGGGCACGCCCTATGCCGCCGACATCGCGGCGATCCAGCGCGATCTCGGTCATCCGGGCGTCTGGACCCTGCATGCCGCCTATCTCTTCGGCTGCACCGCGCTGGCCGACGAAGGGAGCAGCGGGCCGCGACTGCGGCGGACGCTCGACTGGCCGTTCCCCGGGCTGGGGCGGTTGGTCGAGTTGGTTCGACAGCAGGGCCCCGCGGGCGACTTCATCAATGTCACGTGGCCGGGGTTCGTCGGCGTCCTCACGGCGACCGCCAAGGGCCGCTTTGCCGCGTCGATCAACCAGGCGCCGATGCCGTGGCGGGGCCGCGAGGGTGTCGGGCTGTGGTCGGACTATGCGCGAAACGCGCTCGCGGCGTGGCGCGACGGGGAGGGCCTGTTGCCCGAGCATCTGCTCCGGCTGGTGATCGAGCGTGAGTGCCGCGCCGCGCGCTCGCGCGGCGTCGATACGGTGGTCGCGAACGCCTGGTCGGAGGATCGGGCGGAATGGCGCCCGCGGGTTTGCGGGGAGGGATCGCCGGGTCCGAACAATCGCGCCCGCGTCTCCGCGCTCTCCGGATGGGCAGGGCGGGAGGGCACCGACTTCGCGTGGGCCGCGCCGCCGGTGATGAACGCCTGCACGCGCCTGACGGTCGAACTCGCACCAACGACCGGCGCGGTCGTCGTTGCGGGCTGGGAACCTGACGGGCGCGGCGGGGTTGCGCCGGCGACGGCGACGACGCGATATGCGAGCTAGAGCCCGTTCGACCGGGCTCGACGCAGCCGGCGCGCAGACCCTCTAGGCGCGCTTGCGCGCCGAGGCGCCCCGCGGCAGGTGGCGCGCGAGATGGTGGCCGGTGTGACTCTCGCCGACGCGCGCGATCTCCTCAGGTGGGCCCGCCGCGATCAAGCGACCGCCGCCACTGCCGCCGTCCGGGCCGAGATCGAGCACCCAATCGGCGGTCTTGATGACCTCGAGATTGTGCTCGATCACCAGCACCGTGTTGCCGGTCTCGACCAGACGGTGGAGGACCTCCAGGAGTTTGCGCACATCCTCGAAATGCAGCCCCGTGGTCGGCTCGTCGAGAATGTAGAGCGTGCGGCCGGTGGCGCGGCGCGACAGTTCCTTGGCGAGCTTCACGCGCTGCGCCTCGCCGCCCGAGAGGGTGGTCGCCTGTTGGCCGATATGGATGTAGCCCAGCCCGACCTGCTGCAGCGTCAGCAGCTTGTCGCGGATCACCGGGACCGCCTTGAAGAACTCGACGCCCTCATCGACCGTCATGTCGAGTACATCGGCGATCGACTTGCCGCGGAAGGTGATCTCCAGCGTCTCGCGATTGTAGCGCTTTCCCTTGCAGGAATCGCACTGGACGTAGACGTCCGGCAGGAAGTGCATCTCGATCTTCATCACGCCATCGCCCTGGCAGGCCTCGCAGCGGCCGCCCTTGACGTTGAACGAGAAGCGCCCCGGCTTGTAGCCGCGCTCGACGGATTCAGGCAGCTGCGCGAACCAGTCCCGGATCGGCGAAAAGGCCCCCGTATAGGTGGCGGGATTGGATCTCGGCGTGCGGCCGATCGGCGACTGGTCGATGTCGACGATCTTGTCGAGGTGCTGCACGCCCTCGAGCGCGGCGTGTTCGCCGGCGTGCTCGCGCGCGTTGTTCAGCCGGCGTGCTAGCGCCTTGTAGAGCGTCTCCACGATCAGCGTGCTCTTGCCGCTGCCCGAAACGCCGGTCACGCAGGTGAAAGTGCCGAGCGGGATCGCGGCCGTGACATCTTGCAGATTGTTGGCGCGCGCACCTTTCAGTGTCAGCCACCGTCCCCCCTTGGCCGGCGGCAGGCGACGCTCCTTCGGGACCGGAATCTGGCGGAACCCCGACAGGTACTGGCCCGTCAGGCTCGCGCTGTTCCGCATCACGTCCTCGGGCGTCCCTTCGGCAATGACGCGTCCGCCATGCGCGCCGGCGCCGGGACCCATATCGACCAGATGATCGGCGGCGCGGATGGCGTCCTCGTCGTGTTCGACCACCAGAACCGTGTTGCCGAGGTCGCGCAGCCGCACCAGCGTCTTCAGCAGTCGCTCGTTGTCGCGCTGGTGGAGGCCGATCGAGGGCTCGTCCAGGACGTAGAGGACACCGGTCAGGCCCGAGCCGATCTGCGAGGCGAGCCGGATGCGCTGGCTCTCGCCACCCGACAGCGTGCCTGAGGTCCGATTCAGCGTCAGGTAGGACAGCCCGACATTGTCGAGAAAGCCCAGCCGCTCGTTGATCTCCTTCAGGATCCGCGCGGCGATCTCGCGCTGCTTGGGCGTGAGCTTGGGTTCCAGCGCGCGAAACCAGCCGACGGCGTCGCCGATGGAGAGCTCCGTGACCTGGGAGATGTTGCGATCGGCCACCCGGACGGCGAGCGCCTCCGGCTTGAGGCGCGCGCCGTTGCAGACCTCGCATCGGCTTTCGCGCTGGAAGCGCTCCAGTTCCTCGCGCACCCACGACGAGTCCGTCTCCTTCCAGCGGCGCTGCAGGTTTGGGATCACGCCCTCGAACGGCTTGGTCGTCTGGTATTGGCGGATGCCGTCGTCATAGCGCATGGCGATGGCCTCGGCGCCACTGCCCATCAAAATCGTGTCGCGCACTTTCTTGGGCAGATCCCGCCAGGGCACCGACATCTTGACCTTGAAGTGGCGCGCGATGCTCTCGATCGTCTGGAGATAGTACTGACCCGACGAGTCGGCCCAGGGTGCGACGGCGCCCTCGGCGAGCGACAGGCAATCATCCGGTACGACCAGCTCGGGATCGAAGAACATCTTCACGCCAAGCCCATCGCAGGCCGGGCACGCGCCCTGCGGCGCGTTGAAGGAAAAGAGCCGGGGTTCGATCTCCTCGATGCTGAAGCCCGAGACGGGGCAGGCGAAGCGCGCCGAGAACACGGTGCGCTCGCCGGTGTCGGCGTTCTCGGCGACCGCAAGGCCGTCGGCCAACCCCAGCGCGGTCTCCAGCGAGTCGGCCAGGCGATTGCCGAGATCGGGTTTGACCACGATGCGGTCCACCACCACGTCGATATCGTGCTTGAACTTCTTGTCGAGCGCCGGCGCCTCGGCGATCTCGTACGGTTTGCCGTCGATGCGGACCCGCTGGAAGCCCTTCTTCTGGAGTTCCTGCAGTTCCTTTCGATACTCGCCCTTGCGACCGCGGACGATCGGCGCGAGCAGGAACAGACGCGTGCCGTCCGGCATGGCGCGGATGCGGTCGACCATCTGCGACACGGTCTGGCTCTCGATGGGCAGGCCGGTGGCGGGCGAATAGGGGATACCGACGCGGGCGTAGAGCAGGCGAAGATAGTCGTAGATCTCGGTGACCGTGCCGACGGTTGATCGCGGATTGCGCGAGGTCGTTTTCTGCTCGATCGAGATCGCCGGCGACAGGCCCTCGATCGAGTCGACGTCGGGCTTCTGCATCAGCTCGAGAAACTGCCGCGCGTAGGCCGACAGGCTCTCGACGTAACGCCGCTGTCCCTCCGCGTAGATCGTGTCGAACGCGAGCGACGACTTTCCCGAGCCGCTGAGGCCAGTGATCACCACCAGCCGGTCCCGCGGCAGATCGAGATCGACGTTCTTCAGATTGTGCTCGCGGGCTCCGCGGATCGATATCGCGCGCAGCGGTTCGGCGGGCTGGGGCTTCTTGCTCATGGTTGGCGCGACACGCTCGGGCGGCAGGACGGATCGGGCATTATCCGCAGGTCGTCCGTTCGCGCCATGTTCTTGTGGACCCGGTTGTCCACATGACGACTGGTCAAGCCGGTTGGGCGGCGAGCCGGGCCGTAGGGCGGTCATCCATCAGCAGCTGGGCCGTGCCGGCGATCAGGCCGATCAGCACACCGATCTTCCAGGCGAGATCGTAGGAGCCCATCAGGTCGAAGATGTAGCCGCCGCCCCAGGCCCCCAGGAACGAGCCGGCCTGGTGACTGAGAAAGGCGATGCCGGTCAGCGTGGACAGGAACCGTAGCCCGAAAATCTGGACGACCAGGCCATTCACCAGCGGGATCACACCCAGCCAGAGGACACCCATGGCGATGCCGAACAGGATGACGGTGAGCGGCGTCGGCGGGAACATGAAGAAAAGCGCCAGAGTCGCCGACCTAGCGATGTAGAGCCCGCCCAGCAGCAGGCGCTTGGGATAGCGGTCGCCCAGCCATCCGAACAGCCAGGAACTCACGATGTTGAAGCCGCCGATCAGGGCCAGGACGAGCGCGGAGTAGCCGACATCCATGCCGCAAGCCGCCAGGTACGTCGGCAGGTGCGTGGTGAGAAACACGAGCTGCAGTCCGCAAACGAAGAACGCCGCGGCCATCACGACGTATCCGGTGTGGCGGCGCGCCTCGCCCAGCGCGGTCCACAGCGTGAGATCCTTGTCGGCGGGCACGCTGTTGGGCAGCCGATCGGCCCGGCTGCCGACCCAGGCGGCCGGCAGCATGGCAAGCGCCACGATGACGAACGCCCACAAGGCCGCGCGCCAGCCATCGGCCGCGAGGATGAAGGCGGCCAGCGGGGCGATGGCGAGCGTGCCCACGGAGCCCGCCGCCGAGACGATGCCGAAGGCGAGGGTGCGTCGACCCGGCTCGACGACCCGCGCGGCGATGTTGGCGGTGACGCCGGATGTCGTGCAGGAAAGCGCGATGCCGATGCAGATGCCCGCGCCCAGCACGATATCGGCGGTGTTCGTCGCACCGGCCGTGAGCCACACACCGACGACGAACAGCAGGCATCCGGTGATCGCCACCCAGCGCGTTCCGTAGCGATCGGTCAGGGCGCCGGCGAAGGGCTGGCTCAGCCCCCAGGCGACCTGTTGGACAGAGATCGCCAGCGCGAAATCCGACACCGCGATTCCGAGTTCCCGCGAGGCGGGCGCCTGAAACAGGCCGAGATTCTGACGCATGCCCATGGCCAGCGTCATCATGGTGGCGGCGCCGGCGAGCATCGCCCAAGCTTGGGCGGAGTTGACCTGGGCGACGTGGAAGGGGCGGGACATGGCGCCACGATAGGCGGGCGCCATTCGGCCGACCAATGAATTGCCCGCAGGGCGCCATGAGGGAAGCACACGTCACAACCTGAAATCGCTGGCTGCCCACAGGAGACCGGCGTTAGGTTCCGGGCCGTGAGGTAGGGGCCGCAATCCGCGTCCCCGGGAAGGCACGGGAGGCCACCATGGCAGGCAGCGTCAACAAGGTCATTCTGGTCGGCAATCTGGGGCGCGACCCCGAAGTGAAGTCGATGCAGGACGGCCGATCCATGGTGAACATGTCGCTGGCGACCTCCGAGACCTGGCGCGATCGTCAGAGCGGCGAGCGCAAGGAACGCACCGAGTGGCACCGCGTGGTGGTGTTCAACGAGAAGCTCGCTGAAGTCGCGCAGAAGTTCCTGCGCAAGGGCGCCAAGGTCTACATCGAGGGCCAGCTCTCGACCCGCAAATGGACCGATCAGGGCGGCCAGGAGCGCTACACGACCGAGGTCGTGCTGCCACGCTTCGGCGGCGCTCTCACCATGCTCGATGGACGTGGCGGCGGTGAAGGCGGCGGCGGCATGTCGTCCGACGAGGGCTCCAGCGGCGTCGGTTCGGGTGGTGGACGGCCGGCGGCGAAGCCCGCCCGCGCCGACATGGACGACGACATTCCCTTCTGAGCGGAAACGCTCTAGGCCGGCAGGCCGAGCGCCCGCAATTCGGCGATGGTCGTCGCGGCGTCCCGATGATGGATGCCGTGCAGGTCGGTCGCGCGTGCACCGGCCGCGTTGGCGGCTGAATCGTCGATGAAGACCGCGCGGTCCGCGGCTGTGCCAGCGGCGGTGCAGGCGAGACGGTAGATCGCGGCGTCGGGTTTCCAGCAGCCGACGGCGCCCGAAACCACCAGATCGCGGAAGTGGCGCAGGAACGGGTGACGGGTGTGGAGGCGGCCGCCCGGACGCATCCACGTGTCCATGAAGGCCGGCGCATTCGACAGCAGATAGAGCGGGACTCCGGCGGCGGCGAGCCGCTCGACCAAGGCGGCCATCTCCGGGAAGGCGACCGCGCACATCTCGTCGAAGCGCCCGTACCACGCGTCGATCAGCGCGCCATGCTCCGGGAAGCGCTGCTTGAGCGCGCGGGTCGCGGCCGCGGGATCGCCGCCCTTGTCCTGGCCGCCGTGCCATTCGGATGTGGTGACGGTTGCCAGGAACGTTTCGAGAGTATCCGCGTCAGAAATCAACCTGAGATAGAGATGTCTCGGGTTCCAGTCGATCAGGATTCCGCCCAGGTCGAAGATCACGATCGAGGAGGCGGAATCAGGCATTCGGCGGCCTTTGTTGGATACCGGCCCACGGTCGGGCGTGAGGGGCAAAAAAGCAAGCCTGATCAGGGACTTATCCCGTGGTTTCCCGGGCACTTTTCGCTGGCTTCTGAGGGTGGTTTTGCTAGGGTGCCGCCCGTTCCCGCCGGAGCCTCCGGAACCGCCCCCAACGAGTGAAAAACCACCCTCCGTGAGCGACGAAACCACCGTTCCGCCGGCCCCTCCGCCGCCTCCCGAGACTCCGGGTCCGCCGCAAGACATCGCGCCGATCACCATCGAAGAGGAGATGCGCCGCTCCTACCTCGATTACGCCATGAGTGTGATCGTGGCGCGCGCGCTGCCCGATGCCCGCGACGGCCTGAAGCCCGTGCAGCGTCGCATCCTGTTCGCGATGAAAGAGGGCGGCTACGACTCGACCCGCCCTTTCCGCAAGTCCGCCCGCATCGTCGGCGACGTGATGGGCAAGTACCACCCGCACGGCGACCAGGCGATCTACGACGCCATGGTTCGGCTCGCGCAGGACTTCTCGATGCGGCTGCCGCTGGTCGCGGGGCAGGGCAATTTCGGCTCGATGGACGGCGATCCGCCGGCGGCCATGCGCTACACCGAAGCGAGGCTCGCGCGCACCGCCGAGGCGCTGCTGGCCGACATCGACAAGGACACGATCGACTTCCAGCCGAACTACGACGAGTCGTCCCAGGAGCCGAGCGTGCTGCCGGCGCGCTTTCCCAACCTGCTGGCGAACGGCGCGGGCGGCATCGCCGTCGGCATGGCGACCAACATTCCGCCGCACAATCTTGGCGAGTTGATCGACGCGTGCTGCGCGCTGATCGATGATCCGGCATTGCCGGTTACGAAGCTGATCGAGATCGTCCCCGGTCCGGACTTTCCGACGGGCGCGACCATTCTCGGCCGCAACGGCATCCGCGCGGCCTACGAGCTCGGTCGCGGCTCCATCGTGGTGCGGGCGCGCACCAAGATCGAGGAGGGACGTGGCGGACGCGAGTCCATCGTCGTCACGGAAGTCCCCTACCAGGAGAACAAGGCGCGACTGCACGAGAAGATCGCCGAGGTGGTGCGCGACAAGAAGGTCGAGGGCGTGTCCGAAGTGCGCGACGAAAGCGATCGCGACGGCGTGCGCCTGGTGATCGATCTCAAGCGCGACGCCATGGCCGATGTCGTGCTGAACCAGCTCTACCGCTTCACGCCGCTGCAGACGACCTTTGGCGTCAACGCGCTGGCGCTGGATGGCGGTCGCCCGCGTCTGATGGGATTGAAGGATCTTCTGGAAGCCTTCATCCGTTTCCGGGCCGAGGTGCTGACCCGCCGCACCCGGTTCGAGCTCGCCCATGCCCGCGAGCGCGCCCATATCCTGGTCGGCCTCGCCATCGCCGTCGCCAACATCGACGAGGTGATCGAGATGATCCGCCGGGCGCCCGACCCGGCCGTCGCGCGCGAACGTCTGATGGCCAAGGCGTGGCCGGCGAGCGATGTCGCGCCGTTGATCGCCCTGATCGCCGAGCCTGGCCGCGGCGTCGCGGACGACGGCACCTACCGGCTGTCGGATGCGCAGGCGCGGGCCATCCTCGAGCTGCGCTTGCAGCGTCTGACGGGACTGGAGCGCGACAAGATCGCCGACGAGCTGGGCGAAGTCGCCAAGCTGATCGAAGGTTATCTGGACCTGCTGGCCTCGCGCGACAAGCTCTACGCCCTGATGCGGAGCGAGCTTCTGGAAGACAAGGCGGCCTTCGCGACGCCGCGCCGGACCGAGATCCTCGATCTCGAGTTCGAGCAGGACATTGAGGACCTGATCCAGCGCGAGGACATGGTCGTGACGGTGACGCACGGCGGCTACGTCAAGCGCGTACCGGTCTCGGCCTATCGCGCGCAGCGGCGCGGCGGCAAGGGCCGCTCCGGCATGGCGACGCGCGAGGACGATTTCGTCTCGAGCCTCTTCGTCGCCAACACCCACACGCCGATGCTGTTCTTCTCCAGCCGCGGCATCGTCCACAAACTCAAGGTCTGGCGCCTGCCGCTCGGCGCACCGCAGGCCCGCGGCAAGGCATTCGTCAACCTGCTGCCGCTGGAGGAGGGCGAGACGATCTCGGCGGTGATGCCGATGCCGGAGGACGAGGCCAGCTGGGAGCGCCTGAACGTGCTGTTCGCCACGGCGCGGGGAGGCATCCGGCGGAACCAGCTGAGCGACTTCGTCTCGGTCAACCAGGGCGGCAAGATCGCCATGAAGTTCGAGGGCGAAGACGCCGGCGACCGGTTGGTCGGGGTGGCGGTCTGTTCGGAGGAGCAGGACGTGCTGCTCGCGACGCGCGCCGGCCGTGCCATGCGTTTCCCGGTGTCGACGGTGCGAGTCTTCCAGAGCCGGGCCTCGACCGGCGTGCGGGGCATCTCGCTGGCCGAGGGCGACGAGGTCATCTCGATGTCGTTGCTGGATGCAGGCAAGGGCATCATGACGGAGGAGCGCGACGCCTATCTGCGGCAGTCGCGGCTGCTGCGGCAGCTCGAAAACGCGGAGGAGGAGGCGGGGCCCCCCGGTGACGAGCCGGCCGTCGTATCGGCCCTGTCGAACGAGCGCTTCGCCGAACTCCAGGCCAAGGAGGAGTTCGTCCTGACCGTTGCCGCGTCGGGCTTCGGCAAGCGCACCTCCGCCTACGAGTACCGGGTCACCGGTCGCGGCGGCAAGGGTGTCGAACTGATGGCGCTGACGAACGGCGCCAAGGTCGTTGCCGCGCTCCCGATCCGCACCAGCGACCAGATCATGCTGGTGACCGATGGCGGCACGCTGATCCGCTGCCCGGTGGATGGAGTGCGGATCGCCGGACGCGGCACGCGCGGCGTCAAGATCGTGTCGGTGTCCGAGGGCGAACGCGTGGTCGCGGCCATCCGTATCGGCGATGAAGACGGGACCGACGATGCAGCCGACGAAACAAACGGTGGATAAGGACCGCCCGTGCGGCTAGAACGACGCCGCCTCGACGCGCCTTCAGGGGGGAGCCATGACGGAGCGCACCGGTGTGTATCCGGGCACGTTCGATCCCGTGACCAGCGGTCATATCGAGATCGTGCGCCGTTCGCTGAAACTGGTCGACCGATTGGTGATCGGACCGGCGATCAACATCGGCAAGGGGCCGCTGTTCTCGCTCGAGGAGCGGGTCGAGATCATCCGCCAGGAGATCGCCGAGTTTCCGGAAGGCGATCGGGAACGCATCGACGTGGTTCCGTTCCAGGGCTTGCTGATCCATTTCGCGCGGCAGGTGAATGCCGGGGTCATCATCCGCGGCCTGCGCGCGGTGTCGGATTTCGAGTACGAGATCCAGATGGCCAACATGAACGCGCGCATGGAGCCGGCGATCGAGACCATCTTCCTGATGGCGTCGGACCGGCACCAGTTCATCTCTTCGTCGCTCGTGAAGGACATTGCCCGGTTGGGCGGCGACACGTCGCAGTTCGTGTCCAAACGGGTCTTTGGGCGGCTGAAAGGCAAGTTTTCCGAAGGGTGAGTCGGAGGCCATGCGGATTGACCCGCCGGCCCCAGCCCCGTATACGGTCGCCGCGCCCGCTTGAGGCACCCGGCGCGCTGTCGCGGCGAGCCTGTAGCTCAGCGGTAGAGCATCTGACTTTTAATCAGGTGGTCGTGGGTTCGATCCCCACCGGGCTCACCACCCTGCGGCCCCGTAGGGCTGCACCGACGCCAGAGGAGATCAGTTCGTCATGCCGTCGGTAAGTGTCGTCAACGGTCGGGCGATCGTCATCGAGCAATTGTCGGCGCCGCAGCGCGTGGCCCGGTTCTTTCTGGCGCCATTCACACAGACTTGGCATCACCGCGACCTCGTGGAGGCGATCCTGCGTCGTGAGTTGCAGGAGCGCTTCAAGGGATCGGTCGCCGGCTGGGTGTGGGCGGTCATCGCGCCCCTCATGATGCTGGGCGTCTACGCGTTCGCCTTCACGACCACGACGAAGCTGCCCATCGAGGTGAGTGGCTCGCGTCTCGGATACGCGCTGTTCATCTTCAGCGGAATCATCGTCTTCAATTTCTTCTCGGAGGTCGCGTTTCGCGCGCCGATGTTGCTGCACGAGTATTCGCACTTCATCAAGCAGACGATCTTTCCGAGCCACATGCTGGCGATCATCTCGACCCTGCGGGCCACCGCGTATTCGGGTATCGCGCTCATTGTGATGATGCTGTTCCAGGTTCTGACCGGTCACGGGCTGCCCTGGACGTGTCTGCTCTTGCCACTGATATTGGTGCCGTACCTGATGTTCCTGATGGGTCTCGCCTGGATTCTCTCGGCGATCGGCGCGTTCACACGCGATGCCGGCTACCTAATGATGACCATCGTACCGCTCTTCATGTTCATCACGCCGATTTTCTTTTCCCACACCCAGTTGCCCGAGCCGCTCGATTTCTGGATCTATGCCAATGGGCTCACCGGCTTCGCCGAGGTGACGCGCGACCTGACGCTGCTCGGCAAGATCCCGTCGCTCGCGGTCTATGCTTGGACCATGTTCGTGTCGATCTTCACGTTCTATCTTGGCTACTGGTTCTTCGACAGGTATCGGAATGTCATCGTCGACGTCATCTGAGGTGGTGATCAGCGCCCGCCATCTTGGCAAGGCGTACCAGCTCTATCGCAACCGTAACGACTGGATGATGCAGGCGTTGTTCGGGTGGATCCGGAAGTTCTACAGGCCGTTCTGTGTGCTGCGCGACATCAACCTCGACGTGTACGCGGGCGAAAGCATTGGCATCGTTGGTCGCAACGGCTGCGGCAAGTCGACCTTGCTTCAGATCATCTGCGGCATGACACTGCCCAGCCATGGCGAGCTGCGTGTCACGGGCCGCATCGCGCCCGTCCTGGCACTGGGCTCGACCTTCGACCAGGAGCTCTCGGGCCGCGAGAACGTCATGATCGGCGGTGCGGTTCTTGGGCTGCGGCGGGCAGAGATTCTCCGCAAGTTCGACTCGATCGCCGAGTTCGCGGGGATCGGCGACTATATGGACCAGCCCTGCAAGCACTATTCGCTCGGGATGCGCACACGCTTGGCCTTTTCGATCTGCGCCCATGTCGACGCGGACATCCTCGTGGTGGATGAGGCACTGGCCGTGGGTGATGCGGCATTCCAGAAACGGTGCCTCCACTGGATCGAAGAGTTTCGCAAGCGCGGTACCTTGCTCTTCGTCTCGCACTCCATCGCCGAGGTGCGTCGGGTTTGCACCAAGG
>VGCH01000042.1 GCA_016870115.1 Alphaproteobacteria bacterium | reverse complement strand
CGGCTTGTCGGAGTCTCGAAACGATCTCTTCAGGCTTGTGCCTCTTCTTCGGCATTGCAGTCCTCCTTCTTGTCAAAAGACATAGTTCAGGGCGGACCACTTTTCAGGGGGAGGACCACTCGGAACCGGCGACTTCACGCTGAAGTTCGGCGAGTTTTCCATGGCGGGCATCGGCACCGCGACCTTCGGCGCGATCTTGCTGAACTGGCTGCTGGGTGGCGCGCGCGACGGCGCGCGCTGAGCGGTCAGCCCTCGAACTCGATCAGCTCGGCACCTTCGACCACTTGTTCCCCGGCGACGAAGCGCACGGACTTCACCGTGCCATCGGCCGGGGCGGCGAGCGTGTGCTCCATCTTCATCGCTTCCAGAACCAGCAGCGGCTGGCCACGGCTGACGCGATCTCCGGCCTTCACCTTAAGGTCGATGATCCGCCCCGGCAGTGGCGCTCGCACGCTGCCCTCGCCCGCGGCGGTCGCCTGGTAGGACGAGACATCCAACGGATCGACCAGACGCAGGCGCCGGGGGCCCGGGATGCCGTCCACGAAGACCAGCGTGTCGGTGCCGCCGTCGGTTGCGGGCACCTCAACCGCGCGCCCGGCGAAACCATGTCCGCCGAGCGAGATCGCCAAGCCACCATCGGCGGCCCGATTCGCGGTCACAGCGACGGGTCCCTCGCCGAAGTCGATCGCCAGCGTCCCGTCGCGGCGACGCAGCAGCGCGGGCTCGTGGGTCTCGCCGCCCCAACTCCACCGCACAACTTCGCGGGTCTCGAGAAGCAGCGGCGCGGCGCTGACGGCGTTCCACGGGCTGTCCGGATCGGCACCCGTGCGTGCCAGCGCCAGCGCGCGATCGGCCCGACTAAGTTCGCGGTGCAGCGTGGCGGCCGCGAGCTCGCGCCGATCGACTGGCGCGGCGGCCGGAAAGAGGCTGTCGCGATGACGTTCGATGAAGCCGGTATCGACCTCGCCGCCGGCAAACGCAGCGTGCCCGCAGAGTGCCGCGAGTAGGCGGGCGTTGGTGGTGACACCCGCCACCTCGGTCGCCGCCATGAGGCCGGCCATGCGGCGCAGCGCCGACGCCCGATCGGCGTCGTGGACAATCACCTTGGCGATCATCGGATCGTAGAACGGCGTCACCGTGTCGCCGGCGCGCACGCCTGTATCGATGCGCACATGCGGTCCGGGCGCGGGAAGCTTGAGGTGGGCGAGCCGTCCGGTCGACGGCAGAAATCCGCGATCCGGATCCTCGGCATACAGCCGGACCTCGACGGCATGGCCGGAAATCGATAGCTCCTCTTGGCGGCGCGGCAGTTCTTGGCCCGCGGCGACGCGCAGCTGCCACTCGACAAGATCCTGGCCGGTGATCGCCTCGGTGACCGGATGCTCGACCTGCAGGCGGGTGTTCATCTCCATGAAGTAGAACGTGCCGTCCTGGTCGGCGATGAACTCAACCGTGCCGGCGCCGACATAGCCGATGGCGCGCGCCGCCGCGACGGCTGCATCGCCCATGGCGCGACGGCGCGCGGGGTCCATGCCCGGCGCCGGCGCCTCCTCGATCACCTTCTGGTGCCGGCGCTGGATCGAACAATCGCGCTCGAAGAGGTGCACGCAATTACCGCGGGTATCGGCGAAGACCTGGATCTCGATATGGCGCGGACGCGCGAGATACTTCTCGATCAAGACATGATCGTCGGCGAACGCCGCCTTGGCCTCACGTCGTGCGCCGGCAAGCTGATCGCGAAACCGGTTGGATTCCTCGACAACCCGCATGCCCTTGCCGCCGCCACCCGCGGACACCTTGATGAGCACCGGATAGCCGATGCGGTCGGCCTCGGCCTGGAGCAGGGCGTCGGTCTGGTCGTCGCCGTGATAGCCGGGCACCAGCGGCACACCGGCCTTTTCCATGATCTTTTTGGCTTCACTCTTGGAGCCCATGGCCCGGATCGCCGACGGCGGTGGGCCAATGAAGACGATGCCCGCGGCGGCGCAAGCCTCGGCGAAGCCGGCGTTCTCGCTCAGAAATCCGTAGCCGGGATGCACGGCCTCGGCACCGGTGGCGATCGCGGCAGCCGCAATCCGGTCGGCGAGCAGATAGCTGTCGCGCGCCGGCGAACCGCCGACATGCACGGCCTCGTCCGCCAGCGCGACATGGCGCGCCCCACGATCGGCGTCGGAGTAGACCGCGACGGTGCGGATGCCCATGCGACGGGCGGTGGCAATCACGCGGCAGGCGATCTCGCCGCGGTTGGCGATCAGGATCTTGGTGAACATGTCAGCGGCTCCAGGCCGGCTTGCGCTTGTCGAGGAAGGCGCCCATTCCCTCGCGCGCCTCGTCAGTCATACATTGCCGCGCGACCTCGAGCGCCACGCGGGCGGCGGCACTATCCGGTGGCAGTGCGCCCAGCTCATCGACCAGCCGCTTCACCAGCGACTGCACCGAGGGCGCCGAGCGAATAAGCTCGCCAGCCAGGGCCCCGATCGCCTCGTCGAGCCCCGAGGCCGGCACCACGCGGTCGACCAGCCCCAGGCGCGCGGCCTCGGCCGCGTCGATGGTGCCGCCATGAAGCAACAACTGCCGGGCGACCCGCGGGCCTGCCGCGTCGATCAGTACCTTGATCGCGATGCCGGCGAGCAGACCGTTGCGCGCCGAGGTCATGCCGATCTTCACACCGTCGGCCGCAATCGCCCAGTCGCAGGCCAGCATGACGCCGACGCCGCCGCCGACCGCCGCACCATGGACACGCGCGATCGACGGTTTGGGAAAATCATGGATCGCCTGGACTGCATCCGTCATGGCGCGCGCGCCCTCGTAGCGTTCGCGCTCGGAGAGGCCGGGCCAGCTCATCACCCAGTTGAAATCGCCCCCGGCGGAGAACGCCGGCCCGTTGCCCGACACCACCATCACCCGGACGGCCGCGTCGGCCGCGAAACCCGCGACGGCGGCAATGATCGCGGCCGCGGTCGCGCCATCGAACGAGTTCATCTCGCGTGGACGGTCGAGGATCAGCCAGCCGATGCCGGCCTCGACGCGCGTGACAATGCCGGTGCCGGACATCGCGCTACATCCGGAAGACGCCGAAGCGGGTCGGCCCGATCGGCGCGTTCATCGCGGCCGAGAGCGCGAGTCCCAGCGTGTCGCGCGTGTCGGCCGGGTCGAGAATGCCGTCGTCCCACAGTCGCGCCGTCGCGTAGTAGGGATGCCCCTCGCGCTCGTACTGATCGCGGATCGGCTGTTTGAACGCGGCTTCCTCGTCCGCCGACCAACTGCCGCCGCGCGCCTCGATATTGTCGCGCCGCACGGTCGCCAGCACGGAGGCGGCCTGCTCGCCGCCCATGACCGAGATCCGCGCCGACGGCCACATCCAGAGGAACCGCGGACTGTAGGCACGACCGCACATGCCATAGTTGCCGGCCCCATAGCTGCCGCCCACGATCACCGTGAACTTGGGCACCTGCACCGTCGAGACCGCGGTCACCATCTTGGCGCCGTCGCGCGCGATACCGCCAGCCTCGTACTTCTTGCCCACCATGAAGCCGGTGATGTTCTGAAGGAACAACAACGGGATGCCGCGCTGGCCGCACAGCTCGATGAAGTGCGCCGCCTTCAGCGCCGACTCGTTGAACAGAATGCCATTGTTGGCGACGATGCCGACCGGATACCCCCAGATGCGGGCAAAGCCCGTGACGATCGTGGTTCCATAGAGCGCCTTGAACTCATCGAGCTCGCTGCCATCAACCAGGCGCGCGATCACCTCGCGCATGTCGAAGGGCGTCCGGCCATCAGGCGGCACGACACCGCGCAGCTCCTCAACCGGGTAAAGCGGTGGCCGCGGCTCGGCCAGCGACACCGGCGGGTTCTTGCGCCAATTGAGATTGGCCACGATGCGTCGTGCGATGCCCAGCGCGTGGCTGTCATTCTCGGCGTAGTGGTCGGCGACACCCGAGGTACGGGCATGCACATCCGCGCCGCCCAGTTCTTCCGCGCTCACCACCTCGCCGATGGCGGCCTTCACCAGCGGCGGGCCGGCGAGGAAGATCGTGCCCTGCTTGCGCACGATGACCGTCTCGTCACTCATGGCCGGCACATAGGCGCCACCCGCCGTGCAGGACCCCATCACAACGGCGACCTGTGGGATGCCTTGCGCCGACATGTTGGCCTGATTGTAGAAGATGCGGCCGAAGTGATTCTTGTCGGGGAAGACCTCGGGCCATTGCGGCAGGTTGGCGCCGCCGGAATCGACGAGGTAGATGCAGGGGAGCCGGTTCTCCATCGCCACTTCCTGGGCGCGGAGATGCTTCTTCACCGTCATGGGATAGTAGGTACCGCCTTTGACCGTGGCGTCGTTGCAAACAACGACGCACTCCACACCGTTCACGCGGCCGACACCCGTCACGACTCCCGCCCCGGGCGCCTCGTTGTCGTACATGTCGAGCGCCGCGAGCGGCGACAGCTCAAGAAAGGGCGAGCCCGGATCCAGAAGCGCCGCCACCCGGTCGCGCGGCAACAGTTTGCCGCGAGCGACATGGCGCTTTCGTGACTCCTCGCCGCCGCCCAGTCGAACGGCGTCGGTGCGCCGCGCGAGGTCCTCAAGCTGGGCGCGCGTGGCCGCGTTGGCACGAACGAAGGAGTCTGAACGAGTATCGAGGGCGGATCGCAGGACGGTCATGGCCGACCAGTCCTGCCCGCTCCGGCGGGCCAACGCAAGGGCGGGCTCAGGGGAGGCGCTGGATGCTGCGCCAGGCGGCGTTGCGCTCCACGAAGGCGCGCTGGCTGGCCAACCCGTGCGCGAAATCCGGGTCGCGCTGGGCGAGTTCGCGAATCACGACCCCGGACTCGCGCCGGAACGCTTCAAGCAGCGCGGGCGACCAGGTCTTGATCGCGATCCCCGCGCCCGCGAGCCGCTCCAGCGCGTGGGCCTGGAGGACCGGCGAGCGGGCCAGCGTCCAGGCGACGTTGGCGCGGCACGCCGTCTCGATCTGGCGGCGCTGCGCCGCGGACAGCGCCTCCCACCGATCCCGACGCATGAAGAAATCGATCAACGCCGACGGCTGGTGCCAGCCGGGCATGCGGTAGGGCAAGCCGAGCTTCTCGAACCCCAGCGCCACGTCCATCGCAGGCGTCGACATTTCGCCGCCATCGATCGCGCCTTGCTGGAGCTTGAAGAAGAACTCTCCCGGTTTGACATCGGCTGGCTGCGCCCCGAGGCGGGCCAAGCTCTCGGCCGCGAGGCCCGTGAAGCGCAGCTTGCGGTCCTTGAGGTCGGCGACGCTCTCGATCGCGCCGCGGAACCAGCCGCCACCCTCCATCCCCTGCACGCCGCACGGCACCGCCGCGACGCCGAGCTTCGCATAGGCCTCGCGATGAATCCGGCCGCCCTCGCCTTCCTGGACCCACGACACGAGATCCTCTGGGCCGGGCCCGAACGGAAGCGTCGCAAAGAGATGGAACACCGGGGCCTTTGCCACTGCGTAGCCCGACCAGGTGAAGGCGCTCTCGAGGTCGCCGGCGACCACGGCGTCGAGCATGTCGGGCGTTGGCACGATCCGACCGGGCTCGAGGATCTTCACCGCGATCAGCCCGCCCGACATTTCTTTCAGGTTGCGCACCAGTACGCGCACACCCTCACCCGCGCCTGGCAGCGCCGGATTGAACGCGGTTTGCATCTGCAGGGCGCGGGCCGCGCCGCCGACCGGGTCCGCGTGCGCCGTCGCGGCACACGTCAACATCGCGAGCGCCGCGAGCGCCCCGCGAAGGACGCTGCTCAGCGCCGCAACACCGCGTCCGGACATGCTGTCGTCTCTCCCCGCAGCCAGTGTCCCACGCAGTCCGCGGCGCGACAAGCCACCCTCAGATCGCGCCCAGACCGCGCCCGATCACCAGGCGCTGCACATCGCTGGTGCCCTCGTAGATCTGGCACACCCGCACGTCGCGCCAGATCTTCTCGACCGGGTAGTCGGCGACGTAGCCGTAGCCGCCATGGATCTGGATCGCCGCGGAGCAGACCTCCTCGGCCATCTCCGAGGCGAACAGCTTGGCCATCGAGGCCTCGGTCAGGCAGGGCTGGCCGGCGTCGCGCAAGGCCGCCGCGTGCAGCACCATCTGGCGGGCGACGGTGATCTTGGTCGCCATGTCGGCCAACCGAAAACTGACGGCCTGGTGGTTCACGATGGCCGTCCCGAATGCCTCGCGCTGCTGGGCGTAGTCGCGCGCCGCCTCGAACGCCGCGCGCGCCATGCCGACGGCCTGCGCCGCGATCCCGATGCGGCCGGCCTCCAGATTGGCGAGCGCGATGCGGTAGCCCGAACCTTCGGGCCCCAGCAGCGCGTCGGCGGGCACGCGGCAACGCTCGAAGGCGATCTGGCAGGTGTCGGAAGACTTCTGGCCGAGCTTCTTCTCGATCGACGCCACACGATAGCCCGGTGTCGATGTCGGTACGATGAAACAGGAAATGCCTCGCTTGCCCCCAGCGGGATCGCTGACAGCGAAGACCAGCGCGACATCGGCGGTGCTGCCCTGGGTGATGAACTGTTTCACGCCGTCCAGTTCCCATCCACCCTCGACCCGGCGGGCACGGGTGCGCTGGTTGGCGGCGTCCGATCCAGCCTGCGGTTCGGTGAGGCAGAAAGCGCCCAGGATCTCGCCGCGCGCCATCGGTGCCAGCCAGCGCTCCTTCTGGGCGTCGCTCGCCCACGCCTGAAGCGCGGCACAGTCGGGGGAATTGTTGACGCTCATGATGGTGCTGAGCCCACCATCGCCCCAGGCGATTTCCTCGAGCGCCAGCACGTAGCTCATCATGTCGGCGCCCGCCCCGCCCCATTGGGGCGGCACGCACATTCCCATGAAGCCAAGCCGGCCCATCTCGACGAGAACCTCGCGCGGCACGCGGCCGGCCGCCTCCCAGGCGCGGGCGTTCGGGGCCACCCGTTCCCGGGCGAAGGCGCGCGCGGTGTCACGCACCAGAGTCTGTTCTTCGTTCAGCAGCATCGCGCGCCTACCAGGGAAGGGGCTTGCCGTCGTAGTTGCGGAAGCCCCCGGAATCGGCAGGCCCCAGCGCGTCGATGGTTGCGAGCAGTCCGGCGACGCTCTCCTCGATCGACAGCGGCGCCTGCTTGCCGCCCATGTCGGTGCGCACCCAGCCAGGATGCAGAACGGTGCATACGATCCCGCGTCCGCGCAGGTCGGCGGCGAGGCTGCGCCACGCCATGTTCAGCGCGGTCTTGCTGGCCCGGTAGGCGTAGCGCCCGCCCTCGCTGTTCTGCTCGATGCTGCCTAGCCGGCTCGAGATCGCCATCAGCTTGCGCTGGCTCGAGCGCGCAACGTGCTCGACGAAGGCTTCGGCGACCAGAAGCGGTGCGAGCGCATTGATCTCGAACGTCCGTTTCCACACGGCGGCGTCGAGCGTGCCGAGCGTTCCGGCCTCATGTCCGCTCACGCCCGCGTTGTTGATCAGAAGATCGATCGCCTCACCCGCCAGCGTCGCGGCGAGCGCCTTGACTGCAGCCTGGTCGGTCACCTCCAGCCGGTGCGCGACCACACCGGTCGCGAGACCCGCCAGACCCGCCGTATCGCGGGCGCAGGCATGAACCCGCCAGCCGCGCGCGGCGTAGCGCTTCACCATTTCCAGTCCGAGGCCGCGATTGGCCCCCGTCACAAGCACGGTCGTCACGATCACCTCTCGTGTTCAGTGTCGCCAGGTCGGATCGAGCCGGTCCAGCATGCGCAACAGGGCCGGCCACTCGCGCGTGCTTCCGCCGCCGCCGATACCGGCGGCGCCGCCCGCCCACTGCTGCGCTGTCCGCTCCATCACCTCCGCCGGCGGCTGGCGCGTCTTGCCGGCGGCCCGCGCCTCGATCTGCATGCGGCAGGCGGCCTCGAAGTAGTAGGCGCGCCGGAAAGCCTCTGCGACCGAGCGGCCCAGCGTCAGCACACCGTGATTGCGCAAAACCATGACGTTGCGCTCGCCGAGATCCATCACCAGGCGGCGCCGCTCATCAGCGTCGAGCGCGAAGCCCTCATAGTCGTGGTAGGCGACCCGCCCATGGAACTGGAACGCCGTCTGGGTGAGTGCCACGAAGCCCTCGTCCAACGTTGAGACGAGAGTCGCGTAGTGGCTGTGTGTATGCAGGACGCACACCGTGTCGTGGCGCGCGGCATGCACGGCCGAATGGATCATGTAGCCTGCCGGGTTGATCTCGCCGTCGGTCTCGCAGTGAATGGCGCCATCGATATCGATCTTGATCAGGTTCGACGCCGTCATCTCGTCGTACAGCGGACCGTAGGGATTGATCAGATAGCGATCATCCTCGCCCGGCACCCGCGCGGTGATGTGATTGTAGATGAGGTCATCGAGCCCGAAGTGCCGCACCAGCCGATAGCCGGCCGCGAGATCGACGCGCATGCGCCACTCGGCCTCGGGAAAGTTGCGCTGCGGTGTTCTTTCCATCGCCGCCTCCCTCTATCGGGTTCGGAGCAGGCGTGAGCGCTGGCGCTGCCAGTCGCGCTCCTTGATGGCATGGCGCTTGTCATGCGCCTGTTTGCCCTTGACGAGCGCGATCTCGATCTTGGCGCGGCCGCGCGCATTGAAATAGACCTCGAGCGGCACGACGGTTCGCCCCTCGCGGGTGATCGCACCGATCAGCTTGCGAATCTGATGGCGGTGCAACAGGAGCTTCCGCGCCCGCCGGGGCTCATGGTTGTTGCGGTTGCCCGAGGCGTACTCGGGGATGTTGGCGTTCAGCAGCCAGATCTCGCCGCCGCGTTCGGCCGCGTAGGATTCGGCCACGGTGCTGCGGCCAGAGCGCAGCGACTTCACCTCGGTACCGGTCAAGGCGAGGCCGGCCTCAAAGCTTTCCTCGATGAAGTATTCGTGGCGCGCCTTGCGGTTCCTGGCAACGACCGTGCGCTCGGGTTCGGCCTTCTTCGACAAGGGACGCTCAGTTGATCAGCCCGGCGTGGACCATCGCCTCGCGGACCTGCTTGCGGGTCGCCTCGCCCGGCTCGACCAGCGGCAGCCGAAGCTCGCCCTTGGACTGGCCGATCAGTTCGGCGGCGTACTTCACCGGACCCGGGCTGGTTTCGACAAACAGCGCCTTGTGGAGCGGCATCAGCCGATCCTGGATCTCGAAGACCTTGTCGAGATCGCGCGCCTTCCACGCATCATGCATCTCCGCACAGAGCCGGGGCGCCACGTTGGCGGTCACGGAAATGCAGCCATCGCCGCCCTGCGCCATGAAACCCATGGCGCTCGCATCCTCGCCGGAGAGCTGGATGAAGCCCTTTTTCGCCTTGAGCTTCGTCAGGGTCGGCCGCGCCATGTCGTAGGAGGCGTCCTTGATGCCGACGATTCCCGGCACCTGCGACAGGCGGATCACGGTCTCGACCTGCATGTCGCCACCGGTCCGCGGCGGCACGTTGTAGAGCAGGATCGGAATATCGACCGCCTCAGCCACCGCCTTGAAGTGACGATAGAGGCCTTCCTGCGTCGGCTTGTTGTAGTAGGGCACCACCAGCATGGCGGCGTCGGCGCCGCTCTTTTTGGCGTGCCGGGTGAGTTCGATCGCCTCATCGGTGGAGTTGGACCCGGTGCCCGCGATCACCGGCACGCCGGTCCCCTTGGCGGTCTGGATGCAGATGTCGATCACCCGCTTGTGCTCGTCGTAGCTCAGCGTCGGCGACTCGCCCGTGGTGCCGCACGGCACCAACCCGTCGGTCCCCTCGGAGATTTGCCACGCGACGAACTTCTCGAATCCCTTCTCGTCGACGGCGCCCTTGGCGAACGGCGTGATGAGTGCGACGAGCGAGCCGCTGAACATGATTCTCTCCGGTTTCCGGGGCCGTTTTCGGCGATTTCCCACCATAGGGCGGGGGGTCGGGGCTCGCAAGGCGCCGGCCCGCCATTGTGATGCCGCGAACCCGTGCTTAGGGTGATTGCGTGCTGCGTATTCCCGCGTTCCTGATCGCGTTTTCGCTTTGCGGCGCCGCCCTTGCGCAGGGTGGCGTCACCGTCCTGCGCGGCCCCGGCGAGGCCAAACCCGATCCGGGCGTGAGCCGCACGCCGCCCGGCAGTGCCGCGCCGACGACCACGACCGGTCCCCGAACGGCCACGCCACCGGGCTCACTCGCTCTGCCGCAGCCGCTCGGCCGCGGCGATAGTGGTCTCGCCCCGCCGCCTGACTCCGGCCCGATCGCGCAGGCGCTGGGCGGCGCAAAGCCGCTCACGGCTGCTGAAGCCGCAGCCTTCAAGGCATCGCTGACTGCCCTCGACCTCAAGGATTACGCCGCCGCCCGCGCCAACGTAGCGAACTTCCCCCAGCCGCTCCTGCATCGCTATGTAGAGTGGTCGGTGCTGCGGGTCGCGCCGCGCAGCGACGCCGAGTTCGGAGCGATCTGGAAGTTCCTGCGCGAGAACCCGGACTGGCCGGAGCCCGAGGTCCTGCGCCGGCAAGCCGAAGACCGCATCCCGGCCACGATGGCGGCCGCCGAGGTGTGGCGCTACTTCCAGGCGTTTCCGCCCCTCACCAGCCAGGGGCTGATCCGTCGTCTGGAAGTCGCCGAGGTCACGAACCCCGCGGAGCTGGCGAAGCTCGCCGGCGAGAGTTGGCGGACCGGCACCTTTCGCGAGGCCGACCAATCGCTCTTCCTCCAGCGCTGGAGCCAGCATCTCAATCCGGCCGACGAGGTGGCACGCTTCGATCGGCTGATGCGCGAGAACCGCCTGGATGTGGCAACGAACCTCACATCGCGCCTACCGCCAGCGGAGCGCGCCGTGGCGGCCGCGCGTTTGGCGATGGCACAACGCGCACCAGACACCGAAGCGATCCTGCGCGGCGTGCCCGCGCCGCGACTTGCGGAGGCCCAGCTCCGCCTGGAGCGCGCCCGTTGGTTGCGCCGGGGAGGCAATCTCGACGAGGCGAAGGCGATCTTTCTCGCGCCGCCGCCAACCCAGTCGGAAGAGTGGTGGACAGAGCGGCATCAGCTGGCGCGCGACCTGCTGGCGGCCAAGCGCCCCGCTGACGCCTACGCCGTTGCTGTCCCGCACGGTCAGACGCGCGGCGTGGCCTTCGCCGAGGCGGAGTTCCTCGCCGGCTGGATCGCGCTGCGCCATCTCAAGCGCGCCGAGGATGCGGTGCGGCACTTCCAGAAGCTGCATGTCGGTGTGGCGACCGACATCTCGAAGAGCCGGGCCGCGTACTGGCTGGGTCGCGCCCATGAGACGGCCGGCCGTGCGCGCGAGGGTCAGGACTGGTATCGCCGCGCCGCTGCGGCTGGCCATACCTACTATGGCCAGCTCGCCGCGCGCCGCTTGCCCGGCGGCGCCGCCCGTTTGCCGGGCGACCCGACGGTGAACGACAGCGAGCGCCAGTCGCTGGGCGCGCGCGAACTCGCGCAAGTCGCGCGGCATCTCGCGCAGGCCGGCGACAGCGAGCGCACGCGGCCCTTCCTGCTGCGTCTCGCCCGTTTGGTGCAAACGCCGGGCGAGACCGCTTTGCTCGCCCAGCTCGCGGTGGAACTGCGGCGACCCGATATCGGCGTCTCGATCGCCCGTCGCGCGGTCGAGAATGGCATCACCCTGTTCGACGCTTCGTTTCCGGTGGTCGAGACCGGCCCGACCGGCTCGATCGAACGCGCGCTGGTGCTGGGGCTGATGCGCCAGGAGAGCGCCTTCCATTCCGGCGCCATCTCGTCCGCCGGAGCGCGCGGCCTGATGCAGCTGATGCCGGCGACCGCGCGCGAGGTGGCGGGCCGACTGGGCCAGCCCTACTCGCAGGAGCGGCTGACGGCCGATCCGGTCTACAACGTGGCGCTGGGCAGCCAATACATGGCCGAGATGCTGAACCGATTCGGCGGGTCCTACGAGCTGTCGCTCGCGGCCTACAATGCCGGCCCCAGCCGGGTCGCGCGCTGGCTCGAGACCATCGGCGATCCGCGCGGCGGCACCATCGACATGGTCGACTGGATCGAGATGATCCCGTTCCGCGAGACCCGCAACTACGTCCAGCGCGTGATGGAAGGCGTCGGTGTCTACCGCGACCGCCTGAACGGCCCCTTCCGCGCCGTGCCGCCCGCGACCGGCCGCTGACTGCCGCGTGACGTGCCAGGGCCTCTAGGCCGGGCGGATTGAGAGGTTGTTGCCTCGCGGACGCCGCACGCCCGCGGCATGGACAAGCCGCTGCGACTATCGCAGAGCGGCCTCGATGTTGCCGCCGTCGACCGTAATCACATGCCCGGTCGTGCGCTCGGCCCTTGCGAGCATGACGAAGGCATCGGCGACATGCCGCGCCTCGACTTCCGCCCGCAGGAGGTTGCCTGCCATGTAGGTCGCCGCGTCGACGCCCCGCGCGGCGGACCGAGCTGCGATCATGTCGGCCGACAGCAGGCCGGAGCGGATGCGGTCGGCATTGATCCCGTTCACGCGGATGCCCTCGCCGCCAAGCTCCAGCGCGAGCTGGCGCAGCAGGAAGAAGGTCGTGGCCTTGGGCAGGCCATAGGCGGCGGACCCCTTGCCGGGATTGACCGCCTGTTTCGAAACGTTGAACAGGATCTGCCCGGGTTCGGCCCCGCGGGCACGATCCGCGACCTGTCCGCCCTGCCCGCCCTGCTTGGAGCCTGAGAGATGACCGAAGTCGATCCCCTCCCCACCTTCGCCGATGTCGAAGCGGCGCGCCGGCGCCTTGGCGGCGCCGTCCTTCGCACGCCGCTCTTGGAGAACGCGCGGGTGAATGAGCGGCTGGGCGGGCGGTTGTTCCTCAAGGCCGAGTGTCTGCAACGCACTGGTTCGTTCAAGCTGCGCGGCGCCTACAACTTTCTGGCGGCCATGACCGCCGAGCAGCGCGGGCGGGGCGTCGTCGGCTGGTCGTCCGGCAATCATGCCCAAGGGCTCGCCGAGGCGGCCCGACTGATGGGCGTGAAAGCGACCATCGTGATGCCCGCCGACGCCCCGGCGCTCAAGGTCGCCAACACTCGCGCGAGCGGCGCGGAGGTCCTGCTGTACGATCGCGTGAAGGACAGTCGCGAGGAGATCGGCCGCGGCATCGCCGCCCGGACAGGCGCCACCGTCGTGCCCCCCTACGATCATCGCTGGATCCTGACCGGCCAGGGTACCGCGGGCCTCGAGATCGTCGAGCAGGCGCGCGACGCCGGCGTCACGCTGGACGCGGTCGCGGCGCCCTGCTCCGGCGGCGGCCTGATCACCGGTATCGCGCTTGCGGTGAAAGGCCTCTCGCCCGGGACGTCGGTCCATTCGGCGGAGCCCGCCGGCTTCGACGATCTCGCCCGATCGCTCGCCGCCGGCGCGAAGTGCTCGAACGACCGGCTCTCCGGCTCGATCTGCGATGCGCTGCTGGCGCCCGAGCCGGGCGACGTCACCTTTCCGCTGGCCAAGGCGCTGCTCGGTCCCGGTCTGGTCGCGACCGACGACGAGGCGCTGGATGCCATGGAACTCGCATTCCGCGAGTTCAAGCTCGTGCTGGAGCCGGGGGGCGCGGTGGCGCTGGCGGCGGCCTTGACCGGCAAACTCCCGGTGCGAGGCCGCGCGGTCGCGGTCGTATGCTCCGGCGGCAACGTGGATCACGCGACCTTCGCGCGCGCCTTGGCGCGGGCTGCATGATCGCGGCCGGCCGGCGCCGACGCGAATGGCGCATCGTCGCAATCGTGGCGGCGGTCAGCCTGGTTATTGGCTCGGTCTTCGCCTGGTTCGTCGCCCCCACCCCGAGCGCGCGTCCGGCGTCGCTGCTGATCGGGATCGTGAACGGGCTGCTGGTCGCGGTCCCGGCCACACTGCTCGAACTGCGGGCGCGGCGGATCGGCTGGATGCGCGCGCTCCGCCGGCTGCCATTCCTGGTTGTCCGTCGTCAGAACATTTGAGACAGATCAGGCCTATTTGGAAGAGAGGCTCCAGTGGCTCTGTTGATTGATGTTAAGCGGCGATCGCACGGTGGTTCAAGCGTCTGCGTTGGATGGTCTGTC
>VGCH01000041.1 GCA_016870115.1 Alphaproteobacteria bacterium | reverse complement strand
TCGGTTGTCGAGTTCGCGCGCGTTTCAGCGCCGGTTCCGGGTTCGCGCTGGCGTTCGCCGTGCCCGAGCGACACGACCGGCGGCCGCCAAAGCGAGGCGGGCCCAGTCGAGCAGTTCCTCCGGTTCATCGAAGAGACGTTCGGGCGCGCGCCAGAAGGCGAGATCGATCATGGCGCCGCCCTTGCGGTAGTTGAGTGGCGGTGCGTCGGCCGCCTCCGCGAAGGCGGCGCGATTGCCGTCGTCCACGCGCAGATACAGCATGTTCTCCGTCACCATGCCGAACATGACGCCATCGCAGAACACACCGGTCTTGCCGAACATGCGTCGCAGCGAGAGCCGCCCGAGCGGCGACAGAACCTCGTGCAGGAACTCGGCGAAACTGTCGGAAGCGACCATGCTCGCCGGTCCTCTCAGATCTCGGCGTAGATCTCGAGGAGGTTGCCGTCGGGATCGCGAAAGAAAACCGTGCGATGGCCGAACGGTTGATCGGTCACCGGCTCGACCAGCGCCACTCCCTTGACCTGCAACTGCGCGGCGCAGGCCGCGACGTCGTCCGGCGCCACACGGAAGGCGAGCTGTAGCGCAGCCGCGCCCGCCGGCGTCGTGGGTGCGACCGTGCCCCGGAGGCGCGCCGCGAGCGCCAGCCGATTGGCGCCCACCGCGAACTCGATCCATCCGTCACTGAGGCGGGCCACCAGCGGGAACTCCATCGTGTCGGCATAGAAGGCACGCATCGCCGCGAAGTCGCGGGCGTGGATCACGGTGTAGTCGATGCGGCCGATCGTTCCGAGTGCACTCAATTCTGTCGCCTTTCCGACTCTAGGGCACGCCCCAGGTTCTTCCGTAGTTTTCGCAGGCCCCAGCGAGGCCGCCCTTCAGGCCCGCCATGAAGCTGTCGTGCTGGCCACCCGCCTTGTCGGGAATCATGTCGAACGACCAGTCCTGTTCGTACATCTTCGAGTACTCACAAGCCCGCTTCACCGTGCGGCGACGGCGCTGGTCCTTCGCGGTGTTACAAGACGGCTATCGTGGGCGCGCCTCCAGCTTCACCCGCGCGCGGTCAAGAAGCGCATGGGTGTCGTCGAGGGTCGTGTCTGGATGATTGTTGTAGTCCATGATGCGGTGCAGCTTGACGCGATTGCCGCCGACCTCGTTCAGCACCTCGCGCACGGCCTGCATGGCGGGTTGACGGTAGTGGACGCCGCCCGACGTTTCCGTCGTTGCCTGCATCATGGCGCAGAACAGACTCCAACGAACCGGATTTGCGGGGCAGCGCCGATCGTCCTCTCTGTTCCAGACGGCTTCGCTGGCCATGAGGGCGCGAGCCCGCGCAATGATCGCGAGATCCTCCTCGGTCGGCGGGAGTTGCCGACGTGCGTCGATGACGAGCGCCATCGTGTCACCGGTCACACGCGCCTCGCGCAGCGCGAACCAGCCAAACGGCGTCTTCGCGACGCCCTCGCGCCCTTCGCGCGGCGTGATCAAGCTGAAGCGCGTCGGGTCCTCGGGCTCCTTGCCTTCCATGGTCCCGAGCCAGTCGTCGAAGCGCGGTTGCGGTGCGATCGAAACTTGAACCGGACGGCTCGGTGCGGCGCAGCTACGGTCCCGCCGCGGGCCGTCGATGTCGATCCAGAGCTGGTTCACCATGCAAGGGACGAGGCAAGTCCCGGCGAAACGGTCGACTTGCCGCGACAGGGAACAAGTGACCGTCGTCGCGTCGTGTGCGCGAGCGGGTCCCCCACCCCCGAGTACGGAAAGGGCGAGACCGGCGGCGATTGCAGGCAGGATGTAGCGCATGGTGACTCCTTGGCACCGGGCAGAGCAGGCAGGTTCCATAGACTCGGCTGTCCAGTGAGACCTAGTGACGTCTTCTTGGGAGGTGTTCTTCCGACGCCGACTTTGGGCAGGATAGTCCGCTCTATGCCCTTCTGGAACAGGGGACGCGTCGCGGCGTTCTCTGCCTGGGCGGAATAGATTTCACGGCGCTGAGGCGCGAAGCGCCCGACTACGGTCTATCCGCGGAGCTCGGGTCGAGTTCATGGCGCGGCTCGAACGAGCCGGATTGTCCGTCGTCAGATCGAATGGGACATCGCGTTCGTCGGCGGCCCCATGAAGAAGTGCCTCACTCACGCGTCGGGCGACCGGCTGTTCAGTGGCACCCGACGTGCGCCTCGCGGGAGGTTTCGTCCCGAGGCGCAGCCGAGAGGTCTTGCCGGTCGCGGGAAGGGCGTCAGTTCACCGCGAAGCAGTAGACCATGCCCGCGCCGCCCGAGGCCTTGAGCAGGTCGGGGCTGCAGCCGCGCGAGGGGTGCGAGGAGTTCCACGACTTCGACGCCGCGTCGTCGCGCAGGCCGGCGCGATCATGGTGGCCGACGATGGCCGAGCCTTCGCCGTTCTTGGTCCAGTTGCCACACGTCATGTCCTTGTCCGCCGGCGGCGCCGTTCCATCGGGCATCGAGCCGGTGAGAATGTCGTGCTGATTCACAACGAACGTGCGACCCGAGACCTTGCGGCCGTTCTCGGCGCGCGCGTTCTCCTCGTTGATCTTGTTGTCGGGTCCATGCAGGTCCGCGACGTTGGCCGCGATCTGCAGGCCGGCCGTGTTCACCCAGGGCCCATTGCCGATGCGGTCGCGGGCGTTCACCGCCGGCAACCCGCCCATCGCCTGTTGGCTGAGATAGGCGCGCCAGGTCTTGGCGCCCGCGCCTGCCCGTGTCGCGAGCGCCTGGCAGTGCCGATCGGCGCCGGCGATGCCGCCATAGTTCGCGCCATCCGGCCCGCCGGTGCTGGTGATGAAGAACGTCATGTCGGGGAATTGCGGCGGCTGCGGCGGTGGTGCCGGCTGCTGGGCGGATGCGCCCGAGACGGCGAGCACGCTGGTGGCAAGGGCGAGAGCGACGAATCGCATGGGGTCTCCTCCTGGACAATGTCGGTTGCCGGGAGTCTGCGCCAGCGCGACGCTGCCGTGCGATCACGTCTTCGCGACGCAACAAGATAACGTCCGGTCCGCTACTCCGTGAGGAAAGGCAGCAACGCCGCGAGCAAAGCACCGGGCGCCTCCTCCTGTAGCGTGTGGCCACAGTCGAGCGCTTCACCGCGCACATCGCTCGCGTCGCGCCGCCACTCCGTCGGAATGTCGAACAGGCGCGGCAACGAACCCCGGGCGCCCCACAATGCGAGCAACGGCGCCGCGATCCGCCGGCCAGCGGCACGATCGGCGCGATGCTCGGCCAGATCGAGCGTCGCGCCGGCGCGGTAGTCCTCGCAAATCGCGTGGATCGTACCCGGCCGCGTGTAGCAGCGCAGATACTCGGTGAAGATCTCCGGCGTCGTGGCGCCCGGAGTCTTGAGCTGGCCCGCGATGTGGCGCTCCAGATAGAAGGCCGGATCGCGCCCGATCAGCGTCTCGGGCAGCGGCGCGGGTTGGATGAGGAAGAACCACCAGAAGTAACGCGTGGCGAAGTCCTGGTCGGTGCGCTCGTACATCGACTGGGTCGGCACCGCGTCGATCATCACCACGCGCTCGACGGAGGCGGGGTGATCGAGAGCCAGACGATGCGCCACCCGCGCACCCCGGTCGTGTGCGACGACGGCGAAGCGATCGTGGCCCAGCGCGCGCATGGTCGCGATCTGGTCCCGCGCCATCGCCCGCTTGCCATAGGTCGCGTGAGCGTCGGTGTCGGCGGGCCGACCCGAGTCGCCGTAGCCGCGCAGGTCGGCCAGCACGACGTGGAAGCCGGCCTCGACCAGCGTCGGCGCCACACGATGCCAGGTCGCCTTGGTCTGCGGATGGCCATGCAGCAGCAGCAGTGGACGGCCGCCGGCGCCTGCCTCAGCGATGGCGATCTGCGTCTCACCGGTTTCGACGGCGCGGAGGTTGAATCCGGGAAGGGCGAAACTCATCGGGTCACCGGCGGCTTGACTGAGCGGACAATGAGAATATAATAGGACTATATCTTCTTTTCAAGGCGACTCATGCCTCGTTGGACCTGGACTGTCGTGGCGAAAAGGGGCGTCAGCTGCCTCGATGCAGAGCATGACGCGATGAATAGGGGGCGGAGGGCAATAGGATGTCGAGGCGGGAATCTGAGTGTTGAAACCGCGCAAACATCCCCGCGCCGGATTCTCTTTCCGACCAAGGGCTTCAGCGGCAAAGCGCCGGCCGCGGATCTGTCGAGAGTGGGCGAAAAAACCAGCGCGATTCTTCCCGG
The DNA here is from genome assembly GCA_016870115.1 of Alphaproteobacteria bacterium. Classification (GTDB taxonomy): domain Bacteria; phylum Pseudomonadota; class Alphaproteobacteria; order Reyranellales; family Reyranellaceae; genus VGCH01. The sequence continues at coordinate 11,509 of VGCH01000041.1, read as the reverse complement.
TCGTTTCAACACGATTTCAACACACCGGGAGCGACGTCGGCGCGATCTCCTCGCCCGGACGGCCGCGATAGTCGTGCCGGGTCGTGTCGCGCATCATGCGGGCCTGCGCCTCGGCGAGCCGACCGGCCGCGCCGGCGGGATCGAGGGTGAGCGGCTGGCCCTGGTCGAAGACAATCTCGCCCGCGACCATCACGGTTCGGACGGCGCGGTCGGCGGCGTGGAACACGAGCGAGCGCAAGGGGTCGCGAGCCGGCTGCATCAGCGGGTGATCGAGCGCCACGAGAACCAGGTCGGCGGCACCGCCGGGGCCGATATAGCCGAGATCATCGCGGCCGAGCGCGGCGGCCCCGCCGAAGGTCGCGGCCTCGAAAGCGCTGGCGGTATCGATGCTGCCGATCTGCCGGCTCATCGCGCGGCCGAAATGGATGGCAAGCCGCATTTCCTCAATGAGATTGTGCGGCGCGCAGTCCGTGCCGAAGCCCATGTTCACACCGGCGGCGCGGTAGCGGCCGAAATGGTTCAGTGCGAGGCCGTAGCGCGCGAAGGGTTGCGGACAATGCGCGACCGAGACGCCCGCGGCGGCCATCAGGTCGAGATCCTTCGAGGTGTGCCAGGCGATCTGCGGGTGGTCATCGAGCAGGATGCAGTGTGCGAGGATGGTATCGCGCGCGAGCAGCCCGATTTCTGCCGCCCACTGGATCGGTGTCATGTTGTGCCGGCGGATCATTTCGCGGACCTCGACCACCGACTGGGCGATGTGGGTCGAGAAGGGGCGACCCGTCCGATGAGCGAGCTGGCGCGCCTCGACGAACAGCTCGCGGCCGACCGTGTCGATCTGGGCCGGGAAGACCATCGACTTCAACCGGCCGGAATTGTGGGAGTCGGCATCGTCCATGGTGCGCTGCGCCTTGGCGAAGCTCGCGCGCCCGGCCGCCTCGTCCCACGGCCATGTGACGGTCTGCGGCGCGCTCATGCCCCAGCGCGACTCCGCGAAGGTGGGCGCCACATAGAAGCGCACACCGCTCGCCGCCATCGTCTCGACCCAGCCCTCGAACGGCACGGTGATATCGCAGGCCGTGGTCGTGCCGCAGCGCATCATCTCGCTGTAGGAGAGATGCAGCGCCGCTCGCCGTCCCTCGTCGTCCAGCTTGAAGGCCTGCAGTCGCTCCATCAGTCCGGTCATCTGGTGCTCGGGCACCCCGTGATCCTCGCGCACCCCGCGATAGCCGGGCTCGGTGCTGGGATGAGAATGGATATTCACCAGCCCGGGCATCACGAGCATGTCGCGGCCGTCGAGAGCCTGTTCGCCGGGCCCGGTCGCCCGCGCACCCGCTGGCGCGATCTCGGTCACCCGGCCATTGTCGAGGAAGATGTCGACGTCGCGGCGATAGACGTGTCGGCGCGCGGTGCCGTCCCTAAGCACGGCCCATGCCACATTGCGGATCGAATTCGGTCGCGCGATCATGCATTGCCCCCGCTCGTTTTCCGTGGCCATCATTCGGCGTCGCCCGCCGCGCGGTCAAGGCGGGTAGGGGAGGGAACGATGGCTTTCTTCGGCAGGCACTTCCGGCTCGCGGCGGCGGCTGTGGCGGTCGCGGCTTCTTCGATCGTGCCCCAGACAGCGGGCGCTCAGACGCTGAAGGTGGTGAAGCACTCCGATCTCAAGATCCTCGATCCGATCTGGACCACCGCCTACATCGTGCGCAATCACGGCTACATGATCTACGACACGCTCTTCGGCGTGGACAAGGATCTGACGCCGCAGCCGCAGATGCTGGAGAGCTGGAGCGTCAGCCCGGACAAGCTGGTCTACACGTTTAGGCTGCGTGACGGGCTCGCCTTCCACGACGGCGCGCCGGTCACCTCCGAGGACTGCATCGCCTCGATCAAGCGTTGGGCGACGCGCGACGCGATGGGCATCAACCTGATGAGCTATACGAAGGAGCTCGCCGCGGTCGACGCGCGGACCTTCACGCTGACGCTGAAGGAACCTTACGGTCTGGTGATCGCGTCACTCAGCAAGCCGAGCTCGAACGTGCCGTTCATCATGCCTGCGCGTGTGGCCGCAACGCCGGGCAACACCCAGATCAAGGAGTTCGTGGGCTCGGGTCCCTTCGTGTTCCGCCAGGATCTGTGGCGGCCCGGCCAGGTCGTGGTCTACGACAAGAACAAGGCCTACAAGCCCCGGTCCGAGCCGGCCTCGGGGTTGGCCGGCGGCAAGGTCGTGCATGTCGACCGCGTCGAGTGGGTCGCCATGCCCGACGCCCAGACCACGACGAACGCGCTGTTAAACGGCGAGATCGACATGATCGAGCAGCCCGTCTTCGAGCTGTTCTCGCTGCTGGAGAAGGACCGCAATATCGAGATCGTCGATTTCAATCCGCTCGGCAGCCAGTACAGCCTGCGCTTCAATACGCTGCACAAGCCGTTCGACAATCCGAAGATCCGGCAGGCGGCGCTCTACGCACTGAACCAGAAGGACTTCCTCGCCGCCGCCGTGGGCATTCCGAAGTACCAGAAGGAATGCAAGGCGCTGTTCATCTGCGGCACGCCGCTCGGCACCGAGAAGGGCTTCGAGGGCATGCTGCAATCTGACTTCGCGAAGTCGAAGGAGATCCTGAAGGCCGAGGGCTACGACGGCACGCCGGTCGTCCTGCTGTTTGCCACCGACACCAACACCGGCCGCCAGTCGCCCGTCATCAAGTCCTTGCTTGAGCGCGGCGGATTCACGGTCGATATGCAGGCGATGGACTGGCAGACGGTGGTGTCGCGCCGCACCCGCAAGGAGCCGCCGAACGCCGGCGGCTGGCACGCCTTCCTCACCTCCTGGGTGGCCGCCGACGTGCTCGACCCCATCATGTCGGCCTTTGTGAGTGGCGCCTGCGACAAGGCACCGTTTGGCTGGCCCTGCGATGCAAAGCTCGAGGAGCTGCGCGCCGCGTACGCCAAGTCGACCGATCCGGCGGAGCAGAAGCGGCTCGCCGAGGCGGTCCAGATCCGGGTGTCCGAGTTCCCGACTCACGCAATCCTTGGCCAGTTCAACCTGCCCTCGGCGCGCCGCAAGAACGTCTCGGGGAACCTCCAGGCGCCGGCGCCGGTGTTCTGGAACGTGAAGAAGCAGTGAGGCCGCCGATGACCCCGACCGACACACGCGTGAAGCCCGACGGGCTGCATCACCTCGCGATCGCGACCGCTGACATCAAGACCCAGATCGCGTTCTTCACCGACGTTCTGGGCTGCGAGTTGGTCGCACTGTACTGGATGCACGGCGTGAAGGGCGCCTGGCATGGCTTCGTGAAACTCTCCGACACCGCGTCAATCGCCTTCGTCCAGTCGCCCGAAATCGCGGGGACGCGCACAGAGCTTGGCGTCTCTCATTCGGGCACACCCGGCGGCGCTTGTGCGCCGGGGACCATGCAGCACGTCGCCTTCAACGTTGCTGACGATGGCGCCTTGCTCGCGATGCGCGACCGCATCCGCTCGCGTGGCGTGCCGGTGTTCGGGCCGGTCGATCATGGCTTCTGCAAGTCGATCTACTTCGCGGGCCCCGAGCACCTGACGCTTGAGCTCTCGACCTCGAAGGCCGCGATCGACGCCCGCGCCTGGATCGATCCGGAGGTGGTGGCGCTTGCCGGCATCACGGCCGAGGAGCTCGCGCGCTTCAAGGCACCCGCGAAGTATCACAACGACGGCCCGCCGTTGCCGCAGCCTGCCCATGATCCCGCCAAGCCCCACATGACGCACCCCGAGATGCGGTATCGCGCCATGCTGGCGACGCCCGACGACCGCTACACAAGAGAGCGCAGCGACACGGAACCTCCGGTCAAGATCGCGGCGGAGTAGTCGGCTGATTCCAGCCGGCTCGGAAGGACTCTAGCCGTCGCAGACGTTGGCGGGGAAAGGAAGGTCGGCCATCTCGGCCTCGCTGAGCGGCGGGGCAGGGAGCGCGGCACCCTCGCGTTCGAGCAGCAGTCCCCATTGCCGGACATGCTGGCCGCAATGCCAGGCGGTGCGCTCCAGCAGATCGCCGAGCGGCTGCGGGCCGTAGTAGGTCGGGAGCGGGCGGGTCCGGGTGAGCCCGCCGGCATCGCGCCAGGCGAGGAAGCGCCGCCGCACCTCCGCGCCGTGCTCCACGATCGCCGTCATGTCGGCGCTGGCCGGTGGCTTCTCGGCGAACATGGCTTGAACCAATGTCCTGCCTTCGGTCGCGGCGAGGAAGGCATCGACCACCGTAAAGAGATGGAAGGCGAGGTCGCGGTAGCTGCGCGGCCGGCCGGGCACATACGTGTCGAGACGCGCTGCCGGCATCAGCGGCAGGATCGCGGTCGCGACATCCAGAAAGCGCAGGATGCGGTCGGTGAGGATTTCGGGCGGCAGTTGCCGCGCCGTGTCGTCGAGGCCGAGGAACTCCACGATCGCTCGCCGGCTCTGGGCGAAGATGTAGCGTTCGCCCCGTGCCAGCACGGGAACCGACCGAACGCCGAGCCGCGCGAGGTCGTTGCGACCCTCCGCGTCCTCCAGCACATTCACCGATCTGAACTCGATCTCACGGACCGACAGGAACTCCTTCAGTCCCAGACAGCTGGTTCAACCGGGCTGCCAATAGACCGTGAGGGGCGATGTCGCCGTCATGCAATTCCTCCCTGGATGATGCCGCCGCGCGGGCGGTTGGCCTCAATCTCGCGCCACAGGACCTCGTGGCCCACGGGGAGCGCGCGATTTCCCGGCATGGTGAGCCACAGCCGCAGCAGCAGCCGGTTCATGCCGGCGTCGAAATCGTCCTCGAACGGGGTGCGGCCATGATAGGTGACGTGGCTGTTGATGAGCTGAAGGTCTCCCGGTTCGAGCGTCATGTCGAAGGCGAGATCCTCGGCCGCCGCCTGCAGCGCAGCAATCGCGGCGCGCTGCGGCGCCGTTATCTTCGGCACCCCCGGCACCAGCTCGGCCGCCTCGATGAAGGTGAGCGAATAGTGGCTGGTGAACTTGCCGTCCCGCAGGCCGAAGATGGGCAAGCGATAGACCGTCGCGGGATCGCTCGACTCCTCGCCGAGCCGGCTGCGCCAGAAGTCCTCGAACAGCACGTCCAGCAGGTCGGGCCGGGTGGCGAGCAGGGCATTGTGGATGGCGGGTGTGCTCGCAAGCCGGCTGACGCCGCCCCGCCGCGCCTGACGCACGCACAGCAAGCCGACGACATCGGTGCGGTCGGTGTGGAAACGCAGGCCGCCATTGGTCAGCGTGCGGGCATAGGAGGAGAGGAAGGTCGTGCCCTTCGTGGGGTCGCGCACCTCGCCATAGGTCCGGCCGACATGCGCGCCTTCGTCCCGGATCGCGCGCATCAATTCACCGGAACGGTTCTGGAAGACCGGTGTGCCGAGATGCGTGCCGAGTCCGAAATAGACGAGGCGCAGATCGTCCTCGCTCCAGCGCGCCACCGGAAAGCCGGTTAGCTTCACGATGCCCGACCCGTCCTCGAGTTCGCCCCGGATATCGTCGAGCAGACCCTGCAGGCCTTCGATCGCGAAGTTGTCCCGCGTGAGCTGTGACCAGACCAGGCCGCGCGCCTTCGCCACCTGCAGGGCGCGGTCGAGCGCGTCGGCGGCGGTCGCGGGAAAGGCGCGGATCGAGCGCGTCGAGCGGGCCATATCGCGGCCGTTCCAGACGCTGGGCCCGGTGAGAGGGTGGCGTGCGGTCATGGTCGCGATCATGGCGCAGTCCGGCGCGGAGGCAACGCCTTGCGCATGTTGATCGAGGTGGGATGGTCGAAACCGGGATGCGCGTCGCGCGAGGTCTCGATGTAGCCGAGCGAGGTGAACAGGCGTTGGTTGTCGGTGAGCACAATCCGGACGCCGAGGCGGACACCAGCCAGGCCTCGGCGCCGGGCCTCGATTTCGACCGCCTCGATCAGTCGGCGTGCCACCCCGAGTCCCCGCGCCTCGGGTCGCACCGACAGACGCCCGAAATAGAGGTCGCCCTCCTGCTCTTGGACCATCACGCAGCCCACTGATCCGGCGTCCGTTTCAGCCAGGATGGCGCCGGTGCCGGCCGCCAGATCGGCCGCGATCGACGCCTCGGTTTCGCCGAAGGCTCCCGATTCCGGCACCAGCCGCCCGCGATACTGCGCGAAGGCCGCCGCGATGGTGGTGGCCAGCAACGTGGCATCGGCGGCAGTGGCCGCGCGCAAACGGATGGGGTCGCTCGAACCTGGCAAGTCGCGTACTCTCTCACCGTCGGAGGTTGCTCATGGAATACGAGACGATCGTCGTGCGCAAGTTGACGCCCGCCATCGGCGCGGAGATCTCCGGCGTCGATCTGGCTCATCCGCTTGGCAATCAGCAGTTCCAGGAGATCCATGACGCGTTGATGGAGAACCTGGTGATCTTCTTCCGCGATCAGGAACTCACCCACGACCAGCACAAGGCGTTCGGCCGTCGCTTCGGCGAGTTGCACATTCATCCGTCCTCCCCCGGTGCGGTGGCTGGACATCCAGAGATCCTCACCATCAAGGCGGACGCGGAAAGTAAGTACGTGGCGGGAGAGGAGTGGCACTCCGACGTGAGTTGCGAGGCCGAACCCCCGTTGGGCAGCATCCTCTACATGAGGCGGCTGCCGCCGGATGGCGGCGGCAACACACTCTTCGCCAACATGTACCGCGCCTTCGAGACGCTCTCGGCACCGATCCAGCGTCTGTGCGAGGGGCTGGTGGCGGTACATGACGGCGCGCAGGTCTATGGCGGCCGCTTCGGTCATGCCGCGAAAGAGGGCGGATTTCCCCGCGCCGAACATCCCGTCGTTCGCACGCATCCCGTGACGGGCCGTAAGGCGCTGTTCGTCAATCGCAACTTCACGACGCGCATCGTTGGTCTGCGCAAGCCCGAGAGCGATGCGTTACTCGAGATGCTCTACCGCCACTGCGAGACGCCGGAGTTCCATTGCCGCTTCGCCTGGACACCGAACGCGATCGCCTTCTGGGACAATCGCGCGGCGATGCATCACGCGATGTGGGACTACTTTCCGCACAGCCGGCTCGGCTATCGCGTCACGGTGAAAGGCGACCGACCGTTCCTGCGGACTTAGGGCGGCACTAGCCGAGCGCGCTCGTTCCGCGGTCGATATAGCGGGCGGTGCCTACGGACGAGAGGTTCAGCGTCTGACGTCGGCGACCAAGGTTAAGGGAAAGCGAACGTCGCGCCGCGACCGGTGTCGCCCCGTCGTGGAATGCCTCTGACAACACCCGACCCTTGCAGCCACCGGACGGCATGCCAAGCAAGTGCAGGAGCGTCGGCTGGACGTCGAGGATGCCAGCCGGCAGGTCCGATACCGCGCCGGCTCGCACGCCGGCGCCCGCGAGGATCAGGAGGTTGTTCATCTCGCGGGCGTGCAGGCCACCATGCATGCCCGCACCCTGTCCGATCGGACCATCGTTCCACCGCGTCCCATCCAGCCCGGCCGCGCCATCACGATCGTCGTCCGCCAAGGTGAATACGAGATCGGGCACGCGCGCGTGCTCGACCCCGACCAGGCCGCGGGCGAACGTGCCCGGCACGACGCCCTCGATCGCGTCCGGCGTACCGGGTGTGAAGATCAGGCCGCACCAGGGTTGTTCGCCGAGCCACGCCGCGAGATCGCGGAGGAGTCCGGGGTCGGAGCGCCTGAGTGTCGCGAGCGTGGGCGAACCCGGTGCCAGACCGACCAGCGCCTCACCCTGGGCGCGCTTGTCCGCGCTGAAACCCGCCTCGCTGAACGCCGCCACCAGGTCGATCTCCCGATCGACGAGGACATGGCCGTGATCGGACACCGCGACCACCACCCGATCAGCGGCGTCTGGGCGCTGACCCAGCGCATCGACGATGCGGCCGAGACACCGGTCGGCCTCGGCGATTCCCTCGCGCGCCTCGCGCGACGCCAGGCCGGCGTAGTGGAAGCTGTAGTCGGGCTCGGCGAGCCAGAGCACCGCGATATCCGGATCGTCTGTTGGCAAGACATAATCGAGATAGATGTCCGTCATGTGCCGCATGCGCGCCGACTGAGGTTTGGCGGCGGCGGGCGGCGGACCGAAGCGCGCTGCGATCTCCTCCCAGCGTGAACCCGGTGAGGACCATTGCGCGCCGTGCGCGGACCAGCGGAGGTGGCCATGTCGCTCGGCGCGGTGATTGAGCAACCAGCTGCCGCCGCTGGAGCCCGTCGAGAGCGTCGCGTAGCGCCGGCCGGCGGCCGCGAGGCGGTCCCCCAGCATCGGCCCCTGCAGCAGCGTGCCGCCGAGCGCCTGCTCCGCGACGACCAGGTCCGCCATCTCTGAGGTGCGCACGGCACGGTCGGCAAAGGCGCCGGCGAGATGGAACGTGTTTGCGACAAGCCCGTGAGACTGCGGCGGTCGTCCGGCGGCAAGCGACGCGGCGTTCACCCGGGTCTCGCTCGGGAACACGCAGCGACTGTTCGGGAAGCGGCACCCTGCGCGCGCGAGCGCCATCAGGTTGGGAGTGAGGTCGGGGCGGACGAGATCGGGCCGCAACCCGTCGAACACCACGATGGTCGCCTTGGTCATGGCGAGAGCATAGCCCTCCGCGCGCACGTCCCTCCAGCGCCATCCGTGAGGCCGGCGTGGAGCTGGCGAAACGGGCTGGTTGCCGCCGTGCGCGACGCTCGCCACGATAGATCCGGGGAGGAGAGAACATGCGGGTGAAGGACAAGGTCTGCGTCGTGACGGGCGCGGCGGGCGGGATCGGCGAGGCGGTCGCGCGACGCTACGCTGCGGAAGGCGCGCGCGGCGTCGTGGTGGCGGACCGTGATGGGGCACGGCTGGAGGCCGTGGCCAGGTCAATCGGCGCGCTGGCCGTGGCAGGCGACATCGCGCAGGAGGCGGAAGTAAAGCGCCTCATTGCCGCCGCCGAAGAGAAGCATGGGCCGGTCGACGTGTTCTTCTCCAACGCCGGCATCGGCCGGGCAGGCCATGAGGCCGCGAGCGACGCCGCCTGGGCCGATAGTTGGGCGGTCCATGTGATGGCGCATGTCTACGCCGCGCGTGCGCTGGTGCCCGGCATGCTGGCGCGCGGTTCCGGCTACTTGCTCAACACCGCAAGCGCTGCCGGGTTGCTGGCCTCGATGGGGTCGGCGCCCTATGGTGTCACCAAGCATGCCGCGGTGGCGCTGGCCGAGCATCTATCGATCCAGTACGGCGACCGTGGCATCCGGGTCTCGGTCCTCTGCCCGCAGGCCGTCGACACACCGATGCTCCGCGGCACACCGACCACCGCCGCCGGCATCGACGGCGTGCTGAGCGCCGAAGCGGTGGCCGAATGCGTCATCCGCGCGATGGACGCGGAAACGTTCCTGATCCTGCCGCACCCCGTCGTCGCGGACTACGTGAAGCGCAAGGCGGGAGATCAGGACCGCTGGCTGCGTGGTATGCGCCGCCTGCGCGTGTCGACCGGCGAGGGCAAGGGCGCCTTCGCGCGGTGAGCATGCTGGCCGACGCCGGCGGCTGGATCGCCGCGCTGTTCGTCGAGACCGGGGTCACGATCCCGCTGCTCGTCGTGATCGTCGCCGGTCTGATGCGCGGCTTCGCGGGCTTCGGCTCGGCGATGCTGATGGCGCCGATCTTCGCCATCCTGTTCGGCTCGGCCGACATGGTGGTGACCGTGGTCGCGATCGAACTCGCCGTCTCGCTTCAGCTCTTCCCGCAGGTGCGTCGCTACGCCGATTGGGCGACGCTGAAGCCGATGAGCCTCGCGGCCTGCGCCGCCATGCCGGCGGGCGTCTGGTTGCTCGCGAGCGTCGACAAGGCGCTGATCGTGACCGCGGTGTCCGGCATCGTGGTTCTGTTCGTGCTCGCCATGTGGAGCGGCTGGACCTGGCCTGGTCCACGTTCGGCGAAGGTATCCGCCGCGGTCGGCGCGGTGTCCGGCGCGATGATGGCGACGACCAGCGTCGGCGGCCCGCCCGTGCTGCTCTATCTTCTGTCGCGCCGCGATCCTCCACACATCCACCGCGCCAACATCGTCACCTACTACTTCCTGACCCAATTCCTGTTGATCGTGATTGTTCTTGCCACCCGCGTCGCCGGCCCTGAGGCTCTCCTGCGCGCTGTGGTGCTGTTCCCCGCAATGGTGGTTGGCGCGTGGATCGGCAGCCGCCTGTTCGCAGGGCTGGCAAGCGAAGCCATTTACCGCAATGTGGCGCTCGTCATTCTGTTCGCAACCGGCTGCTTCGGGCTCGCGCGGGGGCTGCTCGGGTAGCCTGCGATGCCGCTCGTCCCGGCTCAGGGCGTCGGCGATGGTCCGGATCGGGACCAGGCGAAGCGGCGATCGCCACGGGCGTAGCGCCAGACGTCGAGTCCGTCGAACACAAGGCTGATCGCGATGACGATCGCGACGTACCCCAACCACACCGTGAACGCTGAAAGCGCGTGAGTGGACAGCAGGCGATCGACAAGCCAGGGCAAGAGGGCGAGCCAGGGAAGATGGCAGAGGCCCGTCAGTCGCGAGAAGGGCTGGCGTTTGTGGATTTGTCCGGCCACAAGTAGCGTCACAATCAGAGTGCCCAGAATCGCGCGGCCCTCGAGCGTGCCGATGTAGACGAGGCCGCCGATCGCCTGTGGCCCATTGAGGGCGGCGCCCCAGAGGTCTATGGCCAGCCCTTGCCGGCGGATGTCGCGGATCATGTGAAACGCGTCGCGGATCGGACCCATAGCGCGTTGGCCTCCGTTGGCGGCCTACGCCGCAGCCTCTGACATCTCGATCGCGAGTGCCTCGCGCACCGCTGGTCGGGCAGCGCATCGGGCGTGATACGCCTCGACTCCGTTGTGGTCGGCGATGGCAATTCCTACGCGCTGGGCAAGGGTGAGCCACCAGAAGAGATACGCGTCCGCCACCGTGAAGCGCCCGCCCGCCAGCCACTCCTGGCCGGCCAGCCCGCGGGCGACGATGGCGAGCTTTGCCGGCGCGGCTGCCCGGGCGGTTTGCTTGGCTGCGGCGTCGCTGTCAGGCGTGAACATCATGTAGAAGACGCGCTTGTGCATTTCTGTGGCGATGAAGCTCAACCACTCGATGGTTCGGTAGCGCGCGTCGCTGCCGGCGGGCGGGCAGAGGGTCGACTCCGGTCTCAAGTCGCCCAGATACTGCAGCACACTCGAACCTTCCGTCAGGATCGATCCATCGTCCCGTCGCAGCGTCGGCACTGCGCCCTTGGGATTGACGTCGTAGAGGCTGCCGCCACCCGCGATCTCCTTGGTGGCGAGATTGACCCGCCGGCGCAGGATGGGAATCTCGGCCTCGCGACAGACGATGTGCGACGCCAGTGAGCATGCCAGCGGCGCGTAGAAGAGTTCCATAGGTGGGCTCCGAGACGATCATGCGTTATGTACCAATCAGTACAATAGTGGTGCACGTCGGTCAACTGATTTATATTGATCAGTACAGAACCTAGGACCAGATGCCTCGACCCCGCTCTTTCGACCTTGATGACGCGCTCGTGCGAGCGACCGGCGTGTTTCTGCGCGATGGCTTCGACGGCG
>VGCH01000040.1 GCA_016870115.1 Alphaproteobacteria bacterium | reverse complement strand
CGGTCCACCGGTGCGCCCGGCGCATGAGCCTCCTCCCGTCCCTGCGGCCCCAACTGCCGCGTCGGAAACTGCGCCATCGGTGCCGCCGCCGCCGCCGTCGGCTGCCGTTCCACCGCCCGCCGGGCCCTGTTCCGCGGCGATACCACACCTTCATCGGTGGGTTCGTTGTCCTTGCCATCTTGGGCATCGTAACGGTTGGCATAGGTGCGGCCATCGCGATGCTGATCTGGGCCTTCTTCTACAACCGCTACTACACGCGCCGGCTATTCGAGCAAGGCTGCGAATTCGCAGACAACGAGGCAAAGGTCTCGGAGGCGAAGCTTCGGTTGGGCGTCGCCGCCGCCTGATCGCAGTGCGAACGGTGACGGGCGACGGGGGGCTTATGACTGGCGCCGGGTTGCTTCTTCCGAAAAGTAGTCCGGTGAATGTCGCAGGAAGAGGCTCCCAATCGGTGATTGTCGCGAAGAGGCCGTGATGTTGGTTGAAGTATCGGAAGCGCCTCAGTACGGCAGCCACGCCAGTATTATTCCCGGCGGAACCCTGCAGTTCTTTGACTTTGACCTGAACATCGACAAACTAGCGAAGGTCACGCGGTCATTCCAGGAACGTAACACCGGCGGCACCGGTCCCGGCGCCGCGCGCGAGTTCAAGCTGGTCTGCCTCGACCAGGACGCCGAGACGCAGCGCTACTTCGATCGCCGCAACTACTTCCTCGGCTCCGGCGAGCGCGGTGAGCGCGAGAGCTACATCCTGAAGGCCGAGGTGGCGATCAATGCCTTTAGCGGGCAGTGGATCCCGGTTCCGGTCTTCAAGCTGATCGGTCCCGGACCGCACGGCACGCAGCAGTTCTCGCGTGGCCCGTCGAACTGGGCTCGAATGTACATCCATAAGCTGGACGAGCGCGATAAGAAGGGCAACTCGCACCGCGTCGTCCTCGCGTTCGACACTCAGGTCGAGCAGCGTCCCGACATCAATGCGCCGCAGGACGGCGACTTGATCACCTCGGCTCTGTCTGACCTAGATGTCCAGGAGGGCGGCGAGTTTCAACTGGTGTCGGACGAGCGGCAGTGCGACTGGTTCCTGTCGTCGGCGTGGATCTCGGCTTGGATCGAGGGCTGCTATCGCCAGCATATCGAGCGCGTGAAGAACCGCCCGGTGCGCGACGAGGACTTCGAGTACCGCTTCGAGGCGATCGCTCGCTACATCACGTTGCTGCATGGCCTAGACCAGGCGGAGATCATGCCGCGTTTTCGGCTGATCGACCCGACCCAATTCGTCCCGGTCGAGGTCGACCTAGTGCTTGACCTCGGCAACACCCGCACCTGCGGCATGATGATCGAGACGCAGGCCGACGAGCAGACGCGGCTGAACGACAGCTATGTTCTTGAGTTGCGCGACCTTTCGAAGCCCCACCTGCGCTACGGCGGTGCCTTCTCGTCGCGCATCGAGTTCGCACTGGCACGGTTCGGCAGCGAGGCACTGTCTAAGGACAGCGGCCGCGTGCTTCCGGCCTTCGCCTGGCCGAGCGTCGTGCGCGTCGGCCCCGAGGCGGCGCGCCTGTCGGCGGCAGCCAAGCAGGGAGAGGGGCTGACCGGCATGTCCAGCCCCAAGCGCTACCTGTGGGACGAGTTCCCGCGCCAGCAGCAGTGGCGCTTCAACAGCGTCAGCGCCGACGACCAAAACGCCGAGGCGCCGGTGGTGCGCGGCTCATTCGTCCAGTTTGTCAACAACGAGGGCACGCCGATCGATCTGCTCGACGACTGGACCCGTGAAACGCGCAATCGCAAAGACAGCGCGCCGTACGAGTTGCAGTTGCCCGACCCGGTGATGGATCCGCGCTTCAGCCGCGCATCGCTGATGATGTTCATGCTGGGCGAGCTTGTTACCCAGGCACTGGTCACCATGAACGCGCCTGCCACCCGGTACAACCGACCGAGCTCGGACATTCCGCGGCGCCTGCGCTCGGTCATCCTGACCATGCCGACGGCGATGCCGATCATCGAGCGCAACATCCTGCGGCGGATGGCGGAAGCTGCTGTCCAGACCATCTGGCGGTCGCTCGGCTGGTCCGAGTTCCTTGACCTGCAGTCCGACGACAAGAGCTGGGCGCGCGAGGCGCGGAGACCGCCGAAGGTGCGCTGCGAGTGGGACGAGGCAAGCGCGACTCAACTCGTCTACCTGTACAACGAGATCTTCGAGGAATTCAAAGGCGACATCGACCTCCACTTCCAGACCTTCGGCCGCCGCCGCGCCATTTCCGGGCCGGACGGTCAGGCGGCCGGCGAGGCAAGCTCGCTTCGCGTCGCGAGCGTCGACATCGGCGGCGGTACCACCGACCTGATCGTCACGACCTACGTCAGCGAGGGTACCGGCGCGACGGCCGTGCTGCGGCCGATCCAGAATTTCCGAGAAGGATTCAATATCGCGGGTGACGACGTCGTGCGGGCGGTGATCGAGAACCACGTCATGACCGCAGTTCGAGACAACATCGCGACTCTCGGGCACGCGGACCCGGCGGGCGTGCTCAACACCTTCTTTGGCGACAAGATCCAGAAGTCGACGCGCGTCAAGGTACTGCGGGCGCAGCTGACTCAGCGCGTGCTCGTGCCGATCGCGCTGGCGATGCTGGGAGAGTACGAGGCCTGCGATCCGAGGCGGGGCAACGTGATGTGGGAGAAGTCGTTCAGCTCGTTCTTCGTGCACGAGGTGCTGCCGCCCGGCCTGGTCAAGTTCTTCGACCAGGAGATCGAGCGGCTGGGCGTGCGCGGCTTCGATATCCAGGCGGTATCGTTCGCGTTCACCTCGAACGACATCGACCTGACCGTCCAGAACGAGATTGGTCGCGTCATCGAGGACCTTTCCGAGGTGCTGCGGCAGTACGACTGCGACGTGCTGCTGCTGACCGGCCGGACTTCGTGCTACCCGGCAATCCAGGCCGGCTTCCTGGCGCGGCTGCCGGTGCCGCCGCATGCCGTCATCCCGCTCAACCGCTACCGCGTCGACCGCTGGTACCCGTTCCGCGGCGCCGACGGGCGAATCCCCGACCCGAAGACGACGGTGGTCGTGGGCGCAATGCTGTGCGCGCTCGCGGAGGGCTACACCGAGGCGTTCCGGTTCCAGAGCCACCTGCTGAAGGCCGAATCGACTGCCCGCTACATCGGCGACATCGATACCGGCGGCCGCATCCGCGCGCCGCTGTTCAGCCGCATCGACCTCGATGACCCCAAGGAAGCCGAACTCGAAGCATCTTTTGATTTCCACGGCCTGGTCTACATCGGCTACCGGCAACTGCAGATCACGCGCTGGCCGGCGACCCCGCTGTTTCGGCTGGAGTACGAGAACGCGCAGGCAGCCGAGGATGGACGCGGTCGCACGCCCTACAAGGCGAAGCTGGTCTTCCGCCGGGCCGAGCAGGCGGAGGAGTCGCCGCGACGCGGTGCGCGCGGCAGCTACCGCGAGGAAGGCGTCTTCAAGATCGAGGAAGTCGAGGCACGCGACGGTACGCCGGTGCGTCGTCAGGACCTCGCCCTGCGGCTCCAGACCCTCAAGGACCGCGAAGGCTACTGGCTCGATACCGGCAACTTGAACGTCTCCTGAGGCTGAACAGATGACCGATATCACGACCCCCAACGCGCTCGGTGCCTACTGCAGCGAACTCCGCCGGGTCGCGCACGATGGCATGGCGTGGCTCGTCGACAACGCCTCCTGGATCCCCCAGAACCTCGAGGGAAAGATCCGCGAGATGCGCAAACAGTGCGTCGAGACGAGAAGGCTGGAGCGCGCCGCGAACCGCAAGATGTGCATCGGCGTGTTCGGTCCCAGCCAGGCCGGCAAGTCGTTCCTTATCTCCGCGCTCGCCCGTCAGGGCACCAACCCGCTGATGGCCAACTTCGGCGGTCGCCTCGTCAACTTCCTGGAAGACATCAACCCTGAAGGTGGTAAGGAGACGACCGGCCTCGTCACGCGCTTCACGCTGGACCGGCCCAAGGGGCTGCCGCCCGGCGAACTGGCCGAGCTGCGGCTGCTCACCGAGCAGGACCTCGTGAAGGTGCTTGCCAACGCCTACGTCCACGACATCGACCACTCGGACGAGGACGAGAGCAACCACGACCCGCAGAAAATCGAAGATGCACTGGTCCGGCTGGAATCGCTCGTGCAGGACAAGCCGACGACAATCCTCGACGCCGTCGACGTGGTCGACCTCGAATCCTACTGCGAAAGCCGGCTGCGCAAGGCGCCGCGCATCAAGGTCCTGCATCGCACCAACTTCTGGAAGATCGCGGCGCGCGTCGCGCCCTTCCTGTCGCCGCACGACCGGGCGGAGCTGTTCGGCCTGATCTGGGACAATATCGACAGCTTCACCAACGTCTACCGGCGACTGTCGCAGGCGCTGTCCCAGGTCGGCTTTGCGCCGTCGCTCTACGTGAAGTTCACCGAGGCGCTAGAGGAACGGCTGAACAGCATCATCAGGGTCGATGCTCTGCAGGGCGTCGGCGAGGGCAAGGGCGACCCGCTGCAGGTCTACACGGCCGACGGCAAGACCGCGTCGCTGCTGCGCGAGGAACTGACGGCGATCACGGCCGAGCTGCGGATCGTGATGGAGAACAAGCCGTTCGACTTCTTCGATTACACCGACCTGCTCGACTTCCCGGGCTACCGCTCGCGCAATCCCGTCGCCAAGGCGGGGCTGGGCAAGTTTCTCGCGGAGAACGGGATGAAGGAATTCATCATCCGCGGCAAGGTGGCGTACCTGTTCGAGCGCTATTCCGACGAGCAGGAACTGACCTCGATCCTGTTGTGCCAGGGCCCCGAAAACTTCGAGGTTTGGGACCTGCCGCCGACCATCTACGACTGGATAAGCACGACCAACGGCGCGCAGCCGGCGCAGCGCTCGGGCGACCGGACTTCGCTGTTCTTCGTGATGACTAAGTACGACCGCATCTTCGAGCAGTCCAGCGGGAAGGGCGAGGATGCGTCGCGCTTCCACTTCCGACTGGAGAACAACCTCCTGAAGTCGTACGGCAAGCAGGCTTACGAGAACGGCTCGAAGAGTTGGGTGCACGAGTGGCTGCCCGACACGCCGTTCAACAACGTGTTCCTGCTTCGTAACCCGGCGATCATCCAGGACAGTCTGTTCGAGTACGAGGGCAAGACGGAGACCGGGCTGCGCGCCGACAAGGTCGATTACGTCGACAGCTTGCGCCGAGTGTTCGTTACTGACGCCATCGTCCGCCAATACTACGCCAAGCCGGAAGAGGCATGGGACGCGCTGATGCAGCTGAACGACGGCGGCGTGGGCCGGATCGCCGCCAGCCTTCGACCGGTCTGCAACCCGGGGACCAAGCGGCAGCAGGTCGTGCGCAAGGCGGGCGATATTCGGGCCAAGATCTTGACAAATCTCGAGCCGTTCTTCCACACTGGTGACGTGGCGCAGCAGCGGCAGAAGAAGCGCCAGCTGATGCAACGGCTGGCACCGCAACTGAAGAAGTGCCTCGACGGTAACCGCTTCGCCGAGCTGATGAAGGTCCTGCAGGTCGATCCCAGCGAGCTGTACGGCGTGTACGAGCTACTCGAGCGTCGCCCCGTGGTGCCTGTGGAGCCGCCACCACCCGAGGCGGCTCCAGCCGAGGAATCGGCCGAGCTGCTCGACGATCTGCTCGGCCTTGCCGAGGAGAAGCCTAAAGCCAGGCCCAAGGCCACGGTACCTTCGACGCAGGCCGACATGCCAACCCGCTTCGCCGCCGGCGTCGAGGGCTTCTGGAGTGATCGTCTGGCCGCGCTGACCAACGACACCGCGCTGCTGCAGTATTTCTTCATGTCCCGCGAGGACGTGGTTGGGCTGACCCAGGATCTGATCTACGGCGCCAAGCGGTTGGGACTCGGCGACGAGATTGTCCGCGCGACGCAGGCCGGGGCTGCGTTCCGCAACGTGCCCAAGTCGTCGCTGATCTGGAAGCAGGCGAAGCCTGCCGCGCAGGCCGTGAACGAGTTCGTTGCTACTCTGGGCAATGGTTGGCGCCGCTCCCCGGAGGGGAGCGAAGTCGAGATTGATGGCCGCAAGTTTCGGCTATTCGCCGCGCCACCGCCGGTGGCCGACGAGCCGGTCCTCAGCGAGGAGCGGACCCGCTACGACGCGCTGTATTTCACGGACTGGCTGCGCGGCCTGTTCAAGCTGGCGCAGGACAATGTCGAGTTCGAGGCCGGCATCAAGATCAACGTCGTTGCCAACGAGCAGCTCGGCGGCTATCTGGGCGAGCTGAAGAAGCCCGTCCCGGCGGAAGGTTAGGCCGCGATGTCGCCACGCGTGCTGCTGATGAGTGCCGGGGGCGCGCCGGGATTGTCCCAGGGCTTCGTGCGGGTGCGCATGAAGGGCGAGGACCTCGCCGCGGACGGCGCCCAGCTGGTCATCGGGCGCACCGGGACGCAGGGCGGCACGGAGTACCTGCGCGCCTACAACGAGATCGGCGGGGCCGCGGTCGATGGCGCGGAGGCGCTGCAGTACCGGTGGGGTGCAGACGAGGGACGTATCACGCCCTACGCCGTCGCCGTCGAGGCCAACGAACTGTCGTTTGACCTCGGGCGCAACGTCAACGCGCACCTCGACCAGCAGACCAACTACCGCCTGACGCTGTGCCTCGACGGCGCGCCGGTGCCGCGCGAGTGCACGCTCGCCTGGGCGCGGGTGGCGCCGGTGCGGCCGGGCGATCTCGCCAGCTTCGTCGCCCGGCCACAGGCCGCCCCGCCGTCTCCGGTTGCACCGGCCGGTCCGGCCGCTCCGACCGCCACCGAGGTCGTCGCGCCGCCGCCGGTCGTGGTCCCGTCCACGCCACCCGCGCCGACGACGTCGTCGTCGTCGGCGGTGGTGATAGATACGACTGCCAGCGACCGCGCCCGCTCCGTTTGGCCCATCGCGGCTGGGGCGGCACTGCTGCTGATCCTGGCGGTGGCCGGTGGCGCCTACTGGTGGTTCCTTGGTCGCGACAAGACCGCGACGACCATCGCCGGAGCCAGCACGCCCGACCCGGCCTCTCCTGCAACTTCTTCGGGAAGTGCCGGAGCCAGCGCCGGTGCAGGGAAAGGTGCGGGGGCCAGTGCAGCGTCGATCGAAACGCGCGAGCAGCGGCTAGCCCGCATCGTGGCGCAGGGTGCCGACGTGGCGCTGGCGGCGGGGCGAACGGCGCAAGCCGCTAAGGAACTAGATGAGGCGGAGTTCCTATACCGCAACGCCTGTGACCGCGGGAAGGTCGAGGCCTGTCGCCTGGCCGGCCAGTTGTTTGACCCAGTGGACCTCGTGCCGGGCCGAGATACGCAGCGCTCGCCGGCCGATGCGCGGCAGGCGGTGTCCCTCTACCGCAAGGCCTTTGAAGCCGGCAGCGCGGACGCGGAGAAGGATCTCGAGCGCCTGCGCGAGGCGATTGAGAAGGCGGCGCAGGCCGGCGACAGCACGGCGCGGGTGCTGCTCGATACCTGGCCGAAGAAGCCCTAGCGAGCAGTAGGATTGGCCATGATTTTGCTTTCTTCTCGGGCCATGACCTGGCACTCCGTGCGCAAGCACTTCTTGGCCGTTGTGCTGTCGTTCCTGGCGCTGCTGGCCGTCGGCGTCGTGGTACATGCCCAGACACCCAACGTACGCAAGCCATTAGCGATGGAGGGCCACCCGGAGTTCTTCCAGCGCATCCTAACGCTGCCCGGCGCCCAGTTGCGGGCCGAGCCCTCGACGACGGCCAAGCTAGTCGAGGCCAAGCCGCCGACTTTTAGTATCCTCTACGTCTACGCGCGCCGTAGCGTGAGTGGCGAGACCTGGCTAGAGGTCGGTTCCGGGCTCGACGGCAAGTCAACATCGTGGCTGCCGGCGGAGGCCGCACAGGACTGGGCGGTGATGCTCGTGATGCAGTACGCCCCGCCTGGGCAGCGGCAGCGCGTGCTGTTCTTCAAGGACACTGCCAAGCTGTCGTCGCTGGTCCAGGATCCGCGGGTCGGCGACAAGTCGAGGTCGATCGTGCAGGCGGTTGATGCCGGAACACACGACAAGGCGAGCGTCATCGCGATCGAGCCGGCGGACCGGCAGGGCACGCCCAACTTTCGCACGCGGCCGTACCTGATGCCGATCCTCGCCTCGCAGGCCGACGAGTTCGACGTCGGCGGCCGTACTATGCTGCTGCAGGTGGCGAGCGTGAACTCGGTGCCGCCGTCGTCGGTGGCGGCGGCAAAGGCGCCCGACGTGCGGAGCCTCAAGGTAGGCGTCGTGTTCCTGATCGATACGACATCCTCGATGGGCCCCTATATCGATCGCGTACGCAAGGTAGTGCGCGAGCTTTATGCCCGGCTCGAACGTGAGAATAAGCTCGAGCAGACATCGTTCGGCGTCGTCGGATACCGCAACAACAACGAAGGCCGGCCACAACTCGAGTACGTCGCCAAGGTCTACCAGCCGCTGCGTCCCAATGCGCCTCCCAACCAGGTCCTCGCCAGCCTCGACCGCATGAAGCCAGCGACGGTGTCGACCCACAGCTGGGACGAGGATGGTATTTTCGGCCTGTTCACGGCGCTCAACAGCCCCGATATGCAATGGTCGAAGTTTGACGCCCGTATCCTGGTCCAGATTAGCGATGCCGGTATGCTCGACGGGGGGAATCCCAAGGCGCAGCTGCGCGATGTCTCGCTGACCAATATCCGCGAAATGGCCGATCGGCTCGGCGTCGCCGTGATCCCGATCCACTTGCTCACGCCTCAGGCCCAGAGGGAAGGCGATACAGCTAAGGCTCGCGGCCAGTACCAGGAGCTGGGCCGCACCGGCGACCCAGCGACCAATAAGTACATCCCGATCGCAGCCGGCGATCCCGATAAGTTCGAATCGGTGATCCGCGCCGCCGTCGACCGGCTGGCCACCGCGATTACCGACCTGGTCGACAACAATATGCTGAATCGGCAGGCGCTGCCGCCGCAGGCGCCGCTGGCCGAGCTGCTGGTGAATGAGTTGTTTCGCGTGCAGCAGACCTACGTCGGTGAGAAGCTCGGCACCGACGCACCGCCCTTCGTCCGCGGCTGGGCCTCTGACAAGGACCTCGGCAATCCGCGCAACGAAGCCCTGAAGGTCGGAGTCTTCCTGACGCGCAACCAGCTGAACAACCTAGCCCAGTCCCTGCGCGATGTCGTCGATGCGGCCAAGCGCGCCCAGCTTGCGCCGCAAACCCTGTTCGACCAGCTTCGGGCTCTTTCGGCGGCGACGGCCGTCGCCCCCGGACAGCGCAAGGCGGAGACGATCGCCGACGCTGGATTGCTGCCCAGCTACCTCAAGCTGCTGCCTTACCAGAGCCAGCTGCTGCGCCTGACGCACCAGTCGTGGCTAGATCAGGGCTTCAGTGGACAACAGGCCATCATCTCCGCGCTGGAATTCAAGCTGCGGGCTTACGCCGATATCAACGCCTCGGATGTCTGGGTCGATCTCGGGGCGAAGGACCCCGGGCAGGCGGTCTATCCCGTGCCGTTGGACCTGCTGCCGTGAGCGAGGTGTCGATGCTGTGCGGGTTGCGATACCGGCATGCCAGCGGTTCGGCCCACGCTTCGGACAGCTTCGAGCTTCACGTGCCCAGCCTGTCGATCCGGCGTGGCGACCGGCTGGCGGTCCTCGGTCCGAGCGGCAGCGGCAAGAGCACGTTGCTTGACTCGCTGGCCCTGCTGCTGCGGCCCACCAGCCTCGACGCCTGGCAGATCACGACGGCCAACGGCCCCGAGGACATAGGCCGCCTCTACGCCCAGCACGCCGATGGCCGCATCCGGATGATCCGCAGCGCCGTGCTTGGCTACGTGCTGCAGACCGGTGGCCTGCTGTCCTTTCTCAACGTGCGGGACAACATCGGTTTACCGAGACGCCTGCTCGGCTTTCCGCCCGATGGCTCTGTGGAGCGGGTCGCGGCCTACCTGCGCATTGACACCCACCTCGGCAAGATGCCGTCGCAATTGTCGGTCGGCGAGCGCCAGCGGGTGGCGATTGCGCGGGCAGTCGCCCATGGGCCGGCGCTTGTGCTGGCAGACGAGCCGACGGCGGCGCTCGACCGCGAGAACGCGGAGAACGTGATGCGGCTGCTCGTCGGGCTGGGAGACGAGTTCGAGACCGCGCTCGTGGTGGCGAGCCACGACGAGCCGCTGCTGTCCCGCTTCGGCTTCTCGGCCATTCGACACCGTGTCGAGGGCGGCGCCGGCCATGCCATGCATGCGGTGTTCGAAAACTGATGCTGGC
The DNA here is from genome assembly GCA_016870115.1 of Alphaproteobacteria bacterium. Lineage (GTDB taxonomy): Bacteria > Pseudomonadota > Alphaproteobacteria > Reyranellales > Reyranellaceae > VGCH01. The sequence goes on along the minus strand of VGCH01000040.1, from coordinate 6,145 downwards.
CCGCCAATTCACCCTCGGCCTGAATCTCGCGCTCCGCGACTATCGCCACGAGTGGCGACTGTCGCTGTGCGCGGTCCTCGGCCTGGCTGCGGTCGTCGCGCCGCTACTGGTTCTCTACGCGCTGAAGTTCGGCATTGTCGCCTCGATCCGCGAGCGGCTCGCGCAGGATCCGCGGAGCCGCGAGCTGCGCCTGATCGGCCACGGTAACTTCGACGGTGCGTTCTTTGCGCGGGTCCGGTCGTGGCCCGAAGTCGGCTTCCTCGTGCCAGCGACCCGCTTCCTCGCCGCCACCCTGCAGTTGCGCCGGTCCGACAACGCAAGTGACCTGGTGACCGCCGAGATGTGGCCGAGTGCCGGCAGCGATCCGCTGCTGTCCGGCCTGCTGGAGCCGCGCGACACCGGCGTCGTGGTTTCACGCTCGGTCGCCGACAAGCTGCGGCTGTCGCCCGGCGACGCGCTGCGCGGCCAACTTGGCCGCATGGTCGGCGACGCGCGGCAGGTCGAGCGGATGCCGCTGACAGTGCTCGGGGTTCTCGATGCGACGGTGACCGACCGGGACGTCGTCATGGTAAGCCTGCCGTTCCTGACGGCGACCGAGGACTGGCGCGAGGGCGGCGCAGCGCCGTCACGCGGTTGGGGCAGCGGCGCGCCAGCGTCGACCGACCGGGCGTTTGCCTCATTCCGGCTGTTCGCGCGGGACATCCTGTCGGTCGAGGCGCTGCGCGAGCGGCTGGTCCAGGAGGGGCTCGACATCCAGAGCCGCGCCGCCGACATCCAGCTCGTCCGCAAGCTCGACGAGAACCTCGCTTTTCTGTTCTCCGTGGTGGCGGGCCTCGGCATGAGCGGCTGCGTCGTCGGCCTCGGCATGACGCTGTGGGCGGCGGCCGAGCGCAAGCGGCGCGATATCGCCGTGATGCAGGTTCTGGGCATGCCGGGTTTCACGCTTGCGGTCTTTCCGGTCTTCCAGGGGGCGCTGACCTCGGCTCTCGGCGCGACGCTGGCGTTGGGCGCTTATGGTCTGATCGCGCCGCTGCTCAATGGCCGCTTCGCCGAGGGCGTCGATCGTAGCGCGGTGGTCGCACGCCTCGATGCTGGGCACGTCTGCGCAGCCATCCTGCTGACTGTGGCGGCCGGCATGCTCGCCTCGCTCGCCGCCAGCCTTCACGTACTGCGTCAGGATGCGAGCAAGGGATTGCGCCATGAAGGTTCTTAACCTCAACCGCCCGCTCGCGGCTCTCCTTGCGGTGGGCTTTCTCCTCGCCGGAGCGGGCGCAGTCAGGTCCCAGCCGGCCGCGGCGACCGCCGGCTGGTGTCGCATTGACGATCCGGGCGCGGTCGAGGCAGAGCGCGTCCGCAAGGGACTTGGCCTGCGCGACGTCGACCAGGTGGCATGCGCGGTAGCAACGCCGGCGCAGTCCTTGCCCGAGGAACTGATTCTCCCACTGCCGTGCGGCCGGCGCATGGTGCTCCGTAAGGTAACCCTCACGGTATCCCACCTGCTCGACCACCGAGAGATTTTCCTCGGTACGGTGTTCGACGAGAAGGGCGGTGCTGACCAGCTGGCGCGCGACGTCGTGATGTCAGGTCCGCGCTCTGACCTGCTGGCGGGATCTTTCACCAAGCAGCTACCGAGCGGGCAGATGGAGCGATCTTACTACATCGGCAAGTACGAGTTATCGGCACCCAACTACGCGCTTCTCCAGCACGGCCTGCTGCCCGACGACGGGCGTATGACGGAGGTGGACGCGCCGGCCTGCGCGCCCATCCGTGCTATGGTCGACGGCGTTCGCGGCACGCGCGTGCTGCCGGCGACCGGCGTCTCCTGGCACGACGCGACGCGCTATGCCGAGGCCTTAAGCTCCTGGCTGATCGCCTACGACCATGCCCGGATTGCGCGTCGCGAAGCGCCGTCAGTGCCGTGGGAGGAGGGCGCACCCGGCTTCCTGCGGCTGCCGACCGAGTCCGAGTGGGAGTACGCGGCACGCGGTGGCGAGGCGCAGAGCGCCGGACAGTCGCAGCGTACCTACCGCGTGAAGGGTGACGACGGCCGGCCAAAGACCGCCGAGATGGCAGAGATCGCTTCGGTTGTAACAGCACAGGATCCTGCACCCGACGGAAGCCAAGTAATGTACCAAGGCCGCCGGCTTCCTAATCTGCTCGGCATCTACGACATGGTCGGTAATGCCGAGGAATTGACGTTCGACCTGTTTCGCGCGCGCCGCCCCGATGCGCCGGCCGGCCAGGCTGGCGGTGTTACCGTGATGGGCGGCAATGCGCAGCAACCGCTCGAGACTTTGGGCGTCGGCGTGCGGCGCGAGGCGCCGTTTTTCACGCCGCGTGGACCAGTCCGCGCGCCCGTAGTCGGGTTCCGCCTCGTGCTGGCGGCGCCGGTTTTCATGAACGGCCGCAACGACAAATATGAGGAGGTTTCGGGCAACCCCAAGCGGGCGCAACAGCTTTCTGCGGCGCGCGCAAGCTTGCTCAAGCCGCCCGACGGTGTCGACCAGGCGCGGCTGCTCCAAGAACTGGAGAACCTGAAAAAGGACAACGTCAGCCGGAAGCTCGGTGCCGATCAGCTGACGCAGCGGCTGGGCGCGATCCAGGCCGAGCTCGACAAGTCGAACGCGCAGCTCAACGATCGAAACCGTCGCCTCCTGCGGCAGCAGATCACCACCGCGGTACTGTTGGTTAATAGCTTCGATAACTTACGCCGACGCGTGTTCGTGGCGGAAATGACGCTCAAGGACACGGAGGCGGGGCTCTCGAAACACCCGGCCGACCTTCGGCGGGAGCTCGAGCAGCGCCTGCCGTTATTTCGTTCGGAGATTCTCAACCTGCGAGACACGAACACCCAGAACTTCCAGGCCTACGTAGAACTCGTGAAGGAATTGTCCCAGATTCCGGCCGATGTCCTGGCCGCAGCAAGCCGGGATCTAGACCGTGATTTCGAGGGAAAGAAGTTGGTATGGTACCAGCGGGCAAAGCCGCTGGTTGACAAGCAGATCGAGGAGGCTCGGCGTAATCCGGCAACCTTGAATGCGGCCCGCCTTGCCGCCTGGCGCGAGCAAATCGCCGCTGCGATGCAGATTCCTTGAAGCGTCAATAGTAAGTTGGGGGTGCTTTTTTTAGGGAGAGAAAAATGGAGACTTTCATTGAGACGGTGTGTCGCCGGTCGCGCTGGCCGGTAGTCGCGGTGAGTTGCGCCGCGTTAGTGTCGGGTTGCCAGACCACCGAGACTTCCACGTACATGGTTGCCTCGGACGTCTGTTCGCAGTTCCGCATGCCAATGGTGCAGGTCGGCCAGCAGATGGAGCAGCCAATCTCACCGGGCGTCGCTATCGGCACCGCTATCGTCGGGGCGGCGTTAGGTTACCTAGCCACCGGTAGGGTCCAGGGTGCCGCTATCGGCGGTCTAGCGGGCGGGCTCGCCGGGGCAGCCGCTTCCTATCTAAACAGTCGCGCCAAAACGGTGAAGAGTCAGGCTGAACTAGTTGCGGCGATCGATACCGACGCAGGTACCGACGCGCAGCGCTTCTCGCCGATCGGCAGCGCGCTGGCCGGCTTGAGCGCCTGTCGCAACCGGGAGATCCAAGAGCTGGTGGCCGGCCTGCGCGCTGGCCGGATCAGCAAGGCAAACGGCATCAAGATGCGCAATGAGATCGAGGCGGCCATCAAGCTCGACGGCAAGCTGATCGACAAGATTGTAGGCGAGGTGCGTGGACGCTCACAAGTCTACAATTCCGCGCGTCTCGAAGCGCTGAAGCGGGCCGGCGATACCAACCCGACGGTTCCGGCCACCAGCGGCACCCAGACCGTCGTGAACAGCGCCAACGCGATAACGCAGACGGCGGAGTTGACCAAGGAGGAGACCCAGACCAACCTCAAGACCCTCCAAGTGCTCCTAATGTAGGCAGAGACACGGCAATGCTTTCCACGGTGCGGGACCATGGCGCGATCTAGGCTGATAGTCACGACGGATCTGGCCGGCCTGTCACCCGTGCTCGTGGAGGGCGTTGCAGTTTCGACCCGCTACGAGCGCCTCCGGGACTCCGTCGAGGCTAAGATGCTTGGCGGCGCCGCCCTTCTGGCCGAACCGGTGCTCGGGGCGGCGACGCCCACCGGGTACAAGAGCGCGGCCTGGTACGCGGCCGTCGAAGGCGAGAGCCTGCCGCTTAGCGAGGTCCCAGCGCAGGAACGCGCTGAAGCGATCGCCCACCTCGGGAGGAGCCTCGACGCGATCGTCGATCTGGTCAGCGAAGTACCGTTCGGCGCGTGGCTGAGGGCCGCCTTCATCGTGCCGACCGCGGATAGCATTCGCGTGATCGACGGCAAGGCGGTCTTGGTAAACTGGGGCTTCGTTCCGGCGAACCTGCCACAGACCGGTGCGGCCCTCGAGAAGCATTTCGTGGACACGATCGGGACGCTGGTCGGCTGGTCCGGCCTGCCGCGCATCAACGAGGCCGGCGAGGTCGAGGTGCCACGGCTCGGTCCACCGGTGCGCCCGGCGCATGAGCCTCCTCCCGTCCCTGCGGCCCCAACTGCCGCGTCGGAAACTGCGCCATCGGTGCCGCCGCCGCCGCCGTCGGCTGCCGTTCCACCGCCCGCCGGGCCCACGGTCGTGGTTGTGCCGGCGCCGTCACAAGGGCGGCTTCTGGGGGCCGGGATTGCCCTGTTCCTGCTGGGCATTCTTGTCGGGCTGCTGCTGCTGACGGTGCGCCCTTGGATCTGGTGGCAGAAATCGAGCGTGCTCGCTGAGCGCGCGATGAACGATACTGTGACGCAGGGACTGACCGAGGAACGCGATCGGCTGCGCACCCTAATGGGCGGTGACGTCTGCACCGTGCCGCCCGACCGGTTGCCGGGTCGGCTACTGGAACAGCCACCGAAACCGTCCCGGCCCGGTCGTCTGGGTGAAATGAGCCCGCCGGCAACCCCACCGCTCGCAACACCTACGCCGCCTGCCGTCATGCCGCCGATGGAAGCAAAGCCGGCGGACCCGCCGCTGCAGTCGCCTCCGATCGTGCGCAAACAGCGCACCGTTGACCCGCCAGCCGTAACAGAGACGAAGCCCCTGCCGCTGCCGCCGTGCGACACGATCGAGGTACCAGCCCAGGTCATGCTGGCGATGGACACGTCGGGCAGCATGAGTCTGCCCGCCGGCAATCGTCCCGATATACTTGAGATGGAACGCAAGGCAGCCGCGGGCGACGCCTATGAGGGGCGAAAATTGGAAGCCCTGATGAAACAGCCGGGCCGCAAGCGGATGGACGATGCACGCGACGCCGCAAACGAGTTGATCGGCTCGCTATCGCGCAAGGCGGCAGTCGGCATCGCTTCGTTCGATGGTCAATGCGAAACCAAGATCGACGTCGTGCCGACCCTCGACCGCAGCCAGACCAAGCGGGTGATCGAGGCATTCAAGCCAGGGGGAAGGACACCGATCGCGGCGACGCTGCGCCGGGTGCGCGACGCGTTCGGGACTGAAGGAGATCCCGACACCCCGCGGTCGGTGATTCTCATCACCGACGGCGAGGAGACCTGTATGGGCGATCCCTGCGGCGAGGCCCGGGAGCTGGCACAGGCGTACAAGAACCTGAAGATCCACGTGATTGATGTGACAGGAACGTCGCAGCTGCAATGCCTTGCTGATGTGACCAAGGGGACGATCGTCAAGGCGGGAGACCTCGAAGAGCTCAAGGCCGCGGTCGCCCGCGCTGCAACCGGCGTACATCAACAAATGAACTGCGCACCGCCGGGTGGGATGCCCGGTGGAGCACCGGGGACATCGCCCGGTGTACCGCAACGCCACGGCGCAGCCGGACGGGGTGCAGGCAACCAAGGTCTCGTCCTCAAAATGCCAGAGAAGCCGACCACAGATCTCTCCTTTCTCAAAGGCTGTTGGCAAACTGAACCCTTCAAGCACAGTCGAGATCACGACGAAAGTGTATCGACTTATTGCTTCGATGAGCGCGGCGAGGGGTGGCTTGAAAACTCTGGTATTTCGAGTTTCTGCCGGCCATCGGCCCGAGCCCGCTATTCCGGGGACGAACTTAAGATTGACGACAGTGACTGTCCTCCCGTCTGGGCAGCGGATCATTTGGTTTGCCGTCGCGCTGGTGATGGCGTTGCCCTGTGCAGTGGCACA
>VGCH01000039.1 GCA_016870115.1 Alphaproteobacteria bacterium | reverse complement strand
ATGATCCTCCCATCGACGGACGGCATCCCGCCGGCCCACCGACCTCAAAGGGAGATCGCCATGTTCAAGACCATCCTCGCCACCGCCGCCCTGATCGCCACCACCGCCGCCATCACCGCCCCGGCTCAGGCGGGTGCCCGCTGGTTGAACGGCCTCACCCTCAATGGCATCGAGATGAACGGCAAGAGCACCAACGGCGGCGCCCTCGAGACCGGTGGCTTCGCCATCGACGGCATCGAGCTGCCGGCCGGTCTGCGCTGAGCCGCTCCGCCTCAACCCCCTCTCCCCCGGCGGGGGCGAGGGGGAACGGCCGCTCTAGAGTCGGGCGGGCGGGTAGTAGTGTTTGTCGCCGAGCGCCTTCACGCGCGCCCAGAATTGCGGACCGCTCGCCTTGCCGACCTCGTCGAGATCGGCGGCCTGGCGCCAGATTGTCCAGCTCTCGGGATGGAGCCGGCTCGCTTCGGCCATCTCGGCATCGCCCTCCGCCGCGCGGCCATGCCGGCGCAGCCAGACTCCGAGGCGGAACCGCGCGCGGGCTTCGGCGATCTCGGACGTAACGCGCGGCTGGCGCGCCGCCGCGTCGACCGCGGGCAGCGCGTGCTTGCCGGTCCGCACCCAGGCCCGCACCGCGTCGAGATAGGCCTGCCGCGCGGCGAGGCGCGCGGCCATGTCGTCGGGCGCCAGGGTACGGGTGGCGAGATCCATGCGGCGGAAATGGTCGGTCGAGCCGGCCGACTCGGGCGGCCGCACGACGATGCCGCGCTCGTCGATCCAGATCGCCTGCGGCACGTTCACGAGATTGTAGAGATCGCTCACCAGATGGTCGGTGTCGATCAGCTGCCAATAGTCGGACTTCGCCGCCTCGATCCAGGAGCGGGCGTGATCGCCGCCGCGGCTTTCCTCGGCCACCGCCACCACCATGAAACCCCGGTCCTTGAGTTCGCTGAAGAGTTGCTGCCACACGGGCAAGTCAAGTCGGCAGCCTCACCAACTGGCCCAGGTGGCCATGAACACCTTGCGCCCGCGCAGCTGCGAGAGCGTGCGCGGCACGCCGTCGATATCGGGCAAGGTGAAGTCCGGCGCTTCGAGCCCCTCCAGCGCGGCGTTGCGGCTCTCGGCCGGCGCGCCGAGGGCAAGCACATCGCCCGCGCCCGTCGCCGCGACCGGTCCGCCCAGCTTGCGCCAGAAGGCCGCGACATCGACCGCGCCGCCGCGCACCGCGCCGGCCGGCAGCGGCACGCACGCCTCGTCGCGGCACATGCCTTCGGGCTTCAGCGTCCAGCCGGTGACCCGCTCGGCATCGGCGGCGGAAAGGAATGTCCCCACCGTCGTGACGCGATGCTCCGCGCGATCGGTGAGAATGACGGTCATGTCGCGCTCCTCAGCTCTTGGGCACGGAAATCGAGACTTCCTTCGAGGTGATGAACTCGAGGAGCGCGGGCACGCCCTTCTTCGTCTGCTCGATACCGCGCCGGATCGCGGGCACGATGTCCTCGGGTTTGGTCACGCGCTCGCCATAGCCGCCGAAGGCTCTCGCCATCGCGGCATAGTCGCCGGAAATGTCGGTCGAGCGGTACTTCTCGGTCGAGACCTGCATGATCGCGAGCTCGATCGCCATCGAGAAGTTGTTGAGCAGGATCGACAGGATCGGAATGCGCTCGCGCACCGCGGTCTCGAAATCCATGCCGGTGAAGCCGATCGCGGCGTCGCCCCAGACATTGATGCAGAGCTTGTCCGGGCAGGCGAGCTTGGCGCCCATGGCGAGGCCGAGGCCGTAGCCCAGCTGAGTGGTCTTGCCCCAGCCGATATAGGTGTGCGGCGCGGTGGTGCGCCAGAACGGCGAGAGCTGATCGCGCGGGCTGCCGGCATCGTGGGTGATGATGGTGTTGGCGATGTCGACGGTCTTCTGCAGGTCCCAGAGCACGCGATAGGGGTTGAGCGGCGCCTCCGCGCTCTCGAGCTTGGGCGTCCACTCGGCGAGCCAGGCCTTGTGCATCGCCGCGATCTCGGCGGCGACCGGCGCGGCGTCGCGCTTCTTGGCGCCCACCAGCGGCTTGCAGGCGGCGATCAGCGCGGCAAGCGTCAGCTTTGCATCGCCGATCAGCGCATGATGGCAGCGCAAGTCCTTGTTGATGTGATCGGGATCGAGCGTGGCATGGATGACCGTCTTGCCCGACGGCATCGAGATCCCGAAATTGGTCTCGGTGAAGGAGCAGCCGACGCCGAACAGAACATCGGCGCGATCGAGGAAGCTGCGCACCGCGCGGGGATAGGCGCGACCGCCGGAGCCCAGCGACAAAGGATGGATCTCGTCGAAGGCGCTCTTGCCCTGCAGGCTGGTGCAGACCGGCGCGGCCAAAAGCTCAGCGAGCTCGCGCAGCTCGGCATAGGCCTCCGACCAGTGCACGCCGTGGCCGGCATAGATCACCGGCCGGTGCGCGCCCACAAGCGCCTTCGCGGCGGCCGCCAGCGCCGCCGGATCGGGACCGTACTTGGCGGTCACCGCGGGTTCATAGGCCAGCGGATCCGCCACCTCGTCGGCGAAGGCATCGGCCGGCAGCTCGACCACGACCGGCGCGCCGCGGCCGTTGCGCAGCAGCGAGAAGGCGCGGCGGAAGATGTTCGCGACCTCCTTGCCCGAGGTCACCGGCTCGCAGTGCTTGGCGACATGCGCCATGGCGATGGTCGAGTTGAAGTTGGGCGGCACATGCGCGATGCGCCGCGGATAGCCCTGCGGGATCACCAGGAGCGGCACCGACTCGCCGAACGCCTGGGCGACGCCGCCATAGGCGTTCTCGGCACCGGGCCCGTGCTGCATGCAGAACACGCCCATGCGCCGGCCCTTGGTGAGCCGCGACATGGCGTCGGCCATGTGCAGGCCGATGCGTTCCTGGCGCACGATGATCGGACGGATGCCGATCGCCGCGCAGTGCTCGATCATGTGGTTGACGGGATACGCGAAGAGATGGTCGACGCCCTCGCGCTTGAGAATTTCGGCGATGGCGGGTCCGGTCTTCATGTGGCGCTCTCCCTCACGGTGACGGGCGCGTGCCCGTCACTTGTTCAATTCCTTCATCGCACTGTCGAGGCCGCCCAGCGTCAGCGGGTACATGCGATCGCCCATCAGCTGCTTCAGGAGCTGGATCGAGGGCGTGTAGCTCCAGTGTCGCTCGGGCACCGGGTTCAGCCACACCGTGCTGCGCCAGGTATCGGTGACGCGCTGGATCCAGGCCTGGCCCGCCTCCTCGTTCCAGTGCTCCACCGAGCCGCCGGGATAGGCGATCTCGTAGGGGCTCATCGAGGCGTCGCCGACGAAGATCACCTTGTAGTCGGACGGGAAGGTGTGCAGCGCCTGCGCCGTCGGATAGGTGTCGACGTGGCGGCGGCGATTGTCCTTCCACAGCTTCTCGTAGAGGCAGTTGTGGAAGTAGAAGAATTCGAGGTGCTTGAACTCCGAGCGCGCCGCCGAGAACAGCTCCTCGCAGACGCGGATGTGGGCGTCCATCGAGCCGCCGATGTCGAACAGGATCAAGAGTTTGATCTTGTTGCGCCGCTCCGCGACCATCTTGATGTCGAGATAGCCCGCGTTGCGCGCCGTCGAACGGATCGTATCGGGCATGTCGAGCTCGGTCTCGGCGCCCTCGCGCGCGAACTTGCGCAGCCGACGCAGCGCGATCTTGATGTTGCGCGTGCCGATCTCGACGGTGTCGTCGAGGTTCTTGTACTCGCGCTTGTCCCACACCTTGACCGCGCGGCCCTCGCGGTTCTTGTCCTGGCCGATGCGCACGCCTTCGGGATTGAAGCCGTAGGCGCCGAACGGCGAGGTGCCGGCGGTGCCGATCCACTTGCTGCCGCCCTGGTGGCGCTTCTGCTGCTCCTCGAGACGCTTCTTCAGCGTCTCCATCAGCTTCTCCCAGCCGCCCATCGCCTCGATCTGCTTCTTCTCCTCCTCGGTGAGAAGCTTCTCGGCCAGCTTGCGCAGCCATTCCTCGGGGATCTCCGCCGCCACGCCCTCGCCGGGCACGGCCTCAAGGCCCTTGAAGACGTGGCCGAACACCTTGTCGAACTTGTCGAGGTTGCGCTCGTCCTTCACCAGCACCGAGCGCGACAGGAAGTAGAAGTCGTCGACGCTGTAGTCGGCGACGCCCTTGTCCATCGCCTCCATCAGCGCGAGGTACTCCTTGATCGACACCGGCACCTTGGCCTGGCGGAGCTCGAGGAAGAAGTTGGTGAACATGGCCGGGATCCTTCGCGTCGCTCAGGACAAGGGGGACGCCGTCACTGACGCTGTTCGCGCCGCGCCATGAAGGCCAGGCGCTCGAACAGATGGACGTCCTGCTCGTTCTTGAGCAGCGCGCCGTGCAGCGGCGGGATCAGCTGCTTGGCATCCTTCGAGCGCAGCTGGTCGGGCGACATGTCCTCGACCATAAGGAGCTTCAGCCAATCGAGCAGCTCCGACGTCGAGGGCTTCTTCTTGAGGCCCGGCACTTCGCGGATGTCGTAGAACACGTTCAGCGCCTCGCGCAGCAGGTTGCGCTGCAGGCCGGGGAAGTGGACATCGACGATCTGCGTCATCGTCTCGCGATCGGGGAAGCGGATGTAGTGGAAGAAGCAGCGGCGCAGGAACGCGTCGGGCAGCTCCTTCTCGTTGTTGGAGGTGATCATCACCACCGGCCGCTGCGCGGCCTTCACCACTTCCTGCGTCTCGTACACGTAGAACTCCATGCGATCGAGCTCGAGCAGGAGATCGTTGGGGAACTCGATGTCGGCCTTGTCGATCTCGTCGATCAACAGCACCGGGCGTTCCTTGGAGGTGAAGGCCTCCCACAGCTTGCCGCGCTTGATGTAGTTGGCGATGTTCTTGACCCGCTCGTCGCCCAGCTGGCTGTCGCGCAGGCGCGAGACCGCGTCGTACTCGTAGAGACCCTGCTGGGCCTTGGTGGTCGACTTGATGTGCCACTCGATCAGCGGCGCGTTCAGCGCCTTGGCGACCTCGTGCGCGAGCACGGTCTTGCCGGTGCCCGGCTCGCCCTTGATGAGCAGCGGTCGCTGCAGCGCGATCGCGGCGTTGACAGCCACGCGCAGGTCGTCGCTGGCGACGTAGGAATCAGTACCGGCAAATTTCATGGTGCAAAATCCAAGTTCACAGGAGCGGCGCGCACCCTAGAGGGGTTTGTCGCCCATGGAAACCGTCGCGCGCGGGTCGGTGACCTGGGCGCAGACGAACGCCAGAACCAGGATCGCCGCCGACGGGCCGAGGACCAGCCACGGCGCATCGAACAGGTGCACGCGATACTCGAACACCATGGCGCCCCAGTCGGGCTGGCTGGTGTCGGCGCCGACGCCGAGAAAGGTGAGCGCCGACCAGGCAAGAAGCACCCGCCCGGCCTCGTAGCCCTGCGCCAGCAGGATGGGGGGCGCGAGCGCCGGACCGAGATGGCGGCGGACAAGATGCACCGGCGTGCCGCCCATCGCGCGCGCCGCCCTCACGGCGGGCGATCGCAGAACCGATCGACCCAGCCCGATCGCGAGATGAGCGACGGAGGCGCTGCCGCCCACCGCCAGGGCAAGCGCCGCCGACAGCGGCGACAGGCCGACCGCGCCCGCGACGACCAGCGCCACCAGAAGCGTCGGCACGCCGATCGCGAGATCGCACAGCCGCACGAGCGGCGATCGCAACGCTTCAGGGCTCGCGAACCACAGCGTGGCAAGCGCGACACCGCCGGCAAGGCTCGCGGCGAGCGTCAACGCCACCACCGCAAGGGCCCGCCCCCCGCCGGCCACGACGCGGGCGAACACGTCGCGCCCCACCGCATCGGTTCCGAGCGGACTGGCGAGCGATGGTCCCGCGAGGCGACGGTCGAGATCGATGCCATGCACCGTCGCATCGGACACCCACATCCCGGCCACGGCGAGGGCGCAGACCAGCGCCAGCGGCAGGTATCGGCGGTACCCGGCGGAGGGCATCACGGGCGGCGCCGTGGATCGAGCCGCGTGAGCGCCATCGACGACAGCGCCTCCACCGCGATCAGCCAGAGCCCGACGAGCAACAGATAGGCCTGGAGCACCGGCCAGTCGCGATCGCCGATGGCATCGACCATCCAGGCGGAGATGCCGGGCGTGGCGAACAGCACCTCGACAACGGCGGTGCCGCCGACCACCCACGCCGCCTCGACACGCAGCGCCGCGAGGAGCGCGATCGCCCCAAAGGGACCGGCATGGCCCCGAACCGCGGCGCCCAGCGACAGACCCTTGGCGCGGGCGGCGACGAAGAACGGCATGGCCATGGCGCGGCGCGTTTCCAGCGCGACCAGACGGGCGAGCGCGCCGGCGCTGTAGAGCGCGACCAGCGCCGTGGGCAACAGGACCCGCTCAAGCGGGCCGCCGCCGAAGGGCCTTATCCAGCGCAACTCGACGCCGAAGACATGGATCGCGGCCAGCCCCGCGACGAAAGCCGGCACGGCCTGGGCGAAAAAGGCCAGCCCGCGCGAGACCGATTCAGCCGGGCGATTGCCTGCCGCGGCGGCAAACCCCAAGGCGAGCGCCATCGCCGCGCCCAGCGCGAGGCCGCCCGCGCCGATGGCGAGCGACGCCGGCAGTCGTTCGAGGAGGCCGGCCGCGACCTGTTCGCCACCGCGCAGCGATTGGCCCCAATCGCCGGCGGCCAGTCGCCCGATCCAGGCGACGAACTGCGCGATCAACGGCCGATCAAGCCCCGCTTGTTCGGTGAAGGCACGGACCGCCTCGGGCGTCGGCACGACACCGAGGCGAAAGAGGATTGTTTCCGCCGGATGACCGGGCAGCGCTCTCGGCAGCGCAAAGGAAACCAGCGCCAGCGCCGTCAGCAGAACCGCCGAGAGCGCCGCGTGTCTCAGGAGATCATCGCGCCGGCCGCAGATCGGGCCGAACAATATGGTAGTCGGAGCCCCACGGCGTGTAGGCCGCGGCGCGACGCGAGACCGCGACGTGCCAGACCGGCGTGAGCAGGTAGACGACGGGCGCCATCTCGAAGACGCGCTGCTCGGCGCGCGCGGCGATCTCGGCCCGGCGCTCGGCATCGCTTTCGCGGCCGAACCCGTCCAGCAAGGCGTCGAGTCCCGGATCGGCGAACCGCGCGTGATTGTTGGCAGCACCAGAGCGCAGGAACAGATTGGGGAAGAACGCGGGATCGCCGGCGGGCGCGGTATGTTGCGCCCACATCAGCATGTCGAAGCTGCCTTCCTTCGCGGTCACCGAGACATTCTCCGAGACGCGCGTGGCGACTTCAATACCGAGCGCAGTGAGGCGCGCACGCACCACCGGCAGCATCGTCACGAGATCCGGCCGCTGCGGGTAGGCAACGACCTCGAGGCGCAGCGCGGCACCGTCCTTGCGCCGCACGCCGCCCTCGAGCCGCCAACCGGCCTCGTCGAGCAACGCCGCGGCCCGTGCGGCATCGAACGGCCGCGCCGCCTTGCCGGAGAACGGAAACTCCGGCGCGTAGGCGCCCGTCGCGGGCATGCCGCCGCCCAGAGTCTTGACCAGCTCGGCACGGTCGATCGCGAGATCGATCGCGCGGCGCACCCGGACATCGGCCAACGCCGGCCGCGTCGTGTTGAGCCACGCCATGTACTGGTAGCTGACCGGGAAAGATTTCACGGTGATTCCGTCGCCGCGCTGCAGGCGCGGCAAGGTCTCGGCCGGAACATTGAAAGCGAGATCGACTTCACCGGCCTGGGCGGCGAGCGCCAGGGCCTGGGCATCGGGGAAACGGCGGACCTCGACCGGCGGCAGACCGCCCCCAGCGGGATGGTGCGCATTGGGAACGAGCTTCAGTCGGCGATCGGCCTCGTAGCTCTCGACAGCCCAGGGCCCGGTGTAGAGGGTGCGGTCGCCGTCGCGCCGGTAGATTGCGAAGGCCCACTCCGCGAGCAGGGCGGCGACGGACGGGATGGCGCGCTCACCTTGAACCCGCAAGGCGAGATCGCCGGTCGCCTCGAAGGTCACCGTGCCGGCGCTCGCGCGCGCGGCGGCATTCTCGGTAACAGTGCGCGCCAGCGTCTCGGCGATGGCGCGCGCCGTGACCGGCGTGCCATCGGAAAACTTGCGGCCGGCCTTCAGCGTGACCGTCCATGTGCGCTCATCGATCCGGGTCGCGGCCTCGGCGAGCTGAGGCTCCAGTCGACCGCGCTGGTTCACGGTGAAGAGCTTCTCGGCCACACCGTGACTGACCAGCGCCCAGCCGGCGGAACCGCGAGCCGGATCGAGTCCGGCGGCGATAAAGGTCTGGCCAACGACCAGGGGATCGCGGGCAAGCGCGGGCGAGGCGAGAGCAATGGCCGCGGCAGCGGCGAGCAGCGAACGGCGGATCAAGACACGTCACCCGACTTGTTTGCGCGATCAACGGAGGGGTTTGCGCCGGCCGCGAACTGGCGTCGCGACACGACGAGCTCGTGCGACGATTCAAGCGGCGGCAGGCGGCCAAGGATTCCGGTGCGCATGGATTCGGGACGTTCCTGTCGGGTCATATAGCCCTCAGGCGTCGTCAGCCAAAGCGCGACGGTTTGCAGCACATCTTGAGCATGGGCGTCCGGCGCCAGGTCACCGAAGAGATAGGTGTAGCGCGTGTCATCCCCCAACGAGATCACGCAGGGTCGCAGACACTGGCTCATGCACCGCACGCGCCGGAACTCGATATCGTGCGCCAGCTTGCCGGCCTCCAGAGCCGCCTCCAGCTCATTCGCGAGCACAGCGCCGGGCCGGTCCTCGTCGGGGCCGGTCCAACCCGCCGGCCGGCAGCGCGTGCAAACAGAAAGCGTGGCGCCAGACATCAAGCAACCCCCGGCTGGACTTCATGGTCTCCGCCGTGGGGCGGATTGAGGCACAGTAGCAGACGCACATCGCCGCTGCCGCTGATCGGCGGCGACCGATGCACGATACCCCTGCCGTCGCCTGCGCAGGAGCCGGTGAAGACCGACACATCGCCCGTGCCCAGCGCGCGGATGCGGCCATCGAAGGCGCGTTGCGCGCGCAGCGCGCCGTCGGATAGGTCCGGCGTCACCCACTGCGTGCCCGGGCCACGATAGGTCGTCAGCAATCGGGCACTCACGCAGTCGCGATGGAACTTCCAGCAGGAATCGCCGGCAATCCATTCCAAGCGGTAGTCGACCTGCTTGGTACCAATGACATCGGTGAAGAGCGTCGCGAGCTGCACGATGTCGGCGATCAGGGCCGCGCCGGCGACGGCATTGCCCGGCCGCCAGGTTGCGATCCAGTCGGCCAGCGCGGGGCCCAGTTCGGATGGGTGCGCAATGCCGCGAACGCCGTGGGTCGCGGGAGGCGACACGGTGCCCAGCCACTGCGCCAATTCTGGCGGGAGCGTGCGTTGCCAGATCGCGAGCTCGGTTTCCGGCTCTTTCAGCGCGGCAAGGATCGCGGGCGAGGTTCCGGTATGAACGGGTTGGGTCGGCGTCGACGCGAGGGCGCGCGGATGGGCCGTGGCGGTGTCAGTGGCGAGCATGAAAATGTTATATTATAACATTTCTCGCCTAAGCAAGCGCGGAGTCCTCGGACCATCGACCTCAGCGGACGATGAAGTAAACGAGGGCGGCGGCGGCGAGCAGGATCGAAACCGCTAGCCGGTTGCTTGCGAAGGCAAGCCGCGGGGCCGGCTGGCCCGGCGGCACCACGTCCGACGCGGGTTTGGTCCCGGTGATCATTGCGGCAATCAGGTTCTGTTTCTTCCAGACGAGATAGACCAGCGCGGCCAGCACGTGCGCCGCGACCATCAGGAGGATCAGGTTGATCCAGCCCTTGTGCAGAGCGGTGATGCGATCGACCCAGCCGTCGGAGACCAGACGCGACAACGGGCCGTTCACCATGCCGGTATCGGTGTCGGCCGCGAACAGTCCGGCGGCCGCCTGCACCAGGACCGCAAACAGGAGCGCCACCACCATCGCCCCGCCCACTGGATTGTGGCCGGCATCGTGTGGCCCCGACTTGCCGAGGAGCTCGCGCAGATGGCCGATGGCCGCCATCGGACCCTTCACGAAATCGGAGAAGCGCGCGGTCGTGCTGCCGACGAAGCCCCAGACGATACGAAACAGGATCAACGTCAGGATCCCGTAGCCGGACCAGAAATGCAGAGTCATCCAGTCGCCGCCAGCGCGGCCCGTCAGATACGACACGACGATCAGGAGCACGAGGGTCCAGTGAAAGAGACGGACCGGGAGATCCCAGACGCGAATCCGCGGCCGATCGGGCGCGCTCATCCCGTCAACGCCCGGTGCAGCGGCGCTGGCACTCCGCGACATGCCCGTCGATCTGCGCTTGCGCCGTGGCCGGCAGATAAAGGAGCTGGTCGGTGCGGCAGTCCTTGACGCGGACCGCCTCATACCCTGCCCTGGACGTGAAGCGGTACGGCTCGGGCGCGCAGCTATTCTCGGCCCGCGTCGCAGGGGGAGCGTGGAGGGGAAGCGTCGCTGCGGTCGACTGGTTCACCGCGACGATGGCGTTGGAGGGATTGCTGGCCGACACCGGCGCGCTGGAGGGTGGCGGCAGAGCGCCGCCCGGACGTCCTGGCGCGATCGGCGTTGGTCCGGCGCTGGCGGTCGCCTCGGGCAACGGCGGCAGACCGGTCGAGGTGGCGCAGCCCGCCAGGATGGCTGCCGCAAAGGCGAAGGCCAGGAAATGGCGCATCGAGATCCCCGTTATCGCACTAACCAATAAAGGCCGGGGCACCCCGCTCCGAATAGCACGCCACCATAGCAGAGGTCGCAGGCCGAACATACCGTCCGGTTACAGGCTCGAAACTCCCTACACGCGCTCGTGATGCACAAAGTTCTCGCCTGCCACGTGGTGTTTTGCGCCGCAGTCTGCGACAGTCGGCGTGAGCCGCAGCTCGCCGCGCGCGCTGACGGACCACAAAGAACGCGGAGAGGATGGACATGCGCAAGACTTTGGTAGTGGCATTGATCGGCGCGATGGCGGCCGGTGCGATGGTTGGCGGCGCGACGATCGCCTTCGCCCAGGGCAACGCGATCGCCGATCGCAAGGAGAACCGCAAGCAGTCGGGCGCCGCGATGCGCGCCATCAAGGCCGTGATCGACAATAAGGGCAACACCCGCGACGTGATCCCGCACGCCGCCAAGCTCAAGGAACTCGAGCTCGCGCACGTGAAGATGTACCCGGCGGGTTCGGGGACCGGCGATACCAAGGCGCTGCCGGTGATCTGGACCGACTGGCGTGGCTTCGAGGCCGCCAGCAAGGCGACGGCCGATGCTGCCGACGCGCTCGCGGTGGCGGCCGGCTCGGGCGACCTCGCGGCCGTCGGCACGGCGTTCGGTGCGGTGGGCCGCACCTGCGGCGCCTGCCACGACAAGTATCGCGCCAAGTAAGCGCGCGCCCGCAAACGACAAAGGCGGCCCCGCGGGGCC
Organism: Alphaproteobacteria bacterium; assembly: GCA_016870115.1. Classification (GTDB taxonomy): domain Bacteria; phylum Pseudomonadota; class Alphaproteobacteria; order Reyranellales; family Reyranellaceae; genus VGCH01. The sequence continues at coordinate 7,067 of VGCH01000039.1, read as the reverse complement.
GCCTTTTCTTTTTGCCTGATCGGCGACCGCGCTCAGACCGGCCGCAAAACCGTGCGCGGCGTCGCCATCGCCTGGGCCACGATCGCCTGCGCCGTGAAGCGCCAGGTGCGCGACGCGTGAATCGGCGAAAGCCGAAGCTGGCGGCGCATGCTCATCCAGCTATCGAAACCGAACGCGAGATCCAGCGAGTCGAGCAGCACCTCGCGGTGCGCGGGCTCGAGCGCGGCGAGTTCCAGGGCGAACCACGTCTCCAATCGTTGGCGCAAAGTGGCACGCAGCTGCGCAACTCCCGCGTCGACCGCGGGCGCCACTGCGCGCACGCGCTCCGCGAAGCGCCACACCGGCAGCCACTCCTCGAACAGCGCCGCGCGATCCGCGACCAGTGTCTCGATGCGATTGAACAGCGACTGCGCGCCATCGACTTCGCGGTTGGCACCGAGCGCGCGGCTCACGGCCAACTCGAACGCCGCCGCGTAGAGATCGCCAAGCGCGGTGAAGTGCTGGAAGAGCGCGCGGCTCGACACACCGGCAATCGTCGCAATCGCCGCCGAGGTCGGCTCCACGTCGCCCGCCTGGATGAGATCAAGCGTCGCCTGGATCAACGCCTGCCGAGTCCGAAGACCCCGCACGATGCGCCCGTCGCGACAGGTCGAGATATCGACCGGAAAACCAACGATTTTCATATGGATACCAAAGTAATAAAGGCCGTCTTAATGAGAGAACATTAACAGAGCCGGGCGGCCCCGTCATCTGCATAAATGCATATCTCACGGACTCGCGCTCCCCATTTTCCTGAGTTTTCCCCAGCCGAGATAGGCGTTTTTGGGAAGTCTCCCCGGCCCACAGATCGTTGCCGTCCAGACAAGAGAAAGGCCGGTCGCTTGGGGAACGACCGGCCTCTCGTAGGAGCCCGCTGGGGTGGGGAAGGGACGAAGCCTATGGGGTGTGGGGAAGGGGCTTCGTCGGACGGCTTGGGGAGCCGTTGCGGGCTTTGGGGAACTTGGGGATGTGGCGCGCGGAGCGCTGCCTGTGGGTGAAGACCTTTAATAGAATGAAAGCAAAGAATTAGCGAACGACTTAATGACAAGAGATTAACAGCGGGTTGGATGAATGCCTATCTGCAAAAACGCATATCTCGGGCCTGATGGGAGTCAAAAAAGCCAATAAAATCAAAGGCCGTCAGAATCCTGATACTCAGAAAGGGGGGATCAGGGGGCGTGCGAATTTCGGCGGAATCCGACTTTTCTGAATTTTTATCAATAACTCAGAGCGGAAAACCCGACCTCGTCGTGTTGATTCCAACTGCAAGAAGATTCCGTCATCCGGCGATCTCGGAAAGCAGGGGTCGCAGGTAACCCAGGAACGCGGCCGGATCCTCGCTCATGGGAAAGTGTCCGAGGCCCTTCATGATCGTGCAACGCGCGCCCGGAACGGCGGCGGCGACCGCGCGGGTCTCGTCCGGCGTACAGGAATAGTCGTATTCGCCGGTCAGAAGATAGAGCGGGCAGCGCGCGGTATCGATGGCGCCGACACGTTCACGCAGATCGGCATCGAGTTTGTAAAAGTGCAAGTCGCCTTTGAACACGCCCGGGCCGCCTTGCATGTAGTGCCACAACGTCTCCCAGCGATCGGCCGGTGGCGCATCAGGACCGACCAGACCGGACACGACACCGGCGCAAACCTCGCCGCCATGCACCTCCGCGTGATGCAGCCACTGCGTGTCGTAGTAAGGCGCGACATGCGCGGAGGCCTGCAGACCGATCAGCGCGCGAAACCGCGCGGCATGCTCGATCGCGAGATTGAGGATCAGCCGACCGCCGATCGAGCAGCCCATCGCCACCGGACGATCGAGTTCCAGCGCATCGGCGATGGCGAGCGTGAAGCGCGTATAGACATCGCGCGTCAGCCGATACTCCTCGCGCTCGAAACCCGCGGGTGGCGAGGACTTGCCGTGCCAGGGCAGGTCGAACGCAATGACGCGATAGCGCGCGCGGATCTCGGGATCGTTCAGCACGCCGCGATACTGCCGGCCGTCGGCGCCGGCCGTGTGCAGACAGAGAAGCGGGATGCCCGTGCCCGCTTCCTCGACATAGACGCGATGGCGCCGGCCGTCGAAGTCGAGGCCGAGATAGCGCCCGATGATCGGCTCGAACAAGGCGCTCACGACGACGCCAGCGCGGCGCGGCGCGGCGCTTCCATCAGTCCCTTCACATAGAGCAGATGGGCGAAGAGCGGTCGAAGGTCACCCTCCAGCCGAAGTACGCCGCGCCGAACCAACGCCAGCAGGTCGTGGTCGCCGGGGGCGGGCCGCGCCGCCCAGAAGCGTCGCCAGCTCTCGCCATCGGCCCGCAGCGCAAAGGTCCAGGACGGCATGGTGAAGGGCCCCTCCTCCACGCGCGCAACGCGCCCCTCGGCGACATGGATCAGCCAGCTTTGCGCGCCGCTCTCCACCAGGATCCGCGCCGTCAACGACCGGCCACGCCGCACCAGCACGGCATCGCCGTTCACCCATTCGGCCAAGCGTCCCAACATGCGCCCCTCCTCGCGTCCGGTAGCCGTGTTTCGGCCCCAAATTTCATGCTAGACGACCCGCCGTCCCTAAACACCGTCCGCGGAGCCGTTCCCGTGCGCCTCGCCCGTCTCGCTTTCGCCGCTGCCCTCTTCGCCCTGCCGGTGTTGCCGGCCCACGCCAACATCGAGGAAGCGGTTAAGGCGCTGCAGGCCAACGACGGCGCGGGCGCGGAGAAGGCGCTGCAGACCCTGATCGCCGCCCGCGATCCGCGCGCGCAGTTCCTGCTCGGCCTCTACGTCTATGGCAACGCCGAGTCCAAGCTGTTCGACGTGAACAAGGCGACGCCGCTACTGCTCGATGCGGCGGAGCGCGGCTACACGCCGGCGATGATCCCGATCGCGGGCGCCTTCGCCGAGGGCAAGGGCGTGCCCAAGAGCTTCGTCGAGGCGTACAAGTGGGTGGCGATCGCGGTTCACTGGAACGTGCCCAACGCCGAGCAGCTGCTCGAGCAGCTGGTGCGCGACATGAAGCCGGACGAGATCGAGAAGGCCAAGGCCGAGGCCAAGGCGTACAAGTTCAAGACCAAATGAGGCGCGCCGCCGCCGCGCTGCTGGCGGCGTTCCTGACGCTCGCGGCCGCTTCGGCGCGGGCCGACGAGGCCGGCGATGTCGCCGAGCCGCTGCGCCCCGGCGTGTCGGCCTACCGCGCCGGCGATCTGGCGACCGCCGAGCAGGCGCTGCGACCGCTCGCCAGCGCCGGCGACGCCGACGCCCAGGCCTGGCTCGGCGCCGTCCAGCTCGACCGCGGCGCCACGCGCGAGGCGCTGGCGCTGTTGCAGCGCGCATCGGATGGAGACTCGGCGGAAGGACACCATCGTCTGGCGCTGGTGTTCGCCGACGGCACGGGCGTGCCGCGCAACGAGGAGCGCGCCGCCGAGCTATTCCGCCGTGCCGCCGAGGCCGGCCATCGCCGCGCCCAACTGAACCTCGCGACCCTGCACTGGCGAGGGCGCGGCGTGGCGCGCGATCCGGTCGAGGCGCGGGCCTGGTTCGAGAAGGCCGCCGCCGACGGCGATCCGCACGCGCAGTATCTGCTCGGTCGCACGTTCGACGACACCGCGCAGCCGGGCGCCGATCTCATGCGCGCGATCGATCTGTTTCGCCGCGCCGCCGAACGCGGCCATCCGCTGGCGGCGCTACGGCTTGGCCTCGCGCTCTCCGATCCGATCACGCCGCGCCGTGACGTTGCGCAGGCGCAACGCTGGCTCACCCACGCCTGGGAAAGCGGCGTGCCGGAAGCGGCGCTCGCGCTGGGCGATCTTGCGGCACGCATGCCCGCGCAGCGCGACAAGGCGCGCAACGAGGAGCTGTTGGCCAACGCGCTGGGCTGGTACCGGCTCGCGGCCGACGCGGGCGTGCCCTCGGCCCAGTTCAAGCTCGCCAACGCCTTCTTTGCCGGCGCGGGCGTCGCGCGCGACGCGCAACAGGCGCAAACCTGGTACGAGCGCGCGGCCCGGCAGGGCCTGCCCGAGGCACAGCACACGCTCGGCATCTGGTTGATCTCGGGGCTGGGTGGCCGCCAGGATATGGCCGAGGGCTATCAGTGGCTGTTGCTGGCGGAGCGCGCCGAACAACCGGACTCGCGCGCGATCCGTGAGAAGCTCGCGCAAGGTCTCAGCGACGCTGACCGCCGTCAGGGCGAGCGGCAGGCCGCCGCCTTCAAACCGCAACGCGAGCGTCCCCCGGAGGCCAGCCCGCCCCGGCTCCGCCCCCCGGCGAAGTAGGACCTCACCGCCGTTCGGGCGCGTCAGCGGTCGCGAGCGAAGGACTCGGGGAACTCTGGCGTGTCGTAGGCTTCAAGACCGGCCTGAAGCGCGTCGATCTCCTCGCAGAAGAGATCGCGGGTGATGCTCTCGACCAGGCGCGGCACCGCGAACTTCATGGCGTTGATCGACGAGCCGCTCGGCCCGAAGCTCATCGTGCTGCCGAAGTTGAAGAGGCGCACGCGGCCGAGCCATGGCGCAGTGCCGGCGCTACGCTCGACGAACTCGAAGCCCGGCCCCAACCACGGATAGGCGAGGAGGCGCGCGTCGGCGGGATCGTGCGGCTGGGGCCGCGCGTCGCGCCACAGCTTCACCAGGGCCGCGAACGAACGAAGCTCGGATCGTGCGGCGAGGTCGATGGCAAAGCCGGTGCCGCAGATCAGGAAGTCGAACGCCTGCTCGCCCCCCGGCGTGGCGACCACCGCGCGTCCGCCATCGGCGCGCGCGCCGAGCCAGGGCGCGCCGGTGTGCAGATGGAACGCCGCGTGGCGCGTGACGCGATCCCAGGTCTCAACCGGCAACGCCTCGCGCAAATCCAGCACGTGCTTCATCAGGCGCCAGCGCCGCTCATCGTCGAGATCGGCGAGGTGACGAAAGAAGGCGGGAAACGACAGCCACTTGTAAGGCTGCACGCGCTGCAGCGCGGGCCGACGGCAGAAGAGATGGACCTCGGCGCCCGCCTCGAGCGCGCAGGCCGCGTTGTCGAAGGCCGACGCGCCGGCGCCCAGCACACCGACGCGCTTGCCGGCGAGCCGCGCGAAGTCGATCGGATCGGCGGCGTGCGCCCGCAGCGCTGTCGGCAGCGCCTCAACAAAGTCGGGCATCGTCCAGCGGCCCGCCGCCTCGATGCCGGTCGCCAGCACCAGATATCGCGCGAGGATATCGCGCTCGCCCTCGGCATCGCGGACCCGCGCGCGCAGGAGAGGCCCGTCCGGTGCGACGCCGAGAAACTCGGTACCGACGCGTACCGGCAGGGCGAGCATGTGGCGCAGCCAGTGGAGATAGTCGCTCCAGCTCTCGCGCGCGACCTTGCCCAGCGCCTCGAAGGCGGCCGCGCCGAACTGCGCCTCGAACCAGCTCTGGTAGGTGAGCGAGGGAATACCGAGATCGGGGCCCGTCACCGTCTTCCAGGTGCGGAGCGTCTTCATGCGGCCGAACGTGCGCCACGGCCCTTCGGCACCCGCCGGTCCGCGATCGATCACCAGATGATTGTCGATGCGCTCAAGCTTCAGCTTGAAGGAGAGCGCCTGGCCGCACTGGCCGCCGCCCACGATCAGCACATCGAGGACCGGTTCGCCGGCCGGACCGCGACGCGGCGCGAGCCAGCGGCGCTCAGGATACGAGATCAGCGCGAGGTCGCGACGGACCTGAGCCTCAAGCGCGGCCAGACCCGCAGCGGACAGCGTCACCGCTTCTTGGGACAGGTCGCGGGACGCGGGCCAGGCCAGTAGGGCGACGGGCAGGGCGTCGGGGCGGCATGCGCCTGCCGATCAAGCCGCAGCACGGTCGGCGCGCTGTAGGCGATGCCGGCCGCGATGCCGAGGCGCGCCAACGCACGACGACGGCCGGGCGACGCGACGCTTTCTTTCGGTTGATCGGGACGATCGGGGGTCTGTGACATTGGGGGGACTCGGCAAATGAATAGGCCACGGGCGCGTGGCGAATAGGGGACTTTTACCATACGGTCCAACCCCCGGCGAGAGGCGGCCTATGGCTTTTTTCATGGCCAGTGAATTCACCGATCGATTCTGAGGAATGAGCGTCCAGCCCGCCCCTACAAGGCCCGATGTCACTACCGCGGTGAGGCGGGGCGCTGCCCGGCTGATGCGCCAAACCGGTGCCGCGGTGTTGCACGAGGTGACGCTGCCCGACGGCCGGCGGGCCGATCTCTTTTGCATCGGCCGCAAGGGTGAACTCACCATCGTCGAGGTGAAGTCCTCGATTGAGGATTGGCGGGCCGACGCCAAGTGGCCGGACTATCTCGACTGGTGCGACAGCTTCTATGTCGCGGTGGCGGCGGACTTTCCGCAGGAGCTGATCCCGGTGGAGGCCGGTCTCATTGTGGCGGATGCCTGGGGAGGCGCGATCCTGCGGCCCTCGCCGCTCCGCGCCGTTGCGGCGGCGCGCCGCAAGGCGCTGCTGATCGACGCCGCGCGCCTCGGCGCCGAACGTCTCGCGCGGCTCGAGGATCCAGACGCGATCTGAGGCGACCGCGTACTCAGTCGGCGCCGCCCATCTTGCGGATGGTGCCGGTGGTGCTGAAACCCGGCGTCAGGTCGGCGAGCACGACGCGCCCGCCATAGGAGCGCACGAACGGCGCGCCCACCACCGTCTCCTCGGTGTAGTCGGCGCCCTTCACGAGCACATCGGGTCGCACCGCGCGGATCAGCGCCTCCGGCGTGTCCTCGCCGAACAAGGTCACCGCATCGACATCGGCGAGCGAGGCCACGACCGTAGCGCGCGCGCTCGTCGTTCACGGGCCGCGTCGGGCCCTAGAGACGACGCACCGACGCGTCGGTATTGAGACCGACCACGAGCCTGTCGCAGGCGGCGCGGGCCTGGCGGAACAGCGCGATGTGGCCGGCATGCAGGAGATCGAAGCAGCCTGGTCCTCCCCCTGAAAAGTGGTCCGCCCTGAACTATGTCTTTTGACAAGAAGGAGGACTGCAATGCCGAAGAAGAGGCACAAGCCTGAAGAGATCGTTTCGAGACTCCGACAAGCCGATGTCTTGA
>VGCH01000038.1 GCA_016870115.1 Alphaproteobacteria bacterium | reverse complement strand
CTCGAAATACGCGCGCCGTATCTGGCCGATCTTGTCCACGCCAATCATCCCCCCAAACCCTTCCCAGACCGCATCGGCCCAAAAGGAAGGGACGCTGACACACAGCGTTAGAAGGGGGTCATTATTGGACGCGAAAACCTCCCCTCAGGGGGTCACTATTGCGCGCGAATTTACACAGTCGGTGAATTGACTGTGAAAAAAAGGCCGCACGCAGCGGCCTTTTTCGGTCACAGTGTACTATAGGAAAAACAACCCATAGTGGTTGGTAGGCCCGGCAGGATTCGAACCTGCGACATAACCGTTATGAGCGGCTCGTTCTAACCGCTGAACTACGGGCCCGTCCGCGGCGCCCTCGTTGTAGCGTCAATCGGCGGGCGGGACGAACAGATATCCGGTGCCACGCACGGTACGGATCACCGTCGGCTTGGCGGGATCGGGCTCGATCTTGCGCCGGATGCGGGTGATGCGCAGGTCGATGGCGCGATCGAAGGGATCGCGGCTGCGGTGGCTGGTGGTCTCCAGCAACCAATCGCGGCTGAGGGGCCGGTTGGGGTTCTCGGCGAAGATCTTGAGCAGGTCGAACTCGCCCGCCGTGATGGCCACCGGATTGCCCTCGGCGTCGCGCAGGTCGCGCTTGCTGAGGTCGAGCGTGTGGCTGCCCATGCGGACCCGCTCCAGCCGTGACGGCGTCGCCTTGGCCGACGAGCGGCGCAGCACGCTCTTGCAGCGCGCCAGAAGCTCGCGTGGCTCGTAGGGCTTGGCGACATAGTCGTCGGCGCCGCTTTCCAGCCCGACCACCTTGTCGACCGAATCGTTGGCCGCCGTCAGCATGATGATGCCGACCTTGGCGCTCTGCTCGCGCAGCCAGCGCGCCAGCGCGAACCCGTCATCCTGGCCCGGCAGCTGCACATCGAGCAGCACCAGATCGGGCATCGCGCGCGAGACCTGCCGGCGCATTTGCGCCCCGTTCTCGACGCCGACCACCTTCAGATCGTGGTTGGCAAGGTAGGTTTCCGCCGCCTTCCGCTGGAAAGCGTCGTCTTCGACCAGGAGCACTGACGGGTTCTGCATGGACGGTCCCTGAGGATTGGCGCAGAATGGAAGCATAAATTACCAAGTTCTCTCAATGAATTATAGCCCTATCTTAATACTTTTGATACAATATGCGCCTTAGCCTGCCACACCGCGACCACATGACTCGGTCAAATTCCCTCCCGACACGCACTGCCGTTCGAGGCCAGGTTTCTTCCGGCGTCTGGGAAATTGCCGGAGCTACGGGGCTAGCGGGCCGACCGAGGACAGCCGGTCGCCCGCCGAACGGGCGGCGGCCGCGTTCGGCCGGGGGGGCCTGAACGCCGTGCCGACCGATACTGCCCTTTCCGCAAGCCAGGCCATCGCCCAGCCGCCGCGCCAGGACAGCTTCGTCCGGGCGGAGCTGATCCGGCGCCTGTTCGAAGGCTCGCACCAGTCCCGCTACTTCTCTTTCATGCTCTGGCCGGTGATCGCGGCCATCTATTGGCGCCAGATCGAGCTCGCCGACCTCGCGGCGCCATTCGCGGCCCATGTCGCCGTGACCGTCTGTTTCGACTTGCTGCGCCTGCGGTTTCGCAAACTCCGCCCCGCCGACGCCGAGGTTGAGCGCTGGGGCTGGTGGTTCGCCGGGCTCTCGCTGTTGGCCGGCGCCTGCTGGGGCGCGGCCGGCTTCATTCTGGCTTCGAAGGACTTCGAGCTGCAGCGCATGCTGCTCGGGCTGGTGCTGCTCGCCACCATCACCACGGCCGTGCCCATCCGGTCCGCCCACCCGCCGACCTTCTATACGTTCTCGATCGCGACGACGGCGCCGCTGCTCTTCGTGCTGCTGATCCAGCCCGACCCGTTCTACCAGCTCGTGGGCGTCGCGGGCGGCGCCTATGTCGGCCATTTGATGGCCTATGTGCGCGACGTCCATCGCTGGCAGTACGACAACATCGCGCTTGCGTTCGAGAAGGAGGAGCTCGCGCGCCAGCTCCAGCTCGCGCTCGACGGTGCCCGTCACGTGCGCGACCAGGCGATCGCCTCGCAAGAGGAGGCCGAACGCGCCAACCAAGCGAAGTCGACCTTCCTCGCCACCATGAGCCACGAGATCAGAACGCCGATGAATGGCGTTCTGGGCATGATCGACGTGTTGTCGCGCAGCCAGCTCACCGGCGATCAGCGCGACGCGCTGCGCACCGTGCGCTACTCGGCCTCGGCGCTGCTGAAGATCATCGACGACATTCTGGACTTCTCCAAGATCGAGGCCGGCCGGCTCGATCTCGAGCGTATCGAGCTATCGCCCACCGATCTCGTCGAGGGCGCGGCCGAGGCGCTGGCGCCGCAGGCTGCCGCCAAGGGATTGCGGCTCGCCGCGTGGGTCGGGCCGGGCGTGCCCGAACGCGTGGTCGGCGATCCGATCCGCCTGCGACAGATTCTGTTCAACCTCGTCGGCAACGCGCTCAAGTTCACGGAGCGCGGGCATGTGCGCGTCTGGATCGAGCGCGCGCCCGACGGACGACGCGGCGAGATCGTCCTCCGAATCCGCGTCGAGGACACCGGCATCGGCCTCACCAAGGAGCAGCGGGACCGGCTGTTCGAGCCCTTCGTTCAGGCCGACAGCACAACGACCCGTCGGTTCGGCGGCACGGGGCTCGGTCTCTCCATCGTGCGGCGTCTGGCCGAGGCGATGCGGGGGAGCGTGCGTGTCGAGAGTGAGGCCGGCCAGGGGTCGAGCTTTATCGTCACTGTCCGCCTCGAGGAGGCGCCGCGCCTGCCGCCAGTCGAACGGCCGCTCGCCGGCCTGGTGGTGCGGGTGTCAATGCCGGAACCTGAGGAGGCCCGCGTGGTCGCCCGCTATCTGGGTGACGCCGGCGCGAGTGTCGCCTTGGGCGAACCCGACGGCGGCTCGGCGTCGATCGATGTCGTCGCGGGGCCTGGCGAGGGCGGCCGCTTGCAGTTGCTCGATGTCGCGACCTCGGGCGTCTCGCGTCCGGGCGTGCTGGCGCGGCCCTGGCGGCGCGATGCCCTCGTGGCGGCGCTGGCGGGGCTGGCCGGTCGGCGGGCGACGATCGAAACCGTGGCGCCCGTCGATCTTGCAGCCGCCGTGCCTGCGGAGCGTCTCGCCGGCCGCGTCCTGGTGGTCGACGACAATTCGGTGAACCGCAAGATCCTCGCGCGCCAGCTTGAACTCGCCGGGGCCACAACGCACTCCGCCGCGGGCGGCGAGGATGCCTTGGCGCTGTGGCGCAAGGGCGGCTACGACCTGGTGCTCGCCGACCTGCAGATGCCCGGAATGGACGGTTTCGAGCTGGCGGGCCGAATCCGCGACACCGAGCGCCGTGAGCGGCGCGCCCGCACCCCCATCCTTGCCATCACCGCGAGCGCGCTCGAGGACGAGGAGCGCAAGAGCCGCGCCTCCGGCATGGACGGATTTCTCACCAAGCCCATCGCCTTCGAGGAGCTGCGCGCGGCGCTCGATGTGTGGCTGGGTACCGGTAACAGGGAGCGGGCCACATGAGCGAGGCTTACGATCGGGGCAAGCTGGTGGAACTGTTTGGCGACGATCCGGGGACGCTCTCCGAGGTCGAGCGCGAATTCCTCGAGACCGCCCGTTCGGTCGAGCGGGAGATCTCGACGACCGAGAACCTGCTGGCGATCGCCCGCGCGGCGCACCGCCTCAAGGGCGCCGCCGGCGTGATCGGCGCGGTACCGCTGCACGCGCTGGCCAAATCGGTCGAGATCGCGGCGAAGGCGTCGGACCTCAAGACGGTGCGCGGGCTGTCGCCCGAGATGCGTCGAGAGGTTGAGCGCGTCGCCGCCCAGGTCGCCGCCCACGCCTGAGGCGAGTCAGGCGCGCTTCTGCTGATCCGGCCCCAGCCAGCGGTCGAGAACCTTCCAGATTCCCTTCACGTCGAGCAACGTTCGATCCGCGACGGCGAGCCGGCCGCGCATGAACACGAGATCCCGCGCCGTGCGCGTCACCTCCCCGGTGCATTCCACCCAGTCGCCAAGCCGCGCGGGCGCCGCGAAGCTGCAGGCAAGGTCGATGGTCGAGCAGGGCTTCCGGCCGGCGGCGAAGAACACGATCGCGCCCAGCGCGTGATCGGCGAAGGTGACGAGCATGCCGCCATGCGCCACCCCGCCGCGATTGATGTGGCGCTCCTCGACACGGAAACCCCAGGCGAGGCTGTGCCCGTCGCGCGGCTTGCGGACAAAGAACGAACCGGCCAGCGCCGAGAAGCCGATCTCATCCCGGATCACCTCATAGCCCGGTGGCAGGGTGGGCGCGGTCACTTGACCGGCCTCAACGCCATCGTCGCGCTGTAGCTGAGCAGCTTGGTGCCGGCCTGCTCGACGGTGCCGCGCAGGAAGGCGAGCGACTTGCCGAAGCGTGGCACCTCCACCCGGGTCTCGAGCGGCGCGTTGGACCGACCGGCGGCGAGGAACTCCGCCGCGAAGGCAACGGTGGTGGGTGCCATCCCGGTCACCAGGCGCGCCGCCCGCGTCACCGCGGTATCGGAAAAGCTCATCATGTAGCCGCCATGCAGCACGCCCCCGGAGTTGCACATATGCGGGGCCGTCGGCTGGATCAGGTCGACGTCGCGTTCGGCTGCGCGCACATGGACCGCACCGATGTGCCGGGAGTAGGCGCTGGCCGAGGCAAAGGGTCCGAATCCCGGCGGGACGACCTGAAGCGCGGGTGGCGTCGCGGCGGGAGAGGGCGCGTCGCCAGCCTTGCGTGCCATCGCCTTGTCGCGCGCCACATGCCGGCAGACCCCCGACCAGAGCGCCACGGTCCGACCCTCCTGGGCCAGCGTGCCGCGCGCGAACGCCAGCCGGCCGGTGACTTGCGTGGGCTCGCCCGAGCCCTCGAGCGGCGGGCCAATGCGCGCGGCGTCGATGAACTGGCAGGCGATGCTGACCGTCATGGCGAATGAGGTGCGTTGACCGCCATCGACGGCGCGGCCTGCGACCAGGCAGAGCGCGTAGTCGGCCAAGGTCAGGATCGCGCCGCCATGAACGCCGCCAGCGTAGTTTCCGTGGGCGGCGTGGGTCGGCAGGACACAATGCACGCCGCCGGCCGCACGCGTGTCGCCGACATGACGGAACCAGAAAGGACCGATGTGGTCCTCGAACGGATCGGGCGGGTCGAAAATCGCGTAGCGGGCGAGGTCGATGCCCCAGGAACCGAGATCGGGAACAGTGTCGGGCACAGCGGAACCGTTGGCGCTTGTGGAGCGGGAAGGACGGGCTCTAATAGGGGAAATCGGTCACGGTCAACAGGCCCACGGAGCGAAATGCGATGGCGACGGCGCACAAGGTCGAGGTGGTTCGCGAACAACGCCCGGGCGGGCTGGTGGCGCATGTCGTGTTCGACAATGCGCGTCGGTTGAACGTCGTCAATCCGGAGGCGATCGCCGATCTGCTGGCTGCGTTCGACGCGCTGGCGTCGGAACCCGACCTGCGGGTCGTCGTGTTTTCCGGTGCGGGCGAGCGCGCCTTCATCGGCGGTGCCGACATCAACCACATGGCGGGCATGCGCAGTTCCGAGGACGGTCGCGCGTTCATCACGTTGGTACACCGCCTCTGCCACGCGATGCGGGAGTGCCCCGTGCCGGTGATCGCCCGCATCGACGGCTTCGCGCTGGGGGCTGGCCTTGAGGTCGCGGCCGCCTGCGACATGCGGATCGCGAGCGACCGCTCCGTCTTCGGCATGCCCGAGGTCAAGGTCGGCGTGCCCTCGGTCGTCGAGGCCGCGTTGTTGCCCCGCCTGATCGGCTGGGGTCGCACGTCCTGGATGCTGCTCACGGGCGAGAACATCGATGCCGCGCGTGCCGAGCGCTGGGGGCTGGTCGAGGAGATCGTGCCGGCGGCCCTGCTGGACGAGGCGGTGGGCCGGGCGGTCCATTCCATCGTGGAGGCGGCGCCGCAGTCGGTGCGGGCCCAAAAGCGGCTGATGCGGCGTTGGGAGCGTCTGCCGCTCGACGAGGCGGTGCAGGCGGGCATCGACGCCTTCGCGCAATCCGTCACCACCGGCGAGCATGTCGAGCGCATGACCGCCTTCGTCAATCGCAAGCGATCCTAGAGCGGAATGGGATCACGTAGAACCGCATGTGGTCCCACGTGATCCCATTCGCGCGCGTTATCGGTGTATGTTGCGGGAGACACGATGAGTTCAGTTGATTCCAACTGAACTCATCGTGCTCTAGGCATAGCTGGGTGCGGGGCGGCACCAGCGACCCTCGGCAGGGAGTATGCAATGACGGGCAAGACGGTTCGGGTCGGGTGTCACTCGGGGTTCTGGGGTGACACCGAGACGGCGGCAGCGCAGCTCGTGCGCCACGGCGACGTCGACTATCTGGTGAGCGACTATCTCGCCGAAGTCACCATGTCGATCATGGCAGCCCAGAAACTGCGCAACCCGCAGGCCGGCTGGGCAACCGACTTCGTGAGTGCGGTGATGGGTCCGCTCGCCCGCGAGATCTCCGACAGGAAGATCAAGGTCGTGACCAACGCCGGCGGCGTCAATCCGCAGGCCTGCCGCGACGCTGTGCTGAAGGCCTGCGAGGCAGCGGGCGTCTCGCTCAAGGTCGCCGTCGTGCTGGGCGACGATCTCGCACCGCGCGTCGAGGAGTTCCGCGCCGCCGACACGCGCGAGATGGACACCGGTGCGACGCTGCCCGCGCGCGTCGTCAGCATGAACGCCTATCTCGGCGGCTTCCCGATCGCGCGCGCGCTGGCCGAGGGCGCCGATGTGGTCATAACCGGACGCTGCGTGGACTCCGCCGTGACGCTCGGCGCGCTGATCCACGCTTTCGGCTGGGTACCGGAGGACCTTGATCGGCTGGCCGCGGGTACGCTGTGCGGGCACATCATCGAGTGCGGCGCGCAGTGCAATGGCGGCAACTTCACCGATTGGCACCTCGTGCCCGATTACGACAACATGGGTTTCCCGGTCGCCGAGGTGAGTGCGGACGGCTCCTTCGTGCTCTCCAAACCCGACAACACCGGCGGGTTGATCTCCCCCGCCACGGTCGCCGAACAGATGCTCTACGAGATCGGCGATCCGCGTGCCTACATCGTGCCCGACGTGGTGTGCGACTTCACCGCCGCCACCTATGAACAGGTCGGCAAGGATCGGGTCCGCGTCTCCGGTGCGCGTGGTCGGCCCGCGACCGACTCCTACAAGGTGTCGACGACATTCCCCGACGGCTTCAAGTTCGCGTCGATCTTCATGCTGGGGGGCCGCGACGCCGCTGCCAAGGGACGCCATTCCGCCGAGTCGATCGTGAAGAAGGCCCGCCGGCTGTTTGCCGAGAAGGGGTTGGCCGATTTCCGCGACGTGTCGATCGAGGTGATCGGGGCCGAGGCGACCTATGGACCGCACGCCCGTGCGGGCAACACCCGCGAAGTCGTGGTCAAGCTTGCCGCACGGCATGAAAGTAAGGACGCGCTGGCGCTGCTTGGCCGTGAGATCGCGCCGATGTCGACCGGCGGCGTGGTTGGCATGACCGGCAGCTTCGGCGCCGGCCGCGTCTCAGCCCAACCGGTGATCCGCATGTTCTCCTGCCTCGTGCCCAAGCACCAGGTGCCCGTGACCGTGGATATCGACGGCCGGCAGATTCCGATGCAGGAGGGCGCGCGCGCCGGCGGCTTCAATCCGGCATCGCTGCCGGTCGAGGCGCCGCCGCTCGCGGGCGGTTCCGGCGCGACGACAACCGTGCCGCTCGTGGCGTTGGCCTATGGAAGGTCGGGCGACAAGGGCGACAACGCCAATATCGGCATCTTCGCCCGCAAGCCCGAGTACCAGCCGATCCTCGACGCGGAGCTGACGGAGCAGGCCGTGGCCGCGTGGTTCGCGCACCGCATCAAGGGCAAGGTGACGCGCTGGCGCCTGCCGGGCATCCACGGCTTCAATTTCCTGCTCCGCGAGGCGCTGGGCGGCGGCGGGATGGCCTCGATCAAGGCCGATCCGCTGGCCAAGGCGTTCGCGCAGATGCTGCTCGATATGCCGGTGCGGGTGCCCGAGGCTTTGGCCCGCGAGCTGGCGGCGGCCTGAGCCGCGCTGAGCGTCGGCCGACCGCCGATCCGCTCGCGCGTCTCCGGCGGACTTAGAAGTCGCCCGTGGTCTCGCGGGAAAAGCTCGCCTTGCCGCGATCCATCTTCTTCAGAAGCTTCTCCGGCCGGCGGCGTTCGGCCGTTCGGAAGAGAGTCCAGGTGCGGCGCTGGAAGTTGGTCACCGCCTCGGCGCCCTTGTTGAACTCGTCGAGTTCCTTGGTCCACTCGGCCTCGACCATGCGGATCGGTCGCGTCGGATCGTCGGTCTCGAATCGCAGCAGGAACCACGGCTCGCCGCGTCGCAGTTGCAGGGGCTTGCTGGGATCATGCCACTCGAAGGCCCACATCATCGCGCGCGGCCAGATATGGATGGGCAACCGCCCGCCAACCATGATTCCGGGCCAGGGCGGGTCGCGATAGGTGAGGTAGGGCGGCAGCTGGTTCATCCAGCAGACCTCGTCAGCCACGAAGTAGTACGAGGTCGAAATCTGGAGGAGCGGCCGGTTGGGGTGGCGCCATTGTCCGGGGCCGTTCAGGTGCAACATCTTGGCCAGAGGCGCCGCGCCGATCGCGCTCTGCGCCCCGTCGAGATTGCGCAGGACGAGCTTGCCGTCCTTGTCCTTGGCCAGCGCGATATTCAGGTCGATCGGGCAGGTCACCACGAAGTGGCGCGCCTCGTACTCCAGAACCGCAGGGCAATTCTGGAGCGCCTTGGCGTTCTTCGGGTCCTGATTGTCGGGGCGGCGGAACTGCCGCGGGTCGTCCCACATGAAGGACGCCTTGTCGGCGCGGTTGATCCAGCCGACTTCGACGACGCGGCTCGTCCGCGCGCCTTGTCCCGCTTCGGGACGCTTGATGAGGCCCAACATGGCCGATCCTTTCTCCGCCGGAGACCCCTCAGGAAGCGGCGTACCGCTCACGCCCCGGTCGGTTCGCGCAGTAAAGCGCGATCAGATGGGTTTTTGGAGGGCCGCGCGCGCGATCGGCTCGCCCCATTCCTGCAGGAAGTGCCCGCCTGCGGCGATTTCCAGAGGCTCAGGACACCCCCGGATATGCCGGCGCAGCGCCGACATCACGGGCATTCCGAGCACCGGGTCGGCCGTGCCGACCGCCATCAGGCTGGGGCCCGACCAGCGCTGCGACCAGAAGGCACGGGCCTCGCGCGAGATCGCCGCGCCCGGGTCGTCCGGTCGCTCCGGTACCAGCTCCGGGAACCGCCAGACGCCCGCCTTATAGGTCGCATCGGGGTAGGGGGCGGCATAGGCCGCGCGCTCCGCCGGTGACAAATGGGGGCACGCCCGCCCCATCAGGCCACCGATGTCGAGATCGGGGTTGCGCCGGCAGAAGGCACGCCACGCAAGGAAACCGGCGCTCAGCGGCTCATCGCCGGTTCCGAGCGTGGTGTTCATGACCAGTAGCGCGCGATAGCGGTGGGGTGCGGCCATTGGCAGGGTGAGGCCGATCAGACCGCCCCAGTCCTGCACCACCAACACGATGTCGCGAAGGTCCAGCGTCTCGACCAACTCAAGCAGGCAATCTCGGTGGAATTCGAAGGTGTAGACGGCCTCGTCGCGCGGCTTGTCCGACCGGCCGAAGCCCGTGAAATCCGGCGCCACCACCCGGTGCCCCGCGTCGGCGAAAACGGGGATCATCCGGCGGTAGAGGTAGCTCCAGGTGGGCTGGCCGTGCAGGCAAAGGAACGTCCGGCCCGTTGCCGGTCCGGTATCGTGAACGGCCAACCGAAGGCCGTTGGCGAGCGCTACCAGCTTCGGCCGGTAGGACCAGTCAGGGAGGTCCACGAACCGCTCTTCCGGTGTGGCCAATGCGTCGATCATGTATCCTCGCCATCGATGGAAAAGCCGCCCCCGGAACCCCGCGAAGCGCGCCTGGCCGCAGCCTTGCGCGAGAACTTGCGACGCCGCAAGCAGCAGGCGCGGGCGCGCGAGACACCGGTCGGGGAGCCTCCCCCTAGTCCAGACAAGCCCGAGCCGCCGCGCGGTTGAGAAGCGAGGCGGCCTCGCGTAGAAGCGGGTTCCCCCCGTCGGACCCGCCATGAGCCTTCTGTCAGACCTAACGATCCGCCAATTGGCGCACGATCAACGCATGATCGAACCCTTCGTCGATCGCCAGACCCGCGACGGCGTCATCTCCTATGGGCTTTCGTCGTACGGCTACGACGCGCGAGTGGGCCGCGACTTCAAGATATTCACCAATGTCGACAGTGCCGTGGTCGATCCCAAGAACTTTGCGGCCAACAGCTTCGTCGATCGCACCGCCGATGTCTGCGTCATCCCGCCCAACAGCTTCGCGCTCGCAAGCACGGTCGAGTACTTCCGAATTCCGCGCGACGTTCTTGTGATCTGCGTTGGCAAGTCGACCTACGCGCGCTGCGGGATTATCGTGAACGTCACGCCGCTGGAGCCGGAGTGGGAGGGCCACGTCACGCTTGAGTTCTCCAACACCACGCCTTTGCCGGCGCGCATCTATGCCAATGAGGGCGCCTGCCAGTTCCTGTTCTTGCGCGGCGATCTGCCGTGCGAGGTCTCGTATCGCGACAAGTCCGGCAAGTACCAGGGTCAGCGCGGCGTGACCCTGCCGCGACTCTGAGCGGGGATCGTCATGGATCGACTGCGCATCACCGGTGGCCGCCAGCTCAAGGGCGAAATCGCGATCTCGGGCTCGAAGAACGCCTCGTTGCCACTCATGGTGGCGGCGCTCCTGTCGGACCAGCCGCTGGTGTTGGAGAATGTCCCGCGCCTGGCGGACATCGACACCATGATGCAGCTCCTGCGTAAGCATGGCGTCGAGATCGGCGAGAGCCCGGGCAGCGACGGGCATCGCCATGGCACGACGCTGGAACTGCGGACTGCGCGTATCGCGTCGACGACCGCGCCGTACGACATTGTGCGCAAGATGCGTGCCTCGGTACTGGTGCTGGGCGCGCTGCTCGCCCGGGAGGGCGCGGCGCGGGTGTCGCTGCCCGGCGGCTGCGCGATCGGCGCACGCCCAGTCGACTTGCACATCGCGGGCCTCAAGGCGATGGGCGCCGACATCGATGTCGATGGGGGATACCTCGTCGCGCGGGCTTCCAAGGGCCTGAAGGGTGCACGCTACACCTTCCCCAAAGTTTCCGTCGGCGCCACCGAGAACCTGATGATGGCGGCGGCGTTGGCGAAGGGCACGACCGTGCTCGACAATGCTGCGCGCGAACCCGAAATCGGCGATCTGGCGAACTGCCTCGTGGCGATGGGCGTGCCGATCCACGGCATCGGCACCGAGACGCTCACGATCGAGGGCGTCGACCGCCTCCAGGCCGCCCGCCATCGCGTGATCCCGGACCGGATCGAGACCGGCACCTACGCCATGGCAGTGGCGATGACGGCGGGCGACGTCGAGTTGGTGGATGGCCGTCTGGAGCTGATCGAGACGGCGGCAGCAGCGCTGCGCCAAGCCGGCGTGTCTCTCGACGCGACGCCGCGCGGGCTGCGGGTGCAGCGGACCAACGGGGCGTTGCGGGGCGTCGACGTGATGACCGAGCCCTATCCCGGGTTTCCGACCGATCTGCAGGCGCAGATGATGGCGCTGATGACGCGGGCCGAAGGCGCCTCAATGATCACGGAAACGGTGTTCGAGAGCCGCTTCATGCATGTGCCCGAACTCGCGCGCATGGGCGCCAATGTCACCATCCACCATGAGTCCGCGCTGGTGCGCGGCGTGCCAAAGCTGCGCGGTGCCGAGGTGATGGCGACCGATCTGCGCGCGTCGGTGTCGCTGGCGATCGCGGCACTCGCCGCCGAAGGCACCACCACCATCAACCGCCTCTACCATCTCGATCGCGGCTACGAACGGCTGGAGCGCAAGCTCGCCGCTTGCGGCGCCGATATCGAACGAGTAGCGGGCTGACATGCCGACGGGCAAGCTGAAGCTGATGGCGGGTGACGCCGCCGACTTGCAGGTGATCTCGGCGGCCATCCAGGACGCGCTGGTCGCGGTCAAGGACTGCGCCTTCTTGGGGGACGAGCGGCGCTTCGCGATGCTGGTCAACCGCTACCGCTGGGAGGCCGAACAGGTCTCGGGGCAGGGGTCCCGCACCCATGCAGCGCTGGTGTTCAACGAGGTGACCGGCGTGCGCCACCGCAACGTGCCGCTCGGCCAGCCCGATCGGGTGCTTGAGCTGCTGGCCGTGGTTGAAGACGGGCCCGGGACGGTGCGGCTCGACTTTGCGGCGGATCGCAGCATCCGGCTGGAAATGGCCCGCCTGGCGTGTCATCTGGAGGATGTCGGTGAGCCTTGGCCGACGCCTTGGAAGCCCGCCCATCCGGTCTGACGCCCGGCGGCGGGCCTTCGTCGTTACGGGGAACATCGTGTCGGACGCGGCCAACGAGAAACTGATCCTGGCATTGCCCAAGGGGCGGATCCTGCGTGAGGCCGCGCCGCTGCTCGCCCATGCCGGCATCGTGCCGGAGCCCGCCTTCGCCGATCCCGATTCCCGCCAGCTCCGCTTCGTCACCAATCTCGCGGATATCGACATCATCCGCGTCCGCAGCTTCGATGTGGCGACGTTCGTGGCCTTCGGCGCTGCCCATCTTGGCATCGCTGGTGCCGATGTGCTGATGGAGTTCGACTATCCTGAAATCTACGCGCCGGTCGATCTCGGCATCGGCCGTTGCCGTTTGGCGGTCGCGCAGCCCGCTGAGATGGCAGGCAGCGACGACCCACGCCGCTGGAGCCACGTGCGAATCGCGACCAAGTATCCGGAGGTGACGCGCCGCCACTTCGCGGCCCGTGGTGTGCAAGCGGAGTGCGTGAAGTTGTCGGGTGCGATGGAGCTCGCGCCCTCCTTGGGTCTCAGCCATCGCATCGTCGATCTGGTCGATAGCGGCCGCACGTTGCGCGAGAACGGCCTGGTCGAGATCGAGCACATCGCCGACATCACCTCGCGCTTTATCGTCAATCGCGCTGCGCTCAAGACGCGCAGCGACCGGGTCGGCGCGTGGATCGAGCGCTTCCGCGAGGCCGCCCGTGCCGCTTAAGCTCGACGCACGGACGGCGAGCTTCGCGCGCGAGTTCGCCGCCTTTCTCGCGCGGACTCGCTCGGCCGACGAAGATGTGGACCGCACGGCTGGCGCGATCGTGGAGGATGTCCGCGCGCGGGGTGACGCGGCGTTGCTCGACTATACGCGCCGCTTCGACCGTCTCGATCTCGCAGATGCTCAGGCGCTTCGCCTCCCCGTCGCCGAACGCGATGCGCTCGCCGCCCGTGCTGAACCGCGCGCGCGCGAGGCGCTTGCCTTCGCTGCCGCGCGCATCGAAGCCTTCCACCGCGCGACTCTGCCCGTCGACGTTGATTTCACCGATGCCACCGGGACGCGGCTTGGCGCGCGCTATCGGCCGATCGACGCGGTCGGGCTCTACGTCCCCGGCGGACGCGCCGCGTACCCGTCATCCTTGCTGATGAACGCCATCCCCGCCCGGGTCGCCGGCGTGCGCCGCCTCGCCATGGTCGTGCCAACGCCGGGTGGCGCGGTCGATCCGCTGGTGATGGCAGCGGCGCAACTGGCGGGCATCGAAGAGATCTGGCGGCTGGGCGGCGCGCAGGCCGTCGCGGCGCTGGCCTACGGCACCGCCAGCGTGGCGGCCGTCGACAAGATTGTGGGACCCGGCAACGCCTGGGTCGCCGCCGCCAAGCGGCGGGTCTTCGGTCGCGTGGGCATCGACC
Source organism: Alphaproteobacteria bacterium (assembly GCA_016870115.1). GTDB lineage: Bacteria > Pseudomonadota > Alphaproteobacteria > Reyranellales > Reyranellaceae > VGCH01. The sequence goes on along the minus strand of VGCH01000038.1, from coordinate 4,797 downwards.
TGATCGCAGGGCCGTCGGAAATCCTGGTCGTTGCCGATGACCGCAATGATCCCGCCTGGATCGCCGCCGATCTCCTGTCGCAGGCCGAACACGACCCCGCCTCCCAGTCCTTGTTGATCTGCGCTGACGCGGCCTTCGCGGAGCGCGTCGTTGCAGCCATCGAGACCGCGCTCGCGACGCTGCCGCGGGCGGAGATCGCGGCCGCGAGCTGGCGTGACCATGGTGCTGTGATCGTGGTGGACGACCTTGCCGCCGCGGCGCCTCTGGTGGACGCCATCGCGCCGGAGCATGTCGAGCTTGCGATGGAGCCGGGACCCGCCGAGGCGCTGGCGCGGGCCATTCGCCATGCCGGCGCGATCTTCATCGGCCGCCACACGCCCGAGGCGATCGGCGACTATGTGGCTGGCACCAATCACGTGCTGCCGACATCGCGCGCCGCGCGCTTCTCCGGGGGGCTAGGCGTGTCGGACTTCCTCAAGCGCACGTCACTCGTCGCCTGCACGCCGGCGTCGCTCGCCGCGCTCGGGCCGGCCGCTGTGACGCTGGCCGAGGCCGAGGGGCTCGGCGCACACGCGCTCTCGGTGGCGCTGCGCCTGGGTCGCGGCTGATACAGCCATGCCGCAACGCCGCCGCATCGTCGATCTGGTCCTGGACGAGGGTTCGGTCGGCCGCCGCACGCCCGAGGTCGAGCACGAGCGCGCGGTAGCGATCTACGATCTTCTAGAGGACAACAGCTTTCGGCTCGTCAATGGTCCCGACGGGCCGTACCGGCTGCGGCTCGGCATCTTCGAGCAGCGCCTGCTGTTCGACGTGCGGGGCGGCGACGACGCCAAGTACCGCGACATCGTTCTGTCGCTCACCCCTTTCCGGAAGGTGGTGAAGGACTACTTCCTGATCTGCGAGAGCTACTACGCCGCCATCAAGAAGCTGAGCCCTTCGCAGATCGAGGCGCTGGATATGGGCCGCCGCGGTCTGCACAACGAGGGCGCCGATCTCTTGCGCGAACGGCTCGACGGCAAGGTCGAGGTCGATACTGGCACCGCCCGTCGGCTGTTCACGCTGGTGTGCGCGCTGCAGATGAAGGGCACCGGCGCGTGAACGAGCGGCCGACCAGCCTGCTGTTTGCCTGCACCCAGAACTCGGTGCGCTCGCCGATGGCCGAGGCGCTGGCCAAGCGGCTCTACGGTCGGGAGATGTTCGTCGACTCGGTCGGCGTGCGGGCCGGCGAGCTTGACGGTTTCGCCGTGGCGGCGATGGACGAGCTGGGTGTCGACCTGCACCGCCACCACGCCAAGACGTTCGACGACCTCGACCCGAGCGCCTTCGCGATGGTGGTGGCGCTGTCGCCCGAGGCGCACCATCGCGCCCTCGAATTCACCCGCGGAACGGCCACCGAAGTCGAGTACTGGCCGATGCCCGACCCCGGCGCCGTCGAGGGCAGCCGCGAGACGCGGCTCGCCGTCTACCGCGACATCCGCGACCGCATCTTCACCCGCCTCAAGACCCGATTCGGCGCCCCGGCCGGTCCGCGCGTGTGATCCCCGGGCCGCGTGTTGACTCATGGCCTGCCCCAAAGCATCTATCTGCCGCACTGCCCACCCCGCAGGCCGCCCATGGCGGCAGGAGACCGGATGCCCAAGGAAGACCTGATCGAGTTCAATGGCGTGGTTGAGGAATTGCTGCCCAACGCGATGTTCCGCGTGAAGCTCGATAACGACCACACGATCCTCGCCCACACTTCGGGCAAGATGCGCAAGAACCGCATCCGCGTGCTGGCCGGCGATCGCGTCACCTGCGAGATGACGCCCTACGACCTCACCAAGGGTCGCATCACCTTCCGTTTCAAGTAGACGCGGCGCGCGCCCCGGCCGGTCCGCGTTGCGCGTCGCCCTCCCGCCGCTGGTCCTCGCTTCGGCCTCGCCGCGTCGGCTGGAGCTGTTGCGCCAGATCGGCGTCGAGCCCTCCACCATCGACCCTCCCGACATCGACGAGACGCCGCGCGCCGGCGAGTTGCCGCGCCTCTACGCCGCCCGCATGGCGCGCGCCAAACTCGCGGTGGCCGCGCCGCGCCACGCCGGCGCGCTCGTGCTGGCGGCCGACAGCGTCGTGGCCTGCGGCCGGCGCATCCTGCCCAAGGCAGCGAGCGAGGCCGAGGCGCGAACCTGCCTCGCCTTGCTCTCGGGTCGGCGGCACCGCGTGATGGGCGGCGTTGCCGTCGCCGCGCCCGACGGCCGCGTGCGCGAGCGGCTGGTCGAGACGGTGGTGCGGTTCAAGCGCCTCACGGGTGACGAGATCGAGGCGTACGTCTCGTCGGGCGAATGGCAGGGCAAGGCGGGCGGCTATGCCATCCAGGGTCGGGCCGCCGTTTTTGTCGCGGCGCTCTCGGGGTCGTATTCCAATGTGGTGGGCCTGCCGTTGTTTGAGACTGCGGCGCTGCTCGCCGCTGCCCGGGGTCGCGGGTGAGCGCGGTCGACCGTCTGATCGTGCAGACCGTGCCGCGCGCGCACTTGCTGGCACTGCTGGCTGGCGGGCGACTGGTCGAGCTGCAAGTGGCGCGTCGCGACCGGCCCTCGATCGTGGACGGGATCTTTCTCGGCCGGCTGGAGCGCGTGCTACCGGAACTGGACGCCGCCTTTGTCGATATCGGCATCGGTCGTTCGGGCTTTCTGCGGGCCGAGGATCGCGCTGGTCTCGATGCCTGGCCGGCGGCGGGCGCCCCTCTCGTCGTGCAGGTGCGCGCCGATACGGGCGGCGACAAGGGGCCACGCCTCACGATGAACATCGCGGTCACCGGCCGCTATCTCGTGTTCCATCCGGCGGGGCAGGGACTGGGCTTTTCGCGCCGCATCGAGGGCGAGAGCGAGCGCGAGCGGTTGGCCGGAGCGGTCTCGGGGCTACTGGACGGCGGCACGGTCGTGCGCACCGCCGCGCAGGGCGCATCGACCGAGCCGCTGCGCGCCGACGCCCTGCGCCTCGCCGAGCGCTGGGAGCCGATCCGGCGCGCTGCGCTGGCGAGTGCCGCGCCGGCCGACCTGACTGCCGACATTGCCGGCGAGCGCGATCCCGTGGCGCGCGCGTTGCGTGACCATGGCGCCGCGCTGGACGAGGTCGTGCTCGACGATCGCTGGCGTGCCCGGGCGCTCCAGGAGGAGATGGATCGCCATCGCGAATCGATCCGCGTGCGTTGGCACAATGGCCCGATGCCCGCGTTCGACATCGACGATGTCGCGGGCCAGATCGAGGCGGCGCTGGCGCCTCGCATCGTGCTCGATAGCGGTGTCGAGCTTCTGTTCGAGCCCGGCGAGACACTGGTGGCGATCGATGTCGATTCCGCTTCCGCCGGCGGCCGCCAGGGCCGCGCGCCGCGCCGCGCGGTCGATGTGAACATGGAAGCGGTGCCCGAGATAGCCCGCCAGCTGCGGCTGCGCAATCTCGCCGGTACGGTGGTGGTCGACTTCGTGAACATGCGATCGGCATTCGACCGCGACAAGGTCCAGGCCGCGCTCGCCGCCGAGCTCGCGCGCGATCCCGCGTCCGCCCAGGTCTATGGCTTCACCCGGCTGGGCCTGTGTGAGCTCACCCGCGCGCGTCGGGGCCCGCCGCTCGCGCGCCAGCTTGAGGCGCTGGATCGCGAGGACGCCAATGCCTGACCGCACGCCGCCACTCCGCGCGGTGCGCCTGCCGCCGCCCTGTCCGATCTGCGGCAAGCCCGCGACGGCCGAACACCGGCCCTTTTGCTCCCGCCGCTGCGCCGATATCGACCTCGGTCGCTGGCTGAAGGAGGGATATCGTGTGGAAACCGACGAGGCGCCGGGCGGCGACGAGGGCGAACGCGGGTGAGGCTTGCGGCGGCGCGCGCCCCGTCCTATAAGCGCCGCCGCCCGCGCTGCGGTACGCCCAGGTAGCTCAGTTGGTAGAGCATGCGATTGAAAATCGCAGTGTCGCTGGTTCGATTCCGGCCCTGGGCACCATGCCCGTGCCCTATCACTTTGAAATCAAACGATTTTGAAAATCTCAGGGCGATTTCCCCCACACCGTCCCCCACACTCGGCGCTCGTTAGGGGTGGGGCGACGTGGCCTGCCCCCATCAGCGATACCAGTCCGTGAGTCAGAGACCGGCCGCATTGGCTAGCCCGTGGGCTGACCGGAGCGGAGCGTAGGGCAGGCCACGGGCTGGCAGCAAGTTGGCTTCCGGGTTCGACGCCCAGACAAGCGGAGTACCTAGCCCCTACGCCACACGCAGCCGCGCCCATGCACGCCGCGCCCGGCGGCGCGGGCCTCGATCTCCAAGGCCGCGTAGTCTCGGCTGTACCGGGTGAAAGCCCAAGCCAACCCCTCGCGCACCATCGCTGCGGACAGGTCCACGCCTTCCGCCCGGCATAGCGCGACAACCCGGCCCCATCGGTCTCGGTCTCGCGCCTCGCACGCGACCGCGCGCCCGGCCATCAACTCCGCCAGCCTATCGCGCGCGACGGTTCCGGCGGGCCAGTCCCCGCAGCGGTCCGTGACCTCGGGCGCGTCGATGCCCCAGAGCCGGTAGACGACGCCGTCATGGCGGATCGTGTCGCCGTCCGTCGCGACCTGGGCTAGTGCCGGGGCTGCCGCGAGAAGAATCGCGACGTTCGCGACTAGTCGGGTGTCCGTCGTCAGAACATTTGAGACAGATCAGGCCTATTTGGAAGAGAGGCTCCAGTGGCTCTGTTGATTGATGTTAAGCGGCGATCGCACGGTGGTTCAAGCGTCTGCGTTGGATGGTCTGTCGTTTAATCCTTTCTCTTTCCAGGAGGATGGTCTGGC
>VGCH01000037.1 GCA_016870115.1 Alphaproteobacteria bacterium | reverse complement strand
CGTGCCTGCATTCGCCGCATGGCCGGCTGCGCTACGCCGATCGGCTTCGCCGGCCACGCTCCAACTAGCGCAACGGCCAACTCTGAACTAGCATTCCATCTGGACCACTCGATGGGGGCCGATCAGCGGGACCGAGGGAGCGAGAAGCGTGCCAAAATCTCCGTGACGTGGGCGGCAAATGTCCTAGGACACGACCCGGGAAACTGTGAAAATGCCAGCAATCAGTGCACCCGCCGCTCGAATCCCGGCCGCACCGACGTGCGTCAAGAGGGCGCGACCGAGCACGGCGCCAACGGCGTGGAGCAGAACGGTGCCGGCAAGGATGCCCGCAATGTAGGCGGCCGGCTCCGCACCCGGCGCCTCGATCGCGTGCGCCTGACCGTGGAACAGGGCGAACAATCCCACACCGGCTGAGGCCAGCCCGATGGATGGCCGCGCGAGCAAGAGCAGGACGAGGCCGCCCAGCATCACCGATGCCCAGATCCCGGCCTCCACGAGAGGCAGGGTGATGCCTGCCCATGCGGCCGCCGCGCCAGCCGCCACCAACGTGACGAAGCTCGCCGGCACGACAAGAAGCGCTCGGCGATCGAGACGCGAAATCCAGGCTGCCCACAGCCCGACCACCAGCGCCGCCAACAGGTGGTCGGCACCCGCGAAGGCGTGCAGCAGGGACGGCGTCCCATGATCGCCGTGCGCCAGCGCGGCGGTGGTCGCGAGAAGGATCACAAGCGCGGCCAGGCCAGGACGGAGTGTCATCAGGCAGATCCTCTACGGAGAAAACCGCGGGAACAGTCGCAAGTCCCTGGCCAACAGGCTGGGCGCAGGGGACGGACCGAACGTCGCGGCAGCCTAGGCCGCCGCAGGCAACGGTCGATCCGGCAGCCCGCCCTGACGCAGGATGAACGCGGCGATCTCGGCCACGCCCTGCTGCTCCTTGAGATTGCTGAACACAAAGGGCCGCTTGCCGCGCATGCGCCGCGCGTCGCGATCCATCACGCCGAGATCGGCGCCAACCATCGGCGCGAGGTCGGTCTTGTTGATCACCAGCAAGTCGGATCGGGTGATGCCGGGTCCGCCCTTGCGCGGGATCTTCTCGCCCGCCGCGACGTCAATGACATAGATCGTGAGATCGGCGAGCTCGGGAGAAAAGGTCGCCGCGAGATTGTCACCACCGCTCTCGACGAACACGATCTCGAGACCCGGCATGGCGCGCACGATATCGGCCACGGCCGCAAGATTGATCGAGGCATCCTCACGGATCGCGGTATGCGGGCAGCCGCCGGTCTCCACACCCACGATGCGTTCGGGTGCAAGCGCGCCGGCGCGTGTCAGGAACTCCGCGTCCTCACGGGTGTAGATGTCGTTGGTGACGACGGCGATCTCGTAGGCATCGCGCATGCGCTTGCACAGCCGCTCGACCAGCGCGGTCTTGCCCGAGCCCACCGGGCCACCCACGCCCACCCGCAGGGGTCCACGATCCGTCATGTCACAGCACCTTCTCCAAGAGGGTTGCATAGCCGACCGCCAGCAACAGGCACAGGGGCCCGTAGTATAGTCGATCGCGTGTTGCGAACGGCTCGGCAGGAAACGCCGCCCGCCACCGGGGACTATAGGCCGCCATCGCCCGCACCACGAAGGTCGCGACGATGACCAATCCACCCGCCGCGACCCAGCCGACTTCGGGCAGCCACAGGATCAGCCACGCCCAGGCGGCGACCGCGACCAGGAGCGCCGCCACGGCAAAGCACTGCCAGGGCGGCGGCATCCGCTTGCGTCCGTCGCCGAAGACGGCGGCGGCCAGCGCCGCCGGCGTGCGCTCCGGCCATAGGCCGCCCAGGCCCCAATAGACATGCAGGGCGGCAATCGACCCCAACGCCACGGACAGGATCACCGCCGTGCCGATCATGACCGGAACAATCTGGTGTACTGCGTCTCGTGGCGCATCGAGCACCAGTCGAGCAGCGGCGCAGCCGTGCCAACCTCGTCGAGATCCTCGACCGACAAAGCGCTCGCCGCGGCACGCGCAACGGCGGGTTCAAGCGCCGCGAGCGCGATTTGCCCGTCCGACTGGCCCAGGGGTACCGCCCTCACCGCCGCGGATACGAGATTGGCGGCGAACGCATGCAGGAAGCCGCCCAGAGCCGCCGGCAACGCGATGCCATGAGCGGCAGCCGCGGCGCCGACCGCCACGGCAAGGGCCACTTCGCCGCCGCTGCGCGCCTGGACCTCATCCAGCGCAGGCGCGGGCCAGGCGGTCCGCGTGATCGACAGGAACGACGCGCCCTGCTGACGCGACTCCAGTGCGGTCTCGGCCGTTCCACGCCACGCCGCCGCGCGTTCCACCAATCGCTCGAAGCCGGACCAATCGGCCGAGGCGACGCTGCGCCAGGCTGCGGCCAACAGCGCACCGTCGACCCGGCCCGTGCCGAGGTCGAGCACGCTTTCGATCCACGCGACAAGCCCCGCGCGGTCGGCGATCAGGCCTTCCTCGATCGCGGTCTCCACACCGTGGCTGTAGCTGAACGCGCCCACCGGATAGGCGGGCGACAGCCAGGCCAGCAGCCGGTAGAGCGGCTCAGGCGCGACGGTCGTGGACATGCGCGTGCGGGTGGGCGTGATCGTGATTGTGCTGGCCGTAGGCGCCACCCTCCGGTTCGAACGGCGCCTCGACACTGCGCACATCGGCGCCGAGACCCTGGAGCATGGCCACGATCACATGGTCGTCGCGGATCAGGATCCGGTCGCTGGCGATCTCGGCCGGCAGGTGGCGATTGCCGAGATGCCAGGCGAGACGCAGGAGCGCTGCGGCGTCGCGCGCGCGCACCTCGACCAGCGCCTCGGGTGCCGCCTTGACTTCGACAAACCCACCTTCTTCGAGCCGTAGCCCGTCGCCGGTTCGCAGCACGGTGGGCTCCGCGAGATCGAGCAGGAAGTCGAGCCCCGCATCCCCCAGCAGCCGCAAGCGTCGCCGGTAGCGGTCGTCGTAGAGCAGCGTCACCGTGTCGGTCAGCGCCGCGCGCGGCCAACCGCCGGCCCGCACCACCTCGATCGCCCGTTTCATGCCGGCCTCAGAAGAGAAAATAGCGTTGCGCCATCGGGAGCACGCGCGCCGGTTCGCAGGTCAACAAGGCCCCATCGGCGCGCACCTCGTAAGTCTCTGGGTCGACCTCGATCCGGGGCGTGAGGTCGTTCAGCACCATGTCCTTCTTTCCGATGCGGCGCGTGCCCTTCACGGCCAGCATCGGTCGAGACAGGCCCCACTTGCGGGCGACGCCCTTGGCGATGGCCGCTTGCGAGGTGAAGAGCACCGAGCTCGCCACGCCGTTGCGGCCGAGCGCGCCGAACATGGGGCGATAGTGCACCGGCTGGGGCGTCGGAATGGAGGCGTTGGGATCGCCCATCGGCGCCATGGCAATGCTGCCGCACTTCAGGACCATGTCGGGCTTCACCCCGAAAAACGCCGGCGACCAGAGGACCAGATCGGCGAGCTTGCCGACCTCGACGGAGCCGACATGGCGCGAGATGCCGTGCGCGATCGCGGGGTTGATCGTGTACTTCGCGACGTAGCGGCGGGCGCGCAGATTGTCATTGTCGCCGGTCTCCCCCGGCAGACGGCCACGCTGTTTCTTCATCTTGTCGGCGGTCTGCCAGGTGCGGATCACGACCTCGCCGACCCGTCCCATCGCCTGGCTGTCCGACGACATCATCGAGAAGGCGCCCATGTCGTGCAGGATGTCCTCCGCCGCGATGGTCTCGCGCCGGATGCGGCTTTCGGCGAACGCGACATCCTCGGGAATCCGCGAGTCGAGATGGTGGCAAACCATCAGCATGTCGAGATGCTCGTCCACGGTGTTGACCGTGTAGGGCATGGTGGGATTGGTCGAACTCGGCAGAACGTTCTTTTCGCCGCACAGCCGAATGATATCGGGAGCGTGGCCACCACCGGCGCCTTCGGTGTGAAAGGTCGCGATCGTCCGGCCCTTGAAGGCAGCGCGCGTGGTCTCCACGAATCCCGACTCGTTCAGCGTGTCGGTATGGATCGCGACCTGCACGTCGTAGCGCTCGGCCACGGCCAGGCAGTTGTCGATCGCGGCCGGCGTCGTCCCCCAGTCCTCGTGCAGCTTCAGCCCGCAGGCGCCCGCCTCGATCTGCTCGCGGATCCCGGCGGGCTTGCTGGTGTTGCCCTTGCCGAAGAAACCGAGATTCATCGGCAGCCCCTCGGCCGCCTGCAGCATCCGGCCCATGTGCCAGGGACCCGGCGTGACGGTGGTCGCCAGCGTGCCGTGGGCCGGGCCGGTGCCACCGCCCATCATCGTTGTGACGCCGCTGGCCAGCGCGTCGTCGACCTGCTGCGGACAGATGAAGTGGATGTGGCAGTCGATGCCGCCAGCAGTGACGATGCGCCCCTCACCGGCGATCGCCTCGGTCCCCGGCCCGATCACGATGGTGACGCCGGGCTGGACGTCCGGGTTGCCGGCCTTGCCGATGCCGACGATCTTGCCATCGCGAATACCGATATCGGCCTTCACGATGCCCCAGTGATCGAGGATCAGCGCGTTGGTGATGACGGTATCGACCGCGCCCTGCGCGCGCGTGCGCTGGCTCTGCCCCATGCCGTCGCGGATCACCTTGCCGCCGCCGAACTTCACCTCTTCGCCGTAGATGGTGTGATCCTTCTCAACCTCGATCACGAGGTCGGTGTCGGCGAGCCGCACCCGGTCACCCACCGTCGGGCCGAACATGCCGGCATAGGCGGCGCGCCCCATGCGCGCCGGACCCTCGTTGGAGGTGCCGACCCGCTGGATCGGTCCCAGCTTGCCCGACACGGCGGCCTGGAAGCCGTGCGCTTCGCGAGCCCCCAGATAGGGTGTGAGCCGCACGCTCCGCGACTGGCCAGGCTCGAAGCGCACCGCCGTGCCCGCGGCGATGTCGAGCCGCATGCCGCGCGCGCGCTTGCGATCGAACTTCAGCGCCGCGTTGGTCTCGAAGAAATGATAGTGGCTGCCGACCTGGATCGGCCGGTCGCCGGTGTTGGCGACCTCAAGCACGACCGGCTTGCGGCCGGCGTTGATCTCGATCTCGCCGTCAGCCGGCAGGATTTCGCCCGGTTTCATCGCGCGCCTCAGCGGATCGGGTTGTGAACGGTGACGAGCTTGGTGCCGTCGGGGAAGGTCGCCTCGACCTGGATGTCGTGGATCATCTCGGCGATGCCCTCCATCACCTGATCGCGCCGCAACACCTGGCCGCCCGCCTGCATGAGGTCGGCGACACTGCGTCCATCGCGCGCGCCCTCGACGACGAAGTCGGTGATCAGCGCCACAGCCTCGGGGTGATTGAGCTTCACGCCGCGCTCCAGCCGGCGCCGGGCGACCATTGCCGCCATCGAGACCAGCAGCTTGTCCTTTTCTCGTGGCGTCAGATTCATGGGTTTCTCATTCCCTCCGTTGCGCTTCGGCCGGCGTCTTCGGGCGCGCGAAGCATCAAGTATGCCAGACGCGCGGGAGCTTGCGCCCGCGCCATCCGGAAAGAAAGGGGACCAGAGCGCGCCGCACCGCGCCTGCTTCGCCCAGCAGCCGCGCCACGATCACGCTATTCACCGACGTCACGCCGGTCCGAACCTCGGCCGGCACCGCCGTCAACAGCGCCCGCGCATGCTCCAGCTCCGGTTGGGGAGCGTCGCACACGCCGATCACGGTGGCGAGCGCGTTGGCCGCACCGAACCCGGCGGCCCCAGGCATGTCGCCCTCAAGTCGCAGTGCGTCGGTCCAGATCTCGCGACCGGAGCGCCGCACCGTCCAGCGGTCGAGCAAGAGACCGCGCCGGAAACGCTCGCCACTCCAGGCACGCCCCAGCACGACCGCTTCGCACGCCAGCAGCCGCCCGCCGACCTCGACGTCAGCCACAGTCCGACGCTTCACGCGTGCGCCATCGAAGACGATGGTTTCCTGCGGCAGCCAGTCGAGCTGCGCGCCGGTCGCGACGCGCACAACCACGTCGATCGCGACGTGGCGAAGCCCGGCCGCGCGATAGATCTTTTCCGCCGCCTGGGTGGTGACCACCGCCTCGGTCTCCGGCCCCGTCTCGATCTCGAGTGCCACGCGATCGCCGTCCGTCAGCCCGCCCGAGGTCGTGAGAACGACCGCCTCGGGCGGCTGACCGGGATCGGGATCAGGGAAGAGAACGCGGGCGGGATCGCGCTGGTACAGATCCGCCAGCCGCGTGACGCCGTCACGCCGCGCGAAGGAAACGCGCGCCGCGCCATCGGCACGCTGCAGGAGCGGAGCGCTGGCCTCCATGGGCACCGCTTTGGTACGTTGGCGCGCTATGAGCAAGGCTTTCGTGAAAGAGGATGCCGACGCCGACGAGGATCCGCCGGAGGAAGCCGACGGTCTTCCGACCGGCGCCAAGAACTACATCACGCCGGCGGGTTTCGCGCGCCTGCGTGCGGAGCTGCGCCAGCTCATGGACGAGGAGCGGCCGAAGGTTGTCCAGGTCGTGTCTTGGGCCGCCTCGAACGGCGACCGTTCCGAGAACGGCGACTACATCTACGGCAAGAAACGCTTGCGCGAGATCGACCGGCGCATCCGCTTTCTGTCGAAGCGCCTCGAGAAGTCCGAGGTCATCGATCCGGCCAAGCGCCCCGCCACCACGCGCGTCTTCTTCGGGGCGACCGTGACCTATGCCAACAGCGCCGACGTGGAGCGAACGGTCACCATAGTGGGCATGGACGAGGTCGATCCGGCACGCGGCCATGTCAGCTGGATCTCGCCGATCGCGCGCGCGTTGTTGCGTGCGGAGCAAGGCGACACGGTGCGTCTGCACACGCCCGCCGGTGTCGAGGAGATCGAGATCGTGAAGGTGTGCTACGGCGCCTGACCGCGGTCAGATATCGAAGAACACCGTCTCGCGGGGACCGCCGAGATGGATCGCCAACCTCCAGATCCCGGCGCCGTCCGATTGCGCGACCAGGGTCGCCCGGCGCGCCGGGTCGACTGCCCGCAGCACCGGATCGGTCTCAAGGGCGGGATCGGCCGCGAAGTAAAGGCGGGTCGCGAGGCGATTGAGGACGCCACGCGCGAACACCGACACATTGATATGAGCGGCCTGCAGGCCGCCCTCCGGCCAGGGCACCCGGCCCGGACGGACGGTGGCGAAGCGACACGCGCCCGCGCGGTCTGTGGCGGCGCGGCCAAACCCCTCGAAGCCCGCGTCGAGCGCGATGTTGCGCCGATCCTCGGGGTGGCGATAGCGCCCGCCCGCATTGGCCTGCCAGATCTCGATCAGCCCATCGGGCACCGGCGTGCCATCGGCGTCGAGCAGCGACAGCACGAGTTCGATGCGCTCGCCCGGGATGCCGGCCGGCGCCAGATCGGCGCGGTGGCCGTTCACGACAAAGCCGAAAAAGAACGGCCCCGCGGTCTGCGACGCCGTGAGTCCCGCGCGCCGTTCAGTCATGGCCGGGGTCCGCCGGTGTCGCGTGGCGGCCGCGCAGAACCACGTCGAAGCGGTAGGCGAGCGCCCATTCCGGCCGCGTCGCCTCGATATCGAACGTCGAGACCAGGCGAGCCCGCGCGGCCGCGTCCGGCACAGAGTTGAAGATGGGATCGAGCGCCAGCAGCGGATCGCCGGGAAAATACATCTGCATGATCAGGCGGGTCGCTGCCGCCGGCCCGAATAGCGAGAAGTGGATGTGCGCGGGGCGCCAGGCGTTGGGGTGGTTGCGCCAGGGATAGGCGCCAGGCTTGATGGTGATGAATTCGTACCGGCCCTCGGCGTCGCTCCGCACGCGCCCGCCGCCGACGAAGTTGGGATCGAGCGGCGCATCGTGCTGGTCGCCGTCGTGGCGATAGCGCCCCGCGGCGTTGCATTGCCAGACCTCGATCAGCGCCTGGGGAACGGCGCGCCCCTCCTCGTCCAGCACTCGACCATGAACCACGATCCGCTCGCCCAGCGGTGCGCCGGTGCCCTGTCGCGTGAGATCGCGATCGGACTCGGCGACGACGATGCTTTCGCCCAGCGGTCCGGTCAATTCGGAAAGCGAGTGCGGTAGGCGCAGCGGCGCGAGCCGCGGCGCGCGCAGCGGCGTCGACCGGTAGGGCTCATGGAGGTTAGGCGGATGCTGGCCCGCCCCCGCGCGACGGTAGATTTCGCCAGTCATGGCGGCGATGATACCGGTCAGGCGTAGAGGAGGAAACAGCGTGGCCAAGTTCAAGATCGTCACGACGGCGGGGCCCGGCACCGGTGTACCCGGCGCCGGTCATGAGCTCGAGATGGAGGCCCTGGCACCGATCGGCGCGGAGATCGTCGAAGTGACCGGTGGCGAGGACGCGTTGGCCGCGGCGGTCGTGGATGCCGACGCGATCTATGGCAAGGGTCGGCCCCGCATCACCGCCCGCATCATCGGCGCCGCCAAACGGCTGAAGGTGGTCTCGCTCGCCAGCGTCGGTGTGGACTCGGTCGATGTCGACGCGGCGACGGCGCGTGGCGTTCCCGTGACCAACGTCCCCGACACGTTCATCGAGGAGGTGGCCGACCATGCCATGACGCTGATCCTCGCGAGTTGGCGCCGGCTGGTCGTCCAGGACCGGCTGGTGCGCAGCGGCGAGTGGTCCAAGGCGCGGCCGATGCTCTACGAGCATCCGCGTCTGATGGGCATGACGCTGGGCTTCATCTCGTTCGGCCACGTCGCGCGCGCGGTCGCCAAGCGCGCCGCGCCGTTCGGCTTCCGGATGCTGGCCTACGATCCCTACATCGAGGAGCTGGTGATGTCGGCGCATGGCGTTGAGCCCGTCGGCTATGACGAACTCCTCCGTCTTTCCGATATCGTCTCCATGCACGCGCCCGGCACCAAGGATGCGCATCATCTGATGGGCGAAGCGCAGTTCGCCAAGATGCGCAAGACGGCGCTGTTCGTGAATACCGGCCGCGGCTCGACCGTGGATGAACCCGCCATGATCCGCGCGCTGCAGGAGGGCTGGATCGCCGGTGCCGGTCTCGACGTGCTGGAGACCGAGCCGGTGGGACACAACAATCCGCTGCTCAAGATGGACAACGTGATCCTGACGGCCCACGTCGCCTCGGCATCGAGCCGCTTCGACGTCGCCCGCAAGCGTCGGGTCGGCGCCGAGATGGCGCTCGTGCTGGCCGGCAAGTGGCCCCGCGCCTGCGTCAACCCGGCGGTGCTCGAGAAGTCGACGCTGGAACGCTGGCAGCCCTACTCGATGGAGCGCGGGCCGGGGAACTGACCGCTCAGGCCGGCTTCATCGGCGTCGCGTCGCCCAGCAGCGACACATGGGCGGCGACGATGCGCCAGCCCTCCGGCGTGCGCATCCAGGTGTGGCTCTGGCGGCCGGTCTTGGTGGCGCCATGGCGCTTGAACTCGCAGTTGGCGGTCCCGAAGTCGCGGCCATACGTCACGATCCAGACTTTCAGCAGGTCGCGCCCCACCACCGATCCGGGATCGCGGCCTTTGCGAAAATCGGCGATCGCCTGGTAGCCGTACAAATGTTCGCCGATGCCGTAGCGCAGCGTCTGCGGGCTGTTCCAGAACAGCTCGTCCAGTGTCTTGACGTCGTTGGTGTTGAGCGCGGTCTCGTAGCGCTGGAACGCCGCCGTCACTTCGGCGACCACCTCGGGAATGTTGATCTGCATGTCCGCTCCTTCAGGCGGGGGTGGCGTCGGCGACGCCGAGTTTCTCAAGATGACGGGCGACGCGCAGCGCGGCCTGCTCGCCGTAGGGTCGCGCGATCGCCTGAACGCCGATCGGCAACCCGCTCGCGGTGCGCAACGGCGCCACCGCAACCGGCAGGCCGATGAACGAGATCGGCTGGGTGAAGAGGCCGAGATTGGCGCGAACGGGCATGGTGGTGCCGGCGATGGTCATCATCGTCTGGCCGAGCGTCGGCGCCGTGCAGGGTGTCGCCGGCGCCAGGATGACATCGACCTCCTCGAAGATCTTCAACACCGCCGCGCGATAGAGGCGGCGGAAGCGCTGCGCCTTCACATACCAGGCACCGGGCAGCAGCGCGCCGGCCATGAAGCGTTCCCGCGTATCGGGGTCGAAATCACCGGCGCGCGTCCGCAGTCGCGGCAGGTGAAGCTGCGCGCCCTCGATTGCGGTGATGATGTAGGCCGCCGACCGCGCAATGCCCGCTTGGGGCAGCTCGACGATGCGGCTGGCGCCGAGCGCTTTGGCCGCCCGTGCCACCGCCTCGAACGCCTCGGGCTCACCGCCCTGGGCGAAGTATCCGCCGGCGATCGCGATCCGCAGCCCGGCAATTCCCTCCTCCAGCCGTCCGCGGACGGGCTCGGCCGGTCGCGCGGTGCAGACCGGATCGTCGGGATCGGGACCTTGCATCGCGTCGAAGGCCAGTGCGAGGTCCTCGACCGAACGCGCCATCGGGCCGAGATGGTCGAGCGAGTCGACGAACAGGAACGAACCCGCGCGGCTCAGGCGACCATAGGTCGGCTTCAGCCCGAAGAGGCCGCAGAGGGAAGACGGCACGCGAACCGAGCCGTTGGTGTCCGACCCCAGCGAGAAAGGCACCTCGCCCGAGGCGACCGCCGCGCCGGAGCCGCCCGATGAACCACCGGTCATGCGACCGGGATCATGCGGGTTGCGCGAGGGACCGTAGTGCGCGTTCTCACCCGTGAAGTCGTAGGCGTACTCGCCCATGTTGAGGGCGCCCACCAGCACGGCGCCGGCGGCTTCGAGCCGGCGCACCAGCGCGGCGTCGCGCCTGGCGGCGGGCCGGTCGACATTGATGACCGAGCCGGCGCGCGTCGACAGGCCCTCGACATCAAACAGGTTCTTGACCGCGAACGGGACGCCCGCGAGCGGACCCTTCGCAGCGCCCGCGTCGACCGCCGCCGCCCGCGCCCGGGCGCGCGTCGCGACGATATCCGTGAAGGCATTGACCGTCGGTTCGCTCGCCGCGATCCGCTGCAGCGCGGCCTCGACGACCGCCGTCGCTGTCGTCCGCCCGGCCCCGATGTCCGCAACAATCGTGGCGGCCGTTGCCGCCTTGTCGAGGGCGGCGGTCATGGACCCTCCGATCGAAACGTCGGACCGGTCTCCAGCCCGTCATCGAGATCGAGCGCCAGCAGCGGCCGCGCGATGGCATGCGAACGCGCCACGTTCTCGATCACCTTGGCGCGGTACTCGGGCGCGATCGGCAGGTCGACCAGCGCCGCTGCCGCGTCCGTGAGCGCCGCGTAGTCGGGATTGTCCTGGGACATCGTTCCTCCAATTCAGGCGAAGTGACAGGACACGGCACGCTCGCCCTCGAGGCGGCGCAACTCGGGGGCCTCCTGGGTGCAGCGCTCCGTGCTTGAGGGGCAGCGCCCGTAGAACCGGCAGACCTTGGGATCGGGGTCAATCGGACTGCGCGGTTCTCCCCCCAGCCTCAGCCGGCCCGCGCGCCGCACGGGATCGGCCTGCGGGATCGCCGACAGCAGGGCACGCGTATAGGGATGCTTCGGATCGGTGAAGAGCGTCGCGGCGGGGCCGCTCTCGACGATCTTGCCGAGATACATCACCAGCACCCGATCGCACAGCAGACGGACCACATTGAGATCGTGGCTGACGAACAGGTAGCTCATCCCCAACTCCGCCTTGAGGCGCTGGAGCAGTTGCAGGATCACCACCTGCACGGACACGTCGAGCGCCGCCGTCGGCTCGTCGAGGATCAGGAGGTCGGGCTGCACCGCGATCGCGCGGGCGATGCCGACGCGCGCCTTCTGGCCGCCCGAGAGCTGGTGCGGGAAGCGGCTCAGCAGCTCGCGCGGCAGGCCGGTCATGTCGGCAAGCTCCTCGACGCGGGCCCGCAGCGCCGCGCCTCCCAGCCGTTTGAGCCGGCGCAGCGGATCTCCGATCGCATCGGCCGCCGTGTAGCGTGGATTGAGCGAGTCGCCCGCGTCCTGAAACACCATCTGTACGCGGGCGCGGGCGGGGTGGCCCGCGAAGTCCGCGGCGCGGATCGCGCCTAGATCGCTGCCACCCAGTCGAATGATGCCATCGGTGGGATCGAGCAGGCGGTTCACCAGGCGAACGAGCGTGGACTTGCCGCATCCCGACTCGCCCACCAGGCCGACGGTCTCGCCGCGACCGATGGTGAAGCTCACGTCATCGACGGCGTGCAGCAGCGACACCGGCGGCTTGCGGCCGGCCACGCTGTCGGCGATGCGTTGCGGCAGCGACCGCTTGCGCCCGACGGGAAAACGCTTGGCCAACTCGCCGATGTCGAGCAACGGCGCGGTCACAGCGGGAACCGGCACGCCACGAGGTGGCGCTCCCCTACCTTCGCCAGCGCTAATGGCGAAACGCACTCCGGCTTGCGACGCTCGCATCGCTCGCTGTAGCGACAGGCCGGCAGGTCGGTCCGCCGCAGATCCGGCAAGTTGCCTGGGATGGACTGCAGGCCCTGGAGTGAATCGGTTTCCCCCGGCGTCGCCGCCAGCAGTCGCGCCGTGTAGGGATGGCGCGCCCCGGCGAACAGCTGCGCACTCGGCGCGCTTTCCACGATGTGGCCGGCATGCATGACCACGATGCGATCGCAATACTCCGCCGCCAGCGCGAGATCGTGGGTGATGAAAACCGTCGCCATACCGGACTCGCGCGCGAGCTCGCCGATCAGATCCATGATGACAGCCTGCGTCGTGACGTCGAGACCGGTCGTCGGTTCGTCGGCGATCAGCAGCGAGGGCCGGCAGGCAAGCGCGATGGCAATCATCACACGCTGGCACATGCCACCCGACAGTTCGAAAGGATAGGCGCGCGCGCGCCGCTCGGGATCGGGAATGCGCACCCGCCGCAACATCTCGATGGCGGCCTGCGGCGCCTGCGCCCGCGTCGCGCCACCATGGCGGACCAGCACGTCGGCGATCTGCTGACCAACCCGGCGGATCGGATTCAGCGCCGTCCGCGGGTTCTGGAAAATCATCGACAGTTCGCGGCCGCGCAGCTCGGCGAGCTCGCGTTCCGGGAGCGCCAATAGGTCGGCACCGCCGAACATCGCGCTCCCGGATGTGACCCGCCCGGCCGGATCGAGGATGCCCATGGTGGCGAAGGCGGTGACCGACTTGCCCGAACCGCTCTCACCGACCAGCGCGACGGTCTCGCCCTTGCCGACCTCGAGATCGACCGCTTCCAGCACGCGCACCACGCCGGCGCGAGTCCGGAACTCGACCGAGAGATTCTCGACCTTGAGCGCCGGCGCGGCGGTCATGTGCGCTGCCTCGGATCGACGATGTCGCGCAAGCCATCGCCCAGCAGGTTGAAGCAGAACACGGCCAGCATCAGCGTGGCGCCGGGAAAGAGCGCGATCCACCATTCGCCGGACTGGATGAAGTTCGCGCCCTCGGCGACCATGATGCCCCACTCGGGATGTGGCGGCTTCACGCCAAGCCCGATGAAGGAGAGGCCCGCGGCGTTCAGGATGGCGTAGCCCATGGTGAGCGACATCTGAACCATCATGATCGGCATGATGTTCGGTAGGATATGGCCCAGCAGCACCCGGGCCTCGCCGTTACCCGAGAGACGCGCGGCCTCCACGAAGCCTGCGTCACGGCGGATATTGGCCTCCGCGCGCGCGACTCGAACATAGAGCGGATAGTTGATGATCGCGGTCGCGATCACGATGTTGGTGACGTTGTTGCCGAGCGCCGCCACGATCCCCATCGCCAGCACGAACAAGGGGAAGGCCATGATCGTGTCCGCGATGCGGCCCACGATCCGCTCCGTCCATCCGCCGAAGTAGCCGGCAGCCACGCCGGACAGCGCGCCCAGCAGGAACGCGAGGATCACCGAGGCGAACGCGATGGTGAGGTCGAGCCGAGTGGCGACGAGAACGCGGCTGAAAATGTCCCGACCGAGCTGGTCGGTTCCGAACCAGTGCGCGGCGGAAGGCGGCTTCAGCGCGCGCGCCGCTTCCGTCGCGAGCGGATCGTAGGGCGCGATCGCCGAACCGAAGATCGCGGCGAAGAGCAGCAACCCGAACAGACCGAACGCCAGTGCCGTGACCGGATTGCCCGAGAGCACATAGCGCGCATGGCGCAGAAGAGCGCTCATTCCCGCGACCTCAGGCGTCGAGCCGCACGCGCGGATCGACCAGCCCGTAGAGCAGGTCGATCGCGAGATTGAGCGTGATGTAAAGCACCGCCATCGTGAGCACGAAGCCCTGCACCGGCGCGTAGTCCGAGGTCAGGAGCGCATTCACCGCGTAGAGACCGATCCCCGGCCAGGCGAACACGGTCTCGACCAGCACGTTGGCGCCCAGCAGGAACGAGAACACCATGCCCAGCACCGTGATCACCGGCAGGACGGCGTTCCGGAAGGCGTAGGTGAAGATGACCGTGCGCGGGGCCAGTCCGCTTGCCCGTGCCGTTCGGATGAAATCGCCGCCCAGCACCGACAGCATCGAGCCGCGCGTCATGCGCGCCAACGGCGCCAGCGAGAAGATCGCCATCGAGGCCGCCGGCAGCGCGAGCTGCGCGAGCGCGCCCCAGAACGCCTCGGTGTTTCGCACGAGCAGGCTGTCGATCAGATAGAACCCGGTGCGATGCGGCGGCGGCGTCAGGAAGGCGTCGAGACGGCCGGTCGGCGCCGGCGCGATCTGCAGGAGATAGTAGAAAACGTAGGCGAACAGCAGGCCGGTGAAGAACACCGGCAGCGACACGCCCGCCGTGGTGACGATTCGGCAGAGGTGGTCGATCCACGACCCCTGCTTCACGGCGGCCAGGACGCCCAAGGGAATGGCGATGGCGGCAGCGAGGAAGAGCGCCAGCAGGGTGAGCTCGGCCGACGCCGGCAGCCGCGTCAGGATGTCGGCGGTGACGGGCTGGCCGGTGGTGAGCGAGGTCCCAAGATTGCCGCTCAACAGATCCTGCACGTAGACGAGGAACTGTTCGGGCAGCGACTTGTCGAGACCGAGCTTGGCACGGATCTCCGCCACCGCCTGCGGCGTCGCAGCCAGGCCGGCGAAGTACGCGGCGGGATCGCCGGGCAGCAGACGCGTCAACAGAAAGGTGACGACGATCACCCCGAGCACGCTCGGGATCGCCGTCGCCAGCCGCGACAGCAGGAGGTTCAGCATTGGCCGCTCCGGTGGCGCGGACCCTCAGGTCTTGGCGAGCTGACGATAGTCGAGCTGGCGGTGGAACCAGTAGCGGTATCCGGTGACGTTCTTCTGCATCGCCACGTTGAGCAGCGGCTGGAAGATCGGAATGCGCGGCACTTCGTCGAACGCCATATCGACGAAGCCCTTGACCGCGGCGTCATAGTCCGCGCCGCTCGCGAAGCGCGCCTTGTCGATCAGCGCGTCCATCGCCGGGTTCTGGTACGACATCGTGTTGAAGACGGCGTTTTGGCCGTGATAGCACCAGAAGAAGAAGTACTCGGCGTAGTTCAGCCAGCCGCCGAAGGTGTTGGTGATCATCGGCATGCTCTTCTTCAAGAGCTCACCGCGCCAGTTGGCGCCGGGAACCTTGTTGATCTCCGCCTTGATGCCGATCTGGGCGAGGCTCTGCTGGAGGAGGAGCGTCAGCGGCTCGTTGATCGCGCCCAGGCCAAGATCGAACGAGAGCGTCGTCTCGAAGCCGTTGGGATAGCCGGCTTCCGCCAGCAGCGCCTTGGCCCGCGCGAGGTCCGTCTTGTAGCCATGAACCTGCGGCCAGTTGGTGCCCTTGGCCTTGTTGCTCGCGCCGCCATAGAGCGGGATCGCCCGGCCGAACATGACCGCGTCCTGGATCTGCTGGTAGGGCACCGCATAGGCGATCGCCTGGCGCACCTTCACATTGTCGAACGGCTTCTGCTTCACGTTCATGCCGATGTACTGCATGGCGTTCTCGACCGGCGTGCCCACGATGTTGAGCTTGGGCGAGCCCTTGAGATCGGAGAAATCCTTGGCCGGCAAGTCGAACGAGATATCGGCATCGCCGCGCTCCAGCAGCGCGCGCCGGTTGCCGGCCGACGGGATGATACGCAGGATCACGCGACGGATCTTGGGCATCGGCCCGTTCTTCCAGTCGTCGTTGCGCACATAGACGATTTCCTGGCCGGGCTGCCAACGCTCGATCTTGTAGGCGCCGCCCGCGGCCAGATTGTTCTTCGTCCACTCCATCGCCCAGGGGTCGGCGGTCGTGGCGTTCTTCTTGGCGAGCTCGGAGTTCATGATCACCGGCACCGGAACCGCGAGATCCGGCATCGACAGCTTGTCGGCGCGCACGAAGTCGACGCGGAACGTGTGATCATCCACGACCACGAACTGCTCGGGCTTCTCCAGCGAACCCGCGCGCATCTGGAAGGTCGGGAAGCCGCCGACCGTGACGGCGCGATCGAACGACCACTTCACGTCCTTGGCGGTGATCGGCGTGCCGTCGTGGAACTTGGCGTCGCGCCGCAGCTTGAAGGTCGCCGAGGTCGGCGTGACGTTCCAGTCGGTCGCGAGCTCGGGCTCGAGCTTGGAGTAGTCATAGTGATCCTGACCGGTGGAGTCCTTCTTGACGCCGTAGGTCATGAGACGGTCGTGGGTGTTCCACGACACTTCGTACGCCGGCCGGTTGGCGCCGACGCCATGAATGTCCATCATGTTGGGCGTGTTCTCGGCCACGACCAGCAGCGTTTCCTGCCGCGACTGCGCTTTCAGCGGCGAGAAGATCGCCGGCGCCGTCACGCCGGCGGCGGCGGTCAGGGCGGTGCTGGACTTCAGGAAATGGCGACGCTTCATGATTTCCCCTCCGAAACTTCGTGGCGGCGTGGCCGCATCCAAAGCTTAGAAGCAACCGATGTGCCAATCCGAAGAAGGGTGGCATGAAGATTGAGTGGACGGCGTGATGACTGGACTGACTGACTTGGATTTGGGCATCGAGGCGCTGCGAACCGCCTATCAAACGGGCAAACTGACCTGCAGCGACATGATTGCAGAGGTTCTGCGTCGATTGGAGGCAGCGGGCGATGATCGGGTTTGGATCTCGCGTTGCGCCGATCCGGCGCTGCGGGCGACCGCCGCCACTCTGGACAAGGCGCGCGCCGCCGACCCGTCGACGTTGGACCGCTTGCCGCTTTTCGGCGTGCCGTTCGCCATCAAGGACAACATCGACCTCGAAGGCGTCGACACGACAGCGGCCTGCCCCGGCTTTGCGTATCGGCCCGGCCAGTCCGCCCAGGTGGTCGCCGCGCTTGTCGCGGCTGGCGCGATCCCGATCGGCAAGACCAACCTCGATCAGTTCGCGACCGGACTTGTCGGCGTCCGTTCACCCTATGGTGTCCCGCGCAATCCGTTTGATGCCGCCTATGTGCCGGGAGGGTCGAGTTCGGGGTCGGCCGTCGCGGTGGCGGCCGGACTGGTCTCCTTTGCACTCGGCACCGATACGGCGGGCTCCGGCCGCGTTCCCGCCGGCTTCAACAACATCGTCGGGCTGAAGCCGACGCCCGGGCGCGTCCCAACCGCAGGGGTCGTGCCGGCCTGCCGCTCGCTCGACTGTGTGTCGGTGTTCGCTCTGTCTTGCGCCGATGCCGCGTCGGTGTTCCAGGTTCTGGCGCCGGCCGTTCCCGGGCCCGCGCTCGGCGCGACGTTCCGTTTCGGGGTGTTGCGCGCGGAGGATCGCGCTTTCTTCGGCGACGCCGCGAGCGAGGCGATCTACGACCGCTCGATCCAGCGCATGATCGAGTTGGGCGGCACGCCGCACCCCTTCGACTACGCGCCGTTCCGCGACGCCGCTCAACTCCTGTACAGCGGACCCTGGGTCGCCGAGCGGACGGCTGCGGTCGGCCGTTTCATCGAGAGCGCCGATGCCAGTGCGGGCGTCTGGCCCACCACGCGCGACATCGTGATGGGGGGCAAGCGGTTCAGCGCCGTCGATGCTTTCGAGGGTCAGTACCGCCTTGCCGAACTTGCTCCTCGCGCCACCCGCGAGCGCGCGGGTCTCGATTTCCTGCTGCTGCCGACCTCCGGCACGATCTATCGCGTCGCCGATCTCGAACGTGAACCGGTGCTCTTCAACAGCAATCTCGGCCACTACACCAACTTCGTGAACTTCTTCGGGCTCGCAGCCCTCGCGCTACCCGCCGGGTTCCGCCCCGATGGCTTGCCCGTCGGTGTCACGCTCGTGGGCGAGGCTGACAGCGAGGCCGCTCTGCTCGCGCTTGGCGACCGGTGGCAGCGCGCGACCGCACTGCCGCTTGGCCGCACAAGCTCGCGCCTGCCAACCGCTCCGCTCCCACCTCCTGCGGAGGATCGTGTCGAGATCGTCGTGGTCGGCGCCCACATGAGCGGCCTGCCCTTGAATGGGCAGCTGGTCGATTTGGGCGGGCGCCTCGAACGCGCGGGCCACACCGCGCCCGAGTATCGCTTCTTTGTCCTGCCCGGCGGTCCGCCACAGCGCCCCGGCCTGGTGCGGGTGGCGGAGGGCGGCGCACGGATCGCCCATGAGGTCTGGAGCTTGCCGGCCGAGCAGGTCGGTGCCCTGCTGCGCAAGATTCCCGCGCCACTGGGGCTGGGTCAGGTGCGCCTCGACGACGGCACGAGCGTCAGCGGCTTCCTGTGTGAGGCCATCGCCACTCAGGACGCTCGCGACATCACCGCGCTGGGCGGATGGAGGGCGTTCCTGGCGACGGGCTGAGACGCGCCCTTGCCGGCGTGCATGCGGCGGCGTAAAGCGCCGCGCCATGAGCGAAAACCTCCAGATTCAGCTGCTCGGTGCGGACGATGTCGCGGCACTGCGCGGCATGCTCGACATGTTCGGCACGGCCTTCGAGGATGTCGAACACTACACCTCCCGCCAGCCCGACGACGCTTGGCTGCGCGACCTGCTCGCGAGCACGACCTTCGTTGCGGCGGCGGCTTTTGCGGGCGGGCGTGTGGTCGGCGGCATCGCTGGATACCTGCTCACCAAGTTCGAGCAGGCGCGCCGAGAACTCTACATCTACGACCTCGCCGTCGACGACGCGTGGCGTCGCCGGGGCGTCGCGACCCGGCTGATCGGCGTTTTTCAGGACGTCGCAAGCCGACGCGGTGCGCATGTCCTCTTCGTGCAGGCCGACCGGGGCGATGATCCGGCAATCGCGCTCTACACCGGACTCGGCACGCGCGCAGACGTGCTGCATTTCGACATTCCGGCGCGTCAGGCCGATTGAACTCCGGGTCGACCGCGCTCGACTGCGAAGCTCTTGAGTGTGGCGACGCTGGCTTCGGATTTCTTGACGTTGGATACCGACTTGAACTCGACCGTGGCGCGGTCGCGCTCGAAGGCGACTGTGCTGTAGCCGTGGGCACCGCCGTGGCCATAGCGCAAATGGGGATTGCGGCCGGCCGCGAGCAGCGCCTGGACGCGGTTGTTGGATGGGCCCTGGGAGCTGATCGAGGTCCCGACGAACTCCGTCGCCACGATCGGCGCGCCCGCGCGACCCGGATCGGCCGCTAGATCGGCGGCCCACCATGAGTGCACGTCGCCTCCGAGCACCAGCGTGTCGCGCACCGGTGAAGCCGCGACCGCACCCAGCAGTCTCTGGCGCGCGGCCGGATAGCCATCCCAACCATCGGCCCAGAAGGTCGCGCCCTCGCCTTTCCCGGAGTCACGATCCAACGGCGCCATCAGCGTCTGCTGTCCGATGGCCGTCCAGCGCGCCGACGCGCGCGCGAGCCCTTCGGTAAGCCAGGCCTCCTGCGCGGTGCCCAGCATCGTGCGGCGCGGATCCAGCCGCTCAGTGCAGGCGGGTCCCAGCGTCTTGCCGGGTCCCCAGCTCTCCCGGCAGGCATGCGGGCTGCGATACTGGCGGTCGTCCAGCATGTGAAGTTCGACGAGATTGCCGAAGCGGTGCCGTGAGTGAAGCCTGAGCGCCGGTCCCTGCGGGGCGAGACTCGCGGGCAGCGGCATATGCTCGAAGAACGCCTGATAGGCGGCGGCCCGCTGTGCCATGAAGCGCGCGGGGTCGCGCTCCTGTGGCGAGAAATTGTCGGTGTAGTCGTCGTCGACCTCGTGATCGTCCCAGGTCACGATCCAGGGGTGGGCGGCATGGGCGGCGCGCAGATCGGGATCGGACTTGTAGGTCGCGTAGCGCGCGCGATAGTCGGCGAGTGAGACGGTGCGACCACCCTCATGCCGGCGCACGAGGTCGCGACCCCAGGATTTTTCGTAGATGTAGTCGCCGACAAACAGCACCGCATCGAGCTCTTCCGCAGCGAGATGACGGTGCGCCGTATAGTAGCCCTGCTCGTACTGCTGGCACGACGCAAAGGCCAGTCGCACCCGCCGCACACTGTCTCCGGCCGCGGCTGCGGTTCGGGTTCGGCCGACGGGACTCGTGCGCCCCTCGACGTCGAAGCGGTACCAATAGGGTCTGCCGGCGCTCAGGCCCCGAACATCGACGTGGACACTGTGGGCAAAGGCGGGGTCAGCGACCACGCTTCCGCCGGCGATCGGTCGGGTCAGCCGGTCATCCTCGGCCAAAATCCAGCGCACCGTACGTGGCCCGCCGCCCAGTTCGGCGGGTCCAGTCCCCATCAAGCGAGTCCAGAGCGAGATGCCGTCAGCGCGTGGCCAGCCCGAGGCAACGCCCAGCGGGAAGGGATCGGCGGGCAGCGGCTGGGCGGCGACGCGACCCGGCAGCAGGAGCGCCGGCGCGGCGAGGAGCAGGGAGCGGCGTTTCATCCCGCGAGCTTGCGCCTCGCCGCCCCGCGATTCAATGCGAGTGGCGCGGTTCCCTCAGTGTGCAAACCGCTCTAACCTCGCGGCCAATCGGGGAGGATACATGAGCGGCAAGATCGCAAGCGTGAC
>VGCH01000036.1 GCA_016870115.1 Alphaproteobacteria bacterium | reverse complement strand
TCAAGACATCGGCTTGTCGGAGTCTCGAAACGATCTCTTCAGGCTTGTGCCTCTTCTTCGGCATTGCAGTCCTCCTTCTTGTCAAAAGACATAGTTCAGGGCGGACCACTTTTCAGGGGGAGGACCACTTCTTCGCGGTGCTGTTCTGCTTCCTGATGATCAAGCTCGCCTACGACGACGCCGAAAGCGGATCGCCCGGCGGCTGAGCCGATCAGGCTTTCGGCATCGTCGCGGGCTCGCCCAGCGACAGCATCAGCCGGTTGGCCCAGTTGAAGAAGGCCGCCGACGCGACCACGTCGGCGATCGAGAGATCATCGAGGCCGGCGCGACGCAGGCGTTCGACATGCGCCGGCCCGAAGCGGATCGGCGTCGCGGTCAGCGCGACCGATGCCTCGACGATGGCGTTCCAGCGCTCGCCGAGATCCGCGCCGACGCCCTCGGCCAGCATCCGGTCCACGTCCTCCGTCCGCTTGGAGTAGGTCGAGGCGAAGCGCGCATGCACGGACGCGCAATAGATGCACCCGTTGAAGCGTGAGGTCGCGGTGGCGGCGAGTTCGCGCTCGGCCCGCGGCAGACCCGCCTCGGGATTGTAGAAGATGTCCTTGTCGGTCCGGGTGCGCGCCTCCAGCACGTCAGGATCGCGCGCCAGCAGACGGAAATAGGCCGACTTGGAACGCGCGGCGTCGATCAGGCTCTCGCGCTGGCGGGCATCAAGCGCGTCCTCGGCCACCGGCTCGATCCAGGCGAGCCAGTCCAGCATGTCGCGGGTGAAGACCGGCGGAGCCTCGTGCGGCGGCGGGGTCAGGGTCTTGTTGGTCATCGACGGCACTCCGCAATCACGAGCGACCGGCCAGCGCGCGCAGGCCCGCGACCAGCCGAATCTGGAAGGAGAGAAAGGCCACGAGCTGCGAGAGCGTGACGATGCCCGTCGTGCTCCAGCCCGCGTCGTACAGCGCCTGGAGGGCCGGCGCCGCGGCGTCACGTGGATGGAAGACAAGCATATGGACGTGCTCCAGTGCCGCCGCGAGTCGCGCGCCAAGCGCCGTGCGACCGGCGCTGGTCGCCTGCCACACCGCACCGGGCGCGTCTTCGCACGACAGCGGCCCCGGCGGGTAGGCGCCGTAGGGTCCCTGGCGGGGTGCCGCGGCGGCTTCCGCCTCGATCGCGGCGGCGAGCGCCGTGGTCGCGCCCGCCTCGACGAGGCGCGCGGCGTAGAAGGCGGCGGTTTCGCTGCGCCCGTGCAGCAGCGCCACGAAGCGCGCGACCGCGCAGCGCTCGAGGACGGACATGTGGCTGGCGTCGGCGGGCTCGAACAGCGCGCGCCAACTCGTCTGGGCTTGCTTACGGGCCTCGGAGCGGCGGGCGCGAACCGCGTCCAGCGGACTGCCCGGGGTCACGCCCACCAGGGCATCGACCACATCGGCGGGTACTTGCATCGTCTTGTCTCCTCCTGCGTCTCTCAGGCGACGCGGCGCATGGCGGTGGCGTCGGGCGCCCAGCCCAGAGCCGGCGCGACGCCCGTGGCGAACAGTTCGATGGCCCGCAGGATCAGGGGATGCGGCGGGTCGATCGAGTGGACCTGCATGGTGAGGTCGGTCGCGCGCGCGAGCGTCGTGTCGGCGGCGAGCGACTGGACGACATCGTCCACCGTGCCGACATGCGAGTCGAACGCGCGGATCATGTCGCGCACGTCCCCACCCCCCGCACCCCGACCATCCTTCAGCCGTCCTCGAAACCGGTTCAGCCCGACCTCGGCATGGCGCAGGGCGTCGGCGCGATCGTCGGCGACATAGACGCT
Organism: Alphaproteobacteria bacterium; assembly: GCA_016870115.1. GTDB lineage: Bacteria > Pseudomonadota > Alphaproteobacteria > Reyranellales > Reyranellaceae > VGCH01. The sequence continues at coordinate 19,823 of VGCH01000036.1, read as the reverse complement.
GCGCGAGGCGAGAACGCGCGGTGCCGCGCCGGCCGGCAATGCTGCGAGGTAGGCATCGATCATCTCGTTCTGCAAGTCGGCCAGCGAGAGAGTCGGCCGATCCGCGGGCCGGGGCTGCGTGCGCGACAACATCAGCCCGTCGCCGGCGAGGCCCGCCCGGCGCGCGCCATCAACCGTGAAGGTCGCCTGCCAGACGCGACCATCGAGGTCCGGATTGGCGGGATAGAGCCGATCGCCGCCGGCCAGCGACTCTCCGCGCCAGGCGCGCCGCACCAGCGCGAGATGATCGTCGAACAGCCTGCCGCGCGCGGCGCTGTCGAGGCCGAAGGCGGTGAAGGCCGTGAGATTGCCGCCCGGTCCCATGCCGACCTCGAGCCGGCCATCCAGCAGCAGGTCGAGCACAGCGGTGTCCTCGGCAACGCGGATCGGCAGGTCGAGCGGCAAGGTGATGATGCCCGTGCCGAGCCGAATACGGCTGGTCTGGGCGCCTGCGTGCGCGAGGAACACCAGCGGCGCCGGCAGGCCGCCCTCGCCCTCGTGGAAATGGTGCTGCGCCACCCAGGCGGAGTGGAAGCCATGGCGCTCGGCACAGCGGATCTGCTCCGTCGCCAGCCGATAGCGCTCAGCCGGGCCGGCCTCATCGAGCAGGCGGGTGAAGAACCCGAGGCGCCGGGGCGGGGCGGAACTCATCGGCGGAACCCTCGCGCGCGCCGGTCACGAGGGCAAGCGTCGGATGGACGCGCCCGTTCCGGAGCGCGATCCCGGCGCGCTGGCGGGCTCCGGGCCAGCGTCTACACTCGCGGCGTCACCTTCCTCCCGGAGCGCCGGCCGATGAAAACCCTTCTGATCGCCAACCGCGGCGAAATCGCGATCCGCATCGCCCGGAGCGCGGCCGATCTCGGCCTTGAGACCGTGGCGATCTATCCCGCCGATGACTCCGCCTCGCTTCACGTGCGGCGGGCCGACCGAGCGGTCGAGATCCCCGGGGCTGGTCCCGCCGCCTATCTCGACATCGCCCGCGTGGTCGAGGCCGGCCGTGCTGCGGGCTGCGACGCCGTCCATCCGGGCTATGGGTTTCTGAGCGAGAACGCGGCCTTCGCGCGGGCCTGCGCCGCCGCGGGTCTCGCCTTCGTGGGCCCGGCTCCCGAGACGCTGGACCTGTTCGGCGACAAGACGGCCGCACGCGCCTTTGCCGAGCGGCTGGGCGTGCCGGTGATGCCGGGTCTCGCCGGCCCGGTGACGCTCGCCGACGCGCAAGCGTTTCTCGCCCGCCATGGCGCGGTGATGCTGAAGGCGCTGGCCGGCGGCGGGGGCCGCGGCATGCGGCCGGCGCGGACGGCCGAGGAACTCGGTGCCGCCTTCGAGCGGTGTCGATCGGAGGCCGAGGCCGCATTCGGCAACGGAGCACTTTATGTCGAGCGTCTGATCGAGCGCGCTCGCCACATCGAGGTTCAGGTGCTGGGTGACGGCACCGGCGCGGCGATCCATCTTTGGGATCGCGATTGCTCGGTGCAGCGCCAGCGGCAGAAACTGGTCGAGATCGCGCCGGCGCATGGCCTCGATCCGGCGCTCCGTTCCCGCTTGCTCGACGCCGCGGTCCGCCTCGCCTCCGAAGCCCGCTACCGTGGCGCCGGCACGATCGAGTTCCTGGTGGACGCTAGCCCCTCCTCGTCCTCGCCGCTGGCCTTCATCGAGGCCAATGCACGCCTTCAGGTCGAACACACGGTCACGGAGGCGGTGACCGGGATCGACCTGGTGCGCGCGCAGCTCGAGATCGCCCGCGGTGCGACGCTCGCAGCGCTCGGCCTCACGCAGGATCGCATCGCGCCGCCGCGCGGCACGGCGATCCAGGTGCGCGTGAACCTCGAGACCATGACCGCATCGGGCGACGCCAAGCCCTCGGGCGGCACGCTGACATCCTATGAGCCGCCGGGCGGTCCGGGTGTGCGCGTCGACGGCTTTGGCTACGCCGGCTACCGCACAAGCCCGCGCTACGATTCGCTGCTGGCCAAACTGATCGTCCACGCCACCCAGGGCGACCTGCCCGAAGCCGCGCGCCGCACCGCCCGCGCGCTCGCGGAGTTCCGCATCGAGGGCGTCGCCACCAATGCGCCCTTCCTGCAGGCCCTGCTGGCCGATCCCACGGTGACCGGCGCGCGCGCCACGACGCGCTACGTCGAAGACCACATCGCCACCCTGCTCGACGCCACCGCGCGCCAGCCCGCCGGGCGCTGGTTCACCGCGTCGCCACAAGCGGCCGGCGCCCGGCTCGCCGGCGCGCGGATCGACGCTTCCGATCCATTGGCGGTGCTGGCGTTCGGACAGGCCGCGCGGGCGGCAACACCCGTACAGGCCGCGCCGCCGGCCGACGGGCTTGTGCCGCTGCCGGCTCCGTTGCAGGGCACGATCGTGTCGCTCGATGTCGCGGTCGGCGATCTGGTGCGGGCGGGCCAGCAGGTGGCCGTCCTGGAAGCGATGAAGATGGAGCATGTCGTGAAGGCAGCGGTGGGCGGCATCGTCCGCGAGCTGGGCGCGGCGCGCGGCGACACGGTCTACGAAGACCATGCGCTCCTCTACATCGAACCTTCCGATACGGCCGGTCGGGCGCCCGAGGACACGCAGGCGATCGATCTCGGCGAGATCCGCCCCGACCTCGCCGATGTCTTGGCCCGCAAGCACAAGACGGTGGACGAGGGCCGTCCCGACGCGGTGGCACGCCGACGCAAGACCAACCAACGCACCGCGCGCGAGAACATCGCCGATCTCTGCGATCCCGGCAGCTTCTTCGAGTACGGCGCGCTCGCCGTGGCCGCCCGGCGGCGCACGGTGCCGATGGACGAGCTGATCTCGACCACGCAGGGCGACGGCTTCCTGATGGGGCTCGGTCGCGTCAACGGCGCGCACTTTCCCGACGATCGCGCGCGGGTGGCGGTCGCAGCGTACGACTACACCGTGCTCGCCGGCACGCAGGGTCGCAGGGGCCACGAAAAGAAGGATCGGCTGTTCAAGCTCGCCGAACAATGGCGCCTGCCGGTGGTGCTCTATGCCGAGGGCGGCGGCGGACGCGGCAGCGACACCGACGGCTTCTCGGTCGGCAGCCTGCAACTCGACACGTTCCACCGCTTCGCGCGGCTCTCAGGTCTGGTGCCTCTGGTCGGCATCAACTCCGGCCGCTGCTTCGCCGGCAACGCGGTCCTGCTGGGCTGCTGCGACGTCGTGATCGCGACGGCCAACTCCAGCATCGGCATGGGCGGCCCAGCAATGATCGAAGGCGGCGGGCTGGGCGTCTTCGCACCCGACGAGGTCGGGCCGATGTCGGTGCAGGTGCCCAACGGCGTGGTCGATATCGCGGTCGAGGACGAAGCCGAGGCGACCGCCGTCGCTCGCCAATATCTCGGCTACTTCCAGGGCACGATGGCGGAGTGGCGCTGCGCCGACCAACGATCGCTGCGCCATGTCGTGCCGCCCAACCGACTCCGCGCCTACGACATGCGCGCGCTGATCGAGGCGATGGCCGATACGGGTTCCGTCCTCGAACTGCGGCGCGGCTTCGGCCACGGCATGATCACCGCACTGATCCGCATCGAAGGGCGGCCGATCGGGGTTGTCGCCAACAACCCCGCGCACCTGGCGGGGGCGATCGACAGCCCCGGCGCCGACAAGGCCGCGCGCTTCATGCAGCTCTGCGACGCGCACGACCTGCCGCTGCTCTTCCTCTGCGATACGCCCGGCAACATGGTCGGGCCCGAGCACGAACGCACCGCGCTCGTCCGCCATTGCAGCCGCGTCAACATCGTCGGCGCCAATGTGAGCGTGCCGACCTTCACCGTGGTGATCCGAAAGTCCTACGGGCTGGGTGCGCTCGCCATGGCCGGCGGCTCATTCCATGCGCCGGTCTTCTCCATCGCCTGGCCGACCGGCGAGTTCGGCGGCATGGGGCTGGAAGGTCAGGTGAAGCTTGGACGCCGCAAGGAGCTGGCGGCGATCGAAGATCCGGCGGAACGCATGGCGCTCTATCAGCGCGAGGTGGCGCGCATGTACGAGAACGGAAAGGCGCTGAACACCGCCTCGCTGTTCGAACTCGACGACGTGATCGATCCGGCCGACACACGGGCCTGGATCGTGGCCGGCCTGCGCGCCGTGCCGCCAGCACCGCCCCGGACCGGCAAGAAGCGGCCCTTCGTCGATGCCTGGTGAGGCCCGACCCGGGTCGTGCCAGAATGAATCCCAGTTTCAGGAGGCCATGATGGCGCTGCCGGTTCCCACACTCGACCATGTCGTCATCAACGCGCGCGACGAGATGGATCGTTGCGCCGATACCTACCGGCGGCTCGGCTTCACCCTCACCGAGCGCGGCTACCACTCGCTGGGCTCGATGAACCACCTCGCCATGTTCGGGACCGACTATCTCGAGCTGATCGCCATTCCGAAGGCGGCGACGACCGGGCGGGTCGATCTCCTGAACTACGCGCCCGGTCTCAACGGGCTGGTGTTCGGCAGCGAGGATTCGGCCGCGACGTTCGAGGCCTTGCGTGCGGCAGGCGCCCCGTTCGACCCGCCGGTCGAGTTCACGCGCCCGGTGGCGGTCGGCGGAAGAACAGGCGACGCGCGCTTTCGCACCGTCCGCACGAAGCCCGGCACGCACGCCTATGGCCGGGTCTATTTCTGTCACCACTTCACCCGCGATCTGGTTTGGCGCGATGAATGGCGCCATCACGCCAACGGTGCGATCGCCGTCGTGCGCGCGACCATCGTGGAGCCCGACCCCAAGGCAGCCGCGTCGCTCTACACCACGATGTTCGGCGCCGCCGCCGTCCGCGAGATTCCGGGGGGACGCTCGCTTGCCGTCGGCAACTCGCGCTTCGACATTCTCTCGCCCGGAGCATTCTCGGCCGAGTTCGGCGCCCTGGCTCCTGACGCCGCGGGGCGGCCGGCCTACATGGCGGGACTCGCGTTCCGCACCCGCTCGCTCGCCGAGACCCGAGCGGCCCTTGCCAAGGGCGGCATCGCGGGCGTCGTGGAGCGCGACGGCAAACTGATCGTACCCGCCCGCGAGGCGTGGAACGCCACGCTCGAGTTCGTCGAGTGAGCAAAGCGTTTCCGTATCTCAATCAGGGCGCCGCGATTGCGCATGACGCGCCCGACGACCGGCTGGCCCTGATCGATCTCGGCACCGGCACGGAACGGCGCTTCACCTATGGCGATCTCCGGCGGTTGAGCGGCGCCTGGGCCGCTGCGCTTGGCGCGCGAAACCTCCCACCCGGCACGCGTGTGGCGATCCTGGGCGCCAATCGCGCGGAGTACCTGATCGCTTTCCTCGGCACCATGCAGGCCGGCCTGGTCGCGGTCCCGGTGAACCACAAGCTGCCGGCTGAAACGGTGGGCTATATTGTGGCCGATTGCGACGCCGGGCTGGCTGTTGGCGATGCGGAGCGGCTGGCATTGGCTCCCGCCACACTCCCGCGCATCGATTTCGACTCGCCCGAGATGGCGACGGCGCTTGCCACAACACCTCGACCACCAACCACACCGGCGCCGAACGATCCGGCGATGTTTCTCTACACGTCAGGCTCCACCGGACGGCCGAAGGGTGTCGTGCTCTCGCACCGCTCGCACCTCTGGGTGATGGAGATCCGGGCCCGTCCCGTCGGTCCGGTCGGCCAAAAGGCATTGGTCGCCGCACCGCTCTATCACATGAACGGACTCGCCATGTGCCAGTCCGTGTTCGCGCAGGGCGACACGATCGTGCTGCTATCCTCCTTCACGGTGCGCGGTTACATCGAGGCGGCGGCGCGCTACCGCGTCGATTTCCTGACCTCGGTTCCCACCATGATCGCCATGATGCTGCGCGAGCCCGCGTTGCTGACGGCCAATGATCTCACGCGCGTGCGCAATGTGCGCATGGGGTCCGCGCCTCTCACACAAGGCTTGATCGATCAGGTACGGCGCGCCTTCCCCAAGGCCGGCATCTCGAACGGCTACGGCACCACCGAGGCCGGCCCGATCGCCTTTGGCCCGCATCCCGCCGGCAAACCCCAGCCGGAACTCTCGGTCGGCGCCGCCCATCCCGCCGTCCGCCTGCGGCTGATGCGCGGGGATCGCGAAGTGGACGATGAAGGGGCGCTGGAGATGAGCTGCCCCGCCCAGATGAACGGCTATCACAAGCTGCCGGAGGTCACAGCGCGGGCACTGACACCGGACGGCTACTACCGCACCGGCGATGTGTTCCGGCGCGATGCCGACGGCTTCTATTTTTTCGTCGGGCGCGTCGACGACATGTTCGTTTGCGGTGGCGAGAACATCTACCCGGGCGAGGTCGAGAAGATGCTGGAGCGGCACCCCGCCGTGCAGCAGGCCGCCGTCATCCCGCTGCCCGACGAGCTGAAAGGGCACAAGCCCATCGCCTATGTCGTGCCGGTTCCCGGCACAACGCCGACCGAATCGGACATCAAGGCCTTCGCGCTGGCGAATGCCCCGGCCTACCAGCACCCGAGGCGCGTGCTGTTCCTGGACGAGCTGCCGCTTGCCGGCACCAACAAAATCGACAAGAAGGCGCTCGCCCAACGCGCGACCGCCGACGGCATTTCGGTGACATGACGGCGGAGAGGCGGACATGAAAGCGGCGGTCGTGCGGGCCCATGGCGGGCCGGAGCAACTGGTCTACGAGACCGGCTTTCCCGACCCGACGCCCGGAGTCGGCGACGTGATCGTAGCGGTGCGGGCGGCGTCGCTGAACTACCACGACGTCTTCACGCGCCGCGGTATGCCGGGCATCAAGGTGCCGATGCCCGCGATCATGGGGCTCGACGTCGCCGGCGAGATCGCCGAGGTCGGCCCCGGTGTCGAGGGCTGGCGGCGTGGCGATCGCGTGTTGGTCGACCCGATCAATCGCGTCGAGGGCGGACTGATGGGTGAGACGGTGCACGGCGGTCTTGCCGAGCTCTGCCGCGCGCGCGCGCATCAGCTGATCCGCATTCCCGATGGCGTCTCCTTCGCCGACGCGGCGGCCCTGCCCGTGGCTTACGGCACCGCGCTGCGCATGATGCGGACCAACGGGCATGTCGCGGCGGGCGAGCGCGTATTGATCCTGGGCGCCTCCGGCGGCGTCGGCGTCTGTTGCGTGCAGCTGGCCAAGATCGCAGGCGCCGAGGTGGTGGCCTGCGGCGGCACCGACGAAAAATGCGCGCGCCTCGCCGAACTCGGGGCGGATCGCACCATCAACTATGTGCGCGAGGACTTCGTCGCGGCGACACAGGCACTCTACGGCAAACCAGGCCGACGCGGCGCGGGCTCCGGCAATGGCGTCGACGTCGTGGTGAACTACACCGGCGGCGACACCTGGACCCGCTCGCTGCGGGTCCTGAAGGTCGGTGGCCGGATGCTGACCTGTGGCGCCACGGCGGGCTTCGACCCCAAGGAGGATATCCGGTTCATCTGGACCTTCGAACTCAAGATCCAGGGGTCCAATGGCTGGGCGCGGGAGGACATCCACGCGCTCCTGGAGATGGTGCGGGACGGCAAGCTCCGCGTGATGATCGACGGGACCTACCCGCTGGCCGAAGCCCGCGAGGCGCTGCGCCGTCTGGAGGATCGCGAGGTGTTCGGCAAGATCGTGGTGACGCCGTGAGCGGCGAGACCCCGCCGCTGACGGCGGCCGAAATCCAGGCGATGCTGACGCGCTCGCCGTTCATCGCATTTCTCGGGATGGAGGTGATCTCCACCGATCCGGCCCGCGGCGAGCTGGTCGTGCGCTGTCCGATGCGGCCGGAGTTCGAACGCGGGCCCGGCTCCAACCAGTGGCATGGCGGCCCGATCGCGGCAGCGATCGACACCGTGGGCGACTATGCGCTGATCATGACGCTGCGGCGCGGCCTGCCGACGATCAATTTCCGTGTCGACTATCTGCGGCCGGCGATCGGTACGGCGCTGGTCTGCACCGCCCGCGTCCGACGCGCCGGACGCAGCGTCGGCACAGTCGATATCGACGTTTGCGACGAACGCGGCGCGCTGCTGGCCATCGGTCGCGCCACCTACTCGACGCTGCCGGGGTAGGACCGCTGATCGGGCCGAGATCGCCGTCGGAACGCTCCCGATTTTACGGGTGATCCGCCTTGATCAGGTCGGCCGCCTTCTCGCCCACCATGATCGCGGGCGCGTTGGTATTGCCCGACGGCATGGTCGGGAAAATCGAGGCATCGGCGACACGCAGGCCCGACAATCCATGCACGCGTAGCCGCTCGTCGACCACGGTGGACCGGCCCGCCGGGCCCATGCGGCAGGTGCCGATGGGATGGTAGGCGGTCTGCGAGTTGGCGCGGATCCAGCCCAGGATCTCGTCGTCGCTCGCGACATGGGCCCCCGGCGAAAACTCCTCGCCGCGATAGGCGTCCATGGCCGGTTGGTCGACGATGCGCCGCATCATGCGGAAGCCGGCCGCCATCGCGTCACGATCGATCTGGTCAGCGAGGAAGTTGAAGCGGATCGCGGGCTGGTCGTCAGGATCGGCCGAGCGGATATGGATCGAGCCCAGGCTCTCGGGCCGCAGTTGATAGCAGGCGATCGTCATCGACGGAAAGTCTTGCAGTTTGCGAGTCTTCGGATCCTTGATCGAATAGGGCACGAGATGCATCTGCACGTCGGGCGTGGCGAGTTCCGGGCGGGTGCGCAGGAACGCAAGCAACGGCGCTGACGGCAGGCTCATGAAGCCGCCACCGGTCACGGCGTACTTCAGAAACTGCGCCGCCGCGCCAAGACCGCGGGCCATGTGATTGTAGGACACCTCGGCGACCTTCAACCGCCAGACGATCCGCGCGTTGAGATGGTCGCGAAAGTTCTCGCCAACCGCCGGCAGCTCGTGGCGAACCTCGATGCCGTGGCGACGCAACAGTTCGGGCTGGCCGATGCCCGACAATTCGAGAAGCTGCGGGCTTGCCACACCGCCCGCGCACACAACCGTCTCACGCGCGGCCCGCGCCTCATGCCGCTGGCCGTTGCGTCGATAGGCGATGCCGGTGCAGCGCTTGCCGTCGAACAGCAGCCCAAGCGCCGTCGCCTCGGCGATCACGGTGAGGTTGGCCCGCTTGCGTGCCGGCTCGATGTAGCAATGCGCCACGCTCATCCGCCGACCGCGATGGATCGAGGTCTGGGTCTTGACGACGCCCTCCTGGTCTTCGCTGTTGTAGTCGGGATTGAGCTTGAAGCCGGCCTGCTTGGATGCCGCGAACAGCGCGTCGTAAAGTGGATTCTCGTCGGGCACGGTCGAGACCTTGAGCGGCCCCGCGGTGCCACGACCATTGGCACCGTCACCGTCTACGAAATCCTCGATGCGAGTGAAGAGCGGCGCCACTTCGCGCCAGCTCCAGCCGCGCGCGCCCATTTGCGCCCAGGTATCGTAGTCAAGCGGCTGGCCGCGCACCCAGACCAGCCCGTTGATCGCGCTGGAGCCGCCCAGCAGCTTGCCGCGCGGAACCGGGATGGCGCGGTTGTTCGTTCCGGGCTCGGGATCGGACTGGTAGCGCCAGTTGGCGTCGGGATTGTCGATCAGGAGGCCGAAGCTTACCGGCATGCGCGCCCAGGGGTGGCTCTCCTTGCCGGCCTCCAACAGCAGCACCGAGCGCCGCCCATCCTCGCTGAGCCGCGCTGCCAGCGTGCCGCCGGCCGAGCCCGCGCCGATCACGATGTAGTCGTAGTCCGCCATTCCCCGCTCCTTCCCCTCACGAGTTCTTCGCGATGTCCCACCACGCGCCGGCCACCACCACACCGGCCGCAAGCAGCCGGCGATCGCCGATCAGATGCTCGCCCACCACGTCAGCATAGTCGAAACGACCCTGTGCCAAGTCGAGCACGCTGGCGTCGCCGGGAGCGCCCGGTGTCAGCGTACCGATATCGCGCCGCCCGACCGCGAGCGCGGGATTGACGGTGGCGAGCCGCACCACCGTCGGCAAGTCGAGGCCGAGGCACAGGAACTTGGACATGGTGGTGAGCAGATCGTAGGCCGGACCCAGGATCGATATCGTATGGACGTCGGAAGAAATGCAGTCCGGCAGGAACCCCGCCGCCAGCATCGCGCGCGTGGTGGCAAAGCCGAACGAGCCGCCGCCGTGGCCGATATCGAAGATCACGCCGCGCTGGCGAGCCTCCAGCACCTCTTCCCGGATGCGCCCGTCGCCGCGTACCGGCGCGTTGGGAAACGGCCGGAAACAGTGTGTGAGAATGTCGCCGGGCCGCAGCCGCTCCAGCACCTCACGGCGCGAGGGCGGCGGATTGTCGAGATGGGCCATGATCGGCAGGCCGGCCTCTTCAGCGACCTCAAGCGCCATGTCGAGCGGCATGATGCCCGAGTCTCCGCCGGCTCCTTTGCCGACGCGCACCTTGATTCCGACGACGAGGTCGGCGTGCTCGCGCGCCACCCGCAGGCACTCGCGCAGATCGAGCAGTCGCAGGTCCGCGCTCTCGCCCACCATGACCGTGGGCGAGAAGGCGAAAATGCCGGCCCACGAGACGTGCAGGAACGGCAGGATGCGCACCGGACAGGGCTCGATCACATGCCGACGAAAGCCATGGAAGTTGCCCGGGCCCGCGCTGCCGGCATCAACGAAGGTCGTGACCGCGCCTGTGCGTGCGAGCACCTCAGCGGCGACGCCGAGCGAGGTGCCGCCCCAATAGACATGGGTGTGCAGGTCAATCAGACCGGGACAGACGATGCGGCCCGATACATCCCGGCGCTCGTGCCCGGCCAGCCCATCGCCCAGGGCCGCGACCTTGCCGCCGGCAAAGGCGATGTCGGTCACGCGATCCACGCCGTTCGCCGGATCCACCACCCGACCGCCTGCCAGAACGAGATCGTAGGTCGCCGTCATGCGTGCTCTCCCCCGGCCCGAAGGTAGAGCATGCCCTGCGGCGAGCAAGCCGGGGGACCGTGAACACCCGCGCGGCGAAACGCTTCAGGGATGAACGACGCGCTCCAGCCCCAGCCATCGCGCCATCAGGGCGAGCTCTTCGTCGAGCGCCGCCTGCCCGGCCCGGCGGTCGACATGAGGCTGCCAGTGGATCGCCGGGACGCGCAGCGCCCGCGCTGCCCGGTCGGCTTTCAGATCGACGCGCCCGACCAGCCGGTCGCCCAGCAGAAACGGCAACACGTAGTAGCCGAAGGTACGCTTGGCCTTCGGCGTATAGATCTCGATGCGATAGCGGAAGTCGAACAAGCGCTCGGTCCGGTCGCGCTCCCAGACCAGCGGATCGAACGGCGCCAGCAACGCGCGCACCTCGATGCGCCGGGCGAAGTGCGCCTCCGGATCGAGATAGGCGGGCCGATCCCATCCCTCGACGGCAACCGGTACCAGCTCGCCCGCCTCAACCAGTTCAACCAGTCGCGCCTTGGTGTCGGCGACGGGCAGGCGAAAATAGTCGCGCAGGTCAAACTCTGTCGCGACGCCAAAGGCGCGCGCGGCGCGCATCAACAGAGCGCGCTGCGCGTGGGCGCGATCCGGCGTCGGCGCGTCGCGGATCGCCTGGGGCAGCACGCGCTCGGTGAGGTCGTAGACCCGCTCGAAGCTGTTGCGGCGTGTGGCCGTGGTGACGACGCCGGCGAAGAACAGCCACTCCAGCGCGATCTTGCCGTCGCTCCAGTCCCACCAGGTGCCCCGCTTGCCCTCGCGGCTCTCCAACTCCGATGCCGCGACCGCGCCACGCGCCTCGACTTCGCGGCGCACACGCTCGATCAGCGCACGATGGCCGCGGTGGAACCGCTTCAGCCAGGTCTTTGCGCGGCCGGCGACGGCATCTTCCATGCGCCAGCGCAGCAACGGCTGCAGCTCAAGCGGCAGCAGCGACGCCTCATGCGCCCAGAACTCGAACAGACCGCGCCGGCCGCGCGGCCCCCAGGCCATGCGATCGAGGTCGGCAGCGCGGTAGTCGCCCAGACGCGAGAACAGCGGGAGATAGTGCGCGCGCGCCAGCACATTGACGGAATCGATCTGCAACAGCCCGAGCCGGTCGATCGTGCGCGCCAGATGACCGGCATGGGGCTTCGGGACGCGGCGCGCCCGCGCGAAGCCCTGCGCCGCGAGCGCGATCCGTCGGGCCTGATCGGCGGAGAGACGCTCCCGCACCGTTCTATCCCCAGGCCGCATGGTATTCTCTCCCCCGATGGCCGCCGAAAGCGATCTCTACGAGCCGGTGAAGGCCCTGCTCGAGGGCCAAGGCTACAGTGTGAAGGGCGAGGTGCAAGGCTGCGATGCCGTGGGCGTACGCGGCACCGAGCCACCTGTGATTGTCGAGCTGAAGCGCAGCTTCGGCCTGACGCTGCTGCTGCAGGGCGTGGCGCGCCTGCAGCTCAGCGACTCGGTCTATCTGGCTGTCGGCGCCTGGCCCAACCGGATCCGCGAGGTGCGCAAGCTCCTGCGGCGGCTCGGCCTTGGCCTGATCGTGGTTGCGGGAACCCGCGCCGAGGTCGTCCTCGATCCGCAGCCTTACCTCGCGCCGCCGCGCAAGAACAAGCGGCGGGCCGGCCGGCTGTTGGGCGAGCATGCGCGCCGGGTGGGCGATCCCGAGCGCGGCGGCCAGCAAATGCGCCGCCCCCTGATGACAGCCTATCGCCAGGAAGCGTTGCGCTGCGCCGCGCATCTGGCCACCCACGGTCCGGCGGGACCAGCGGCCGTGCGCGATGCGGCGCAGGCGCCCAAGGCGGCGTCAATCCTGCGCAGTGACCATTATGGCTGGTTCGAGCGAGTGGAACGCGGAGTCTATGCGCTCACGCCCGTCGGACGGGAGGCGCTGGGCGCGTTCGGTGTCGTGCCGCCGCCATGACCGATGGTCGCAAGATCATCCATGTCGATATGGATGCTTTCTTCGCGTCGGTGGAACAGCGCGACAATCCGGAGCTGCGCGGCAAGCCGGTAGCAGTGGGCGGCAGCCGCGAACGCGGCGTGGTGGCGGCGGCCAGTTACGAGGCGCGGGTCTTCGGCGTGCGCTCGGCCATGCCGAGCGTGACGGCGCGGCGCAAGTGTGCCGACCTCATTTTCGTGAAGCCACGCTTCGACGTCTACAAGTCGGTGAGCCGCGATATTCGCGCGATATTCGCGGAGTATTCGCCGCTGGTGGAACCGCTGTCGCTGGACGAGGCCTATCTCGACGTCACGCACAATCTCAAGAACATCCGCTACGCGACCCAGGTCGCGCGCGAGATCCGGCGGCGGATATTCGACCAGACCGGCCTGACCGCATCGGCCGGCATCTCCTACAACAAGTTCCTGGCCAAGCTGGGCTCGGACCAGCGCAAGCCCAACGGTCAGTACACGATCGTCCCCGAGGCAGGACCCGCCTTCGTCGAGAAGCTTCCGGTCGAGCGCTTTCACGGCGTCGGTCCGGTCACGGCGGCCAAGATGAACCGGCTGGGCATCGCCACCGGCGCCGATCTGAAGGCCCAGACGCTCGAGTTCCTTCAACGGCAGTTCGGCAAGGCGGGTCCGCACTACTACGCCATCGCGCGCGGCGAGGACGAACGGCCCGTGGTCCCGGACCGCAAGCGCAAGTCGTCGGGTTCGGAAACGACGTTCGCCCAAGATCTGACGACCCTACCCGACGTCGAACGCCATCTGGCGCGGCTGTTCGACGAGGTCTGGAGCCACGTCGCTCGCGGCGGCAATGCCGGCCGCACCGTGACGGTCAAGATCAAGTACTCCGACTTCCGGATCGTGACGCGCAGCCGCTCCGCGCCGGAACCCTTCACCGACCGGGCGACCGTCGAGGCCCATGTTCTGGCGCTCGGCCGCAGCGTCTTCCCGCTGGACAGGCCGATCCGCCTGCTGGGGGTGGCGCTGTCCAACTTCGATCCGCCAGCATCGGCGATGGCGGATACGCCGCAGCTCGACCTGCTTGCCCGCGCTTGAGCCCTGCGCGGACGTCGGGGGAAGATCGGTCCGCAATCCAGGGAGGGCGGCATGGCGTTGAAGCGGATGGTGATGGAATTCGGCATGGGCAGCGACGTGCATGGCGGCGACTACACCAAGGCCGCGTTGCGCGGCGTCCAGGACGCGCTGCACCACTCATCGTTGCCGATGATCCGGTCACTCGGCATCGATCCCAAGACACAGATGTATGTCGAGGTGACGGTGGGCGTTCAGCAGCCGGACAAAGTCGACGCCGCAAAGGTCGCGGCCTCGCTGCCGCATGGCAAGACGACCGTCACCGTCGTGCCGGGTGGGCTCGACCTGCCCCATCGCGACGACGGCGGGGATCCCGTGATCATTGCGACCGTGGGCATCGTGGTGCGGCTCGACTTGCCCTAGAGTCGTTCCGATCCGGCCGAACTCAGCCGGATCGCAGTACCCGCGAACGAGTAAGCACCCTAGCGCTGTGTCGCGAGCCAGGCCGCCTCGACCTGCGCCACCACCTGGTCAATCCGACGCTCGATCTCGGCTTCGGTGAGCGTGCTCAGCGGATGGTCGATCACGACCGGATCGAGACCCGTCATGCCGAGAGCGGCGCGCTGCACATGCGCCTCATGGACGAATTCGGACGTGACCACCACCGCGGTCGGCCGTCCCTTGCCTTCGAGTTCAATGCCGTCGTGCATACAGCACGATGTGCAGGACCCTCAATCACCTATGGCTGTGAGAACAACGTCGTTGGCGGCCGCGATCTCGTCGACCAGCTCGGGGGCTGCGATCTTGGAGAAGCTTTCCTTGCGGTAGTAGGTGACCGCAGCGAAGCCGTGGGTCGCCCGCAACTTGGCCGTGGCGCCGCGCAGCAGACGATTGGCGTTCCACTTGGTGTTGTCGAGAACGCCCAACCGCAGCCCCGCGAGCGCCGCAGGCCGGCGGGCGAGCGCGCGCGCCTCGGCCTCGACGACGCCGCGCGGATCGAACAATTCGAGGGTCATGTGTCTCTCCTGAAAATCAAAGCTGGCAGGCGCCATCGACGCAAACCGGACCGCTCACCGGCGCGGCGCCATCGATGCCGCGCAGCACCGGGTTCGACATGTGGCCCCAGCCCGGGATGAAGGCCGAGAAGCGGCCCGCCTCGCCGCCAGCCACGAACAGATGGATGTTGTCCGGCGACGGCACAACCGGCACGCGGCTCTCCAGATCGCGGCCGTACCAGGCAGGCAGGTTGCGATTGTGGATGCGGCCATAGCGATGCTCGAAAGCGAGATCGCCGAAGCGATTGCGCGCGCGATCCCAGAGATAGTGGCGGATGTCGGCCCGCTTCCAGCCCGACCCGGCAATGGTCCGGGCATGCTCGATACCGAGCACGACGGCGCAGTGGCCGGACGACACCGCGTTGTTGTGGGCGATCGTGCTCATTGCCGAGACAATCGAATCGAGAACACCACGTGCGTCGTTGGCGACATGGTTGGTCACCGAATGCGGCGGTTCGGCCGCGATGGCGAACACCGTCGAGTCCTCCGCCGCGAACCCCTTGTCGACATGGTAGGGCGCGAACGGGCTCGCCGACTCGTTCTCGGCGATGCAGTAGCTGTACTTGCCAGGGTGGCCAAGTGTCGCCTTGTCGAGATCGCCCGGCGTGCCGCCGCCGACATTCAGCAGCACCAGTCGGATCGCGCGGCCGATCGTGGCATTGGCGCGGTTGCCGGAACCGAAGCAATTGTGGCCGGCATTCATACCGATGCGCTGCGCGATCGGGCCGTTCACGATCACGAGCGGCGCGGCCATGTGGGTGGTGGCCTGCACGCCGTTGAGATTGAACGCCGTCTGGGTCAGCGCCAGCAGCGCCGCCCGCACCACGGGCGCATAGTCGGGTCGGCACCCGGCCATCACCAGATTGATCGCCAGCACCTCGCGGGTGAGCGAGCCCCAGCGCGGCGGCACCTTGCATTCCAGGAACGCCGGATCGCCGCCCAGCGCCTCGACCATGATGTCGATCCGCGCCCGGGTCGGCGGCACCACGGGCAGACCGTCGGTCCAGCCGCGCTCGAAGTAGGCCTCGACAAGATCCGTCCCGTCGGCCACGGCGTCGGCACGCACCGCTCCGGTCGCGCTCATGCTGCCAGCATCCTTTCGCGATTGCGTTCACGCAGGATCGGCATGACCCAGCGCCCGAAGCGGTCCGCTTCGTCGTCGTGCAGATAGCCCGACAGGCAGAAGGAGTGGCAGCCCAGATCGATGTAACGCTGCAGAACGTCGGCGCATTGTTCGGGGTCGCCGACAATGGCGATGCCGGCGCCGGGCCGGACCTGGGTGATCCCGGTCCACAGGTGCGGCTCGATCGTCTCGCCATGGACGCGCGCCAGCTCCTGGACGCGGCGGTTGGCCTCCGAGGTCGCGAAGTGGGTCTTCACGAAGCTCTTCTGTCGCTCCGAGGCGTGCTCCACCAGCCCGTGGGCGAAATCCCAGGCCTCCTTCTCGGTCGGCCGGCAGATCACCTGCAAGCGCATGCCGAAGCCGATGGCATCGCCGCGGCCATGCTGGGCGGCCAGCACGCGGATCTCGCGCATGTTGGCCTGGATGCGGTCGTACGTGTCACCCCAGAAGAGATGCACATCGGCGTGCCTCGCCGAAATGTCCCAGGCCTGCCGCGAGCCACCACCAAGATAGAAGCGCGGATACGGCTTCTGCAGCGGTTGCGGCATGATGCGCGCGCCCTTGAGGCGGTGATACTTGCCGTCCCAGTCCACCCCACCCGGCGCGGTCCACAACGCCTTCAGGATCGAGACCTCCTCGTCCATGATGGCGTAGCGATCTTCCTTGCCCCAGCGGATGCCCTCGGCCTCGTTCTCGGCCTCGCTTTGACCCGCGATCAGGTTGATGCAAATGCGCCCACCGGAGAGCTGGTCGAACGTCGAGATCATCTTCGCGAGCAGCACCGGATTGATGTAGCTCGGCCGCGCCGCCACCAGCATCCGGATCGACTTCGACCGCGACACCATCATCGCCGAGGCGATCCAGGCCTCCCAGCAGGTCGTCTGGACAGGCACCAGCATGTATTCGAACCCGGCGCGCTCGGCAGCCGCCACCACCCGGTCGAAGAGATCGAGCGAGGACGGCACGAAAGCCTCGTGCACGCCATAAGCGGTCGTGTCGCCCGCGGTGGGCAGGAACCAGCCGAACTCCAGGCGCGGGGTCATGGCGGCATTGAAGCAAGTCCCCGCCGCGCGCGCAATTCGCCATGGCGTCGCCGGTTCGCGCTTGGCAGGATCGCGCCACCGGGGGAGCACCACATGCACGGCAAAAGACCAACCATCGCATCGCGGCACGGAATGGTGGCCGCCGCCCATCCGCTGGCCGCCGCCGCGGGCGCGCGCATCCTGGCGGCCGGCGGCAACGCCTTCGACGCGGCGGTCGCGACCGCGGCGGCTCTCAACGTCGTTGAGCCCTACATGTCAGGCCTCGCGGGCCAGGGGCTCGCGACCTGCTACGTCGCCGCCGAGAAGGCGGTGAAGGTCCTCGACTTCGTGCCGCGCATTCCCGCGCACTTTCCGGTCGAGCGCTTTTCGCGGCGGCAGGAATTGTCGCGCGGCGGCGCACCGATCGGGGCCCCCGGCAATCTCGCGGGCTGGTGTACGCTCCGCGACGCGTACGGCTCCCGCCCGCTCTCGGAACTCTTCGCACCGGCAGTCGCGCTTGCCCGCGACGGCTTTCCGCTGGCGGAGTTCAACGTCGAGGAGATCAACGGTGTCTCGGGCGAGCTTCGCCAGCAGCCGGCCGGGGCGATCTGGGCTGCGAACTATGGGATCGGCAGCCAACCCGCGCGCCTCGGCGACATCCTGCGGCAACCGGACCTCGCCGGCACGCTCGAAGCGCTGGCGGCCGAAGGCCCGGGCCTGCTCTACGGCGGCGCGCTCGGCAAACGCGTGGTCGAGCACGTTGCGGCGATGGGCGGCAGCCTCGACATGAGCGATCTGCTCGCGGTGAAGCCGGAGTGGAAGACGCCGCTCGCCATCTCCTATCGCGGCCACAGCATCAACCTGCCGCCACCGCCCTGCGAGGGTTTCCAGACGCTGCTGACGCTGCGCGTGCTGGAGGGCCTCGACCTGCCATCGCGGACTCGCGACGGGCTGGAGCATCTCGATCTGGTGCTGCGCGCGATCCGGCTGGCGGCAGGTGTCCGCATCGCCCACAGCGTACCCACGCCCGCGCGCATCGCCGAGCTGCTGAGCGACACCCATGTCGCGCGCCTTCGGGCGCGGGTGCTCGACGGAACGCCGATCGACGGCCCGACCGAGCAATGGACGCCGCCGGCCACGCCAGCCAAGGGCGAGAGCCACACCACCTCCTTCTCGATGGCCGACCGCCACGGCAATCTGGTGTGCGTGACGCAAAGCCTCGGTGCGGTGTTCGGCTCGGGTGTTGTGGTGCCGGGCACCGGCCTTTGCCTCAACAACTTCCTCTTCTGGACAGACGTGAACCCGGCCAGCCCCAACCGCTCCAAGCCCGGTGCGGTGATGCCGATCTGCATGGCGCCGATGATCCTGACAAAGGACGAGCGCGCTGTCCTGGCGCTCGGCACCCCCGGCAGCTACGGCATTCTGCAGACCCAGGCGCAGGCGCTGGTGCAGCTGCTGGACTATGGCCTGCCGCTGCAGGAGGCGATCGAGGCGCCGCGCGCGCGTCTGACGGATGGCCGGCTCGTCACCGTGGAGAACCGCGTCGGGACTGAGGTTCTGCAGGGTCTGGCGGCGCGCGGCCACATCGTCGATGGCAGCGCCGCCTGGACGATGAAGACCGGCGGCATGCAGGGTGTCGCGGTCGATCCTGACACCGGTGCGCTCACCGGCGGCTGCGATCCTCGCCGCGACGGCTACTGCGTGCCCGCGTGAGCCACGCGCCGCTACCGTTCAAGGTCTGCTGCATGGCTTCGGTCGAGGAGATCGAAGCCGCAGTGGCGGCCGGCGCGCATGCGGTGGGTCTGGTGGGCGAGATGCCGTCGGGTGCTGGCGTGATCGGAATCGACCGCGCGGCGATCTTGGCGCGCTCCGTCCCGGCCGGTGTCGAGAGCTTCTACCTCTCCTCCGCCGAAACGGCCGCCGCGCTCGCGCGCGAGGTCTCCCAGGTGCGGCCGACCACCTTGCAAATCGTGCGTCACGTCGCTCCGGCCATCTACCCCGAGCTGCGACGGGCCGCGCCGGGCGTCCGGCTGGTCCAAGTGGTCCATGTTGAAGACGCGGGCTCTCTTGCCACCGCGAGCGCCTATGCCGGCCTTGCCGATGCGTTGCTGCTCGACTCAGGGCGGCCCACAGCGGGCGTCGCGGAACTGGGAGGCACGGGCCGGACGCACGACTGGTCGCTCAGTGCGCGGATCGTCCGCGCGACATCGATCCCGGTCTACCTCGCGGGCGGCCTCAACGCGTCGAATGTCCGCGCCGCTATCGAAGCCGTGCGTCCGTTCGCGCTCGATTTCTGTTCCGGCGTTCGGACGAACGACAAGCTCGACGCGTCGATGCTTGCCGCCCTGGTGACCGCGCTGCGCGGATAGAGGGTCCGGCTACTGCTTGGGCCCTGACCAGCTCTGCAGCGAGTCGTGCTTGGCCTTGCGCTGTTCTTCGCGCGACTTCTTGAAGTCATGGCCGAACGGCGCCGTATCGAAGGACCCGTAGGTCGGATTGGCGATCACGATCCATTCGCGACCCCAGCGATGGCGGTTGGCTTCGAAGGCGGCCTGGCGTTCCGCCTCGGAGCCGCGGGACGCATCGTCGAAGTCACCGAAATTGTCGCCGATGTTCAGGATGACGCGATAGTGGTCCTCCCCCTGAAAAGTGGTCCGCCCTGAACTATGTCTTTTGACAAGAAGGAGGACTGCAATGCCGAAGAAGAGGCACAAGCCTGAAGAGATCGTTTCGAGACTCCGACAAGCCGATGTCTTGA
>VGCH01000035.1 GCA_016870115.1 Alphaproteobacteria bacterium | reverse complement strand
TTCGTGCCTGCATTCGCCGCATGGCCGGCTGCGCTACGCCGATCGGCTTCGCCGGCCACGCTCCAACTAGCGCAACGGCCAACTCTGAACTAGCATTCCATCTGGACCACTCGATGGGGGCCGATCAGTCGGAAGATGCGTTCCGGCCGCTTCGCTCGTGCTCGCGGGCTGTGGGGGGCTGCCGCCGAGGCAAGCGATCGGACGAAATGCGCGGGCGAGAGCGCGTTCCGCCACGTGACCCCGCGGCGGCGGCGTGGGTGCCGCGGCCGCCGGTTCGTCCATATGCCGCGCCGGCTTTACCGGCCGCGTTCTTGCGCCCCCGGAAACCGTATGTTAGCTACCCCGCGCTTTCCCGGGGAGAGGCGCCAAAGCGACGGTGCGGAATTCGGAAAAGCCCCGTTAATTCAATGGGTTGCAGTCCGGGCACCGCGGCATCGCAGAGGCGTCAATCGTGTCGACATCCAGTGCATCCCAAACCGGCGTCGCCGGCCGCTACGCGAGCGCCCTGTTCGAGCTCGCCGATGAGGCGAAAGCTCTCGACCAGGTGGCGCAAGATCTTGCGACCTTCATCAAGCTTCTGGGCGACAGCCCCGATCTGCGTCGCCTGCTTGCGAGCCCGGTGATCGGTCGCGCTCAGCAGGGCAAGGCGCTGCTGGCCGTGCTCGATGCCGCCGGCATTTCGGGCATCACGCGCAAGTTCGCGGGCGCCGTGGCGGCCAATGGCCGGTCGCGCGATCTCGGCGCGATGGCGCGGGCCTTTCTTGCCGAGCTGGCGCGTCGCCGCGGCGAGGTTACCGCCGCCGTCGCGTCGGCTCAGCCGCTCACCGAGGCGCAGCTCGCCAAGCTGGCCGAGGTCCTGCGCGGGGTTCTGGGTTCCAAGGTTGCGATCGACGCCTCCGTCGATCCCGAGTTGCTGGGCGGCCTGGTGGTCCGGGTCGGCTCGCGTCTGTTTGATTCGTCCGTACGCAGCAAGCTGCAGCGCCTGCAGCTCGCCATGAAGGGAGTTGGGTGATGGATATCCGCGCCGCCGAGATTTCGGCCATCCTGAAGCAGCAGATCGCCAATTTCGGCAGCGAGGCCGAAGTCGCTGAGGTCGGTCAGGTCCTGTCGGTCGGCGACGGCATCGCCCGCGTCTATGGCCTCGACAGCGTCAAGGCCGGCGAGATGGTCGAGTTCCCCGGCGGCATCAAGGGCATGGCGCTGAACCTCGAGAGCGACAATGTCGGCGTCGTGATCTTCGGCGACGACCGCGCCATCAAGGAAGGCGACACCGTCAAGCGTACCGGCGCCATCGTCGACGTGCCGGTGGGCAAGGGCCTGCTCGGCCGCGTGGTTGACGGTCTCGGCAACCCGATCGACGGCAAGGGCCCGATCCAGTCGACCGAGCGTCGCCTAGTCGAGCTGAAGGCGCCCGGAATCATCCCGCGCAAGTCGGTGAACGAGCCGATGCAGACCGGCCTGAAGGCGATCGATTCGCTGGTGCCGGTGGGCCGCGGCCAGCGCGAGCTGATCATCGGCGATCGCCAGACCGGCAAGACCGCCGTCGCGGTCGACACCTTCATCAACCAGAAGCCGATCAACGCCGGCACCGACGAGAGCAAGAAGCTCTACTGCGTCTATGTCGCGGTCGGCCAGAAGCGCTCGACGGTCGCGCAGATCGTGAAGACGCTCGAGGACAACGGCGCGATGGCCTACTCCATCGTGGTCGCCGCCACCGCGTCCGACCCCGCGCCGATGCAGTTCCTGGCGCCCTATGCCGGCTGCGCCATGGGCGAGTATTTCCGCGACAACGGAATGCACGCCGTGATCGTGTACGACGATCTCTCCAAGCAGGCCGTCGCCTACCGTCAGATGTCGCTGCTGCTGCGCCGCCCGCCGGGCCGCGAAGCGTATCCCGGCGACGTGTTCTATCTCCACTCGCGGCTGCTCGAGCGTGCCGCCAAGCTGAACGACAAGAACGGCTCGGGCTCGCTCACCGCGCTGCCGGTCATCGAGACGCAGGCCGGCGACGTCTCGGCCTACATCCCGACCAACGTGATCTCGATCACCGACGGTCAGATCTTCCTCGAGACCGAACTCTTCTATCAGGGCATTCGGCCGGCGATTAACGTCGGTCTGTCGGTGAGCCGCGTCGGCTCGGCCGCCCAGATCAAGGCGATGAAGCAGGTCGCCGGCACCATGAAGCTTGAGCTGGCGCAGTACCGCGAGATGGCGGCCTTCGCGCAGTTCGCCTCCGACCTCGATCCTTCGACCCAGCGCCTCCTGGCACGCGGCCAACGTCTGACCGAGCTCCTGAAGCAGGGCCAGTACACGCCGATGCCGGTCGAGGAGCAGGTGGTGTCGATCTACTCCGGCACCCGCGGCTATCTCGACGGGCTGGCCGTGGGCCGGATCGGCGAGTTCGAGCGGCGCCTGCTCGACGCGCTGCGCGCCGAGGGCTCGATCCTCGCCTCGATCCGCGACAAGCGCGAGATCGTGAAGGATACCGAGGACAAGCTGAAGGCGTTCCTCGCCGACTTCGTCAAGAAGTTCGGCTGAGCGAAGGCATCCCGCGATGCCCAGCCTGAAGAGCTACCGCCTGCGGATCCGAAGCGTCCAGTCGACGCAGAAGATCACCAAGGCGATGAAGATGGTGGCCGCCGCCAAGCTGCGCCGCGCGCAGGAGCAGGCGACGGCGGCGCGTCCCTACGCCGAGGCGATGGACAAGATCCTGGCGTCGTTGGGTCAGGGCGCGGCCGGCGGCACCGGCCCGCGTCTGCTGGCCGGCACGGGCGCCGACAAGGTCCACCTGCTGGTCGTCGCCACCGCCGACCGCGGTCTGTGCGGTGCCTTCAACAGCTCGATCGTCCGCGAGGCGCGCCGCGTCGTGCGAGCGCTGTTGGCCGAAGGCAAGACGGTCAAGATCCTCTGCGTCGGCCGCAAGGGCCGCGACCAGCTGCGTCGCGACTTCGCGAGCCTCATCGTCGACACGATCTCCGATCTCGGCCGGCCGCGGCTGTCGTTCGGCGATGCCCAGAAGGTGTCGGCCCGCGTGCTCGCGATGTTCGAGGCCGGTGAGTTCGACATCTGCTCGCTGATCTTCAACCGCTTCAAGTCGGCGATGACGCAGATCGTGACGCGCCAGCAGCTGATCCCGCCGCCGCCGCCCGAGGGCGAGGCGCAGGCGCCGGCCGGCGGCGCGGTGCACGAGTTCGAGCCCGACGAGGGCGAGATCCTGGCCGACCTGCTGCCGCGCAACCTCACCGTCCAGGTGTTCCGCGCGCTGCTGGAGAATGCCGCGAGCTTCTACGGCTCGCAGATGACGGCGATGGACAACGCCTCGCGCAACGCCGGCGACGTCATCAAGAAGCTGACGCTGCAGATGAACCGCTCGCGCCAGGCGTCCATCACCAAGGAACTGATCGAGATCATCTCGGGCGCCGAGGCCATCTAGGCCGGCCGCCTGTCCGCAATCGAACGAGAAGGATACGTCATCATGGCCTCCAACAATACCGGCACGATCACCCAGATCACGGGCGCCGTCGTCGACGTGCGCTTCGCGGGCGAGCTGCCGAACATCCTGAACGCGCTGCACGTCGAGAGCGGCGGGCGCCGGCTGGTGCTCGAGGTCGCCCAGCATCTGGGCGAGTCCGAAGTGCGCACGGTGGCGATGGACACCACCGACGGCCTGGTCCGCGGCGAGAAGGCGGTCGACACCGGCGGGCCGATCGCCATGCCGGTCGGTCCCGAGACGCTCGGGCGCATCCTCAACGTCATCGGTGAGCCGGTCGACGAGCGTGGCGCGGTCGGCCACAAGCGCACCCTGCCGATCCATCGCAGCGCGCCGGAGTTCGTCGAGCAGTCGACCGAGGCGCAGATCCTGGTCACCGGCATCAAGGTCATCGACCTGCTGGCGCCCTACGCCAAGGGCGGCAAGATCGGCCTGTTCGGCGGCGCCGGCGTCGGTAAGACCGTGACCATCATGGAGCTGATCAACAACGTCGCCAAGGCGCATGGCGGCGTGTCGGTGTTCGCCGGCGTTGGCGAGCGCACCCGCGAGGGCAACGACCTCTATCACGAGATGATCGAGTCGGGCGTCATCAAGCTCGATGGGCCGGGCTCGAAGGTGGCGCTGGTGTACGGCCAGATGAACGAGCCGCCGGGCGCGCGTGCCCGCGTCGGTCTGTCGGGCCTCACGGTCGCCGAGTACTTCCGCGACGAGGAGGGCCAGGACGTGCTCTTCTTCGTGGACAACATCTTCCGCTTCACCCAGGCGGGCTCCGAGGTGTCGGCGCTGCTCGGCCGCATTCCCTCGGCGGTGGGCTATCAGCCGACGCTCGCCACCGACATGGGCGGTCTGCAGGAGCGCATCACCTCGACCAAGAAGGGCTCGATCACCTCGGTGCAGGCGATCTACGTGCCCGCCGACGACCTCACCGATCCGGCGCCCGCCACCTCGTTCGCCCATCTGGATGCGACGACGGTGCTCAGCCGCTCGATCGCCGAGCAGGCGATCTTCCCGGCGGTCGACCCGCTCGACTCGACCTCGCGCATGCTCGATCCGCGCATCGTCGGCGAGGAGCACTACAACGTCGCCCGCGCCGTCCAGCGCGTGCTGCAGCAGTACAAGTCGCTGCAGGACATCATCGCCATCCTGGGCATGGACGAGCTCTCCGAAGAGGACAAACTGGTCGTGAGCCGCGCCCGCAAGATGCAGCGGTTCCTGAGCCAGCCCTTCCACGTCGCCGAGGTCTTCACCGGCACACCGGGCGTGTTCGTGAAGCTCGAGGACACGATCAAGGCCTTCAAGGGCATCGTGGCCGGCGAGTACGACGATCTGCCGGAATCGGCCTTCTACATGGTCGGCACCATCGACGAGGCGGTCGCCAAGGCCAAGAAGCTCGCGGCCGAGGCGGCCTGATCCCATGGCCAAGGTCGATTTCCGACTGGTCATGCCGGAGCGCGAGCTGCTCGCGGTCGACGCCGACATGGTGGTCGTGCCCGGCAGCGAGGGCGATTTCGGCGTCCTGCCGGGCCACGCGCCGCTGATCTCGACGGTGCGGCCGGGCGTGCTGGAGGTCTTCCAGGGCGGCAAGGCCGAGGCGCGCTTCCTGGTGGTCGGCGGCTTCGCCGAGGTCACCGGCACACGCTGCACCGTGCTCGCCGAGGAAGCGATGGCGCTGGCCGATGTCAGTGCCGACCAGCTCGCCGAGCGCGAGAAGACCGCCGAGCGCGACCTGGCCGAGGCCGGTGACGATGCGGCGCGTGCGCGGGGCGAACGCGGTCTCAGCATCGCGCGCGAACTGCGCCGCGCGCAGGCCTTCGCCCTCTCCCGGGCCTAGTCGCCGTCGAGCAATAAGATTTCACTTCCGACCATTGAAATGGGCGGAAGACCGCGCTTACTTCCGGGGGTGGAACAGCACCGCCGGCAGGGCGGGCCCCAACGGAACGATGGGACGGGAGATGGGCTGGACCCCCGAAACGATCGCGTGGGATCGCTTCGATGCTTCGAAGGTCGATCCGGAGCTGTTGCGCACCGTGAAGGCGGCGTCGTTGGTCGAGCGCAACGGCGCTGACTACGGGCGCTATCTCTCACGCGTCTTCGCCGATGATCCCGAGTTCGTGGCGTTGATCGAGGACTGGGCGCGGGAGGAGATCGTCCATGGCATGGCGCTCGGGCGCTGGGCGATGCTGGCCGATCCCTCGTGGGACTTCGACGCGGCCTTCGCGCGCTTCCGGGCTGGCTACAGCCTGCCGCTCGATGCCACGCATTCGGTCCGCGGCAGCCGCGCGGGCGAGTTGATGGCGCGCTGCATCGTCGAGACCGGTACCAGCTCGCACTACAGCGCCATCAAGGACGCCGCGGTCGAGCCGGTGCTGCGTCAGGTCGCGGCCAAGATCGCCGCCGACGAGTTCCGACACTACAAACTCTTCTACGGCCAGATGCGCCGCTATCTTGAGCGCGATCGGCTGAGCCGCTGGGCGCGGCTGCGCATCGGCTGGGGCCGTCTTCAGGAGAGCGAGGACGACGAGCTCGCCTTCGCCTACTTCGCGGCCAACGAGCCGCTCGACGCCGTCTATGACCGGCCGCGCTATCGCGATGCCTATGCCCGCCGTGCCTACGGGCTCTACCGCGAGGGCCATGTCCAGCGCGGCATCGCCATGGTGCTGAAGGCGGTCGGCCTCGCGCCGCAGGGCCGGCTCAACGCCTGGCTCACGCGGGCGGGCCTCTGGTTCCTCCAGCGCCGCGCCCGCCAGCTCGCGGCCGCTGGCGCGTAGCCGACTCTTTCTAAGCCGAAAACGCCCTAGGCCAGCCAGCGGGCGAAGCGGCTGAGGACCTGGCAGTAGAGGCCGCGCTTGAAGGGGACCACGGCGTCCGGCAACGCGGCAGGGTCGAGCCAGCGCCAGGCACGGAACTCGCGGTGTGGGCCATCGAGCACGATGTCGGCGTCGGTTCCGGTGAAAGCGAGGGCGGCCCAGCGCTGCGCCTGCCCGCGATAGCGCCCACCCCAGACGCGCCGCGCGAGGGCGCGCGGCACATCGTAGGTGATCCACTCGTCGGTGACGTCGAGCAACAGCGCGCGCGATGTGCCGGTTTCCTCGACGAGCTCGCGGGCGGCCGCCTCCAACACGCTCTCGCCGGAGTCGATTCCGCCCTGGGGCATTTGCCATTCCGCGCCGGCGCCGTCGGCGCGCTGGCCCACGAAGATGCGGCGGCCGGGTCCGATGAGCATCAGCCCAACACAGGGACGGTACCCGTCGGGCGGTCTCGCCTTCACCGCCGTAGGTTCGCGCGCAACGCGTGCACGCGGCGCATACAGGCCTCGCGGCACTCGAAATGGCCGATGATCGGCAGGAACGAGACGCGCGGCGGCGCCTCGGCCAGCTTGCGCGACCAGGCGAGGATGGCGTCCATCGCCGCGGCGTTGGCCTGCACGACGCCGAAGGCATGGCGCGGCGCCTGCTGGGGCCCGGCCTCGGTGGCCCAGTTGACCATGCGATCGAGATTCTCGCCGATCGCCTCACGCGTGACCTTGAAGTCCAGCATGCTGGCGTTCTGGGCGTAGCCCATCCCGTACTCGACGCTGAGGCGATGGACCGGCGCGCTCGAGCGCTGGGCGTTGATCTCGACGACGGCGAGTCCGCGCTCGGAAATCTCGCGCAGCACCGGCCGCAGGGTCGGCTCGGACTGCGACACCGGCCCGGCGAAGGGCAGCACCAGCCCGACATAGCCCTCGGCCCGGGCCATGACGGCGCGCAGGCGCTTTAGGTTCTCGCCTGGATCGACCTTGGTCTCGATCGGCTTCAGTCCGCGTTCTACGGGGCCGCCGGGATCCTCGACCGGCAGCATGAGATAGACCTCGTGGCCGAAATCGCGGGCGTGCTTCACCCAGCGCGGCAGGTCGGGCGTGGACGGCAGGAAGGCGAGGCTGACCTCGCCCGGCAATTGCTCGATCGCCCGGCGGGTGATCTGCTCGTTGCCGCCGAGATTGATCATCATCACGCCGACCCGCGAGGCCGGGCCGTCGGGGCTGTGCGGTCGGGCATAGGCGAGCCACGGCATCCAGCCCGACGGCGAAACACGCGGCAGGCGCAGGCCGTCGGCGGTGACCTCGATCAGATCGGTCGTGTCGGCGGGTGGCAGGGCACGAAAGGACTGCGGCACCGGTGGCCGCTCGGGCGGCGGGGCGGGCAGACCGTTGGCCGCGCGCGGCTGCCAGCCAGCGGCGGCGAGCCGCTCGGCCGGCACCGGGTCCGGCAGGCCCTGGACGCCCGGCGTGCCCAAGGGCAGGCCGGGCTTGGGCGGCTGAGGCAGTCCCGCGGACGCCGGTCGTGGCGGCAGCTTGAGTGAGGTCACCACCGGCGGCTGGGCATCGCTCTGACTGGCCGCTGGCATGGCCGGCACGGCCGCGGCCGCGGGCGCGGGCGCGGGGATGCTGAGCGCCAGCGGCGGCGCGGCGGGTCCCGCTTTAGGATCGCCGGGGCCGGGCTTGGCCGCGACCAGGCGCCCGGAATCTCCCAGCAGTCCGAACGCCAAAGCGGCGGCGCCGACGACCAGCGTCAAGGTCACGCCATAGGCGATCATCACGCTGCCGGTTTTGGGCGGCTCCTCGCGTAGCGAGGGCAGCTGCCGCATGTACTCGCGGACTTCGGCGCGCGTCGCCAAAGGGCGGTCGAGGCTCAGTTGGCCCTCGCGTTGTAGAGCGCGATGCCGCGGATCAGGTCGAGCGCGCGCAGCAGCTGATAGTCGGCGGCCTGCTCGCGTGGTGGATCGTCTGGATCTGTGGGCTGGCCGGGCTGGGCGCGCGGCGGATCGGCCGGCTTGCCCTCTTCCTTGCGTTCCTCGGGCCGGCCCGACGGATTGGCGATCGAGCGCCGCAGGTTTTCCTCGCGGACGCCGGAGCGCTGCTGCAGCGTCTCGATCTTCGCCTGCTCGACCTCGATGTCCGGCTTGATTCCTTCCTTCTGGATCGAACGGCCCGACGGCGTGAAGTAGAGCGCCGTCGTGAGGCGGATGGCACCGCCGCCCGCCACCTGCATGATGGTCTGCACCGAGCCCTTGCCGAAGGTGCGGGTGCCCAGCACGACCGCGCGGCGGTGGTCCTGCAACGCGCCGGCCACGATCTCCGAGGCCGAGGCCGAGCCGCCATTCACCAGCACCACGACCGGCAGGCCGCCGGTGATGTCGCCGGGCTTGGCGTTCCAGCGCTGGACATCCTCGGCCTTGCGCGCCTTCACCGACACGATCTCGCCCTTGTCGAGGAAGGCGTCGCTGATCGAGATCGCCTGGTCGAGCAGGCCGCCCGGATTGTTGCGCAGGTCGAGCACGTAACCCTTCAGCTTGGTGCCGGCCTCCTTCTTGATCTTCTCGACGGCGTCGATGACGCCGGGCGTGCTCTGGTCGGTGAAGGAGGTGACGCGGACATAGCCGACATCGCCCTCGAGCCGGTGGCGGACCGAGCGCACCTTGATGATGTCGCGCACGATCGTGACATCGAACGGATCGCGCGTGCCGCGGCGGATCGAGACCTTGAGCGGCGTGCCGACCTTGCCGCGCATCCGCTCGACCGCCTCCTGCAGGGTGAGGCCCTGAACCGGCTCGCCGTCGAGCGCGAAGATCAGGTCGCCCGCCTGCAGCCCGGCCTTGGCGGCCGGCGTATCGTCGATCGGCGACACCACCTTGATGATGCCGTTCTCCATCGTGACCTCGATGCCGAGCCCGCCGAACTCGCCGCGGGTTTGCGTCTGCATGTCACGGAAGGTCTTGGGATTCATGTAGCTCGAGTGCGGATCGAGCGCGGTCAGCATCCCGTTAATCGCATTCTCGATCAGCTGCTTCTCATCGGGCGGCTCGACATAGTCGCGGCGGATGCGCTCCAGAACGTCGCCGAAAAGATTGAGCTGCTGGTAGAGCTCGCTCTTGTCGGTCGCCGGCGCCTTGTCCTGGGCCGGTGCCGGGAGCGCCAACAGGGCGAGAATCGCGGTTGCGGAGAGAAGGCGGAACGGGGTCATCAAGGGGCCTTGCTGTTTGGCGGAAGCGGGCTGGGAACGCCGGCCACGCGGGCTTTTCCGGGTTGGATGGAAGAATACAGGCGGGGTTGCGGGGCGTCCAACTCAGACCGCCCGGCGGGCCGGTCCGCTGGCGGCCGGGACGGCCAGCACGGCGGCGCGCGGGACGCCCGAAAGCAGCGAACGGCCCGTCATCTCGGTGGGCTGCGGCAGCCCCATCAGGGCGAGCAGCGTCGGTGCCACATCGGCGAGCTTGCCATCGGTCAGCGAGCGGACCTCGGCTGGCGCGTTGACCAGAAGGGCCGGCACCCGGTTCAGCGTGTGCTGGGTGTGCTTCTGTCCCGTGGCCTCGTCGAACATTTGTTCGACATTGCCGTGATCGGCGGTGACCAGCAGGCAGCCGCCGGCCCGAGTCACCGCCGTGACCAGCCGCCCGAGGCAGCTATCGACGGTCTCGACCGCCCGGATCGCCGCCTCGAAGACGCCGGAGTGGCCGACCTGGTCGGTGTTGGCGTAGTTGGCGACGATCAGGTCGAAGCCGCCGCCCGCGATCGCGTCGACCAGCCGATCGGTGACCTCGGGCGCGCTCATCTCGGGCTTGAGATCGTAGGTGGCAACCTTGGGCGAGGGGATCATGATCCGCTCCTCGCCGGGAAACACCCGCTCCTCGCCGCCGTTGAAGAAGAACGTGACGTGGGCGTACTTCTCGGTCTCCGCTATTCGCAATTGCCGCTTGCCGGCGCGGGCTACCGTCTCGCCAAGTCCCATCGCGAGCGTTTCCGGTGGAAACAGCGCGGGCAGCAGTTCGGCCAACGCCGCCGAATACTCGACCATGCCCAGCGCCGCCGCGAATCTCGGCAGACGCGGCCGGGGGAAGCCGTCGAACAGGGGATCGAGCAGGGCCGTCAGGAGCTGGCGCGCGCGGTCGGCCCGGAAATTGGCCATCAGGAGCCCATCGCCATCGCGCATGCCGGCATGGTCGCCGATGCAGGCGGGCTCGATGAACTCGTCATCCAGTTTGGCCGCGTAGCCCGCCTCCACGGCGGCTTCGGGCGTGGCAACGCGGGGTCCCGCGCCGTCGACCATCGCGGTCCAGGCGCGGGCTACGCGCTCCCAGCGCTTGTCGCGATCCATCGGATAGAAGCGGCCGGCGACTGAGGCGAAGTGGATCGGCAGGTCCGCGCCAAGGCCGGCGCGAATCGCCGCCAGACACTCCAGCGCGCTGCGCGGCGGCATGTCCCGACCGTCGAGAAACGCGTGGATCGCGACGCGCACACCGGCCCGCGCCACATGATTGGCGAGCGCCACGATGTGGTCCTGGTGGCTGTGCACGCCACCCGGTGAGGCGAGCCCCAGCAGGTGACAGGTGCCGCCGCTTGCCTTCAGGGCGGCGACGAACGCGGCAAGCCGCGGGTTCTTCGCCAGCGAGCCGTCGGCGATGGCGGTGTCGATGCGCGGCAAGTCGGGTACGGCAATGCGGCCAGCGCCCAAATTCATGTGGCCGACCTCGGAATTGCCCATCTGACCTTTGGGCAGACCGACGAAGGTTTCCGAGGCGTCGATCAGCGCCTGCGGACAGCTCGCGACCAGACGATCATAGACCGGCGTGTTGGCCGCCAGCACCGCGTTGTGGCGCGCATCGGGGCGGTGCCCCCAACCATCGAGAATGCAGAGGACGACGGGACGCGGGACGCTCATGCGGGGTGCTTCCCGCGCGGCCGCTCCGTCGAATGGAACTTGTTGGGGCAATTGAGATCGCGTGGGTCGATGTCGGGATTCTGGTCCGGCACGGGAATGGCGCAGAACACGAACTCGCCGCGCGGCTCGCCGTCGATCGATACCTCGTAGGTGTAGGTGCCGTCGGGGTCGCCCGGAATGATGCACCAGGAGCGCTGCAGGATGCCGTCCACCACCGTCTCGCGCATGCGGGTGGTGGCGCGGGTCTTATCAGCGCTGACCTCGGTCTCGGGGCCCGCGATCACCTGCTCGGCGGGCTTGGACGTGGTCAGCACCTCGACCAGCGAGACGACGCGGTTGGGCCCGCCGAGATAGAGCCGCCAGCCGAAGCAGGCGCGATTGAACAGCAGGGGGATCGCGTTGGTCTCGAAGTAGCGGATGCGGCCATCGTCGCGAGCGATCGACACGAAGGGGATGGTGCGCGGCTTGGCGCCGCCGGTCGGTGGGCCGGAGCCCTGGGCGTATGTCGGGCCGGCAAACGCGAGGGCTGCAAGGCCGGCAGCGAGGGCCGCGAGGCTGCGGAAGGGGCGATTCATGGGCCCACTGTATGCCGGTATTTCTGGCCGAACAGGGGCAAAAACGCCGCCGATCCGATGCCGGAGCCTAGCGCTTGGGCAGCGTGAACCCGTTGGCCCGGAGGCGGCTCTCCAGGATCGGGATGCCGGACGCATCGCCCGCACGGTACTTCTCCACAGCGATGCGGGCGTCGAGATCGGCGCCACTGCGGCCCTCGCGCTGGGTGCCGCCGAGGTAGCGATCGAACAAGGTTGAGAGCTGCTCGCAGTAGGCGACGTCGCCGGTCTGGGCGGAAGCCGGCAGCGGCGCTTGGGCAGCGGCGACGACGATCAGGGCGGCAAGAACACGACGCATGGGAACCTCCATTGCCCTCTTGTAACGCAGTCGACCCCCCACCCGGATCACAAGTGCACCTGTCGCGATCACAAATGTGCGGGCGATTTCGCGCCGCCACCCCGGGGCCGGCCGGCCGCCTTCGCCCCTGGCGGATCCGTCGCGACGGCAAGCGTGTCGAGCGTTGCGCGCAAATGGGGGGTCGCGAAATCGACGAAGGCGCGCACCTTCGGCGATACCACGCGGCTATGGGCGTAGAGCAGGTTCACCGGCGCGGCGGGCTGGCTGAAAGGGTCGAGGACTGTCACGAGCCGCCCATCCTCGATCCGGTCCTTCACCATGTAGGAGAGTGCAGGCGCGATGCCTTCCCCGGCTTCGGCCGCCGCAAGCGCGGCGAGCGCATCGTTGACCTCCAACCGCGGCGCGAACGACACGCTCCGACCGCGACGTCCGTCCATGAAGCGCCACTGGCGATCGGGCATCAAGCCGGTGAATGCGACGATCGAATGCACGCGCAACTCGTCGGGCGATCGCGGAACGCCGCGCCGCTTCAGATAGTTGGGGCTTGCCACCAGGACCCGGCGGACGGCACCGACTCGTCGTGCGATCAGGTTCGAGTCGGGAAGCGAGCCTACTCGGACCGCCACGTCGATTCCTTCGTCGACGAGGTTGGCGACGCGATCCAGGAGGAGCATCGACATCGAGACGCGCGGGTTGAGCCCGAGGAACGCGCAGGCGACGGGCGCCAACGCTGATCGACCCAGCGTGACCGACGCGGTGACGGTGAGGTGCCCCTGCGGCACCGTTGTTTCGCTCACGGCCGCCTTCTCGGCGCCGTCCAGCTCCGCCAGGACACGCTGCGCGCTCTCCAGGAAGCGTCGCCCGACATCGGTGATCGACACGCTTCGGGTGGTGCGGTTGAAGACCGGCGCGCCGAGGCGATCCTCAAGCGAGGCGATCGCGCGAGTGATCGCAGGCGGTGAGAGGCGCAGCTGCCGGCCGGCTTTGGCAAAGCCGCCGGAGTCCGCGACGGCAACGAAGACTTCCAGCTCCCGGAGTCGATCCATCTATTATTCCTAATTCAGGAATTAAGATTTGATTATTATCAGCATGCTTTCTTTTCCGACAATACGCCATCTAGGGGGAACGCGGCGCTGAGAAAGCGGCGCAACCGACAGGAAGAGAAAAGGAGCAGAACCATGACGCGTGTTGTTGTTGTCGATCCCCGGACGGCTCAGGGCGAGGCGAAGCCGCTTCTCGACGCGGTGCAGTCGCAGCTCGGGATGGTGCCCAATTTTCTGCGCGTCCTCGCCAACTCCCCGGCGGCGCTGCGGGCGTTTCTGGGGCTGCACGGCATTGCCGGCGAAGGGGCCCTCGATCCCAAGACGCGCGAGCGCATCGCGCTCGCGGTCGCCGAGCAGAACGCTTGCCAGTACTGCGTGTCCGCGCACACCGCGATCGGCCGCAAGGTCGGGTTGGATGCCGCCGA
This sequence comes from Alphaproteobacteria bacterium, assembly GCA_016870115.1. Lineage (GTDB taxonomy): Bacteria > Pseudomonadota > Alphaproteobacteria > Reyranellales > Reyranellaceae > VGCH01. The sequence continues at coordinate 10,931 of VGCH01000035.1, read as the reverse complement.
GATGCTGGCCAATCGTGCCGGGCGTTCGGCCGATGTCCGGGCTGAGGCGGCACTCGCCTTTGCCCGCGCGCTCGTCGAGCACAGCGGGCAGGTGAGCAAGGCCGAGTTCGAGGCGGTGCGTGCCGCGGGCCACTCGGATGCCGAGATCGTGGAGATCATCACGCATGTCGCGATGAACGTGTTCACCAACCTGCTGGGCAAGGCGACGGAGGTCGAGATCGACTTCCCGAAGGTCGAGCTGCGCCAGGCGGCGTAGCGCCCCAAGTGTTTTCGGCTCGGATGGAACTGCTCACGCGGTTCCATCTGACCGGAAACGGACCATTTACGATGCCTCGTTCATGGGTTCGCCGATCCGGCAGTTTGCGGCCGGATTGGAAAGATCCCGATCAGGCAAGGATGCTGAAGGAGATTGTCATGCCGCATGCGTTCGCTCACATCGCCTTCACCCCGACGGTGAAGAAGATTCAGGAACAGATGGGAAGCCGCGCATCCTACGTCCGGATGGAGACCTTCCCGGAACGGGTGAACCACGCGCTGTCGGAAGCGGAGACGGGGTTCATCGCGGCGCGGGACTCGTTCTACATGGCGACAGTCGGTGAGACCGGATGGCCGTACGTGCAGCACCGCGGAGGTCCGGCTGGGTTCGTCCGCGCGCTAGGGGAGCACACAATCGGCTTCGCCGACTTTCGAGGCAATCGACAGTATGTCAGCGTCGGCAATCTCGCGACGAACGACCGCGTTTCGCTGTTTTTCATGGACTACCCCAACAAGCGGCGGCTGAAGCTCTTCGGTCATGCCCGGAGTGTCGACCCGGAAGACAAGGCCACACTGGCGCGGCTCGAAGTGCCGGACTACCGGGCGCGGGTGGAGCGGGGCGTGCTGATCGACGTCGAGGGTTTCGACTGGAACTGCCCGCAGCACATCACCGAGCGGTTCACCCTTGCCGAGGTACGTGCCGCCACGGCACCACTCGCGGCCCGCGTCGCTGAACTCGAGGCCGAGCTGGCCCGCCGGAAGGCGCTCTCGCCCGGCCAACCCTCCATCGGGCAGTGACGATCGCGGAAAGGGTGCGGGCTGGCTTGAGCGGCGGCCCTCAACCCCGGTGATACGGATGCCCCGCGAGCAGTTGCTGGGCTCGGTAGAGCTGTTCGGCGAGCATCGCGCGGGCAAGCAGGTGGGGCCAGGTCGCGGCGCCGAAGCTCAGCAGCAGATCGGCACGATCCAGCACCGGCTGGTCATGGCCCTCCGCGCCGCCGATCAGGAACGCAACCTCCGCAGCGCCCTGATCACGCCAGCTTCCGAGACGGGCGGCGAGCGCTTCGCTCGCCAGCGGTGTGCCGCGCCGGTCCAGCACCACGACCTTGGCAGCCTGCGGCAGCGCTGCGAGGAGCAAGGCGCCTTCACGGCGCATCAGTTCCGCGGGGCTGAGCGGCCGCTTTTCTTCCAGCTCGCGCAGGGTGAGGGGCCAGCGCAGGCGCGCCGCGTAGTGTTCATAGAGGGCGCGCTCAGGCCCTCGTCCCGCCTTGCCGATGGCGAGGATCGCGAGCTTCACGCCGGCTTGCGCGGACGACGCGGTTTGGGCGGGCCGCCCTTCGGGCGTGGGGGCCTGGGCTCGTCGCCCCTCGGGCGCGGGGGCCTGGGCTCGTCGCCCTTCGGGCGTGGGGGCCTGGGCATTTCCGCCTCGAACGACCACATCTTTTCGATGGCGTAGTGCTCGCGCACCTCGGGTCGGAAGACATGGACAACGACCGCGCCGGCATCGACCAGCACCCAGTCGCCGGTCTCCTTGCCTTCCACCGGAATCGGACCGTGGCCTGCCTGCTTCAGCCGGTCGGCGAGCTTCTCGGCGATCGCCACGACTTGGCGGGTTGAGCGGCCCGAGGCCACCACCATGAAATCGGCGAAGGACGACTTGCCCTTCAGATCGAGAACCGCGACCTGCTCGGCCTTGTCCTCGTCAAGCGAGTGGCGCACCAGGGCGAGTAGCGACGCGTCGGGTGCGGCGATCGGGGTGCGGGCGATGGTCTTTCCTTTCGGTCGGGGGCGGCGGGCGCGAATGGCTGTGGCCGAGCTGGCCTCCAGCCGGCTCGGGATAAAGCACCAGGCAGGCGGTTCGCAAGTCGCGAGCGTTTTCGCCCGCTCGGGCTCGATCCGCGCGGCGGCGAAAGCCCGGGGCGCCGGCTGCGCGAGATCGCGCGCGCCAAAGCCCGGCCGGGCGAAGATCGCGAGCGGTACGCGACGGAAGAGGCCGCGCCAGTCCCGCCAGCGCACCAGCTCGGGGAGGATGTCGGCACCCATCAGCCAGACGAAACGCGCCCGCGGATAGAGGTCCTGCAGGCGCGTCACCGTGTCGATGGTGAAGCGCGTGCCCGTCGCGAGCTCGGGAGACCCGACATGGATACGCGGATGGCGCGCGACCATCGCGGCGCGTGCGACTCGCTCGGCCAGCGGAGCGATGTCGGCGGCAGCCTTCAGCGGGTTCTGCGGCGAGACCAGCCAGCGCACCTCGTCGAGGCCAAGGCGCTTCAGCGCCTCCAGGCTGATATGGCGGTGCCCGGCATGGGCGGGATTGAACGAGCCGCCCAGCAGACCGATGCGGCGCGTGGTGTCGCGCGCCAGCCCGTCGAGCGGCAGACGCGGCGTCACGGGCGCAGCGTGCCCTGGCCGCGCACCACGTTCTTGTAGGTGGTGAGCTCGACCAGCCCGACCGGCCCGCGCGCGTGCATCCGGTTTGTCGAAATACCGATCTCGGCGCCGAGACCGAACTCGGCACCATCGGCGAACTGGGTGCTGGCGTTGTGCATCACGATGGCGCTGTCGACCTCGGCCAGGAAGGTGCCGGCGGTCGCCTCGTTTGATGTGACGATCGCCTCGGTGTGTTGGCTGCCGTAGGTGGCGATATGGCGGATCGCGCCCCGAACTCCATCGACGGTCGCGACACTCAGCACCGGCGCGAGATACTCGGTGCGCCAGTCCTTCTCGGTGGCGGGCAGTGCGCGCGGCTCGCGCGCGCGGATCTCGGAGTCGCCCCGCACCTCGCAGCCGAGCTCGAACAGCCGGTCGAGAACCGGCTTCAGGTGACTGTCGAGCGCCGCGCGATCGACCAGCAGGGTCTCGGCCGCGCCGCAGATGCTGACGCGGCGCATCTTGGCGTTGGCGACGATGTCGCACGCCATCGCGATGTCGGCGTCGCGATCGACATAGACGTGGCAGATCCCGTCATAGTGGCGCAGAACCGGCACGCGGCTTTCCTCGGTCACGCGGTCGATCAGCGAACGACCCCCGCGCGGCACGATGAGATCGAGCCAGTCGGTGGCACGCAGCAGCTCGCCGACCAGGGCGCGATCGGTGGTCGGTGCCAACTGCACGCAATCGGCCGGCAGGCCGGCCTCGGCGAGCGCGGCGCGCAGCCGCTCGACGATGGCGCGCGAGGAATGGAACGAGTCGGAGCCGCCGCGCAACACCACGACGTTGCCCGACTTGACGCACAGCGCGCCCGCGTCGGCGGTCACGTTGGGCCGCGCCTCGTAGATCACGCCGATCACCCCGATCGGCACGCGCACCCGGCTGATCCGCAGCCCATTGGGCCGCGCCCAATCCTCGATGGTGACGCCCACCGGATCGGGGAGCGCAACGATGTCGTCCAACCCGCGCGCCATTGCCTCGATGCGCGTCGGGTCAAGCGCCAGCCGGTCGACCAGCGCAGCGCCCATGCCGCTGGCACGGGCGGCGGCCACGTCGACCGCGTTGGCAGCGAGAATGGCGGCCGCGTCGGCGCGCAGGCGACGCGCGGCGCCCTTTAGGGCAGTGTTTTTGGTGGCAGTCGATGCGGAGCGGAGCGCGACGGCGGCGGCCTTGGCACGCGCACCCATGTCGCGGGTGATCGCGACGATATCGGTCGAGGCGGGCTCGGCGTTCATGCGGCGGTCTTTCCTTACGCCTGGTCGACCACGAGATCGTCGCGATGGATCATCTCGTCGCGGCCACGATAGCCCACCAGGCTCTCGATCTCCGCACTCTTGTGGCCGGCGATGCGGCGGGCGTCGTCGGCGGCGTAGGCGACCAGCCCACGGGCCAGCGCGCGGCCCGCGCTGTCGCGGACCTCCACGACATCGCCGCGCCGGAAGCCGCCCTCGACCGCCCGCACGCCGGCCGGCAAAAGGCTCTTGCCGGCAGCCAGCGCGCGGACAGCACCATCGTCGACGGTGAGGCTGCCGGCGGGCTTCAGCGAGCCCGCGATCCACTTCTTGCGGGCCGACAACGGCGTGGACTCCGGCAGGAACCAGGTCGCTCGACCCGGACCGTCGAGGAGCGCCGCGATGGCGCCGACCGGGCGTCCGTCGGCGATCGCCATGCGGCAACCCGCGCCGGTCGCGATGCGGGCGGCGGTGAGCTTGGTCGCCATGCCGCCATTGGAGAGTTCCGACGCGGCGCCGCCTGCCATCGCCTCGATCTCGGGCGTGATCGTGCGCACCTCGGGGATGAAACTGGCGGCAGCGTCGCTGCGCGGGTCGGCGGTATAGAGCCCGTCGATGTCGGAGAGCAGCAGGAGCGTGTCGGCCGAAACCATCTCGGCGACGCGCGCGGCCAGCCGGTCGTTGTCGCCGAAGCGGATCTCGTCGGTGGCCACCGTGTCGTTCTCGTTGATGACCGGGATGGCGCCCAACGTCAGCAGCGTGGTCATGGTCTGGCGCGCATTGAGGTAGCGGCGGCGTTCCTCGCTGTCGTCGAGCGTCAGCAGCACCTGTGCCGCGGTGAGGCCGCGTCGCGCCAACGACTCCTGATAGGCATGCGCCAGCCTGATCTGACCGGCCGCCGCCGCCGCCTGGCTCTCTTCCAGCCGCAGCGCGCCGCCGGGCAGGCGAAGCAGTGTCCGGCCGAGCCGGATCGCACCCGACGACACCAGCACGATCTCGCGACCGCCGCTGGCCAGCCGGGCGATGTCATCGCACAGCGCCTCGAACCAGGTGCGGCGCACCTCGCCCGGACCCTCATCGACCAGGATCGAGGAGCCGATCTTGACGACCAGCCGGCGCGCCTCGGCCAGTCGGGACGCGGGCGTGGTCACGCCGCCTCGCGGTCCCGCGCGCCGCGGCTGCGATCCACCTGTCGCTGCAACTCGTGCAACAGCTCGGGCACGCCCTTGCGCGACACGCCGGAGACCAGATGCACGGTGCGTCGCGCGGCGCGCTGGAGGGCCGCGCGTCGCGCCTCGATCTCGTCCGGTGTGAGCGCGTCGATCTTGTTCAGCGCCAGGATTTCCTTCTTGCGGGCGAGCGCTCCGCCATACGCCTTGAGCTCCGCGCGCACCGTCCGCCAGGCCGCGACCGGGTCGTCCTGCGTGCCGTCCACCAGATGCAACAGCGCGCCACAGCGCTCGACATGGCCGAGGAAGCGCGTGCCGAGCCCGGCGCCCTCGTGTGCGCCTTCGATCAGGCCGGGAATGTCGGCGATCACCATCTCGCGGTCGCCGGCGCGCACGACGCCGAGGTTGGGGAGCAGGGTGGTGAAGGGGTAGTCGGCGATCTTGGGCCGCGCGTTCGAAGTGGCGGCGAGGAACGTCGACTTGCCGGCGTTGGGCAGGCCCACGAGCCCGATATCGGCGATCAGCTTCAGCCGGAGCCAGATCCAGCGCTCCTCGCCCGGCCAACCCGGATCGGCGCGGCGCGGCGCGCGGTTGGTCGAGCTCTTGTAGTGCAGATTGCCGAAGCCGCCGTCGCCACCCTCGGCCAGCACCACGCGCTGGCCGACCTCGGTGAGGTCGAGCAGCAGCGTCTCCTTGTCCTCGGCGAAAATCTGCGTGCCGCGCGGCACCTTCAGCACGATATCGGCGCCGCGCGCGCCGGTGCGCTGGCTGCCCATGCCGTGATGGCCGGTCTGCGCCCGGAAGTGCTGGGCGTAGCGATAGTCGATCAGGGTGTTGAGCCCATCGACACACTCCACCACGACGTCGCCGCCGCGGCCGCCATCGCCGCCATCGGGTCCGCCGAACTCGATGAACTTCTCGCGGCGAAAGCCGAGGCAGCCGGCACCGCCGTCGCCGGAGCGGATGAAGATCTTGGCCTCGTCGAGGAACTTCATGGGGCAAGCCTGGAAATGAAAAGGGGGAACGGCCCGGCCGTCCCCCCCTCGATCCGTCGATACGGGTGGAACGGCTATTCGGCCGCGAGCGCCGGCGCCGGAACCACGTTCACCTGCACCTTGTCACCCTTGCGGGTGCGGAAGGCGACGACGCCGTCCACGGTGGCGAACAGGGTGTGGTCGCGGCCCATGCCGACATTCTCGCCCGGGTCGAACTTGGTGCCGCGCTGGCGGACCAGGATGTTGCCGGCCAGGACCTTCTGCCCGCCGAACCGCTTCACGCCGAGGCGCTGGCCGGCCGAGTCGCGGCCGTTGCGTGAACTGCCGCCCGCTTTCTTGTGTGCCATGGCTCAGTGCTCCTTCAGGCGACGATCTGTTCGATCTTGACCAGCGTCAGGTCCTGACGATGGCCGTTCTTGCGCCGCGAATTCTGGCGGCGGCGCTTCTTGAAGACGATGAGGTGCGGCCCGCGCGTCTGCTTGACGATCGAGGCCACGACCTTGGCGCCGGCAACGGTCGGGCTGCCGACCTTCTCGCCGACCATCAGGACATCGGTGAACTCGACGGTGGCGCCGGTCTCGCCCTCGAGCCGCTCGATCTCGAGCGTGTCCTGGGCGGCGACCTTGTACTGTTTTCCACCGGTGCGGATGACGGCCAGCATGACTTACCCGTTTCTGGGAACCCCGCCTCGACCCCCACCCCTTGGGGCCAGGGGGGCCGCGACATACAGGATGCCCGATGACGCAAATGATCGCGGCGGACCCTGCAGGTCCGCCGGAGAGGGGCGGAATATACGCAAGGAAGTCGGTGAGTCAACGCTTTGCGGGAGGGTCCCGGCGTCAGTAGGTCAGCCCCGCGTCGGAGCCTCTGCCCTTGCCCCGCACCGTGGCCACCGCCTCGGCAAGGTCGGCGAGGTAGCGCTCGACGATTGGGGCGTGGCCGGGGTTGATGTGCATGTGGATGCCGGCGGGTTCGGCCTGGCGACCCATGAACCAGCCCTTGGCGGTCATGGCATCGCACACCGCGCCGATATCGAGTTTGGGGTCCGAGGCGCGGGTGACGAAGATGCCGAGCTCGCTCGGTTCCAGCACGCTGAGGCCCGGAATGCGGCCGATGCCGGCCACCAGCGCCTGTTTGGTCTCCAGGATCAGCCGGGCGCAGCGCAGATAGCCCTCGTCGCCGAGATAGTTCAGTACCGCCCAGGCCGCCGCGACGGCGCCGCCCGGCCGCGTGCCCTGCATGGTGTAGGCGAGATACTGGCCGCGCTCCCAGTCGCGGAAGTCGAAGGTCTGGTGCTTCTCCTTGAGGTCGGCGGCCCGCAGCAGGAACACCGACGCGCCCTTGGGCGCCATCCCGTGCTTGTGCAGGTCGGCCGAGATCGATGTGACGCCAGGCACCGAAAAATCCCAGTCGGGGATCGGCTGGCCGAGCCGCTTCGCCCAGGGCGACAGGAAGCCGCCGACGCAGGCATCGACATGCAGCCACAGCCCTTTGGCGATGGCGAGCAGGCCGAGCTGGCGGATCGGATCGAAGACGCCATAGGGATAGCAAGGCGCCGAGCCGACGAGGCCCACCGTATTGTCGTCGACCTTGCCGGAGATCGCGGCGACATCGGCCTTGAAGTCGTTGCGCGTGGTCGGCACGCGGCGGACCTCTACTCCCAGCGCATGGCCCGCGCGGCTGAAGGCGGGGTGCGCGGTGCGCGGGACCACGAAGTTGGGCTTGTCGATTCCCTTCACCGCCTTCGCCCAGTCGCGCGCGGTCTGGACGGCGAGGAAGATGCTCTCCGACCCGCCGGAGGTGAAGGTGCCCGCCGCGTCCTTGGGCGCGTTCATGATGCCCAGCGCGCAGTCGATCACGTCGGTCTCGAGCTTGGCGAGCGAGGGGAAGGCCTTCTTGCCGAGATTGTTCTCGGTCCAGAAGGCGGTGTAGGCGCGCTTCTGGACCTCCGCGAGCTCGTCGTCGAGGTAGTAGTAGTAGAGCGCCACGCGGCCGTCGCGCCAGGAGAAGTCGCGGGCCTTGGCGGCGCTGAGGTCGGCGTCGATGTCGGCCCAGCTGCGGCCGGTCTCGGGCAGTTTCATGCGGCGTCTCCCGGGGCCCGCTCCGGGTTGCCCGGCGCGGTTCCTATGCCTATAACCCGCCTCCCCGGAGAGGTGCCAGAGTGGTCGATCGGGACGGTCTCGAAAACCGTTGTGCGTGCAAGCGTACCGTGGGTTCGAATCCCACCCTCTCCGCCAACTTCTATCGAGACAACGTTCTCCGCCTCCGCGCGGCACCGACGAAAACCCCAGTATCCGCGCGGTTCACCCACCAAAGCTGTTGACCGAGTGAACCGGGCCGGAGCCAAAATTCGTCTCTCTCCAGCCCGTATTCTCCAAAGCTCCTGACTTCGGCAAAACAGTACGGATTTTAAGCGTCTGATTTGCGGACGTATTTCGGCATGAAAAATCCTTAGCTTTCGTATCCCTCTCGGGGTGCGAGTGGCAATCACATCGAAACGCCCACCAGTTCTTCCCGCTGCGACAAGGGGCGCATACTCTAACGGCCGATGTCAGACGCAATTCGCTGGTACGACGCCAATGCCGAAGATGTATCGCGGCGCTAAGAGTCCGTAGCGGCCGAGATCGTCCACGGCTGGCTCGTCGATCTGCTGCCGCGCGCGCCGGCGCTGGTGCTCGATGTCGGCGCTGGGACTGGCCGAGACGCGGCTTGGCTAGCTTCGCGGGGGCTGGAGGTCGTTGCCGTCGAGCCGTCCGGCCCGATGCTCGCCGAGGGCCAACGGCTCCATCCGTCGCCATCAATCCGGTGGATCTCCAATTCCCTGCCGGGCCTCGACAAGCTGTTTCGCCTTTGCGAGTTGCCTCGAGTCCGGTTCATAACAGTTCGTCCCAAAGCGGGTCGAGGCCTTCCAAGGCTTCCCTGACTTCGGCCTCGGACAGACCGTCGATCTCAGGCCGCGCCGACCGCCATGTGTCGACGATCACCTCCGGGGCGCGACGCCGGCCGACGGCACGGATGGCGCTCGAGACTTGGCTAAATATTTTATTAGTTAGAGCGGATTGGCCGACGCAGGCAGGCAGCCCCTGATATTTGGAAATCGCCGCTACAACGCGACGCCCTGCCTACCACCTTCGCCTTAAGAACACAGGCGCCCCAGAATGCAGCGGTGTAGCGGCCTTTTCAGGAGATGACGGCGGATGTCGCGCGGCCCAACTTAAAACACATGGGGTCCGTTCTGCGCTGAGGTGCAGTCCCCTCAGGACCAAGCGGCTAAGTCGAACAGCGCGTAGAAATCTCTGCTCCACGGTCCCTCGCTGCTAACGGCAGTCTGCACCATGACGGTACGTGAGTTCACGTCGACCGCTAGCCTTTGACCATGTGCGCCATTCATCACCAGCCACTGGCCATTCGGTGACGGATGCCAGAAGAAGTTCTTGTAACCCGTGTCAGAGCGCGCGGCGCCATAAGCGACTTGCCGGTCCTGCTCTCCCCAAGTCCGGCACGCCTCGATCCATCTCGCACTGACGATCTGCCGATTGGCCACTCGCCCGTTCTGAGCGATTAGCTGGCCGAGTCTCGCCCAGTCGCGAAGGCGCGCAGCAAAACCCACGCAGTTGTACTCGCGGCCAAGGGAGTCCGTAAGCCAAGTCGCGTCACCCTCGGCGCCAAGAGGCTGCCAGAGGTGGTCTTGTGCAAAACGGGCGAGGCTTCCACCACTGACGGAGCGGATCACCATGCCGATGGTGAGGGGACAAAGCTCATTATAGTTGAAGCGAATCCCTTCTTCTTCCCGCTTGTCACGCCATCCACGAACGACCCGCTCGACATCCGTTCCAGCCGCACGCGCTGCCGGACGACCGAGGATGGCGGGCACGTCGATGCGCACAGGATCTCGCCGATGATCGACATCCGCCCCGCTCGACATGTTCAGCAGGTGGCGGAGCTTTATTGAGCCATGAAGCGTGCCCGTGAGCGACGGTACGTAGTCTCCCGCCGTATCATCCAGATCACGCACCAGCTCGCGGTCAAGCGCGATACCGAACAGCAGTGATGTTACACTCTTGGCCATTGACCAACTTGTCAGGCGCATCTCGGGTGTGCGGCCGAAGTTGTAATGCTCGAAGCGAACCTCGCCATCGCGCGTAATGAGCAGCCCCGTGATCGGCCAGGCGCGGGCATACGCTTCGGCGTTCGCAGACAAGCGGCCAGTGCTGCGGGACGTTAGGAGTGGTGAGGGCGAGCTACCCGCACGAATGACATTGTGCCGAAACATCTGTTCAAAGCCGCCGGAGAAGTTTCCAGCGTGGTACGCGGGGTACCCCTCCCAACGCGGCGGCTGGTCTGGCGGTCCCCAGCCAGTCGGATAGTTCTGCGCTGCGCCCCACCGTTCCGCAGCAATTCCCGAGCCGCCGTCCGCAGTGACGCAACCCGCTGTGGCCAAGCAAGCGGCCCAGGCGCCTGATGTCCAAAGCACTTGACGACGGTTCATCGGGCATTGACCCGGCGTATTGGGAGGTCCCCAGGTCATCACAGCTTCTTTCCCTTCGGTTTTGCCGCCACGGAACCCCGCTCGTCCAACGCCTTCAGCCGCTCATACTCCTCCGCCGCCATCACCACGACCACGGGACGATCGTACTTGGTGACCATGACCGGCGCGGCCCCTACTTCCGGGCCATGGCCTCAAGGTGCGAAAATCAGAAAGACGAAGACGGCGAACAGCACTAGGTGCACGAAGCCCGGCAGGATGTTGGTGCGTCCGCCGCCGAAGGTGACCAGGCTGACGGCGAAGGTCAGCAGCAACAACACGGTGTCGCGCAGATCGACACCGAGCTCGAGCGGCAGGCCGAGCA
>VGCH01000034.1 GCA_016870115.1 Alphaproteobacteria bacterium | reverse complement strand
ACCAACATCGTCTGGCACGGCGACAAGCTGCTGGCGCTGGAAGAAGCCCATGCGCCCTTCGCACTGGACCCGGCCACGCTGATGCCCAAGGGCTACGAGACGTTCGGCGACAAGCTGGTCGGTCCCTTCACCGCGCATCCCAAGATGGATCCGGCGACCGGCGAGATGGTGTTCTTCGGCTATTCGGCGAGAGGCCGATTCACCAAGGAGATCTCAATCCAGGTTGCCGACAAGAACGGCCGCATCACCCGCGCCGAAGTCCTGGAAGGTCCTTACCCCAGCATGGTCCACGACTTCGCCGTCACCCGGAACTGGATCGTGATGCCGGTCTTCCCGCTCACCAGCTCCATGCAACGCGCGATGGGCGGGCTGCCGCCGTTCGCCTGGGAACCCGACAAGGGCAGCCACATCGCGTTCATTCCGCGCCAGGGCACGATCGCCGATGCGCGCTGGGTGAGCACCCCGCCCTGTTACGTCTTCCACCCGATGAACCATTTCGAGACGGCGGATGGGCGCGTCGTGGTCGACGTCATGAAGTACGACGTGGCGCCGCTCTTCCCGCTCCCCGATGGACGGCCGTCCACCGACAAGGCGCCGGCGGCGCGTCTTTTCCGCTGGACGTTCGATCCCACAGGCAAGGCCAACAGCTTCCACGAGGAGCAGCTGGACGACCGCGCCGGCGAGTTTCCGCGCTTCGACGAGCGCTACTGCATGGCCGACTACCGGCATGGCTGGATCGTATCGGGCAACGTCACCGAGCCTGGCGTGCGGCGCAGCGAAGGCATTACTCACTACGATCTCGCGAAGGGCACCAACGCCACCTGGAACGCGGGCGAGGATGACCGCTTCGGCGAGCCGGTGTTCGTGCCGCGCACGGCCGACGCGGCGGAAGGCGATGGCTGGGTGCTCTGCACCGTCTATCGCTCCGCCGAAGCCCGGACCGACCTGGCGATCTTCGAGGCGACGGACGTGGCCAAGGGGCCGGTGGCGCTCGCGCATCTATCGGTCCGCGTGCCCGCCGGGTTCCATGGCAACTGGCGGCAAGGTCCACTCTGAAGGGAGGCGCGCCATGATCGTCGTCCACCATCTCAACAACTCGCGCTCGCAACGCGTGTTGTGGATGCTCGAGGAACTGGAGTTGCCGTACGAGGTGCGGCGATACGAGCGCTTGCCGAGCTTCCAGGCCCCGCCGGAACTCAAGGCCGTGCATCCGCTCGGAAAGTCGCCCGTCCTGCAGGATGGCGCCGTGGTCGTCGCCGAGTCGGGCGCGATCCTGGAGTACCTCGTCGAGACCTATGGGCGGGGCCGCTTGGGGCCGCCCGCCGACCCCGAGGGCCGCAATCGCTACCGCTACTTCATGCACTATGCCGAGGGCTCCCTGATGCCGGTGCTGCTCCTGCGGCTGCTGTTCGGCAATCTGCCGCGGCGCGTGCCATGGCTGATGCGCCCCGTCACGCGCATGATCGCGGGCGGGGTTGAGGCCGGTCTCATCCGGCCGCAGATCGCCCAGCATTTCGGCTTTCTCGAAGCCGAACTGAAGGACCGCGACTGGTTCGCCGGCCCCGACCTCACCGCCTGCGACGTGCAGATGAGCTTCCCGCTCTATGCGGCGGCGGCTCGCGGCGCGCTCGATGACCGGATGCCCCGGCTCGCCGCATTCGTGAAGCGAGTCGAGGCCCGGCCGGCGTGGCAGCGCGCGATCGAGCGCGGGGGTCCATTCGAGATCCTGAGGTAACGCCCGGTTTGCCCCCGCGGCGGCGCGTGGTAGGGCGTGGACCGACGCCGAAACGGACTTTCAAGGAGCGAAACCATGTCCCTGCCCGCCCTGCTGCGCGACAATCTCTCGATCCCCGTGGTGGGCGCGCCGCTCTTTATCGTGTCCAACCCCGATCTCGTGATCGAGCAGTGCAAGGCAGGGATCGTGGGCTCGTTTCCCGCCCTGAACGCGCGGCCGAAGGAGATGCTCGAGACCTGGCTGCAGCGGATCATCACGGAGCTTGCCGAGTTCAAGCGCCAGCATCCCGATCGCAAGGTGGCGCCCTTCGCGGTGAACCAGATCGTGCACAGCTCCAACGACCGGCTGCAGCACGACATCGACCTCTGCGAGAAGTACAAGGTGCCGATCCAGATCACGTCGCTTCGCGCGCCCGATGACGTCGTGAAGTCGGCGCATCGCTACGGCGGCCTCGTCTATCACGACGTCACCAACATCCAGCACGCCAAGCGCGCGCTGCAGGCCGGCGTCGACGGCCTGATCCTGGTCTGCGCTGGCGCGGGCGGCCATGCCGGCCGGCTCTCGCCGTTCGCGCTGGTGGCCGAAGTGCGCCAGTTCTACCAGGGCACGGTTCTGCTCTCAGGATCGATCGCCAACGGCGCGTCGGTGCTCGCGGCGCAGGCGCTGGGCGCCGATCTCGCCTATCTCGGCACGCGCTTCACCGCGAGCAAGGAAGGCAACGCCACCGAAGCCAACAAGCAGTGCATCATCGACTCGAAGGGCGAGGAGATCGTCTACACGAACCTCTTCACCGGTGTTCACGGCAACTACCTCAAGCGATCCATCGCGGCCGCCGGCCTCGATCCCGATGCGCTGCCTGAAGCCGACAAGAGCAAGATGAATTTCGGCTCCGGCGGCAACACCAAAGCCAAGGCCTGGCGCGATATCTGGGGCGCCGGCCAGGGCGTGGGGCAGATCCACGACGCGCCGCCCGCGGCCGAGATCGTGGCGCGGCTGAAGGCCGAGTACGAGGCCGCGCGCGCGGCGCTCTTCGCCGGCGAGACTGTGCCTACACAGCTCCGTCAGGCCGCGGAGTAACTCACCGGCCGAGCAACGCCGCGGCGGTCGCTTCCTCGTTCTGAAGGTAGCGGCCGATCGCGGCCTCGCCGGTGAGTCCGGTATCGGGCGCAAGCCCGTCGCCCAGTCGCAGCAGCTGAAGGCAGAACCAGCCCAGCGCGGCCTTGGCCGGCACGATCCGGTTCTCCCAATCAACCGCCGCATCCGACCGCCCATCGAGCAGGCGGTTCGGCAGATCGGGTTCCACGCACATCGGCCGGCCCAACCCGATCGCGTCGCACGCCCCCTCGTCCAGCGCGGCCTCCATCGCGGCCCGGCTACGGAACCCGCCAGTCAGCATGATCGGCACCGGCGCCGCTTTCTTGATGAGAGCGGCATACTCCAGGAAATAGGCCTCGCGCCGGCGCGTGCTGTCGGTCGCCGCGCCCATCATGGCGGGCTTCTCGTAGTTGCCGCCGGAAATCTCGATCATGTCGACCGAGGCTTCGCCCAGCCAGCGCACGACGGCGAGGCACTCCTCGTTGCTGAAGCCGCCCTGCTGGAAGTCCGACGAATTGAGCTTTACCGACACACAGAAGTCGGGTGCCGTTGCCGCGCGCACGGCACGAACCGACTCCAGGAGCAACGACGCGCGGTTGGCGAGTGAACCGCCCCAGCGATCGGTGCGGCGGTTCACGAGCGGCGTCAGGAACTGGCTGAGCAGATAGCCATGCGCGGCGTGCAGCTGCACGCCCGCGAAGCCAGTGGCTCGGGCCGCCGCCGCGACACGCGCGAAGCGGCGCGGCACGTCCTCGATCTCGGTCGGCGTCATCTCGCGCGGGCGCGCGAAGGCGCTCTCCGGCAAGGCGAGGGGCACCGCCGACGGGGCAACCGGTTCCGCGCAAACCCGACGAGGCGTCTGGCGGCCGGGGTGGCTGATCTGCATCCAGAGCTGCGTGTTGTTCGCCGTCCCCGCTTGGGCATAGGCCGCCAGTGCCGCCTCGCCGCCATTGCCGTCGATCACGACATTGCCCGGTCGCTCGAGATAGCGCCGGTCGATCTGGACATTGCCGGTCACGACGATGCCGGAACCGCCCGCGGCCCATTGGCGATAGAGCGCGACGTGCCGGCCCGTCGCGCGGTTCCAGCCATCGGCCAGCCCTTCGGTGAGCGGCGCTTTGGCCAGGCGATTCTTGATGACAACGCCGTTGGGCAGCGTGAGCGGACGGGCGAGTGGCGACGACATGGCACTCCGGCGGTTCTGGGAAGGACGCGCCGCACTCTGCCAAAACCGCGCAGCGACGCCCAGCTCTTCGGCATGCTATAGGCCGCGCCCATGTTGCGTCGCCTCTACGACTGGGTACTCGGCTTGGCCGGCCACCGCCACGCCGTGCCGGCTATGGGCGCAGTCTCGTTCCTCGAAAGCTCGTTCTTTCCGATCCCGCCCGACGTGATGCTGGTCCCGATGGTGCTCGCCAATCGGGCCAAGGCCTTTACCATCGCGACGGTCTGCACCGTGGCCTCGGTGCTGGGTGGCCTCTTCGGATATGCCATCGGCTACTGGTTCTTCGAGACGATCGGCGACTGGGTGGTGCGGACCTACGGCATGGGCCAGGCCCTGGCCCAGTTCCGCGCCGGCTTCGACGAGCACGGCACCTGGATCATCCTCATCAAGGGCCTGACGCCCATTCCCTACAAGCTCGTGACCATCGCGTCGGGCGCTGCGCACTTCGACCTCTTCACCTTCGTTTGGGCCTCGATCGTGACGCGCGGCGCGCGGTTCTTCTTGGTGGCGGCGCTGCTCTGGCGATTCGGCGAGCCGATCCGCGCCTTCATTGAGCGGCGGCTCGCGCTCCTGACCTGGCTGTTCCTGATCGCCCTGATCGGCGGGTTCGTGGCCTTCCGCTACCTTTTCTGACCCCTTGAATATTCACCGGCGCCTCCATCCAAGCGCCGCAATCTTCGGCGTATGATCGCCCCGTGACAGCCTCGTCCCCGCTCCCCGGCCGCTTCGGCCTGATCGCAGCGCTCGGCAGCGGCGCGCTGCTGGGTGGCGCGCTGTGGTTCCAGCATGGCATGGGGTTGGCGCCGTGCGAGCTCTGCCACTGGCAACGCTACCCACACGCGGTCGCGGTGGTGGCCGGGCTTGGCGCCGCGTTCTTCGCGCGCCACGCGCGCGCCTTTGCCTTGATTCTGGTGCTGATCGCGATCATGGCG
This sequence comes from Alphaproteobacteria bacterium, assembly GCA_016870115.1. Taxonomy (GTDB): domain Bacteria; phylum Pseudomonadota; class Alphaproteobacteria; order Reyranellales; family Reyranellaceae; genus VGCH01. Next base: position 21,194 of record VGCH01000034.1, on the reverse strand, counting down.
CTGGTCACGACCGCGGTCATCGCCCTCTACCATGTCGGCGTCGAGTACCGGTTCTGGCCGGGTCCACAAAGCTGCTCGGGCAATCTGCCGCACGGCCTGTCCGTCGAGCAGCTGAAGCGCTATCTGCTCGGCGCGCGCCTGGTGCGTTGCGACGAGGTGCCGTGGGCGATGTGGGGTCTGTCGATGGCGGCCTGGAACGCGATCCTCTCGGCGTTTGTCGCGCTGGCCACCGGCCTCGGCCTCAAGACCGCCATAAGCGACCACCGATGACCGCGCGCACCGGCCTGCCGCGCAACCCCGGCGATCCCGACGCCCGCCAGCTGGTCGAGCGGACGATCCGCGTCGACCAGGCCGGCGAGTTCGGCGCCGTGCGGATCTACGAGGGCCAACTCGCGGCCCTGCGCTGGACCGGCCGCGGCAAGGGCGAAACCGCGCGCAAGATCGCCGGCATGGCGAAAGCCGAGCGCGAGCATCGCACCACCTTCGATCGGCTGCTCGCCGAGCGACGGGTGCGCCCCACGCTGCTCTCGCCGCTGTGGAGCGTGGCGGGTTTTGCTCTGGGCGCGGGAACCGCGCTGCTGGGTGACAAGGCCGCTATGGCCTGCACCGTGGCGATCGAGGAAACCATCGACGAGCACTATGCGGCGCAGGCGGCGGCGCTGGGCGACGACGAGGCGCCCCTGCGGTCGACCATCGAGCGATTCCGCGCCGACGAGATCGCCCACAAGAGCGAGGCACTCGCCGCTGGCGCCGAGCAGGCGCCGGGCTACCGACCGCTCACGGAAGTGATCAAGGCGGGCTCGCGGCTCGCGATCTGGCTCTCGACCCGGGTGTGACGTTCGTCTTCCGACGCGGCTGACGCAAGCCACCGTCAGGCGGGCAGTAGATTTAGTCGGCGCAGGAGCTCGCGCTCCTCCTCATAGGCCCGGCGCATGGCGTCGCGATAGGCGGGGCCGTCCATCAGCAGCAGCGGCTGGTCGAGATTGTCGAGGAAGGCTAGATGCTCCGGCGTCTGGGCGGCGTCGCGGAAGGCGTCGGCCAGGACCTTGATCGTCACCGCGTCCATGCCCTTCGGCCCGATCAGGCCGCCCGGACTATCGGCCACGACGTTGATGCCGAGTTCGCGCACCGTCGGCACGTCGGGAAAGCGCTTCACGCGGCTGGTGGCGAACACCGCGAGCAGGCGGAGGCGCCCGGCCGCGACATGAGGCGACCAGCCCGAGGACTCAGAGGCGAAGTCGATTTCACCGCCCATCAGGGCGCGCAGCGTATCGGCGGTGCCGCGATAGGGCGCGTGCGTCCAGCTGACGCCGCCGCGTGCCAGGCCGACCCGTTCCATCGCGAGATGCTGGGTGGAGCCAATCCCCAGCGTGCCCCAGTTGAGTTTGCCCGGGTTGGCGACCACGTGGTCCATCAGCTCGCCCAGCGTCTTCCACGGCGCATCGGGTCGCACGACCACACCCATGACGAAACCGGTGATCTGGAGGATGTAGCTAAGATCGTCGATCGGATGGTACTTCAGCGATTTGTTGAGCAGCGGCTGGCGCAGGACGCTGAGGTGCATCTGCGAGACCATGTAACCGTCCGGCTTGGCATCCTGCAGGGCCAGAGCGCCCATCACGCCCGCCGCCCCCGCCTTGTTCTCGATGATGACCGGCTGGCCGAGCTTGCGCGTCGCCGCCTCGGCGAGAATGCGGAAACCCGAGTCGGCCGGCCCGCCCGGCGCCCACGGCACGATAAGCCGCACCGGACGCTCGGGGAACTTCGCCTGCGCCCGCGCCGATGCGGCACCCAGCACCGGCAGCGCAGTGGCACCGGCAATCGCCGCGCGACGCCCCATCGGTCGAATGGTCGAGCTCATGTCTTGCCCCCTCTGCGGATGCACGATCCTGTCCCGCCGGCCCTGCCCCGGCAAGCGGCCGATCACTCAACGCGCGTAGAAGCCGCCATCGACCACCATCTGCGCGCCGGTGACGAACGCTGATTCGTCGCTCGCGAGGTACAGAACCGCGTTGGCGATATCGCGCGGCTCCCCGAAGCGGCCGAGCGGTTCGGCCGCCTCCAGCCGCGCCCGCGCCTCGGCCGGATCGCGGTAGGCCTCGATCACCGCTTCCAGCATCGGTGTGCGCATGTAGCCCGGATGGACCGAGTTCACGCGAACGCCCGTCTTCAGAAGCGCCATCTCGAGCGCGGCGGCCTTGGTCAACATCGTGACGCCGCCCTTGCTCGCGCAATAGGCCGTCGCGCCCTCGGCGATCCCGACGAGGCCCGCGACCGACGAGATGTTCACGATCGAGCCGCCACCCGCCCGCTTCATCGCCTCGGCGCCGTACTTGAGTCCGAGAAACACGCCATCGAGGTTGATGGCGTGAACGCGCCGCCATTCCGCGAGACTGAGCTTGTGGATCCAGTGCCCATCCGCCGTGCCCGCATTGTTCACCAGCACATCGAGCTTGCCGAAGCGGGTCTCGGCCTCGGCCACTGCGGCGACCCAATCGGCTTCCTGCGTCACATCGAGCTTGAGCGCGATCGCCCGCCCGCCTTGTGCGCGGATCGCTGCCGCAGCGGCTTCGGCCGGCTCGAGGCGAATATCGCCAATCGCGACAGCAGCGCCTTCTTCGGCCAGCCGCTCCGCCGTTGCCTTGCCCAATCCCGAGGCTGCGCCGCTTACCAGCGCCACCTTGCCGGCCACACGCCCCGCCATGATCAGCTCTGCTCCAGCTCGCTGTCCCAATAGAGGAAGTCGCGCCAGCTCTCGTGGAGGTAGCCTGGCGGGAAGGCGCGACCGTTCTCCTGAAGCTGTCCGGTGCTGGGCTCCGCCGGCGCGCGCTGCAGATGCAGATCGGTCTCGCAGATGAGACGATTGCCCTTGCGCAGATTGCAGGGGCTGCAGGCCGCGACGACGTTGGACCAGGCAGTGCGGCCGCCGCGCGAGCGCGGCACGACGTGATCGAAAGTCAGGTCGTTGGCCGCGAACGGGCCGCCGCAATACTGGCAGGCGAAGCGGTCGCGCAGAAAGACATTGAAACGCGTGAAAGCGGGTCGCCGAGCCGCCGGCACGAACTCCTTGAGCGCGATGACACTCGGCAGCCGCATCTCGAAGGTGGGGCTGCGGATCTGGCGCTCATACTCGGAGACAACGCTCACGCGGTCGAGGAACACGGCCTTTACCGCGTCCTGCCACGACCAGATGGACAGAGGAAAATACGACAGCGGCCGAAAATCGGCGTTGAGCACCAGCGCGTGGCAGGACTCAAGGCCGGGCGCCACCGCTAGCTCCGGACCCTGCTGGCTGGCGTACTGGGAAAGTCCCGCCGATCTCTCATGAGCGCATTGTGGCCAACCCGTCGGATAAACACAATGGGTGGATTGCCGGACCCGATCTGGAACTTGCGCTGGCGCGCTCGCCGCCAGCGGATAGACTACCGTCAACGAATTGGAATTCACCATGAAGCATAAGACGGCCGTCGTGGCCGCAGGCTTGCTGCTCGCAGCCGCCGGCGGTGCTTGGGGCTACTTCAATTACGGCCCCGGCAAGGGCACGAACCTCACGGTGGCGGGCGTCAATCTGGCGCCCGCGACTGCGCCTGCCGCGAGCGGTCCCGCAGCCGCGGCGCCGGCGGGCCAACGTCCGCCTGGCGCGCCGGGCGCCGGCGGCGGCCCACCGCCGGTCCCGGTCGAGGCGGCGGCTCCCCGAGTCGGTCAGAGCCGCGACACCGTGACCGCCGTCGGCACCTTCCGGTCCAACGAGAGCGTGATGGTGCGGCCCGAGCTCGCGAGCCGCATCAAGGCGTTCAACTTCGATGAAGGCCAAAAGGTCCGCAAAGGCCAGGTCCTGGTCCAGCTCGACGCCTCGATCGAGGAAGCGGCGACGGCGCAGGCCGAGGCGGCCCTCGCGCTGAGCAAGGCCAACTACGACCGCGCCGTCGCGCTGGGCGCGCGTCAGGTCACGACCGAGCGCGCGATCGACGAGGCGCGCGCGGCACTGCGGCGAGACGAGGCGGCGCTCGCGCTCGCGCGCGCGCGGCTCGACAAGTTCACGCTGGTCGCGCCTTGGGATGGCGTCATGGGCCTGCGTCGCGCCTCGGTCGGCGGCTACATCAACGCCGGCCAGGACATCGTGAACCTCGAGCAGATCGATCCGCTCAAGGTCGATTTCCGCGTGCCCGAGAACTTCCTGGGCGCCGTCAGGGTGGGCCAGACCATCGCCGTCACCGCCGATGCGTTCCCCGGCAAGGAGTTCCCCGGGCGCGTCTACGCCATCGACCCGCTGGTCGACGAAGCCGGCCGGGCCGTCGTCATCCGCGCGCATGTCGACAACCCGGGCGACGTGATGCGACCGGGCGTCTTCGCCCGCGTGGCGCTGGCGCTCGCGGTCCGCGACAACGCGCTGTTCGTCCCGGAACAGGCGCTGATGCCGGTGGGCGATCGCCAGACGGTGTTCAAGATCGTCGAAGGTCGCGTGCAGGCGCAGGTCGTCCGCATCGGTCGCCGTCAGGGCACCGAAGTCGAGATTGTGGACGGCCTCGCCGCCACCGACACGGTGGTGACCGCCGGTCACCTGAAGATCCGGCCCGGCGCGCCGGCGCGCGTCGTGCCGCCCGGCTTCCAGCCGGGCGCCGGCCGGCCCCCCGGCGCCGCGGTCGGTCCGCCTCCCGGTGCCGCACCAGGCGCGCCAGCACCAGGCGCGACAGCTCCCGGGCAGCCACCGCTGACCGGTTCCGCGCCCGCGGCGCCGCGGCCGCAAGGCGGCGGTGGTTGAGAACGGACGCCCCCGATGACCCTTCCCGAACTTTCGATCCGCCGACCCGTCCTCGCGACGGTGATGAGCCTCGCTGTGACCCTGATCGGGCTGGTGAGCTTCGATCGCCTCTCCGTCCGCGAGTATCCCAAGATCGACGAGCCGCAGGTCACTGTCGACACGACCTACCGCGGCGCTTCGGCGGAGATCATCGAGAGCCAGGTCACCACGCCGCTCGAGGACTCGATCTCGGGCATCGAGGGCGTCGAGCTGATCCAGTCCTTCAGCCGCGCCGAGCGCAGCCAGGTGACGGTGCGCTTCACCATCAACCGCAATGTCGACGACGCCGCCTCCGACGTGCGCGATCGGGTGAGCCGCGTGCGCGGCCAGCTGCCCGCCGAAATCGACGAGCCGGTGATCGCCAAGGTCGAGGCCGACGCCTTCCCGATCGTGTTCATGTCCTTCACCAGCGAGACGCTCACCCATCTCGAAGTGACCGACATCGTCGATCGGGTGGTCAAGGATCGCCTGCAAACCATCGACGGCGTGTCCAACCTGCGTATCTTCGGCGAGCGCCGCTACGCCATGCGGCTCTGGCTCGACAAGACCCGCATGGCCGCGTACCGCGTCACCGTGCAGGAGGTCGAGAACGCGCTGCGCCGGCAGAACGTCGAGATTCCCTCGGGTCGCATCGAGAGCACGCAGCGAGAATTCACGGTCGTCACCGAAACCGACCTTCGGACGCCCGACCAGTTCGACAACATGATCCTGCGGGAGAACGACGGCTACTTCGTCCGGCTGCGCGATGTCGGCCGCGCGGAGCTCGACGCCCGCGACAAGCGGGTCTTCGCGCGCATCAGCCTGGCCGGTGTCGACGGGAAGCGGCCGGTGATCGGCGCCAACGCGGTCAATGTCGGGTTGATCCGGACCTCGACCGCCAACCCGCTGGCCGTCGTCACCGAGGCGCGCAAGCGGCTCGCCCAGCTGGAGACCGATCTCGCCCCGCTCGGCGTGCGCGGCGACATCACCTACGACACCACGGTGTTCATCGACCGCTCGATCAAGAACGTCTTCCGGACCATCGTCGAGGCGGTACTGCTTGTTGTGCTGGTCATCTTCCTGTTCCTGCGATCGCTTCGCGCGACGCTGATCCCGCTGGTGACCATCCCGGTGTCGCTGATCGGCGCCTTCACGCTGATGTGGCTGTTCGGATTTTCGATTAACACACTGACGCTGCTCGCGATGGTGCTGGCGATCGGACTCGTGGTCGACGACGCGATCGTGGTGCTGGAAAACGTCTCGCGCCACATCGAGATGGGTAAGAAACCGTTCGAGGCCGCAATGGTCGGCTCGCGCGAGATCGCGTTCGCGGTCATCGCGATGACCATCACGCTGGGCGCGGTCTACGCGCCGATGGCCTTCCAGACCGGGCGCACCGGAAAGCTCTTCACTGAGTTCGCCCTGACATTGGCGGGCGCAGTCGTCGTCTCCGGCTTCGTGGCGCTTACTCTGACGCCCATGATGTGCTCCAAGATGCTGCGCCACGAGACCAACCCGGGGGCGTTCTGGCGCTGGGGCGAGCGTGCTCTTGAGAGTTTGAACGCGGGCTACCGCTGGACGCTGCGGGGCGCCATGAACGCCCGGCCGCTAGTGCTTCTGGGCGGCCTCGCCATCGCAGGCTTCGGCGGCTGGCTGTTCACGCGGTTGCCGTCGGAACTGGCGCCGATCGAGGATCGCGGCGTCGTCGCCAACGTCATGGTGGCGCCCGAGGGTGCCACGCCGGAATACACGCTGCGCTACGCGCAGATGCTCGAGCAGATCTACATGGGGAACGATCCGGCGACCAACGAGCGCCGCTTCCCGCACGTCGAGCGGCTGCTGGTCATTGTCGGTTTCCCTGACGTCACGCGCGGCCTCGCCTTCGCTCGCCTCGCTCCGTGGGAGGCGCGTTCCGGGGTCAAGCAGCAGGACTACACGCTCAAGGCCCGGCCGCTCGCCCTGCAGATCCCCGGCGTGCTCGCGTTCCCGATCAACCCGCCCTCGTTCGGCCAGCGCTCGACCGACAAACCCGTGCAGTTCGTGCTGCAGACTTCGCGGCCCTACAACGAGCTGAACGCGGCGGCGGAGCAGTTCCTCGGCCTGATCCGTCAGCACCCGCGGCTAAGCACCGGACTCACCAATCTTGAGTCCGATCTGCGCCTGAACAAGCCCGAGGTTCGGGTGAATATCGACCGCGAGAAAGCCGCCAACCTCGGCATCGATGTCGACACGATCGGCCGCACGCTCGAGACGATGCTGGGCGGCCGGCAGGTCACGCGCTTCAAGCGCGAGGGCAAGCAGTACGACGTCGTGGTCCAGGTGGCCGAGGTCGAGCGAACCAATCCCCGGCACCTGTCGGAGATCTATGTGCGCGCCCGCTCGGGCCAGATGATCCCGCTCTCGGCGCTGGTGACCTACGTCGAGCGCGTGGCGCCGCGCGAGCTCAACCACTTCAACAAGCTGCGCGCGGCGATCATCTCGGCCAACCTCAATCCCGGCTATGCGCTGGGCCAGGCGCTGGCCGACCTCAACGGTCTCGCTCGCCAGCTGCCGGCCGGCATCGTCACGGACGTCGCGGGGCAGAGCCGGGAGTTCTCGCAGTCCTCACGCGGCCTCTACGAGGTCTTCGTGATGGCGCTGATCTTCATCTTCCTGGTCCTGGCCGCGCAGTTCGAGAGTTTCGTCGATCCGTTCATCATCATGTTGACGGTGCCGATAACCATGACGGGCGCGCTGCTGGCGCTTTGGTTCACCGGCAACACCATCAACGTCTACAGCCAGATCGGGCTGGTGACGCTTGTGGGACTGATCACCAAGCACGGAATCCTGATCGTCGAGTTCGCCAATCAGCTGCGCGAGTCCGGCAAGGACAAATTCGAGGCGGTACAGGAAGCGGCGGTCTTGCGGCTGCGTCCCATCCTAATGACCACCGGCGCCATGGTGCTGGGCGCGATCCCGCTCGCCATCGCCACAGGCGCCGGCGGCGAGAGCCGGCAGGCGATCGGCTGGGTGATCGTTGGCGGTCTCTGCCTCGGCACCTTGCTGACGCTCTACGTCGTGCCCACCGCCTACAGCTATCTCGCGCGCGGCCATCGCTCCGCGCCGGACGAAATGCCCGTACCTCACACGGCGCCGGGCGCTATCCAACCCGCGGAGTAGACATGGACCAGAACATCACGGCCCGGGCGGCGGGCGACTTCGTGCTGCCGACCTCGGATCTTGAGTCGCTTGGATTCCGGCGCGGCCAGATCGACCGGCTGGTCGAGCTGATCGAGCGGCACATCGCCGACGGCCGCTATCCCGGCGCCCAGATCGCGCTCGCCCGCCACGGCAAGCTGGGGCTCTATCGCAGCTTCGGCAAGGCCGCGACCGAGCCCGCCCGGCCGGCCGGAGACGACACGCTGTGGCTCCTCTATTCGCAAACGAAGGTGGTCACCGCGGTGGCGCTGTGGGCGCTGGCGGAGCGCGGCCTGTTCTCGTTCTCCGACCGCATCGTGGAGCACGTGCCGGAGTTCAAGCGCAACGCCAAGCAGAACATCACCGTCATGCAGGTGATCACCCACCAGGGCGGCTATCCGAATGCCAATGTCGGACCCGAGGCGTGGGCCGACCACAAGAAGCTGCGCGAGGTGGTGGCCAACTTCGCGCTCGAGTTCTCGCCTGGCTCCAAGGTCCACTATCACGGCCTGTCGGCCCACTGGACGCTGGGTGTGCTGATCGAGGCGGTGACCGGCAAGGACTTCCGCGACGTCATCCGCGAGACGGTGATCGAGCCGCTGGGGCTCAGCCGCGATCTCTTCGTCGGGCTGCCCGAGCGCGAGTTCGGTCGCGCCGTGGACATGCACGCCCCCCAGGCCGACGGCACCGGCTACAAGACGGATGCCGACGCAAATTCGACCGCGTGGCGCGCGAGTGGCGCGCCCGGCGGCGCGGGCTACGGAACCGCCCGCGCCATGGCGGCGCTCTACCAGATGATGCTGTCGGGCGGCGCGCTCGGCGGTACCCGGATCGTGTCGCCGCGCATGCTGCAATACGCCGTTCGCAATCACACCGGCGACCGCGTGGACGAGTTCATGGGTATGCCGATGCATCGCGGCCTCGGCCCGCACCTGCGCGGCATCACCGAGAACATTCGCGGCCTCGGCGCGCTGGCGAGCCCTGGAAGCTTCGGCCATGGCGGCGTCGGCACGTCCTACAGCTGGGGTGACCCCGCTTCGGGCGTGTCCTTCACCTACATCACCAACAACCGCATCCCCGACCCCTGGCACAGCCGGCGGCTCGATCTGGTGAGCAATCTGGTGCACAGCGCCATTCTGCCGTGAGCGACACCCTCCGTATCGGCGTGGGCTTCAACGGCCCGCGCCTGTCCGGCAATGGCGGCTATGTCGGCGGTCGGCTGGCCGAACTGCTCGGTCGCGATCGCGCGGTCGAGGTGACCTTCCGCGCACCCATCCCGCTTGAGCAGCCGATGACGGTGGAGCGAACCGCCGCCGACCGGCTTCTCCTGCGGCACGGCGAGACGCTGGTCTGCGAAGCAGCTGAAAGCACGCTCGATGAGCTGGTGCCGCCTGGTCCCCCCGATGACTGGGCAGAGGTGGCGCGGCGCGGACGAGACGGCGGCAGTGGATCCGACAGCGAGTTCGGGACCTGCATCGTCTGCGGGCGCGAGCGCGCGGTGGGCGACGGCCTGCGTGTGCTGGGAGAACCCGGACCGGGCGCGGGTCGCTCGCTCTCCTGCTATGTCGCACATCCGCATCATGCCGAAGCCGATGGCCGCATCGGCTTTCCGCTCGTCTGGGGGACGCTCGACTGTCCGGGCGCCTGGGCCGCTCAGGATCCCGATGATTGGCGACCCGCGCTAACCGGCCGCATGACGGCGCAGATTTTCGAACGTCCGCGCGCCGGTGAACGCTGCGCCGTTGTCGGCTGGCGCTTGGGCGTGGACGGCCGCAAGCTGCACTCCGCGACCGCGCTCTATGCGGAGGATGGCCGACTCCTCGCGCTCGCGCGTCAGCTCTGGATCGTGTTACGCGAGGGCAGCTGACCGCCTACGGCCGCTCGCGGACGAAGATCGTCGCGGTGTCGTCCGTATAGGCGTGTCGCCAACCAGGCAGGCGCTCGAGCAGCCGGTTGGCCGCCTGATCCTTCAAGAGCAAGGTCCACTCGATCTTGTGGCGATCGAGCAGGGTCTCCAGCGGTTCCTTGCCGCGCAGGCTCGCGACCTCGACGTAGGCCTTGATGAACGCGCCACCGAAAAGCTCGCCGCGGCCGTCGATGAAGGTCGGCACGCCCTCGCGGATCAGGAAGCCGCCAAAACCGTAGTGGTTGAACACCCGGCCGCTGATTCCGTTGTCGCGCACAAACTGCAGCGCGGCGTCGGGCGTGTTTTCCTTCGGCGGCGCGAGGTCCCCGAACCGGGCCACCAACGCTCCTACAGCCAGCATCGCGACGCAGCACATCACGAGCGTCTTGGACCCTGCCGGGCGACCCATCTGGGTCAGCCTTTGTCCGAAGCTCGCGGCGGCGGCGCTCCAGTCCGGTACGAGGCTCGGCCACTGCCGGGCAAGCACCGGCGCCACGATGAGCGGCGCCAACATCGCCAGCAGCTCGGCATTGCGAGCGTACTTGAAGTAGAGATAGGTGAGCCCGACCACGAAGATGGTGCGGAACAGCGGCAGCTTCACGCCGCGGCTCAGGGCAAAGTAGAGCCCGACCAGGATGATCACGAGCTGGCCCTGCTGCGTCTGGAAATCGGGCGAGCGCCACTCGCTGATCATCGGCAGCGCGTCGTCCAGCGAAAAGATTCGCACGGTTACCAGGATCGACTCCGCGCCGTAGGGCGTGATGCAGGACACGAGACCCGCAGCGATGCCTAACTTCGCCCATTCGAAGAAAAGCGTCCGGCGGTGTGCGTCGTCCTTCTCGGTGAGCAGCGCCTCCAGTGCGAAGGCGGCGGCGAGCATGAGGCCGAGCGTGAAGCCGCCATGCAGGTTCGCCCACGCCAGCATCGCCAGCAGCAGGATCGCGGGCGGGGTCCGCCGCTCCTCGACCGCGCGCACGAGGCCCGCGACCCAGAGCAGCATGAACGGAAACGCGATGATGTGCGGCCGCGCGAGGAAGTGCGGCGCGGTCATGATCGCGGCCGCGACGGCGAAGCCCACCGCCACCAGCGGACCGACGTCGCGCAACAGCAGCCGCGCCATCAGGCCGAAGCTCACCGCGAGCATGAGGGCTGCGAACACCACCAGCCCGCCCCACCCGGCGGCGTCGAAGACGGTCGCCATCACCACCTGCGACAGCCACTCCTTGGCAATCCATGGCTCGCCGTAGAACGAGTGCGAGTGCGTATCGATCGTGGGTACGGTGCCGCGTTCCAGGATCCAACGGCCGATCGCGATGTGCCAATGGCTGTCGGGGTCGGCGAGCAGAAGCGGGGCGTTCACCACCATCAACGCCGTGAACAGCATCAGGGCGACCGCAAGCGGCCAGGACAGCGCCCAATCGGAACGAGGCTTCAGCGCCTGATCCGCGGGTCGCTCAGAAACGAAGCCCGTCCAAAGGGTGGAGGCCGCCATAATTGTCTCCAGTATTACTGTAAGAATACAGTCTAAAATACTGATATACAACAATTACTGATCTTGCACCAGACCCTCTGAATCGATCGGAGCCGGCTACTCGTGGCGCAGCGCCTCGATCGGATCCAGGCGGGACGCGTTGTGGGCGGGGTAGTAGCCGAAGAAAACCCCGATCAAGCCCGAGAACAGAACAGCCCCCGCCACCACGTCCCAGCCGATGAGCGTCGGCCAGCCCGCGAGATTGGCGGCGATGGCCGCGCCGCCAATGCCCAGCAGGACCCCGATCGCGCCTCCGATCAGCGCGAGGGTCGTGGCCTCGATCAGGAACTGCACGAGGATGTCGCGGCGGCGCGCGCCGATCGCCAACCTGAGCCCGATCTCACGGGTCCGCTCGGTGACGGACACCAGCATGATGTTCATGATCCCGATGCCGCCCACCAGCAGCGACACGCCGGCGACGGCGGCGAGCAACCACGCGAGGGCGCGCGCCGACGCGGCCTGGCTCTCCGCGACCTCGGTGAGATTGCGCAGCCAGAAATCGTCCTCCTGCCCCGGGCCCAGCTTGTGGCGCTGGCGCAGCACTTCGCGGATCGACTGCTCGGCCTCCGACATGTCCTCGCCGTTGCGGATCTTGATCATGAGCGCTGCGACCGCCCGGGCATTGGCGCGGCTGGTGCCGATCACCTTCTGCTTGGCCGTCGCCACGGGCACCAGGATGGTGTCGTCCTGGTCGGTGCCTTGTGCGCTTTGCCCCTTGCGGGCCAGCACGCCCACGATGGTGAAGGGCGTGGCCTTCACGCGCATCGTCTGGCCGACCGGATCGGCATCCTCGCCGAACAGGTTCTTGACCACGGTCTGACCAACCAGCACCACCTTGGCCGCGCCGGAGAATTCCTGGGCCGTGAACTCCCGACCGGAGGTCAGCTCCCAATCGCGGACCTCGAGGTAGCCCGGCCCGACCCCCAGCACGACGGTCGACCAATTGACCCCTGCCGCCACGAGCTGGGCGCTGCCGCGCACCGTGCCCGACGCCGCCTGCACCTGCGGCACGTCGCGCAGCAGTGCATTGCCGTCCTCCTCGGTGAGCGTCCAGCGCGAGCCGACACCCATGCGCACCCCGCCCGAGGTGACGCTCCCCGAGACCACGATCATCACGTTGGCGCCGAGACTGCGGATGCGTTCCAGGACTTGCGCCTTGGCGCCGGCACCGACCGCCACCATCACGATCACCGACAGGACGCCGATGATGATCCCCAGCATGGTGAGGATGCTGCGCAGCGGATTGGCGCGCAGTGCGTCGAGAGCGGAGCGGATCGCCTCAAGCGCGCTCATGCCGCCTCCGGCCGCTCCTCGCCCAATGCCTTCAGCGCGGCCTCGGCGTCGTTCGGCGCCTGGGCGCGATCCTCGACAAGCTTGCCGTCGCGGAAGCGCACGACCCGCCGCGCGAAGGCCGCGACGTCGGGCTCATGCGTCACCACCACGATGGTGCGGCCCTCGCCGTTCAGTCGCTGGAACAGCGCCATGATCTCGAGGCTGGTGCGCGAATCGAGTGCGCCGGTGGGTTCGTCCGCAAGAACTAGGACCGGATCGTTCACCAGCGCGCGCGCGATCGCCACACGCTGCTGCTGGCCGCCGGAGAGCTGCGAGGGCCGATGGTCCATGCGGTCGCCGAGGCCGACCAGCTCAAGCGCGGCCCGCCCGCGCGCCGCGCGCATCGCGCGGTCGGTGCCGCCATACACCATCGGCAGGCTGACATTGGTCAGCGCGTCGGCGCGTGGCAGCAGATGGAACGACTGGAACACGAAGCCAAGCTTGCGGTTGCGGATCGCCGCCAGCCGGTCGCCGGACAGCCCCGCCACGGCCTCGCCATCCAGCGCATAGTGGCCCTTGGTCGGCGTGTCGAGACAGCCCACCAGGTTCATGAAGGTCGACTTGCCCGAGCCCGAGGGCCCCATCACCGCGACGAAGTCGCCGCGCTCCACGGTCATGGTGACCTTCCGCAGCGCGCGCACGGTCTGGCCGCCCATCGTGTAATTGCGCGAGAGCTCGCGCGTCTCGATGATCGGCGGCGGCACCGGCACGCCTCAGAAGCCGAGCCGCGGACCGGCCGACGCCGGCGCCGCCGGACGCGGTCCGCCGCCCACAATCACCTCTTGCCCGTCCCGCAGGCTCGCCCCGATCACCTCGACCGAACTGCCGTCGGTCGCGCCGATCCGAATGCGCTGGACCTTGGGCATGTTGTCGTCGCCCACCGTATAGAGTGTGCCGGCCTGGGTGCCCGAGCCCGCGCTGGCCGCCGCGCGCTGCGCGGCCTCGGCACGCATGGCAGCGTACTTCGGCTTCTGCTCGGCGTTCAGCATCGCCATGATCTTCTCCGCCGCGGCCTCCCGGATCTGCCGGCCGCGGACCCGCCGCTCCTCCGCCGCAGCGCCCCCGACAAACAGCTTCTGGAACTCCTGCCGCGCCTCGCCGGCGATGCGGTCGTACTCCGCGATCTGGTCCTTGGTGAGCTTCAACTGTTCGATCAACGCTTTGCGGATCGCCTCAGCCTGCGCCGCGCGCTCCGCTGCCGCGGCCTGCGGGTTGCTGGCCGCCGCAGCTTGTGTGGACCCGTCCTCCCCGCCCTGGCCCGCCGCCGGTTGCGACGCCGGCGATCCCGGCGGGCGATAGCGCAGCGCCGCCACCGGCACCTTGAGCACATTCTCGCGCCGGTCGGTGACGATGGTCACGGTCGCCGTCATCCCGGGCAGCAGCAGCCGATCGGCATTGTCGGCGGAGATCACGACCGTGTAGGTGATCACGTTCGAGATGTTGATCGGCGCCAGCCGCACCTGTGAGACGGTGCCGCGAAAGCGCCGGTTGGGATGGGCCGTGACGGTGAAGTCGACGTCCATGTTGTCACGCACACGGCCGATATCGGCCTCGTCGATCGTCGCCTCGACCTGCATGCGGCGAAGATCCTGGGCGATGGTGAACAGCGTGGGCGCCTGAAGGCTCGCCGCCACGGTCTGGCCGACATCGATCGCGCGCTGCACGATCACCCCGTCGATCGGCGAGCGGATGATCGACCGTCGAAGATCGACCTCGACCTGCTCGACCGCGGCCTGACGCTGCAGCACCGACGCCTTGAGATTGTCGAGCTGCGCGCCCGCCACCTTGAGCTGGGCCTCGGCGCTGCGCTCGGCGGCGATCGACGCGTCGCGCTGGGCCTCGGCGGCGGCGAGGCCCGCGCGGGCCTGCCGGTCGGCGTTGGTCGAGCGCTCCAACTCCGCCTGGGTCGTGACACCCGCTCGCGCGAGCTGCTCCTTGCGCTGGCGGTCGGTCTCGGCATCGCGCAGTTGCGAGCTCGCACGGTCGACTTGGGCGCGCATGTTGGCGACGGCCGCGCGGGCGTTCTCGACCTCGGCGTGGCTGCGCTCGATCTGGGCGCGCTGCATCTCGACCTGCGCCTTGGCTGAAGCATGATCGGCGCGCGCCGAACTCAGCCGCGCCTCCAAGAGCTCGGTGTCGAGCTTGGCCAGCAACTGGCCCGACTTCACCGGCGTGTTGAAATCGGCGTGCAGTTCCACGATCTGGCCGGAGAGCTGCGAGCCCACAACCACGTTCACCGTCGGCGTCACCGTCCCGGTCGCGGTGATCGACGCGGTGATGCCGCCTCGCTCGATCTTGGCGAGCCGGTACTTGGGTGGCGGTTCCGTCGCCTGGCCGGTGTACCAGACGCCACCTGCCGCCAGCGCCACCAGCACGGCGCCACCGGCGATCCATTTGCGGTCAAATTTCATGCCTGGCCGCCCCTCCGCAATCCGAAACCACTATACGACGGGGACACGGCGAAAACCCCTGCCATGATGCCCGACGCAGTCCGCAGCAGACGAACGGCGCCGCCCCCCAAGCCGCGCGGCGCGTTGCCGCCATCGACGCCCCCCGGGCCAAGCCCTATGCTCCGGTCATCGACCCGGACCGCATCGATCGTCAACCCCCAGGAACATGATCCACGCTCCGGTCCTCAAACATCTCGTTCTGGTCGGCGGCGGGCATGCGCATGTCCATGTGCTGAAATCCTTCGGCATGCGGCCGATGCCCGGCGTCCGGCTCACGCTCGTAAGCCGCGAGGGCGAGACGCCCTACTCCGGCATGATCCCGGGCTTCGTCGCCGGCACCTACAGCTTCGAGGAGTGCCACATCGATCTCGCGCGCCTCGGTGCCGCGACCGGCGCGCGGTTCATCCAGGCCGAGGCGACAGGAATCGACCGTGTCCAGCGCCAGCTGCTGCTGCGCAACCGGCCACCGCTTGCCTACGATCTGCTCTCGATCGATGTCGGTTCGACCCCCGGAGCGGCGGCGATTCCCGGCGCATCGGAACACGCGCTGATCGTGAAGCCGATCTCGACTTTCGGCGACCGGTGGCTCGAATTCCACCGGACGCTCGCGGGTCGGACCGGGTCGCTAGCGGCGACCGTTGTCGGCGGCGGCGCCGGCGGCACCGAACTCGCGCTGGCGCTGCGGGCGCGCCTTGGCCGCGATGCGCCCCACCTTGCCATCGCGGTGCGCCTCGTGACGCAAGGCGAGGTGCTGGCGCGACATCCCCCGGCCGCACGGGCCGCCGCCCGCCGCATGCTGGCCCGCCGCGGCATCGACCTGATCGAGGGCGTAGGCGTCACGGCCATCGAAGCGGAGGCGATCACGCTCGTGGACGGGCGCCGACTGACCAGCGACACGACGCTGGTGGTCACCGACGCGACCGCACCGCGCTGGCTCGCCGCGACCGGCCTCGCTTGCGATGACGGCGGCTTCCTGGCGGTCGACGCGACGCTGCAAAGCCCCGACGATCCCGCGATCTTCGCCGCCGGCGACTGCGCCGCCGTGCGAGCGCATCCACGCCCCAAGGCAGGCGTCTTCGCCGTGCGTCAGGGTCCGCCGCTCGCGGAGAACCTGCGGCGCGCGCTGCTCGGGCAACCGCCGCATCCCTTCACCCCACAGTCCAGCTATCTCGCCTTGATCGGCTCGGGCGATGGCGAGGCGATCGCTGTGCGCGGCGGCCTCGCCCTCACTGGCCGCTGGGCGTGGCGCCTGAAGGACTGGATCGACCGCCGCTGGATGGCGATGTACCGCGATCCGGCGCCGATGACGATGTCGCGCGAGCCGTCGCCGCCAGATCCCGCGCTCGCCGATGCCGAGGCCAAGCGGCTTCTCCAGGACATCGGCATGCGCTGCGGCGGCTGCGGCGCCAAGGTTGGTGCGTCGGCGCTGCAGCGCGTGCTGGCACGGCTCGGCCCATCGCCGGGTGCAGACGTCGCGCTCGGTCTCGAGGCGCCGGACGACGCCGCGCTGATCGAGGTCCCCGCCGGCCAGACGCTGGTGCAGTCCGTCGACTTCTTTCGCAGCTTCCTCGACGATCCGCTGTTGTTCGGCGAGATCGCCGCGATCCATGCGCTTGGCGATGTCTGGGCGATGGGCGGCCGGCCGCACAGTGCGCTGGCGCTCGCCGTCGTGCCGCTCGCAGCCGAACATCTCGTCGAGGACGATCTCTTCCAGATGCTGGCCGGGGCGCGCCGCGTCCTGGACGCCGCCGGCGCCGCGCTGATCGGCGGCCACTCGGGCGAGGGCGCCGAGATGGCGTTGGGTTTCTCGGTGAACGGTCTGGTCGAGCGCGGCCGCGCCCTGCGCAAGGGCGGGCTACGGCCCGGCGATGCGCTCCTGCTCAGCAAGCCGCTCGGAACCGGCGCGATCTTTGCCGCCGCCATGCGCGCGCGGGCCCGCGCGCGCTGGATCGAAGCGGCGCTCGCCTTGATGCGCCGCCCGTCAGGCGACGCCGCCCAGGCGC
Source organism: Alphaproteobacteria bacterium (assembly GCA_016870115.1). Classification (GTDB taxonomy): domain Bacteria; phylum Pseudomonadota; class Alphaproteobacteria; order Reyranellales; family Reyranellaceae; genus VGCH01. The sequence goes on along the minus strand of VGCH01000034.1, from coordinate 4,015 downwards.
TGGTCGCGGCCGGCGCGCATGCCTGCACCGATGTCACCGGCTTTGGCCTTGCGGGTCATCTCGCCGAAATGATCCGCGCCAGCGGCCGTGGCGATGAGGTCGCGGTGGATCTGGCACTCGACGACCTGCCGCTGCTGGATGGCGCCGCCGAGCTCGTTGGCGCGGGCATCGTGAGCTCCCTGCAGGCGGAGAACCTGCGCGCCCGTCATCTGATCGACGGTCCCGAGCGCTGGCACGATGACCCGCGCGCGGCGCTGCTGTTCGATCCGCAGACCGCGGGCGGCCTGCTCGCGGCGCTGCCGGCCGACCAGGCGGCGGCGCTGGCGAAACGCGACGCATCGTTCCGCATCGTGGGCCATGTCCATGCGCGCGATCCCGCGCGACCGCCGATCCGGCTGGTCTGACGCGTTTTCGGTTGTCATCGCGCGCCGAGCTTGGGACCCTTGCCCGGCACCGCGCGTGACGCGGCGGCGACGGAGGAATGATGGCGGCGAACGACAAGGTCGATGTGCTGATCGTGGGCTCCGGCGCCTCGGGTGCCGCCGTGGCGTGGAGCCTCGCCGACAGTCGCATGCGCATCGTCTGTCTGGAGCAGGGCGGCTGGGTGAAACCCACCGACTATCCCAGCAACGGCCGCGACTGGGAGGCACGCCTCTTCAGCGACTTCGCGATCAACCCCAACCGGCGCGCGCGGCGCACCGACTATCCGATCAACGACGCCAACTCGCCGATCAAGGTGGTGAACTTCAACGGCGTGGGTGGCAGCACCATCATGTACACGGCGCATTATCCGCGCCTGCATCCCTCGGACTTCCGCGTGAAGTCGCTGGACGGCGTCGCCGACGATTGGCCGGTCGATTACGAAACGCTGGAGCCCTGGTTCGCCGAGAACGACCGCATGACCGGCGTATCCGGTCTGGCGGGCGACCCGGCCTATCCCGCGGGCAAGGCCCCGCCCATGCCGCCGCTGCCGCTCGGCAAGTCGGGCCAGCGCCTCGGCCGTGCGATGAACAAGCTCGGCTGGCATTGGTGGCCCTCGGACGCCGCGATCGCGACCGTGGACTATGAGGGCCGCGGCCACTGCCTCAATCTCCAGCACTGCACGCCAGGCTGCGCGCAGGGCGCCAAGGGCAGCACCGACATCACCTACTGGCCGCAGGCGGTGCGCAAGGGCGTCGAGCTGCGCACCCATTGCCGCGTGCGTGAAGTCTCGGTCGATCGCGACGGGCGTGCCACCGGCGTTGTCTATGTCGGCCCCGACGGCCAGGAGCATTTCCAGGCCGCCGAGCTGGTGATCCTCGCCTGCAATGGTGTCGGCACGCCGCGGCTGATGCTGAACTCGGTCTCGGGCAAATTCCCCAAAGGTATCGCCAACAGCTCCGACCAGGTTGGCCGCAACCTGATGTTCCATCCCTACGGCTTCACCTTCGGCTATGCCGACGAGCCGCTCGACGGCAATCACGGCCCGCCGCTCTGCCTCTGGAGCCACCAGTTCTACGAGACCGACACGTCGCGCGGGTTCGTGCGCGGCTACATCTTCCAGTTCGGCCGGGGCACGGGCTCGATCGGCGAGGCGATCACCAGCACCGCCACCGGCCGTCTGCCCTGGGGCGACGACCATCACGCGGTCTATCGGAAGCTCCTGAACCGGCGCATCTACCTCGCCGCGATCTGCGAGGACTTGCCGGAGGCGCACAACCGCGTGACGCTCGATCCCGTCCTCAAGGACTCGGACGGCATTCCCGCGCCGCGCATCGACTACACCCTGAGCGAGAACAGCAAGCGCATGCTGGCCCACGCCCACGATCGCGCCACCGAGGTCCTGCAAGCCGCCGGCTGCCACACGATCTGCAACGATCCGGTGCCCAACGCCGGCTGGCATCTTCTCGGCACCGCCCGCATGGGCAGTGACCCCGACCGGTCGGTGACCAACGGTTGGGGCCGTTGTCACGACGTGCCCAACCTCTTCATCGTCGATGGCAGCCTCTGGCCGACATCGGGCGGCGTGAACCCGACCTCGACCATCCAGGCAATGGCGCTCTACATCGCCGACACCATCAAGCGCCGCGCCGCCGACGCCACGCTGTTCGACTGACCCCAGGAGTCCGACCGATGTCCCCCCTCAGCGACGGCGAAACCCGCGACCTTGGCGCGCTCGCCGCCATCATGATCCCCGCCAGCGCCACCTACGGCATGCCGGGCGCCGACGATCCGACGATCCTCGCCGACATCCTGAAGAGCCTCGACCGCGACACCGACGATGCGCGCCAGGCGCTCGCCGCGCTGGCCACCCGGGCGGGCGGCGGCGCCGGCACCTTCGCGTCCCTGCCGGCCGACCGCCGGCGCGACATCGCGATGGCGTTCAAGGACAAGGGCGGCGCCGCGCTGTTCAACCTGAACCGCGTGGTTCTGCTTTGCTACTACCGCGACGATCGCGTCATGCGCGCGCTGGGCCAGGAACCTCGCCCGCCCTTCCCCAAGGGCCACGAGGTCGAGCAGGGCGACTGGTCGCTGCTCGACCCGGTCCGCGCGATGAAGCCGATCTGGCGCCGGGCGGGCTGAAGCGTCAGCTCCCTCGGCACACCACCGATCCCCGCCCGCGATCCCGGCCACCGCGCGCCGGCCGGCATCAAGCGACGAACCCGGAGATCCAACCTCTCAGAGGCCGGCGAGTCCGTCGCGTGATGGCCGCTGCGGCGCGTTCAAGACTTGTCCACGAAACCCACGAAGGTCGCCGCCTCCTCGACCGACTTCCGCTCGGAGACCACGGCGTTGGCCGGGAAACTGTGATCGGGCCAGCCGAGCGCGATGCTCTTCATGATCACCTGATCGTCGGGGATGCCGGCGTGCTCGCGCACGACGGGCGACTGCATGATGCCCTGGCTGTTGATCACGGCGCCCAACCCGCGCGACCACGCGGCATTCACCAGCGCGGTGGCGACCGCGCCGCAGTCGAACGCCGTGTCGTCACTGCCCGCCAGCACGCGATCGTAGGTGACGATGACGCACACCGGCGCATCGAACTGGCGGAAGCCGCGCAGCACCCAGTCTTGGCGACCGGGCTTGTCGTCGCGCGCGATGCCCATGGCGCTGAAGAGCTGCTTGGCGACTCCGATCTGCCGTTCGCGATGGACGCCGTCGAAGGGCTGGCCGATCCGAAACTCGCGCGAGTGCGGCACGCCCGCGAGATTGCGCTCGGTGTTGCCCCGACGGATGCGGTCCAGCGGCTCGCCCGTGATGATGTGGAAATGCCAGGGCTGCGTGTTCATCGACGACGGCGCGCGCATGGCGAGCACCAGGACTTCCTTGATCAGCTTGGCCGGCACCGGATCGGGCTTGTAGCCCCGGATGCTGCGGCGACCGAGAATCACGTCGTCGAATTCCATTTCCTGGGTCTCCTAGGGGCGCCGCGAACGGTTGGGAGGCGGACACAAGCAAGCGCGCCTCCGGGAATCAAGCGGATGATCCGGGCGTGGGCGCGAGGCCACGGTCGCTGTTCCGCTCTGCGCGCTTGCCGCCGCACGGCCCGCGCTGCTAGTCGCAGGTGGCTCGCCCCCCCTGCAGCGATACCAACTCATGAGTCGGAGACCGGCCGCGGCCTCCTCGACTCGCTGCTCGACCCGGCGAAGCTCACGGTGACGATCTTCTCGATCTCTGGGGCGTGCCGATCTTCATGCGCTTCCTCGCCTTCCCCGGCGTCACGAACTCCTCCTCCGACTGGATCGTCGCGTCGGCGTGTCGCCCTACCTTGTGCTGTTAGTCGTCATCGTGCTGTAGACGGTGCTCGGCATGTTCATGGACGGCATCGGCATGCTGCTGTTCACCCTGCCGGTGGTCTTTCTCGTCATGACCAAGCTCGGCTCCGATCCGATCTGGTTCGGCATCATCTGTCCGGCGTCAGGAGCACTGATACAGATTTGACGTCTTGAGGAAGAGAGGATTTCCGGCTCATCGTTAACCTGAGGGGAACGAGATGAGACAGAAATCTGTGACACCGAGTTCGCCGTCCGAGCGA
>VGCH01000033.1 GCA_016870115.1 Alphaproteobacteria bacterium | reverse complement strand
GTATCCGGCCAGCGCTTGGCCCAGCAACTCGCGCGGCATGCCGACTGGCAGGACCAGCGCAACCGCCAGCCCGACGAACGGGACCGCGCCGAAACCGCCCAGCCACGCCGCAGCCGGCGGAACCCCAGCCTCCCTGCCCTGCACGAGCCCCTCCTCCTTCGAACCGACCACCCTGATACGCTGCTAGTGCGGGGCGGGATCAGGTTGGAGGAGGAAGGTGCCGAAACGAAAAACCGCCCTCTTGGGGCGGCTTCATTTGGATGGCGATGGAAACGGACCCGAGCTCGAACTGTCGCCGCCTGCCCAATTGGGCTGTCGCCATGTCGATACTCGGCGACGTGGCCAGTGGAGACCTTTGGACCTCATGCCGGCATGGGCTCCGGTCGGCTTCTGCGGCGCGAGAACTGCTGCTATCACCTTTTCCCGCCGTCTGTCGGACGACCATGGCAGTCGTTTCCGCCAACAGATCAAACGGTTGTCGGAAGGTGGCGACCACCTCGCCACCCTCCCAGGAACAGTTCGATAGTATGAAGTTCAGCAGGCGGCGTTTTTCGCGCGGCGGCTGCTGGGCGAACAGCCTTTGGGCGTTGCGCGCGAGTTCGAGAATCTGCACGCCCTCGTCCATGTAGGACTGCTCGGCAGTCTCATGCCGGTCGATCTCGCGTTGAAGGCGGTTCTGCTCCTCGCGCCATTCGCCGGCGAAGCGGTCGTAGAAGTCGCCGCCGATCCTGCCGTCGAGCTTGTCAACGTACATGGCGTTGATGCGGTCTTAGTCGACCCTCATCCCCAGCTTACGTCTAATACCTGGCTCTCGATGCCGGACAGGGTAACTATTTTTTTGTTACCTTGACCTCGTAGTTGCCACCTGTCCACGTATTTACCCAACGGAGTTCGTTCCCTGTCTTTGTTACTTCACCACGAGATCCGGCTTGATTCGTATACCAATGTTTTTTTTCTTTGATTTGCAACTTACCTAGAGTGACCCGTCCACTCGTGCCGATCCATTCGTAAGCACAATTTGCATCGAATCGGATGGTAAGTGCGCCGGTGTAGCCCGCTCCCACCTTGCTTCCAACCCAGTCTCCCTCAAGATCCTTGCAAGAGATATCTTGAGCCAGGGTGGTTGATGAGCACAGAATTAGAAATATTGGCGCTAGCGTTTTTTTCATCGAATCCTCCAATAGTGAATTGTCTGCCTCATCTTAAGGTGGACGGCCCAGCGGCTGTACGGAGACGTCCGCCAGTTCGCCAGTGTCACCTGCTGAGCTTCAGGTGCTGGGAATGTGTCTATCATGCCAGACATCTCTATTTCCACCCTTGCCGCGAGTCCGGCTTCGAACCTACTCGTCGATTCCTGCACTAGCGCTGATAGCAGCAGCGGCCAGTTGGCGGAAGCCGATCGGCCCTGCTCTACAGGGTATTGACGCGGCTCCGTCGTCACGAGGCGGGGAGCGCGCTGACTGTCGTCTGCTGCTGCCCCGAGTTGTTCGCCTACGGTCAGGGTTGGCCGGAGTTCGTCGAGTTGTAGCTCCGAGGCATGTTGGCGCGTTGAAGCTCTATCAATTGGCGAGTTCGATAAATAGCCTGCCTTCGACGGTAGTCGGGTCGCGGCTGATGGCCTCAAGCGCCGAGTTGAATGTCCCTGACGCCTTCGAGAACAAGCCTAAAATCCGGCAATGGCGCAAGGCACATGGTTCGATACGTGTTCAGGAATGGCAGCCAAATCTCTCTTTTTGCTGCGCCGGCACCATCTCCTGCCGCCCGTCCGGCGACCATGGCAGTGGTTTCTGCCAACTGGTCGGGCCCCATGAGGTGGTCCGGCTGTCGGGTTACTGGAAGCCTTCGTCTGACGCTAGCGGGAGCATGGCCGGCGGAGCGCCTCGCTCACGCGCAGCATCGTGAAGATCAGGCGCTGCAGGACGACGTAGCGAGCCCAGCCTTGGGCGGCCAGTATGACGTTTGGTGCGCGATTTTCAGCATCCCGGGCGGTCGCGAAGGCGCTATCGATGCGAGCCTTTGTCGTTGCTGGCAGACAACATTTCGATCTGGTAGACGCGCTGTGCAACGGCGAGCTGCAGGAGACTATGCGGTCATTGCGGGAACCTGACAGATGAACATCACTACCCGTCTCGCCGATCTTGACGATGTCGATGCGATCGCGCGTTTGATCGATGCGATGGACATTCACTATCACGGTCTGGGCAACACGGCCGGATTGGAAGCAACACGGCGGATGGTAGCGCGCACGTTTGCTGATCGCGAGGGAACACGCTTCTTTATCGCCACGCGCGACGGCGACGACATCGGGATCGCGTGCTGCGCGGTGGTGCATCCCGGCACCCGTCTCACAGGTATGGTCTTCTTGAAGGATCTGTTCGTGGCTGCCGAAGCCCGCAACAGCGGCGCCGGAGAGGCGCTGATAGCCGCGCTCGCCGCTCATGCCCGCGACAATGGCTACGGTCGTATCGAGTTCTACACGGATACCACCAACACCGCAGCGCAGCGCTTCTACGATCGGCTTGGCGCTGCACGTCTGGAAAAGGTGGTGTATCGCATCGACGGCGCGACGTTGGTCGACCTGCAGCGCCGCAACCGTTGAACTCCCTGAGCTGCAGGTGGGGTGAAGCGTGAGCCACGTCCCAACACTTCAACGCGCAGGCTTGGGTCGCCAGTGACGAACACGGGATTCACACAGCCGCATGCGCCGTTGGATTGCATCCGCCATGCCCCGCTTCTAGCCGCTGGTGTAGCCGCACAGATCGTAGGAATGAGGAGCCTGGCGCCTCCAATATGTGTACGCCACGTCAGCAAAGCGCGAATGGCGGCGGCCTTTCGGGCGGCGCCTGCGCGCGGCTGATCGCGTGCCGGTGATGGGTCTGGACTTTGCCAGGGCGACGTGAAAGGCAGCTGTCGCCGCTCTTGGAACGACGCGCATGTCACTCCGCAGCCCCTCCGAACGCATCCGGGTCCGCCCCGCCCCCTCAGATCGGGGCAGCCGTCTTGCCGCGCTCGCCGCAGCGCGGACCGTGCATGATGGGATCGGCAACGCCCAATTGAAACGCTCCTGTAGCGGAGGGCGCGCGTGAGTTTTGCCGCCCTCATGGCGCTCGCCCTTGTGGTCGATGCCATAGTCGGCTGGCCCGAGCGGCTCTATGCCCGGATCGGTCACCCCGTCACCTGGATTGGCGCGCTGATCGCGGCGTTCGAAGCGCGGTTCAATCACGGCAGCGTCTGGCAGCGGCGCGGGATGGGCGCGGCCTGCATCGCCATCGCGCTGGCCGCGTCGGTCGTCCCCGCCCTTCTGGTGCAAATGCTCCTGCCCTCCGGCATCACGGGCCTCATCCTCGCGGCGCTGCTGGCCTGGCCGCTGATCGCGGCACGGTCGCTCTATACCCACGTCGCCGCTGTCGCAGGCCCCCTCGCCGCCGGAGATCACGCCATGGCCCGCAAGGCGGTTGCGATGATCGTCGGCCGCGATCCGGCACAACTGGATGAGCCGGGCATTGCGCGCGCGGGGATCGAGAGCCTTGCCGAGAACAGCTCGGACGGAATTGTCGCGCCGCTGTTCTGGGGCGCGCTTCTCGGTCTGCCGGGTCTCGTCGCCTACAAGGCCGTGAACACGCTCGACTCGATGATCGGGCATCGCAACGAACGCTACGAGGAGTTCGGCAAGGCGGCGGCGCGGCTCGATGACCTGATCAATCTCATTCCCGCGCGACTGACGGGACTCCTGTTCGCCCTCGTCTCGACCCGGCCGCGCACGGCACTCGCCGTCATGGTCAGGGACGCAAGGCACCATCGTTCGCCGAATGCGGGGTGGCCCGAGGCCGCGATGGCCGGGGCGCTCGGCATCCGCCTGTCGGGGCCGCGCGTCTATGGAGCGACGGTGGCGCGCGAACCGTGGGTCAATGAGGGCGCATCCGATCCCGACGCCGGCGACATGCGCCGAGCCCTCGTCCTCTATGTGAGGGCGATGGTTCTGTGGGGCGCTGTTCTTCTCGCCCTCGCCGCCGTGGGACTCTAGGGCACGCGACCCGTCTTGCTTGCGGTCCTAGCGGGCCGCCGCGATCAGACCGTCCACGTCGAGATGCACCTCAAGGTGAGCGGCGAGCGCGTCGAGCGTCGCCTCGACCCCCACGCCATATCCCGTGCGCGCGCCCGCGACACCGAATCCTGCGAGCCAGGCGGCGCGAAACGCATCGTGGCGGAACATGCCATGCAGGTAACTCCCCGCAATCCGGCCGTCGGCACTGACCGCGCCTTCCGGCGCCGCCTCGACATGCGCGAAGGGGCGCGCGCGGTCCTGTCCCTCGGTCTTGCCGATGTGAATCTCATAGCCGTGGAAGACGGTGCCGGTGCTCTCGTGCACCGCCGCGACTTCGGTCAGACGCTTCTTCGGTGTCATCACCGTGGAGACATCGAGGAGGCCAAGACCGGGCGTCGTCCCCGCCGGTCCCTCGATCCCGTCGGGGTCGGCGACCTCGCGCCCCAGCATCTGATAGCCACCACAGATACCCAGGACATGCCCGCCGCGTCGGACATGGGCGGCAAGGTCGCCCTCCCAGCCCTGCGCGCGCAGGAACGCGAGATCGCCGCGCGTGGATTTCGTGCCGGGCAGGATCACAAGATCCGCGTCGCCCGGGATCGCGCGTCCCGCGCCGAGCATGGTCAGCCGCACGCCGGGCTCCTGTGCCAGCGGGTCGAGATCGTCGAAGTTCGCGATCCGGCTCAGCGCGAGACAGACGACATGCAGACCGCTGTCGCGCCGCGGGACGCTGAGCTCAAACGCATCCTCCGCCGGCAGCTTCCAGGCGTCCTGGAACCACGGGCAGACACCGTAGCCGCGCCAGCCCGTGCGTTGCTCGATCATTCGGTAGCCATCATCGAAAAGCGATAGATCGCCGCGGAAACGGTTGATCAGGAATCCAACGATCATGGTCGCGTCGGCCGGGTCGATGACCGCTTGCGTGCCGACGATCTGCGCGATGATGCCCCCCCGATCGATGTCGCCCGCGAGGACCACAGGAACATCGGCCGCGCGCGCGAACCCCATGTTGGCGATGTCGCCTGGGCGCAGATTGATCTCGGCGGGGCTGCCCGCGCCCTCGACCAGAACAATGTCGTGCGCGGCTTTCAGACGGCCGAAGCTCTCCAGCACCGTCTCCAGAAGCTGCGGCTTCAGCTTCTGGTACTCGCGCGCTTTCGCTGTGGTCAGCCGTCGCCCGTGCACGATCACCTGGGAGCCCACATCCGTCTCGGGCTTGAGCAGCACCGGGTTCATGTCGGTATGGAGCGGCAGTCCGGCGGCGAGCGCCTGCAGAGCCTGGGCGCGCCCGATCTCACCGCCGTCCGAGGTTACAGCCGCGTTGTTCGACATGTTCTGCGGCTTGAACGGCGCGACCGACAGTCCGCGCTTGCGGGCGGCGCGGCAGAGCCCCGCGACCAGCAGCGACTTGCCGACGTTCGAGCCCGTGCCCTGGATCATCAATGCGCGCGGCATTGTGGTCAGCCTGGACAAAAGCGCGCCGTGGGTCCCGTCCCTCCGACACCGAGGAGAACGGTGGAACGGAGAGCGATACCGTCATCGGCGAGAAAACGTGAACGGCCAACTTTCATCAGAGTTCGATCCCCTTCTGCGCCTTAACGCCATCCTTGAAGGGGTGTTTGGTCAGCGTCATTTCGGTCACGAGGTCCGCCGCCTCGATCAGCTCGGGCTTGGCGTTGCGACCCGTCAGGCAGACGTGGGTCATGCGGGGCTTTTGCGTGAGCAGGAACTGAACCACCTCGTCGATGTCGAGATAGTCGTAGCGCAGCGCGATGTTGATCTCGTCGAGCAGCACGAAGCGGATGGCCGGATCCAGAATCTGCGCCTTGGCGATCTCCCAGCCGTTTCGTGCCGCCGCCACATCCCGTTCGCGGTCCTGTGTCTCCCAGGTGAAGCCTTCACCGGAAACGAAGAAGCGGCACTCCCTCGCGAAGCGCTCGCGCAGCAGTTTCTTCTCCCCGGTCTCCCAGTTGCCCTTGATGAACTGGACGACCGCGCAGGGCATGCCCCAGGCGATGCACCGCAGGATCATGCCGAAACCCGACGACGACTTGCCCTTGCCCGCACCGGTGTGGACGATGATGAGGCCCTTCTCCTCGGTCTTGCTCTTCATCATCTCGTCGCGCGCGGCCTTGATGCGCTTCATCTTTTCGTTGTGACGCTGGGTCACGTCGTCCATGGGGGGCTCCTGAACTTGACAACCTTGGTCGGGCCTGAGCACCTAGGGTAGCTGGTGCCTGTGCTAACAGGTGAAAAGGGAATGTGCGAGGCTTGGAAATCCGGGCCGAACCGCAGCCGCCCCCGCGACCGTGACCGGAGAGGGCGCCCGAAAGCCACTGACCTTGAACCAGGGTCGGGAAGGCCGGGCGACCGACAGGGACTACCCCTGACATCCGCAAGCCGGGAGACCTGCCAGCGCGACGAATGAGACTGGGCGGGGTGTCCTGGTGTCGGTCGCGCGGCCCCAGGCGGCTGCGAAGCCGCCGCTTGCCCCGCCCCTGCACGGTGTGGAGTGGCATGGGCGACCTGGAAAACGACATCGAGCTTCTCGTCTGCACCCGCTGCCACCTCGACGGCGACTCCGCCGAGGTGCCGCAGCGTCCGGGCGCCGCGCTCTTCTCCCGACTCGTCGACGCGGGAATGGATAGCGTGCGCGTGACGCCGGTCGAGTGCCTGTCGAACTGCTCGCGAGGATGCACCATCGCACTCAGAGGAGCGTCGCGATGGACCTACATCTATGGCGGACTGAAGCCGGACACTGACATCGCCACGATCATCGAGGGCACGCGCAAGTACCGTTCGACGCCCGACGGTGTCGTCCCCTGGCGCGAACGTCCCGAGCATTTCCGCAAGAACTGCATCGCCCGCATACCGCCTCTCGCCGCACCCGCTCCCAACCAGGGAAAGATCTGACATGGCCACTCTTGAAAAACTCCCCGTCACCGTCATCACTGGCTTTCTGGGCGCGGGAAAGACCACGCTGATCTCGCATTTGATGCGCAATCCGGGCGGCCGTCGGTTGGCCGTCGTGGTGAATGAGTTCGGCACCGTGGGAGTCGATGGCGAGATCCTCAAAGGCTGCGCACTCCCCGCCTGTCCGGAATCGAACATCGTTGAGCTGGCGAATGGCTGCATCTGCTGCACCGTCGCCGACGATTTCATTCCGACGATCGAGGCGCTGATGGCGCTCGATCCGCGGCCCGAGCATATCCTGATCGAGACCTCGGGCCTCGCCCTGCCCAAGCCGCTCCTGAAGGCGTTCGACTGGCCGGGCATCCGCTCGAAGATCACGGTGGATGGCGTCATCGCGCTGGCGGATGCCGAAGCGGTGGCCGCAGGTCGCTTCGCGAGCAACGTCGAAGCCATCGACGCGCAGCGGCTTGCCGACCCCGGCATCGATCACGAGACGCCCCTTGGCGAGGTGTTCGAGGATCAGATCGCCTGCGCCGACATCGTGCTGCTGACCAAACCCGACCTGGCCGGACCCGAGGGCGTCGCCAAGGCCCGCGCGATGATCGCGGCCAGCGCGCCGCGCCCGCTGCCGGTCGTCGAGGTGGCCGAAGGCGTGGTCGACCCGCGGGTCATCCTGGGGCTCGGGGCGGCGGCCGAGAACGACCTCGCGGCGCGGCCGAGCCACCATGACGACGAGGACGATCACGAACATGAGTTCTTCGATAGCGTCGTGATCGACATCCCCGAGATCAGTGACCCTGCGGACCTTGTGGCCCAGGTCGAGACGCTCGCGCGCAGGCACAACATCCTTCGAGTCAAGGGCTACGCGGCGGTCGCGGCCAAACCCATGCGGCTTCTGGTTCAGGCCGTCGGTGCGCGGGTTCGGCACCAGTACGATCGCGCCTGGAACCCCGCAGAAGGACGGCGCGGGCGGCTCGTGGTCATTGCCCAGCATGACGACATCGACGCTGCCGCGATCCGCAGCATCCTGCTGCCGGATCTTCTCGCCGCCGAGTAGCGCCCGAGGACGGCATGCACGTCATCTTCCGCGAGAAGCACGGGCTGGACGAAACCGAGACGCCGACCGATCTGGGGCAATCGCCCGCCGATCTGGTCGTGCTTTCGTTTTCCGACAGCGACCTAGGTGCTTTCGCATCGGGATGGCATCGCGCGAACCAGGCGGGGGGCCACCTGCCGACCCTGCGGCTTGCCAACATCGCGGCGCTGCAACACCCGCTCTCCGTCGATACCTACATCGACCGGACCCTGTCGGGCGCGAAGGGCATCCTGATCCGCCTGATCGGCGGCGTGCCCTATTGGACCTATGGCCTTCAGCAGATCGAGGCGATGGCTCGCGCACGCGGCATCGCGCTCGCCGTGCTGCCGGCCGACGGGCGTCCCGATACGCGACTGGATGCCGTCTCGACGGTGCCGGTCTCGACGCTGCGTCGCCTTGCACAGCTCTGCGACACCGGAGGCGCGGTCGCAGCGCAAGCGGCGCTGGCGCAGCTGGCGCTGGCTGCGGGTCTCTACGCCGGACCGGTGCCGGGCGCGAAGATGCTGCCACCGGTGGGCGGCTGGACGCCTGAGGACGGCGTGGTGTGCCCCGCGCCCATGCGCTTCGACGGCGGCGCACCGCTCATGTTGGTCGTGTTCTATCGCTCCTACCTCGTCGCCGCCGACCTGGCGCCTGTCGACGCGCTCTTCGCCGCCCTGCGCGAGCGCGGCTTTCGCGCGCTTGGTCTCTTCGTGCCGTCCCTGAAGGCCGCGGGCGCGCGCGAGTGGCTGGAGCGCCAGGTGCGCGGCCTCGCCCCGGCCGCGATCGTCAACGCGACCTCCTTTTCGGGACGGGGCGATTTGGGATCCTCGCCCCTCGACGCCGCCGGCGTCCCCGTCTTCCAGGTCGCGCTGGCGACCTCGACGCGACAGGCGTGGAGTAACGCGACTCGTGGCCTCTCACCAGCCGATCTCGCCATGCATGTCGTGCTGCCCGAAGTCGACGGACGGCTCTTCGCCGGCGTCGCCTCGTTCAAGGAACCGACGCGCCACGACGCGGATCTGCAATTCGCGCGCTATGTCCACGCGCCCGCAGCCGACAGGGTCTCCGCCATTGCGGACCGGGTAGCGGCCTGGCACCGGCTGGCCGTGACGCCCTCCAACGCGCGCCGTCCGGCCCTGGTGCTCTCGACCTATCCGGGACGCGACTGGAACATGGCCCATGCCGTGGGTCTCGACGCGCTGGCCTCGGCGGAGGCGATCCTGGGCGACCTTTCCGACGCCGGGCACCTCGTCACTCCGGGCGCGGCGTTGCAGAGCGCGCTCGCGACCGAACGCCTCCGCTGGCCGGTGAGCCTCTACCGCGCGGAACTCTCTCGCCTGCCGCAGCGCCTGCAAGATGATTTGCACGCGGCGTGGGGCGCGCCCGAGGATGACGCGGATGCCGGGCCCGACGGCTTCACGTTTGCCGCCACCCGGCGCGGCACGGCGATCGTTGCGCTGCAACCCGAACGCGGGACGCCGAGGACGCGGGACGCCGACTACCACGACCTCTCGCGCGTGCCGCGCCACGCCTATGTCGCGTTCTATCTTTGGCTGAGGACACAAGCCGACTCGCTCGTTCATGTCGGCGCTCATGGCACGCTGGAATGGCTGCCGGGCAAAGCGGTCGCGCTGTCGAACGCGTGCTGGCCCGAGGCGCTGATCGGCGACATGCCGGTGATCTATCCCTTCATCGTCAACGATCCCGGCGAGGCGGCGCAAGCCAAGCGACGCATCGGTGCCGTCACCATCGGTCACATCCCGCCGCCGCAGAAGGCCTCAGGCACGCCACAACGGCTCGCCCGGCTGGAGGCGCTGCTCGACGAGTTCTCGAAGGCCGACGGACTCGATCCGCGCCGGCGCGACCGGCTGATCGCCGACATTCGTGACGAGGCGCGGGTGCTGGGCGTCGAAGACGATCTCGGGATCACGGAAACGTCGTCCGCAGCCGACGCGATCACGCGGATCGATCGCTTCGTCTGCGACGTCAAGGAAAGCCAGTTCGGCGACGGGCTGCATGTTTGGGGACGCGCGCCCACCACAACGGGCGCCTTTGATGCCGATGCCTCAGCTCAGGGCGAGCGGCAGGCGCTGATCGCCGCGCTGGGAGGCCGTCGCATCGAACCCGGCCCGGCGGGCTCGCCCTACCGCGGACGGACCGACGTGTTGCCGACGGGGCGCAACCTCTTCACCACCGACCCGCGCTCGGTGCCCACCCGCGCCGCCTTCCGCCAGGGCGTCGTCCTGGCGGACGAGCTGATCCGCCGGCACCTTCAGGATGAGGGCGATTGGCCGCGCGGCTTGATCGTCGATCTCTGGGGTTCAGCGACGATGCGCACGGCAGGCGAGGAATTCGCCATGGCGCTCGCCCTTCTGGGTGTGCGGCCGATCTGGGACGACGGGTCGGAGCGTGTGGCGGGGATCGAGGTGGTCCCTCTCGCCGAGCTTGATCGACCGCGCATCGACGTCACGCTCCGGGTCTCGGGCTTGTTCCGCGACGTGTTCCCGACGCTTTCAGCTCTCTTCCAGCAGGCGGTGCGCACGCTCGGCGCGCGTTACGAGACGCCCGAGTGGAACCCCTACATGGGCAAACGCGAGGCGCGGGTGTTCGGCCCCGCGCCCGGCAGCTTTGGTCTGGGGATGGGGCTCTCCCTTGGCGACTACTCGGCCGAGGGACGGCGCGCGGCCGGCGAGGCTTGGCTCGCCGCGTCGAGCTGGGCGCTGGATGGCGACCGGCAGACCCGCGACATGGTGGGACTCCGCGCCCGCGTCGCCCACGCTGACGCCTTCGTCCACACGCAGGATCTCCCGGAAACCGACCTGCTTCTCGCCGAGGATTACGCGAGCCACGAGGCGGGCTTTGCGGCCGCGCAGTCGATCACCGGTGGCGATGCGCGGCTCTATCATCTCGACAACACGAATCCGATCCGGCCCCGAGCGCGCTTGCTGAGCGAAGAGATTGCCCGTGTCGTCCAGGCCCGCGCGACAAACCCGGCCTGGATCGCCGGAATGCGGCGTCACGGTTTCCGCGGCGCGGCCGAAGTCGCCGCGACTCTCGAGAACATGGCCGCCTTCGCGCATCTGGCGGGCGTGGTTGGACCGCATCTCTTCGACCAGTTCTGGGACGCGACGCTGGGCGACGAAGCCGTGGTGGGCTTTCTGGAAGAGGCGAACCCCGGCGCGCTTGCCGCCATGCACGCCCGCTTCGCCGAACTTCATGCCGCGGGGCTGTGGCGCTCGCGACGCAATGCGATCGTGGCCGAGCTGGCGATGCAATTGGAAACCGGCACGTGAGCGCGCCCGCCATCCACGGCTGGTGCCCCGGCGCGCACACGCCGATGGCGTCGGGCGACGGGCTGGTTGTGCGCGTCCGCCCGCCGCTGGGGGAGCTGACGGCAACTCAGTCGAGCGGCCTGGCCGCGGCAGCGGATCGGTACGGCAACGGACTGATCGACCTCACCAACCGGGCCAACCTGCAACTGCGCGGGGTGACGGCCGCGGGACACGCTCCGCTGTTGGAGGACCTCGCGCGGTTGGGCCTGTTGGACGCCGATCCCGCCGTTGAAGCGCGCAGCAACGTCGTGATCGATCCGTTTCGAGGGCCGAGCGCCGATGACCCACAGGCGTGGATCGGGCTTGCGCTTGCCAGCGGGCTGCGCCCCGAAGCGTTTGCGCGATTGCCGTCGAAGTTCGGGTTCATCATCGACGCTGGCCCCGCGCGGCACCTGTCCGACGTCAGCGGCGACATCCGGATCGAGGCATCGGCCGATCGCCTCATGGTGCGCGCGAACGGCTGCGACCGCGGAGTCGCTGCCGGTGGTCCCGAAGAGGCAGCCACGCTCGCCCTCGAGCTCGCACGATGGTTCCTCGCGTCGGGCGGTGTCGGCGCGGACGGCCGGGGACGCATGGTCCGGCACCTTCGATCCGGGGCCGTTCTGCCAAAGGGTCTGGCCGGCGAGGTGGCCCCCAATCCCGCCGCCCCGTTGCCGCAGCCCGGCCGCGTGCCGGGCGGGCTTCTGGTCGCCGCCGCGTTCGGTCAGCTCGCGCCTGCGGATCTCGTGCGGCTGGCCGATACGGGCCTCTCTCCGATTCGCGTCACGCCCTGGCGCATGCTGTTCCTTCCCGGTCTTCACGACCCCGATTCACTCCCGCGACATGACGCCCTGCTGACCGACGCCGGCGATCCGCGCTTGCGCATTGTCGCCTGCACAGGAGCGCCGGGCTGCTCGCAGGCCAGCGTCGAAACCCGCGAATTGGCCGCCGCCCTCGCCGGGAACCTGCCCCCCGGCAACGTGCTTCACGTTTCAGGGTGTGCCAAAGGGTGCGCGCATCCGGCAGCGGCCTCTCTGACGCTGGTCGGACGCGGGGGCGCCTTCGACCTTGTCATGAACGGAACGCCGTGGGACGAGCCCCTGCGCCGCGGGATCGCTCCGCGGCAGACGGCGAACTTCATCGGCGGGTAACCGATGCCCTACTCCTATGTGAAAGACGGCGCGGCGATCTACGCGGAGAGCTTTGCCACGATCCGGGCGGAAGCCGACCTCGCGCGTTTTTCCCGCGACGAGGAGCAGGTCGCCGTTCGCATGATCCACGCTGCCGGCATGGTGGGGCTTGAGGCCCATATCCGATTCTCCCTCGGCATGGTGGCCGCTGCGCGCGCCGCGCTCGAAGCCGGGGCGCCGATCCTGTGCGACGCGCGCATGGTCAGCGAGGGCGTGACGCGGAGCCGGCTCCCGTCCAACAACGATGTGGTCTGCACGCTTCCTGATCCCGGCGTGGCCACTCTCGCGGAGCGTCTGGGTACCACCCGGTCGGCCGCCGCCGTCGAACTGTGGCGCCCCAGACTCGCCGGGAGCCTCGTCGCCATCGGGAATGCGCCGACCGCGTTGTTCCACCTCCTCGAAATGCTCGACGACCCCGCCTGTCCGCGGCCGGCGGCGATCATCGGATGCCCGGTCGGCTTTGTCGGCGCCGCGGAGTCCAAGGCGGCACTCTGGGAGGCGCAGCCCGTCCCCTGTCTGGTCGTCGAAGGCCGGCTTGGTGGCAGCGCAATCACCGTCGCGGCGGTCAATGCCATCGGGAGCCGCGCCGAATGACACCGGGGACGATCTATGGCGTCGGACTGGGCCCAGGCGACCCGGAGTTGATGAGCGTTCGCGCCGACCGCCTTGTGCGGCACGCGGCTCACGTCGCGTACTTTCGCAAGGCCGGGCGGCCCGGCCGCGCGCGGACCATCGTCGAGGGCATGCTTCGACCGGACGTGCACGAGATCGCGATGGAGTATCCGGTCACGACGGAGGTCGCGCTGGACGATCCGGCTTATGCCGCATCTCTATCGACCTTCTATGCCGAGGTTACCGCACAGCTTCGCGATCTCGCGTTGCGCGGTGAGGATGTTGTCGTCCTGTGCGAGGGTGATCCGTTCTTCTACGGCTCATTCATGCATCTCCACACCCGGCTGTCGGACCTCGTGCCGGTGAAGGTCGTCCCCGCGATCACCGGCATGTCCGCGGCCTGGACGGCAACCGGCATCCCCATGACTTGGGGTGACGACGTGCTGACGGTTCTTCTGGGCACGATGCCAACGGCGGAGCTGGCGCGGCACATGGCGAACGCCGATGCCATCATTGTAATGAAGGTCGGGCGCAACCTGCCGAAGGTCCGCGAGGCCCTTGCCACGGCGCAGCGACTCGACCGGGCGTGGCTGGTCGAGTGCGCCACCATGGCAGAGGAACGGGTCATGCCGATGGCCGAGGTCGGCGACCGCGCGGT
Organism: Alphaproteobacteria bacterium; assembly: GCA_016870115.1. Classification (GTDB taxonomy): domain Bacteria; phylum Pseudomonadota; class Alphaproteobacteria; order Reyranellales; family Reyranellaceae; genus VGCH01. The sequence continues at coordinate 12,863 of VGCH01000033.1, read as the reverse complement.
GCCCTACTTCTCCATCGTGGTGGTCCACGGACAGGGGCGGCGACCGTGATCGGCCGGCTTGCCATAGCCGGTCTCGGGCCCGGTGACGCGGCGCTGATCACGCCGGAGGTGACGCAGGCGCTTGCCGAGGCGACTGACATCGTGGGCTACATCCCCTACGTGAGGCGCGTGCCGGATCGACCCGGACTGAACCGCCATGAGACCGACAATCGCGAAGAGCTCGATCGCGCGCGCCACGCGTTGGCGCTGGCGGCGGACGGACGGCGCGTCGTCGTTGTCAGTTCCGGCGATCCCGGTGTGTTCGCCATGGCCGCGGCGGTGTTCGAGGCGGTCGAAAAGGGTCCGGCCGTCTGGCGCGATCTCGACATCCATGTCCTGCCCGGCATCACGGCCATGCTTGCCGCTGCCGCGCGTGCTGGCGCGCCTCTTGGCCACGACTTTTGCGCGATCAATCTCAGCGACAACCTGAAGCCCTGGGCGCTGATCGAGACGAGGCTGCGCCTTGCGGTCGAGGCCGATTTCGCGATCGCGCTCTACAATCCCAGATCGACGGCGCGGCCCGAAGGGTTCGGCCTCGCCCTCGCACTGCTGCGGACGACCTGCGCGCCGTCTCGCGTCATCATCTTTGCCCGCGCGGTCTCGACGCCGGAGGAACGACTCCGCGTCGTCCGTCTCGCCGACGCCGCGCCAGACATGGCCGACATGCAGACCGTCGTCCTTATTGGATCGTCGGCGACGCGCATCATCGACCGCTCCGGCGCGCCCTTCGTCTACACGCCGAGGTCGGCCCCGTGATGCCCGAGCCACTGAAGGACCGCCGCGACGTCGTGGACCTCGTGACGCGCCGGCAGCGTCGGCCGGTTGATCATCAGGACCGGCAGGCCGAGCGCGCGCGCCGCCACAATCTTCGCGGCGGCACCGGTGCCGCCTGCGTTCTTCGACACCACGAGCTCGATCCCGTGACGCTGGAGAAGCGCGCGGTCCGATGCTTCGCTGAAGGGACCGCGATCGACCACGACCTCCGCGTCGGGGAACGGCAGCGGGTCGCGCGGCAAATCTACAAGTCTCAGCAGGTAGCGATGCTGCGGATGGGCCGAGAACGCGGCGAGGTGCATCCGCCCCAGCGCCAACATCACGCTCATCCGCGGGCGGTCGAGCGCCGCGACCGCCGCCGCGATGTCGGGCACGCGCTGCCAGCGGTCGCCCGGGCCTTCCTGCCACTCCGGCCGCGTCAGGGCGATCAGCGGGACGCGCGCCTCGGCGCAGGCGGCGACCGCGTTGTGACTCATTTGCGCGGCGAAGGGGTGAGTGGCGTCGATCACGTGGGTGATGCCGGCCTCGACAAGGTAGCGCACCAAGCCAGGCACGCCCCCGAAGCCGCCCACGCGCTGCGGCAGAGGCTGACGCAAGGGACGCTCGACGCGGCCGGCGAAAGATACTGTCCCCTTGATGCCTGCGTCGGCGACCGCGCGGGCGAGTGCCGTTGCCTCGGTCGTGCCGGCGAAGATCAGGAGGTTCTCGGGCATGGCTGACGCTTCAATCCCCCGGCCGTGGCTCACCATTGTCGGTATCGGTGAGGATGGCCCGGACGGCTTGCCGCCGGCAAGCCGTCGCGCACTTGAGTCGGCCGAACTGGTCGTCGGTGCGAAACGGCACCTGGCACTTTTGCGTGAGCTCAAGGTCGAGACGGTCGAGTGGCCCGTGCCCTTCGCAGATGGGCCGCCGCTCCTGTTGTCCTACCGCGGCCGGCGTGTCGTCGCGCTCGCCTCGGGTGATCCGTTCTGGTTTGGCGCGGGCACGGTCATCGTACGCGATCTCGACCCGACGGAATGGTGCGCGCTCCCCGGTCCATCGACCTTCTCCCGCGCCGCAGCGTGCCTCGGCTGGCCGTTGGAGCGAACGCTCTGCCTCGGCCTTCACGCGGCCCCGCTCACCCGACTGAGGCTGTACCTGGCACCGGGAGTGCGGGCGATCGTGCTCTTGCGCGATGGCGATGCGGTGCGGGCTCTGGGCAGCATGCTCACCGAGACCGGTTTCGGTGCCAGCGGCCTTACGGTCCTGGAAGCACTCGGCGGACCACGCGAGCGGATCACGCGCGCCACCGCCGACTCCCTGCCCGACTGGGCATGCACGCACCCGGTCGCCGTAGCGCTCGAGGTGGCAGGCGACGGCGCCAGCGTGCCTGCTGCATCTGGGATCGCGGACGCCTTCTTCGAGTCCGACGGCCAGATCACCAAGCGCCCCGTCCGCGCGCTCGCGCTGTCCGCTCTGGCTCCACGCCCGTTCGAGACGCTCTGGGACATCGGCGGCGGCTCGGGCTCGATCGCCATCGAATGGTTGCTGTCGCATCCGACGACCGAGGCCGTCAGCATCGAGGCCCGCCCCGACCGCGCCGCGCGGATCCGCGTCAATGCCGACCGGCTGGGCGTGGATCGGTTGCGCGTGGTCGAGGCCGCGGCGCCGGCGGCGCTCGATGGACTTCCCGCGCCTCACGCGGTGTTCATCGGCGGGGGTCTGTCCGAGGCATTGTTGTCGGACCTGACGGCACGTCTCGCCCCGGGAACACGACTCGTGGCCCATGCGGTGACGCTCGGTTCCGAAGCGCTCCTCTCGTCGTGGTCAGAGCGCCTCGGCGGTTCGCTGCTGCGGGTGGAGTTGGCTGAGGCTGAGCCGCTCGGCGCACGGCGGGGCTGGAAGGCGTCCTATCCGCTCGTTCAATGGCGGGTGACGCTGTGATCGTCGCAGGCTTCGGATTTCGCGCGACGGCCACGGCCGATAGCCTCGCCGATGCGCTCTCGAGGAGCGGCGGTCGCGGCAGGGTCGCGGTGCTTGCCACGGCCGAAGGAAAGGCAAACGCTCACGCCTTCCGGACGTTCGCGCAGGCCCTTTCCCTGCCGGTCGAGGACGTTGACGCCACGACCCTCGCGCGGCAGGAGACCCGGACGCGCTCGCAGGCCTCGCTCACTGCGCGCGGCGTCGGGAGTGTCGCCGAAGCCTCGGCGCTGGCCGTGGCGGGGCCGGGTGCGCGGCTCCTGGCGCCGCGCGTCGTCTCGGCCGATGGACTGGCGGCCTGCGCGTTGGCGGAAGGGGACCGTGCATGAGTGTCCATTTCATCGGCGCCGGGCCGGGCGCGCCGGATCTCCTGACACTGCGCGGTCGCGACCTGATCGCGCGCTGCCCGGTCTGCCTCTATGCCGGATCGCTGGTGCCCGATGCCGTGCTGGCGCATTGCCCCGAGGGCGCGCGGATCGTGAACACGGCCCCCATGGACCTCGACGCCATCATGGCCGAGATCGCGGCGGCCCATGCGGCCGGCCACGACGTGGCACGGCTCCAGTCGGGTGATCTGTCGGTGTGGTCGGCGATGGGCGAACAGCTGCGCCGCCTCGAGGCGATGGGCATTCCCTACACCATCACCCCCGGCGTGCCATCCTTCGCCGCCGCCGCCGCGTCGCTCGGCGCGGAGCTCACGCTGCCCGGCGTCGCGCAATCGGTCGTGCTCACCCGCACGCCGGGCCGCGCCTCGTCGATGCCGCCCGGTGAGACGCTCCGCGCCTTCGGTGCGACCGGCGCGACGCTCGCGATCCATCTGTCCATCCAGAATCTTGCGCAGGTTGTGGCCGACATCACCCCATCGTACGGAGCGGATTGCCCCGTCGCTGTCGTGTGGCGCGCGAGCTGGCCCGATGAGCGGATCGTGCGAGGAACGCTCTCCACCATCGTTGAGGCGATGCCGCAGGAGATCGAGCGCACCGCCCTGATTCTGGTTGGCAGTGCCCTGGGTTCGTCCGAGTTCTCGGAAAGCCGCCTCTATGCTCCCGACTACGACCGACGCTATCGCCCGCAAGGGGCAGGCAGCCGCTGGGCCGGGTGGAGCGGCGACGATGGCTGACGCACCGTTCCCTCCCGGCCTCATGATCTCCGCGCCCGCGTCGGGCACCGGCAAGACAACCGTGATGCTGGGCCTTCTCCGGGCGCTGGTCGAAGACGGACTTAAGGTGCAACCCTTCAAGTCCGGCCCCGACTACATCGATCCCGCCTTTCACCGGGCCGCCACGGGACGCGCCTCGTTCAATCTCGACACCTGGGCGATGAGCGAAGAACTCGTCGCGGCGATCGCTTTGCAGGCGCATGGCGCGGACATCTGCGTCGCAGAGGGGTCCATGGGCCTCTATGACGGCGTCGCCACGGCGGGGCGCACGGGCTTCGGCTCCAGCGCCGAGACCGCGCGCACCATGGGCTGGCCGGTGCTCCTCGTGCTCGACGTGGGCGGGCAGGCACAGTCGGCCGCGGCCACCGCGCTCGGGTTCGCGCGCTACGACGAGGACCTGCCCTTCGCTGGCGTGATCCTGAACCGCGTCGCGAGCCCACGGCATGAGCGGCTCACGCGCCTCGGCATGGAGCGAGCGGGTCTGCGCGTCCTCGGCGTCTTGCCACGGCGCGGCGATCTCACCCTGCCGGAACGGCATCTGGGTCTTGTCCAGGCGGTCGAGCATCCGAACCTTGAGGCCGCCATCGCGGACTATGCGGGCTTCCTGCGGAACCACGTCGATCTGCCCGCGATCCGTGCCGCCGCGCGCGGGCGAACGCCCGGGCGGGCGGGCGCCCTGCCCGCTCCGCCCGCGCAGCGCATCGCGCTGGCGCAGGATGCGGCGTTCTCTTTCACCTATCCGCATCTGCTTGAGGGTTGGCGGTCAGCCGGCGCCGAGATCACGCCGTTCTCTCCTCTCGCCGACGAGCCTCCAGACGCGGCGGCCGATCTCGTGTGGCTCCCCGGTGGCTATCCCGAACTTCACGCCGGCCCGCTCGCCGCCGCGACACGGTTCCACGCGGGCCTGCGTCGCCACGCCCAGTCGAAGGCCGTGCATGGCGAGTGCGGTGGCTACATGGCGCTGGGATCGGCGTTGATCGATGCCAAGGGCCAGCGCCATCAGATGGCGGGGCTCCTCGGCCTCGTGACCTCCTACGAAACGCGCAAGTTCCGTCTCGGCTATCGCCGCGCGGTGCTGCACGCGGCCATCCCGGGGCACGGGCCGGGCTCCGCGCTGCGCGGCCACGAGTTCCACTACTCCACCATTGTGGAGCAACCCGACGCGGCTCTCGCCACCGTCACCGACGCCGACGGCAATCCCGTGCCCGAGACCGGATCGCGGCGCGGGCATGTCACCGGCACCTTCTTTCACCTGATCGCCGGGGAAGCCGGATGACCGGGTTCGTGAGCTTCGTTGGTGCCGGCCCGGGCGATCCCGAGCTTCTGACCCTGAAGGCCGTCGACCGCCTGAAGCGCGCCGATGTCATCCTCTACGACGACCTCGCGTCGGGTCCTGTCCTGTTACACGCGAGACCCGGCGCCGATCTGGTCGGCGTGGGCAAGCGCGCCGGGCGGACCTCGCCCAAGCAACATCACGTCAGCCGCCTGCTCGTGGACTATGCCAAGGGTGGAGGCCGGATCGTGCGGCTCAAGTCCGGCGATGGCGGGCTCTTCGGACGACTTGAAGAGGAGCTGGTCGCGCTGCGCGAGGCCGGCATCGCGTTCGAGATCGTGCCGGGTGTCGCTTCGCCATTGGCGGCAGCCGCGGCGGTGGGCATTCCGCTCACACGGCGACTTCTTGCGCGTCGGGTCCAGTTCGTGAGCGGACATGATGTCTCGGGGAACCTGCCCAGCGACCTCGATCTCTCCGCCCTGGCCGACCCTGGGGCCCTGACGGTCATCTTCATGGGCAAGCGCACCTTTCCGGCGCTGGCCGAGAGGCTGATCGCAACCGGGTTGCCGCCCGACACGCCGGCCATGCTGGCGGAGGCGGTTGGCACACCCGACGCGGCCTACACCCGCACGGGCGTCGCCGCGCTCGCCAAGAGGTTGGCCGACAGCCCCGGCGACGCGCCGGCCTTGATCTTCTTCGGTCCGCTGGCCGACGGTGCGGCCGATGGCTGAGCTCTGGTTGATCGGGATCGGCACCGGCAATCCCGCGCACGTGACGCTGGAAGCGCGCGAGGCGATCCAACAGGCGGCCCTCGTGATGGTGCCGCGCAAGGGACCCGACAAATCCGATCTCGCGGAGTTGCGGCATCAGATCCTGGCCGAAAGCAACAGCACAGCACCGGTTGCAGAGTTCGACATGCCGGTGCGTGACGAGAGCCTGCCCTATGCCGAACGGGTCACGCGCTGGCACGACGAGATCGCCCGCATCTGGGCCGACACCATGGCCGCGGCGCAGCCGAAAGGACCGGTCGCGCTGCTCGTCTGGGGCGATACCGGTCTCTACGATTCCACGCTTCGGATCGCGGATCGCCTGAGGCCGCGTCCCCGGCTGCGTGTCCTGCCGGGGATCACCGCGCTGCAGGCGCTTACGGCCGCCCATGCCATTCCCTTCAACACGGTGAACGGCGCGGTGACGGTCACGACCGGCCGCCGCCTGCGCGACCACGGCTGGCCCGCCGACACCGAGACGGTGGCCGTGATGCTGGACGGCGAGTGCAGTTTCCAACGTCTCTCGCCGGACGGCCTTCACATCTGGTGGGGCGCTTTTCTCGGAATGGCCGAACAGGTGCTCGAGGCCGGACCTCTGGCCGAAGCCGCGCCACGGATCCTGGCGACGCGCGCCAAGGCCCGCGCGCGCCACGGCTGGATCATGGACAGCTATCTCCTTCGCAGGACCCACAAGAGCTGACGTGGCACGGCCTCGTGCGGCTCGCGCAGCACCGTGTCGTGTGCAAGCAAGCGCCACGCATCATTCCGGCAGCCATCTGCGAAACGGCATCGCGTGCCGCGTCGTCTGACGCGGCCTGCATCGACACCGTCGGGACGCTACATCACCCCTTTGCTGCGTACCTTCAGTTCGTCCCTTGCGTTTCCGACCTCGATCACGCGCACGACCGACGCCGTCACATCGCCGGGAAGTACACTTGCAAAGGTACATCGTGCGTGTATCGTAAAGTATTCTACACTATCATTGCGTGTAGCCCACATGTCTTCCAACGCCGCACCCGATCCACCGTCATGGCTACCGAAGAGGTACCACCCAGTTTGGGCGAAGATGTTTGAGCGCGCGTGGATCAATCGTCTCTATCAGGCCCTCGCGACCGCCTACGAGTACTACGCTGTCGTCAAGAAATTCATGTACTGGACCATCGGTCTGTGGGGGGGGCCGGCGCGGTCGTTGTGTTGGCGATCATTGGGACTCAGGCTCTGTTTCCCCAATATGAATACCCGCTCGCTGTCGTCGAGCGTTCCTCGAGGCCGATTCGATGGTTTGTCAACGGTGCCGAGAATCACTGCGTGACTTCGGAAAAGGACCGGCAAGCTCTACGATTCGACAGGGTCAAGCTAGCTCACCGCATCGCACCTGTTGCGCTTGACTCATCCGGCGGGCATGTCTTCACGATTCTGGAGCCGGGTTGGTACATGCTCAACGCTCGATTCTTGCTGCCGGCTCACAGAGACTTGGTGCACGCCACGTTTGACTACTACGTGTTGGATAGAGTCCGGAGCGTCAACGTCGAGAAGGATCGCGCACATACGATAGCCAGGGGGCCCGGCGGACGGCGGGGATGGGACCAAAACGTTGCCGGCTTCGCTCATGTATGCCTGAAACACGGGGATGTCTTGGCCTCCACCTTCGGAATGGCCGAACCCGTCGTGATGTCTAGAGCCGCTCCCGACCCATGCCCCCTCAACGCTCCGAGGGTCCCCGCCCTTGTCAGCATTCAGCTTGTGAATCGACCGAAGAGCGACGACGTCCTGATTGAGACATTTCGTGATTCAGCCCAAAGGCTCGGACTCTCAAGCGCTGCTCGGACGCCCAACTGCCCCGATCCGTAGAAGTCCCGATGACGCTTTCGCAAGTACCGGCCCGCACTACCCGGGACAAGAGTCCAGGTCGCCACCCATGGTGACGCGATCCAGAAGGGATCAACGCTACACGCTCGCGTCCCTCAGGGCTTGCCCTTCGCCTTGATGCGAAAGCAGTTGCGCGACGGCACCCATTCACGCCCAGCAACCTCCTCCGGGCGCTTTCCCGCGAGTACCTGACGAATGTCGGCGAGTACCTCGGGCTGTTTCCGATAGTACTGGTGCCCGACCTCGGCAAAGCGTGGTGTCTTGGACACGTCGGAACAGTCCACCAAGACCAGCTTATGTGGCAAGGATGAGAGCGTGCGCGGACCGACCATGCCCAGTCGGTCCGGGTTGCCCTTGGTGGCATCGCTGATGTTCAGCGCACCATCGTTTCGGGCGAAGTAGACATGTACCGCCTCAGCAAGTTCGGGAAGCCGCGCAAGACCGTCCACCCGCTCGAACGAGTCACTATTCTCGTCCGCTGCCATCAAGAAAATATTCGAGAAGATTCTCGGCAGCGGCTTGCTGCCCCAATCCGAAAGCCACGCCTGGAGCGCGTGCCGAAGAGCATAGGCGCCCATGGAATGTACTGCGAGGTGGATCTTGGCCTCGCACTTCTCGTCGCTCCTCACCTTGACCATGAATTCCGTCATTCGCTGGAGAGCACGAGAAATAGCCTTGGCCGAAGCGCGCGCATCGTCGCGGTCGGAAGCGTAGGAAATCCAGGGCACCATACTGCCGTCCGCTGGCCACGAGAGGAACGCGACCTGCAGGTCCCGTTTTGGCGGGCTCCACTCGTGTTTCAGCTCGGCCGCCCGCGACACGCCAGTCACAAAGTCGCAGCTGAACCCATGGATAAACAGCAAGAGATCAGAAGTGTTGGCCGGCAGCAGTTCGCGCAATTCGCCCAACACCTTGTCGCTCCCAAGGACAGCGCGTGCTTTCTCCGGAGCCGTCACGCCGGGTACGACATCGGGCGCCAGCGACAACGAACCAGCCTTCACTTGATACGGTAGCTCCTCATCTTTAGGAGCGTGACGGACCTGGACTGAACCATAGCGAAGCCAACGTGGTGATATAGCGTGGACCTTTCCGGTGAAACCAACGACCCGGCCGTCCTTGTCCATTTCTTCCGCCCGATTGGTGGCGAAAAACACCATGTCATCCGGCACAGCATCCTCCCTGGCTAGGAGCGAGTTGTAGCACACATGTACTGCACTACCGCAAGTCTTCCCTAGGCGTTGCCAACCTCGATGGCCCGGATGACGGCGGCCGTCACGTCGACCGTGCGCGCGCTGCCGCCGAGGTCAGGCGTGTGGAAGCGTTTGTCAGCGGTCACCCGCTCGATCGCCCGCATCAGCCGCTGGCCGGCCGCCGGCTCGCCCAGATGATCGAGCAGCATCACCGCCGACCAGAAGGTGCCGATCGGATTGGCGATGCCCTTGCCCATGATGTCGAAGGCCGAGCCATGGATCGGCTCGAACATCGAGGGAAACGCCCGCTCGGGATTCAGGTTGGCCGTCGGCGCGATCCCCAGCGAACCCGCCAGCGCGGCCGCCAGATCGCTCAGAATGTCGGCATGCAGGTTGGTCGCGACCACCGTGTCGATGCTCTGGGGCCGCATCACCATGCGCATGGTCATGGCATCGACCAGCATCTTGTCCCAGGTCACGTCGGGGAACTCGGCGGCGATCTCGACCGCGATCTCGTCCCACATCACCATGCCGTGCCGCTGCGCGTTCGACTTGGTCACGACGGTGAGCAGCTTGCGCGGCCTGGAGCGCGCCAGCCCGAAGGCAAAGCGCATGATCCGCTCGACGCCCTTGCGCGTGTGCATCGCCACATCCGTCGCGGCCTCGAGCGGCGAGCCCTGATGCACGCGGCCGCCGACACCGGCGTACTCGCCCTCGGAGTTCTCACGCACGATCACCCAGTCGAGCTCTGGTCCGGCAACGCCCCGCAGCGGCGAGACGATACCCGGCAGCACGCGGGTCGGCCGCACATTGGCGTACTGGTCGAAGGGCTGGCAGATCGCAAGCCGCAGGCCCCAGAGCGTGATGTGGTCCGGCACATCGGGCGCGCCGGCCGATCCGAACATGATCGCGTCGTGATGCCGGATCTGTTCGCGCCCGTCCGCCGGCATCATGCGGCCGTGCCGCTTGTAGTAGTCGGAGCCCCAGTCGAAGTGATCGACCTGGAACGCGAACCGGCCCTCGCGCCGCGCCAGCGCCTGGAGCACCTCGACCCCGGCGGCGACGACTTCCGTGCCGATTCCGTCTCCCGGAATGGCGGCGATCCTGTAGGTCTTCATCTCGGCTCCCCTCGCGTGTCGGCGCCGTTACAGCACAGGCGCGCGCGTCTTGTCGCGGACATTGACCCGGCCGCGCGTCGCGCGGAAAGTCCGCGCCCATGACCGACGCCCCGCTCGCTGCCCGCCCGCCGATCGACAAAGACGCGATCCGCGCCCGCTACGCCACCGAACGCAGCAAGCGCCTGCGCGCCGACGGCAACGCCCAGTATCGGCGCCTCGAAGGCGCCTTCGCCCGCTACGCCGACGATCCCTACACCGCCCGCGCCGAGCGCACGCCGGTGCGCGATCACGTGACCTTCGCCTTTGTCGGCGGCGGCTTCGCGGGTCTCGTCACCGCCGCGCGGCTGACCGAGGCCGGCGTGGGACCGGTGCGCATTCTGGAAAAGGGCGGCGATTTCGGCGGCACCTGGTACTGGAACCGCTATCCCGGCGCGCAGTGCGACACCGCCTCGATGGTCTACATGCCGCTTCTCGAAGAGACCGGCCACATGCCGTCGGAGAAGTACGCCCATGCGCCCGAGATCCTGGCCCATTGCCGGCGCATCGGCGAAAAGTTCGGCCTCTATCGCGACGCGCTGTTCCACACCGTTGTCACCGCGATGACCTGGGACGATGCGGCGAAGCTCTGGCGCATCGAGACCGACCGGGGCGATGCCTTCACCGCCCAGTTCGCCGGGATGGGCACGGGCCCGCTGCATGTGCCGAAGCTGCCGGGGATCCCCGGCATCGAGAGTTTCCGCGGCCACGCCTTCCACACCAGCCGCTGGGACTATGCCGTCACCGGCGGCGATCCTTCGGGCGCGCCGATGACCGGGCTCGCGGGCAAGCGTGTCGGCATCCTCGGCACCGGCGCCACATCGGTGCAGTGCGTGCCCCACCTCGCCCGTGACGCGGGTGAACTCTTCGTGTTCCAACGCACCCCCTCCTCCGTCGATGTGCGCGCCAACGCGCCGATCGATCCCGAGTGGTTCCGCGGCATCGCCACGCCCGGCTGGCAGATGCGCTGGCTGGAGAATTTCACCGCCAACCAGGCCGGTGGCCCCGCGACCGAGGATCTTGTGCGCGACGGCTGGACGGATCTCGCGCGACGCATCCGCGAGCGCATCAAGGTCCTGCCGCCCGCCGAACGCACGCCCGCTAACATGCTGCGCGCCTTCGAGGACGCCGACTTCGAAAAGATGGAGGAGATCCGCGCCCGCGCCGACACCATCGTCGGCGATTCGGAGACGGCGGGGAAGCTCAAGGCCTGGTATCGCCAGCTCTGCAAGCGGCCGTGCTTCCACGACGCCTATCTCCAGGCCTTCAATCGCCCCAACACGCATCTGATCGACACCGATGGCCGGGGTGTCGAGCGCGTGACCGAGCGCGGTGTCGTGGTCGCGGGTCGGGAGTATCCGCTCGATCTCCTGGTCTATGCCTCCGGCTTCGAGGTCGGCACGCCCTGGGAAAGCCGCGCCGGCTTCGATCCCGTGGGCCGCGGCGGGTTGCGCCTGTCGCAGCATTGGCGCGAGGGTATGCGGACCAAGCATGGCGTCCACGCCCACGGCTTTCCCAACGCCTTCTTCGTGCAGCCGACGCAAGGCGCCAACCTCATCTCGAACGCGCCGCACAATCTCGTGGACTCCGCGCGCACCATCGCGCTGATCGTGAGGACCGCGCTCGATCGCAAGGTGCGCGAGGTCGAGGTGACCGCCGAGGCCGAAGACGCCTGGGTCGCGCTGCTGCTCACCGGCTTTGGCCGAATGATCGGCGGCCAGGACTGCACCCCCGGCTACTACAACAACGAGGGCCAGGAGCCGGGGCCCGCCGCCAAGCTACATGTCGGCTATCCGGCGGGGGCCTACGCCTACTTCAAGTACATCGCCGGCTGGCGCGAGGCCGGCACATTCGACGGACTCGCATTCCGCTGAGCCCGGGGAGACAGCCATGAAAGCGTTCGATCTCAAGGGCAAAGTCGCGGTCGTCACCGGCGGCAATGGCGGCATCGGCCTCGGCATGGCCCGCGGCATGGCGGAAGCCGGCGCGGCCATCGTTGTCGCCGGCCGCGACGCCGCCAAGAATGCGGCGGCCGTCGCCGAACTCGCCGTCCTCGGCGCCCGCGCGATCGCGATCCCGGTCGATGTGCTGGACGAAGCCTCCTGCAAGGCGCTCATCGCGGGCACGGTGCGGGAACTCGGGCGGCTCGACATTCTGGTGAACAACGCCGGCATCAACATCCGCAAGGCGCCGCAGGGCTACAGCGCCGCCGAGTGGCATCGCGTGCTCGACACCAACCTCACCAGCGCGTTCCTCTGCAGCCAGGCCGCCTACCCCGAGATGCTGCGGACCGGTGGCGGCAAGATGATCAATATCGGCTCGATGATGTCGATCTTCGGCGCCTCTTTCGCCACCGCCTATGCCGCCAGCAAGGGCGGGCTCGTGCAGATGACCAAGGCGCTCGCGACCGCCTGGGCCAAGGACAACATCCAGGTGAACGCGATCCTGCCCGGCTGGATCGACACCGCCCTCACCCGGCGTGCGCGCGAGGATGTGCCGGGCTTGCACGACAATGTCCTGCACCGCACCCCGGCCAAGCGCTGGGGCGAACCGGGAGACTTCGCCGGCGTCGCGGTTTTCCTCGCCTCACCCGCGTCGGATTTCGTCACTGGAGCCAGCATCGCCGTCGATGGCGGCTACTCGATCCAGGGCTGAGCCTTACGCGCCACCCTGCGGGAA
>VGCH01000032.1 GCA_016870115.1 Alphaproteobacteria bacterium | reverse complement strand
TCAAGACATCGGCTTATCGGAGTCTCGAAACGATCTCTTCAGGCTTGTGCCTCTTCTTCGGCATTGCAGTCCTCCTTCTTGTCAAAAGACATAGTTCAGGGCGGACCACTTTTCAGGGGGAGGACCAACCGCGCTCGATGCCACGGTCCAGATCCAGATCCTGCTGCTGCTTAAGGAGCTGCAGAAGGAATCGGGCATGGGCATGATCTTCGTCACCCACGATATCGGCGTCGCGGTCGAGGTCTCCGACCGCGTCGCGGTGATGTACGCGGGCGAGTTCGTCGAGACCGGCTCGGTTCGCGAGATCATCAATGATCCGCGTCACCCCTATACCCGGGGCCTGCTGGCCGCGAATCTGCATGGTGCTGTGAAGGGGGCGCGGCTAGATGCCATTCCCGGCGCGCCGCCACCGCTCGACACGGTTCCCGCGAGCTGCTCCTTCGCGCCGCGCTGTCCGGTGCGCCTCGCCGCCTGCGAAACCGCGCGACCGCCCGTCGGCACGCCGGGACCGGGCCGGTTGGTCCGCTGCATCCACGCCGCGGCCGCGCCGGCCTGACCCTATCGCCCGATCGGCACCGATAGCCGCGCATTGATCGCGACGCCGGACGGCAGGCCGTCGCGCGAAAAGTCGGGCCCCGCGACAAAGCCCAGCCTGCTTTGCGGCAGTGCCGCGATCTCGGGGCCGTCGCGATTCAGCACCACGCCGACGGCGGGGGCCATCGGCCAGCGATTCTCGCCAGGCTGCGGCTGACGACGGTCGCGCACCTGCGCCCAGGTGAGCGGAACGCCGGCACCTTGCAGGTCCCACGCGGCGCGGCCGCGCTGTAGCGGACCGGGGTCGGGCGGCGCGGCCGGCAACAGCGCGTCGGTCTCGACGGTGCGGGCAACGCCCGGCGGCAGCGCGGGGTCGCGCGCGAGCCAAGGCACGGAGGGCACGGCGGCGATGGTGCGCTCGGCGGGCGCCGCGCCGCCGGGACGCGGCAAGGCGGGGACCGCCGGGGCCGGTAGCGGCGCGACCGCGCGTTGCGCGACCGGCGGCGATAGCGGAGCAGCGGGCGCGGGGCGCGTCACCGCCTCGCGACGCGGCTCGCGCGCCGGTCGGCTCGCCTGCTGGGCCAACACCTCACCGGCCGCACAGAGCAGAAGCATCGTCACAAGCAACGCCACGAACTCCGGCGATCGCGCGCGCATCCACCCTCCCCCCGGCGGCGTCATCGCAAGGGAGTCGCGATATCGCCGCCTCATCGACGATGCTGCGTGAGAGGCGCTGAAGCCGCAATCGCACTGCCTGTGGATGATGCTACGGCTTCACAATCGCTGTAGCCGCGGGGTGAACGCGTGGCCTCGGCGCCGTGAATGGAACCAAGACGTCCGGCCCGGCCGTCGCGCGCCGCTTCGCGATCGCGCCGGTTCAGTGCCGGTGCGCCGGCGCGCCGCTGCCCATCGCTTCGACCTGGAACTCGACCTCGACGCGGCCGGCACGCTCGAACACGAGCGTCGCCTTCACCTTGTCGTCCTTCACGAGCGGCCGCTTCAGCTCCATGAACATGACGTGGTAGCCGCCGGGCTTCAGCTCGACCTGGCCGCCCGCCGGCACCGGCAGGCCGCGCGCCAGCTCGCGCATGCGCGTGATCGTGCCGTCCATCGCCATTTCGTGGATTTCCATGCGGCCCGCCACGTCGCTTTCAACTGCGACCAGCCGGTCCGCCGCAGCGCCGGTGTTGCGCAGCGTCATGTAGCCACCGGCGACACGCGCGCCGGCGGGTGTGGCGCGCGCCCAGGGATGATCGATCGCCAGATCGCCTGCCTTGTAGTCGTGAGCGGCGGCGGGGAGGCCGAGCGCGAGGCCGGCAACGGCGAGAAGAACGGCGCGACGACGCGCGCGCGAGAAATCGGACATGGGAAACTCCAGGAACGGGGAAACGGAAAGACGAACGGAAGGCGCGTTCACGCCTCCGGCGGTCCCCGCCCTGGTGGCCGCGCGCGCGGCGGGCGCGGCAGCTCGAGGATCGCCCCTTCTACCGGGGGCAAGATGGTCGCGAACGCCAACGACCGGGTCGCAGCCACCATCAGCGGTGTGCCTGGCGCCGGGCAGCACGCGTGATCGCAGGCGCCTGCCGCGCCATCGGCCGGCGGCAGCGCCTCGCCTGCGATCGTGCGTGGCCCGTCGGCGCTGCAGAGCACAATGCGCCCCAGCGCCGGTCCGCCCAGAACGGCGCCCAGCAGCCACACCGCGATCAGCGGCGGCCACAGGAAGGCGGGGAGCGAGCGGGAACGGAACATCGCCCCGGTGATGCCGCGCGTCCTCCCCCGCCGCGACGCGGCGCGGTGACGCGGCGCGACCGGGCCGTTCGGGGCCAAGGCCGGGGTCGCGCGTCTTTGCTCGCGACGGCGGGGCCGCGGGTGCGGTAAAAACCCGGCATGACGCTGCAGCGCGCGGCCCTGTGGGCCATCGTGATCGCCGCCACGCTCTACCTGCTCGCGGTCGGGCGCGGGCTGTTGCTGCCGTTCGTGCTGGGGCTGGTGCTCTGGTACATGATCGATGCGCTGGCCGACGCGATCGAGCGGCCGCCATTCATCGGGTTCCGGCTGCCGCGCTTCGTGGCCCTGACCGCCGCGGTGCTGGCGATGGGCGGCCTGCTCTACGTTCTCGGCCGCACCATCCGGCTGAATGTCGCCGCGGTGATCGCCGCCGCCCCCTCTTACGAGCGCCGACTGCAGAAGCTGATCGAGCAGGGCGCGTCGATGGTGGGCGTCGAGCAGCCCCCCACCATCGCCGAGCTGTTCAATCGCATCAGCCTCGCCGATACGTTGCGCGACCTCGCCGCCGCCACCGCCTCCGTGGTGAGCGTGGCCGGTATCGTGGCGATCTACGCCGGCTTCCTGTTCGTGGAGCAGGTGCAGTTCCGCACCAAGCTGCCGCTGATGTTCCGCGACGAGGGCCATCGCGGCCGCGTGCAGTCGGTGCTGGGTCAGATCGACCGCGACATCCGGGTTTACATCCGTATCAAGACGACGCTGGCCGTTGCCACGTCCGCGCTGGCCTGGTTCGTGATGGCCTGGGTCGGCGTCGATTTCGCCGGCTTCTGGGCGGTGATGGTGTTCTTCTTCTATTACATCCCCACCATCGGCTCGATCCTCGCGATCCTGGCGCCGGCGCTGCTCACGCTCGTGCAATTCGACAGCCTGACGCCCTTCCTGATCGTGCTGTTCGTGATCGGCACGTTGCAGATCGTGATGGCCAACGTGGTCGAACCCGCGATCATGGGACGCTCGCTCAACCTGTCGCCGCTGGTCGTGATCGCCTCCCTGATGGTGTGGGGCCAGCTGTGGGGCGTCGTCGGCATGTTCCTGTGCGTGCCGATCATGGTGGTGCTGCTGATTGTGCTCGCGCATTTCGAGGGCACACGGCCGATCGCCGTCCTGCTCTCGGCCAACGGCCAGATTCCCGAAGAGAGGAAGTGAGGCTGGCCCGTCGGGCGGCGCTTGGCGCCGTCCGCCGCGGCCGCCACGTCGGCGACCAGATCGAGCTCGTCGATGAGGCCGGCAAGCCGCGCCTCAGACTGGAGGCACGCTCACCCTGAGCGGGCCGCAAACAGTGACCAGAGACCAGGGACGCCGCGCAACTCGACTGGCGGGCGCTCTGCGAAGACGAGGCCGGCGCCGGCGGCGAGATCGGTGGCTATCCGCGACACCAGCGCCTCACCCGGCGCGGCCTCGCCCATGATGCGGGCTGCCACATTCACCGCAATTCCCGCGATGTCCGCACCGCGCGTCTCGACCTCGCCGGTGTGCAG
Source organism: Alphaproteobacteria bacterium (assembly GCA_016870115.1). Lineage (GTDB taxonomy): Bacteria > Pseudomonadota > Alphaproteobacteria > Reyranellales > Reyranellaceae > VGCH01. Next base: position 25,303 of record VGCH01000032.1, on the reverse strand, counting down.
ACCCGCACGGCTCTCGATTCCCAGCGCGCGCGCCTCGACGCCGAGCGCGAGCGCGCAGCGGACAGCGCGACCGGGGCCGTCGAATGTGGCGAGGACACCGTCGCCGGTGGTCTTGACGATGCGGCCGCGGTACGTCGCGACCTGGCGCGCTGCCGCCGCCTCGTAGGCGTCCAGGACCTGCCGCCAGGCAGCGTCGCCGAGCGCCGCCGCCCGCGCGGTCGAGTCCACAATGTCGGTGAACAACACCGTCGCGAGGGCGCGACCGGCGCTCTCTTCGACTCGCTCGCGCCGGCCGGTGACGAACGAGCGGACATCCGCGACCAGCTGCTCGGCATGTTCGGGCGCCCACGGTCGGTGATCGCCGCCGGGATACTCGATGTAGCGCGCGCCCGGAATGTGCTCGGCGAAGTATCGGCCGTTGCCGACCGGCACCATCCGGCCGCCGCTGTGATGCAGCACGAGCGTCGGGCGACGGATCTGCGGCAGCACAGCGCGCACATCGATGCTGGCGTTGGCTTCCAGCATGTCGCGATAGGCGCCAGGGCTCGCGCACATCCGCTCGACTCGCGCCTGCAGGCGCATCGCCTCGGGATCGCCGGCAAGGCTCGGCGCGAATGACTTGATCGAAGCGCCGGTGCCCCAGTGGCGCACCGACCGGCGTATCTCGTCGAGGGTCGGCATGTGCGGATAGTCATCGGCGCGGGTGAACCGCGCCATCGAGGCGTAGATGATCAGCCGGCTGACCCGCTCCGGGAAGGTCGCCGTGTAGAGCGCCGCCATCGACCCGCCTTCGGAGTAGCCCATCAGCACGGCCCGCTCGACGCCCAGCGCCGTCATGACCGCCTTGAGATCGTCCATCCGTTCTTCGAGGCTCGCTACGCCGGCGACGCGGTCGGACAGACCCTGTCCCCGCTTGTCGAAGGTGGTCACACGCGCGAAGGCCGCGAGTCGCCGCAGGAAATCGGTGTAGCCCGGCAGCTCGTGCCCGAATTCGACGTGCGACACGAGACCCGGCACCAGGATCAGATCGAGCGGCGCGTCGCCCATCGTCTGGTAGGCGATGCTGACATCGCCCGCTCGCGCGTATCGGGTCGTGGGCAAATCGCTCGTGGGCGGCATCGCGTCGGGGAGCTCCGGTGCGGCGCGCGACGGTAGCGCGGATCGTGGCGGCGGGGAACCGGTCTACGGCGCGAGCGCGGGATCGACGACCAGCACCAGATGTCCGCCCTCGGTCGGTGTAACGAAGCCGAGGAACGGTGCGCCGCCGGCGATGGGGTTCGTCACCTCAATGTCGAAACCGTCCAGGAGCCGCACATAGAGCTTGCGCTCCAGAGCCTCCGGATCGAGCGGCAAGCGCAGCGGCTCCTGCCAGTCGAGCGCCCGGACACCGGAGCGTCGTACCCGCGTTGTGGCGCGCTCGCGCAGCAGCGCCACCTCGAAGCGACCGACCGTGGCGGTGCGGGCAGCCCGTACCGCGGCGCGCGCGGTCACGACGACGCAAATCTGGCCGGGCGGCTCGTCCGGCGCGAACTCGACGCCGCCGGCGTTCAGCGTCGGGTCGGGCGCGTCCTCGATCCAGCCCAGCCGCTCAACCACGACGACTCGCCGGCTGTCGCGATCGAACCGCCAGCCTTCCGGCGGGTCGAAGCAACGCCGCGTGGCACGCGTCTCGCCGGCCGCAGCCCGCGCCAAGCAATTCCGCGACACAAGCGTCTGGGACTCCAGCACGATCTCGCGGACCCGTTCGTCGAGCGCCACCGAACCCGGACGATCGGGCAGCACGAGCATGGGCAGGCGGAAGGAGAGCAGCCGGCCGCCACGGCGGATCTGCAGCAGCGGCTCGACTGTGCGCACCCGCACCGCATCGCCACCGAGCGCTGCGCGCGGAATCTCAAAGCGCAGGCGGTGACGTTCGCCCAAGGCCGTGACGCGCACGCCGCCGACAGTCAGCACGGCGGGCCCGGCATCGAGCGCGAGCCCGACGATCTCGACAACGACCGGGGGTTCGCGCGCCTCGCCGGCGGCGAACTCCGGCAGATAGCGCGGCAGCGGCCCGGCGTCGGTAGGCCGCGATGGTGCGCTGGCCTCACTCGCAGCACGTGGGCTCGGCTCGATCGCCGGCAGCGCGCGCGGCGGCTGGGCGAGCGCGATCTCCTGCGGCGCGAGACGCGGCGCGATGACCCGGGGCGTGTAGTCGAGCACCAGGGGCAGCGGATCGGTCCCGGCCAACCGCGCCAGCGAGTCGGCGACCGGTCGATAGCGGGCGAGCGCGTCGGCACGAAGACCGGGGCTCGGCCGATCGAGCACGACCGCGACGGCCTCGTTGAGGGCGTCCACGGCCTCGAAGGCGTGGCGGTGGGGTTGGGTCAGCGCCGCGAATGGCTCGCCCGCGCGATGATCATGCCGCACCGCGAGCGCATCGGTCAGTAGCGACGCGTCGGCCAAGGCCCGGGCGAGGCGCACGCGCGACTCAGGATCGGCACGCGCCAGGAGCGCCGCGCGATCCGCGCGCAAGCTGGCGACGCGATCGCCCGCGCTCGGTCCCTCCGGCGGCTCCTCGGTCGCACGCCACCAGCCCGCGCCCGTCGCTGCCAGCGCGGCCACGAGCGCCACGGCTCCCAGCACGCGGCGCAGCCGCTTTCGATCATCGTCGTCCACACCGCGCTTCTAGACCGTCCGTCGCGGATCGCCAAAGGTCCCGAAGCGATGCCTCGGACCAAGGGAGAGCGTTGCTCCGGTGGCGCCTCGCCGCGCTGACCGTTCGGGGCGAGTGATGCGTCCCGGCGACGCCTCGTCTAGTCCAGCGTCTTTTCGCCGGCGTCCTCACTCCACAGGCCGAGATAGCCGTTCTCGGGCGGCGCACCGACATAGTTCGGGAAGCCGGTAATCACCGGCTCGTCGTCGGCGAGCGCCGACCCGAGATGAGCGAAGAAATCCCAGGTCATGGCGACGCTCGCCACGACCGAGACTCCCGCCAGCCCGCCGAACCAGCGCCCGGCGGCGACGCGCCAGGGTTGGGCGGCGACGTCGTCCGGTCGGATCGCCAGCGGCAGCGGTGCGGCCGGTGTGACTGTTTCGATCGCGGGCGCCGACCGCGACGCCGGCTCCGCCTCGACCAGCACCGCTTCCGCCTCGATGACCTGCGGCGCTGCGGGCTCTGGCGGCGCTGGCGGCAGCAAGGTCGCGCCCAGTCGCTCCATGGCGAGCGCGCGATTGGCGGCGGCGCGCTGATCGTTGGGCCGCAGCGCCAGAACCGCATCGAAATCGGACAGAGCCAGGCGATACTCGCCCAGCGCGCCCCAAGCGCCGCCGCGATCGTTCAGCGCCTCGACGAAGTCGGGCTTGAGCCGCAGCGCGGCGGAGAAATCGGCGATCGCGCGATTGTGCAGCTCCAGCCGGAAATAGGTGGCGCCGCGCGTGTAGTAGGCGGCGTGATCGGCCACGTCGCAGACGATCGCGCGGTCGAAGTCCTCCAGCGCCTGCCGCCACGCCGCGCGCCGCGCGTGAGCGACACCGCGCGCGCGCCACGCCTCGCCATCTTCAGGATCGGCCTGCAGGATGCGATCGAAGTCGGCGATCGCGCGATCGAGAGCGCCGGCACGCAGATGCGTGCGTCCGCGACGGAAGAGCGTACGCGGATCGTCGGCGCCGCGGCGCACCGCTCGTCGTAGTCGCGGATCGCGTCGTCGAACTCGCCGCGCTCCGCCGCGACATCGGCACGGCCCAGCGGCACCGTCGCATCGTCGGGCCGCAGCCAGGCGGCAAGCGTATAGTCGGCGCGCGCGCGCTCCGCGTCGCCCAGGCGATGCCAGGCCAACGCGCGATGGAACACCGAGACCGGATCGTGCGGCTCGAGCTTCAACACGCGATCGAAATCGACCACGGCCGCTTCCAGCCGGCCCGCCGCGGCGTGGGCGAGGCCCCGTTCACGCAGGGCATCGATCACGGCGGCGACGGCGGTGCGAGCCGATTGGAGTCGCTCGCTCGCCTGGTCGATGTGACGTTGCGCAGCCGCAGCCTCCAGCGCGCCGACCGCACGATAGGAGGCGCCGAGATCGCCAGCGGGCAAGCGGGCCGGGGGCGCTGGCGGTGGCGCCCCCCACCATCGGGCGAGCAATCCGGGTTTGGCGGCTGACGCGGAAGCTGACAAGGGCGAGCTCCAAAGGGGGAGCCTACCCTAACATGATGTGGGTACGGAGAAAACGACTACTAGCCCTTGATTCGGCTAGGACTCTTTCCTCAGTACGAGAACAGCACCGGCATGGGCGCCTGGAGGATCAACAGGCGCGTGACGCCGCCGAAAATCATCTGCCGCAGCCGGCTCTGGGTGTAGGCGCCCTTCACCACCAGGTCGGCGCCCGTGGCCGCCGCGTGGTCGAGGATAGTCTGGCCGGCCGTCTTGCCCGCCGTTGGCTTCACGTGCGTGCCGGTCGCCTTGTAGCCATGGCGACCGAGCGCGGTGGCGATTTCCGCGGCCGTGGGTCCGGGCACCATGGCGCCCTCCACGCTCAGCACTTCGATGGATGCGGCGCGCATGAAGAACGGCCGTGCCATCGAGATCGCGCGCGCGCTCTCGGTCGAGCCATTCCATGGAAACAGCACACGCGAGCCTGTCTCGCCGGCAAAGGCAGGCGGCACCAGAAGCACCGGCCGACCGGAATCGAACAGCGCCGTCTCGAACACACTCTCGGGCATGCGCGGCAAAGCGCCAGGCTGCGGCAGCGCGATGAGATCGTAGGCCCGGCCCACGGTGCCAATGGCGGTGGGCCCGCTGTCATCGGCCGCACGCCAAGCGGAGTCGATCCCCGTCATGCGCGACTCGAAGGCCGCGCGCACCGCGCCGATGCGCTCGCGTTCCTCGGCATCCTCCGTCAGGCCACCGCCGATCGGCGCGCCCATGCCGGCGTCGGCCCAGGCCATGCTCATCACGCCATAGGACGGTGGCTCGAGCCCGACGACGCGCGCGCCGTAGCGCCGCGCGAGCTTTGCGGAGAGGTCGAAGACCGCAGGATCCTCGGCCGTCCAGGCCATGGCGAGTATCGACTGCATGCGCCGCCCCCTGTCTTGGTTGTCGTGACGATAGAGTGATTTCGCGCCTAGCGAAACCGCGCCGGCGTCGCGCCTCCCTTCAGCGCTCTCACCGGCACGGGAAGGTGTTGCGATTGATACAACGCCATGATTGAATCTACTTTGTATTTCAATAAATTAAATGCTGTTCCTCATTCATTTAGAGAGGAACAGGGTCATCCGACCCAGACACTTGCGGCCAAGGGTTGTCCGGTCCCCAGAAACCGGCCGATTTCGAAGCGCAGGTGTTCCCCACAACGTCGTCACTTTCATTTGGAGATAATCATGCTGTCCATCTTCCGTCGCCTGGCGAAGAACGAGCAGGGCGCGACTGCCATCGAATACACGCTGATCGCCTCGCTGATCGCCGTTGCGGCGATCGCCGCGATGACCTCGGTCGGCACCAAGGTCAACGGCGTGCTGAGCAACGCCGCGAACACGATGACCTGATCTCGGCTTCGCCGGATCACATCGACGGGCGGTCCCGCGAGGGACCGCCCGTTTTGTTTGCGCTTGAGCTGCCGATTCACCCGATGTGACGCCTTCTGCGTTAGGCAGCATCCGGCACGCGCGATAGGATATTGCCATGTGGACCAGGTCCCTCCGGCGACTGATCGACGATGCCGCTGGCGGCGTGGCGATCGAGTACGCCATGTTGGCGATGGCGATCGGCATCGCGGCGATCGCCGCCCTGAGCCAGATCGGCACCAAGGTTTCCAACAACCTGTCCAACGCCGCGCTCGGCATCGGCTGAGCGCTTCGCGCGCGGCATCGGCCGCCTCAGCGCCCGTCCGGCGGCTTGCCGGTCATGCGCGACAGCGTCGGCAATCGCGGTCGCCACCAGGCGATCGATCGCGACAGACCAGCGATGCCTCAATTGGCCGGCACGCAAGCCGAACCGTCGCTGCAGGCGGGGCCACGAGGCGCCACCCGCCCGCGCCCACACAATTCGACGCTCGAACGGCTGGAGCCCATGCAGCCAGGGCAGTACTCGGTCGAGCTCGTCGATCGCCCGCGGGTGAGGCGGGCTACGACGCCGCCCCGCCTCGACATCCTCGAGCCAGACCCCATCGCCCGGAGAGTCGGGCCAAATCGACCGCGCGGCATGCGGCAGGCCATGCGCCGGCACAGGCAAGCGCGCCAGCGTCTCGGCCGCGCGCTCCAACGCGGCAACCACGATGCCGCGCATGTCGGCAAACGAAAGCTCAACGGTCATGGGACACCTGAAACCGGTCGGCGGGATCTGACGGTCGGAACGGGTCCGGCGCATCGAGCAGTTCCCGGGCGAGCGCACGGCCGGCCGGCCCGAAGCCCCGTACCGCCTCGCGGGCCAGCGGCCGCGCCATCAGCCCGACCACCCGCTCGGCGCGGCAGCCCAGCTTGGCGCCCAGCAGGCGCGCGATGCGCCCGCCATGCTCGCCGCGGGCGGCGGCACGGCCGGCATAGAGCGTCGCGAAGCGGCGGACGGGCAGCGGGTCGGAGATTTCTGGATAGGACATGATTTCCTCCTATCCTCCTGCCTACTAGTCCGCTTATCTTCTGTCAATCGTCTTTCCGGACTGGACAGGCGTGGGGAGCTGGGGGAAACTCCTTCCTATGGATACCGCACGCCGATTGGTTCTCGACGTCCTGGCCCGCCGGCCCGACCTCGACATGAAGAAGCTCTCGCTCGCGATCGGGCGAAACCACGCCTATCTGCAGCAGTACCTGACGCGCGGCTCCCCGCGTGAACTTCCCGAATCGTCGCGCCTGCAGCTCGCGCCACTGATGGGCGTGGCGCCCGACGATCTGCGCGCCAGCGGCCCCTACGGCGCATTGCCCGGTGGCGTCTATCGCGGCGAGATGCGCGGGGTCGCGGCTCTGCGCGCCCAGCAGGAGCGCGCCGACCTTCCTGTCTATGCCTCGGCGGAAGGCGGCAACGGCGCCATCATCATCACGTCGGAGCCGATCGACTTCGTGCGCCGCCCCGAGCCGCTCGCCGCGGTGAAGGACGGCTTCGGCTGCTACGTCATCGGCGACAGCATGAGCCCGGCCTATGAGCAGGGCGATCTGTTGCTGGTGCATCCCGGCAAGCCGGTGAAGCCCGGCGACGACTGCGTGTTCCTGAAGGAAGCGGTCGACGGCGCGCGGCAGGGATTGGTCAAGCGCCTGCTGAAGATCTCGGGCGACAAGTGGCGGGTGCGCCAGTTCAACCCGGCCCGGGACTTCGACCTCGATCGCGGCCAGTGGCAGAAGGCCCAGCTCGTGGTCGGCAAGTACAATCGCTGAAACGACGACACCGCGATCCGCTCAGGCCGGCGCATGCGCACGTTGATCGTGGGCGGCGGAATCGCGGGGCTTTGCACCGCGTGGGGTCTCGCCCGCCTCGGCCACGAGGTGGCGCTGTTCGAGCGCGGACCGTTGCCCCAGCCGCTCGGGTCTTCCTTCGACCAGCATCGCCTGATCCGCCACCCCTACGGCGACCATGAGGGCTATGCCCGCATGATCGACCGGGCCTTCGAGGTCTGGGATCTCCTGTGGAAGGATCTCGGAAGCCGCCACCATGCGCGGACCGGGACGTTGGCGCTGACCGGCAATGGTGCCGATTGGGCGGAAGTTTCCGCCTGCACGCTCGGCAGGATCGGCCGGCCGATGACTGAGATTCCGGTCGGCGAGCTGTCCCGCCGCTTTCCGCTGCTTGACCCGGCCGGGCTCGAACGCGCGTTTTGGCTCGAGACCGGCGGACTGCTCTTCGCACAGGATATCGTGGCCGATCTGGTGCGCCATCTCGCGACCCGGCCGGGCGTCACTCTGCATCCTGGGACCGAGGTGCGCGAGGTCGATCCCGACCGCGCGCGCCTCACCACCAGCGACGGCAAAGTACATACCGGCGACCGGCTGGTGGTCGCCGCCGGCGCCTGGGTCGGACGGCTGTTGCCGGCGATTGGCACGCGTGTCGTGCCGTCGCGCCAGGTCGTCGCCTATTTTGAGCCGCCGCCCGAGGCCCGCGCGGCTTGGGCGACGGCGCCGATCGTGATCGAGAAGACTGGCGATGTCGGGCTCTACCTCGCGCCGCCGGCCGAGGGTCGCGGTCTCAAGGTGGGCGACCACGAATTCAGCCTGCGCGGCGATCCCGACGCTCGGCGCGACGACGCGACGCCGGCCGAGATCGCGCCCTTGCTCAAGCGCTGCCGGAGCCTGCTGCGGGGCTTCGACCGCTGGCCCGCGCCTCGCCTGCAAGTTTGCTTCTACAGCGTCACGCGGGATGAACGCTTCATCGTCGAGCCGGTGGGCCGCGCCGGCTGGGCGATGTCGCCCTGCTCGGGTCACGGCTTCAAGTTCGGCTCGGTCATGGGCTACGAACTGGCGGCGACTCTTGTCCACGAACGCGACCCCGCGATCCACTCGCGCTGGGCCGCTGGTCTGGCCGGAGCGGCGCCGTTCTGACACAATACGCGCCGGTTTCTGCTGACGGAAAAGCGGTGCGCGCCCTCCTCCGGATCCTTCCGGTCCTGTTCTTTTTCGCGACACAAGCGGCGGCGCAACCCGCCCGCGGCGTTGGCGGCTGCGATGCCCAGACCGGTGCCTGCAGCGCCGCGGCCCCCGCCCCGCCGCCAAGTCTCGCGGCCGCCCCGGCCGATCTCGCGGCGCTGCTGCGCGCCGCGCAGGCGTTTCGCGAACGACGAGACTTTGCGCGCGCGGTGGCCGAAGTTGACGCCGCGATCCGGCTGCGGCCGGGGAGTGCGCCGGCCCACCATCTGCGCGGCCTGATCCTCGCCGAACGCAGCGAACTCGAGACCGCAGTTTGGGCGCTCGACGCCGCGCTGAAAATCGAACCCAACAATATCGACATGCTGCGCGATCGCGGCATGACCCAGTACCGCCGCCGCGAATTCCTGTTCGCCCTGGAAGACTTCGCGCGCGTCGAGCCCAAGCGGCCGGACGATATCGAGATCGTCGCCGCACGTGGTGACATGTTTGTCCGCATGGGCGACTGGGATCGCGCCATCGCCGAGCTGACGAGGGAATTGCGGATGCGACCCGGAAGCTGGCTCGCGGTCGCACGCCGCGCCGAGGCGTGGCGTGGCAAGGGGCGCCTCGATGTCGCGCTGAACGAGTATGGTCTCGCCACCCGCATGGCACCCGGCTATTGGCCGGCCCGCCACGCGCGGGCGGAAATCCTGGAGTCGCGTGGCGAGCTCGCGGCAGCGCTCGCCGAGTACGACGCCGTGCTGAGGGCCCAGCCGCGCCATGCGCCGACGCTGGCGCTGCGCTGCGGCGCGCGGCTGCGGCTCGACCGGGTGGGTGGCGCAGCGGCGGATTGCGAGGCCGCGCTTGACGTCGCGCCCGACAACCAGGTCGTACTGGTCTGGCAGGGCCTGATCGACTACCGCCTCGGCGCCTTCGAACGCGCCCGCGCGAGCTTCGACGCCGCGGTCGAGCAGCATGGCGCGTGGCCGCGCGCCAACCTCGCGCGCGCGCATCTGCGCGAGACGCTGGGAGACGAGGCTGGTGCCTTCCGCGACCGACGCGACGCACAACGCTATACCGAGTCCGATGCCGAGTGGCGGCAGATCCAGAGCGAGCTCACGCCGTTCCGGCGCGGGCCCTGGTGCGCCGATCCGGCGCCCTGCGGCACGCTGCCGGCCGGCCGCGTCGCGTCGAGCGGTTGCGGCTGCGGCCCCTGACAACGGAGCATCGAGCATGAAGGGCAAGACGCGCCGCGCGAGCCCGCGCGCCGGCAAGGACAAGGGCTTCCGTCAGGGCCTCGCGACCTACGGCGATGCCGAGTTTTCGCTGTTCCTGCGCAAGGTCTTCATCAAGGCCGGCGGCTACTCCGACGACGCGCTGGAGCGGCCGGTGGTCGGCATCACCAACACCGCCTCGGACTACAATCCCTGCCACGGCAACGTGCCCGACCTGATCGAGGCGGTGAAGCGCGGCGTGCTGCTGGCCGGCGCGTTGCCGATGGTGTTCCCCACGGTCTCGATCCACGAGAGCTTCTCGCATCCGACCAGCATGTTCCTGCGCAACCTCATGTCGATGGACACCGAGGAGATGATCCGCGCCCAGCCGATGGACTCGGTCGTGCTGATCGGCGGCTGCGACAAGACCCTCCCGGCGCAGCTGATGGCCGCCGCGAGCGCCAAACGGCCGGCCATCGTGCTGCCGGTCGGGCCCATGCTGGTGGGACATTTCCGGGGCGAGGTGCTGGGCGCCTGCACCGATTGCCGCCGCCTGTGGGGCGAGTTCCGCGGCGAGCGGCTGAGCGAAGCCGATGTCGAGCTGCTGACCGAGCGGCTGGCGCCCACCAAGGGCACCTGCATGGTGATGGGCACGGCCTCCACGATGGGCTGCATCGTCGAAGCGCTGGGCATGGGTTTGCCCGGCAGCGGCTCGGCTCCGGCCACCCACGCCGACCGGCTGCGGATCGCCGAGGCGACCGGCAAGCGCGCGGCCGAAATGGCGATCGCGGGCGGCCCGACGCCCGCCGAGATCATGACTCCGGCGGCTTTCCGCAACGCCATGGCGGTCCTGCAGGCGGTCGGCGGGTCGACCAACGGGCTCGTGCATCTGACGGCGATCGCGCGCCGGATCGGCATCGCCATCGACCTCGGGGAGTTCGACCGGATCGGCCGCGCCGTGCCGGTGCTGGTCGACCTCAAGCCCTCGGGCGACCACTACATGGAGCATTTCCACTGGGCCGGCGCCACGCCGCGCCTGATGAAGGAAATCCGCGCCGATCTCGACGAGCGCGCGCTCACCGTCACGGGCAAGCCGCTCAAGGCCGCGATCGACGGCGCCGAGATGGTGCCGGGCCAGACGGTGATCCGCCCGCGCACCGCGCCGCTCAAGGCGCAGGGCGGCATGGCGGTGCTGCGCGGCAACCTCGCGCCCAAGGGCTGCGTCATCAAGCATTCGGCGGCGACGCCGAAGCTGCTGGTCCATACCGGCCGCGCGGTGGTGTTCCAGTCGCTCGAGGATCTTGCGCTCCGCATCGACGATCCCGATCTCGATGTCGCGGCCGATGACGTGCTGGTGCTGCGCCAGGCCGGACCGAAGGGCGCACCGGGCATGCCGGAAGCCGGGTATCTGCCGATCCCGCGCAAGCTCGCGCGCGCCGGCGTGAAGGACATGGTGCGCATTTCCGACGCGCGCATGAGTGGCACCGCCTTCGGCACCATCGTGTTGCACATCGCGCCGGAGTCCGCCGTCGGCGGGCCGCTCGCGTTGGTGCGGACCGGCGATCGCATCCGCCTCGATGTGCCCAAGCGCCGGCTGGAGCTGCTGGTCGATCGCGCCGAACTCGCGCGCCGCCGCAAGGCGTGGCGCGCGCCGCCGCCGCCCGCCGGCGCCGAGCGCGGCTACGCCAAGCTGTTCCAGGAGACGGTGCTGCAGGCCGACGAGGGCGCGGACTTCGATTTCATGGGCCCGGCGGGGACCAGGGCCTAATGCAGCAGCGTCCACCCGATCCAGCCCGCGACCAGCGCCCAGATCGCGAGCACCGCGATCGCGCCGCCCCGGCTTTCGGGCAGCCAGGAATGGCGGTCGGTGTCGGCGCGCGCGTCCGCCATCACCTCCGGCGGGATCAGCGCACGCGCCCACCACAGGCCGAGCGGGACCAGCACCAGATCGTCGAGCTGGCCCAGCAGCGGAATGAAATCGGGAATGAGGTCGATCGGGCTCAGCGCATAGGCAAGCGTCGCGATGGCCACCCAGCGCGCCAGCCGCGGCGTGCGCGGATCGCGGGCGGCGCCGTGCAGCGCCACCAGGTCGCGCCAGATCGCGCGCGCCCAGGCGCGCAGTCGTTCGGGAACGGGATCGAAGCGCGACATCGGCGGGCCGGAGCCTGTGTGCGATGACCGAGGCGACAGCGCAAGCGCCCCGCGTCAGTGTCGTGCTGACACTCTACAATTGCCGCGACTATATCGGCGAGGCGATCCGCTCGGTCGCGTCGCAGACGCTGCGCGATTTCGACTGCGTGATCGTCGACGACCGCTCCACCGACGACTCCGCCGAGGTGGCGCAGGCCGTCCTCGACGGGCTGGCCGATCCGCGCTTCCGCCTGATCCGGCTCGACCGCAATGTCGGCCAGACCGGCGCCACCCGCGCGGGCCTCGCGCGGACCCGCGCGACCTTCGTGGCGTTCCTCGACTCCGACGATGTGTGGGAGCCGTCCTTCCTGCAGCGCCACGTCGCGGCGCATCTCAACGAGAGCTACGCCGTCGGCTTCACCGCCTGCAACGCCCGCCTGATCGACGGACAGGGGCGGACCATCGCCGGCACCGTCTACTGGTTCGGCAAGGAGCGCGCGCGCGCCGACCGCGGCGTCGCCTTCCGGCCGGTGCCCGCCGACCGGGTGCCCGAGCTGGCGCCCGATGGCGGCGTGCGCTGGAGCGGCGCCGCCACGCCCTATCGTCTCCACACCGTGCGCCAGGTCCATTGGGTCTGGGTCAGCACCTCCTCGATGGTGTTCCGCCGCTCGCTGATCGATCTCGTCTTTCCCGACGACGACGAGGCGTTCCGCCTGCACATGGATTTCTACGTCGTGGTGATGGCGCAGATGGTGGCGGGGTCGCTGCTGATCGACGAGGCGCTCTACGGCTACCGCCTGCACGGCCGCAACGGCGCGGCCGACAATCCGGTGCTGGGCGGCCGCCTGCATCTCAGCGCGCGCAACTGGGGCGACACGCACGCCCGCATGCTGGATCGCATGCTGGCGGCGATGGAGCGCGACCGCGACCGGTTCGTCACCGCGCTGGGCGAACGGCAGTACCGGCGCATGTTGTGGCGCATGCGCGCGGCCCGCCAAAACCCGCCGTTTTCGTGGGCTTCCGTGCTGCTGAGCTGGCTGGTCTGAAGATTGAAGCGACGGGCCGGCCCGGGGTATACTGGTGATCACGGGAGACGTGCGATCGGTGGCTAGGGAAAGTCCACAGGTAGGGCTCGCGGGCGCGGTGTTGCTCGCGCTGGCCGCCGCCTCGCCGGGCTTCAGCCAGCCGGTCCAGCAGCAGCCGGTCACCGTGGTGACCGAGGACGTGGAGCGCGCCTATGACGCTGCGTTCCAGGAGATGCTGCGCCGGCCGGCCGATCTCGACGTGCTGTTCAAGTTCGCCAACCTCGCAGTGCGCACCGGCGATCTCGAGGGCGCCATTTCGGTGCTGGAGCGCATGCTGCTGATCGACGCCAACCTGCCGCGCGTGCGGCTGGAGCTCGGTGTGCTCTATTTCCGGCTGGGCTCCTTCGAGACGGCGCGGACCTATCTCCAGTCGGCGCTGGCCACGCCCGGCATACCCGACGACGTGCGCGCCCGCGCCCAACAATTCCTGGCCGAGGTCGAGGCGCGGCAGAGCCCCTCGCAGCTCTCGGCCGAGATCTTCGCCGGCCTGCGCTACCAGTCGAGCGCCAATCTCGGTCCCACCTCGCAGAATATTCGGCTGTTCGGCCTGCCCGCGACGCTCAGCGCCAATGCCGTCGGCACCGCCGACTGGGGCGCCATCGGCTCGCTGCAGGTCCGCCACTTCTACGATTTCGGCGCCCAGCACAAGGCAGGACTGGAGACGGTCTTCACCTCGTTCGCGACGCGCCAGTTCCAGGTCCGGACCTCGAACCTGTCGCTGCTTGAGATCACCACCGGCCCGCGTTTCGCGGTCTTTCCCGGCAGCTTCGAGGATTTCTCGGTCCGGCCCTTCCTCACCGCCGGCCACCTGTGGGTGAACGACGTGCCCTACTACGCAAGCTGGGGCACCGGCATCGAATACGCCGTGCTGCTGGCCGAGGGGCTGCGCCACAACGCCAACTTCGCGGTGCGCCGCCACGAGCACGACGACCAGCCCACCTTGCCCACCAACGGCCAGTTCCGCGGCACTGAGTACGCCGTCACGACCGGCCTGCAGTACCAGCTCACCGACATGATCTCGCTGCAGCTCTCGGGCGGCTACACGCGCTACCTCGCGCGGGTCGACTGGCAGAGCTACACGATGTGGAGCGTGGGCGCCGGCCTCGCGTTCCGCGTGCCCGTGCCGCTCTTCTACGAGGATGGCCATTGGACCTTCTCGATCGGCGTCACCAAGCAGTGGTGGTCCTACGACCGGCCCGACGTCACGGTGGACCCCAACACGATGCGAACCCAGGATGACACGATCCTGAACCTGTCCGTTGGCATTCCGCTGGACGATAGGAAGACCTTCGTCTGGTCGGCGGGTCGCCATCTGCGGGCCGCATCCTTGCCCAATTACAAATTCATCAACGACTCGACGCTGGTTGGCGTAAGCTTCCGCTTCTAGAGCCTTGGAGACCGTGCCATGCCGTTCTCGTTCCGCTCCAGCACCGCGCTGCTGACCACCCTCGCGGCGCTCGCGCTTGCCACCCCCGCCCAGGCGCGGGTCGGCGTCACCTCGGCGACCTCCGGCGATCCGGTGGGCAAGCCGCCGCAGGCCGCCGAGCGCGTGCTGCGCATCGGCGTCGACGTGCAGGCGAACGAGGTCATCACCACCCAGGCGAACGACCGCGCGCATCTGCTGTTCCTCGACGGCTCCTCGCTCACGGTCGGGCCCAACGCGCAGCTCACCATCGACCGCTTCGTCTACGATCCCGCGACCAAGACCGGCGACCTCGCGATCACCGCGAGCAAGGGCGTGTTCCGTTTCGTGGGCGGACGGATCAGCAAGACGTCGCCGGTCACGATCACGACGCCCTCCAGCACCATCGGCATTCGCGGCGGCATCACGATCTTCACCGTGACCTCCACGCAAACCACCTCGGCCTTCATCTTCGGCGCGGCCATGACCGTGACCGGCCAGGGCCAGACCCAGACCGTCACCCGGCCCGGTTCCGAGGTCACGACCACTGGCGGCTCGCCGCTGGGCGGCCCGCAGCAGGTCGGCCAGGGCGGACTCGCCGGCGCCATGGGCGCGCTGGAGGGCGGCGGCGGTTCCGGCGGTAGTGGTGGAACCGGCGGTTCGGGCGGCACCGGCGGCACCGGCGGCAACGCCGATCAGGCCGCGACCAATTCGGGCTTCAGCGGCAACAATTCGGGCTCTGCCGGCAGAACCGGCGGCGCCGGTGGAACCGCGGGCGGGACAGGCGGGGCGGGCGGTGCCGGCAGGACCGGCGGCCCGGGCGGTTCGACGACGACCGCCCTCAGCGACACCCAGACGCAGCAACAGACGCAGCCGACGGTGATCGTGACGCGCGGCCGGTTCCTTAAGCAGTAGCCCTTCGAGAATTTCAACAACACCACGCTCGCCGCGCCCCGGTTGGCGGCGAACAACCAGCCGCTGGCCGCGACGGGCAGCGTGCTGAACGGTACGGCCACCATCACCCTGGCGGACGGCCGCGCGCTCGGCGTTCCTTGGCGGCCGGGCCAGAGCTACACCTTCACCGGGAACACGGACACGGGCCCCGGGACCGGGCGGGGTCAGGTCTCGGCCGATGGACGCTTCTTCGTGTTCGTCGTCACGGATGCACTGGGCAAGAGCTTCGGCTTGATCGGCGGCGATCCCACTCTCGCGGCCAACCTGCCGCGGACCGGCGTCGCCGCCCATGTCGTGAACAACGTCATCACCCCGGGCGGCTTGCCCTTCGCCAACGACTCGGTCGCCAACGACGCGGCGCTCAAGGCGGCCGCGTCGACCTCGAAGCTCCTGTCGGTCTACTCCGAGCGTCTGGGTCCCGGCGCGATTCCGGGCGTGCCGGCGGACCAACGCGCGGTGTCGATGCAGGCGACGGTGTCGATCGCCGGCACCGGGGCCACGCAGAAATCCTACCACGGCGTGTTCCTCGGCACGTATTTCAACGACAGCACCAACGGCTCCGTGGCGAACGCCGGCGCCCACAGCGCGACCTTCCGGCTGGGCGGCGATCAGCTGGTCGGCCGCAACACCTCGTCGCAGTCCACCATGGACACAGGCGCGGGTAACGCGATCTACGGCCCCACCGGCGAGTACATGGTCCATGTGCCGGAGCGCATCGACAACAACGTGGTGGGCAACGTCGCGACCGCGACGCGCACGCCCCAGGCGGCGTTCCACCAGCCCTACAACGACCTCAGTGGCTCGGCCTACTACACAATCACCGCATCGGTGAAGGACGCGACGCCAACGGTCGGAACGCGCACGACCCAGACACTGTTCGGCTACAGCGGCGGCGTGGTCGAGGTGCGCGATAACACTGGCGTGTTTTCGACCCGCCTGATCCAGACCAAGGGCCAGTCGGCGGAAGGTGTGCGCATCCAGACGGACGCGACAACCAATCGCGCGCTGGCCCGGATCCAGATCGGAAACTGGACCACGCCGGGCGCCGAGACCAACCCGACCGCAATCTTCGAGTTGGGCAGCACGGCCGACACGCATGTGTCGACCAGCGCCTTCATCGACGACAGGACCTATGCCATGCGGGACCAGGTTGCCGACAACCTTCCGCGGTCGCGCGTCACTCCAGACACCGGGCAGGCCGAGATCAACATCGGCTCGCGCACCTTTCTGTCGAGCTACAACACCGCGTCGGTCGATTCGCTGTTCACCAACGCCGGCGTCACCGCCTGCACCTGCGAGTTCCTGACCTGGGGCTGGTGGAGTGGCGACATCCGCTACGACAATGCGGGCTTCCGACAGGGTGAGCGCGACCGGCTCAATCTCGCAACCTACGTGGCCGGAAAGCTGTCCATCGCGGCGCAGATTCCGAACATGGGGAGCGCGACCTATACCGGCCACATGGTGGGCAACGTCGTGAATGGCGCCAACTCCTACGTCCAGGCCGGCAGCTTCTCGCACACCTGGAACTTCGCGACCCAGACGGGCACTCTTGCCTTGGGCTTCGACGGTCGAAACTTCACCGGTACTTCGTCGGCCGTGAACGCGAGCGGTGGCCGCGACTTCACCGGCTCCTTCACCTCACCGGCCGTGGGCGCGGACGTCAGGTCGGGCTCACTTGCGGGCTCGTTCTTCTCCAGCCCGACCGACGCAGTGAAAGGCCAGGCCGGCAGCTTCAACATCACCAACAACCACAACAGCTACAAGGCGGGCGGCATCTTCGCGGGCCAGCGCGAATCCAACCCCCCGGCGCAGTGAGCTGCAGGCGAAGGACCTTTCCTCGACGCGCGGAGCGCGAAAGACCCTTCGCTGTCGCTCAGGGTGACAAGGAGTATGCGGCCAGCCGGCCGCCTACCCGCGCCGCACAGCGATGAAGTCGGCGATAGCCGCGATGTCGTCGCGAGCGAACCAGGGCAGCGCAAGCCCCTCGGGGCGGGCATCGGCGGCGACAGCGACGATCGCCGGATCGCCGCGCCACAGGGGCGGCCGGTCCGCGGTGGCGCCACACACCTCGATCTTTGGATGCGGCTCGCGTTTGTAGCCCTCGATCAGCACAAGATCGGCCGGCAGCAGCCGCTCCAGAACGGCCGCCAGCGGCGGCTCCGCTTCCTCGCGCATGATGGCGTACCGCTGGCCGCCGACCAGGGCGGTCTCGATCGCGCCGGCCGCGCGGTGGCGGAAGGAGTCGGCGCCCGGCCGGTCGATATCGACCTCATGATGGGCGTGCTTGATCGTGGCCACCCGCCAGCCACGGCGGGCGAACGTCGCCACCAACCGCTCGACCAGGGTTGTCTTTCCGGCGTTCTTCCAGCCGGTGACACCGAACACGAGCCCGTGTCTCACGGATCGACCAAATCGGCGCCGGCATAGAGCGTGAGCCTGTCGTCGCGCACGAAAGCGGCAAGCGCAATGCGTGCCGCTTGAGCGGTCTCGATGGCCAGCGATGTCGGTGCCGAAACCGCGGCGATCGCCGAGGCGCCGATAGCGGCCGCCTTTTGCACCATCTCGTAGGAACAACGGCTGGTCGCCAGCACGAAGCCCGGGCCGGTCGGCCTGCCGCTCCGTCGCGCCGCCTGCGCAAGCGCCCCGGCCAGCTTGTCGAGTGCGTTGTGGCGCCCGACATCTTCGCGCACCGCCACCAGCGCGCCGTCGGGCGTCACCCAGCCGGTCGCGTGGAGCGCACCATGGGCACGGTTCAGCGTCTGCATCGCGGGAAGCGCCGCCATGGCAAGACGGATGGCGCCGGCCGAGATCCGCGCCGGGGCCACCACCTCGTGGACCGGACGCAAGGCCGCCGCCAGCGAATCCACGCCGCAGAGCCCGCAGCCGGTCCGACCCGCCAGGCTGCGACGGCGCTCGGCGAGGGCCGCCATGCGTCGCTCGGCGATACGCAACCGGACCTCGATGCCGCGGCCTGCCGGTTCGACCTCGATGTCGAACACTTCCGACGCGTCCGCGACGATGCCTTCGGTAAGCGAGAAGCCGAGCGCGAAGTCCTCGAGATCGAGCGGCGTGGCCATCATCACGGCGTGGGAAATGCCGTTGTAGGACAGGGCGACGGCGACCTCCTCGGCGACCGCCTCCTCGCGCCGCTCGGCGCCCTGGGTCCCGAGCCGTTGCACCGCGATCCGGATGGCGCCGTCGTTCGCCACGATCAGTGCCGTGTCGCCGCCGCGGTTTCGTCGATGCGCAGGTGCCGGCCCTGGCGATCGAAAAACATGCCGCGGTTCAGCGATAGCGGATCGGCCTTGATGTCGGCCTCGACGTCCTTCAGACGGCGTCGCGCCGCATCGTCGGGCAACGGACCGCCCGACGCGCCCAGCCCCACAAAGAAGGCGACGCCGTCCCATGGCACACCGGCGCTGTCGAGCAGCGCGCGCATGTCGCGCCATGGCATCTCGTCGCCGATCAGATGGGCGTAGCTCGATTTCAGCGCCTCGACCTCTTCGTCTCCAATGCGGACCAGCACAATGAATGCGGTGAATGAACCGGTGTCGGCAAACTGCGCGGCAAGCCAGGTCTCGAAGTCGGACTTCATGGGCCCACTTCCATCCTGACGAGAGCGGTGCGCTCCACCAGCAGGGGCACGTCAGAACTCCACCTTGGGCGTCTCGGGGACCCAGCGCTCGAAAGCCTCCAGGAACGCGCGGCCGTGCTCGGCCTCATACCAGGCCTCGAACGCGCGGAATGCGGCCAATGGATCGGCGGGCATCGCAGGCTCGGTCTCGCCCTCAGCGGAGGGATGCGCGGCCGCATGCAGCGTCTCGGCGATCGGCGTCAGCCAACCGACCAGCGCCTTGGAACCCTCGCCCAGTTCGGCGAGGTCGCCCTCGATCCAGCCGATCTCGCGGAACAGCGCCACCAGCTGACGACGGACCGCCTCGGCCCGATCGGGCTCGGTGGCGGCGATGCGTGCCATGTCCGAGAGCGCCGACAGTCGGCGCCAGGCGAAGGCGCGGCGCAGTTCGGCCGCCTTGATCGCCGCATCGAACGCCTCGCGCACGCGTCCTTCCTCGCGCTCGGCGTCGGTGCAGTCCGCTTGCAGGCGGGCGATCAGGGTGTCGGCAGCGGCCATGGCTCGATCCTACACGAACGTCCACCGGCGCGGGATTGGCGGAAGAGCGGGAGGCACACAAACCTACTAAGTCATTGAAAAGATTTGTTCTTCAGTTTGAGGCGCGCCAGTTACCCCGAAAGTTACCCCGTTGAACACCACGTACTCGGATGCTTGCGACCATATCTTGTCCGGTGCTTAGCCTGCCCTCTCCACGGTGCCCGATGCAATGCCTGTCCGCCATCATGACGCCCAACGGCCAGTCGAGGAATGCGCCAAACGCTTAGTGACACTCGCTCTGCTCGGCTCCGACTATTCTAGCCAAGATGCGGAACCGACGCCTGCAGACCAGCTGGTCGGCGACGAAGTCCAGCACCCACAGCTCCTTCGGCCGGGCCGGCACCGGCATCGGCGTCCGGCTGCCCAGCGCCCGCTTGCGGCTGCCAAGCTTGCGCATCATCAGCCGCTCCTCGCGATAGACCCGGAACAGACGCTTGTGGTTCACCGCGAAGCCTTCCCGGCGCAGAAAGATCAGCAGGCGCCGGTAGCCGAACCGCCGCCGCTCGCGCGCCAGCGCCACCAGACGGTCGCGCAGCCGGGCGTCATCCGGCCGTCGGCTACAGTACCGCACCGTCATCCGCTGACAGCCGATCACCCGGCACGCCCGCCGATCGCTCATCTCGTGGCAACCCGAAGGTGAGCGACGGCCTCTCGCCTGGCCGCGGGCGTCACAGTTTTTTGTCAGTAGATCCTTCAGCGCCGCATTATCCAGCATGGCGTCCGCCAGCAGCCGCTTCAGCTTGGCATTCTCCCCCTTGGGCGCCCGCAGGCGCCGGGCCTCCAACACGTCAAGACCGCCGTACTTGCTCTTCCAGTTGTAGAACGTCGCCTCGCTGACCCCGTGCCCGCGGCACAGATCGGCGGTCTTCATCCCGGCCTCGTGCTCCTTCAGCACCCCGATGATCTGCTCCTCGCTGAACCTCTTCCGCTTCATCGTCTGGCCCTCTCCTAAAGGACCAGACTCAACTTCAACCCGGATTATTCGGAAGGGGTAACGTCACAAGGTCCTGTATTCGCTAGAATTGTTATCAATTCGCACACGTCTCTTTTCGCGCTATCGTGTGATCAAATTCGATAACAGACCACTCGATCGTGGGCTTTTTTTAATTGAGTTGATTAAGAAAAGCGTCCGCCTCGGCGAGCATCTTTGCCTTACGTTCTCGCGGCCATCCGGCAAGATTACGATAAGGCATCGCCATCCGAGGGCTACCTGAAAGCCGCTCTTTCTGTCTGATCAGAAAGGCCCAGTATAGGTAATTGAAGGGGCATGCTTTTGGCCCGGTCTTCTGCTTCACATCGTAGGTGCAGCCGGCGCAAAAATCCGACATCCGGTCAATATAGGCTCCAGAAGCAGCATATGGCTTAGAAGCCATCTGCCCGCCATCCGCGAAGACCGCCATGCCGAGCGTGTTGGGCATCTCCACCCACTCGAACGCATCGGCGTAAACGGCGAGGTACCAGCGCTCGATTTGCCGCGGTGCGATGCCAGCCAGCAGGGCGAAGTTGCCGGTCACCATCAGCCGCTGAATATGGTGAGAATAGGCGTATCTCGCCGTACTGCCGATCGCTTCTCGGAGACACCGCATGTCGGTGGCGCCGGTCCAATAGAACGCTGGCAGATCGCGGGTCGCTTGCAGTGCGTTTTGATCCGCATAGCCCGGCATCAGAGTCCAGTAGACGCCGCGAACATATTCACGCCAGCCCAGGATTTGACGCACAAAACCTTCTACGGCGTTCAGAGGCGCCCGGCCTGACCTCCAAGCGTCTTCCGCTGCCTTGCAAGTTTCGCGGGGGGAAAGCAGCCCGAGGTTCAAAGCTGGCGCCAGCAGCGAGTGGAACAGGAATGGGGTGTCGGCTTTCATTGCGTCCTGAAAATCGCCGAAGTGCGGCAGTCCATGTTCGACGAAATCGCCCAGCGCGCGCAACGCATCAGATCGTGTCACCGGCCATCCGAATTCTTGCAGCTCGCCAAAATGATCGGGGAATCGGCGCTCGACGAGCGCGATCACCTCGCGCGTCGTTTCGTCCGGCAAGAACCGACGCCTCGCGGGTGAAACAGCGCCTGCAGGAAGTCTCTTGCGGTTTTCCCGGTCATAGTTCCATTCGCCGCCGGCCGGTCGATCACCTTCCATAAGGAGACCATGTTCGCGCCGCATCTCGCGATAAAAATACTCCATTCGCCAGCCTTGGCGCCCCGAAGCCCAGGCAGCGAAACGCGCGCGGCTAGCAAAGAAGCGATGATCGGAGCGGACTTCGACAGGCAGGCCGGTGAGAGCTTGCCAGCCTTCGACCATCGCCTGAACACGCCATTCCGAAGGTTCGGTCAACACAATGCGGCTCGGGCGATGCCGCGCTACCGCGCGTTGGATCTCGGTTGCAAAGCTGTCGGTATTGTCGGACGCGTCGAGGCCTACATAGTCTACTGTCAGACCGCGCTGGCGGAGCGTCTCGGCGAAGTGGCGCATCGCCGCCAGCACCAGGACTATCTTCTGCTTGTGATGCCGGACGTAGGTATTTTCTTCCATAACCTCCATCATCAGGACAACGTCACGGCCTGGCTCTAGGTCGTCCAGCGCGGACAGGTCCAGAGACAGCTGGTCGCCGAGAATAATTCTCAAGGCAGTCATGACGGGGCGAGTCCGCGTTCCGACGCGCGTAGGTGCGGCGCATCCCGGCAGCGCTTTGAGCAGTATTTCACATTCGCCCAGTCGCGAGCCCATTTCTTTCGCCAGACGAAGGGTCGACTGCAAACTACACAGAGCTTGGTCGGCAGTTCATCCTTGCGACGCATTCGAGCCATGCGATCACCAGGGCACAGTCTGGCCGCGCCAGTCGAAGAACCCCCCGTTAGCTTCTGACGTGAGTTGATCGACGACAGCGAGCAGATGTCGGGCCGCCACGGGGGGAGGATGCACATCCAAACCGGTCGCTGCGAAGGGAGCAGACAGCGCTGTGGCGACCGTGCCCGGATGTAGGGCTACACAAATAGCATTTGGCGATCGACGGCCCAGTTCAACAGCCGCAGTTCGCACGAGCTGATTGAGTGCGGCTTTCGACGCTCGATAGGAATACCAACCACCCAGCCGATTATCGCCGATACTCCCCACTCGGGCGGACAGTGTCGCGAAGACAGATTTGCCCGACCGCGGCAACCGCGGCAGCACATGCTTCATGATCAGCGCGGGCCCGATCGCATTCAACGCAAAGGCGCGCGCGAGATTGGCCGCATCGAGTTGCCGCCAGCTCTTCTCGGGTCCCTGGCGATCATCATGGAGAAATCCGGTCGCATCGATCACCAGACGAAGGCCACCCAAATCGGCGGCGAACGCCGCGGCACGTTCGAGACTGCCTTCGTCCAGAAGGTCGATCGCTGGTGAAGTGCTGCGACTGAATGAGACGACATGCTTGAACTTTCCTACGGCCTGGACGGCTTCGACCAATGCCCCTCCAATACCGCCACCAGCGCCGAACACGACCGCCACGCCGGCCTGGGGAAACGACCCAAGGTCAACCCTGTCAGCCGTTTCGTCTTCCGGTCTAGATTGCCCAATCACCGGCGCTCGGCTCCGCCTATGGCCGCCCGAAGCCTCAGAGCTCGCCCAAAGAAATGCGACATGAACGGGCGAACCGGAAGAAAAACCCTGTAGCCCCACTCCAGGGCAATCAGAGCGCCCGGCAGGGACGCGGCACGTGCTGCCCAGCGCCATCTGGGCAAACCAGTCCAAACCTCGACGAATGCGGCCGCGCCGGAAAGAACCCGCCCATCGCTTGCACGAACATGGAAGCGCTTCATCGCGCGCTCCTGGGTAATTCCATCCGGGAGTATGGCGCCAGTTTCGGAAACATCGACGAAACAGAGAGCACGGTCTTGATCCTTACGTTGATAGTACCCGATCTCTGCCCGACACAGAGGACAGGAGCCATCAAAATACACCGTCGATTTCGAAAGCTCCGACTCCACGCTAATCTCCCAAAAAGTCCACTCGTCAGTTGATCAGTACCGGAGTCTTGCGAATGAACGCGCCATCCCCGATCTGTCTAACGAGGAACTCGGCGACATTTGCGCGCGATATGATCCCGTTGCGCCACTGGGAGGCCTCGGCAAGAATCCGGTAACGGCCGGTCCGCGGTCCACTGGTCAGAACTCCAGGCCTCGCGATCGTCCAATCAAGTCCGCTTTCTTTAATCAACGTCTCTTGCAAAGTCTTATCGTCATAAGCGCGGCCCAATACGATCTGGAACGGCAACCGCTGAAGGCAGCTGATGCTGGCGCGGCTATCACCAGCTCCAAAGCCGGTCACACAGATCAGACGTTTGACACCTTGTCTATTCATTGCCGCGATCAGCACTCGGGTCGCGTCCGAGAACAGATGAACAGGCCGGAACAATTCTCCCAGTCCAACGCCGAGGGTCTGGATCACGACGCCCACCCCGGCAAGTGCCGCCTCTACATCCTCGGGCTTCAACGCGTCACCCGGCATCTTCTCAAGGCTCGGATTCGAGACCGCAATCGCGGTAGCAGATCGAGCCAAGGCGCGCACATGATGACCGGCAGCCAGGGCTTGGCGGGTTGTTTCCAAGCCGATTCCCTTGCTCGCGCCGATAATCAAGATACGCATGGTACACCTGTTATCTGAGGTTCAATGAGCGGGTCCCTAAAAAACCTGGTTGTCGGTATGGCTGTCGATTGCCGCGGTCGACGGGCTCGCTTGAACGGGCAATCTGCGGTCGGCGCATGGTCAGTTGTCAGATGAAGCCCACCAACCCTGCTTCTGCACTCGATTGAAGGCGTACAGTGTAGCGACAATCCACACCCTGTTCTTTCCGAGCCGCTCCCCTGGTCCGGAAACTCCCGCTGCTGCCCAGTTTGACGTGAGCGCGGGCGCAGTGGAGAGCGAGCGACACGCCATGGTTCTCGCTCGCAGTTCTTGGTTGCCCTCCACAATAGCACCCAGACGAGCGTTAGGGCCTGAAGGCGGACGCGCCACCACATGAACATGTTGCCGTCTCGGCCGCGATCAGGAAGCACTCTCGACATTGTTACCAAGCCAGCAATCAGACTGCCCAAGGTTGCCAAACCCGTAACGATGACGAGCACAAAAAAGAGTGTATTGAGTGCCATGGGGGGCTACACAAGCGACGCCGCGACAAGAAATCCGTTCCAGGGTCCATATCGACTGCTATCCGCCCCAAGCGTCATCGTAGCGCGCGGAGCCGTCAGCCAATGGGTAGTCGCGGTACGTGCGCGGGGCCGACTTGGACGCAACACGAAAAGTCATGCCGGTCAGCACAATGCCTAGACACATCAGAACGTGGACCACGATCAAGCTGCCGTACCAAGACCACGCGCCCAACGCAGTGCAGAAAATCGTTGTCCACATGAGGCTTAGCCCAGCCATCAACTGAAAGCGCTGGGCCGGCGGCAGGACGCGCAACGGATTGGCCTTGTCGTTCATGACCACGTCATACGAATTGAACATGTCTATCTCCCTTGCGAATTATACGGCTGCCTGCGTACATCGGATCATTCTTGTGTGTCCGTGACATCAGAACGTCCCGATTGTGCTGACGACGGACGTGTTGGCCGTCTTTGGAGAGCACCGGACGGAGATTGGCGGAGAGAGCGGGAAGCACACTTCCCGCCTAAGTATTTGATTTGACTATAATCCCGAGTGAGATGGTAGCAAGTTACCCCGAAAGTTACTGATCGGCCCCCATCGAGTGGTCCAGATGGAATGCTAGTTCAGAGTTGGCCGTTGCGCTAGTTGGAGCGTGGCCGGCGAAGCCGATCGGCGTAGCGCAGCCGGCCATGCGGCGAATGCAGGCACGA
>VGCH01000031.1 GCA_016870115.1 Alphaproteobacteria bacterium | reverse complement strand
TATGAGCCATGCCGTGGGCATCGCCGCGGCCCTGGTCGCCGCCGGCAACCTGCCGGCGCCGGCGATCGATCCCGCCGCGTTGCGCGAGAGGCTGCGCGCCGGCGGCGCGATGCTTTGACGGATTGGAGCACAAAGAGTTCAGCCGGACTCAGAACCCGTGGTGCCTCCTGCACAACACACCGATCCCATTCCGCTCTAGAGCACTATGAGTTCAGCTGGGACCAGCTGAACTCATAGTGCCTCCTGAAACACACACCGATCGGGCGCGCGAATGGGAATAGATGGAACCGCATGCGGTTCCATCTATTCCCATTCCGCTCTAGTCAAGCATGCCGGAGATTCGCGGCAGCCAGAGGCTCAACTCGGGAAAGGCCAGGCAGAGCGCGAGGCCGATCACCTGCAGGACGAGGAACGGATACGTGCCGCGATAGACATCGGTCATCGAGCAGTCCGCCGGCACTGTCCCCTTCATGTAGAAGAGCGTGGCGCCAAAGGGCGGCGACATGAACGAGGTCTGGAGGTTCACCGCCACCAGCGTGGCGAACCACGGCATGAAGCCCACCATGTCGCCGATGTGGCTGGAGAAATCCATCTTCATCAGGATCGGCCCGAAGATCGGCAGCACGATCAGGCAGATTTCGATCCACTCGAACGGAAACCCGAGAAGGAAGATCAGGACCATCACGAACGCCATCATCTCCCATGGCGTGTCGATGCCGAGCTTGTAGAGCATGCTGAGCATGAGATCGTCGCCGCCCAGCTCGCGGAAAACCATCGAGAAGCCGGTCGCGCCGAGGCAACCCACGCCGGCGCTCTCGGTGGCGGTCGCCCAACCGGCGAAGATCGACCCGAGTACCACGACCATCAGCACCGTCATGGGAAGCATGCCGCGGGACACGACGATCAGCGTCTCGCGCGAGGTCTGCGGCCCGTGCTCGGGCGGCAACTTGGGCGCCAGGTCCGGGCGCACCAGCGCCACGCCCCAGATGTAGAGGAGATAGAGGCCCGAGAGCACGAACCCCGGGATCGTCGCCGCCGCGAACAGGGCACCCGCCGAGGTGTTCAGCATCTCGGCCATCACGACCAGCATGATCGAAGGCGGAATGAGGATGCCGAGCGTCCCGGCGGAACCGATCGTGCCGATCGACAGCCGCTTGTCATAGCCGGCCTTGAGCAGCGGTGGCAGCGAGATCAGCGAGAGCATGACGACCGACGCACCAACGACCCCGATCGGCGCCGCCAGGATCGTGCCCATCACCATGACGGCGATCGCCAACCCGCCGGGCATGCGGCGCAGCATCACCTGCGACGCATCGAGCATGTCTTTCGCCACACCTGATCGCTCGAGAATCGCGCCCATGAAGATGAACATGGGCAACGAGACCAGCACGGGATCGACCGCCACGCCGCCCCACATGCGCAGCAGGATGTTGGAGAGCTTGATCAGCGGGAAGTCGCCCAACGCCCAAGCGAACAGGGCGAAGGCGAGACCGGTGCCGCCCAGCACGAAGGCCACCGGATAGCCGCAGAAGATCACGACGAACATCGTCACGAACATGATCAGAGCAAGGTTGTCGGCAAACCAGGCGATCACGCCGGCCTCCGCCGCGCGCGCGCGTGCCCGTTCCCCGCCCTCATGTCGGATCGACCCGGCGTTCGATGTTGAGATCGGCGGTCTCCGCCGGAACGCGCCCCAGCAGATAGGCGAGCAGGCGAAGGGTCACCGCGACCACCGCCGCCGCCAGGAGCCACAGTCCAACGATGAACAGCGACTTGATGATCCAGCGTTGCGGCAGCCCGACCACCGCCTCCGAGCCTTCGCCTGTCCGCCACGACGAGACCGCGAAGCCCAGCCCGTACCAGGCGACCACGCCGACATAGGGCAAGGCGAAGGCCAGGCACCCCGCGATCTCGACGCGCGCGCGCGTCGCGAGCGGCCGGTGGGCCGTGAGCGTGTCCACCCGCGGGTGGGAGTTCAGGATGTAGCAGTGGCCAAGCCACATCGTGAACAGCACCGTGCTCAGGTGCCATTCGAGTTCCTGCAGACGGGTGGAGCCCAGGCCCGGCATCTGGAAGCCGAGCTTGCGGCTGACGACGTCGAAGCAGATGACAAGCATCAGCACGACCATCAGCCAGCCCGACGCCTCGGCGAACCGGGCGAGCGCGCGCTCGATCGCCCCGGCGACGCGTATCAGTGCGTCCGCCGGGACGGTCTCTCGCGGCGTCATCGCGTCAGTCGAGGAAGCCGAAGTACCGCGGCGTCCAGAGCACGATTTCCGGGAAGATGATGCAGATCGCCAGCGCCACCAGCTGCAGCGCCACGAACGGAATGATGCCGCGATAGATGTGCTGCATCGTTATCGAAGGTGGCACTGTCGCCTTCATGTAGAAAAGCGCGAACCCGAAGGGTGGTGTCAGGAACGCCGTTTGCAGGTTCACCGCGACGATCGAGACGAACCAGATCATGAACTCCTTGTTGGACGCGATATGCGGCGCGAAGTCGACCTTGCCCAGGATCGGCGCGAAGATCGGCAGCACGATCAGGCAGATCTCCAGCCAGTCGAAGAAGAAGCCCATGATGAACACGAGCACCATCACGAAGATGAGGATTTCCCATCCGGTGTCGATGCCGGCCGCCTTGAGGAGCTCCGCCACCAGATCGTCGCCGCCCAGCGCGCGGAAGACGAACGAGAAGAGCGTGGCGCCGAAGATGATGAAGAACACCAGCGCGTTGGTGAGCGCGGAGCTCTCGATCACCTCGCGCATCATCTTCATGTTGAGGCGCTTGTTCCACCAGGCCAGCAGAAGCGCGCCGGCGCAGCCGGTTCCGCCCGCCTCCGTGGGGGTGGCCCAGCCGCCGAAGATCGACCCCAGGACGACGAAGATCAGGAACGCCGGCGGCAGGAACGAACGCAGGATCATCCGCGTGAAATCGCCCGACTCCGTCGGCGTGGCAGCCGCGGCGAGGGGCGGCGCGAGATCGGGCCGGAAATACGCCAGGACGCAGATGTAGACGAGGTACACGCCCGCCATCACCAGGCCCGGCAGGATCGCGGCGGTGAACAGCGTGCCAACCGAGATGGTCATCAGGTCGCCCATGATCACCAACATGATCGAGGGCGGGATGAGGATGCCCAGCGTGCCCGCCGAGGCGATGGTGCCGACCGACAATTCCTTGGAATAGCCGGCGGCCAGCATGGTCGGCAGCGCGATCAGCGTCAGCATGATTACGGACGCACCGACGATGCCGGTGGTCGCCGCCATGATCGTGCCCATCAGGGTGACCGACATGGCCAACCCGCCGGGAATGCGCTTGGTGAGCACCTGCAGCGCTTTCAGAAGCTCGTCCGCGATGCCGGATTTCTCGAGGATCGTACCCATGAATACGAACATGGGCACCGCGATCAGGACCTGGTTCTGAACCGCCTGCCCCCAGATACGCGGGATCAGGCTGCCGAACTGCGCGGGTCGGAAGACGTCGAAGGCGATGCCGAGCGCGCCGAACGCCAGCGCGACGCCGCCCAGCACGAACGCCACCGGGTAGCCCACGAACATGATGAACGTGAGCACGAGAAACATGAGCACCGAGAGGTGATCACCAATCCATTCGTACATGATCCGCTCCTCTCAGTGGCTCGCCGCGGGACTGGCGGCACGCTTCGCCAGCTCAGGCGGACCGAACACCATCACGATCTTGCGGAACAGGACGGAAGCAACGGCCGCATCCAGCAGCAGAAGGCCAGCGACCAGGCACGACTTGATAATCCAGCGATAGGCGAGCCCATTGGGGGCGTCCGAGCGCTCGTTTTGCAGGAACGAAATCTTTGCGAACTCCCACGCGTAGTACGTCGCGAGGGCGCAATAGGGGATAGCGAAGACCAGCAATCCGAAAATCTCGAGCTTGGCTTGCTGTACCGGCGTCTTGTTCGAGATGAAGACGTCGATGCGCACATGCACGTTGCGTACATAGGCATAGCCCAGCCAGAACATGAACAGCAGACCGTGCAGGTGCCACTCAAGCTCCTGGATCGGTGTCGAGCCGAATCCGGGGATCTGGAACCCAACCTTGCGGGTGATCACGTCCCAGCAGATCACCGCGACCAGCGCGACAAACAGCCACCCGAAGAGTTGCGCGATCCACGCCAGCGCACGATCGATGACGTCGCTTACTCCCAACAAACCCTGCATGTCCCGTCCCCCACAAGGCAACGGCCGCCCCACCGGGGCGGCCGTCCGTCTCAGTCCGCGGTTACTTGAGGTAGCCGCGCTCGCGCCAGATCGAGTAGGTCTCCCGGAAAGCGCTTAGCGACTCCCAAGCCTTCTTGAACTCGGGGCTCTTCTGCGCCTGCTCCTCCGCGACCTTCTTCCATTCGCGTTCGAAGGCCTGCAGGAACTCAGGCCCCCAGGTCATGAGCTTCACGCCCTTGCTCTCGATCTCCTTGAGCGCCGCCGGCTGGACAGCCTCACCCACACTCATGCCCTTGAGCACGGTCTGGTCGCACGACGCCTCGATCGCGGCCTTCTGGTGCGCCGACAGCGAGTCCCACTTGGCCTTGTTGATGATCAAGTCACCGACCGTCGCCTGCTGGTGCCAGCCGGGGAAGTAGTAGAACTTGGCCACCTGGTGGAAGCCGAGGCTGAGATCCATCACCGGCATCGAGAACTCGGTCGCGTCGATCGTGCCGAGCTGCAGCGCCTGGAAGATTTCGCCGGCCTGCAGCAGCTGGGTCGAAACGCCCAGGTTCTGCATGACGTTGGCGCCCAACCCGAAGAAGCGCATCTTCAGGCCCTTCAGGTCGTCGAGCGTCTTGATCTCCTTGCGGAACCAGCCGGACGCCTCCGGCGGGATCAGATGGCACATGACCGAGTGGATGTTGTACTTGGCGTAGAGAGCCTGCATGAGCTTCTCGCCGCCGCCTTCCTTCATCCAGGCGAGGTACTCGCCAAGACCCGGGCCGAACGGCACCGTCGCGAACACCGCGAAGGCGATGTCCTTGCCGGTCCAGAACCCAGGCGTCGCCCACGCGGCGTCGAGCGCGCCCGACGACACCGCGTCGAAGGCCTGGCTCGCCGGCACCAGTGCGCCCGGCTCGAAAAACCGCATATCGAGAGTGCCGTTCGACAGCCGGTTGGCCTGATCGACGGTGTACTTCGCGTTCGGCCCAAGCAGCGCGAGCGTGGACGCGAAGTTCGACTGCATCTGGATGCGGACCCTGCGATCCTGCGCTGTCGCGACCGTTGCGGTGAGCGCGACGGCGGCGGCAACCGCCACCCCTGTAAGCTTTGACAATGCTCGCATGATTATTCCTCCGTGAAGCCACGGCGGACAACGTCGCCCTTTGAAGCTCTGTCGCCCCGCCCCTGTTGCGCCAGACGTTGACCGTCCAACCGCCGCCGCCCCCTTCGGGAGCAGCAATTCTTTGCGCGAAAACTGACGACCGTGGATCGGATTGTCAAACAGCTATTGGACAAGTCGGTAGACTCTCCGCGCAGTGCCCGAAAAAAGTGCAGTTCGCTCGGCGGCCGACGCACCTGCGGCCAGTCGCTTGAACGCGTTCCACAGTACGCCGTAGCCGGAACTGATCTTGTCGACCGGAAAGTTGCTCTCGAACATGCAGCGATCCGCGCCGAACAGTCCGATCGTGATTTCGATCCACGGCCTGTAAGCCGCCGCGAGGGTCACGGAGTCGGGCGGCTCCGCGCCGCGATAGAAGTCGAACCAGCCCATCGCCATGCCGAGCCCGCCCAGCTTGACCGCGACGTTCGGTCGCCGCGCGAGCTCAGCCATCGCCCGCTGCCAGTCGGCGAATGCGGCGTCGTGGCGCGCCGCGTAGGGACCGTAGCCCAATGGCCCCCCGACGTGATCCAGCACAATCGTCGTGTCCGGAAACGCCGCGGCAAGGTCGGCCAGCTCGCCGATCTGCGGGTGATAGAGCCAGGCATCGAAAGACAGCCCGAGCGGCGCCAACTGGGCGAACCCCTCGCGCCAGGTACGGTCGGCCATCAATCCCTTCGGCGGATTGGTGTGGGTGCGCCGGATCTCCTCGCTGGCATCCCAGCCGGTCGCGTAGCGGATGCCGCGGAAACGGCCGTTGCCGGCGCGCATCTGCGCCTCCAGAACGTCCCGCGCCCGCGCGCCCAGCCGCAGGTCGGCGTAACTCACGATGCCCGCGCAGGCGCGGATCGATCCGTACTGACCGCTCGCCGTCATCGCGGCGACGCCGTTGGCGAATTCCGTCTCGCCTACCGGCGCCAGCTCCCGCGGGCCGTCGGCGCGGTAGTTCGCACGACAATCGACATAGACCGTGCCCACGATGTTGTGGCCGGAGTTCGTGTCGGCGAGCAGATCGGGCAGCAGGTAGACATTGCCCGGGCGATCCCACAGGTGGTGATGGGGGTCGATGATCGGCAGCCCGGGCTCGAGCGCGGGCTCGGGGCGTTGCGCGGCCCATTCCGGATCGGGTGGCAGCACGTTGCCGAGCTTGGGCGGGTCGCGGGTCATCGGTGCGTCACCATTGCGGTTCGGTGTCCATGGTCGAGACGTGCGCGGCGATCACTTTCCAGCCGAGCTCCGGAAAGCGGACCCAGGTCTGGCTCTGACGACCGATGCGATCGCGGCCGCGCATCTTGAACTCGAGATTGACCGTGGCGATGTCGCGCCCGAGCGTCAGGATCTCCAGACGGATCCGTCGCTCCTTGATGCCGGGACCCGGCGGTCGTCGGACCCGATGGGCGTGAATCTCGGCGAAGCCGTAGCCGTTCTCGTGCATGGCGTACCGAATCGTCCGCGGGCTGTCCCAGAAGGTGGCGTCCAGCACGTCGACGTCCTTGTCGATCAGCGCCTGTTCGTAGCGCTCGAACAGGGCGCGAACCTCGGCGACGATCTCCGGCAGGTTGGCGGCAAGGTCGGTCACGTCAGGCGCTCCATCTCAGTTGCGACAGCGATCAGCAGCGCATCGGCGCCGCGCGGACCCACGATCGACAGGCCGACCGGAAGACCCTCCCGTGTCGTGGCGCCCGGCAGGCTGACTTGCGGGTGACCGGCCAAACCGCCCAGCGCGCACAGGCAGGTGATGCGATCGCGCAACGGCTGCAGCGTCGAGAGCGGCAGCCCACGCTCCGGCGCGGCGAAGGGCGTGGTCGGCAGGCAGAGGATCGTGTCCTCGCCCAGCAGATGACGCAGTCGCGCGCGGGCTTCCTCGCGCATCAAGGCCGCCCAGACCCTGTCGGTCTCGGGGATCGCGGACGCCTGCACGAGGCCACGCGCCACCGAGAACGCCATGCGCGGGTTGCTGGCGTCGAGCCAATCCTGGAAGGTGAGCCACGACTCCGACGATTGCAGCGTGCGCTGCGCGCGCGCCCACACCGACAGGCCCTGCGGCGCCAGCAGCTCCTCGCGGACGGTACCGACCAGGCTGCCGAGACGCTCGACCATGGGCCTGAGTGCATCGGCGACCGCCGGGTCGACGAAACCGAACGCATCGGTCGCGACGAGGAGCTGGCGGGGTCGCCGCGCGGCGATCGGTTCGCCGAGCAAGACCGCCGACACGCGCGCGAAAGTCCCGGCATCGCGCGCGAACCAGCCGGTGGTGTCGGAAGTCGGGGCCTGCGCCATCATGCCGGCAAGGTTGATGCAGCCGTGCGTCGGACGGATGCCGTGGAGACCGCAGAAGCTTGAGGGCACGCGGACGGAGCCACCGGTGTCGGTGCCGAGCGCGGTGTCGCAGAGCCCCGCCGCGACGGCGGCGGCCGATCCCGACGACGAACCGCCCGGCACGCGCCCCGGCGCGCGCGGGTTGAGCGGCGTTCCGTCGAACGAGTTCTCGCCCAGGATTCCGAGCGAGACCTCGTCGGTGATCGTCTTGCCGACCAGCGTCGCGCCCGCGTCGAGCAGCGTCTGCACGGCCCACGCGTGGCGCGTCGCGACCGGTCGCCCAGTGGGCCAGTCAGGATTGCCGCCGCCTGTCGCGGTGCCGGCGACGTCGAACAAATCCTTTGCGGCGAAGCTGAGCCCCGCGAGCGGCCCGCCGTCGCGGCCGGCGATCCGGATGCGCGGGCCGGCGACGAACGCGCCGACGGGATCATCCTGCTCCGCGTTCATTCGGCGAGACGTGCGGTTGCACCCCGGTCAACCGCGACCAGCGCCGTGCGAGTGAGCGCCATCTGTGCAGACCCCCGAAATCCCCAACCAACGGACTGAAACTATAGGCAGGTCCGGGCGCGCACGTCAGGCGCAGAATCACGACACCCGCCCCTCTTGGGGCGGGTTCGCAGAGTCTTCGATCGGGAGCGCCGGGATCAGCGGCTGTAGTACTCGACCACCAGCGACGGCTCCATCTGCACCGGGTACGGCACATCCGAGAGCTTGGGGCCACGCACGTAGGTGCCCTTCATCTCCTTGTGGTCGACCGTGACGTAGTCGGGCACATCGCGCTCGGCCGTCTGGGTCGCCTCGATGACGCGGGCCATCTCCTTGGCCTTGCTCACCAGCTCGATCGTGTCGTTGTCCTTCACCAGGTAAGACGCGACGTTGACGCGGCGGCCGTTCACCTTGACGTGGCCGTGGCTCACCAGCTGGCGCGACGCGAAGACGGTGATGGCGAACTTCATGCGGTACACGACCGCGTCCAGCCGGCGCTCGAGCAGCTCGACCAGGTTCTCGCCGGTGTCGCCCTTGCGGCGCACCGCCTCGAGATAGTAGCGGCGCAGCTGACGCTCGCTCACCGAGCCGTAGTAGCCCTTGAGGCGCTGCTTGGCCATCAACTGGAGGCGATAGTCGGTCGGCTTCTGGCGTCCCTGGCCGTGCTGGCCCGGGCCGTACTCGCGCTTGTTCAGCGGGCTCTTGGGCCGACCCCACAGGTTCACCCGCAGGCGGCGATCGATCTTATACTTCGAATTCTCGCGTTTGCTCACGCGTTGGCTCCTTGCACCGATGTTGTCCGGATAGGCCTGGATCCGACCCTTCGGTCGGGGCGGGACGACGGCCCAATGCCGCCGGCCACGTTCTCCGGAAGAAGGCGCGAAAATAGGGGCGCGCGGCTCCAAGTCAAACGAAAAGGCGCGCGCGAAATTGCCTTTCCTTTCAACGACTTGAGCAGTCGCTACTCGACCCTGGCCCCTGACGCCCGCACCACCGGCGCCCAGCGCGCGGTCTCCTCGACGATGAAGCGCCGAAACTCGGCCGGCGACCCGGGGGCCGCGGTGGCGCCGGCCTGGTCGATCTTGGTCGCGATATCGGGCATGGCCAGCGCCTGCCGAATGGCCGCGTTGAGCCGCTCGAGCAGCGCGGCGGACAGACCCGCGGGCGCCGCGACGCCATGCCAGGAGGTCGCCTCGTAGCCCGGCAGCGTCTCGGCGATGGCCGGTAGGTCCGGCGTCTCCTTGTTGCGGGTGAGCGATGTGACGGCGAGCCCGCGCACCTTGCCCGACCGCACATGCGGCAGGATGCTCGGCATGTTGCTGAACGACATATGCACGGTGCCGGCCAGCAGGTCCGTCATCAACGGCCCGCCGCCGCGATAGGGCACGTGCAGGAGCTGCACACCCGCCATCTGGTTGAACAGTTCGCCTGCAAGGTGAAGCGACGTCCCCGCCCCCGCCGAGCCGAAGGTGTACTTGCCGGGGTCGCGCTTTGCGAGCGCGATCAGTGCGGGAACGCTATCGGCGGGAACCGACGGATGAACCGACAACAGGTTGGGCAACGTCGCCACCAGCGAGATCGGCGTGAAGTCGCGAAGATGGTCGAACGGCATCTTGGCGTAGAGCGCCGGATTGATCGCGTGAGTGCCCACCGTGATCATGCCGATCGTGTAGCCATCGGGCGCCGCGCGGGCGAGTTCGGCGGCACCGATGTTCGCGCCAGCACCCGGCCGGTTGTCGACCAGGAATTGCTGGCCGAAGATGCGCGCAAGCCCCTCCGCCACCAGACGACCCAGGATGTCGGTCGTGCCACCGGGCGTGAAGGGCACGATGAAGCGCACCGGCCGGTCGGGCCACTGCCCCTGCGCACGCAGGATGGCAGGGGCGAGCGCGAAGCTTGAGGCGGTCGCGATGAGACGGCGTCTGGTCGACATGTCGTGCACCCTAGAGTGTTTGCGGCTCTGACGGAACCGCGCCTTGGGCGATGCATCGTCCTCCGGTTTGCCAGCCCGGCGCAATCCAGCCGGATCGCAGGGTCGCTAGGAGGCGACCGGCTCCTCTTCAAACACGATCTCGTGCGTGACGTCGGCCGTCTTGCGGATCATGGCGGTGGCCGAACAGTACTTGCTGTCGGAGAGCTGGACGGCGCGTTCGACCAGCGCGCGGTTGAGCTTGCGACCGCGCACCCGGTAGACGAGCTTTACCGCCGTGAAGACCTTGGGCGGTTCCGCCGCGCGGTCGGCTTCGAGATCGACCACGACCGAGGTGATGTCCTGACGCTGTTTGCGCAGCATCGAGATCACGTCGATCGCCGTGCAGCCGCCCATGCCCATCAGCACCAGCTCGAGCGGCCGGGCGGCGAGGTCGCGGCCGCCGACATCGGCCGACCCGTCGATGGTGACGCTGTGGCCCGAGCCGGACTCGGCCACCATGAGGGCGTCGTCGACCCAGGAAATGCGGGCGGTGGTGGCCATGGCTACTCCTCGCTGTGCTTGGCTTTGGACAGGAACTTGATGACACCGTGGAAGCTGCGCACTTCCTGCTCGGTCATGTCGGCGCGCTGCAGCAGCGTGCGCAGGTTGGCGACCATAGAGGGGCGCATCTCGCGGTGCCGCAGGAATCCCGACTGGTCGAGCGCGCGCTCGAGATGGGCAAAGAGATTGTGCAGCTCATCCTTGGTCGCAGGCCGCGTCGCGTGCTCGGCCATCCGTTCGGCCGGTGTCGCATCGCCCGCCATCGCCCATTCGTAGGCGACCAACAGAACGGCTTGCGCGACGTTCAAGGAGGCGAACTGCGGATTGAGCGGTACCGACAGCACCGTGTCGGCATAGGCGAGATCCTCGTTCTCCAGTCCGGTCCGCTCCGGCCCGAACAGCACGCCCGTCGCCTCGCCCGCCGCCGCCCAGCCCCGCATCCGCAGGCCCGCCTCGCGCGCCGTCACGATTCGCTGGGCGAGTTCGCGGGTGCGCGCGCTCGTCGCCACCACGTGTTCAAGATCGGCCACCGCCGACGCGACGTCGTCGAACACCTCGGCGTGCTCCAGCACGATATCGGCGCCCGACGCGGCGCGCTGCGCGGTCGGGTTGGGCCAGCCGTCGCGCGGCGCGACAAGGCGCAGCTGCTGCAGGCCGCAATTCAGCATCGCGCGCGCGGCCATTCCGATGTTCTCGCCGAGCTGCGGACGGACCAGCACGATCACCGGCCCCTCGCGGCCCACCGCCTTGCCTTTCGCCGCGCGTCCCATGCCGGCGCTTATAGCGCTCTACCGCGCGAGCGCCAGAGCCTGCCGGCGCATCAGCAGCAGGAACGGGATCGAGACCAGCGTGAGGTACATGATGGCGCGGAAATCGTTCAGATAGGCGACCATGGCCGCCTGTCGGTCGATCTCGGCGCTCCACAGCGCGAGCTGCCCCGGATCGAGCGCACCGCGCCCCATCGGCCAGTTGGGCGCGAGCGGCGTCAGTCCCTCGGCGAGGCCCGCCCGATTGGTTTGCGCGCCGCGCGCCAGCAGGGAAACCATCACCGCAATGCCGACGCTGGCGCCGAGATTGCGCAGGAGCGCGTTGATCGCCGCCGCCTCTGTGCGCAGACCGGGCGCGATGGTGGCGAAGCTGAGCGCGCTCACCGGCGGGAAGACGAAGCCGAGCGCGAAGCCCAGCAGCACACCGTTCCACAGAATGTGGCTTTCGCTCACGTCCAGCGTGAAGCGGCTCATGTCCCACAGCGCCACAGCACAGAGACCGAGGCCGAACCCGATCAACAGACGCGCATCGAACCGACCGATCAGGCGCGCCACCAGCATCATCGCCACCATCATGCCGATCCCGCGCGGCGCCAGAATCATGCCGGTGGTGAGCACCGGATAGCCCTTCAGGTGTTGCAGGAAGGGCGGCATCAACGTCGCCGTCACCATCAGGATGAGACTGGCGAGCGCGGTAAAGAGCAGCCCGATCGACAGGTTGCGATCGGCGAAGAGGGCGCGCGGCATGAACGGTCGAGGATGCGTCGCCATGTGGATCAGGAACATCGCGAACGCCACGGCACCCACCGTCGCCTCGATCGCGATCTCGGTCGACTCGAACCAGTCGAGCTGCTCGCCGCGGTCGAGCATCAGCTGGAAAGCCGCGATCGAGATCGCGAGAAAGGCAAAGCCGATGTGATCGAACGGCCCGGGCCGGTCGTGCGCGCCGTCCTGCACCAGCCACAAGAGCCCGATCGCGGTGAGAATGCCCACCGGCAGGTTGACGTAGAACACCCAGCGCCAGCTCAGCTCGTCCGTCAGCCAGCCGCCGAGCGAGGGGCCGGTGATGGGCCCCAGCATGACGCCCACGCCCCAGATCGCCATCGCCTTGCCGTGCTCTTCCCGCGGGTAGGTGTCGAGCATGAGCGCCTGGCTGAGCGGGATCAGGGCAGCGCCGAACCCGCCCTGCAGGGCGCGAAACAGGACCAGCTGGTCAAGGGTTTGGGCGGCGCCACACAGCATCGAGACCGAGGTGAAGCCGACCACCGCTCCGACGAACACCCGACGCCGGCCGAGGCGGCCTGCAAAGAAGCCGGTGAGCGGCGTCACCACGGCGGATGCCACGATGTAGGAGGTGAGCACCCACGAGACCTGCTCCTGCGTCGCCAACAGCGAGCCCTGAATGCTGGGCAGCGCGACGTTGGCGATGGTGCCGTCCAGCGCGTGCATGATCGTGGCGGACATCACCACGAGGGTGATCATGCGCCGGCGCCGGCGCTCCGCCGGATCGGTCATGGCCGCCGGTCGTCGCGCGCCGTCGCGGTGCCCGATCCGAAGCCAAGCGCGCGA
The DNA here is from genome assembly GCA_016870115.1 of Alphaproteobacteria bacterium. GTDB lineage: Bacteria > Pseudomonadota > Alphaproteobacteria > Reyranellales > Reyranellaceae > VGCH01. Next base: position 20,496 of record VGCH01000031.1, on the reverse strand, counting down.
CCGAGACCGGCGAAGAGATCGCCGATCGTCCGCGAGTGGCCGGTGTCGATCTCGACATGGGCGCTCATGCCGACGCGCAGCGGCGGATCGCCTTCGGGCCGGCGCAGATCGATGCGCACCGCGATGCGCTGCACCACCTTCACCCAGTTGCCGGTAGCGTTCTGCGGCGGCAACACAGCGAACTCAGCGCCCGTTGCCTGCGCAATGCTGGCAACCGTGCCCTGCCACACGACGTCGGGATAGGTGTCGACACGAATCGTCACCGGCTGGCCCGCCCGCACGCGCGTGAGTTCGGTCTCCTTGAAGTTCGCCTCGATCCACAGCTCGCCATCGGCCACCACGGCCATGACCGGCTGGCCCGCGGTCACGTATCCGCCAGGCAGCGGTCGGCGGGCGACAATGCCCGCGAGCGGCGCCTCGACCTGGGTCCGGCGCAGGTTCAGCAGCACCTCATCCCGCGTCGCCGCAAGCTGCTTCACCCGGGGGTGATCGTCGGGATGGATCCGCCGGTCGCCGACCAGCTGCGTCTCGATGCGCGCGAGCTCCTCCTCGAGGCTGGCGATGCGCTGGCGGGCGACATCGAGATCGCGCCGCGACTCTTCGAGCCGCTGCGTGGAGGCGATACGCCGCCGCGCGAGCTCCTGTTGGCGATCGTAGTCGGCGGCGGCAAAGGTCTGCTTGCTCTGCGCCGCCTTGATCTCCTCGCGCTTCTGGCGCCAGGCGACCTTGAGGCCGCGGATCTCGGCGCGGGCGCTCTCAAGCTCGGCCTCGATGCGCGCCAGCGCCAGGCGATGCGGCTGCTCGTCGAGGCGAAACAGGAGCTGGCCGCGGCTGACGCGCTGGTTCTCGGCGACCGCAACCTCGACGATGACGCCGCTGACCTCGGCGGCGATCACCGCCCGATCACCCTTCACATAGGCGTTGTCCGTGGTGACGTGGCGGCCGCCCTGCAGCCAGTAGAGGACGCCAGCCACGATCGCGAGCAGCGGGAGCGACCACATGACGGCGCGCGCCACGACACGTCCCGTCGCGCGGCGCGGCGCCGCGATCGGCGGTGCCGGCGCAACTTCGGACAGTCGGTCGGAGGGTTCCCCGTCTCGCACGGCGCAATCGTCCGCCCCGGCGCCGGGCCGGTCAACCCGGCCGCCGGCATGGCTGCTAGGGTGTTTTCGGCTCAGATGGAACCGCTCACGCGGTTCCATCTGAACGGAAACGCGCTGTTCGCAATGCCTCGTTTGTCGCCTTTCCGATCCGGCTGAGTCCAGCCGGATCGGAGAGGCTCTAGGCTAGGGGTGCGGGCTTGGCGCCGTCGCGGAACAGCTTGTAGCTCAGCGCGTCGTAGAGGGCGTTGTAGGAGGCATCGACGATGTTTGGTGATACGCCGAGCGTCGTCCAGCGCCGGCCGGCCCCATCGGCGCTCTCGATCATGACGCGCGTGGTCGCCGCCGTTCCCCCCGCCGAGTCGAGGATGCGCACCTTGAAGTCCACCAGGCTCATGTCCGCGAGTTCGGGATAGACCGGCAAGAGCGCCTTGCGCAGGGCGGCGTCGAGCGCGTTCACCGGACCGTTGCCCTCGCCGACTTCCATGACCCGGCGGCCGCCGACATCGAGCTTCACCGTCGCCTCGGACAGCGCGATCAACTGTCCCTTGGCATTCCAGCGCCGCTCGGCCAGGACCCGGAAGCTCTGCAGCACGAAGTAGTGCGGCACCGTCTGAAGTTCGTGCCGGGCCAAGAGCTCGAACGAGGCATCGGCGCCATCGTAGGCGTAGCCTTCCGACTCGCGGTCCTTCACGAGTTCCAGCAGCCGCGCCACGCGCGGGTCCTTTGGATCAACGTCGAGGCCGATCTGGCGGAAGCGCGCCAGAATGTTGGAGCGGCCCGCCTGATCGCTGACGACGATCAGTCGCTGGTTGCCGACCAGTTCGGGATCGACGTGCTCGTAGGTCCGCGGATCCTTCTCGACGGCCGAGACATGCAGCCCGCCCTTGTGCGCGAACGCGCGCGCGCCGACGTAGGCGGCACTCCGGTTCGACGGCAGGCTGAGCCGGTCGTCGAGCAGGCGCGAAAGATGGGTCAGTCGACCCATCGCGTCCGGCGCGAGGCCGGTGTCGAAGCCCATCTTGAGAACCAGATTGGCGATCAGCGCGATCATGTTGGCGTTGCCGCAGCGCTCGCCCAGCCCGTTGATCGTGCCCTGGACCTGCCGCGCGCCGGCGCGCACGGCGGCGAGCGAGTTGGCGACCGCGTTCTCGGTGTCGTTGTGGCAGTGGATGCCGAGCTTGCCGCCATCGATCTGCTGCGCGACCTCGCCCACGATACGTTCGACATCGTGCGGCAGGGTTCCGCCGTTGGTGTCGCACAGCACCAGCCAGCGCGCTCCGGCACGCTCGGCGGCGCGCAAGCAGTCTAGCGCGTAAGCGGGATTGGCGCGGTAGCCGTCGAAAAAGTGCTCGGCGTCGAACATCACTTCCTCGACGCGCGTGCGCGCGAAGGCGACCGAGTCCTCGATCATGCCGAGATACTCGGTGCGGTCGACCTCGAGCGCGACATCGACGTGGAAGTCCCAGGTCTTGCCGACCATGCAGACATGGCGCGCCTTGGTGCCGACGAGGGCGGCCAGTCCCGGATCGTTGGCGGCGCTGCGCCCCGCGCGCCGGGTCATGCCGAACGCCACGAACTTCGCGGTCTTGAAGGCGGGTGGATCGGCGAAGAACCGATCGTCGGTCGGATTGGCACCCGGCCAGCCACCCTCGATGTAGTCGATGCCCATGCGATCGAGCTCGCGGGCGATGGCGGCCTTGTCGGCCACAGTGAAGTCGACGCCCTGGGTCTGCGCGCCGTCTCGCAGCGTGGTGTCGAATAGATAGACGCGATTGGACGATGTCATGCCGGCCCCTTCATACTGATCCAAACCGACCGGAGAAACGCCGATGACCGCCTCGACCCGCATCACCGAGTTGCGCACCACGCTGCTCCGCATCGACTGGGCCGGCGCGCCGCCGCTTGCCGGTATCCTGGCGCCGGGTCCCCGCGAGCTGCTGGTGCTCGAGATCGGGACCGCCGGCGGCCTCACCGGCATGAGCTACCTGATGCCCTTGCGCGGCGGACTGGACACGCTCGACACCTGCCTGCGCGAGCTGATCGCGCCCCAGGTGCTGGGGCGTGATGCCACTGAGATCGAGGGCATCTGGCAAGCTCTCTACAAGAGCAACTTCTGGCTCGGTCGCATGGGCGTCACCGTGTCGGCCCAGAGCGCCGTCGACATGGCGTTGTGGGACATCGTCGGCAAGCGCGCCGGCCTGCCGCTCTTCCGTCTGTGGGGCGCCTGCCGTGACACGATACCGGCCTACGGCTCGGGCTGCTTCCGTGGCCTGGGGCGCGACGGCATGATCGACCGCGCCAAGCGCTTCACCGCGCAGGGCCTGAAGGCCATCAAGATGCAGGTGGCGCATATCCGGCCGTGGCGCGAGGACGTTAAGAACGTGGCGGCCATGCGCGACGCGATGGGTCCCGGCATCGAGATCATGATCGACGTGAACATGGGCTGGGACGTCGACACCGCGATCCAGGCGGGTCATCGCATCGACGAGTACGACCCCTATTGGCTCGAGGAGCCGGTGGTGGCGGAAGATTTCGCGGGCTATCGCCGGATCGCCCAGGCGCTGAAAACGCGGATCGTGGGCGGCGAGAGCCACTGGGGGCGCAACGACTTGAGGCCCTTCGTCGAGCATCCCTTCACACCGATCTTGCAGCCCGATCCAATGCGCGGCGGCTACACGGAGCTGCGCAAGATCGCCGCGATGGTCGAACCCTGGGGCATCCGCATCGCGCCCCACCTCTTTCACGAGACGATGGTGCATCTCATGGCGTCGATCCCCAATGCCAGCTACCTCGAATACATGGACTGGAACGACGATCTTTGGGTCGATCCGATCCTGCCCCAAGCCGATGGCACCATGATCCCGCCTGAACGGCCGGGCCATGGCCTCGCCTTCAAGCCGGAGATCCTGAAGAGCGCGCGGATCGGCGGGTCGCGCGTCACCGGCTGAGTCCGGCTACTTGCACACCGAGCGGAGTGCTCGCCATTGCGCGTCGGAGAAGGGCGGCGTCCCGGTCGCTGGGCGTCGCGTGGCCTCGATCCGCTCCCGCGTCGGCGGATGGCTCGACAGAATGCCAGCCTGCTCGGCGGCATCAGCACCATCGTCTTTCAGCATCCGGCCGAAGAAACCCGCGACCCCGTCGGCGCGCATCCCCAGTCGCTCCAGCAACTCCACTCCGATCGCGTCCGCCTCGCGTTCCGCGGCGCGCCCGTTGCGCAACGCCAACAGGAGTCCGCCCCCCGACGTGAGTGTGTTCAGCGCGTCGGAGTAACCACCCGTCACCACCTTCAGCAGCAGATCGATGCCGTAGTGCCGCGCGATCGCCTTCATGGAGTGATAGCGCACCACGTGCCCGATCTCGTGGGCGAGCACGCCCGCGACCTCTGACCCGTCCCGCGCCTGATCGATCAGGTCCGAGTAGAAGACCAGAACGCCGCCCGGCAGGGCGAATGCGTTGGCCGGGCCGCCCTCCACCACGTGCACAACGACCTCGTGCGGATAGCCCGCGACCTCGGCCAGCCGATTGGCCAGATCGTTGATCGCGTCGAGCCCCGCCTCGCCACGGCAGACCTTTTCCGACTCCGTGATCTCATTCAGGACCGACTCGCCCAGCGACACCTGCCAGCTGTGCGGCGCGAGCGGCGCGACATGCTCGGCGCCGTAGTCAATGGCGCCCCAGAACAGCGCGGCGAGAGCGGCAAGACAAGGCGCGAAGAAGGCGACACGCCCCGCTGCCGAGGGCTTGGGGGTGCCGAGCGCGCGCAAGGCCGGCAGCGCGCCGGCGAGCTGCCGGCGCATCGGTTCGTCCTCGACGATAAGCCGGGCGTTGGATCCCTTGCGGGCGATCGGCGGCACGGCCTCGTGTTCCAGATCGCCCAGCAGCGCAATTTCGGTCGCGGGCCAGCGATCGATGACGCGCGAATCGGAGGGATCGAACAGCACCAGCTCGTGCGACGTCGGACGCAGCGCCACCTCGCGGGCCACGGCGGTCACGCCATCGTAGTAGCGTGCCCTGCTCACGCTCAGACCCCCGCCACGTCGAACATGTCGAGCAGCCCCTCGCCGTAGCCCGGTCCATGGTCCCCCGGCTGGCGGATGGCGCCTCCGTCGGGCGCTCCGTAGATCCAGAGCTCCGACGCGATCAGCTTCAGCGTGCGATGCATGACCCAAGGCCAGCCGAGCCCGAACGTCAGCACGACAATCAGGTAGTTCAGCACCATGAACCCCCACATCTGCCGCGTCGTGATGGAGCTCGCGAACAACACGTGGCCGTGCCGCGTGCGCTCGACCAGATGGCGGAAGAGATAGGCTTGCCACCAGCAACGCAACGGCAGGATCAGCACACTGAAGACCGCGTAGAGAAGAAACGCGGCAAGGATCAGGACCATCACCGTGCGGGCGGTCGGCTTCGCTATCTCCTTGGGCAGTTGCTCGATCGAGCCGAAAGACTCCGCGAAGAAACCCCAGGCGATCGCGACGCCGATGCCGATCGCCAGCACCCAGGCGAGAATGTTCAGGAAGTAGTAGCCGACATAACGCTTGTAGATGTCACCCGCGCTGCCGGCGAAGGTGAAACGCAACGTCCCGAGACCGGCGTTGGCGATGCGCGGGCGAGCGAGGTTCACGGACACGACCGGTGTCAGCAGCTGCGCCGACATGGCGTTGGCGATGTTCAGGAACAGGGCCTGCGCGCCGTACCGCCACGACGACCCCGCGAGTCCGCAGCGGATGCCCCGCCAGCGCGTGTGGGAGAGTCGGTAGCGCAGGCCCGAGTACTGACCGACATAGAGCAGCGGAATGCCGACAACCGCGATCGCCACCGAAAACGTATCGAGGAGGCCCAACCCGAACGGCAGCGCATCTGACCCCGCGAAATGCTGGATCGCCCACAGGCCACCACCCAGCGCGGCCAGCACCAGCACGGCGAAAACGAATCCGAGGAAGAGCTCGATGCCCCGCCCTGTGTACTCGAAGCGATCCCCCAGGATGGACAGGTGGGACCACAGGTAACGGCGCAGCCGTGTCCGGCCCCAAAAGCGCGAGAGGCCGAACGTCATCACCATCCAGACGAGATGGCGGAGATAGATGCCGTAGAGCTCACCGAGCTTGCCGTCGTAGACGGGCTGTCGTGCGGTCAGGTCGGGCGCCGGTGGGATTGCCCCCCAAGGGCCGGAGCCGGGTGCATCGGAAAGAGCCGGGGTCACCAGGTCACCGCGCGTTCCTGCCGCAGGTCTATTTGTTGCGTGGTGGGCATCGCCTCTGTACGAATAGAACAATTGCTGCAATGCAGCATCGATAGCCCTCATATCTTACGCCAACCGTACCCTGGCTTGCCACCATGACCACATCGAAGCGCGACAAACCTTGGCTGATCCGTACCTATGCCGGGCACTCGACGGCGGCCAAGTCGAACGAGCTGTATCGGAAGAACCTCGCCCGCGGCCAGACCGGCCTCAGCGTCGCCTTAGATCTGCCGACCCAGACCGGATACGACAGCGATCACCCACTCGCGCGCGGCGAGGTCGGCAAGGTCGGCGTCCCGATCTGCCATCTCGGCGATATGCGCACGCTCTTCGATGGCATTCCGCTCGACCGAATGAATACGTCGATGACGATCAACGCCCCGGCGGCGTGGTTGCTGTCGCTCTACATCGCCGCCGCCGAAAGCCAGGGCGCGGCCCGCGCGAGCCTCCAGGGCACGACGCAGAACGACATCATCAAGGAGTATCTCTCGCGCGGGACCTACATCTTTCCGCCAGCGGCGTCGCTGAGACTCACCGCCGACACAATCGGCTTCGCCTATCGCGAGGTGCCGAAGTGGAACCCGATGAATGTCTGCAGCTATCACCTGCAGGAGGCCGGCGCGACGCCGGTGCAGGAGCTGGCCTTCTCGCTCGCCAACGCGGTGGCCGTCCTCGATACGGTGCGGGCACGCGGCCAGGTGCCGGACGCCGATTTCCCCGAGGTGGTGGGCCGGATTTCGTTCTTCGTGAATGCGGGCATCAGGTTCGTCACCGAGATGTGCAAGATGCGCGCGTTCAACGAGCTCTGGGCAGACCTCTGCGAGAACCGCTACGGCGTGACCGACCCGAAGAAGCGTCTGTTCCGCTATGGGGTGCAGGTGAATTCGCTCGGCCTCACCGAGCAGCAACCGGAAAACAACGTCTATCGCATCCTGCTCGAGATGCTGGCCGTCGTGCTGTCGCGCAACGCGCGCGCGCGATCCGTCCAGTTGCCTGCCTGGAACGAGGCGCTCGGCCTACCCCGCCCTTGGGACCAGCAATGGTCGTTGCGCATGCAACAGATCGTGGCCTTCGAGACCGATCTCCTGGAGTACGGCGACATTTTCGATGGCAGTCGCGAGATCGCGACAAAGGTGGCCGAGCTCAAGGCCGAGGCGTTGGCTGAGATGGCGCGCATCGCCGAAATGGGCGGCGCGGTGCCTGCCATCGAGTCTGCCTACATGAAGCAGCGGCTGGTGGAATCGAACCTGCGCCGCCTCAACGCCATTGAGTCCGGGGCCCAGACCGTTGTGGGCGTCAATGCCTACACCGAGGCCGAGCCCTCGCCGCTGTCGGGAGGAGGCGAGTCGATCCTGACGGTCGATCCCGCCGTGGAGCCCGACCAGGTGGAGCGACTGCGGCGCTGGCGCTCGGACCGGAATGCCGAGGCTGTGCGCCAGGCCCTGGCGGACCTCGCCGCGGCGGCGACCGAGGATCGCAACATCATGCCGGCGTCGATCGCCTGCGCTCACGCGGGCGTCACCACTGGCGAGTGGACCGAGACGCTGCGGCGGATCTTTGGCGAGTACCGTGCGCCGACCGGCGTCGGTCGCGCTGCGGGCGCGGGCGATGGCCGCATCGACGTGGCGCGGCGCGAGGTCGAAACCGTGTCGCGCCGGCTCGGCCGGCGGCTCAAGATGCTGGTCGGCAAGCCTGGTCTCCATGGCCACTCCAACGGCGCGGAGCAAATCGCGGTGCGGGCCCGCGATTGCGGCATGGAAGTCGTCTACGAGGGCATCCGGCTCACGCCCGAGCGCATCGTGAACGCCGCGCTTGAGGAGAGCGTCCACGTGGTGGGCCTCTCGATCCTGTCGGGCGGGCACGTGTCGCTGGTCGGCGACGTGATGGCCGGTCTGCGTGCGGCCGGCATTGGCGAGGTGCCGGTTGTGGTGGGCGGGATCATCCCGCCGGAGGACGCCGAGCTGCTGCGCCGCGCCGGTGTCGCGCGGGTCTATAAGCCGAAGGATTTCGACCTCACCGCCATCATGCGCGATATCGTGACGGTCGTGGACGGCGCCTGGCGCGAGGCCGCGTAGTCAGCGCGGGCGGATCGCGAGACTCGCGGTCGCGTGGAGGATCGGCTCGATCAGAGTGTGGCTGAACAGCCAGGCCTCGGCATGGACCGTCCGCTGGCCCTTGCGGATCACGCGGGACAGCGACACCACGTCGGCGGCATCGGCGGGCTTCAAGTACGTCACATTGAGGTTCGATGTGAGGGCGATCTGCGCCGCCCCGATCGTGATCTGGACGGCGGCATAGATCGCGGTATCGGCGAAGGAGAGCAGCGTGGGACCCGAGAAGATGTCGCCGGGACCCATCGCCGTCGCGTCGAAAGGAAAGCGCAGCCGGATGTCCTGATCCTGGCAATCCTCGATCAGCACGCCATGGAGATCGCGAAGCGGCAGCGTCGTCTCGAGCAAGCGTTGAAGTTCGTCTTCGGTCATCGGTCGCACTCTATGCTATCTGGCCGACCCATGTCCTTCGTCGACCACATCGCGCGCTGCAACAATGCGCGCCTCGATGAGTTCGAACCCTGGTGGATCGCGGGCGCCCAGGCGGGGCTCGTCCATCGCGAGTTCGCCCCCGAGCTCGCGGCCCGACCCGACCTGTTCGACCGGGTCGACGGCGGCTGGCGGCTTGCCGGCCGGCTCGCGACGCCGTCGCAGCGCAGCGAGGCCGTCCGCGCCTGGCAGCAGGAAATGCGCCCACGGGGTTTCTTCGCGGCCTGGCGCGATGAGGACTATCCCCTCACCCCTGCGCTGCATCTGGCCCCGATGATGCAGATGGAGCGAGCCGCGGTTCCGTCGTTCGGCGTTCGCGCCTTCGGAGTCCACCTGACGGGGTACGTGCGCCGCCGCGACGGGCTGCATGTCTGGGTGCCGCGCCGGTCGCGCAGCAAGCCGACCTATCCCGGTCAGCTCGACAATACCGTGGCGGGTGGCCAGCCGGTCGGCATCGGTCTGCATGACAATGTGGTGAAGGAGTGCGGTGAGGAGGCGGGAATCCCGCCCGAAATCGCCCGTCGCGCGATCGCGGTCGGCGTCATCGCCTATCGCCACCAATCCGGCGCCACGCTCAAGCCGGACATCATGAACTGCTTCGACCTTGAACTGCCGGACGGTTTCGAACTGCGACCGGCCGATGGCGAGGCCGAGTCGTTCGAGCTCTGGCCGGTCCAGCGAGTCTACGAGACCGTCCGCGACACCGCCGAGTTCAAGTACAACTGCAATCTCGCGCTGATCGATTTCTTCGTGCGCCACGGGCTGATCGACGCCGACCACCCGGACTACGTAGCGATCGCAACGGGTCTCCACGCCGGGCTCTTTCCCTCGGCCCGCTGAACCGCTTTCCGACGCGCCTTCCGCCGTGCCAATCTGCCCCGGGGACCGGGAGCGGAGCGTGGCGGTGCGGCGGGACAGTCAGGGGCTTGAGGTGGCGGGCGCATCCGCGGATGCCGTCGCGGCGATCGATTTCCTGACCGACGAGTGGCTGCGCCAGGGCAATCGCCTTGCCGGGTTTCTCGAGACCGCCGGCCGCGACGCCGATGTGCCGCTGACCCAGATGCTCGCCGCCTGTCTCTGCCTCACCATGGATTCGCCCGACGGCGAGAAGGAGGGCCTGCGCTTCCTCGCTGCCGCGCGCGCCGCAATGAGGGCCGCGGGCCCGCGCGAGTGCGGTTGGCTCGCCGCCATGGAGGCATGGGCCGCCGGCGACAACGCCACCGCGTTCGATCGCTTCGAGGCGCTGGTGCGTGAATGGCCGCGCGATCTGCTGGCCCTGAAGATGGGCCAGTTGCACGCCTTCAATCGCGGCGACAGCGAGGGGCTTCTGCGCATCGCCGAGATCGCCTGGGCCGCCAATCCGGATCGCTCGCATGTCCGCGGCATGCGCGCCTTCGGGCTGGAGGAGTGCAATCGCCTCGACGAGGCCGAGGCCGAGGCGCGCGCCGCCGTCGAAACCGACCGCCGCGATCCGTGGTCCCATCACGCCGTGGCGCACTGCCTGGAAGCGCGCGGCCGCATGGATGAAGGCGTCGCCTGGATGGCCAGCGTCGCCGACACCTGGGAGGGCTGCAACTCCTTCATGCTCACCCACAACTGGTGGCACGTGGCGTTGTTCGAGATCGACCGAGATCGGACCGACGCAGCGCTGGAACTGTTCGACCGGCGCGTCTGGGGTGTGTGGAAGGAGTTCTGCCAGGACCAGATCAACGCGGTCTCGCTGCTCGCGCGGTTGGAGCTGCGCGGCGTGGACGCGGGGCCGCGCTGGGCGGATATCGCCACCTACCTCGCGCCACGTCTGCACGAACACTATTCGCCCTTTCTCGATCTCCACTACCTCTATGGACTGGCGCGCGCCGGTCGCGATGCCGCCGTCACCGAAATGCTGGCAAGCCTGGAGGACCGCGCGGCTCGCGCGCAGCCCTTCGAGCGCAAAGCGTGGCGCGACGCCGCGGTGCCCGCCGCCCACGGGCTCGCCGCCCATGCGCGCGGCGACATGGGCGAGGCCGCGCGACTCCTGGGGCTCGCCCTGCCCTCGCTTCCCGCCATCGGCGGCAGCCATGCCCAGCGCGCCCTGTTCGGCGCGCTGCACCTCGACGCCCTGATGCACGCCGACTGGAACGACGCGGCGCTCGCGATCCTGCGCGCCGACGAGCGCGACCGCCCGCGCGTGGCCGCGACTAAGCGTTCCATCGCCGCGATCTGCGAGCGGCTGGGCCGCGCGCAGGAAGCCGCTGCCGCCCGTCTCGACCTGCAACGCCTGTCCACCCCATCGAGGAGCCGCGCATGACCGCCGATCTCGCGCACAGTACCGCTGCCCAGCTTTCGCGCCTGTTCCGTCGCGGCAAGGCCTCGCCCGTCGAGGCCATGAAGGCCGTGTTGAAACGGACCGCGACGGTCAACCCCAAGATCAACGCGCTGCGGCTGATCGAGGAAACGGCGAGCCTCAAGGCGGCACGCGCCTCGGAGCGCCGCTGGCGCAAGGGTACGCCGCTATCCCCGCTCGATGGCGTGCCGGTCTCGATCAAGGAGCTCGTCTCTGTGCGTGGCTGGCCGCTCACCATGGCAAGCAAGCTCGCCGACCACGCACCCCGAACGGAGGATGCGCCCGCGGTCGCACGCCTGCGCGAGGCCGGCGCCATCGTGTTCGCGCAAAGCACCAGCTCGGAGTACGGCCACAAGGGCGTCACCGACAGTCCGCTGAACGGCATCACGCGCAACCCGTGGAACCCGGCGCGCACGCCCGGTGGCTCTTCCGGCGGCGCGGCGGCGGCTGTCGCGTCAGGCATGGGACCGCTTGCGATCGGCACCGATGGCGGTGGCTCGGTGCGCCTGCCCGCGAGTTTCTGCGGCATCGTCGGCCACAAGGCGACCTATGGGCGGATCGCCGCTTGGCCGCCCTCGATGAACGGCGATCTCGCCAATACCGGGCCGATGGCGCGTACGGTCGAGGATTGCGCGCTGATGATGAACGCGATCGCCCAACCCGATCCGCGCGATCCGACGTCGTTGCCTCCCGACGACACCGACTGGGTCAAGGCGCTGAAGGGCAAGCTGAAGAAGCTCCGCGTGGGGTTCATCCTGCGCTTCGGCGACGCTCCGGTGGAAATCGAGGTCGCCGCCGCCGTCACCCGGGCCGCCAAGGGTTTCGCGGCGCTGGGCTGCAAGGTCGAAGAGGCCAAGGTCGACCTGATGGGCGCTGACCAGCCGCGCGCTTTCATCACCCATTGGCTCACGGCCTCGCAGCGGCTCTTGCAGCTTCATCCCGAGGCGCGCCATGGCGAACTCGATCCCAACCTGCTCGCCTCGGGGCGCGCCGGTTTGCGCTTCAGCCTGCAGGATCTGGTGAACGCACAGGTCGAACGACGCGCCATCGCGCTCGCCTGGAACCTGTTCTTTGAGAAGTACGATCTGCTGCTGACGCCCACCGTCGCCGTGACGGCGTTCCCGGTCGGCCAGAACTTCCCCGACGGCGCCGATGGCAAGCCCAACCGCGCATGGGTGCCCTTCACCTCGCCGTTCAACCTGTCGCGCCATCCCGCGATCTCGGTGCCCTGTGGGGTGAGCCGCGAGGGCCTGCCCATCGGCCTGCAGATCGTGTCGGGCCTCTATCGCGATGCGCTGGTCCTGCGCGCCGCGCGCCACTTCACCGAAGCCTATCCCGTCCCGCTGCCCATCCTGCCGGAGAACGCACGATGACCGACCTCGCGATGTTGCCGGCGCACGAACTCGCGCGCCTCTTCAAGACGCGAAAGGCGTCGCCCGTCGAGGCGACCCGGGCGGCGCTCGCGCGAATCGAGCGCTTCAATCCGAAGCTGAACGCGCTGCAGCACATCGATCCCGACGGTGCGATGAAGGCGGCGCGCGCCGCGGAGAAACGCTGGAAGAAGGGCGGCAAACCCGCGTCGCCGATCGACGGCGTGCCGATCACCATCAAGGACATGGTGCTGACGCGCGGTCTGCCGACCCGCATGGGCAGCATGGCGACCAACGGGGCCGGCCCCTGGCTCGACGACGCCCCCTCGGCGGCGCGGCTGCGCGAGGCCGGCACGGTGCTTCTCGGCAAGACGACCTCGCCGGAATACGGCTGGAAGGGCGTCACCGACAGCGCGCTGTTCGGCGCCACTCACAATCCCTGGAAGCTCGGCCGCACGCCGGGCGGCTCATCGGGCGGCGGCGTCGCCTGCGAGGCAGTCGGCATCGGCAACCTCGCGGTCGGCACCGATGGCGCGGGTTCGGTGCGCATCCCGTGTTCCTTCACCGGACTCTTCGGCCTGAAGCCCACCCACGCCCGCGTGCCGCTCCATCCGCCGTCGGCGCAAGGCACGCTGTCGAACGCCGGACCCATGACGCGCACCGTGCGGGATGCCGCGCTGATGATGAACGTGATCGCCCGGCCCGACGGCCGCGATCCGTACAGCAACCCGCGCGACAACACCGAGGACTATCTGAAGGGTCTCGACAAGGGCGTGAAGGGCCTGCGCATCGCCTACTCACCAGCGCTGGGCTTCGTCGAGCGCGACAAGATCGATCGCGACGTGGCCGTCGCCGTCGACAAGGCCGCCCGCCACTTCCGCAAGCTCGGCGCGAAGGTAACCGAGGCCTCTCCCGATTTCGTCGGCCTCGATCCCCGGCGCATCCTGAATGCCCACTGGCAATCGAACGTCGCACTCTTGGTGAAGACGTTTCCACCCGAGCGGCGCGCCCTGATGGACCCCGGCCTCCTGCGCGCGGCCGAAGTGGGCGAGTCGCTCGGCCAGGAGGCTGTGGTCCGCGCCATCCAGCAGCGGCAGACCGTCTCGGCGATCCTCACGCGCTTCATGGCGGACTACGATCTCCTGCTGACGCCCACCATGCCGATGACGGCCTTCGCGGTGAACGAGAACGCCGCTTGGGGCGGCGATGGCGTCGATATCGGCTGGACCCCGTTCACGCTCACTTTCAACCTCACGCGCCAGCCGGCGGCGACCATCCCCTGCGGGCTGGATCGCGAGGGTCTGCCGATCGGCTTGCAGATCGTGGGCAACCTCTACGCCGACGATCTCGTCCTGCGCGCCGCCGGCGCGTTCGAGCGCGACCACCCGATCGCTCCGCCTCCGATGGCATTGGCGTAGGCGACGACCTCAGCCGCCCCAGACGGCGCGCGCGACCTCTAGACAGCGCGCGAGCTTGGCCCATTGCTCGTCCTCGACCAGCAGGTTGCCCTCCTCGGTGCTGGAAAAACCGCACTGCGGCGAGATGCACAGCCGATCGAGATCGGTAACGCGCGCGGCTTCGTCGAGGCGGCGGCGCAGCGCGTCCACGGGCTCCAGCGCGCCGGTCTTGGAAGTGACCAGTCCCAGAACCGCGCGCTTGCCCGCCGAAAGGAAGCGCAACGGCTCGAAACCGCCGGCGCGCTCACTGTCGTACTCCATGAAATAGCCATCGACACCGATGCGATTGAACAGCGTATCGGCTACCGGCTCATAGCCGCCCTGCGCGAACCACGTGGACCGGAAATTGCCGCGGCAGAGATGCATGGTCACGGTCATGCCCGGCGGTCGCCCTCTCAGCGCGGCGTTCAGCAAATCGGCGTAGACCCGCAGCAGTCGATCGGGATCGTCGCCGCGATCTTTCAGAAACACGCGCTGCGCTGGATCGCAGAGATAGGCGATGTAGACCTCGTCCAGCTGCAGGTAGGTGCAGCCGGCGGCGCCGAAGGCGGCCAGTGCCTCGGCATAGGCGCGCCCGAGATCCTCGAAGAACCCGTCGAGATCGGGATAGACCGCGCGATCGATCGCCTCCCGCCCGCCGCGATAGTGCAGCGCACTTGGAGCGGGGATCGTCATCTTCGGGACACCCTTCGCCACCGACTTCAGGTAGCGGAAATGCGCCAGCATCGGATGGTCGGCAGGAAACGCGACGCGACCATGCACCTGCAGCCCCTCGGCGCGGGTTTGCGTGCCGTGGAACTGGATTCCCTGCGAGAGACCGCGCAAGGCGACGCCATCCAGGGCCGCGAGAAAGTCGTAGTGCCACCACGAACGGCGCAGCTCGCCATCGGTCACCGCCTCCAGGCCCAGCCGTTCCTGGGCGGCCACGACGCGGGCGACCTCGCGGTCCTCGATCTCGCGCAACCCTCCGGCCGGCAGTTCGCCGGTCGCCCGTCGCGTGCGCGCGTCCTTGAGTGCGGCTCCGCGCAGCAGGCTGCCGACATGATCGGCGCGGAACGGCGGTTTCGATGCGGTCATTCCGATCTCCCTCAGAAGCCAACCATTGCGCGGACCTCGGCGGGCGTCCGTCCACCGGCGCGCAAGTCCGCGATGGTGGACGATCGATCGCGCTTGGCGAAGCGCCGCCCGTCCGGCCCGACAATCAGCCGGTGGTGGGCGTAGCGCGGCGTCTTGTAGCCGAGCAGCCGCTGCAACAGCACCTGAAGATGTGTCGACGGCAGGAGGTCGACGCCGCGAGTCACCAGAGTGACACCCTGCAGAGCGTCGTCGACAGTGACCGCAAGATGGTAGCTCGTGGGCGTGTCGCGGCGCGCCAGCACCGCGTCGCCCGCCAACATTGGATCGCCGCTGACCTCGCCCGTCGTCTCGTCGCTGAAGCGGTAGGTGCCGGCCGCCGCTGATGCCCGCGCTGCATCAAGCCGCAGACAGTGAAGATCGCCCCGCGCGATCCGCGCGTCCCGCTCGCTGGCAGAGAGCGCTCGACAGGTTCCCGGATACAGCGGTCCACCCGGCCCATGCGGCGCGCTGGTCGCGGCGGCGATCTCGCGGGCGATGTCGGTCCGCGTGCAGAAACAGGGATACACCAGCCCGCGATCCCGCAGCCCTTCGACTACCACGCGGTACTCCTCGAGGTGATCGGACTGGCGACGGACCGGTCCATCCCAGTCGAGACCGAGCCACGCCAGGTCCTCCAGGATCGCGGCCTCGAGTTCGGGCCGGCAGCGGCTCGCATCGATATCCTCGATCCGCAGCAGGAACCGCCCGCCGTCAGTCCGCGCGCGCCGCCACGCCAGCAATGCAGAGAACGCACTGCCAAGATGCAGCAATCCCGTCGGGCTGGGTGCGAAGCGCGTCACCGTGGACATCGCCGCACGTTACAGCCCGCCCTTCCCGCATGCTATGCCCGGAGCATGGCCCGCCCCGTGCTCGACGAGAAAACCCTGCCCCGCGCGTTGCGACATCTCGCCAAGGTCGATCCCGATCTGGCGCGCGCGCTGAAGAGCGCGGGCAAACCCGAGCTGCGGCGTGTGCCATCGGGCTTCGGCGGACTCTTGCGGGCGATCGTGGGTCAGCAGGTCTCCGTCCACGCCGCACGCAGTATCTGGCTGCGCGTCGAGGCAGCGATCGTGCCGATGGAGCCCGGCCGCCTTCTCGACGCGAGCGATGAGACGTTGCGCGGCGCGGGCTTGTCCGGCGCCAAGGTTCGGTATGCCCGAAGTCTCGCCACCGACATCGTCGAGGGGCGCATCGCCTTCGACCGGCTGGACCAACTCGACGACGACGCGGCCATCGCCATGCTGACGCAAGCCAAGGGCATCGGCCCGTGGACGGCGGAGATTTACCTGATGTTCGCCCATGGTCGGCCCGACATCATGCCCGGCCTGGATCTCGGCCTGATGGTCGCGGCGCAGCACCTCAAGCGCCTGCGCAAGCGGCCGGATCCGAAGAGGCTGGTGAAAATCGCGGAGGCGTGGCGACCCTGGCGCTCGGCGGCAGCCCTGCTGCTCTGGCACTATCGTCGCACCATGCCCGACTGGTCGGCCAAGGAGGCCAAGAGCTGATGTTCCAACTCGACGGTCCGTCACATGGTCCCGAGGGCGGCGGCGCGCCGAAGCGCTTGGTCGTCTTGCTCCACGGCTATGGCGCCGACGGCGATGATCTGATCGGCTTGGCTCCCGTCCTGGCGCCGATCCTGCCCGACGCGGTGTTCCACGCGCCGAATGCGCCGTTTCCCTGTGCTGGCAATCCGTTCGGCCGTCAGTGGTTCGGCATCTCGGGGCTCGACCCGCACCTGATGTTGGCTGGCGTTCGGGCCGCGGCACCGTTCGTCGACACGTTTCTGGATGACACCATGGCGCGCTACGGCCTCGACGAGGCGCGCACCGCTCTGGTCGGATTCTCGCAGGGCACCATGATGTCGCTTCACGTCGGTCCGCGGCGCAAGCGGCCGCTCGCCGGCATCGTTGGCTTTTCGGGCCTGTTGGCCGGTGCCGAGGTCCTGAAGGACGAGATCGCCTCGCGCCCGCCGGTCCTGCTTGTCCATGGCGACAGCGACGAGATGGTGCCCTCCCGCCTGAGCGAGATCGCCGCCCGGGTGCTGAAAGACACCAACGTCGAGACAGGTCTGCATGTCGCCAAGGGCGTGGGACATTCGATCGACCAGAGCGGCCTCACGGCTGCCGCCCGCTTCCTCAAGAATGTGCTGGAGACCGACGCGTGAACATCGACGGCATTTGCAAACCCGGCTTTGAGCGCGTGGGCGAGGCCTTTCGCCGCAACTTCGACGCTGAAGGCGAAGTCGGCGCGTCGGTCTGCGTCGTCGCCGGCGGCGAGACGGTCGTGGATCTGTGGGGTGGCGTTGCCGACCCCAAGACCGGCCGCGCCTGGTCGCGCGATACGGTGAGCATTGTCTATTCCTGCACCAAAGGGGCGACGGCCCTCTGCGCGCATGTCCTCGCCAGTCGCGGTCTGCTCGATCTCGACGCCCCGGTGGCGGAGCTCTGGCCGGAGTTCGCCCGCCACGGCAAGGAGCGCGTGACCGCCCGGATGATGCTCGATCACTCGTCCGCCGTGCCGGCGGTGCGCGCCAAGGTGAAGGACGACGGCCCCTACGACTGGACCTACATGACCGAACGCTTGGCCGACGAGACTCCGTTTTGGGAACCCGGCACGCGCAACGGCTATCACGGCTTCACTTTCGGCTGGACGGTCGGTGAAATGGTTCGCCGCGCGTCCGGCAAGTCGCTGGGGACCTTCTTCCGTGAGGAGATCGCGGGCCCGCTCGGCCTCGATTTCTGGATCGGCCTGCCGGAGGAGATGGAACCCCGGGTCGCGCCCATGATCGCGCATGTCTACAAGCCGGCCGACGCGGTCACCCCGTTCATGCGGGATCTCGCGACCGACAAGCAGTCGATTGCCGCGCTGTTCTTCTTCAACAACGGCGCCTGGCGGTTGGGCGGCGCCAACACCCGCGCGGGCCATGCCGCCGAGATCGGCGCCGCCAACGGGGTCACCAATGCGCGCGGGCTTGCCGGAATGTATGCGCCGCTTGCCGCCGGCGGCGGCCGTCTGGTCGACGCCACGACGCTGCGCCGCATGGGCGAAGTCTCGATGGCGACCCACGACGACGCGACGCTGCGCATCCCGACCCGCTTCGCCCTGGGCTTCATGAAGTCGATGGACAACCGCCGACGCAGCCTCGCGGCCAAACTCTGGGGCGAGGATTGCGACAGTGTGATCCTGGGCAGCTCGGCCTTTGGTCATGTCGGCGCCGGTGGCTCGCTGGGATTCGCCGATCCCGCCGCCGGCCTCGCCTTCGGGTACAGCATGAACCGCATGGGGCCCGGGCTTCTGATGAACGCCCGCGGGCAGGCGCTGGTCGACGCGGCGTACCGCTCGCTCGGCCACACGTCGAAAGACTCCGGCGTCTGGGCCCGCTGAACCGGTGTCGATCTTCGCCGCATTCCGCCCGCTCCGGGACCGCGCCGTTGCCACCATGTGGCTGGGACAGGCGGCGTCGACGATCGGCGAAGAGGTCTATCGCGTCGCCGTCGTCTGGCTCGCGGTCGAGGCCGTAGGCAATCTCGCGGCGCGGGTGAATGCGGCGCAGTATCTCGCCATGCTCGTTGTCGGTCTGCTTGGTGCGCCGCTGATCGACCGCTGGCGTGCCGATCGCGCCATGATCGGCTCCAAGATCGGCAGCGCGGCGCTCGCACTCGTGCCGGTGCTCGGCTTCTACATCTGGGGCGTGTCGGTGCCGCTGCTCGTTCTGTCGGTGATGGGCATCGCCGCCCTGCGCATGGTGTTCACGCCGGCCCTGCAGCAGACCATCCCGCTCCTCGCCCCCGACCGCGCCGCGCTGCAGGCGGTGAACGGGCTGATCGACATCACCTGGCGTCTGGCGCGGCTCTTTGGACCGGCAGTGACGGCGTTCCTGGAACTCTTCCTGCCGGTGATCCACTTCCTGTCGGCGACCGCGATCGGTTTTGCGCTGTCGGCGCTCGCCATGGCGACGATTCGCGACCGTCTGGTCGATCGCGACGCCAAGCCGCGTCCTGCAGGCGGCGGCTGGCGCGGCGCTTGGGAATCGATGACCGAAGGCGCACGGCTGATGCGGCGCGAGCGGATCATGGGTTTCCTGATCCTGATGAACGCGCTGGTCATGGGTCCGTGGAGCGTTGCGTTGCAGCTCGCACTCGCGCTGATCGTGAAGGAGCACAATCCGACATCCTTCGGCATCGATGGACTCGCCGCACTTGCCGTTATCATCAGCTTCGTGGGCGTGGGCGACGTGCTCGGCAATCTGCTGGTCGCCAGTCTGCGTCTGCGCCGACCGCTCTCGACCATGTTCCTGGGATACGTCGCCATGGGCGGCGGCTTCGCGGTGATGGCGGTCTGCGTCTGGATATTGCCCAACCCCTACATGCTTCCGGCCATGATGCTGGCGGGGTTCGTCGGGGGTGTCGGCGGCCCGTTCTTCTTCATCCCGATGATCACCCGCCTTCAGACCGTCTATCGCGGCCCCGAGATTGCGCGCGTCTTCCGCCTGCGGCTGGCCATCATGGCCGCCGCGATGCTGATCGCCAACGTTGCCGCCGAGCCGCTGTTTGACTGGATCGGTGCCGCGCTGACGGAGCTGCTGTGCGGGCTCTTCATCGTGGCAGTCGGCCTCGGGGGGCACTGGCACTTCCGGCGGTTGGAGAATCGCGGCACCATCTAGGGTGTTTCCGATCCAGTTGAAGTCCGGTCGGGTCGGATAGGCCCTCGACCTGCGCCGTCGCATCCGCCCTGCGGCGCGGCACGTATTCCCGCGACGACCACCAGAAACCCCTTGCGGGAAACGCCGTGTATTGATAGCGTCGGCTTTAGTACACAGCGTTTCCCTTAAACTGGAGCCCGCCATGGCCAAGGCCTTCCCGACGGACAACCCATTCCTGCGCGGCTACTTCGCGCCGACCAACGTCGAGTGCGACGCGCCGCACCTGCACATCACGGGCGAGGTGCCGCGCGAGCTTTGCGGCACGCTCTATCGCAACGGGCCCAATCCGCAATTCGCGCCGCGCGGTCCGCATCACTGGTTCGGCGGCGATGGCATGATCCACGCCTTCCACATCGAGAACGGCCGCGTGTCCTACAAGAACCGCTGGGTCCGCACGCCCAAGTGGGAGGCCGAGCACAAGGCGGGAGACGCGCTGATCGGCACGTTCGGCAACCCGCGATTCACGGAGCCCGAGTTCATGATGTTGAACTCGACGGTCGCCAACACCAACATTGTCTGGCACGGCGACAAGCTGCTGGCGCTGGAAGAAGCCCATGCGCCCTTCGCACTGGACCCGGCCACGCTGATGCCCAAGGGCTACGAGACGTTCGGCGACAAGCTGGTCGGTCCCTTCACCGCG
>VGCH01000030.1 GCA_016870115.1 Alphaproteobacteria bacterium | reverse complement strand
CGCCGCATGGCCGGCTGCGCTACGCCGATCGGCTTCGCCGGCCACGCTCCAACTAGCGCAACGGCCAACTCTGAACTAGCATTCCATCTGGACCACTCGATGGGGGCCGATCAGGCCGACCAGCGGCGCGCGTGCCGGTCGCCCCAGTAGGCGACGGCGAACAGCAGGCCCAGATAGGCCAGCGACAGTCCGAGAACCGTCGGTTCCGTCAGCATCGCGCGCGTCTCCCCCGGGTCATTGAACCCGAGGCGCGGGGCCGCTACAAGCGCGCCCGATCCCGATTTCAGCCGGAGTGCCGCAATGGCCGCGTATCAGTACGTCTACGTGATGAAGGGCCTGAACAAGACCTGGCCCGGCGGCAAGCAGGTCCTGAAGGACATCTGGCTCTCGTTCCTCCCCGGCGCGAAGATCGGCGTTCTGGGCTTGAACGGCGCGGGCAAGTCGACGCTGCTGCGCATCATGGCCGGCCGCGACGATAACTTCACCGGCGAGGCCTGGGCCGCCGAAGGCGCCAAGGTCGGCATGCTGGAGCAGGAACCCGAGCTCGATGCCGCCAAGGACGTGCTGGGCAACGTCATGGACGGCGCGGGCGAGATGGCGCGCCTGCTCGCCCGCTTCGAGGAGGTCTCGGCCGCCTTCGCCGATCCCGACGCCGACATGGACAAGCTGGTCGCCGAGCAGGCCGAACTGCAGGAGAAGATCGACGCCGCCAACGGCTGGGACCTGCAGCGCACCGTCGAGATCGCGATGGACGCCCTGCGCTGCCCGCCCGGCGACGCCGACGTGACCAAGCTCTCCGGCGGCGAGCGCCGCCGCGTGGCACTCTGCCGGTTGCTCCTGAGCAAGCCTGACCTCTTGCTGCTCGACGAGCCCACCAACCATCTCGACGCCGATTCGGTGGCCTGGCTGGAGCGGCACCTCGCGGAGTTCCCCGGCACCGTCGTGGCCGTCACCCACGATCGCTACTTCCTCGACAACGTCGCGGGCTGGATCCTGGAGCTCGACCGCGGGCAGGGCATCCCGTGGGAGGGCAACTACACCTCATGGCTGAAGCAGAAGGAACAGCGACTCGTCCAGGAAGAGAAAGTGGCGGATGCACGCCGGCGCACGCTGCAGCGCGAGCTCGAATGGATGGGCCAGAGCGCGCAGGCGCGGCGCTCCAAGAGCAAGGCGCGTATCGCGGCCTACAATCAGATGGTCGAGGAAGAGCAGAAGCAGACGCTCGACACCGCCCAGATCGTCATCCCCGCGGGACCACGCCTTGGCGACCATGTGATCAAGGCCGAGGGCATCTCGAAGGGCTTCGGCGATCGGCTGCTGATCGACAAGCTCACCTTCGGTCTGCCGCCCGGCGGCATTGTGGGCGTGATCGGCCCCAACGGCGCGGGCAAGACGACGCTCTTCAAGATGATCACCGGCCAGGACAAGGCCGATAGCGGCAGCTTCTCGGTCGGTCCGACCGTGAAGCTGGGCTATGTCGACCAGAGCCGCGAGACGCTCGATGCCAACAAGACGGTGTGGGAGGAGCTCTCGGGCGGGCTCGATCTCATCAAGCTCGGCAACCGCGAGGTGTCCAGCCGCGCCTACTGCGCCTCGTTCAACTTCAAGGGCGCAGACCAGCAGAAGAAGGTCGGCCAGCTCTCGGGCGGCGAGCGCAATCGCGTCAATCTCGCCAAGATGCTGAAGTCGGGCGCCAACGTGCTTCTGCTCGACGAGCCGACCAACGACCTCGATGTCGATACGTTGCGCGCATTGGAAGAGGCGCTGGTCGAGTTCGCGGGCTGTGCGGTCATCATCAGCCACGATCGCTGGTTCCTCGATCGCATCGCCACGCACATGCTGGCCTTCGAGGGCGATAGCCACGTCGAGTGGTTCGAGGGCAACTACCAGGACTACGAGGCCGACCGCCGCCGCCGGCTCGGCACCGACGCCGACCAGCCGCACCGGATCAAATACAAGCCGCTGGTCAGGGCCTGACGCCAGGGACTGACGGCCGCCGCGACGACGTCACGCGGCGGACAAACGCCCTTGAAATGAGTCCAGCGGGCTATACGTTACAATATAACATCTCTTATCCTGCCCCATCGACGCTAGGCGCCCCCCCACATGTCCAAGCAAACTGCCACCGATACGCGCCTGCCCGTCACCGTTCTTTCCGGGTATCTCGGCGCCGGCAAGACCACTCTGCTGAACCATGTCCTCAACAACCGCGAGGGCCGCAAGGTCGCGGTCATCGTGAACGACATGAGCGAGGTGAACATCGATGCCGCGCTGGTGCGCCAGGGCGGTGCGGAGCTCAGTCGACACGAGGAAAAACTCGTCGAGATGTCCAACGGGTGCATCTGTTGCACGTTGCGGGAAGACCTGCTGCGCGAGGTCGAGCGTCTGGCCGCCGAGCGGCGTTTTGACTACCTGCTGATCGAATCGACCGGGATTTCCGAGCCGATGCCGGTCGCGGCCACCTTCGAATTCGAGGATGAAGACGGCAAGAGTCTCGGCCGGGTCGCACGACTGGACACGATGCTGACGGTGGTCGATGCGAAGGCGTTCATCGACGACTACAGCTCGGTCGACTCCCTGCGCGACCGCCGCCAGACCGCGGTCGACAACGACGAGCGTACCGTCGTGGATCTGTTGGTAGAGCAAGTTGAGTTCGCCGACGTGATCGTCATCAACAAGGCGGATCTTGTCACCGAAGCCGACCTTGGCTTCCTGACCTCGCTCCTGCGCCGGCTGAACGCGAAAGCCCGGATTGTTCAGAGCAGCTTTGGCAAGGTCCCGCTTGAGGAAGTGCTGGATACCGGCCTCTTTTCCTACGAGCGCGCCAGCCAGTCCGCCGGGTGGCTGCAGGAAATGCGCGGCGTTCATACTCCGGAGACCGAGACCTACGGTTTCTGGAGCTTTGTCTACCGCGCGCGCCGCCCGTTCCACCCGCAGCGGGTCTACGCACTGCTGAACGGTCGCTGGGACGGTGTCATCCGCTCCAAGGGGTTCTTCTGGCTGGCGTCCCGGATGGGGATCGCGGGCGCGTTCTCGCAAGCCGGGGGCATGGTGCGCCACGAGGCGGCGGGCGCGTGGTGGGCGGCGGTGGACCGCAAGGAGTGGCCGCAGGACCCAACCTGGCGCTCCACGGTCCGAAACTCGTTCCGCAGCCCCTACGGCGACCGCCGCCAGGAGATCGTGTTCATCGGCACCAAAGGGATGAACAAGCAGGATCTCACAGCTCGTCTCGACGCGTGCCTGCTCACCGACGCCGAGATGGCCCTTGGGCCAAAACTCTGGGCGCGTTTCTCCGATCCGTTCCCGCCCTGGAAGCTCTGAGCGTCGCAGCCGACCGCGCAACCGTTTCCCTGGAGCCCGCCATGAACGCCGAGGCCAGCATCCTGAAAGTCCACGCCGAGGATGTGGACGCCGCCCGCCGCCTGCTCAAGGAAGCCATCGCCGGCGCACGCGAACGCTGGCTGCCCGGCGACGCCATCGTTGATGCCCTCGCGCTCGAGCTTGTGGACCTGACGGCGGCCGACATATCGAGAGACCGAACGGCACGTTGGTTGCGATGGCTCGCCAGCATGCTTGACCGCCCGGAAGCCGGAGTTCGCGCGCACTGAACGGAAGTGACCCATGGCGATTCTGTCCTATCTCACGACGACCCACTTCGACTTCGGCGCGGTGCGTCTGCTGCCAAAGGAGCTGGAACGGTTGGGGATACGTCGTCCCCTGATCGTGACCGATCGCGGGGTGCGCGCTGCCGGACTGCTGGACACGGTGGTCGCGACGCTCGCCGGTGAACCGCCGCCGGTATTCGACGATACGCCGGGCAATCCGACCGAGGACGCCGTCCTGCGCGCGTTCGACCTGTACACCCGCGAGAGCTGCGACGGCGTGGTTGGCCTCGGCGGCGGATCGTCAATGGATCTCGGCAAGGCGGTGGCGCTGCTTGCCGGCAGCGGCGGGCCGCTGGGGCAATACGATCCCGTGGCCGGCGGCGCGCGCAAGATCGGACGGGTGGCACCGCTGATCGCCGTGCCGACCACCTCGGGAACCGGCAGCGAGGTGTCCGTGGGCTTCGTGATCGTGATGCAGGACGGCCGCAAGCTCACCTTCGCCAGCCCCAAGATGATCCCGCTGGTGGCAATCTGCGACCCCGAGCTGACACTCGGACTGCCGGCCACACTGACGGCGGCGACGGGCATGGACGCGGTAACGCACTGCATCGAGGCGGTCCTGACGCCGGTGGTCAATCCTCCCGCCGAGGGCGTGGGCTACGATGGTCTATGGCGGGGATGGCGCCACCTCCCCACGGCCGTGCACGACGGAAAGAATCGCGACGCGCGCTGGCACATGATGATGGCCTCGACCGAGGGCGCGATGGCTTTTGTGAAGGGGTTGGGCGCGGTGCACGCGATGAGTCACGCGGTTGGCCGCCGGCGCGACCTTCAACTGCACCATGGCACGCTGAACGCGGTGATCCTGCCGAGCATCCTGAGATTCAATCACGGCACCACGCCGGAAAAGTACGAGCGCCTGCGCGAGATCATGGGGCTGCGGCCGGGGGCGGATCTCTCCGATGCCGTGCTCGCACGCAACGCCGAAATCGGACTGCCCAGTGGGCTCCGCGCCATGGGCGTATCCGAGGCCCTGATCCCGGATCTCGTGCCGCACGCCGTCGCCGACCTCTCGAGCCGGACCAATCCACGCCCCGTCTCCGCCGAAGACTACGCGCGCCTGTTCGCGGACTCGATGTAGCGCCGAGTCTCCGGTTGAGCCGCTAGACGCTGAAACCGAACAGGGCCCCTAAAGCCCTGTTCAGATCCTCTGATCCATCTCGAGCGCGGGTTCAGGCACGTCCACGCAGCCGATGATGCGGGCGGGCACGCCGGCGGCAGTGCAGCCCGCGGGCACGGGATCGAGCACCACGCTGCCCGCCGCGATCTTCGCGCAGGCGCCGATCTCGATATTGCCCAGCACCTTGGCGCCGGCGCCCAGCAGCACGCCGCGTCGGACCTTGGGGTGGCGGTCGCCGCGCTCCTTACCGGTGCCGCCCAGCGTCACGCCGTGAAGCATCGATACGCCATCCTCCACGACCGCGGTCTCGCCGATCACCACGCCTGTGCCGTGGTCGATGAAGATGCCCTTGCCAATGCGCGCCCCGGGATGGATGTCGAGGCCGAACAGCGCGCTCGCACGACTTTGCAGGAAGTGGGCGAGCGTGCCGCGTCCCTCGGTCCACAGCCAGTGCGCCACGCGGTGCGTCTGCAGCGCATGGAATCCCTTGAACCAGAGCAGCGGGTCGAGCGGTGAGGTGCAGGCCGGGTCGCGCTCGGTCACCGCCACGATGTCCGCGCGGGCCGCGAGCCCGATCGCTGGATCGGCCGCAAAGGCCTCCTCGAAGATTTGCCGGATGAGGGCGGCGGGCACTTCGGTGGTGCCGGCCAGACGCGCGAGGTGATAGCTCAGCGCCGCTTCGAAGCGCGGCTGGCTGAGAATGGTCGCGTGCAAGAGGCCAGCCAGAACCGGCTCACCCCGCGCGCGCTCATGCGCGGCGTCGCGAATGCGGCTCCAGACCGGATCGACGGTCGCGGGCCGGGTATCAGCCCCGGTCCTCAGTACGGCATTGTCCATGGCGCCCTCCTCACGGCGGCAAGCGCCTCCCGAAGGGAAATATAGGCTCGCGGGCCTCGGCTTTCAAACCGGGAGGTCAGCGCGCGGCACGCGACTCCAGTTCCTTGATCAGCACCTCGACGTCACCGCCGTTGCGCTGGATGTAGGCGTTGAAGTCGGAGCGACGCGTCATGACCATGCTGACACCCTCGACGCGCACGTCGGTGACGCGCAGTCCGGCGCCACGGTCCTGCAGTTCCCACTCGACGCGGATCGGCGGGCCCGAGCTCTGGTTGATCGAACTCTCGACCATGATGACGCCGCCGCCACGCGGGCTCACCTTGCCGATGGCCATGGTCTGACCGGCGTAGCTGCCGAACCGCTCGCTATAGGCCTTCGATTCGGCGCTCTCGGCGGCCTTGAGGAAGCGCGACCTCTGCTCCTCGCTCGCGCGGCCCCAGTGGGTGCCGAGCGCCGAGCGGCCCATGTAGGGGAGGTCGAAGCTCGCCTGCATGATTTCCTGGAATCCCGCCTGACGCTCCGCTCCGGTCCGGCTCTTCACGAGCTCGACCACCTTGTCGGCAAGGACTTCCACGAATTTCGCGGCGTCGCTGGCCTGCGCGGGCAAGACCAGGAAGGCAAGCGCCGTCCCGCACAGAATGCGGCGCGACACGACCATTCGCATCATCTGCTGCCCGCGTCCGGCACCGAAGCGCTAGCGGACCAGCGCAAGGTCCTCGCGACGTTCCAGCTCGCCGCGGGTATCGGTCTTCTCACGCTTGCGGCGGATCAACTCGCCGCGCTGCTGCGTATAGGCGCTGCGCACGGCGGCGTAGAAATCGACGCTGTTCTTCTCGATGTCGTCGAGCGCCACCAGCGTGCGGGAGCGCGCGTCGACCGCGCGGGCCGCGTTGCGCGGTCCGAGCACCAGCAATCGGTCCCAGTTCAGCGCATAGGCGAGGATGTTGAAGGGATCGACGGCGTTGTCGAACACCATGCCCGCGGCGTCGCGCGCATTGGACGGCCCCATACCCGGCAAGACCAAGTACGGGCCGCCATCTTCTGGCGGCGCCGCGGCCCACATGCCGATCGTCTTGCCCATGTCTTCCTTGGTCTTGGACAGACCCATCGCAGAGGCGACGTCGAACAGACCGCCAATGCCGATCGTGGAATTCACGATGAAGCGCGCGAGCGTCGTGAGCGCGCGGCCGGGATCTCCCTGCAGGACCTCGTTGATCGCCGTCACCGGCTCACCGAGATTGTGCAGAGCGTTGTTGATGCCCCTCTGCGCCGGTTCCGGCACCAGGTCGCGGTAGGCGACGGCAAGCGGCCGCAGCGCGATGACATCGACCGCCTGGTTGATCGAGAAAATGAACCGGTTGGGCAGTTCGATCGGATCCCACACGTCCTGGTCACGCGAAGCGCAACCACTGACCAGCGCCCCAGCCGCCGCAACCACCAGCACCGACTGCCGGGCCCGGCCCAGCCAGGAACCCATCATGCTAAACATCATCGCCGTCCAACCTAGCTGGGCTACCCGAACAACCGACCCCCGCCGGGAACCGCCCGGCGCAACAGAAAGGGTCGGCAATCCCGCGCCGAACAAAGACAGTGTTGCACAGTGCTTATTCACATTGAAGTGAATAGCCAGTCGGTTGACCGTGGCAGATACAATCTGACACTTGCATACATAAAGATATTCTTATATTGATCTTTGATGGATACGCTACTGACCCAGCTGAGAGCCGCCGCCGAGGATACGAGGCTGCGCATGTTGGCGCTGGCCGCCCGGGAAGACCTGACCGTCAGCGACTATGTTGATGTGCTGGGGCAAAGCCAGCCGCGCGTGTCCCGTCATCTGAAGCTGCTGGTTGAAGCGGGGCTGCTTGAGCGTTTCCGCGAGGCGCAGTTCACCCGCTTCCGCCTCGCGCGCGAGGGGGACGCCGCGAGCCTGGTGCGCGAGTTCCTGCGCCGGCTCGACACCGCGACACCGCGACTGGCGGGCGACCGGACCCGGCTGGAAGCGCTGCAACAGCGCCGTCAGACCGCGGCCGCGCGCTATTTCCGCGACAACGCCCAACGCTGGGACGAACTGCGGGCGCTGCATGTCGCCGATGGCGAGATCGAGCAGGCGCTGGTCGAGAGCCTGCCGCTTCGCACCGGGCGACTGCTGGATATCGGGACCGGCACCGGTCGGTTGCTGGAAGTACTGGCACCGCGGGCGGAGAGTGTGATCGGCATCGACCAGTCCCGCGAGATGCTAGCGCTTGCCCGCGCCAATCTCCAGCGCGCCGACCTCGACAACGCCGAGGTCCGGTTGGCGGACATGTACGCGCTGCCCTTCGAGGCGGCGAGCTTTGACGCGGTGACGGTGCACCATGTGCTGCACTACGCCGACGATCCAGCCGCCGCCCTGGCCGAGGCCGCCCGCGTGCTGCGACCCGGCGGCACCGCGCTGGTGGTCGACTTCGCGCCACACGATCTGGTCGAGCTGAAGCGCGACCACGCCCATGTGCATCTCGGCTTCGCCGACAACCAGGTCCAGGGCTGGCTCGCCAGCGCGGGCCTGCAGCCGCTGGAGGCGAGCCACTTCCCCGGTCGTCGTCTCATGACGGGCCTGTGGCGCGCTGAGCGCCCCCGCCCGGCCGCGCAACCGGTCGTCCGTCCCGTTCAAGGAGTAGCCCGATGAGCCCCGACACCGCAGCCGCGGCGCCGGCCGAGTTCCCTGCGCGCGCGCGCCAGCCCTTGCGCGCGTCCTTCGAGTTCTTCCCGCCCAAGACCGAGGCGATGGAGAAGACCCTGTGGGAGGCGGTGCAGCGCCTCGCGCCGCTGGCGCCCACGTTCTTCTCCGTGACCTACGGCGCCGGCGGCTCCACGCGTCAGCGCACCCACGACACGGTCGTACGGCTGAAGCGTGAGACGGGGATCGACGCAGCCGCGCACCTCACCTGCGTCGCCGCCACCCAGGCCGAAGTCGACACCATTGCCCGCGCCTATTGGGACGCGGGCATCCGCCACATCGTGGCGCTGCGCGGCGATCCGCCGTCCGGCATGGGCGGCCGCTACAGCGCGCACCCCGGGGGCTACGCCAACGCCGCCGCGCTCGTAGCCGGGCTGAAGCGCATCGGAGACTTCGAGATCAGCGTCGCGGCCTACCCGGAGAAGCACCCCGACTCGCCCGACGCGGCCGCGGACCTCGAGAACTTGAAGCGCAAGGTCGACGCCGGCGCCGACCGCGCGATCACACAATTCTTCTTTGAGGCCGACGACTATCTGCGCTTCCGCGACCGCGCGGTGGCAGCCGGCATCGGCGTGCCGATCGTGCCTGGCATCATGCCGGTCTCCAACTTCCAGGCGGTGTCGCGAATCGCGGGTCTCTGCGGCGCGAAGGTCCCGGCCTGGCTCGCCGAGCTGTTCCGAGGCCTCGACAGCGATCTGGACACCCGGCGCATGATCGCCGCGACCGTAGCCGGCGATCTCTGCCGGCGGCTGAGCGGCGAAGGCGTGGACCAGTTCCACTTCTATACGCTGAATCGCGCCGACCTCACCTTCGCCACCTGCCACCTCTTGGGAGTGCGCGCGCCATGACAGCCATCGACCGGGCCGCGAAGGCCGACCTGCTGCGCCGCATCGGTGAGGAGCGCATTCTCGTGAAGGATGGGCCCTATGGCTCGATGATCCAGAGCTACCGGCTGGACGAGGAAGGCTTTCGCGCCGGCCGCAGCTTCAACCACGACCAGAAGGGCAACAACGATCTCCTGAACCTCACGCGGCCGGAGATCGTCGGCGAGATCTGCAACGCCTACATCGACGCCGGCGCCGATCTGCTCGCCACCAACACCTTCAACGCAAATGCCATCAGCCTCGCCGACTACGGCATCGCCGGCATGGCGCGCGAGGTCAACCTCGCGGCGGCCCGTGTCATCCGCGCCTGCGCCGACCGGGCGACCGAGGCGCGCCCCGAAAAGCCGCGCTTCGTCGTCGGTGCGCTCGGCCCCACCAACAAGACCCTGTCGGTGTCACCCGACGTCAACGATCCGGGCTTCCGCGCTGTCAGCTTCGACGAGGTGAAGGGGATCTACCGCGAACAGATCGACGGGCTGTTGGATGGCGGCGTCGACTTCATCCTGATCGAGACCGTTTTCGACACACTGAACGCCAAGGCCGCGCTGGTCGCCCTCGATGAGGCGGGCGAAGCGCGCGGCGAGGTGCTGCCGGTCATGGTGTCGATGACGTTGACCGATCTCGCCGGCCGCAACCTCGCGGGCCAGACGGTCGAGGCCTTCTGGCATTCGGTTCGGCACGCCAAGCCGATCACGATGGGGCTCAACTGCAGCTTCGGCGCCACCGAGCTGCATCCCTATGTGAACGCACTCAATCCGAAGGTCGACAGCATGCTGTGCGTCTACCCCAACGCCGGCCTGCCGAACGAACTTGGCCAGTACGACGAGCCTCCAGAGATGACGGCGAAGCTGGTGCGCGGCTGGGCCGAGAGTGGCTGGCTGAACGTCGTGGGCGGCTGCTGCGGCACGACGCCAGCCCACATCAAGGCGATCGCCGGCGCCGTCGCGGGCATCAAACCGCGCCGCTGGCGGACGCTACCCCCGGCGCTGCGGCTGTCGGGCATGGAGGCGGCGAGTTTCCTGTGATGCCCGAGAATCGCGCGACCTTCATCAATATCGGCGAGCGGACCAACGTCACCGGCTCGGCGAGGTTCAAGAAGCTCATCCTGGACGGCGACTACCCCGCCGCCGTCGAGGTGGCGCGCCAGCAGGTCGAGGCCGGCGCGCAGATCATCGATGTCAACATGGACGAGGGCCTGCTCGATGCCGAGAAGGCGATGGAGACGTTCCTCAAGCTGATCGCCGCCGAGCCCGACATCGCGCGCGTGCCGATCATGATCGACAGCTCCAAGTGGAGCGTGATCGAAGCCGGCCTGAAATGCGTCGCCGGCAAGCCGGTGGTGAACTCGATCTCGATGAAGGAAGGCGAGGCTCCCTTCATCGCCCAGGCGCGTCTCGTGCGCCGCTACGGCGCCGCCGTCGT
Source organism: Alphaproteobacteria bacterium (assembly GCA_016870115.1). Classification (GTDB taxonomy): domain Bacteria; phylum Pseudomonadota; class Alphaproteobacteria; order Reyranellales; family Reyranellaceae; genus VGCH01. Next base: position 23,420 of record VGCH01000030.1, on the reverse strand, counting down.
CGTCATGGCTTTCGACGAGAAGGGCCAGGCCGACACCCGCGCACGCAAGGTCGAGATCTGCCGCCGCGCCTACGATGTGCTCGTGAACAGGGTGGGTTTCCCGGCCGAAGACATCATCTTCGATCCCAACATCTTCGCAGTCGCCACCGGCATCGAGGAGCACAACAACTACGGCGTGGACTTCATCGAGGCGACGCGAGAGATCAAGGCGACCTGCCCTGGTGCCAAAATCTCGGGCGGTGTGTCGAACCTGTCCTTCGCGTTCCGCGGCAACGAGCCGGTGCGCAAGGCCATGCACTCGGTGTTCCTCTACCACGCGATCCGCGCCGGCATGGACATGGGCATCGTCAACGCCGGCCAACTCGAGGTCTACGACCAGATTCCCGCCGAGCTACGTGACGCTTGCGAGGACGTGATCCTGAATCGCCGTGACGATTCCACCGAGCGGTTGCTGGAACTCGCGCCGAAGTACAAGGGCACCGGCGAAGCGGCCGAGACGCAGGATGCCGAGTGGCGCAGCTGGCCGGTCGAGAAGCGCCTCGAGCATGCCTTGGTCAAGGGCATGGACCAGCACATCGTGGAAGACACCGAGGAGGCGCGGTTGGCCATCGCGCGGCCGATCGAGGTGATCGAGGGGCCCCTGATGGCCGGCATGAACGTGGTCGGCGACCTGTTCGGCGCCGGCAAGATGTTCCTGCCGCAAGTGGTGAAGAGCGCCCGCGTCATGAAGAAGGCGGTGGCCCATCTGCTGCCGTTCATCGAGGCCGAGAAGTCCGCAGGCTCACGATCCAAGGGCAAGATCGTCATGGCGACGGTCAAAGGCGACGTCCACGACATCGGCAAGAACATCGTGGGCGTGGTTCTTCAGTGCAACAACTTCGAGGTCATCGACCTCGGCGTGATGGTACCGTTCCAGGACATCCTGAAGTCGGCCAACGACAACAAGGCCGACCTGATCGGGCTCTCCGGCCTTATCACACCCTCGCTCGACGAGATGGTGACGGTGGCCGAGGAGATGACGCGCCAGGGCTTCAAGATGCCGCTGCTGATCGGCGGCGCCACGACCTCGCGTGTCCATACCGCGCTGCGTATCGCGCCGCGCTACGCCGGCCCGACGGTCCATGTGCTGGACGCCTCGCGCGCCGTCGGCGTCTGCTCGGCGCTTACCTCGGAGTCGGGCGACCAGGCGCGCGACTTCGCCGACAAGGTGGCGGCCGAGTATGAGGCGATCCGCGTGGAACGCGCCAAGGGCGACAAGGAAAAGCTCGCCTCGCTCGCCGAGGCGCGCGCCAACGCGCTGTCGATCGACTGGGCCGGCTTCGAGGCACCCCGCCCGGCCTTCACCGGGACACGCGTCTTCGCCGAGTATCCGCTGCACGAGTTGGTCGAGCGCATCGACTGGACGCCCTTCTTCCGCGCCTGGGAGCTGGCCGGCACCTACCCGGCGATCCTGGACGACAAGGTGGTCGGCGAGACCGCGCGCAAGCTGCACGCCGACGCGCGCCGCATGCTGGACCGCATCGTTCGCGAGAAGTGGCTTACCGCGAAAGGCGTGATCGGTTTCTGGCCCTGCCGGAGTGACGGCGACGACGTGGTGCTGTTCGAGGACGAAAGCCGCACTCGCAAACTCTCACGCCTGCATTTCCTGCGCCAGCAAGTCGCCAAGCGCGCGGGTCGTCCCAACATGTGTCTCGCCGACTTCATCTCGCCGCAGGCCGACTGGATCGGTGGCTTCGCGGTGACCGCTGGCCATGGCATCGATGCCCACCTCGCGCGCTTCAAGGCGGATCACGATGACTACTCGGACATTCTTCTGAAGGCGCTGGCCGACCGCCTCGCGGAGGCCTTCGCCGAGCGGCTGCACGAACGGGTGCGCAAGACGCTGTGGGGTTACGCGCCGGAAGAGGCCCTCAGTAACGACGAACTGGTGCGCGAGGACTATCGCGGCACCCGCCCGGCGCCCGGCTACCCGGCCTGCCCGGACCATAGCCAGAAGCCTGAGCTCTTCCGCCTCCTGAACGCCGGCCAGAACGCCGGCCTCGCGCTCACCGAGAGCTTCGCGATGGTGCCGACGGCGGCGGTCTCCGGCTACTACTTCGCGCACCCGCAGGCGGCCTATTTCGGCGTCGCCCGGATCGGGCGCGACCAGGTCGAGGACTACGCACGGCGCCGCGGCGTCACAGTCGAGCAAGCCGAGAAGTGGCTGAGCCCAAACATCGGCTACTGAACGGGCACGCGCTCAGGCGGCAGCGGCGAGCGTACAGCCGCCGACCGTGATGCGGTGCATGAGGCGCCGCTCGCCGTGATAGTCGTTGGCCGCGTAGTGCCAGGTCGCGCGGTTGTCCCAGAAGGCGATCGATCCCGGCCGCCAGCGGAAGCGGCAGGTGAATTCCGGCTTCGCGGCGTGACGATAGAGAAAATCGAGCAGCGGCCGGCTGTCCTCCACGCTCCAACCGTCGAAGCGCACCGTGAAGGCCGCGTTCACATAGAGGGCCTCGCGGCCGCTGAGCGGATGGCGGATCACTACGGGATGCACGACGTCGCCCACTTGCTCCGGATTGCGAAAGCGCGCCTTGAGGACGGGATCTTCGTAGACGCGCGCCTCGGCGCCGAAAATGTGCTTCGACGAATGAACCGCTTTCAGACCGCGCAACGTAGCCTTCAGCCCGTCGGAGAGCGCGTCGAAGGCGCCGTACATGCTCGCGAACAGTGTGTCACCGCCCTCCTCCGGCAGCTCGCGTGCCAGCAGGATCGAGCCCATGGCGGGTGCGGTGTCGTAGGAGTGATCGGTGTGCCAGCCGCCGCCGATATTCTGGCGTTGGGCCGGCTCCTTGCGCACCTCGGCGATCTCGGGATGTCCGGGAACCGTCGGAAAGAAGCGGTTGATGTCGATCGGCCCCCAGCGACGCGCGAAGGCGAGATGTTCCGCCGGTTCAAGCGTTTGGTCGCGGAAGAAGATCACGCCGAATTCGGCGAAGGCGCGCTGCACCTCCTCCCACTGCCGATTGCCGAGCTGCCGCAGATCGACGCCCAGCACCTCCGCGCCACAGCCACCCGTGAGCTTGCGCACTTTGATCGTCTCGTAGCTCATCCGCATTCTTCACTGCCGTGACGGATATTGCGCCCACGGACTCCGGGATGTCGACCCTTGATGCGGAAGAGCATCGCCCCCATCTGCGGGGCGAAGGAGAAGCGCGATGCAATGCCCTGTGTGTACCACCGAGAACCTCACCATGAGCGAGCGCCAGGGCGTCGAGATCGACTATTGCCCCAAGTGCCGCGGTGTCTGGCTGGACCGGGGCGAACTCGACAAGCTGATCGAGAAGTCGGGATCGGCGCGGCGCGACCGCGACGACGATGACGATGACGATGACGATGATCGGCGCCGGCAGGCGCCGCGCCGGCACGAGGACGAGTACCATCACGCCCCGCGCTACGGCACGCCGTATCCCCACAAGAAGAAGAAATCGATCCTCGGCGAGATCTTCGACTTCTGAACCTAGCGACCGGGCACACCCGGCACGATCAGAAGGGCGAGCGACAGGGTGACGATGCTGGCGGCGGTCGAGATCACCACGGCGTTGGTCGCGCGACCGACGCCGACGCCATAGAGCTGCGCCACCATGTACACATTGGCGCCCGCCGGAAGGCAGGCGTTCAGCGTCGCCACCGCGAGCCACAGCGGGTCGAGCGCGAAGACATAGCGCCCCAGCGCATAGACCAGCGCCGGCAAGACCAGCAGCTTGGCCGCCGACGCGAGCGCGGCGGCCTGCCAGTGGCCGCGCAGACCGACATGCGCCAGGGAGGCACCGGCCATCAGCAGGCCACAGGGTGGCGCGGCGGTGGCGAGCGCCTCCAGCACTCGATCGACGATGCCCGGCAGCGCCAATCCGCCGGCCTGGCGGCTCGCCCACGACCAGAGGAGGCCCGCGAAGATCGGCGGCACCACCGGATGGCGCAGCATGGTGAGTGCTGCCCCGCCCAGGCGGCGCGCGAGGCCGGCGCGACCGCCTTGCGTCCCAACCTCAAGCAGGAAGGACGACAGCGACAAAAGGATCAGCGAGTGGACGCTCACGATCATCAGGAGCGGCACGAGCCCGGCCGGTCCGAAGGCGAGCGTGATGAAGGGAATGCCGATACCGACGCCGTTGGAGAACGTGCCCGACAGCGCGAACACCGCGCGGTCGGCGAGCCCCAGCGCAAGCGCCCGGCCGGCCAGCAGCAAGAGCGCATAGAGCGACAGGGCCGCGCCGAAGAAAGCAAACAGGATATCGGCGTCCAGCGTTTCGAACTGGACCCGGGCCATCGAGCGGAACAGGAGCGCCGGAAACAGCGCGTAGAAGGTGATGTTGGTGAAGCCGCGCAGGCCCTCGGCGCTCAGCAGCCGCGACCGGCCGATCACCCAGCCGAGCGCCACGATGCCGAACACCGGCACGATGATGTCGACGATCGCCGACATCGCCGTCCCGGGTCCGGCGCCGTGTCCGCGCCTAAGCCGCCATCGCGAGGTTCGAGTACCGCGTCAGATGGTGCTGCTGGTTGCCGAACATCAGGTCGATCATCGTCAGCCGCTTGAAGTAGTGGCTGACCGACAGCTCGTCCGTGACGCCCATGCCGCCATGCATCTGCACCGCGCTCTGACCGCAGAACTTGCCCGACTTGCCGATCTGCACCTTGGCGCCCGATGCGGCCTTGGCGCGCACCGTGGCATCGGCGTCGTCGATCTTGAGCGCCGCCATCAGCGCCATCGACCGCGCTTCCTGGGCGTTGGTGAAGCAATCCACCATGCGGTGCTGCAGCACCTGGAACTTGCCGATCGGCACGCCGAACTGCTTGCGGGTCTTGATGTACTCGAGCGTGGCCGCGTTGATCGCGTCCATGCAGCCGACCGCCTCGGCGCAGAGCGCCACGATCGCGCGATCGACCGTGCCCTCGACCAGCGGGAAGGCGCCATCGACCGCGCCCACCACGGCGTCGGCACCGACCGACACCTTGTCGAGCGTGAGCTCCGAAGCGCGCAGTGAATCCTGCGTGGGATAGTCCCGCCGCGACAGACCCTTGGCCTTGCCGTCGACCGCGAACAGGGTGAGACCCTTCTCGTCCCGCGCGCCGCCGGAGGTGCGAGCCAGCACGAAGATCGTGTCGGCCGAGGCGGCGTTGTAGACGACGCCCTTGTGGCCGGAAAGCGACCAGCCGGCGCCTTCCTTGGTCGCCTTCAGGGACACGTCGGCCAGATTGTAGCGGCTCTGCCGCTCGAGCCAGGCCAGCGCGAACTGTTTCTTGCCCTCGATCATCGGCGCCAGCAGCGCCTGCTTCTGGGCCGCGCTGCCGCCCGCCGCGAGCAAGCCGCCGCCCAGCACCACCGTCGGCAGGAACGGCTCCAGCACCAGCCCCTTGCCAAACTGCTCCATCAGGATCGACGTCTCGAGCGCGCCGCCGCCCAGCCCGCCATCGTCCTCGGAGAACGACATGCCGAGCCAGCCGAGCTCGGCGAACTGCGCCCAATTGTCGGGCAGCCAGCCGCGTTCGCTCGCCGCGATCTTGCGCCGGGTATCGAACACGTACTTCTCGCGCACGAAACGCTCGACGCCCTCCTGCAGGGCTTTCTGTTCGTCGGAATAGGACAGGTCCATTCTCTCCTCCACAATCTTTGGTCCTGGCTTACAGCCCGAGCACCATCTTGGAAACGATGTTCTTCTGGATCTCGTTGGTGCCGCCGTAAATGCTGGTCTTGCGCATGTTGAAATAGCGCGGCGCCGCGGGCGGGGCATGGTCGCGGCCCACGGGCGTGTCGTTGCTCTCGTGGAAGAGAAGTCCCGGCTGGAAGGGCTGGGCGTACTCGCCGACCGCCTCCATGGCGAGCTCGGCGATCCGCTGCTGGATCTCCGATCCCCGAATCTTGAGCGTCGACACTTCCGGACCCGGCGCGCCGCCTTGCGCCATCGCCGACAGCGCGCGCAACTCGCTCATCTCCAGCGCCTGGAGCTGAAGGTCGAGGTCGGCGAGCCCGGCCGCGAAGCCCGGGTCGTCGGCCATGGTGCGGCCCGCATTGGGCTCGGCGCGCGCGATCTCCCGCAACGCCCGAACGCCCCGCTTGGAGGCCGCGACCTCGGCGATGCCGAGGCGTTCGTTGGCCAGCAGGAACTTGGCGCAGGTCCAGCCCGCACCCTCTTCACCGATGCGGTTGGCGACCGGCACGCGCACATTGTCGAGGAACACGTCGTTCACGTGATGCGCGCCGTCGGTCATGATGATCGGCCGCACCGTGACGCCGGGGCTCTTCATGTCGATCAGCAGGAACGAGATCCCCTGCTGCACCTTGGCATCGGGATCGGTGCGCGCAAGACAGAACATCCAGTCGGCCCAATGGGCGAACGAGGTCCAGGTCTTCTGGCCCGACACCACGTAGTGATCGCCGTCACGCACCGCCTTGGTCCGAAGATTGGCAAGGTCGGAGCCGGCGCCGGGTTCGGAATAGCCCTGGCACCAGGCGACGCTGGAATCGCGGATCGGTCCCAGGAACTGGTCCTTCTGGGCGTCGGTGCCGAAGGTGTAGATCACCGGCCCGACCATCTTCACGCCGAACGGCAGGATGCGCGGGGCGCCTTCCTCGGCCAGCACGTTCTCGAACAGGAATCGCTGGGTCACATCCCAGCCCGGACCGCCATGCTTCTTCGGCCAAGTATAGGCAAACCAGCCGCGGGCGCCGAGCGCACGCTGCCAGGCCATATGGTCTTCGCGGTCGTAGTGGCGACCCGACACCGTCTTGGCGCGCGTCGCGGGCGAGAGGTTCGCCCGGACGAACGCGCGCACCTCGTCGGCGAAGGCGCGATGGCCGGCATCGAGCGCGAGCTTCATGGTCAGAGGCCCAGCACCATCTTGCTGATGATGCCTTTCTGGATCTCGTTGCTCCCGCCGTAGATCGTGGTCTTGCGCGTGTTGAAGTAGCGCGGCGCGGCGAGATGGGCGTACTCGGGCCCGACCGGCGCCTCGTTGCTGCCCTGCCATAGCAGCCCGGGCAGATAGGGCGCGGCGTACTCACCCACCGCCTCCAGCGTGAGCTCGGTGATGCGCTGCTGGATCTCCGAGCCGCGGATCTTGAGGCCCGATGCCTCGGCACCCGGCGCATCGCCCTGGGCCATCGCCGAGAGGACGCGAAGTTCGGTGTACTCCAGCGCGGTCACCTGCAGTTCGAGATCGGCGATCTTCTCGCGGAACCCCGTGTTCTCAATGAGCGGCTTGCCGCCATCGAGCTCGGCGCGGGCGATGTCCTTCAGCGCTTCCACGCCGCGCTTGGACTGCGGCACCGCAGCGATGCCCAGCCGCTCGTTGGCCAGCAGGAACTTGGCGTAGGTCCAACCCTCGCCTTCCTTGCCGACCAAGTTCGTCACCGGAACCTTCACATTGTCGAAGAAGATCTCGTTCACCTCGTGGCCGCCATCGACCATGACGATGGGCTTTACGGTGATCCCCGGCGTCTTCATGTCGATCAGCAGGAACGAGATGCCCTCTTGCGGCTTGGCCTTGGGATCGGTCCGCACGAGGCAGAAGATCCAGTCCGCCCAATGGCCGAGCGTGTTCCAGGTCTTGGAGCCGTTCACGACGTAGTGGTCGCCCTGGCGTTCCGCGCGCGTGCGCAGGCTCGCGAGGTCCGAGCCCGAGCCGGGTTCGGAATAGCCCTGGCACCACCACATCTTGCCTTCACGGATCGACGGCAGGTGCTTCTGCTTCAGCTCGTCGCTGGCGAACGTGTAGATGACCGGACCCACCATCTTGGTGCCGAAGGGCACGATGCCGGGCGCGTTCTCCTCGGCGCAGACATTCTCGAAAATGTAGCGCTGCGCCGGCGTGAAGCCGGGCCCGCCATGCTTCTTCGGCCACGTGTAGACGAGCCACCCCTTGCGCCCCAGCGCCTGCTGCCAGCGCATGTGATCGTCGCGGGTGAGATGCTTGCCCGAGGCGACCTTGTCGCGAACATCGGCGGGCAGGTTGGCGCGAACATAGGCCCGAACTTCGTCGGCAAAGGCGCGCTCTTCGGGCGTGAAAGCGAGGTCCATGGGATCCCCCGGAACTTGGCTGAATGGATGCGCCGGATATTAGCCGCCGACCCGCTATCGACAAGCGCGGGCCAGCCGCAGTGCAGGTCTCGGCGCCACAATGCGGAACGACTTGACGCCCGAGAGGGGTGCCGTCAAGGCACCCCACACGCCGTGGCGAGTGCGGCTGTGTCGGTCCAAGCGACCAACAGCTCCGGCGCCGGATGGCCGTCGATCTCAATCTCCTGACGCCCGATCACCTCTCCGCCAAGACGCTGATAGAACGCGAGTGCGCGCCGGTTGGCTTCGAAGACGTGCAGGTGCGCGCGTCGCTCGTCCTGCGCCGCCAGCCTGCGCATCGCGGTGCCCAGCAGGCGCCGGCCCAGACCGTCCCCCCGTCGTTCCGGATGAATATGGAGATTGTCGATGTAGGCGCCGTGCGCGTCGCCCGGGCGGTCCCACACCGCGATGAAGCCCTCACCGTCGATGAGCAGCACGACATCGCGCGGCTGAAGTCCAGCGAGCTTGACCGACCAGTGGGCGAGACGCTCCGCGTCGAGACCGGGCCCCAACGTGCGGTCGGCCAGGATGCCGCGATAGGCCGAGCGCCAGCTCATCGTGTGCAGCGCGGCGATGGCGGCAACGTCGCCGGGACCTGCCTGTCGCACTCAGGGCACCAAGAGCGCCTGCTCGGCCTTCAAGTCCTCGATCGTGGCGTCAGCGAAGCCCGCTTCGCGCAGGACCTCGACCCCGTCCTCGCCGACGCGCGGGGCGTGGCGGCGGAACTCGGTCTTGGTCTTCTCGAAGTCGAGCGGGCTCGCCACAGTGGTGATCGGCCCTTCCGTCGGATGCTCGCGGTCGGTGAAGAAGCCGGTCGCCTTGAGATGCGGATCGTCGCGCAGTTCTTCCAGCGTCCGCACCGGCATGGCCGGAATGTCGGCCTTGTCGAAGGCATCGAGCCATTCCTGCGTTGTGCGATTCTTCAGGAGCTGGTCCAGGACCTGATAGAGCTCGCTGAAATGCTTGGGCCGCTGGGTCCGGTCGGCGAAGCGCGGATCGCGCGCGAGATCGGGCCGCTCGACGATCTCGAAGAAGGTCTGCCAGTGCGCATCGGTATAGGGCAGCGCGCAGACGTAGCCGTCCAGCGTTGGAAACGGATGGCGGAACTTGTTGATGATACGGTCGTAGCCCATCGAGCCGCGCTGCGGCCGCCAGGTCGCGCCGAACAGATGCTCGGTCAGCCAGAACGAGGCCAGCGTCTCCAGCATCGGCACCTCGATCATCTGGCCTTCGCCGGTGCGCTGCCGGTGATACAGCGCGCCCAACACGGCGATGCAGAGATGCAGGCCCGTCGTCTTGTCGGCAATCAGGCTCGGCATGAATCGCGGCGGCAGCCCATCGACGCGGCTCTGAAGCGATGCCGCGCCCGACACGCCCTGCACCAGATCGTCAAAGGCGGGCTTGTGGCCATAGGGCCCTTTGCGGGCGTAGCCGAGCGAATAGGCATAGACGATACCGGGATTGATCTTCTTCAGCTCCTCGTAGCCCAGCCCCAGTCGCTCGATCGCCTGTGGCCGGCTGTTGTGCACGAAGAGATCGGCGCCCTTGATCAGCTCCTTGAGCGCCGCGACGGCCGCGGGCTTCTTGAGATCGAGGCAGAGGGATCGCTTGTTGCGGTTGGCCGCCATGTAGATCGGCCCCATGCGTGGGTCGCGCCCCAGCGAACCGCCCGACAGACGCAACAGGTCGCCCTCGGGCGGCTCGACCTTGATGACGTCGGCGCCCATGTCGGCCAGATGCTGCGTGGCGAACGGTCCCAGCAACACCGCCGTCAGGTCGATCACCCGCACCCCCGCCAAGGCTCCCGGCATCCGCCCTCCTCTCGTGCGCACGCATGGCCGCACCGCGCCGCCACTATGGCATGCACCGATTGCCTCGGGCATGGTGGCCGGCAAGATCAATGTCGGGAGTCGAAACACGATGCCGGGCGCGCTGGACGGAGTCTTGGTGGTGAGTGTCGAGCAGGCCGTGGCCGCGCCGTACTGCGCGGCGCGGCTCGCCGACGCCGGCGCGCGGGTGTTGAAGATCGAGCGGCCGGAGGGCGATTTCGCGCGCGCCTACGACAAGTATGCCAACGGGCTGTCGAGCTACTTCGTCTGGCTCAACAGGGGCAAGGAATCGGTGGTGCTCGATTTCCGCACGCCCGACGATCTGGCGCTGCTCCATCGGCTGATCGCGCGCGCCGATGTGCTGATCCAGAATCTGGCGCCCGGCGCGGCGGCGCGGGCGGGCTTCGGCTCAGCCGACATGCGCCGGCGCCACCCCCGACTGATCGCCGTCGACGTGTCTGGCTACGGCGAGTTCGGCCCCTATCGCACGCGGCGCGCCTACGATTTGTTGGTCCAGGCCGAGAGCGGGCTCGCGTCGATCACCGGCACCGAACATGCACCGGGTCGCGTCGGCGTCTCGGCGACCGACATCGGCACCGGCATGTACGCGCACGCGGCCGTGCTCGAGGCGCTGATCGCGCGTCAGCGGACGGGCGAAGGCCGCACCATCTCGGTGTCGCTGTTTTCCGCCATGGCCGAGTGGATGACCGTGCCTCTGATCGCGCGCGACCAGGGCGGCTACGACTGGCCGCGTCTCGGTCTCACGCATCCCTTCATCGCGCCCTACGGCGTCTATTCGACGGGCGATGGCGTGCCGGTCCTGATCTCGATCCAGAACGACCGCGAGTTCGTGCGGCTCTGCGAGGGCGTCTTGGAACGGCCCGATCTCCCGAGCGACCCCGATTTCGCGACCAACGTGGCACGCAACAGCCGACGCGATGCGACCAACGCGCTGGTGCAATCTTGCTTCGGCGCGCTCGCTTTCACGGCGCTGGCCGAGCGTCTCGATGCCGCTCAGATCGCCTGGGCGCGGGTGAGCTCGATCGCCGACCTGTCGTCCCATCCGCAGCTCCGCCGGCGCGCAATCGGCACCGAAGCGGGCGAGACGCTGGTGCCTGCTCCGGCCGCCGCGTTCGAGGGCGAACCCGAGCGGTTCGGCGACGTGCCGCGTTTGGGGCAGCACACCGAGTGGGTCCGGGCGGAGTTCGCCGCCTCGTGACGCCGCCGCTCGCTGGCGTGAGGCTCGGCGCCTATGGCTGCGCCTACTTCTTCGCGTCCGGCGCCTTCATGAGCTACTGGCCGGTGTGGCTACGCGATCGTGGTGTGGCCGACGCCGAAATCGGCACGTTGTTCATGGGTCGCCAGATCGTGAGCGTGGCAGCCACGCTCCTGATCGGCTGGCTCGCGCACCGGCTAGCCGGCACGCGCGGCCTGATCGCCGCGCTCGGCGCCGCCGCGGCGCTCCTGATGGGGCTCTACGAGTTCGCGTTCGGTTTCGCGGCGATCCTCGCCGTGACTCTTGTCTGGGGAACGATCTGGGCGCCGACCATGGCGCTCTATGACGGCGTCGTCGTCCCCGAGTGCAAGCGGCTGGGGTTCGTCTATGGTCGGGTGCGCGTGTGGGGGTCCGTCGCCTTCATCGCCGGCGCATTCCTCTGCGGCCTCGCGGTCGACCGCCATGGGCCGGCCTGGACGCTCTATGTCGGCATGGCTGGAATCCTGCTGCTTTGCCCGCTCGCGCTGCTGCTGCCGGTTGCGACTACCGAACCGCGCGCGCCCGGTGCGGCACCGACCTTCGGCGCGCGCGACCTGTTGCGCCAGCCCGCCTTCCTGCTGTTTCTGGCCGCCACCGGCCTCTGCCAGGCGAGTCACGCCGTGCTCTACAGCTTCGGTACGCTCACCTGGCGCGACGCCGGCATCGACGATGTCACGATCAGCTTGCTGTGGGCCGAGAGCGTGGCGATCGAGATCGTGCTGATGCTGGCAAGCGGATGGCTGCTGCTGCGTCTGGGCGTCTGCGGCCTGATCGCCTTCGGTCTGGGCTGTGCGCTCGTGCGCTGGGTGGCGATGGCCTTCACCGCCGATCTGCCGGCGCTGGTCATCCTGCAGGCGCTACATGCCGGCAGCTTCGCCGCCGCCCATCTTGGCGCCATGGCGTTTCTGCAGCGCGCGGTACCGGCGGAAGGAGCCTCGCTGGGCCAGAGCCTCTATTACGCGCTGGGGACAGGCCTCACGCAGGCGGTGATGTTCCAGATCGCGGGTCTGCTCTATGCCGAGTTCGCCGCGCGTGCGTTCCTCGGCATGGCGGTGGTCGCCCTCGCGGGCCTCGTCGCGATCGCCGCACTCGCGCGCCGGTGGGATGGCAGCTCGCTGGTCGGTCCGCCTCAGAAGTGATCGGGTCGCGCGACCTCGACATCACTCAGATAGACGATGGCGGCGTAGTCGCGCAGACGCTCGACGCTTTCCGCCAGGATGCGCCGCGCCGTCTCCTCGCCCGCGATCGCGATCACCAGCACGTTCTCGAACACCCGCGCCGGATCCTCCGCTTGGCGCCGCCCCTGGCGGCCGAAGCCCGAGACCTTGGGCACGGTGGTGTAGCCCTTCACGCCATGCTCGGTCAGCCACTCGACCACGTCAGCCAGCATCGCAGCCTCGACCACGATCTCGATCTTCTTGCGGCGGTGGACCGTCATGGCGACCTCGCGAGCCACTGGGCGATCGAGAGATAGAGCGGGATCCCGATTGCCACGTTGAACGGAAAGGTGACCCCGAGCGACAGCGTCACGTAGATCGCCGGCCGCGCCTGCGGCAAGGCCAGCCGCATCGCCGCCGGCACAGCGATGTAGGACGCCGACGCGCAGAGCGTGGCGAGCAGCGCGGTGCTGCCGACATCGAAGCCGAGCGCGCGGGCAGCGGCGAACCCGATGGCGGCATTGAGCGGCGGCATCACCAGCCCGAAGCCCACGAGCCTGAGCCCCAGGTCATCGACCGAGCGCATCTGGCGCATCGCCACCAGGCCCATATCGAGCAGGAAGAGACAGAGCATGCCGTTGTAGATGTCGAAGATGAACGGCTTCACCTTCTCCATGCCCGACGGGCCGACGGCCCAGCCGATGGCGAAACCGCCCACCAACACCACGATGCTGCCATTGGCCAAGACCTCGCGCAGCAAGTGCGATTGGCGCGCCCGGCTGCGCTGCGGCTGCGTTCCCGGGCCCAGGGCGCGGCGCGCGAGCAGGAGGCCGGTCACGATGGCGGGTGTCTCCATCGCCGCCATCATGGCGACCAGCACACCATCGAACGCCACGCCCCGGCCATTCAGAAACTCGACCGCCGTCACGAAGGTGACAATGCTGACCGAACCATAGTGCGCGGCGACAGCGGCGGCATCAACGGACCCCAGCGCACGGATCCCGCGCAGGATGGCGTAGGCAAGCAGCGGCAGGGCGAAGGACAGGGCCAACGCCATCGCGATCGACGGCAGCACATTGGCGCCGTCCGACTTCGCCATGGCGAGCCCGCCTTTCATGCCGATCGCGAGCATCAGGTAGATCGCAAGTCCCTTGGCGATCGCCTCGGGAATCTCGAGATCGGATCGGATGGCCGCCGCGACCGCGCCGAGCACGAAGCACAGCACCATCGGCGAGAGCAGATTGGCGCCCGCGAGCGCAAGCAGCTCCGACATCGCGTCGGCCCTACCGCGACCGGCCGCGCGCCGCGACCGGCCAGATATCGACCAGCGTGTCGCCGCGAACGACGTGGAAGGCGTCGTAAAGATTGACCGTCGGATCGCAGTGCGGTGGCACCAGCACCACCCGTTCACCCAACGCCGGCGCTACGCCGCCCTCGGGCGCGATCACGGCCAGATGCTCATCGCCCATGAAGCGCGTGGTACTGCCAGCCGCCGCGCCAGCGAGGATCTGCGGCGGACCCTTCTCGGTCGCCATCGCCTTCAGACCGGCATCGACCGTCGCAAGGCCTGGCGTGTTGGCGCTCACCACCGAGGCGTCGATCTGCAGCGCCTGCTCGTAGACCGGCCGGCCCGCGCCGTCGATGTCGCAGACATTGTAGTCGTGATCCATGAAGACGTAGGAGCCGACCTGCAACTCGGTGAAGATGCCCAACTCCGCATCGATTCGGTGGGTGCCGGTGCCCGAGCCGGTGACGATCGCGGGCCGCAACCCCGCTGTCGCGAGCAGATCGAGGATGCCGCGCAGATAGGTCGTACGTTCCTCGATCTGGGTCCGACGGTCGGCGTAGTCGACGATGTGCTGATGCCGCCCGCAATAGAACTGCACGCCGCGCCAGTCGAGCGCGGGCAGCGAGGTGATACGCCGAACGAGCGCGAGTGCCGCCTCAGGCGAGGCAACACCGGTGCGATGGATGCCGGGATCGATATCGACCACGACCTTGAGTCGCTTGGCCCCGGCCGCTGCCTGGGCCAACGCCTCGGCATTGGCCGGATGGTCGACCACGACCATCAGCTCGCTCATCCGTTCGTTCAGCGCGATCAGTCGCGCGATCGCCTGCGGCGTCACCACGGGCGAGGTGATCAGCAGTCCCTCGATACCACCCTCGGCCAACGCCTCGGCCTCACCCAGCTTGGCGCAGCAAGACCCAAGCGCGCCGGCGGCGATTTGGCGACGCGCGACGTCGGGCGATTTATGCGTCTTGGCGTGAGGGCGCAGCTTCACGCCCTTCTCGCGCGCGAACGCGGCCATCGCCGCGATATTGCGCTCGAGCCGATCGAGGTCGACCACCAGCGCCGGCGTATTGAGCGAGCGGCGTGAGCCCTGCTGGCCCACCAGCGCGCGGTGAAGTCGCTCTGCGTCAGACATGCTCAGCCTTTCGGATCGAGATGGCGCACCGTCATCGGCTGGCCGGTGGTGCCGCGATTGACGCCGGCGGAGCGCAGGAAGGTGGCGGCGGGTCCGGTGCCCCACAGCGCCACGCCTTGCGCGAGAAGACCGCCATCGACCTTGACGGTCTCGCCGGTGATGAAGCGCGCGTCGTCGGAGCAGAGGAACGTCGCGACGTCGGCGATATGCTCGGGCGCGCCGCGATCGGGCCACGGCTGCCGGCCGAACTGTTCCTCGTATCGCTCCGGCTTGCCGCGATGCAGGAGCGGCGTGGAGATCACACCTGGCGCGATGCCGACCACGCGAATCCGGTGCGGCCCCAGCTCGGCCGCGACGTTTTCGATCAGGCTGATGGTCGCGGCCTTGGCGGCCGAGTAGGCGTGGCTGCCGCCGCCGCCCACCATGCCGGCGATCGAGGCGGTCACGAGAATCGCACCGCCGGCCCCGCCGCGCTTCATGGCGAGCGAGGCATGCTTCATGCCGAGGAACACCGACCGCACCAGAACCGCGAAGGTGTAGTCCCAGTCCTCGACCGAGGTTTCGGCGATCGGTCCGAAGGCACCGCCCACGCCGGCGTTGAGATAGGCGATGTCGAGCCGCCCGAAGCGGCGCGCGGCCTCGGCGACCAGCGCGGCGTTGTCGGCTTCGGTGGCCACATCGCAGCGCAGGAACGCCGCGTCCGCCGCCCGTCCGCGCGCCGCCGCCTCGGCGAGGAAAGCCGCGCCGTTCTCCGTGTTGAGGTCGCCCACGACGACGCGGGCGCCCTCCTCCATGAAGCGGAGCGCGGTCGCGCGACCCATGCCGCTCGCGCCGCCGGTCACGATCGCCACCTTGCCGTCCAAACGTTTCATTTCGCCTCGCTCTTGAGAACCATCGTGCGGGGCGACGCACGGCGCCGCAAGCGCGCCGTTCCGCGCCCCCGCAGCGGCGGCCTAGCCGATGTCGACCACGCCGTCGCCGCCAGCATAGAGGCGGTCGACCAGCGCTTTGCGGCGTTCCAGCGTGGCGCGCTGGTTGATATAGCCCTTGTCAGTGATCTCGTGGCCATCGACCGACGGCGGCTCGACCATCATCAGCACCCGCCGCACCCGCATGGACGACCCCGTCGCCGCTTTGTTCATGGCGGCCAGCCCCTCGCGCAGCCGCGCGACGACCGCCGGATGGGCGAGCAACGCGTCGGGTGCAAGCTTGCCCTCGGCATCGCCCGCGAGCTGGCGGCAGGCCGCGAGATTGGGAAAGCCGAGCAGCCCCACCCATTCACGATCCTGGCCGCAGACCACGGCGTCCTGCAGCACGGGCGTCGCCGCCGCGATCGCGGTGGTCCGCAAGGTGCCGACCAGCACGAAGGTGCCGCTTGTGAGCTTGAAGTCCTCGACGACGCGGCCATCGAACACCAGGCCCCAGGACGGATCGGCCTCGTCGACGAAGCGACCGGCGTCGCCGATCTTGTAGTAACCCTCCTCGTCGAACATCCGCGCCGTGAGCTCAGGCTGGCGATAGTAGCCCGGCGTCACGATCCGTCCCTTGAGGCGAAGCTCGTATCGGCCGGCCTCGCCGGTCGGCACCAGCTTCAACTTCACGCCGGGAAACGGCAACCCGATCAGGCCGACCCGCTCCGACGCCCAATGGACGGTGGTCGCGGTCGGCGCCGTTTCGGTCGACCCCCAGCCCGTCACAAACGGAATGCGGTAGCCTGTGTGCTTCACCGCGAGTGCCTCGATGCGGGCATAGACGTCGTCGGGCAACGTGGCACCGCCATAGGCAAGCACCGTGAGGTTGCGAAAGAAGCTGCGCGCCAGCGCTTCGTCGCGCTCCATCGCCGTGGCGAGCATCGCGAAGCCGGCCGGCACGTTGGCAAAGTAGGTGGGCGAAATCTCGGCCAGATTGCGCAGCGTCTCGTCGAACAGGCCGGGCAGCGGCTTGCCGTCGTCGATCCAGGTCGTGCCACCCTCCGCAAGATTGCCCTGAAAGGTGGCGTTGCCGCCCATCGTGTGATTCCACGGCAGCCAGTCGAGCATCGTCGGCACCGGATCGTCCGCTTTGCGCACCCGCGCCATCTGACCCATCGCGAGATTGGCGCACATCATTTCCTGGGTGTTGATGACCGCCTTGGGCATGCCGGTGCTGCCCGACGTCAGGAGATACTTGCCGACGGTCGCGGGGCCGATCGCGGCGATCGAGCGCGCGACAGCGGCGGTCGGTCGGGTCGCGACGAGTTCGCTCCAGGGCAGCGACTGGCGCTCGGGCGGCGGCGCATCGACATGCACCAGCAGCACGCCGGACAGATCGAGCGCGGCCAGCGCATCGGCATAAGCGCGTCCGTCCTGCACGAACACCAGCCCCGGCTTCACCAGCTCGAACACGTACTTCAGCTTCGCCCGATCGCGGCTCATCAGCGAATAGGCAGGCGACACCGGCGCGAGAGGCGCGCGCGCCTGCATCGCGGCCATGGTGAGCAGGCCGAACTCGATCGAATTGCCCGACAGGATCATGACCGGACGGTCCGGTCCCAGCCCGCGATCGAGCAGCGCCTGGGTCACCGCATCGACCTGCGCCTTGGCCTCCCCGTAGCTCACCTTGGTCCAGGCCCGCTCCGGTCCGCGGCGTTGCGCGAGCCAGAGCCGACCCGGCACTTCCGCCGCCCAGCGCGCGAGGAACGCCGGCACGTGCCGCTCGTAGGGCTTGAGCGCGTGCCGCGACTGCAGAATCGCGCTGCCGTCGGGTCGCCGCTCGAACTCGACGTCGCGGCTCAGGAACTCGATGGGCCGAAACGGCGCCTGCAGGGCGGTGTCCAACGCGTGTCTCCCGGAAACGAATGCCCGGTATTCTGCCGCCCCGTCGCGACGGGGCAAGCCCGCGCTATCGCTTGGCGAGGATCAGGTCATCGAGAGCGACGCCATCCCGCAGCGGGATCGCGTTAGCCGACGCGGCGGATCAGGGCGAGCACCTGCTCATAAGCCTGGTCGGCCAGCGCCCGCATCTCCTCGTCGGTTCGATCCTGAATCGGGTGCGGCACATAAACGACGCCGGGCTCGAAGCCCAGTGACTGGGCCTGGGCCTCCGTCGCCTGGGTGAACTCCGACGAGGCCACGTAGCCGCCGGGGATGCCTTTTTCGTCGAGGGTCTTGATGTCGTGCAGACTGCACGATGTGCAAGACCCTCAATCGGCCAACCCTTCGATCACCAGATCGACCTCGCTCGCGATCTTGTGGGCGAGCTCGGCCGGCGCGGGCCGCGTGAAGGTGGGCTTGCGATAGCGCGTCACCGCGACGCCCTCGGCCGCGAGCCTGCTCTCGATGCGATCGAGGAAGATGTTGCCGCGCGGCTTGGAGATGTCGAGCAGCCCCACGCGCAGCCCGGCGATCTTCTCGGGCGGCGCGCGGCGCGTGCGGCGCACCGGTTCGGTTTCGGCGGTGGGATCGAGAAGCTGCACGTGCATCCTCCGAAGCGTGGGCGTCAGTCGCGAATGGCGCAGGTCACCGGCGAACTGCCGACGGAACCGGCAGCGGCCCAACCTGCGATCACGGCGGAGAACATACCCGCTCCGCCGCCCGCGCGCACGATCAGAAGTCCGCCGGGGCGGAATTTCGGCACGTGATCGCGCTCAGCCAGCGCCGCCGCCGGCACGCCCTCGGCGATGCCGCCCGCGCCGCGCACAATCTCCGCCGCCGGCAACTTCAGGAGGCCGTCGAGCTCGGCGCGAAGTCGCGCCTTGTCCCAGCCGGCGGCCTTGAAGGTGCGTTCGTGCTCGGGACAGACGACCAAAATCGCGTCCGCCGCCTGCGCGAGCTTCCAGTGGTTCACCGAACGCAGCGACAGCGCGAAGGACCGTGCGAGAGACTCCGGTGTGCGCGATTGCTGGTCGACGATGCCGTGCGGCGAGTCGCCCGCGAACAACGTCACCGTGTTGGCGTCCCGCGTAAAGCCGCGATCCTCCGCGAGCGAACTCCACGCTGACCCCTCCTCGTCTTCGGCAAAGCAGAAGCCGAGCTTGCCAGGTTGCCCGAGCGTCGAGCGGTCCACGCCCTGCGGCCGGCCGCCGCCGACATTGCGCACGCAAAGCTGCAAGGCGCGGCCGATGGTGGCGTTGGCGCGATTGCCCTGACCCAGCGCGTTGCCCCGCGCGTTCATGCCGATGCGGCGCGCGATCGGTCCGTTCACGATGGCGATCGGGCCGCAGAACATGGTGGTCGCGAGCACGCCGTGCAGCGCAAAGGGCTCCATCAACGCGGCCTCGACGGCCGCCAGCACCACCGGCAGGTATTCTGGCGCGCAGCCCGCCATGACGGCGTTGATCGCCACCTTCTCCACCGTGATCGGCCGCAGGTCGGGGGGCAGCAGGCCCAGAACCTCTTTCGGATCGCGCGTCGTGCCCTTCAGCATGCGATGGACGCGCAGCTTCGTGGGCGGCACCAGCGGCAGTCCGTCGGACCAGCCGCGGGAATACATGGCCTCGACCTCATCGTCGCCCTCGGCGACCTCGATGGTCCGCGCCTGGAAGGACACGTCGCCGTAGCGCAGCTCCAACTCGTCGGGCACGCCCGGCTCGACCGACTTCGAGCCGCAGCCGGGCCGCCATTCCGGCAGATCCTCGCCCAGCGCATTGAGACCGGTGAAGGCGCGCCACTCGTTGCGCTCCCAGCCGACCAGCCGGCCGACCTCACGACCGCCTTCCACGCGGATCAGCGTCGGCACGGTCTCGATCTTCAGCCGGAACGAGGCCTCCAAGGTCCGATCGTCGCGCACACCGGGCAGCCCATCGGGAAAGGCCGGATCGTCCTGGCTATAGACCGCGATCGGCCGCGAGCCGCGCGAAATCTCCGCCACCGCCGGCGCCACCAGCACGCAGGTCGGACAGTCGCGCTTGGCGACCAGCACGAACCCGTCCGTCACGCCTGTCACTCTGCCCGCGTCCACGCCGCCTCCCGTCCGATTCCGCGCCCAGCATGCGGCATCGCCCGCGCGGGGGAAAGCGGTCGATCGAAGCACCACGGGAGGGAAGCGTAG
This sequence comes from Alphaproteobacteria bacterium, assembly GCA_016870115.1. Classification (GTDB taxonomy): domain Bacteria; phylum Pseudomonadota; class Alphaproteobacteria; order Reyranellales; family Reyranellaceae; genus VGCH01. The sequence continues at coordinate 3,629 of VGCH01000030.1, read as the reverse complement.
TGGCGACGGGCGGCGCGATACTTGACTGCGTCAACCAATTGCCCGACTCTCAGCACCTCGGGAGGCAAGACATGGCGACCGCGGAACTCGCGCGACGAATAGAGGCGGTGCGACGCTTCAGCCGTTTCTACACCGCGCGCATCGGTGCGCTGCGCGAGGGGCTGCATAACGGTCCCTTCCCGCTCACCGAGGCGCGCGTGCTCTACGAACTCAACCGTCGCAACCGACCCGTGGCGGCCGAGCTGGTGCGCGAGCTGGGCGTCGATCCCGGTTTTCTCAGCCGCATCCTCGCGCGCTTCCGCCGCCAGGGACTGCTGCGCCTCGAGCGCGATCCCGCAGACGCGCGCCGCCGCGTTCTGGTGCCGACCGCGCGCGGCCGGCGCGCTTTCGAGCCGCTCGATCGCGGATCGCGGGAGGAGCTCGCCCGCCTGCTCGAACCGCTCTCCGATAGCGCGCAGCGCGACCTGATGGCGGCGATGGGCACGATCGAGCGCCTCCTCGACCGCGACGCCGCGCAGCCCGACATCGCGATCCGCGAGCATCGCATTGGGGACATGGGCTGGGTGGTGTCGCGGCATGGTGCGATCTACGCTCAGGAATTCGGTTGGAACGGCACGTTCGAGGCGCTGGTCGCCGAGATCGCCGCGAAATTCATCCGCGACTACGACGCCACTCAAGAACGCAGCTTCATCGCCGAGCTTGACGGCCGACCGGTCGGCTCGGCTTTCGTCGTCCGCGACAGTGCGCGGGTCGCGCGACTGCGCATGGTGCTGGTCGAACCGGAGATGCGCGGCACGGGACTCGGCCGCCGCCTCGTGCGCGAGGCCGAACGCTTCGCCCGTCGGGCAGGGTATCGCCGCATGACCTTGTGGACCCACGATGTGTTGGTGGCCGCGCGCGCGATCTATGCGTCCGAGGGCTACGCCAAGTCCTCGGAGGAACGCACGCGGGCCTTCGGCCAGACCCTGGTAAGCGAGACATGGGACAAGAGTCTCGAATAGGCGCCGGGCTTGCCGCTCTGGTGAATGGCCTGCTGATCGGGCTCGCGACCGTGGCCAGCCGGCACGCGCTGGCCGAGGCATCGCCCGCCGCGCTCGCGTTCCTGCGCTATGCTGCCGGCGTTCTCTGTCTTGCGCCAATCGTGTTCCTCCTGCCCCGCGTGCGGTTCGCCGCTCGCGATCTGTTGCCTATGGGGTTGCTGGGCATCGCCCAGTTCGGTGTCCTCATCCTGCTGCTGAACTGGGGCCTCCAGCACATGCCGGCGGCGCGCGCGACGCTCATCTTCGCCACCTTCCCGCTGCTCACGCTCGCGATCGCGGCGAGCTTCGGCCTCGAGCGCCTGACCGCGGCGAAGCTGGGCGGTGTCGCGCTTACGCTCGCTGGCGTGACGCTGGCGATGGGCGACAAGCTCACCGACGGCATTCCCGATGGGCCGCTCGGCTGGTGGCCGGAGCTCTCGGTCTTTGCGTCGGCGCTGACCGGCGCGATCTGCAGTGTGCTCTACCGCCCCTACGTTCGGCACTACCCGGCGCTGCAAGTCGGTGCCTTCGCCATGGTGGCCGCGGTCGCGGCACTGGCCGCGAGCGCTGGCGCCGAGGGTTTCTTCGCCGAGGTTCCAAGTTTTCGTGTCTCCGTCTGGTTCGCGATCCTCGTTGCAGGCCTGTCGAGCGGGCTGGGGTACTTCCTCTGGCTGTGGGCGCTTGCGCGTGCGTCGCCCACGCGGGTAACGGTGTTCGTCGGCACCGGGCCGCTGGCCGCCGCACTGCTCGGGTGGTGGTTTCTCGGCGAGCCGCTCTCGCCGCTCTTCGGCGCGGCGATCCTGTGCCTGGGCGCGGGCCTGTGGCTCGCCCACCGCGAGGCGCCGGCGCGACCGCCATCCGAAACCCGACCTGCGCCTGAATGACCGTTCACACGGCCGGGCTTTTCCGCCAGAGTCCGCCGACCCAAGAGGAGAGAGCGATGGATTTCGAATATTCCGACCGGACGAAGGACCTGCTGGAACGGCTGAACAAGTTCATGGACGACGTCGTCTACAAGGCCGAGGAGGTCTACAACGAGCAGCTTGAGGCCGCGAAGGACCGCTGGCAGCTGCCGCCGGTGATGGAAGAGGTCAAGGCCGAGGCCAAGAAGCGCGGCCTCTGGAACATGTTCCTGCCGGCCGACCGCGACTCGGGCGACACCCACGGCACGATGGGTCTCTCCAACCTCGAATACGCGCCGATCTGCGAAGTGCTGGGCCGCTCGTCGATCGCGGCGGAGGCGACCAACTGTTCGGCGCCCGACACCGGCAACATGGAAGTCTTCGCGCGCTACGGCTCGAAGGAGCACAAGGAGAAGTGGCTGAAGCCGCTCCTGAACGGCGAGATCCGCTCCTGCTTCGCCATGACCGAGCCCGCCGTCGCCTCGTCCGACGCGCGCAACGTCGAGTGCCGCATCGAGAGCGACGGCGACAGCTATGTCATCAACGGCCGCAAATGGTGGTCGTCGGGCATGGGCGATCCGCGCTGCAAGGTCATCATCCTGATGGGCAAGAGCGATCCCTCCGCGCCCGCCTATCGCCAGCAATCGATGATCGTGGTGCCGCGCGACGCCAAGGGCATCAAGGTCGTGAAGATGCTGCACGTCTTCGGCTACGACGACGCCCCGCACGGCCATGCCGAGGTGGTCTACGACAATGTGCGTGTGCCGAAGTCGGCAATCCTGCTGGGCGAGGGCCGCGGCTTCGAGATCGCGCAGGGCCGCCTGGGACCGGGCCGCATCCATCACTGCATGCGGGCGATCGGCGTTGCCGAACGCGCGCTCGAGATGGCGATCAAGCGCGCCAAGAGCCGCGTCGCCTTCGGCCAGCGCATTTCGGAGATGGGCGTCACCAAGGCCCATGTCGCCGACATGCGCATGGAGATCGACATGGCGCGTCTCCTGGTGCTGAAGGCCGCCTGGGCGATGGACAAGTTCGGCAACAAGGAAGCCCGCCAGCAGATCGCGATGATCAAGGTAGCGGTGCCCAACATCACCTCCAAGGTGGTCGATCGCTGCCTGCAGCTGCATGGCGCGGGCGGCGTCAGCCAGGTCTTCAAGCTCGCCAGCATGTACGCCCACCAGCGCACGCTGCGCCTGGCTGACGGTCCGGATGAGGTCCATCGCGACCAGGTCGGCCGCCTCGAGATCGCCAAGCACAACTGATCCCGACACCCGGGACCAACGCGAAGGCCGCCCCAACGGGCGGCCTTTTGCATGGGGCCCGGGCGGGGTCGCGGGGACGCCGAAGCGTGGCCGCGCATCTCTGTGTGCGCCGATCGATCGGTTTCTTTCCGCTCGGGTGACCCTGTCGCGTGGAGTGTTAAAACTGTCGAGAGTGTCGAGAGTGTCGAGGACACGCGCCAGTGCCGATGGCATCGGGGTTTCGGCGCCGAAGCTGTCGCCGATTCCGTCGAGATTCCGTGCCCTCCCCCTGTCGATTGACGCGCGCACGACAGCGGCGCCCCGGGGCGGAATCCGGATCGGGAACTGGTCCTCCCCCTGAAAAGTGGTCCGCCCTGAACTATGTCTTTTGACAAGAAGGAGGACTGCAATGCCGAAGAAGAGGCACAAGCCTGAAGAGATCGTTTCGAGACTCCGACAAGCCGATG
>VGCH01000029.1 GCA_016870115.1 Alphaproteobacteria bacterium | reverse complement strand
CGCCCGAGCGACGGCCCATGAGGTGAAGTGCATGCCGCGATCCTGGAACAGGCGCAGAATGCGCCAAAACCCCGCGCGTGCGCCGTACTCATAGATTGACTCAGTGCTCAGGTCCCTCTGACCGACCAGAGCCGTGCCGCCGGGCGTCTCGGTGAGATAGGTCTCCGACCCCGCGTCCCCGTTCAGGACGGTGTTCTCGCCCCCCTCCTCGTAGTTCAGCACAAAGCTGATGGCGAGCCGGGCGCCGCCAGGCCACTGCGCGTCGGGCGGGTTCGGGCCATAGCCAATGAGGTCGCGGTCGAGATGATTGTGCATGCGCCTAGTCTCCCTGGCTGATTGAAGCCCACCCGGGCCGCCGCTACAACGCCCCCGAGGAGATACGGAACATGGCAGAGACCGGAGCGGCGGCACGGGCGGTTGATCAGGACCGTCTCTGGCAACGGCATGTCGAGATGGCGCGAACGGGCGCCACGCCCCGCGGCGGCGTCAACCGTCAGGCGCTGTCGGCGGAAGACGCGGCGGCGCGGAACCTTCTCGCGGGCTGGGCGCAACGGCGCGGCTTCTCGGTTTCGACCGACTCGATCGGCAATCTCTTCGTGCGGCGCGCCGGCAGCGATCCGACCGCCAGCCCGGTCTTGAGCGGCTCGCACATGGACAGCCAACCAACCGGCGGCCGGTTCGACGGCATGTATGGCGTGCTCGCGGCGTTCGAGGCGCTGGAGGCGCTGGAAGATGCCGGCATCACCACGCGCCGGCCGATCGAGGCCGTCGCCTGGACCAATGAGGAGGGCTCGCGCTTCCAGCCCGGCGCGATGGGCTCAGGCGTGTTCGCCGGCCAGTATCCGCTCGCCGACATGCTGCAGGTGAAAGACTGGAAGGGCGTGGCGCTGGGCGATGCGCTCGCCGAGACGCTGCGTGCGGCGCCGGCACCGGCTCGCTCCGGCTGCGGGTTCGGGCTGGCGGGCTATGTCGAGGCGCACATCGAGCAGGGCCCGCGACTGGAGAACGAGCGGCGGACCATCGGGGTGGTGACTGGGATTCAGGGAAGCCGACGCTACATCGTCGAAATCGAAGGCGAGGAGGCGCATGCGGGCACCACGCCGCGCGCGGCCCGCAAGGACTGCTTCGCCGCCGCGACGCGTATCGCGGCGGCCATGTATGCGGCGACGACCGACGCCGATGACACGCTGCGCTTCACCATCGGACGTGTCGAGGTCGGTCCGGGATCGCCCAACACGGTTCCGGGCCGCACGAGCTTCACCATCGACATGCGCCATCCGTCGGACGAGACGCTGGATCGCGCGGAGCGCGAGCTGGGCGCGATCGTGGCCGGCCATGCCGCGCCCTGTACCGCCGTGATCCGGCGCATTGTCGCAGTGGCGCCGACGGCGTTCGATCCGACGGTGATCGACCTCGTGCGCGGCACAGCGGCCAAGCTTCAGCTGTCCAACATGGACATGCCATCCGGCGCGGGTCATGACGCGATGCACATCGCGCGGCTCTGCCCCACCGGCATGATCTTCGTGCCGTGTGAGCGCGGCATCAGCCACAACGAGATCGAGAACGCCGCGCCCGCGGACCTCGCCGCCGGCACGCGCGTGCTGGTCGAGGTGCTGGCGCATCTTGCCAACCGCTGAACTCTGGAAACAAAGAATGTCGAAGTCCCTCGGCACCGAGCTGGTGTCCATCCTCTCCGACCTCATCGCGCTGCCCTCGCCCTATCCGCCGGGCACCAGCGTCGAGATTTGCGCCTATGCAGCCCGACGGCTGCGCAAGGCGGGCTACAAGGTCGAGACCGTCGCCAAGACTCCCAAGGTCGACAACGTCGTCGCGCGTCGCAAGGGCAAGGGACGCGGGCCGGTGATCGCCTTCAACGCGCATGTCGACACAGTGGGCGTGGGCGAACGCGCGAATTGGAAGACCGATCCGTTCAAGGCCGTCGTGAAGGGCGGCAAGGTGTTCGGGCTAGGGGCCGGCAACTGCAAGGGCAGCATGGCGGTCCAGATCTGGCTCGCCGAGGAGCTGGCCAGGCGCGGACTGCCGAAGCGGGGCGAGCTTCTGTTCACCTTCGTCGCCGATGAGGAGAACCTCGGTCCCGACGGCATGGCCTTCCTGCGCAAGAGCGGTCGCGTGCAACCGGATGCGCTGATCCTGGGCGCGCAGACCGAGAACAACCTGATTGTCGCCGAGCGCGGCGTGATGTGGGCGAGGCTGACGACGCGCGGCCGCGCGGCACATGCCGGCAATCCGTCGGCCGGCGACAACGCCATCCTGCGCATGATGCGGCTGGTGGGAGCCCTGCAAGCCCACTACGACAAGACGCTGCCCAAGCGCGTCAAGGGCGCGATGCGATCGACGGTGAATGTCGGGATGTTCCATGGTGGGCACAACACCAACGTGGTGCCCTCGGCCTGTACAGTCGAGATCGACCGCCGCTTGCTGCCGACCGAGAAGGTGAAGGCAGCGTTCACCGAACTGAAGCGAGTCGTGGATGGCGTCGGCGAGCCTCGCGGAACCTACACGGTCGAGTTCCTGACCGGCACCAACGGCTTCTTCGCCCCCGAGAACGGGCCCACGATCGCCGCCTTCGAGGCCGCGGTCAGGGCACAGGCCGACCGCAAGGTTGCCCTCCTGAACGCCACAGGCGTCAGCGACGGGCGCTACTACGCCGATGACGGCATCGAGATCCTCAATTTCGGCCCCGGCTCCGGCGCACAGGGCCACGCCGCCAACGAGAGTTTGCCGATCGACCAAATGGTCGAGGCGGCGCGAATTCAGCTGGAGGTCATCGAGCGCCTGATGGCCTAGAGTTCTCCCCATCCGGCCGGGAGCAGCCGGATTGGCACGACCATGGTCTAGACACCGACGACGAAGCCCACACCGCGCGAGGACCGCATGCCGTTCATGGAGAAAGGACCTGTCCGCCTGCACTACAGCGAGATGGGCAGTGGCTTTCCGCTGATGGTGATTCCGGGCGGCGGGCTGAACTCAACGGTCGCGGGACTGGACACCACACACCCGTTCAACGCGCTGAAGGTCTTCAGCGACGAGTATCGGTGCGTCGCCGCGGATTTGCGCAACGGCAAGGACGGGCAGTCGACCGGACCGCTGGAGCCCGATCGGCCCTGGGACGCCTATACGGACGACCACCTCGCGCTGATGGATCACCTCGGGATCGGGCGGTTCATGGTGCTGGGCTATTGCATCGGCGGTCCCTTCATCTGGAACCTGATCCGGCGCGCGCCGGATCGCGTCGTGGCCGCCGTGCTGGCGCAACCCTCGGGGCACCGCACATCGATGCCGACGCAATTCTACGACAACAATCGCGGCAACTGGGCGGAGGCGCTCCTCAAGCGTCGGCCGGATGTGACCGTCCCCCAGGTCGAGGCGTTCCTGCGCAAGATGTACCTCTCGCCCGCCGATTTCGTCTTCACCGTCGATCGGGATTTTGTGCGCGGCTGCACAAAGCCGCTGCTGATTCTGCCCGACGACATCCCGCCGCACCCGATCGAGGTCGCGATGGAGCAGGTGATGCTGGCACCTAACGCGGAGGTCTCGCTCTATCCGTGGAAGGACACGCCCGACAAGATTCCGCTCGCGGTCCGGCACATCCGGACCTTCCTCAAGGCGAACCGGCCGGCGTGATCGGCGCGTCCCGACGTCAGGCTGGCCGCGGCTTGGGCCAGGCCGGCGAGCGGAACTCCTGCAGCTCAAGCAGGTAGCCATCGGGGTCGCGGAAGAAGCAGCTATAGACGTTGAACCGCTCGCTGAACGCGGGCGCGGTGTCGAACGGCACGCCCCGCGCCTTCAGGGTCGCGTACAGCCCGTCGACATCCGGCGTCACCAGCGTCAACACGACGCCGCGCGGCGCGCGATCGGGCGGCGGCGGCTTCTGTTCAGCCCGCGCCTGGCACACGCCCAAGAAGCCCTCCTTGCCTCCGACCCGGTAGATGCGGCAGGCGCCCTGATCGAGCGTCAGCTCGAGACCCAGAAGCTCGCCGTAGAAGTGCCAGCTCCGCGCGGTGTCGCTGGCGTAGAGGAACACCACCAGCTGCGAGACGGGATAGGGAGTGGTCATGGTCAGGCCGTCTTGTCAGCAGTGAGGCCGAGCTTGGCCATGGTTTGCTCGCGCATGACAAACTTCTGGATCTTTCCGGTGATGGTCATCGGGAACTCCGTCACGAACTCGATGTAGCGTGGAATCTTGTAGTGCGCGATCTGACCCTGGCAGAACGCGCGGATCTCCTCCGCGGTCGCGGCCTCGCCATCCCGCAGCTTGATCCAGGCGCAGACCTCCTCGCCGAAACGCTTGTCGGGCACGCCAATCACCTGCACGTCCTGTACCTTGGGATGGCGATACAGGAACTCCTCGATTTCGCGCGGATAGACGTTCTCGCCCCCCCGGATCACCATGTCCTTTAGGCGGCCCACGATGTTGACGTAGCCGTTGTCATCCATGGTCGCGAGATCGCCGGTATGCATCCAGCCACCGGCGTCGATCGCCTCGCCGGTCTTCGCGGCATCGTCCCAATAGCCGCGCATCACCGAGTAGCCGCGGGTGCAGAACTCGCCGGTCGCACCGCGTGGCACGATGCGCCCCTCGGCATCGACGATCTTGATCTCGATATGCGGCAGGACGCGGCCGACGGTTGAAACCCGCAGCTCCAGCGGATCGTCGGTGGCGCATTGGGTGGAGACCGGCGACGTCTCGGTCATGCCATAGGCGATGGTGACCTCGTGCATGTTCATACGTTCCTGCACACGCTTCATCACCTCGATCGGACAGGGCGAGCCCGCCATGATGCCGGTGCGCAGTGATCCCAGGTTGAACTCGGCGAAGCGCGGATGATCGAGCTGGGCGATGAACATGGTTGGCACGCCGTAGAGCGCCGTGCACTTCTCGTCGTGCAGCGCCTGCAGTGTGGCCAGTGGATCGAACGCCTCCGACGGATAGATCATGGTGGCGCCATGCGTGAGGCACCCGAGATTGCCCATCACCATGCCGAAGCAATGATAGAGCGGCACCGGGATACAAAGCCGGTCGTCGGGCGTGAGCTTCAGCCCCTCGCCCACGAAGTAGCCGTTGTTCAGGATGTTGTGGTGCGTGAGCGTGGCGCCCTTGGGGAAACCCGTGGTGCCCGACGTGAACTGGATGTTGATCGGATCGTCGAACTGGAGGCCCGGCCCGATCTCGGCGAGACGCTGGCGATCGGCGTTTGAACCGCCGCACGCGATGTCGTCGAAATTGAGCATGCCGGGCGTGCGCTCGGCACCCAGCCGGATCGCGTGCTCAAGTCTGGGGAGCTTGCCCGCGGCCTTCAGCTCCTCGACGATCTCGATGTAGTTCGAGGTCTTGAGCGCCGGCGCGAGCACGACGGCGCGGCAGCCGACCTTGTTCACGGCATACTCGAACTCCGAGCGCCGGTAGGCCGGGTTGATGTTCACGAGGACGAGACCGGCCTTGGCGGTGGCGAACTGGGTCAACGTCCATTCGGCATTGTTGGGCGACCACATGCCGACGCGATCGCCCGGATTGAGTCCGAGCGACAGCAGGCCGCTCGCCAGATCGTCGATGCGGCGTGCGAGCTCTCCCCAACTCCAGCGAATGTTCTGTTGGCGCACCACCAGCGCTTCGCGGTCGCGGAAGGCTTCGACCTGCCGGTCGAAGAACGCGCCGATGGTCTCGCCGATCAGCGTCCGGGGTGAGGTACCGTGATCGTAGGAAAGCGCAGGCGCGGTCGCAGGATTGCTCATGCGGCCAGCTTAGCGTGCCGTGCTAGAGGGGGAAGCCCCCTCCGCGCGAAAGAACGAGCTGTGCAGCTGGATTTCGAGACCGTCGATGTATTCACCGACCGACGCTTCGGCGGCAATCCGCTTGCCGTGATCACCGATGCGCGCGGCCTCTCGACCGACCAGATGCAGGCGATCGCGGCCGAATTCAATCTCGCCGAGACGACGTTCGTTCTGCCGCCTGAGAGCCCCGCGCATACTGCCCGGGTACGGATATTCACCCCGCGGGCCGAGTTGCCGTTCGCCGGGCACCCCAATGTCGGGACTGCCTTTGTGCTCGCACGGCGGGACCGGGTTTTCGGACGCGCAGTCACGGGCGACCGTCTGATCTTCGAGGAGACGGCCGGGCTGGTGCCGATGGAGCTTCAACGCCGGGACGGCGTGGTGGTGGGTGCGCGTTTGCGGGCGCCCGCGGCGCTCTCGCTTGGCGGAGACGTGTCTCCCGAGCTGGTCGCGGCGGCCTGCGGGCTCGGGCTGGAGTGGATCGCGCGATCCGCCCACGCGCCCTGCATTGCGTCCTGCGGCACCCCCTTCATCTTCGCCGAGCTCGAGTCCCGCGACGCCTTGCGCGCCGCGACGCCCCGGGCCGACGTCTTCGCGCGGGACATCCCGCGCGAGCACGCCACCGGCATTCACCTTTGGGTCCGTGGCGAGGAGGCGGGCGCAGAGATCCAGACGCGCATGTTCGCGCCGATGCACGGCATCGCCGAGGACCCGGCGACAGGGTCCGCCAACGTCGCGTTGGCCGGTCTGCTGGCGCAAGCCGAGCCGGCGCGCGATCTCCGCCTTGAGCTGCGGCTGGGGCAGGGCGTGGATATGGGTCGACCCAGCCTGATGTTGGCTCGCGCCGACAAAACCGCCGGCCACGTGACGGCGACCTACATCGGCGGGGCGTGCGTGCCGGTCCTGCGGGGGGCGATCGACCTCGACTGAGGCGCGACGCCCAACGGCAAGGCGGCCCCCTGCTTCACCGGTCGAAGCGCGAACGAACTTCGGATCTGGGCGATGCCTGGGATCTTGGTGAAGTCCATGACGAAGCGCTCGTAGGCTTCGAGGTCCGGCACGACGACACGCAGGAGATAGTCGCTGTCGCCCGTCATCAGGTAGCACTCCATCACCTCGGGCCGCGCCGCGGCCGCACGCTCGAAGGCCTGGAGCGCCTTCTCCACCTGCGTGGAGAGCGAGACGCTCACGAAGACGTTGATCGGCAGCCCGACCGCCTTGGCGTCGATGTGCGCGCCATAGCCCCGGATCACGCCCGCCTCCTCCAACGCCTTCACGCGCCGCCAGCACGGCGACGGGGAGAGGCCGACCTTGTCGGCCAGGTCGGCGTTGCTGAGCCGGCCCTCTTTCTGGAGCGTCTCCAGAATGCGACGATCGACGACATCTAGGTTGATCATTGCGTCAATTCCGTCCTTACAGGTGAATTCTACCCTATACAGCGCGTTCGGCGATGCAAACGCAAGGACCTTCCTGACGATCCGGCGTAGGAGAGGCCATGACCACCTTGGCCCCCGTCGAGCGGCTCCGGCTGCTGAGTGAACTCGAACGCAAGGTGCTGTGGCTCAGCGCCTGGACGATCCATCACGCCAATCACCTTCGGCCCAACCGCGATGGGCTCAAGGTGGGCGGCCACCAGGCATCGTGCGCGTCGCTCGCCACGGTGATGACCGCTCTCTACTTTTCGGTCCTGAGGCCCGAGGATCGCGTGGCGGTGAAGCCGCACGCCTCGCCGGTGTTCCACGCGATCCAGTACCTGTTCGGAAACCAGACGCGAGAGAAACTCGAAAAGTTCCGCGCGCTGGGCGGCGCGCAGTCCTACCCCTCGCGCACCAAGGACGTCGACGACGTCGACTTCTCGACCGGCTCGGTGGGGCTGGGTGTCGCGATGACGCTCTTCTCGTCCATCGTGCAGGACTATGTCCGCCTGAAGGGGCTTGGCCCCGAAGGTCGATCGACCGGCCGCATGGTCGCCCTCGTGGGCGACGCCGAGCTGGACGAGGGGAACGTCTTCGAGGCCCTGCTCGAGGGCTGGAAGCACGACGTGCGAAATCTCTGGTGGGTGATCGACTACAATCGCCAGAGTCTGGACGGCGTGGTCAACGACCGGCTTTTCGGCCGCGTCGCCGAGATGTTCGAGTTGGTGGGCTGGCGCGTCGTGACGCTGAAGTACGGCAAGCTGCTCGAGGCGGCGTTCGCCGGGCCGGACGGCACGCACCTGCGCGACTGGATCGACGCCTGCCCGAACTCGCTGTACTCGGCGCTGGTGTACAAGGGCGGCGCGGGCTGGCGTGAGGCGCTGGTGCGCGATCTCAACCAGTACCCCGGCATCCGTCGCATCCTCGACATGAACGACGACGACGCCTTGCACCGGCTGATGACCAATCTGGCCGGCCACGACATGCAGGCGGTACTCGACGCCTTCGAGGGTGTCACCGACGACACGCCCACCTGCTTCATCGCCTACACAATCAAGGGTCAGGGCCTGCCCTTCGCGGGCCACAAGGACAATCACTCGGGCCTCATGACGCCGGACCAGCTGGCCGGCTTCGCGAAGTCGCTCGGCATCGCACCGGGCCGCGAGTGGGAGAAGTTCGAGGGCCTGCGCGGCGATCCCGCGCAACTGGCCGCTTTCGTGGCGGCCGCGCCGCTCAACGTGCAGGGTCGCAGGCGCACGACCGCGCCCGTGATCCCCGTTCCGGAATCGCTGCCACGTCCGACCGATCGCAAGGCGAGCACGCAGGAAGGGTTCGGCAAGATCCTGAGCGGAATCGCCACGGCGGATGGTGAGCTCGCGCGACGCATCGTCACGACGTCGCCCGACGTCACCGTGTCCACCAACCTCGGCGCCTGGGTGAACCGGCGTGGCCTGTGGGCGCACACCGAGGCTGAAGATGTGTTCCGCGAGCTGAAGGTGGTGAGCGCGCAGCTCTGGAAGAAGACGCCGCGCGGCCAGCACCTCGAACTCGGCATCGCCGAGAACAACCTCTTCCTCCAGCTCGCCGCGCTCGGGCTCGGCCACGAGCTGTTCGGCGCGCGCCTTCTGCCGATCGGCACGCTCTACGATCCCTTCATCGCGCGCGGCCTCGATGCGCTGAACTATGCCTGCTACCAGGGCGCCCGGTTCATGGTCGTGGCGACCCCGTCCGGGGTCACGCTCGCGCCTGAGGGTGGCGCGCATCAGAGCGTGCACACCCCGCTGATCGGCATGGGCCAGCCCGGTCTCGTTTCCTACGAACCAGCTTTTGTCGACGAGCTGGCGATCCTCATGCGGCATGGGTTCGATTTCATGCAGCGCCCCGATGGCGGCTCGATCTACCTGCGCCTCACCACGCGCCAGATCGCACAGCCCGATCGCGCACTCGACGCCGACACCGCGTCGCAGATTGTCTCCGGCGGCTACTGGTACGCGGCCCCGGAAGCCGGCTGCGAGATGGTGATCGTGGCGATGGGCGCACTGGTCCCCGAAGCCATCGAGGCGCACAAATCCCTGCAGCGCGACTTCGCAGGCGCGGGCTTGCTCGTCCTGACCTCACCCGACCGGCTGCACACGGAGTGGCGCGCAGCACTCGCCGCGCGTGGCCGCACCGTTGGTCGCACGGCACCGGCTGAGGTCAGTCACGTCGAGCGGCTGTTGGCCCCACTTGGCCGCGATGCTCGTCTGGTGACGGCCTTGGATGGCCACCCGCTGGCGCTGTCTTGGCTGGGCTCGGTGCGTGGCCAGCGCGTCGTGCCGCTCGGCATCGAGGGCTTTGGCCAGTCCGGCGACATTCCCGACCTCTACCGTTCGATGGGCCTCGACAGCGCCGCCATCCTGGACGCCGCGGCCCGCGCCATCGGCTGACCCGGCGCGGCTGGCGGAGCCAAAGCGTTTCCGATCCGGTTGGAGTCATCCGTATCGGACGGCCGACGAGCGGGCCACTGCCAATAGCGAGCGTCCGTTTAGGCAGCCCCGCGTGAGCGGTTCCATCCGAGCCGAAAACGCTCTATGCGCGAGCGATGGCATTTCCCGCGCGAGCCGAGATCACGGGCCCGACCGGCCGCGCAACGCTGGGGCTCGGCATTACCCAGATCATCGGCTGGGGCACGACGTTCCTCATGCCGAGCGTGCTTGGTCGGCCGATCCGCGAGGAGCTCGGCCTCGCCAGCGAACTCGTCTATGCCGGTATTACCGTCCTGTTCGCCGTGAGCGCGCTCGCCTCGCCTGCGATCGGTCGCTGGCTCGACCGGAACGGCGCACGCGGCATGATGGCGCTGGGCTCGGTCGCGACCGCAGGAGGTCTCGCGACACTTTCGTTCGCGAACGGGGCCGCGGCCTACTTCGCGTGCTGGGCCGCCCTGGGACTCGCCTTCGCCATGACGGTGGGAGTCCCCTCGAGTGTCGCGCTGGCCCAGATCGCGGGGCGATACGCGCGTCAGGCCATAGCACTCCTGGCGGTGATCGGCGGACTGGCCTCCACAGTGTTCTGGCCGGTGGCCGGCTTGCTCGACGCCGAGTTCGGCTGGCGCGACACGCTGTTGGTCTTCGCGGCGCTCCACATCGTGATCTGTCTGCCGATCCACCTTACGGTCTTGCCGCGCGGAGCGCCGGCGCCGCTGGTGGTGGGCCCCGGCGAGATTGGCGGCGCGGGCCTGCCGCCGGAGAAGCGCCGGGTGGCCTACCTGCTGCTCTCGACCGCTCTGGCGCTCGGCATGTTCGTCTTTACCGGCATGGTCGTGCACATGATCGAGATGTTCCGCGGACTTGGCCATCCGCCGGCTCAGGCACTCGCCATCGCCGCGATGGTCGGACCGGCGCAGGTGACGGTACGCCTCGCCGAAGTCTTCATCGGGCATCGCTACTCGGTGATGGCGTCGGCGGTCGGAGCCGCCGCCGTGCTGCCGTTCGGTCTGGCAGTCGGGCTGGCGTTCGGCGACACCATCGTGCCGGCGCTTCTTTGCATCGCGGCCTATGGCGTGGCCAACGGCATGAAGGCCGTGATCCGAGCGACCTTGCCGCTCGCCCTCTTCGGACGCGCGGAACTCGGCCGTTACATGGGTCGCCTCGCGCTCCCCCAAGGCATCGTGTCAGCTATGGCGCCGGTCATCCTCGCGGCCGTGCTGGAGCGCTGGGGCGCCGTCGGCGCATTCATCGCGGTTCTGATCGCCTCGGTGCTGGCGCTGGCCGCGATGCTGGCGCTCGCGCGGGCCGCGCGCTGAGGCTCAGGTCACCAGCTCGCCACGGAACGCCCAGCGAGTCATCCGCTTCTCGACCATCGCGCAGAGCGCGTACATCAACACGCCCATGATCGCGATGGCGAACAGGCCTGCGAAGGTGATCGGCGCGTCGTTGCGCGCCCCGGCCGACAGCATCAGGAAGCCGATGCCGCGATTGCCGCCCACGGTCTCCGAGATCACCGAGCCGATGAAAGCGAGCGTGATCGCGACCTTGAGGCTGGCGAACAGGTAGGGCATCGCGCGCGGAATACCGACCTTGGTCAGGATCTCGGTCCGCGTAGCGCCGAGGCTGCGCAGCACATCGCGCATCTCGGGCTCGATGGTCGCAAGACCGGTGGCGACGTTCACCACAATGGGAAAGAAACTGATGACGAAGGCCGTGATGATCGCCGGCGCGGCGCCAACGCCGAGCCAGATCATGAGGATCGGCACGATCGCGACCTTCGGGATCGCGTTAAAGGCGATCAGGAGCGGATAGAGGCCGGAATAGACGAAGGGCGAGGCGCCAATGGCCAGGCCCAGCACAAGGCCGCCGGCGATCGCGAGCGCGAAGCCGATCACCGTGGTCCACAGCGTGTCGAGGCAGAAGCGCAGCAGCACATCCCACCGGTCGATCATCACCGAAAAGATCTGGGACGGCCGGGGCAGGATGATCTCCTGCACGCCGGTCGCGATGCACGCGATCTCCCAGACCAGCAGCAGACCCGCCATGACCAGCCAGGGCATGGCGTGCCGCAGGGACTCGCGCTGCAGCTCCGTCATCAGGCGTGCTCCTGGTGGATGCGGTCGCGCAGCTCGTGCACGAGCTCCACGAAGTGCGGTTCGAAGGTGGTAGCGAGCGTTCGGGGGCGCGGGATATCGATTTTCTTCGCCAACACGATCCGTCCCGGTCGCCGGCTCATCACATAGACCGTGTCGGCGAGGAAAGCCGCCTCGCGCAGATCGTGGGTCACCAGAACGCCGGTGAATCGCTTCTCCATCCAGAGCGCCTGCATCACGCCCCACAGTTCCTCGCGGGTGAAGGCGTCAAGCGCGCCGAACGGCTCGTCGAGCATGAGCAATTCCGGCTCGTGAATGAGCGCCCGGCAGAGGTTCGACCGCTGTTGCATGCCGCCCGAGAGCTGCCAGGGATACTTGTCGGCGAAGTCGGCGAGACCCACGGTCTTGAGAAGCCGCATGCCGCGCTCGACATACTCCGCCCGGTTCTGCCGGAAGCGGCGCTTGTGCGGTTCCACCACCTCCATGGGCAACAGGATGTTGTCCATGGTGGTGCGCCAGGGCATCAGCGTCGGATTCTGGAAGGCCATCCCGACGCCCTTGATCGGGCCCGTCACCTTCTTGCCGTCGACCCGCACCTCACCACCGGACGCTGGCAGCAGTCCGGTGACCAGCTTCATGATGGTCGACTTGCCGCAGCCGGACGGCCCGACAACGGCGATGAACTCACCCTTCTCGATCCCGAACGTCGCGTCCGCCAGCGCCAGGGTCGTTTCACGACCCAGGCGATAGGTCAGGCTGACGCCCTGAAGATCGACGAACGCCATCGCGCGGTACCGTCGCCTACCTGACCACCATGCGGTCGGCCTTGGGCGGCAGGTACTTGTTGGTGAACACCTTTGCAGGGTCCGGCGCCGTCGGCAGGCCGAAAGCCTCGGCGACGTCCTTGACCGACCGGGCGAAGCGCGCCGGGTCGATATCGCCCATGCCGTTGGCCTTCACGTACGGGGTGAAGATGTTGGTCTGCAGGGACAGCTGCAGGCGCTCGGTCTCCAGCGCCTCATTGATCAGCGGATCGCGCTTCTTGGCGGCCGCGATGCCGACCTTGTTGTCGGCGATCACGTCCTTCCAGCCCTTCACGGTGGCGGCGATGAAGCCGCGCACGGCCTTCTCGTTCTGCGCCAGCTCCGGCGAGACGATGATGCCGTTGCCATACACGTCCATGCCGAAGTCGCTGTAGCGCATGGCCACGACATCGTCGAACGCGACGCCGCGCGCCTTGAGGTCGAGCATCGACGAGAAATAGTGACCCGAGATGAAGTCGACCGATCCCTGCACCAGGCTCTGCTCGCGCAGCTGCGGGGTCAGGTTCACATGCTCCCACTTGCCGATGCCGTTCTTCTTGGCGAAGGCCGGGAACAGCCGGAACGAGGCATCGAAGACCGGGGCGCCGAGCTTCTTGCCCTCGAGGTCCTTAGGACCCTTGATGCCGCTCTTCTTGAGCGCATAGACACCGAAGGGCGGGAAGTCGTACGCCATGAAGACCGAGAGGATCTCCTTCCCTGGATTCTTGGCATTATGCTCGATCAGGGCGTTCACGTCGGCGAAGCCGATCTGATAGGCGCCGGTCGCGACGCGCTGCACGGCACCGGCCGAGCCCTGGCCCGGGTCCATCGTTACGTCGAGACCCTCGGCCTTGTAGTAGCCCTTCTCCAGAGCCACCAGGAAGGGCGAGGTTGGCCCCTGGAACACCCAGTCCAGCGTGAACTTGATCGCGGTCTGGGCATTGGCGGGCACGGCGGCCAGCGCGAGCAGCGCGGCGGCGGCACCGCTCAGCAGAGACTTGGCATTGAGCATTCGAAACCTCCCCATCAGTGGCCGACTCATAGGCGGACGGCGGCGCGGCGCCAAGGGGCGGCCACCCCTTTTTCCCCGCCTTTTGCCCGCCAAGATGAGGCAGATTCCGTGCCAGTCTGCTGGGTGGCGACCAGGCGCGCGAAGGCGCCGCCGCGCGCGACCAATTCGGCGTAAGGGCCGCTCTCCACCACCCGCCCCCGTTCGAAAACCACCACCAGATCGGCGTCGCGGATCGTGGAGAGGCGGTGGGCGATCACCAGCGTGGTGCGGCCCTTCATCAGTGTCTTGAGCGCGCTTTGGATCCTGGCCTCGGTCACGGAATCCAGCGCGCTGGTGGCCTCGTCGAGAATCAGGATCGGCGGGTCCTTAAGCAGGGCGCGCGCGATCGACAGGCGTTGGCGTTCGCCGCCAGACAGGGTGGCGCCTCGCTCGCCGACCATCGTCGCGTAGCCCTCGGGCTGCAGCGCGATGAAGTCGTGCGCCTCGGCGAGGCGGGCGGCGGCCTCCATCTCCGCCTGCGTCGCATCCGGCTTGCCGATCCGCAGATTCTCGCCGATCGAGCGGTAGAACATCGCGCTTTCCTGGAACACCACACCGATGTTGCGGCGGAGCGAATCGAGGCGAATCTCACGATGGTCGATGCCGTCGATCCGGATCGTGCCGGATTGCGGATCCCACATGCGGTGCAGCAGCGAGAGCGTCGTACTCTTGCCGGCGCCGGTCGGGCCGACCAGCGCCACCTTGGTGCCGGCCGGGATGCGCAAGTTGAAATCGACCAGCGCCGGACGCTTGCCGTCGTAGGAGAAGCTGACGTTGTCGAACTCGACCTCGCCCCGCACGCGGCCGACATCGCGAGCATCGGCGCGCTCCTTCACCGTCGACTGCGTGTCCAGCACGCGGAAAAACTCCGCTAACACCGGCATCTGGAAGAATACCCGGCTAACGAACCCCGAGGCCTGCTCCATGCGCCCAATCAGCATCGTGGCGAAACCCATGAAGCTCACGATCTCGCCGACGCTCGCCTCGCCCCTGGTATGGAGCCAGGTTCCCATCACGAAGATCAGGATCACTGTCACGGTCGAGGCGGCGCGCGTCAGCACAGATAGCAGCGCCCACCAGTTCAGGACCGGGAACTGCGCGGAGAGGACCTGGCCGATGATGCGATGAAGTTCTCCAGCCTCGGCGCGCAGGCGCACGTAGCTCTGGATCAGCGCCACGTTGCCCAACGCATCGCCGGCGTGGCTGGCAAGCTCGCTGTGGTGCTCCTCGACTTTAGCCTGCAGGCGATCCGTGCGGCTGACGATCCAGGCGTTGGATATGGCGAAGAACACGATCAGCACGATCAGCAACAGACCCATGCGCCAGTTCATGAACAGCGACAGCGGCAGCATCACGAACAGCGCGACGAAGGTCGCAAGGTTCTCGCGAAAGAACGAGAGCCAGATACCGAATAGGTTGTCGACACCGCTCAGCATGACCTTCATCAGCCGGCCGGAATGCTGCGAATTGTGAAAAGCGAACGGCAGCACCAGCACATGCTCGAAGTAGCGGGCCATTGCGCCCAGCCGACGCCGGTGCGCCATGCGATCTGCCTGCAGGGAAACCACCATGTTGGCGATGATCCCGCCGAGCCCGATCGCGGCCCAGAGCGCCAACAGAGCGACGGCATCCGCCCAAAGTTCCTCTGCCGGCCGCCCCTTCGACGTGGTCAGAAGGTCCACGACCTTGCCGAACAGCACTGGCTCGTAGAACTGCAACGCCGCCACCGCGACGTTGGCGACGGCGAGCCAGAT
This sequence comes from Alphaproteobacteria bacterium, assembly GCA_016870115.1. Lineage (GTDB taxonomy): Bacteria > Pseudomonadota > Alphaproteobacteria > Reyranellales > Reyranellaceae > VGCH01. Next base: position 19,398 of record VGCH01000029.1, on the reverse strand, counting down.
CGCGAGCGCCCGCTCGTCCCGCAGCTGACCAATGACGCGGCCGTAGACTCGGAAAAACTCCATCGGCCGATCAGCCCTGGGGCGCGAGGTGGCGCTCGACGGTGCGTACGAAGAAGCTCACGCCGAACGGGATCGCGTGGTCGTTGAAGTCGTAGCGGGGGTTGTGCAGCAGGCAGCCGTCGTCGCTCGGACCGTTTCCCAACCAGACCATGGCGCCGGGCACGCACTCCAGCATGTAGGAAAAGTCCTCCGCGCCCATGCTTGGAGCCGCGTCGTCCCTTGCAGCACCGGGGCCGCAGACCTCGGCCGCCGACTCGAAGGCGAAGCGCGCCCGCGCCGGATCGTTGATGGTCGGCGGATAGCCTCGGCGATACTCGAGATCGACCTTCACGCCATACATCACAGCGGCGCCCTCGCAAATCTCGCGAATGCGGCGCTCTACCAGTTCGCGATTGTGCGGGCTGGTCGTGCGCGTGGTGCCGCCGATCTGCATGTCGGGCGGGATCACGTTGTAGGCCGACCCTCCCTTCATGAATCCGACCGTGACGACGCCGGCCTGCAACGGATCAACATTGCGCGCCACGATGGTCTGCAGCGACATCACGATGCTCGACGCGGCGACCACGGGGTCCGCGGCAAGGTGCGGGTGGGCGGCGTGACCGCCGCGGCCCGTCACCTTGATGTCCCAGCGATCTGCAGCGGCCAAGAGCGGGCCCGCCTTGGTAACGATATGGCCGAGCGGCACGCCCGGCTTGTTGTGGATGGCGAAGACGGCATCGCAGGGGAATTTCTCGAACAGCCCGTCGGCGATCATCGCCCGGGCGCCGCCCTTGCCCTCCTCTGCCGGCTGGAAAATGAAATGGACCGCGCCCTCGAAATTGCGCGTCTCGCTCATGATCTTGGCGGCGCCGAGCAGCATCGCGGTGTGGCCGTCATGGCCGCAGGCGTGCGTGCGGCCGGCGTTGCGCGAGCGGTGCTCGAATTCGTTGTGCTCGTCCATCGGGAGCGCGTCCATGTCCGCGCGTAGGCCGATGGAGCGCACGGAATTGCCTTTGCGCAGCGTTCCCACGACGCCCGTCCCGCCGAGGCCGCGTGTCACTTCCAGCCCCCACGCCGTCAGCCGCTCGGCCACGATATCGGACGTGCGGTGCTCCTCGAACGCAAGCTCGGGATGCGCGTGGATATCTCGGCGGATCGCGGCGATCTCGCCCTGGATGTCGAGCGAGCGCGGATGAACGCGCATGGGACCTCCCTATCGCGATCCTGTATAAAGCCGCGCATGGCACCCGAACAACCCGGACTGACGGAGATCGAGGCGGCGGCCGCCCTGGTGCATCGCCACATGCCACCGACGGCACAATATGCTTGGCCGCTGTTGGCGACGCGTGCGGGATGCGAAGTCTGGCTGAAGCACGAGAACCACACGCCGGCCGGCGCCTTCAAGATCCGCGGCGGCCTCGTCTATATGGACCGCCTGCGCCGCGAGCGACCCGAGGTTCAGGGCGTCGCGAGCGCCACGCGCGGCAATCACGGCCAGAGCCTCGCCTTCGCCGCGACCCGGGCCGGAATCGGCGCGACAATCGTGGTGCCGCACGGCAACTCGGTCGAGAAGAACGCGGCGATGCGTGCCTTCGGCGCGGAGCTGATTGAAGCGGGGCATGATTTCGACGCCGCCCGCGACGAGGCCCGCCGGATCGCGGCCACGCGCGGGCTTGAGATGGTGCCGTCCTTCCATCGCGATCTGGTGACTGGCGTGGCGACCTACGCGCTCGAGTTCCTGCGCGCCGCCCCACCCCTCGACACCATCTATGTTCCGATCGGTCTCGGCTCGGGCATCTGCGGCGTCCTTTCGGTGCGCGATGCGCTCGGTCTCAGCACCGAGGTGGTAGGCGTTGTATCCGCCCATGCGGCGGCCTACGCGCTGTCATTCGCGGCGGGACGGCCGATCGCCACCAACAGCGCCGACACCATGGCCGACGGCATGGCCGTTCGAACGCCCGATCCGGACGCGCTGGCAATGATCCGGCGTGGCGTCGCGCGAATCGTCGAAGTGGACGACGCGGAGGTGATGGCCGCCACCCGCGCCCTGCACGAAGACACTCACCAGCTGGTCGAGGGTGCCGGTGCCGCGCCGCTCGCCGCCCTCCTGCGCGAGCGCGACCGTCAGCGCGGCCGACGCGTCGGACTGATCGTCACCGGCGGCAACATCGACCGGACGGTCTATCGCCGGGTCCTGGGCGACGCCTGAGGCGTGGGCGCCCAGGCGAGGTCGTTCTTGACCGCCTGCATGATGAAGGACGAGCGCGTCCCGCGGACGCCCGGCATCCGCAACAGCGCATTCATGGCGAAGTCGCTGAAGGCCGCGAGGTCGGCGACCATGACATGCAGGAGAAAGTCCATGTCGCCGGTCACAGCGTAGCAGGCCGCCACCTCGGGGCGCGCCCGGATCGCCGCCGCGAAGGCCGCGACGGTGCGTTCCGAATGGTCATCGAGCGTCACCTGAACGAGAGCCTGCGTTGACCGCCCGGTGACCGCTGGCGAGAGCAGCGCCGCATACCGTTCGATCGCGCCCGTCTCCTCCAGTCGCTTGACCCGTCTCTGGCACGGCGTGGGCGATAGGCCGACGCGCGCGGCGAGGTCGACCATCGGCAACCGGCCCTCCGATTGAAGGGTGCGGAGAATGCGTTTGTCGATGTCATCAAGGTCAAGCATAGTGATATTCTCCAACAGAATCTTATTCGTTGGATGATATCACCAAAGCGCGCCGCGGGCTTGTCGCAGTTCGCAGGGATTCCCTCACGCCTCCTCACGCATAGTCGTGTCATGAATTCGCCAGCCCTCTTGCCCGTCGAGACCCTGCGGGGCGACTACGCCGCGATGGGTGCCGATTGGACCGTCACCCAGCGCCCCAATCTCTACAGCGCCGAAGACCACGCGGTGTGGCGCGCGCTCGTGGCGCGCCAGAGCGACGCCGTTCGCCGCCACGCCTGCGCGGAGTTCATCGCCGGGCTGGATGCGCTCAACCTGCAAGACACCGTGCCCGACTTCGATGCCGCGAGCGCCCGGCTGGAGCCGCTGACCGGCTGGCGACTGGTCGCGGTCCCCGGCCTGATCCCCGATGCCGCCTTCTACGGCCACCTGGCGGAGCGCCGCTTCCCCGTCACGGTCTGGATGCGCACGCGAGCCGAGATGGACTATCTGGTCGAGCCCGATCTCTTCCACGACTTCTTCGGGCATGTGCCGCTCCTTTCCAATCCGGTGTTCGCGGATTGCATGCAGGAGTTCGGCCGGCGCGGCCTGGAAGCGGGCGCCGATATCGCCCGCCTCGCGCGTCTCTACTGGTTCACCGTCGAGTTCGGCCTGATCCGCATACGCGCCGGCCTCAAGGCCTATGGCGCCGGTATCCTGTCCTCGGCGCGCGAGACACGCCACGCGATCGGCGGCGCCGGCGTCGCGCACCTGCCGTTCGACGCGACGGAAGCCATGGCGCGCCCCTACGAGATCGACAAGCTGCAGACCGGATACTTCGTGCTGGACGATTTCAGCCAGCTCTTCGACGCCGCGCGGACGCGCCGCGCCTGACACTCAGCCGACAAGGACCAGTCCGTCGACCGCGACGACGCCCTCGCCGTCACGCTTCACCAGCAGCGGATTGATTTCAGCCTCGGTCACAGAAGCCAACACAGGATCGGCGAGGCGCGAGAACGCCGCGATGGTGCGGGCGAGCGCTGCGACATCGCCCTTTGGCAGGTTTCGGTATCCTCGGATCGTTGCCAATCCGCGGACCTCTTCGATCATCTCCAGCGCTTCGGCTTCGTCCACCGGCGCCAGTCGAGTAGATGCGTCCTTGTAGATCTCGGCCAGCACACCGCCCAGACCGAGTGTCACTGTCGGTCCCACCAGCGGATCGCGCCGGTACCCCAGGATCGCCTCGGCAAGTCCTCGCTCCATGCGCTGGACAAGAAAGCCGTCCAGCTTCGCGCCGGGCGAATGCGCGCGCACGCGTCGCTCCATTTCGCGCGCCGCCACCGACGCGGTGGCGCCGTCCGGCAAGCCGAGCGCCACGCCCCCGGCCTCTGTCTTGTGGGGAATGTCGGCGGACAGGATCTTGAGCGCGACGGGGGCGCCCACCTCACTTACCGCGGCGGCAATGCGCTTGGCATCGGGCACCGCGAGCGACTTCGCCATCGGGACACCGAGCGCGGCGAAGAGATCGGCGGCCCGCCGCTCGTCGAAGCCGTTCACCCGGCCCGCGGCCAGCGCATCCGACGTACCTGCCGGCGCCGTGACCGCTTGGAGCAACGCACGCGGGACGGGGCGCGTCAGGCAGAGCGCGATCGCCTCGGCGCAGGACTCCGGATGACGAAACGCGGGCACGCCCGCCGCCGTCAGCAGGGCCAGCGACTTCTCCGCGGCGGGTGTCAGCGCCACGGCGAAGGGCTTGTCGGCCTGCGCGAATCGCACCAGCGGCTCGACCGCCAGCTCGGGATTGAACTGCGCCGAGGAGCCGACCACGAAGAGCACGGCATCGTTCGCCGGGTCGGCGAGCAGGCGCTCGATCGTGCCTGACACGATCTCGGGCTTTGCGCCGGCGAGGGTCAGATCGATCAGCGGGCCATGGCCGGCCGCGATACCGCGCGGCTTCAGCCATGCGACAAGCTCGTCCGGCGGCATCGCGATCTCGAGCCCCGCCAGCGCCATGTTGTCGACAACCATCGCAGCCCCGCCGCCCGTTGTCGTCGCGACGGCAACGCGCTTGCCGCGGGCCGGCGGTCGACCGACCAGCAACGCCGGGACGTCGATCAGCGATTCGAACATCGACACGCGGGCGATCCCGTGGCGGCGACAGAACGCGTCGAAGGTCGCATCGGAACCCGCGATCGCCCCGGTGTGCGACCGCGCAAGCTCCTGGCCGACGGCGGAGCGGCCGAGCTTGTAGGCCACGACGGGCTTGCCGGCGGCGTGCGCCCGCCGCGCCGCCTGCGCCAGACGCTCCGGATCGCGCAAGGTTTCAAGAAACAGAAGGATCGCGTCGCTCTTCGGATCGTCCACCAGCAGATCCGCGACTTTGCCGACGGCAAGGTCGACCTCGTTGCCGACCGAGATCAGCCGCGAAAAACCGATCCCGCGCGCGTCGGCACGCGAGAGCAGCGCGCCAATGAGACTCCCGCTCTGACTCACCACAGCCCAGCGGCCTTGTCTCAGGCGATCCACCGCGAAGGCGGCGTTGGCGGTAAGCGCCATGGGCGGATCGGTACTGACAGTTCCGATACTGTTCGGTCCGACGAGACGAATACCGGTCTCGCGCACGATCCGGGAGAGCGCATCCTGCAGCGTCGCGCCGGCCGCACCGGCGTCGGCGAACCCTCCGGCCAGGATCGAGGCCACACGCACGCCCCGCCGCCCACAGGCCTCGAGGGCGGCGACCGCGTCGGCGCCATTCAAGAGGATATAGGCATGGTCGATCTCGCCGGGCACCTGCGCGAGATCGCGCCAGGCCCGCACGCCCAGAACCTCATCGCGGCCCGGATTGACCGGCAGGATTTCCCCGCCAAAGCCGTGTCTCGCGAGAAACCGCTGCGGGCGCGAGGTCGTCTTGGCAGGGTCGGCGGACGCTCCGATCAACGCGATACGGCGCGGTTGAAACAGGGCCTCGAACAGGGACATGATCCGCGCCTTACCACACGCGAGTACCCGAGGACCATGACCCGCCTTTCCCGCCGCCTCGTCGTCGCCGCACCGCTTCTTGCGGCACTGCCGGCCCACGCCCAGGCGTGGCCCAACAAGCCGATCAAGCTCGTGGTGCCCTACGCGCCGGGCGGCTCGACCGACGTGATCGGACGGGTCATCGGCGAGTATCTCGGGCAACGGCTCGGCCAGAACATCGTGATCGAGAATCGGCCGGGCAAGGGCGCGATGATCGGCACGCAGCAGGTCGCCAAGGCCGCCCCCGACGGATACACGCTCCTGATGTCGGTGATCTCCGGCCTCTCGATTTCGCCCACGCTCTATGGCGGGGGCGACTTCGATCCGATGGCCGATTTCATCCACGTCACGCTGGCCTCGCGCAACCCGAGCGTCCTGGTCGTGCATCCGAACTTCGCGGCAAAGAGTTTCGCGGAGTACGTGGACCATGCCCGCGCCAATCCAGGCAAGCTCGCCTTCGCGACCTCGGGCGCCGGTTCGAGCAATCACCTGTTGGGGGTGCGCCTGCAGCAGCTCGCCAAGGTCAACATGATCCACGTCCCCTATCGCGGCGCCGGACCCGCGATGCAGGACACGATCGCAGGCAACACGCCGTCGATGTTCGACTCCCTGCCGTCGGCGGCGCCCCATATCCGCGCGGGCAAGGTGCGCGCGCTTGCGGTAAGCGGCGACGAACGCAACCCCGCCTTTCCCGACATTCCGACAATGAAGGAGTCGGGCTACCCCGACCTCATTTCGTACTCCTGGTTCGGGATCTCGGTGCCCGGCAAGGTGCCGGCCCCCATTGTCGAACGCCTTGCGCGCGAAATGCAGGAGGTTCTGAAGCACCCCGACGTCGTGAAGCGCTGGGCCGACATGGGCGCGGAGGCGAGCACGATGACGCCGCAGGAGTTCGGCCTCTTTGTGAAGGCCGAGATCGACAAGTGGGATCCCGTGGTCAAGGCGTCCGGCGCCAAACCCGACTGAGGCACGGCGCATGACCATTCGACGGATCCTCTCCCCCGCGGCGCCGGAGCCACCGCCCGAGCTTTGGTCGAACTGCCTTCTGGTGGACGGTGTGGCTTACGTGTCGGGCCTCACCGCACGAGCCGGCGATGGGTCGGCGTTGAAGGATCAGGACGAGTACGCTCAGGCCCGCATCATCTTTGGAAAGATGAAGGGTCTGATCGAGGCGGCTGGCGGAGCCATGTCCGACGTCGTCAAGATCACCGTGTTTGTGACGGACATCCGCAACAACACCAAGGTCTGGGCCGCCCGGCGGGAGTTCTTCTCCGGCGACTTCCCGGCCTCAACGCTTGTTGAAGTTCGCGCGTTGGCGGTCCCCGAGATCCTGGTCGAAATCGAGGCGATCGCCCACATCGGCAAAGGGCGTCGCTGATCGTCAGGCCTGGAAACGCTTCTCCAGCGCCTGCCAGCGCTCGTTCTCGAACAGCGTCCAGAGCTGGCCGTGGTCCAGCATCTGGTTCGACATTGCCGACGTTCCGCCGCTCGCCTTGAGCGATGCGAGAAGGTCCTGGCCGACCCGCGCGAACAGGCGGGTGAGCGAGTTGGGATAAATCGCGAGCCGGAAGCCCAGCGCCTGCAAGCGGTCCGCGGACAGGAGCGGCGTGCGACCGCCTTCGACCATGTTGGCGAGGCAGGGGACATCGAATGCGGGCGGGACCTTCGCCATGTCCGCTTCCGACTGCGGCGCTTCGACGAAGATCACGTCGGCGCCCGCGCGGCGATAGGCGTGCGCGCGGGTCATCGCCTGCTCGAACCCCTCGATTGCCACCGCATCCGTCCGCGCCACGATCATCACATCGGCATCGACCCGTGCATCCACCGCCGCCGCGATGCGCGCGACCATTTCGGCCAAGGGCACCAGCCGCCGCCCGGGTTCGTGCCCGCACTTCTTCGGCCATTCCTGGTCCTCGATCTGGATCGCGCTCACGCCGGCGCGCTCGAACTCCCGGATCGTCCGGATGACGTTCAGCGGACCGCCATAGCCTGTGTCGGCGTCGGCGATCACCGGGATCGCGACGGAGTCGCAGATCCGCCTGACCCGATCCAGAATCTCGCCGAAGCTCAGCGCCCCCATGTCCGGGGCGCCCAGCGCGCTCATCGAGACGCCGGACCCGGTGATGTAGAGGGCGTCAAAGCCGGCCACCTCGACAAGCCGTGCGGTGATGCAGTCGTAGGCGCCGGGCGCCAACAGGATGTCCGGCCGGGCGAGCCGTTCACGCAACGCGCGGTGCCGCCCGGCGGCCGTGCGCAAGCCGGTGGGATAGGCCGCATCAGGCATGGGAATACATCGCCTTTCCGGCCACCGGCATTGTGGCCTTGAGAATGCTGCCGGACGGGTAGCGCGCGCCGGGACGCGACACCACGACATGCAGCTCGCTGCCGGCGAACGCGACATTGGTGCAGAAGATATCGTCGCCAGCGTCGACGAAATGGGTCGGCCGTCCCAACGCGTCGAACCGCCAGGCCGTCGTGCCGACATGGGCGACGACAAGCCCACCGGACTCGTCCAACGCCATGCCGTCGGGCCCGCCGCCGCCGCCGCTCATCTGGATGAACAGGCCAACCTTGCTGGCCGTGCCATCCGCCATCAGCGGCAGACGCCAGACCGCATTCCCGCGCGTGACGGCGACGAAGAGAATGTGTTCGGTGCGGTTCATCACCAGTCCATTCGGGCTGGGCACCGTGTCGAGCAGCAGCGTGAGCCGCCCCTGTGTGTCGAGCCGGAACACGCGTCCTGTCGGATCGTGCAGGCCGGTCTGGCCCTGGTCGGTGAAGTAGAGGTCGCCGTTCGCCGCGAAGAAGAGATCGTTCACGCCCTTGAAGCCTTCGGACTTCCACGTCTCCAGCACGGGCGTCACCGCGCCGGTCGCCGCATCGAGCCGCATCACGCCGCGCTTGTAGTCGGTGATGAAGATGCCGCCGTCCTTGTGGATCTTCAGCCCGTTCGGCCAACCGTCATACTCGGCCACCAGCGTCCAGTCGCCGGCGGGGTCGATGCGAAAAACGCGACCGAATGGGATATCGGTGACCCAGAGGTTGCCCGCACGATCGAAGCTCGGACCCTCCAGAAACGAATCGAGCTCCATGCCGCCCGCATTCACATCGCCCCACGCGGTTCGGCGTGGTTTGCGGAAACGGTCCGGCAGGCGCGTGAACTCGGCCGCCGGCACCGGCCGAGGCGGCGGATACATGCTCACGGTCACGCGGCCTTGATCTCCCGCTCGGCCCGCAGGGCGCGTACCGTCCGGCGCAGTGCCTCCGCGGTGTGATCGATCTCGGCCGTGCCGTGAGTGGCCGACACGAAGCCGCCGGGTGCGCCCATGATGTCGACGCCATGCGACATCAGCCCCATGCGGATCTTGCCGCTCAGTGGGCCCGAGCGCTGCGCCTTCAGTTTGGCGAAACCCAATCGCAGCGGGTCAAAGGACGCGGGATCGAGCGCCTCGCCACCTGGGTTGGGGTAGATCAGGAAGGTCGACGACGCGCCATAGAGGCCCCAGGGCACGCCCTCTTCAACCAGCACCTGGCGCAACGCCGCACGCAACTCGCTCGCCGTCCGGTTGGCCTTCTCCGCAAGGTCCTCATCGCGCAGCAGCGTCAACGCCGTCACAGCGGCGGCGGCCGACAACGGGTTGGCGTTGTAGGTCCCGGGATGGGCGACCTTGTCGCGCTTGGCGGCAGCGGAGGCCGCAAAGTCGATCCGGTCCAGGATCTCGCGCTTGCCGGCCACCGCTCCTCCTGGCAGCCCGCCCGCCACGATCTTAGCGAGGATGCACATGTCTGGCGTGATCCCGAGCGCCTTCTGAGCGCCGCCGCTGGACCAGCGAAAGCCCGTGATCACCTCATCGAAGATCAGCACCACGCCCCGCCGCGCGGTAGCGTCGCGCAGCGCCTGGATGAAGCCGGGTGGCAGCGGGACCTGCCCCCAGGAGGCGCCCGACGGCTCGAAGATCACCGCCGCAATATCGTCGCGCTCCTCCAGAAGCTTCACTGTGGGCGCCGGATCGTCGGCAGGCATCAGGATCGAGAGGTCGGCGGTCCCCTGCGGCACACCGGGCGGCAGACTGCCGTCGTAGTGCGAGGTCGCGGCGGCTGCGACCTGATCGTGCCAGCCATGGAAATGGCCGATGAAACGCACGGCCTTGTCCCGCCCGGTATGCGCGCGCGCGAGGCGCAGCGCCATATGCGAAGCCTCGGTGCCCGACGACGTGAAGCGCACCTTCTCGGCACAGGGAATCAGCTCGCACACCAACTCCGCCCAGCGCACCTCGAGCTCGTGGCTGGAGCCGTAGTGTGTGCCGAGCGACATCTGGCGCTGAACGGCCTCGATCACCGCCGGATGCGAGTGCCCGAGCAGCATGGCGCCGTGACCGCCAAAATAGTCCACATACTCATGGCCATCGACGTCCCACTTGCGAGATCCTTGCGCGCGCGCGACATGGATCGAGTAGGGGTCAAGGTAACGCGCGTCATGGGTGATCCCGCTTGGCAGGACCCGGCGGGCGCGCTCGAACAATGCCTCCGATCGCGGGGTCCGCTGACGATAGTCTGCCACGATCGTGGAGTTGGTGGGTCCGCCGTCCATGAGCCCTCGCTTTCCTAATGAGCGAGCATCGCAGGCCTCTGTTGCGCCGCCAAGGGGCGGCGCCCTATGGTCCGGCCCTTCGTTCGAGGGGAGAGACGCCACCGTGAACGCCAAGCCGCGCGGCCGCCAGTTCTTCATGAATCCGGGCCCCACCAACATCCCGGACCGGGTGCTCCGGGCCATGGACCGGCCGGTGCTGGACTTCATGTCGGAGGAATTCCTCGCGATCCAGCACGCCTGCCATGCCGGCGTGAAGCGCCTCCTCAAGACCGATGCGCACCTGTTCTTCTACTCCTCGACAGGCCACGGCTCGTGGGAAGCGTCGCTCGCCAACCTCTTCTCGCCGGGCGACAAGGTCCTGATTGTCGAGTCCGGCTACTTCTCCGTGAGCTGGACCGAGATGGCGCAGCACATGGGGCTGGTCGTGGAGACCCTGCCGGCGGACTGGCGCCAGGGCGCCGACATGGCCCGACTGCGCGAGCGGTTGGCCGCCGACAAGGCGCACGAGTTCAAGGCCGTGCTGACCGTCCACAACGAGACCGCCACCGGCATGGTGCTGCCGCTAACCGAAGTACGGCGCGCGCTCGACGAGACCCGGCACCCGGCACTGCTGTTGGCCGACACGATCTCGTCGCTGGGCAGTATGGATTTTCGCATGGACGCCTGGGGCGTCGACGTCGCGGTGGGCGGCAGTCAGAAGGGTCTGATGCTGCCAACCGGGGTGGGCTTCACCGGCGTCAGCGACAAGGCGATGGAGATCGCGCGGACTGCAAAACTGCCCAAGCACTACTGGAACTGGCACCTGATGACCGCGCGCAAGCCGCAGCGCTTCATCGGCACGGCGCCGGTGCATATGTTCTTCGGTCTTCAAGAGTCTCTGCGCCTGATCGAGGAAGAAGGCTTGGACGCCGTGTTCGCCCGCCACGCACGGCTCGGCGAGGCGACCCGCGCGGCGGTGCGTGCCTGGGGCGCCGATGGCACCGGCCCGCAACTGCTCTGCCTCAATGCCGATCGCTACTCCAACTCGGTGACAGCCATCCAGATGCCCGCCGGCCAAAGCTCCGATCCGCTGCGCAAGGTCGCGATCGACCGCTACAACCTGTCTTTGGGCGGTGGGCTCGGCCCGCTGATGGGCAAGGCGTTCCGTATCGGACATCTGGGCGACTTGAACGAACCGATGCTGCTCGGCGCGCTGGCCACCGTGGAACTCGCGATGAAGACCGCGTCCGTGCCTTTTGCGCCTGGTGGCGTCGACGCGGCGATCGCCTCGCTCGCGGTCTGACGTTAGAAGGCTGGCGGTTTGCCGGCCAGGGTCTCGACCAGCCGCTCCGGCCGCACGGCCGACAGCGGCGAACCCGCCTGCATGGCAGGCACCAACTCAACACCGCGGACCTGCGAGAATCGACCCTGCGCGGGATCGAACGCGTAGAGTGAGCCTTCGGTCATGTTGAACCACCAAGCGTGCAGGACCAGCGTGCCCGCCTCCACGCGCTCGGCCAGCCAACGGAAACTCATCAGGTTCGTGACGCTGTTCAGCACCGATGCCTGCTCGACCGCACGCGCGATCTCGTCGGCGGGTCGACCCGGCAGCTCGGCGACGACGCGATCCCGAACTCCCTGCGCGATCGCGGTCCAGCTCGCGAGGTAGTCGTAGTCGGCGTACACGCTCTCTTTGCCGTCCACGAGCGAGCGAATACCGCCACACAGCGCGTGTCCGAGCACAACGACATGCTCAACTCCGAGCGCCCGAACGGCGAACTCGATGGCCGCCGACGTCCCGTGATGGCGCATGTCCGGAGGGTACTGCGCCGGCGGGACCAGGGCCGCGACATTGCGGACTGTAAAGAGCTCACCGGGCCGGGTTTGCGTCACGATCCCCGGATCGACACGGGCATCGGCGCACCCGACGAGCAGGATCTTGGGTGCCTGGCCATCGCGCGACAGCCGTTCGAACAAATCCTGGTGCTCAGCGAAATAGCCCAGACGGAAATCGTTGAAGCCCTTGAGAAGGCGACGCAGCGGCATGGATCCCCTCAGGTGGACGGTCGACGTCGTGCGCCGCATAGCCGATGATCGCCTGCGACACAAACGGCTTCGCGGGAGCGGCACAATGGCAGACGATCTGATCTTCGAGGTGAAGGGCCGGGTCGGCTGGGCGACGTTCAACCGCCCCGCTCAACGCAACGCCCTCACGTTCGGCATGTATGAGGGCCTGGCGGCGCTGTGCGATCGGCTGGCCGCGAGTCGCGAGGTCGGCGCGCTGGTCATCCGCGGCGCCGGCGAACAGGCCTTCGCGGCCGGCACCGACATCGCCCAGTTCCGCGATTTTCGCAGCGGCGAGGACGGCATTGCCTACGAGCGCAAGATGGACAGGATCCTCGATACGATCGAGCGATGCCCGATCCCCACGATCGCGGCGATCGCCGGCGCCTGCACCGGTGGTGGCGCCGCGATCGCGGCCGTGTGCGACCTCAGGCTGGCCGCACCGAACGCGCGTTTCGGCTTTCCCATCGCCCGAACGCTCGGCAACTGCCTGTCGATGTCCAACTACACACGACTAGCGGCGCTGGTCGGCCCTCAGCGGACCAAGGAAATGATTTTCCTGGCGACGCTGGTGGACGGACCGACCGCCCGGGACATCGGATTGGTGGGCGAAGTGCTGACCGACCCCGCCGCGCTTTGGTCGCGCGCGCAGCGGCTCGGAGAGGAGGTCGCCGGTCACGCACCGATCACACTCGCCGTCACCAAGGAGGCGTTGCGCCGTTTGCAGGCTGGCGATGCCGCCTCGGGCATCGACGATCTGATCCGCCGAACCTACGGCAGCGCCGATTTCCGGGAAGGGATGGACGCCTTTCTCGGCAAACGAGCACCTGTGTGGAAGGGAGCCTAGAACCGCGCCTCGACCTCGCCCAGCCCGTCGAAAGTGCCCCGGGCCTGAACGCCCGGCGGGAAGAATGGCAACCCGATCCAGGACCCCGTCGTAACGATCGATCCCGCGCGAACGCCGCCACGGTGCCGGGCGGCGTGATCAATCATCCAACCGACCAGCCAAAGCGGGTCTCCGGCCGCAAAGCCGCCGCGCCGTTCGGTGTGCAGCGCACCGTCGATCTCCAGCCGCACGGTCAATCCGTCCCACTCGATATCGCGCCAACGCGTCAGCGGCGTTCCCAGGATAAGCGCGTGATTGGACTGATTGTCGGCGAGGAGCCAGCTAGGGTGGGCGTTGCGGTAGTTTGCGATGCGGGTGTCACAAACCTCCATCGCCACAAACGCCGCGTCGATCCCCTTCAACGCTTCCTCGGTCGGAACTGGCGTCGTCCGCGACGGAACGTCGTGACCCACCCGGAACGCGATCTCGATCTCGATCCCGATCATGTGCAGCGTGCGACCGTCGAAGGCGGCGGGCGACCGCCGCACCGTCCCAGCCAAGAGCGGTGCCGGATTGGGCTCCGCGCCCCGCCCGCTGGCGCCGACCTTCCAGCCACCGATGCCGCCCGACAGTCGGGCAACCTCGTCCTGGATCGCGAACACCGCCGCGCGATCCGGCAGCGCGAAAGGTGGCGACACCTGAGCGCCGGACCGGCGAGCCTCGATCAGCGTGCGCGCGGCATAGGCGATGTCGTCCTGGGTCATGCCAGCTACTTGACCGGTGACGGAGGGCCTGTCCACGTCGTTTGCGGCCCCTCGATCCGGACCTTAAGCTGCCACCGGTTATTCCGGAGCCCCAGATGCCCTACGCCAGCGGTCGCCTGATCCACGATGCCGACGCGCACATCATGGAAGTGCCGGGCTTTCTCGAAAGCTATCTTGAGTCGCGCCATCGCCAGACCGTGAACGACAGGGTGCTGTTCCCTCGCCGCGAGGGCTTTCATGGCGTGCTCGACAATCCGGAACGGCACGCCGCGGGCAGCGCGGGCATCGACGAGAGCCAGGTGATGCTGCGCAAGAACTGGGATGCGCTGGGCGCCTTCCGGCGCGAGGACCGGCCGCGCTCCATCGACCTGATGGGGTTCGCCAGCCAGCTCATGTTCACCACGGCGCTGCTCAACTACTCAACAGTGCTGGAGGGCGGTGCGGATGTCGAACTCGCCTACGCTGTCGCCCGCGCCCACACCCGGCACATGGTCGATTTCTGTGCCGCCGACCGGCGGCTCCTGGCGACCGGCTATGTGCCGCTGATCGATTTCGAGCGCACGGCGCGGGCCGCGGGTGAGGCGATCGCCACCGGGGCCAAGGCGCTGTTGATCCCATCCCGCTGTCCCGACCGCCATTCACCGAGCCATATCGGGTTCGATCCGCTATGGGCGCAGGCCGAAGAGGCCGGCCTGCCGGTGGTGTTGCATGTCGGCGGGGGCGGCAAGCTCCTGGAAGACGCTTACTTCGAGAACGGACTGCCCCCGGTGCCCGACTTCCACGGCGGCGACGACAATTTCAAGTCGATCGACTACATGGCGATCGCGTATCCGCCGATGAAGACGCTGACCGCGCTGATCGTGGATCGTGTGCTGGATCGCTTCCCGCGACTTCGGATCGGGGTGATCGAGCAGGGAGCATCGTGGGTGCCCGGATGGATGCGCAACATGGACTCGGCCGCCGACGCGTTCCGCAAGAACGAGGAGCGGCTGCAGAAACTTTCGCTCAAGCCCTCCGAGTTCGTCCGCCGCCAGATTCGTGTGACGCCCTATCCTCACGAGGATGCGGGCTGGATCGTCGCCAACTCCGGGCCCGAAGTCTGCCTGTTCTCGTCCGACTATCCGCATGTCGAGGGTGGACGCAACCCGCTGAAACGATTCGACGCGTCGCTCGACGCCGCGCGCATCGATGCGTCAGCGCGGTCGCGCTTCTATGCCGAGAACTTCATCGACCTTATGGGTGAAGGGCTCGCCCCCGATTTGCGCCGCCCGGATCTGGCCACGGCCGCCTGAGGCCGCCGTCACGGAAACGTGAGGTTTCAACGTCGTCAGGTGTGCGTTTTTGAAGAGTGACGGTCCTCGCCGGATATGGTTGATCGGCTGGTACGCAACCACCGCTGGTAGGACCTTCCGACATGACCGATGCCAAGACCCTGCTGCAGATGGCCGGGGCTGACCTCACGCCGCCGAAGCTCTCTCAGGCGACACTGGTACTGATCGATATCCAGAACGAGTACCTCTCCGGCCCCGTCGCGGTAAGCGGCGCGCGGGCGGCGATCGCCGACGCCGCCGACTTGCTGGCGCGCGCGCGTGAGGCCGGCGCGCCGGTGATCCATGTCGCGCACAAAGGTCGCGCAGGCAGTCTGTTCGATCGGGACGCCGAGCGCGGCCAGATCGTGAAGGAACTCACGCCGCGTCCGGGCGAGACGGTGATCGAGAAGGGGTTGCCCAACTCGTTCGCCGGGACCGACCTTGACGCACGGCTGAAGGCGACCGGACGCAAGGATGTCCTCTTTGCGGGCTTCATGACGCATATGTGCCTGAGTTCGACGGCGCGGGCGGCCATCGATTTCGGCTACCGCGTGACGGTGGACGCCGCGGCCTGCGCTACCCGCGATCTGCCCGACGGACGCGGTGGCGCCGTGCCGGCGGCAACCGTGAACGACGTGGCTCTGGTTGAGCTTTCGGACCGCTTCGCGGTGATCGCCCGCAGCGCGCGGGATTTCAGCTGACCTCAGATCGGAGGTAACGGCCCCAAGTGCTGTCGAGCCGGTGGCACTTGCCGGCCGCGCCGGACTACGTCGCGGCGAGATTGCGCGGCACATCGCGGAAGGGCTTGGCGGTGTCGACCGACGGCTCCCGCGGCATCCCGAGCACACGTTCGGCGATGATGTTGCGCTGGATCTCGTCGGTGCCCCCCGCGATCGAGACCGCAGGCACCGAAACCAGGATTTCCGCGATCAGCCCGTCCATCGCGCCGTCCGCACCGCTCAACAGGGCGTCCGTGCCGGAGAGGTAGGTATGCACGCGCGCCGCCTGGCGCGCGACGTGGCTTGCGACCAGCTTGCCAAGCGAGCCCTCCGGGCCAGGTGCCTTGCCCTGCGCCAGCGCAGCGCGGGCGCGCAGCGCCGTCCACTCGGCAGACTTAGACAGCACCAGCAACCGACCGATCTCCTGGCGGATCACGGGATCGTCGAGCTTCCCGGTCTCGCGCACCCGGCTCATGACCAGGTCGGTGCGCCCGGCGCGCTGCGGGTACCAGGTGTAAGGCGCCATGGTCGTGGCGATCTCGGCGCGCTCCTCGTCGTAGATGCGACCCTCGCGCGGGGCGCTCGAGGCGGTGGATCGCAGGCCATCGGCGTTGCGCCGCTCGTTCATCAGTGTCGTGGTCGCGATCTTCCAGCCTTCGCCGGGCTCGCCCAGCATCAGTTCGGGCTCAACCATGGCGTCAGTCATGAACACCTGGTTGAACGAGGCGTGGTGGTTCATCTGCCGCAACGGATGGACCTGAACACCGGGCTGCTTCATGTCCAGGATGAAGTAGCCAAGCCCCTTGTGCTTGGCGGAGTCCCAGTCGACGCGCGCCAGCAGGAGACCCCAGTTCGCCTTGTGCGCCGATGTGGTCCAGACCTTTTGGCCGTTTACCACCCAGCGATTGCCGCGCCGGTCGGCGCGGGTCACCGCTCCCGCCATGTCGGAGCCGGAGCCGGGTTCACTGAAGAGCTGGCACCAAGTGTCCTCGCCGGTCAGGATCCGCTTCAGGAACTTCTCTTTGTGGAAGTCCGTGCCGTGGGCGAGGATCGTGAGCGCCGCGAGCGTTCGGATGCCGGCGCGGGCCGCGGTGATGGCGCCGATACGGGCGAACTCCTCGTCGATCGCGGCGTTGAACTTCACCGGCAAATCGCGGCCGTACCAGCGCTTGGGCCAGTGTGCCGCCGCCCAGCCGGCGTCGCAAAGCCGTTCGCGCCACTCCACCAGGCCAAGGTCGGGGTTCCAGTTGGCTTCGAGCCAAGCGCGCACTTCGGCGCGAACGGAGGCTTCGGTCGGTTCGGTCATGATCGCCCCCTACGCTTTCCACTGCCTCACGAGCAGCTCGCGGTGCGCGTTGGCGTCGCCGAACAGCACCTCGCTCGACTTCGCGCGCTTGAACCAGAGATGAGTGTCGTTGTCCCAGGTGAACCCGATGCCGCCATGCATTTGGACGGCGTGGATCGCGGTCTGGAGATAGGCGTCGCAGGCCGCGGCCTTGGCGAGCGATGCCAGCGCCGGCGCCTCGGGATCGGCCTCGTCGATCGCCGCGGCGGCGCAGTAGGCCGCCGACTTGGCGAGCTCAACATCGACCAGCATATCGGCGGCCTTGTGTTTGGTCGCCTGGAAGGAGGCGATCGACCGGCCGAATTGCATGCGCATCTTCACATATGCCAGCGCATCCTCGCGCAGACGCTCCGCGCCGCCGACCATCTCGTTGGCGAGGTAGGCGTAGAGTTCGCGCAGCGTCGCGGCAACGGCCTCGCCTGCGCCACCGATCTCGCCCAGCGGTCGCGCCTCCACCCGGTCGAGGACGAGCCGCGCGAACTTGCGGGTCTCGTCCATCGTGCGAAGCGGCTGACGCGTGAGGCCCGCGGGTTTGCCCTGGATCGTGAACAGCGAGAGCCCGGCTCCAACGGCGCCTGACGCCGCGACAACAAGGAGGTCGGCGGTGAGCCCATCCAGCACGGGACTGACGGCGCCGCTGAGGCGCCAGCCGGTGCCCGATCTAGTCGCCACGACGCCCGCACCCACGGCCTCAAGGGAGGGTCCGGCGCCTGTATAGGCCAGCGTCGCCGTCGATTTGCCGGACGCAAGCATCGGCAGGAGTTCCCGCTTCTCGGCCTCGGTGCCCGCCTTCTGGATGACCGTGGCCGCCATCGCGGCCGTCGCGAAGTAGGGCGCGCAGAGCAGGCTGCGGCCCATTTCCTCGAGCACGATGCAAAGCTCGCCCGCCCCAAACCCCGCGCCACCATAGGCTTCCGGAATGGCGACGGCGGTAAGGCCAAGCTCGCTGTTGAGCCGGTCCCAGGCATCGCGCTCGTAGCCCGCCTCGGTCGCCATTAGCCGCCGTACTTCGGTGGTCGGCGACCGCGCAGCAAAAGCGCGCCGCAGGGTGGCGCGAAACTCGTCCTGTTCGGCGGTGAAACTGAAGCGCATCTCTCGACTCCCCGAAACCGTCAGCGCCCCCGGAACACCGGCTTTCGCTTTTCCATGAAGGCGCGGCGGCCTTCCTGGTAGTCGGCGCTGTCGAAGCAGGCCTCGACCATGGCGTCGAGGCGCTTGAGGTCCCGCTGCGACTCCGGCTTGGCGATCTCGCGCGCGGCGGCCTTGGCGAGCGAAATCGTGAGCGGCGCGTTCTCGGTGATCGCGTCCGTCGTGCGCGCGACCAGCGCATCGAGCTCGGCGTCGGGCGCGACCGCGTTCACCAGGCCCATCTCGAACGCCTCGCGCGCGGAGTACTGCCGCGCGGTAAACAGAAACTCCATCGCGCGCGGCAGGCCCACGATTCGCGAGAGGCGCTCAATGCGGAGAAAACCGTATCCCAGCCCCAGCCGCGCCGCCGGGACGCCGAAACGCGCGCCTTCGTTGCAGAAGCGCATGTCGCAACAGGCGGCGAGGTTCATGCCGCCGCCAATGCAGTATCCGGTCACCTTGGCGATCGTCGGCTTGGAAAAGTCGTAGAGCGTCTCGTAGCCCTCCCGCGAGATCTCGTCATAGCGGGCTTGCGCCTCGGCATTGGCACGCTCGCTCTCGAACTTCGAGATGTCGGCGCCCGAGACAAAGGCCTTGCCACCGGCACCGCTGACGACGAGGCAGCGCACCGCAGGATCCGCCTCGAACTCGCGCAGGAGCGCGACGAACCCGTCCCACATATCGAGCGAGACGGCATTGAGCTTGGCTGGATTGTTGAAAACGACATGGGCCACGGCGCCTTCGCGGCGGCCGAGAATCTTGGCGTCCTGCACGGCATCTCCCCTGGTGCGCGGACTATACAACAGCGCCGGCCGGCGACGCGGACAACAAAAAAGCCGCCCCTGAGGGCGGCTTGATTGGTTGCGGGGGCAGGATTTGAACCTACGACCTTCAGGTTATGAGTGTGTAACTTATCTATATTAATCAATATGTTATTGACTAGTCTATCATTCTTGTCTATCACTT
>VGCH01000028.1 GCA_016870115.1 Alphaproteobacteria bacterium | reverse complement strand
GCGGCACGACGGGCAAGTCCAAAGGTGCGATCCGCAGACATCGATCCACGGCTGCCTCCACGCTCGCGATCGCCGCCGACTTCGAGTTTCCCCGCCAGCCGCGCTATCTCGCGGCGGCGCCGATCACGCATGTGTCGGGTACAAAAGTGATGCCGGCGTTGCTGCTGGGCGGGTCGGTGCACTTGCTGAAAGGTTTCGAGCCGGAGAAGTTCCTGCGCGCGATCGAGCGCGAGCGCATCAACTTCACGCTCATGGTGCCGACCATGATCTACGTGCTGCTCGACCACCCGAGACTCGACAGCACCAACCTCTCATCGCTTGAGTTGCTGCTCTACGGAGCCTCGCCGATGTCGCCGTCGCGCCTGGTCGAGGGTCTGGAACGGATCGGGCCGGTCTTCAGCCAGCTGTATGGCCAGACGGAATGCTATCCGGTGAGCGTGTTGCGCAAGGCCGATCATGACGCCACGCGGCCGGATCTGTTCGCCTCGTGTGGCTTTCCCGTGTCGAGTTGCGCAGTGACCCTGCGCGACGAAGACAATCGTGAGGTCGCACCCGGTGAAGCCGGCGAGATCTGCGTGCGCGCACCGCACGTCATGGAGAGCTATTGGAATCGGCCCGACCAGACCGAGGAGGTCTTCAAGGGCGGTTGGCTGCACACCGGTGACATCGCTCGAACCGACGAGCGCGGCTATCTCTATATCGTCGATCGCAAGAAGGACATGATCGTCACCGGTGGCTTCAACGTGTTTCCCCGCGAGGTCGAGGATGTGCTGGCGAGCCACCCCGATGTGGCGATGGCGGCAGTGATTGGAACTCCCGATCCGAAATGGGGGGAGGCCGTCACGGCGCTGATTGTGGCGAAGGCAGGCACCCGGCCGTCCGCCGACGCGCTCATGACCCTCGTCAAGGATCGCAAGGGTTCGACGCATGCGCCCAAGCGAGTCGAGTTCGTGGACGCGCTGCCGCTGACCGCAGTCGGCAAGGTCGACAAGAAGGTGCTGCGCGCCCGCTTCTGGGCCGGCCAACAGCGGATGGTGGGCTGACATGGGCGCGCTGGTACGCACGATCCTCGCTCTCGTTCTTGTCACCGCGTTGACTGCCTGTGAGCAGCTCGGGATCAGGCCTGCCCCGACGGCGCCGCCCGTCGCCGCGGCGCCATCGCCGGCACCGCCCGATCCGCGGCTCGTCGAGATCGACAACCGCAAGGATGAGCTCCTGCGCAAACTCGCGGTTTGCGAAAGCGGCGGCTCGGGGATTTCGGACAAAGCGATCTATGGGGGGCGCGGGCGCATCTACAACGGGCGCTTCCAGTTCACCCTGCGGACCCTCATTGCCTACGTACGGCAGCGGGATGGCGTCGAACTGAACCTAAAGGAGGCGCACGACTTCGCGCAGGACTACGAGCGCGCAGCGGCGCTCACCAAGTACATGATCTTCGACCTTGCGGAGCCCTGGCATTGGCCGCTCTGCCGCCGCAAAATCGCGATGGACCGCGACCTTCGCGAGATCAGGCTTCTGGAGGACCGGCTCGCCGGCCGCGCTTGACGTGGGTGGCGGGTGCGCGGAACCGCGCGTGTCCTCCGCCGGGACAGGTGCTATGTAGGTCGCGATGAGCTACCGTATCACACAAGTCGATCTCGCCGTGGACGCTGCCGAAAAGGCCGCGATCATGCCGCCGCTTGATGCGCGCTGGCTGACCGAGGGTCCGCTCGCACGCGCCTTCCAGGAGAAGATCGCGACACTTACCGGCGCGCGCCACGTGTTCTTCGCGCCGAACGGCACGCTTGGCCTGTTTCTGGCGGCTCTCGCGCTAGAGCCCAGGCCAGGAGACGAGATTCTGATCCCGTCTTTCACCTTTTATGGCTCCGCGACGGCCGCTCACTACGCCGGTTTCAAGCCGGTGTTCGTCGATGTCGATCCGGAGACGTTCGCCGTAGCCGCTGATCAATTCGAGGCGGCGATCGGTCCGGCGACGCGAGCGCTCATGCCAGTGCACATCTACGGGCAGTGTTGCGATATGGCCCCGATCGTCGACCTGGCGCGCGGGCGAGGGCTTGCGATCATCGAGGACGCGGCGCAGGCGCTGAGCGTCACCCTGGACGGCAAGTCTGCGGGCACGTTCGGCGATATCGGGGTCTTTTCGTTGTTTTCCGACAAGACCATCACGACGGGCGAAGGCGGCATTCTGGTGACCGACGATGACGCCATCGCCGAGCGTATCCGCCTTATCCGCAATCAGGGTCGGCCGAATTCCGGCACCTTCGTCCATCCGTCCCTCGGAATGAACTTCCGCATCACCGATCTGCAGGCCGCGATCGGGTTGGCCCAGTTCGGCAAGTTGCCCGCCATCCTCGCGGATCGGGAGCGAAAGCGCGTCCGCTACTCCGACGGTCTGGCCGGCGTTGGCGACCTTCGGTTCATGAAGAGAATTCGCGGGTCGACCATTGTTCCATTCCGCTTTCCCATATTGACCGCCCAACGCGAAGCGCTTGCGAATTCGTTGGAAGCCGCGGGCATCCAGACGCGCGGCTTCTTCTATCCCATGCATCTCCAGCCGAAGCTGCGGCAAGAGAATCAGCCTTCGCTGCCGGTGTCCGAGCGGCTGTCGCGCGAGGGGCTCTGCCTGCCGGTCCATGTCCATGTCACGGACGGCCAGCTTGACGATATCGTCGGCACGATCAGGCGACATTTCGGCGCGTGATGCTCTCGTGAGGCCGTTCGTCCGTCACTACGACACGTTATTCGCCGACAAGGACTACGACTCCGATGTCGTGACGCTCGCGACCCTCACTGGCGCCGGCGCGACGAGCCGCGTGCTGGAGCTGGGCGCGGGCACGGGCAGCCACAGCCATCGTCTCGGCCGTTTCTGCCGCGAAGTCGTGAGCGTCGAGATCGACGCCGATTTCCATTCTGCCTGCGCGGCGCGGTTGCAGGCCGCCGACAGCCGCAATGTCACCCTCTATGCGACCCCGGTGGAAGAGCTTCCCGAGACTGGATTTGACGTCGCCGCGGCCTTCTTTCACGTGCTGAACTACATTCCGCCCGCGGCGCGCGCGGGGTTCGTGGGCGCCATAGGGGAAAGGTTGGTTGCCGGTGGCCGCTTTCTTGCCGACCTCTGGCATGCCGAGGCGGTAGAGCGCGATCCGCCACGGGAGGAAACGCGAACGAAGCGCGCCGGGGGCGTTCGACTGCTACAGCGCATTTCGCCGCGCTATGTGCCGGGCGGCGCTGAGGTCGAATTGGATTATTCGTTCGAGGTAGAGGCGCCCGGACGACCGGTCGAACGGTTCGACGAGCGTCTCCGGCTCCATCTGTGGACTCGACCGGCCCTGGAAGCCACCTTCCGGGCGGCGGGCTTTTCGCATATCGAGTTCCGTGACTGGCGCGATTCCCGCCGTGCGGCGGGATCGGTGAGCTGGCGCGTTTGGTTGTACGCGCGCAAGAGCTGAGGGAGCGACGCGATGACCGCCCGAAAGAAGGCCCTCATCACCGGGGTCAGCGGCCAGGACGGGTCCTACCTGGCCGAGTTGCTGCTGGCCAAAGGCTACGATGTTCACGGGATCGTGCGCCGCAATTCCGAGTTCACCTCTCGTCGCCTCGACCGCATCCTGTTCCACGAACGCTTCACCACCCACTACGGCGATGTCGTCGACACGTCGTCGTTGCATACGCTACTTGCTAGGGTTGGACCGTCCGAGATCTACCATCTGGCGGCGCAGTCGCATGTCGCCGTCTCCTTCTCTGTCCCCGACTATTCGGCCCAGGTCAACGCCCTCGGCACGCTCCGCCTGCTGAACGCGATTCGCGAGGTCGATCTCAAAGCGCGCTTTTACCAGGCGTCGACCTCGGAGCTGTTCGGCGGATTGCGGGGAACCGAACCGCAACACGAGGGAACACCGCTCACACCGCGCTCGCCGTACTCGACCAGCAAGCTCTTTGGCTACTGGACCGTGCGCAACTATCGTGAGGCGTATGGAATGCACGCTTCCAACGGCATCCTGTTCAACCATGAATCGCCAAGGCGCGGGCGGAACTTCGTCACCAAGAAGATCACGCAGGCCGCAGCGCGTATCGCGCGGGGTGAGCAGGAGATGCTGCGACTCGGTAACCTCGATGCCGTGCGAGACTGGGGGTACGCCCCTGAATATGTCGAGGCCATGTGGCTCATCCTGCAACGGGACGTACCCTGCGATCTGGTGATCGGCACAGGCACGGCCTACACGATTCGCCAGTTCGCCGAGATGGCCTTCGCCGTGGTCGGCATCGAGCTCGGGTGGTCCGGACAAGGCGCCGACGAGCGCGGGCGCGACCGGCGCACCGGCGCCGTTCGCGTAGCGGTCGACCCGGTCTATTTTCGGCCGCTGGAGACGGAGCGGCTGCGTGCCGATCCACGGCTTGCCGAGCGGACACTGGGCTGGCGCGCCCGCACCCTTGCGCCGGCGCTCGCACGGCTGATGGTGCGGTACGATATTGTACATGACGAGTTCGGGTTTCCCGATCTGGTCGATGATGCCGACGTCGCGCGCCGGATGGAGGGGCGGACGTGATCAAGCTCCACCTGGGCTGTGGCAGGATCAGGCTTCCCAGCTACATCAACATCGACATCATGACGGACAAGTCGGCCGACCTGCTCGCCGACCTTCGTCAGTTGCCGTTCGCCGACGGGTCGGTCGATTTCGTTTACAGCTGCGCGGCTATCGAGCATTTCGGGCGGCGCGAGTGGGTGGGTGTGGTCCGCGAGTGGGCGCGCGTCCTCAAGCCCGGGGCATCGCTGCGTCTGTCGACTGCCGACTTCTCTGCCGCGGTCGAGCGTTACCGCGAGGCCGGCAATGTCGATGAACTCCTGGGACTGCTGATCGGCGGCCAGAAAGATGACTACGACTGGCACGGCATGATTTTCGATTTCCGCAATCTGGCGGCCGGGCTGGTCGACGCCGGGTTCCGCGACGTGCGCCGCTACGACTGGCGCGAGACGGACATCGGCAAGGCCGGGATTGACGATTTCAGCCAGGCGTATCTGCCGCACATGGACAAGACGAATGGCCGACTGATGATGCTGAACGTCGAGGCGACCCGTGCCTGAACGCGCTGGCACGGTCGATCCGTATGTGAGTGTCGCGTTCGTCAACCGCAACGACGGCTATGGCGGCGACCTCGAGCTGCGCATGGCACGCTTCATCGAGTACTACGCGCCCTACACGCGCCGCTGGCCGGGGTTGTTCGAGTTCGTAGTGTGCGACTGGAATCCGCCACCCGACAAGAAGCCGCTGCGCGACGCTTTCGACTGGGGTGCGCTGGGCGACGTGCTGCACGTTACGGTGCCGCCGGAGCTTCATCGTCAGCTAGCTGGTCCTCGGGGCCGCCCGATGCTTGACTATTTCGGTCGGAACGCCGCGATCCGGCGTAGCCGGGGCGTCTTCTCGCTGGTCATGAATCAAGACATCTATGCGGGCCAGAGCGTCATGGAGGTGATCTCTCGCAGGGCGCTGTCGGAGCGGCACTTCTACCGTGCCGACCGTCGGGACTTCGACTTTGAACCCTGCCGGGAAGAGGCCGGAGAACGGATCGAGGCGGCGGCACGAGCGAACGTCTTCGCTGTCCACCGACGCCACAGCACGAGTGGGCACGCGATCTCCAACCCGGTGGATCCATCGGCCGCGGGCGATGCGGCATCGATCCTTGAGTCAGGCGACGTCGTCGAGCCCGCCACTGGAATCATCGATTGCGTTTCGGCCGAGCGCCGCCGACGCACCGATCGCCTCTACGATCTCGCTTGGCGCGTCGGGTGGCGATCCGCCGCACACCGCGCCTGGCGCGACGAATGGTCTGCGCGGACCTACTATACGCGGTTCAATCTCCACACCAACGCGGCGGGCGACTTCCTGCTCGCGCCGCGCGCTGCGTTTGAGAAGATTCAAGGCATGCCAGAATCGACCGAAATCTACATGCACACGGACAGCTACGCCGTCATGCAACTCTTCGCCGCAGGTTATCGTCAGGCAGTTTTCGACCATCGACACGCGGTGTATCACGCCGATCACGACCGGTCGGCACGGGCCGGTTTCAACGAGGGTATGGAGTACGCCGAGCACGAAGCAGTGTTCTCGGACATCGTTCGGGGCACGAGATCGTATGTCATGAACGGCCCCGATTGGGGGCTTGGGAACATCGAGCTGCCGACCCAGCGCCTGGGCGCTTGAGGCGGCAGCGCACGCAAGGGAGCAGCGGATGGCCGCCATCGCGAACCGGATGACCTTCGATGTTGTGATTGTCGGCAACGCCGCCCTCGGGCTGGGGACGGCATATTTCCTGCGGCAGCAGGATCCGTCTGTTTCGATCGCGGTCGTGGGGCCATCGCATCGACGCGGCGCAGCGACAACAACGGCAGGTGCGATGATCAACTGCTGGGCGGAGATCGCGCACGGGCAATTCGAGAATCCGGCCCTGGCGGATCGTGCCGAGCTCACGATCGCCGCGCACGGCCTGTGGGACGCGCATGCGGCGGCATTGTCCGAGTTTGACGCCGAGCCGCTCAAGGTTGGCTGGACGACCTACATCCTGAACAACGCCCTGGGGTCACCGCACGAGGTCCGCGCCGTCGACTACATTATCGAAACCATGAGCAAACGTGGCGTGAAGCACGATGTCGTGGCGCCGGATTCGGTTCCCTGGCTGAAGCCCGAGCAGCGCGGACAGGCCACACGCGTGGTGCGGTGTCCGGATGGCCACATCGATTCGCGAAAGGTTCTGGCGGCGTACGAGCGGTTCTGCGCGGCACGGAACGTGGTCCAGTTCGACGCCACGGTCGACAAGTTCGAGGTCGGGATGCGGCTACCCTTCGGCAGCGCGGACAAGACATTGACGCTGTCGGACGGAAGCAAACTCACCACGAAGACAGTTGTCCTCGCGAACGGCTCCTTCGCCCAGGCTTTGGTCGATCAGGTTCCCGGGCTGCGCCGCGAGGTGCCGAGGCTACTGTGGGGGGCCGGCTCGGGTATCGACGTCACTTTCCCGGGCTGGGTCCACAAGTATGGCGGGCTTGATCCGACTGCGCTTGAGATCGACGCGGTGGTCCGCACCACGGATCGCGGCGGGGCGTGCGGTGTTCACCTGGTGCCCTACGGCCGAGGTGAGTACTACCTCGGGGCGTCTTCCGGGGTTTGGTTTGAGCCGGAACACCAGCCCCGCCTGCACGCGATTCATGTACTGATGCGCAGCGTCGTTGAGGAGATCAACAAGGGTTTCTTCTGGTGCACGGTCGGCCTGCGCGGGCCGGGATTCCGGCCCGTTTCAATGGACACGTTCCCGCTGCTCGGGCAGTCCCACCTGCCTGGAGTCTGGTTCGCCAACGGCACAAAACGCGACGGTTTCACCCTGAGCCCCTACATCTGCCGCGAACTGGCGCGCGACATCCTGAGCGGCCAGAGCGCGTTGCCCAAACGGTTCGCGCCGAGCCGCAAGCTGATCTCGTTCAAGAACAAGGAACAGGCGCTCGACGACTATGTCTCGGCGGACCTCGGGGGCGAGATCCAGCACGGGCTTCAGTTGCCGCCCTACGCCCACGCGCGTTACCGCGACGCGATCCGCAAGACCGCCGAGTCGATCTACGCAAAGCGCGGCATCGAGGGTTTCGGTATCCACCCCGAACTGATCCATCTCTACGAGAACGACGAATTCTATGCCGCGTGCAACCATCCCCGTGACAAGGCTGTTTGAAGGAGAGTGCGATGTCCGGATTGAAGGTCGAACGCACCCGACTGGACGGCGTGCTGCTCATCCACCCGCTTTCCATGTATGAGGATTTCCGCGGCGACTACGTGGAAACCTACAACGAGGCAGCCTACCACGCCGCCGGCATTGTCGATCGCTTCATCCAGGATGACTATGCCACGTCCGGCCGGCATGTGCTTAGGGGCGTGCACGGCGACAACAAGACCGTGAAGCTGATTTCGTGTCCGTATGGCAGGCTCTACGTTAATGTCGTGAACAACGATCCGGCGTCCCGGCAGTATCGCCAGTGGCAAGGATTCACGCTTTCAAGCGACAACCGGTTGCAGGTCTACATTCCGGCCCGGTTCGGGAACGCCTACCTAGTGATGTCGGACGTCGCGGTGTTCCACTACAAGCAGACCACATACTACGATCGCGCCGGTCAATTCACCATCAAGTGGAATGACCCCGACTACAAGATGTGGTGGCCGGTGCGCGATCCGATCCTCTCCGAGCGCGACTACGCCTAGAGTTTGGCATGAACCACGAGCAGTCTCGGCGCGTGAGCCTAGAGTTCGCTGCCTTTATCGGTCGCCATCTTCGTTCCGAGAGATTTACCGCAATCGACGTTGGGTGCGCTGGAGGTATCGATCCGGCGTGGCGCGCATTCGGCGAGCGACTGCGCGTGCTGGCGCTCGACGCCAGTGTCGAAGAGTGCCGGCGTCTCGCGGCGGCGGAGCCCTCGGGCAACATTATCTACAAGGGGGCGTTTGTCGGCCTGCCCCCGGATCACCCATTCGCCGCGATCGTTGCGGGAAAGCCGCGCTACGTCAACGATCCGTTCCCACGCTTCAGCGCGCAACGGGCGGCGGACCTGACGCGCGACCGCTTGGAGAGCGCATCGCTGGACGAGAAGCTCAGCAACAATGCCTGGCGCATGACCGCGCTGGCCGATCCCGAGCGACCCGTGGTTCTTGCCGAGGAAGTCGCGGCTCTGGGCTGGAACGATGTCGACCTCATCAAGATCGATATCGACGGCCCGGACTACCAGGTGTTGCAGAGCCTTGACGGACAACTGGAGTCTCTTGGGGTTCTCGCGGCGCGTATGGAGGTGAACCTGTTCGGCGGAACCGGTGAGTGGGAACACGTGTTCCACAACACCGAAAAGTTCATGCGGTCGCGCGGATTCGACCTCTACGCCTTGGAGCCACGGCGCTACGCCATGGCTGCCTTACCGGCGCCCTTCGCGATCCGCGCCCCGGCCCAGACTGTCACCGGCCGGGTGTTCCAGGCGGAGGCCTACTATGCGCGCGACCTCGCATCTTCGCATGCGCGAGCGTTCACCGACCGCTGGTCCGGCGAGAAGCTGGCGAAGCTAGCCGCGATATTCGCGCTCTGGAACCAGCCCGACAGTGCTGCCGAATTGATCCTCGGGTTTCGCGATCGCGTGTCCGGCCTCTTCGACGTCGATCGGGCGCTCGACCTTCTGGCGGCTCAGTCCCAGCCAGCGTCAGCGTCGCCGCGCGACTTCACCACTTACAGGGAGCGGTGTCGCGACCACCCCGAAACCCTCCTGCCCGACCCGCAGCGGTACAGTCCGAGCCTGATGGCACGGGCTACCGCAGCTCTCGATGCCTACAGGAACGCCTGGAAAGTGCCGCCCCATCGCTCACTCGAGGGCGATCCGCCGGTGTCGACGCCATTCGCGGCGCGCGTGCGGCGGGCGCTCGGGAGCGCGCACTTCTCGGCGATCGACGTCGGCTGTGCCCTCGGCATCGAGACCCCGTTGCGGGTGTTCGGCGACCGGCTGCGCGCCATCGGGATCGACGCGAGTGCGGATGAGTGCCAGCGTCTGGCCAGGCAAGAGACGCTACCTGGCGTCAGCTATCGAGCGGGACTCGCGACATTGCCAGCTGATCATCTGCGCGCCGCGCTGTTCGTCGGCCGTCCGGCGTTCGTGCACAATCCGATGCCGCGAACTAGCGCCTGGCAGCACTCGCGTCAGCGCGCGGATCGCGCCGACGCCTCGCATCTCGAGAAGATCCATCGCAACGACTGGCAGATGACGCGCACTGTCGGATCGGGGGAGCGCCTCGACATCGCGGCCCTTGTGGCGCAGTCCGGCTGGAGCGATCTCGACTACGTCAAGATCGACATCGACGGTGCCGACTTCCAGGTCCTCCGGTCACTCGAAGGCCACCTGGACCGCCTCTCTGTGCTCGCGCTCGGGCTGGAAGTGAACCTGTTCGGCGGGGACGCAGACTGGGAGCACACGTTCCACAACACCGACCGATTCATGCGCGAGTGCGGCTTCGAGCTGTTCGCCCTGGAGCCCCGCAACTACTCCATGGCGACGCTCCCGCAGCCCTTCATCCTGCCGTGGCCGGCCGAGACCGTGCGCGGCCGCGTCGTTCAGGCCGATGCGTTCTACGCTCGCGATCCCGCCGCGGCGTACTGGCAGGACGCCGCGCGGAGAATGACGCCGCTGAAGCTGATCAAGCTCGCAGCGCTTTTCTCGCTCCGCCAGCAACCGGATTCCGCAGCCGAGCTGTTGATCGTATTCCGCGACAGCATTGCCGGGTTGGTCGATGTCGACGCCGCGCTCGACGAACTGGCGCGCCAGGCGCAACCAGATGCGCTGTTCCCCCTCGGCTACCGCGACTACATCGCCCGGTTTGATGCCGATCCCTCGGCCTTCCACGCCCCCGACTACGCGAACGTATCGCTGCGCCAGCGGTTGCGGGCGGCGGCGCGCGCCTGGCAGCGGCCGTGGTTGCTGTCGCGACGCTAGCGCCGGGCGGGCAGCGTGCCTGGTCAGAACAATGCACCCACCGCGCGTGCAAGGTGATCCAGGAGCCTGTTACCGGCAAGTGCCGCCCGCGGATCGAAGAATTGCACGGGTGCCAGCGATCCGTCGCCCAACGGACCCCAATGCCTGGCGACAACGCAAGACTCCGACTCGACGGTGAAGCTGACGGGAACAATCGCTGGATCGGTAACCGCGAGGTAGACGAATCGCCGACCCCCTGCGCCGTCAGCAGTGTAGGACCTCGACAAACCCTCGGCATCTGCCTTGATCGAGAATCGCCCGCCCGGACACATCGCCGGGTCGACCTCAAGCCTGAGCCACGCTTCACGCGCCTCGGGTGCCCGCTGGCGATGCTCGGCTTCGGTGGGCACCCAGGGCAGGGCCTCAAGCCGCGCTGAGAAATCCGCCAACCCACGTGATTGGAGCTGCGTTGCGACGGCGACCGTTGAGGCGATTGTCACGGTGAGCAGTGCGACGGCGATCGCCGGGGGTTTCCAGTCCGGTGCTGGGCGGCGGCGCCACAGCGAGAGCAGCGCGGGCACCAGCCCGACCGCGATGGCCGCGAGCAGAACGCGATCGAGAAAGATCAGATGGAGCACATGGCGGGCTCCGAACTGCAAGGTGCCGACGGCGACCAATATGGCCATCGTCGCGCCGACAAACGTAGCCCGCCGCCAGCCGCCCACCGCCGCGAGAAGCAGCAGAAGCGCGAGCCAGAGCACAGGCCACTTCACGTGCCAGAACATGTGCGCGATCGCCGAAAGCGCCGTCAGAATCCGGACCAGCATGTCCGCCGGGGCAAGCGCGGCCCAGCGAAACCACAGCGCGACCGCACTCTCGCGATAGGCGGGGTCGTAGCTTAGAACATAGTCGATGACGCGGGCGTCGTTGGCGTCGACGAACGCCCAGGGCAGGAAGTCGGTGTAGAGCGCCACGAACGACAGGCCGCGCAGGGGCAGACCTGCAGCCTCCCAGAATTCATCGGCGAAACCCTGCACCATGAAGTGCGGCATGCCCTCGTACTTGAGCGGTTCGGTGGTCTTGAGGCCGGCCATCGCGATTGTCATCGCGACGTACACGCCGAGCGTGAGGGCCATCGTGGCGGCGGCGGTCAGCCTTGGGGCGCGTGATGCAAGCGGGGGCTCGGCCAGCGCCATGGCGGCGAGCGCCACCGGCAGAATCACCACCACGTCCTGACGAAAGCCGACTCCGATCGCGACGATGACGGCGATCCCGGCCGAAGCGGCGAGCCGGGCGCGGAGCCCGTTCTGAGCCCTGAAGAAGACGCCACATAAGGCGAACGCAGCGAGGATGAACGGCACCTTCGAAAAGTCGCGGAAGAAGGGAACGCTATCGGCGATGCCACTCCAGGGGATGAGAATGGGAATGCCGGCGACTGCCCAGTACCAGGGAAGCCCAAACGAGCGCGCGGCTGCGTAGAGCGCGAGGAATGTCAGCCCGGCGACCATTCCGATCATCGGCCACAGCGCCTGCCAACTCAGCCCCCACCAGCGCCACATATGGCCGGTCAGGGTCGAGAACACGACGTGCGAGTCGTGCCACCCGTTGAACATGGACTTGGCCAACCGCGGACTCGCCGCGAGTGCCGCGCAATCGACGGCGGCGAGATCCAGCCGCTCCCGAACGACCTTGATGGAGATGAGATAGTCGCGAACATCCGGCGAGCCGGTGCAGTAGATGCTCACCGCGGAGCCGAGATACTTCTGGTAGAAGTGGTAGTCCTGCTCTCGGGCCCGGTAGTCGGCCCCGAAATACAGAAACCCCAGGAGAAACAGCCCCAGCGCCGCGAACATGTCGACTGTCCGCCGCAGAGCCGATCGATTCAAATCCACGTATTCTTCCCCTGCGCCTTCGTTAGCTGCGCTTGGGCA
Source organism: Alphaproteobacteria bacterium (assembly GCA_016870115.1). Taxonomy (GTDB): domain Bacteria; phylum Pseudomonadota; class Alphaproteobacteria; order Reyranellales; family Reyranellaceae; genus VGCH01. Next base: position 24,462 of record VGCH01000028.1, on the reverse strand, counting down.
AGACAGCAAGCGCGATGCCGCCCAGGATCGCGGCGCTGGCGGCGATCAGTCGCGCATCGAAGGGCTCGGCCAGCAGCGCGATGCCGCCCAACGCGGCGATGGCGGGCACACTGAGCTGTACGGTTGCAGCCTGCACGGGTCGCAGGAACGGCAGCGCGGCATACCAGATCACGTACCCCAGTCCCGAGGTCACCGCGCCGGAGAGTGCCGCCCAGGCGGCGCCCGCCAGATCGGCCTCCGCCGTCGACGCGCCGGCCAGCATCAGAACCGCGGCGAAGGGGACGGACCGCACGAAGTTGCCCGCCGTTGCCGCGACCGGATCGCCGCCGCCCCGACCCAAGATGGAGTAGGCACCCCACGCGGCGCCAGCGGCGATCATGCAGGCCGCGCCCAGCACGGGGGGAGCCGACAGACCGGGCAGGAGGAGCCAGACCAGACCGCCCATGGCGATGGTGAGCCCGGCCAAGGGCCGCAAGCCCGGTCGTTCGCCGCGCGCGAGGCCCCACAGGCTCATGGTGAGCTGCACCGCGCCGAACAACAGCAAGGCTCCCGTCGCCGCAGTGAGATCACGGTACGCGAAGGAGAAAAACGCGGCATAGCCGAACAGCATCGCGGCCGCCGGCCAGCTGCCGCCGGATGTCGGTGCCAGGCCGCGCAGACGCAGGACGACGATCAGCACCAGCGCACCGGCGGCCAGTCGAACCGCCGTGAAGGTCCCGGCGTCGATCGCGGTGTCGCGCAGCGCCACGCGACAGATCAGCGAGTTCGCGGCGAAGGCCAGCATGGCAAGCGTCGTCAGCGTGGCGACGCGGAGGGCCGTCGCGGGCATCGACCTAGTGCGCGATCACGACCTTGCCGAAATGCGTCTGGCCCTTGAGATGGCGGTAGGCGGCGGGCGCCTCGGCGAAGGTGAACACCCGATCGATAACCGGCCGGATGGCGCCGGCCTCCAGCGCGCGGTTCATGCCGGCGAACATCTTGCGACTGCCGACATAGAGTCCCTGGACGCGAAGGTTCCGCCGCAGGATCGGCATCGGATCGAGCGTCGCCATACCCGAGAGCAGGCCGATCACCGCGATCGTGCCCCCGATGCGCGCGGCGCCGAACGAGCGGGGCAGGGTTCCCGCGCCGCCCACCTCGACCACGATGTCGGCCCCGCGACCGCCGGTGAGGCGCTGGACCTCGCGATCCCATTCGGGCTGCGCCCGGTAGTCGATGACGTGCTCGGCGCCCATCTCGCGCAGCCGTGCGGCCTTCGCAGCCGAGCTCGAGGTACCGATGACGCGCGCACCCGCCTGCCGTGCGAGCTGCAGCGCGAAGATCGACACGCCGCCGGTGCCCTGAAGCAGGACCGTGTCACCCGCTTTCATGCGGCCGATCTCGACCAGCGCGTGCCATGCGGTCAGCGCCGCGCAGGGCAACGTCGCGCCTTCCTCGAACGAGTAACCGGCGGGGAGCGCCACGGCGCCATCCTCTTCAAGAAGGGCGAGCTCGGTCAGCATGCCGTCGATCGCCCCGCCCATGGCGGAACCCATGGCCCGTTCGTCGATCGCCCCGCCGGGCCAACGCTGCATGAAGCAGCCCGCGACGCGATCACCGGTCTTGAAGCGGGTGACACCCGGACCTACCGCCACGACCTCGCCCGCGCCATCGGACAGCGGCACCAGATCGGGCTTGGGCGCGCTGCGCGCATACTGTGCCTCGATCGTGAGCAGGTCGCGGTAGTTCAACGACGTCGCGCGCACCCGCACCAACACCTGTCCAGCGCCCGGCGCTGGGTCCGCGCGCTCGACCAGCTTCAGCGAGTCGATCCCGGCCGGTTTCGGAATGATCCAACTGCGCATCACTTGCCGCCCTTCAGCTCAACGATGGTCTTGGCCATGACGGCTTCCTGGTCCCAGGGAAACAGGATCCAGGTGTCCTGACTCACCTCGGTGATGTAGCTGTCGACGGTCGGCCGTCCGGCCGGCTTGGCATACACAGTCGCGAAATGCGCCTTGGGCAGAAGCGCGCGCACCGCTCGTGCCGTAACCCCCGTGTCGACCAGGTCGTCGACGATCAGCCAGCCCGCGCCCGCTTCGTCCGCAGCCATGGTGCCCTTGAGCGTCTCGACCTTGGCCGCCCGTTCCAGGCGATCGTAGGTGGAGCAGCAAACGGTATCGATCAGGCGGAGGTTCAGCTCGCGGGCGACGATCGCCGCGGGGACCAGCCCGCCGCGGGTTACCGCGACCAGACCCTTGAACGGGCCGAGATCGGCCAGCCGCCAGGCGAGCGCCCGCGCGTCGCGATGCAGCTCTGACCACGAGACCGGAAACATGCGCGTGTAGCCGCCGCTCGCCATGCAATTCCCCTGCGTCCGCCCGCCAGCTTGCCGGCGGCTTTGGCGTGGATTAACAGATTCGACCCGGCCAATGAAGGTCGCGGCAACGAAATATCGCTCGGGGAAGCTGGGGATGCTGGGAATCGAACTGACGCCGCAGTTCTGGGTCGGACTCACCGAGATCGTCCTCGTCAATATCGTCCTCTCCGGCGACAACGCGCTCGTGATCGCACTCGCCTGCCGGAATCTGCCCAAGCAGTACCAGCGCACGGCAATCCTGGCGGGCAGCGCCGGTGCGATCCTGCTGCGTGTTGTGTTCGTGCTGATTGTCGATCAGCTGATGCAGATTTCCTTCCTCAAACTTGCGGGCGGCCTCTTGCTGCTCTGGATCGGCGTAAAGCTGGTCCAGGGTGAAGATCACGAAGGGGACAAGATCGAGGGATCGGGCTCGATCTGGGGCGCCATTCGGACGATCGTGATCGCCGACGCCGTCATGAGTCTCGACAATGCCATCGCGATCGCCGCGGCGGCCAAGGGCAACACCGCACTCATCATCATCGGCCTTCTCGTCAGCATTCCGTTGATCGTGTTCGGGGCGACCCTGATCATGATGCTGTTGGGGCGCTTTCCGATCATCGTCGTGGCCGGCGGCGCCTTGCTGGGCTGGATCGCGGGCGAAGTCATTGCTACCGATCCGGGGTATTCGACCTGGCTGCAGGTCCAGCTTCCCTCGGCCAAGCTGGCCTTCGAGATCGGATGCGCGGTGTTCTGTGTCGCGCTAGGCTTGTGGCTGCAGCGTCGTGCCAAGGCGGCTCACGCGGCCAAGGTGGCCGTCGCTGGGCCGATTGATTTGGCGAAAGGCCAGTCCAAGGAGTGACCTCCATGCCCAGGGGCAAACCGATCCTCGTGCCGGTCGACGGCTCGGCCTGTTCAGACCGCGCCGTCCGCGCCGCGATCGACCTGGTGGGCCGGGGCGTCGGAGATCGTCTCCATCTCCTGAACGTGCAGCCAGACTTCGGTGGCGTCGTCGCGACGTTTGTGCCGCGAGCCCAGATTGAGACCTATCACCGGGAGGAAGGCGAGAAGGCGCTCGCCTCTGCTGTTGCCATCGCCAAGGAAGCCGGTGTGCGAGCGGAAACCCATATCGGAGTGGGCCGCCACGGCCCGACGGTTCGCGATTTTGTGGCGAGCCTCGGCATCGGCATGGTGATGATGGGCACGCGCGGCCATACCGGCCTGGCGGGCGTCCTGCTGGGGTCGGTTGCCCAGGATGTCGTGGCCCATGTCGACGTCCCGGTTTGTCTCGTGAAGTAGCGGCCGCGGCGGTTGTTGGGCCGCCCGGGAAAGCGTAGAACCGCGCCGCCGACGACGAAATGGCCTGCGGGGCGAGGAGGGGTCTTGAGCGAGCGCTTGTGGCGGCGGCAGGATCTGGCGTCCTGGGCCACCTTGCCCTGGGCAAGCCGAGGCCGGCGCCACGCCGAACCGGAGTCGCCGACCCGCAGCCCGTTCCAGCGCGACCGCGACCGGATCATCCACTCGACGGCGTTTCGGCGCCTCAAGCAGAAGACCCAGGTCTTCGTCAGCCACGAAGGCGACCACTATCGCACCCGCCTCACCCACTCGATCGAGGTGGCGCAGATTGCCCGCACGCTTTGCCGGCTGTTGCGACTCGACGAGGATCTCGGCGAAGCGCTGGCGCTCGCCCATGATCTCGGCCACACACCCTTCGGTCACGCTGGCGAGGAGGCATTGCACGGCGCGATGACGCCATGGGGCGGCTTCGATCACAACGCTCAGACCTTGCGCATCCTGACCAAGCTCGAGGATCGCTACGCGGCGTTCAGCGGGCTCAACCTCACCTGGGAAACCCTGGAAGGAACGGTCAAGCACAACGGTCCGCTGGTCACGCCGGAGCGTCGCGCCGCCGATTTGCCTGCGGCGATTGTCGAGTACAGCCGTGAGCAGGACCTCGAACTCGACGGGCACGCCGGCCCCGAGGCGCAGGTCGCCGCGATCAGCGACGACATCGCGTACAACAACCATGACATCGACGACGGCCTGCGCGCCGGGCTCTTCACGGTCGAGGACCTGCTGCCGCTGCCGCTTGTCGGCGACACCTTCCGCGACGTCGAGCGGCGCCATCCCGGCCTCGACCAGACCCGTCTGATCCACGAGACGGTGCGCCGCATCATCAGCGCCATGGTCGAGGACGTGCTGGCCGAGACCGGCCGGCGGATCGCGGCGGCGGCACCCGCCGATGTCGCGGCGGTCCGTGCCCTCGGCCGTCCGGTGGTCGCGTTCTCAGCCGAGATGGCCGCGATCGACCGCCAGCTCAAGACGTTCCTCTACAAGCGAATGTACGAGCATTGGCGGCTCAACCGCTCGCACTCCAAGGCTCGCCGCGTCGTGGCGGGTCTGTTCCGGCTCCTGCACGCCGAACCGGAATGCCTGCCCACCCCGTGGCGGGAGCGTGCCGAGCAAGGCGATCCGGCGCAGCGCGCGCGGGTGATCGCCGACTACATCGCCGGCATGACCGACCGGTACGCGCTCGACGAGCACCGCCGACTGTTCGATCTCTACGAGTGAACGCCTCCCGATGAATCCCTACCGTGCCTTCGTCGACCGCATTGTGGTGGCGCTCTCCGGCCTGCAAGCCGAGGGCGCGCTGCCGACCGGACTCGATTTTTCTGCTATCACCGCCGAGCCACCGCGCGATACCGCGCATGGCGACATCGCGACCAACGCGGCGATGGTGCTGGCCAAGTCGGCGGGCGCGAAGCCGCGCGCCATCGCCGACTTGCTGCTCGAGCGTCTCCGCGCCGATCCCGACGTGGTCGAGGGCTCGGTCGCAGGGCCGGGGTTCGTCAATCTGCGGCTGGCCGACGGTTTCTGGCGCGCGCGCCTTGCGGAGTGCCTCGCGGCGGGCACCGCCTACGGCGACTCGGCCCTGGGCGCGGGTCGAGTCGTCAATGTCGAGTACGTGTCGGCCAATCCGACGGGCCCGCTGCATGTGGCGCACGCCCGTGGCGCTGTGGTGGGCGATGCGCTCGCCAACCTGCTCGCCAAGGCCGGATGGTCGGTGACCAAGGAATACTACATCAACGATGCGGGCGCGCAGGTCGATACGCTCGGGCGCTCGACGTATCTGCGCTACCAGGAGGCTCTCGGTCGCGACATCGGCGCGATCCCCGAGGGGCTCTATCCCGGCGAGTATCTGAAGGAGGTTGGCCAGGCACTGGCCCGGCGGGACGGCGCGAAGTGGTTGGAGCGGCCGGCGTCGGATTGGCTACCCGAGATGCGGGGCTTCGCCATTGAGACCCTGATGGCCGAGATCAAGGCCGACCTCGGGGTTCTGGGCGTTCACATGGATCGCTATTCGTCCGAACGCGCCCTGGTCGAGTCCGGTGCGGTAGATCGCGCGTTCGACGACCTCTCCGCGCGCGGCCTGATCTATCGCGGTCGGCTTGAGCCACCCAAGGGCCAGAAGCCGGACGACTGGGAGGATCGTGAGCAGATCCTTTTCCGGGCCACCCGCTTCGGCGACGAGGTCGACCGGCCGCTGAAGAAGTCGGACGGCAGCTGGACGTACTTCGCCAACGACATCGCCTACCACCACGACAAGTTCCGCCGCGGCTTCGCCGACATGATCGACGTGTGGGGTGCCGATCATGGCGGCTATGTGAAGCGCATGAAGGCGGCGGTGGGCGCGATCACCAATGGGAGCGGTGCCCTTGACGTCAAGCTCTGCCAGCTGGTGCGCGTGATGCGCAACGGCGAGCTGGTGCGGATGTCCAAGCGCGCGGGCAACTTCATCACGCTGCGGGACTTGCTCGACGAGGTGGGGCCCGACGTCGTGCGTTTCACCATGCTCACCCGCAAGAACGATGCGCCCTTCGACTTCGACCTGGCGAAGGCGACGGAGCAGTCGCGCGACAATCCGGTGTGGTACGTCCAGTACGGACATGCCCGCACACGCTCGGTCATGCGCCAGGCGTTGCAGGCCGGCATCGATCCCGGCGCGACCGGTGCCGCGCCCATCGGCCGCCTGACTGATCCGTCGGAACTTGCGCTGATCCGGCTAGTCGCGCAGTGGCCACGCCAGGTCGAGGCGGCGGCGCTGGCGCACGAGCCGCACCGCATCGCCTTCTATCTCTACGACCTCGCGGCCGCCTTTCACGCCCACTGGAACCTCGGTCGGGACGATCCGGCGCTCCGGTTCGTGGTCGAGGGCGATCCCGAGTTGACCCGCGCGCGACTGGCATTGGTCAAGGGAATCGGTTTTGTGATAGGATCAGGTCTCAAGGTCTTCGGCGTCACACCCGTCGAAGAAATGAGATAAGAAAATGCACATCCGCCGGCCCCCCTCCGGCGACGGCCCGACGATCTACCGACCCAACGAGTCGGTCTCGGCAAGACTAGAACCCGAGCCGCGTCCCGTCGCTCTCGATCCCGATCCGATTCCGCCCCCGCCGCGGGACACGCTGATGATGCGCGTCAACCGCCGTCGGGGCCAGATTCTGACCGTGATGGTTTCGATCGCCGCCGTGGCGAGCTTCGGCTCGGTCGTCTGGTGGGCGCACAATCAGGATGTGAAAGCCGGCGGCCGCGGGCTTGAGCCGCTCGTCGTCCAGCCGCCGCCAACACCGACCCGGGTGAAGCCGGACAATGCCGGCGGCCTCACCGTGCCGAACCAGGACAAGGAAGTCTTCAATCGCCTGACACCTGGTGCGGTGCCGACGCAGCCCGAGAAACTTCTGCCGCCCACGCCCAACCCGCGCTTGCCCGCCTCGGGCATGCCGGTTCCGGCCGCGCCAAGGCCGCCGCAGGCCGTCGAAACCAAACCACCCGCCGGTGCCGCGCCGCCAGGTCCGGCGCCTGCCGCACCGCCTGCGGCGGCCGTGGCGCCGCCCGCGACGACCGAAGGCGGCCCCAGCATCGCCTCCCTGATCGAGGGCATGTCGGGCGCGTCGGGCGGCTGGCGCGTGCAGATCGCGTCGGTGAAGTCCGAGGAAGTCGCGCGTTCCACCTGGGCGCGGCTGCAGAGCGCGCACGGCGATGTCCTCGCCAATCTGCGCATGCAGGCTCAGCGTGTGGATCTCGGCGACAAGGGCGTCTGGTATCGCGTCCAGGCCGGATCGCTCGATGAGAAACAGGCCCAGTCGGTCTGCGGGACACTGAAGGGTCGCAAGGCCGATTGCGTCACGGTCGCCCCGGCACGATGAGCGGTCGGTCGGGGAGGGCGCGGGCATGACAGCGCCCGGTGCCACGATTCTCGGTTGCTCCGGTACGGTCCTGACCGCCGGTGAACGCGCGTTCTTCCGCGACGCCGATCCTCTCGGCTTCATCCTGTTCGCCCGCAATATCGAGAACCGAGCCCAGGCGCGGCGTCTCGTCGACGAGCTGCGGGCCTCGGTCGCGCGCGCCGATGCGCCGGTCCTGATCGACCAGGAAGGCGGGCGTGTCGCGCGTTTGCGAGGCGCGCCGTGGCGGGCTGCGCCGCCCGGTCGGGTGCTGGGCGAGCTTTATGCGCGCGATCCCGGCCGCGGGCTGGAGGCCGCGCGACTGAACTCGCGCCTGCTGGCGGCCGATGTGGCGTCGATCGGGTGCGACGTCGATTGCCTACCGGTGCTCGATCTCGCCCGGCCCGAGACCCACGCCGTCATCGGTGATCGCGCTTATGCGGCGGAACCGGAAGCGGTCGCCGCGATCGGGCGCGCGGCCGCCGAGGGGTTGATGGATCTCGGTGTCATGCCGGTGATCAAGCACATTCCGGGTCATGGTCGCGCGACCGTGGACTCCCACGACGCGCTGCCGCGGGTGGCCGCAAGCTGGGACGAGCTCGGCCGCACGGATTTCAGCCCGTTTCGCATGCTCGCCGATTTGCCCTGGGCGATGACGGGACACCTGCTGTTCGAGGCGATCGATCCGGATCGCGCGATCACCGTTTCGGCCTCGGGCATTGAGCGCGCGATCCGGGGCGATATCGGCTTCGCCGGGCTCCTGCTGTCCGACGATCTCTCGATGCAGGCGCTGGGCGGGGCGCTGGGCGATCGCGCCGGGGCCGCTCTTGCCGCGGGATGCGATGTCGCTCTGCACTGCAATGGCCGCCTGGACGAGATGCAGGCCGTGGTGGCCCGGTCGGGCCGCCTCAGCCGCGCCGCCGAAGGCCGGGTCGCGGCAGGGCGTGCCACGCTTGCCCGCCACCGCGCGGGTGTGTCGCCGCCCGGTGCGGCCCGCGATCGTCGGCGCCTGGCCGAACTGCTCCCGGAATGGGGATAAGGCGCGCCCGAAGCCCCTAGCCGCCGTGCCTCGCACAGGGCTAAACGGGGCGGGCATGTCCGACGCGCCCCCGCCCCCAGCCCCTGCCGACGGTTTCACCGTCGGCGGCCCCGACGTGATCGCGCCGGGCGAGGGTGAGCTGATCGTTAACCTGGAGGGCTTCGAAGGGCCCCTCGACCTGCTGCTGACACTGGCGCGCGACCAGAAGGTCGATCTGCGGCGCATTTCGATGGTGGCGTTGGTTGACCAGTATCTGGCCCATGTCGCCCAGGCCCGTCGGTTGCGACTGGAGCTTGCCGCCGACTACCTGGTTATGGCGGCGTGGCTCGCGTACCTGAAATCGCGCCTGCTACTGCCCGAGCCGCCTCCCGGCGAGGAGCCGAGCGGTCAGGAAATGGCCGAGGCCCTGCAATGGCAGTTGCGCCGGCTGGAGGCGATGCAGGAGGCAGGAACGCGTCTGATGGCTCGTCCCCAGCTCGGCCGCGATGTGTTCCCGCGCGGTCAGCCCGAGGGTGTGATCGTAGTGCGCCGCGCCGTGTGGGACGTGAAGCTGTACGAGCTCCTGAAGGCGTACGGCGAGCAGGTGAAGCCCAAGGGTGGCGAGACCTACCGTATCGAGCCGATGCAGTTCTTCTCGGTCGAGGAAGCGGCGGAACGGCTCTCACGTATGCTCGGCATCGCCATCGACTGGCAGTCGCTCGAAGCCTTCCTGCCGGCGGGACTCACCGATCCGATGCGCCGCCGCTCGGCGGTCGCCGCGACCTTCGTAGCCGGGCTGCAGCTCGCTAAAGACGGCAGCGTCGAGCTGCGCCAGACCGAGCGCTTCGGGCCGATCCTCGTGCGCAAACGCCAAGAAAAGCAGTAACGGACCGAGAATGGCCGACAGCGAGACCGTGACCGATATCGTACCCGCCGACCGGGCGGACCAGTTGCGCCTGATCGAGGCGTTGGTGTTCGCGAGCGCCCATGCCGTCGATGAGGCGGCGCTCGCCGAGCGTCTGCCGGAAGGCACAGACGTCGCCGCGCTGCTGGCCGATCTTGCCGCGCTCTATGCCAGCCGCGGGGTCAATCTCGTGAAGGTGGGCGGGGGATTTATCTTCCGCACGGCCCCCGACCTTGCCGAACGGCTCAAGATCGAACGCCCGGTTACCCGGAAACTGTCGCGCGCCGCGACGGAAACGCTCGCCATCATCGCCTACCACCAGCCCGTCACGCGGGCGGAAATCGAGCAGGTGCGCGGGGTCGGTCTCAGCAAAGGCACGCTCGACCTGCTGTTTGAGCAGAACTGGATCAAGCCCGTCGGCCGCCGCCGGGCGCCCGGCAAGCCGGTCACCTGGGGAACCACGGAGTTTTTCCTCGAGCATTTCGGTCTCGCCGGCCTCGAAGACCTGCCCGGGCACGAAGACCTTAAAGCCGCCGGCCTCTTGGATGCGCGCGCCCAGCCCCCCATATTCCAGACCGAGGAGCCGGATCTTCCGCTGGAGCCCACTGAGGACGAGGCGGACGAACCGCTGGCCGCCGAGGACCCGCCGCGCTAGGGATTTTGCGATCCGACTGCAATCAGCTGGATCGGAAAGCCGATGAACGCGGCATCGCCACTGGCAGGTTTGCGTTCAGATAAGACCGCGTGAGCGGTTCCAACTGAGCCGAAAACACGCTGAGGCGCTCCGGCGGCCGGGTTGCCGGCCCCTGCGGGCGGGTGCGATACTGGCTCGTCACGGTGACCGCCAATCTTCTGGGAGCAAGTCAAATGGGTAGCTTCAGCATCTGGCACTGGCTGATCGTGCTTGCGGTCGTGCTGCTGCTGTTCGGCGGCCGCGGCAAGATTTCCCAGCTCATGGGTGATTTCGGCAAGGGCCTGAAGGCCTTCAAGAAGGGCGTCGGTGGCGAGGAAGAGGCCGCTCCGGCGGCCGCGGCGCAGCCGGCTGGCCAACCGGGTGACAACGCCAAGCCGATCGCTGCCAGCGCCACCACCACACCGCCGCCGGGCGCCCAGGTGCGCCAGGACAATCCCGCCAAGGTCTGATCGCGGGAGAGGCCGCGCGAGCGGCGGCACATGTTCGGTATCGACAGTCCGGAGCTGCTGATCATCGCGATCGTCGCGCTGATCGTGATCGGCCCCAAGGAATTGCCTGGCATGCTGCGCAGCTGGGGCAACTGGATGTCGCGTATGCGCGGCATGGCGTCGGAGTTCCGGGGCCATGTCGACGACATGGTGCGTCAATCCGAAATCCAGGAAGTGAAGAAACAGCTCGAGGCCAGCCCCGGGCTCGACCTCCAGTCCCTCGATCCGACGCGCGAGATCAAGAACGCGCTGCAGGAGGGAATGGCTGAAGGCGAGAAGGCGATGGCCGATGCCAAGGGCGCGCTCACCGCGCCGTTCGACGCCACGCCGGCGACGGTCGCTGCGGCGCCCACGACCGCCGATGCCACGCAAGCCTCTGAGCCCGCGCCACAGATCGCCGCTCAAGAGCCGCTCCCGCCGCCGGCCGCCGCCGCGATACCGGGGGCCGAGGTCCAGCCGGCGCCTCGCGTCGCCGCTGGGTGAGGCAATTGCCGCTTTGAACTGGCCGCGCGAAGGCGGCATAACCGCCCGACCTAGAAATCGCCCCTCGACGTGACCCAGGCCCACGACGGACCCGAAGATGACAAGCCGATGCCGCTCCTCGATCACCTGATCGAGCTGCGCAAACGGCTGATCTACGCCTTGCTGGGCTTCCTCGCGGTCTTCATCGTCACGTTCTATTTCGCCAAGCCGATCTTCACCTTCCTGATCCAGCCCGCGGTGAGCGATGGCTACAAGGTGGTGGTGCTCGATATCTTCGAGTTCTTCTTCGTCACCGTGAAGCTCTCGGCCTTTGTGGCGCTGATCGTCGGCTTCCCCGTCGTCGCCTCGCAGATCTGGCTGTTCGTCGCGCCTGGCCTCTATCGGCATGAACGAAAGGCGTTTCTGCCGTTCCTGATCGCGACGCCGTTCATGTTCTACGCCGGCTGCCTGGTGATGTACTACCTGGTCATGCCGTACGTGATCAATTTCATGCTTACGGTCTACGCGCCGCCCGACATCGAGAAAACGTTGCGCTCGTCGGACTATCTGGAGCGCGTGCTGCAGCTGGTGTTCGCCTTTGGCTTCGCGTTCGAGGTGCCGGTACTGCTGACGCTGCTGGTGCGCGTCGGTATCGTCACCACCGAGGCACTGCGCAACAAGCGCCGCTACGCCATCGTCGTCGCCTTCGTGATCGCCGCCGTTCTGACGCCACCTGATGTGGTGAGCCAGCTCGCGCTCGCGATCCCGCTGATCATCTTCTACGAACTCAGCATCCTGATCGGGGGCTGGATCGAGAAGCGCCGCGCCGCCGCGGACAAGAAGGCCGAAGCGGAAGAGGAGGCGGCCGCCGGCTGACCCATGCACGACATCCGTTCCATCCGGGAGGCGCCCGACGCCTTCGACGCCGGCCTCGCACGGCGCGGTCTGCCAGCGCAGGCCGCTGAACTCGTGGCGCTCGACGCCAGGCGCCGCGCCAGCATCGCCGCCAGCGAGACCGCGCAGGCGCGCCGCAAGGCGCTCAGCCGCCAGATCGGCCAGGCCCGCGGGAAGGGTGAGGATGCGAGCGCCCTGATGGCCGAGGTGGCGGAACTCGAGGTCACGCTCAAGGCCGGCGAAGCCGAGGCCGCCGCGCTCGATGGCGATCTCGTCCGGCGGCTGGCACTGCTGCCCAACCTGCCCGCCGACGACGTTCCCGACGGCATTGACGAGCATGGCAATGTCGAGATCCGCCGCGTCGGCACCCCGCGCGCGTTTGCCTTCGAACCCAAGGATCACGTGGCGCTGGGCGAGGCGATGGGCGGCATGGACTTCGCCGCCGCTTCCAAGCTCTCCGGCGCGCGCTTCGTGGTGCTGAAGGGCGGACTTGCGCGGCTGGAGCGGGCGCTGGCGGCTTTCATGCTCGACGCGCACACGCAGGAAAACGGCTACACCGAGGTCAGCCCGCCCTTGCTGGTACGCGACGACGCGCTCTACGGCACCAGCCAGCTGCCGAAGTTCACCGATGAGCAGTTCATCGCCAGCCGCCAGCGCTCGCGCCAGGAGCTGCTGGAAGCCGCGCTCGACCATGTCTCCATCGAGGACGGCCAGGCGCTGCGCCGCGGCGAGATTGGCGAGAAGGAGCTGGTGATGCGCGCCATCGAGCGCGCGCCCACGCGTGAGGATTTCTGGTTGATCCCGACCGCGGAGGTGCCCCTTACCAATCTGGTGCGCGAGCAGGTGCTGGACGAGAAGGCCTTGCCCCTGCGCTTCACCGCCGGCACGCCGTGCTTCCGCTCCGAAGCGGGTGCCGCCGGCAAGGACACGCGCGGCATGATCCGCCAGCACCAGTTCACCAAGGTCGAGCTGGTTTCCATCACCGCGCCGGATCAGTCGGCCGCCGAGCACGAGCGCATGACCGCCTGCGCCGAGGGCATTCTCACCCGGCTCGGACTGCCGTTCCGGACCGTCGTGCTGTGCGGCGGAGACATGGGCTTCGGCGCGCGCAAGACCTACGACATCGAAGTCTGGTTGCCGGGCCAGAACGCCTATCGCGAGATTTCGAGCTGCTCGAACTGCGGCGACTTCCAGGCCCGTCGCATGGCTGCCCGCTTCCGCCCGAAGGAGGGCAAGGGCACGCAGTTCGTGCACACGCTCAACGGCTCCGGACTCGCCGTCGGTCGCACGCTGATCGCGGTCCTGGAGAACTACCAGAACGCCGACGGCACGGTGACGGTGCCGCAGGCACTGCAGCCCTACATGGGCGGCCAATCCGTGTTGGGAGCCAAATGAAACCTGTCGATCTCGCCCGCGCCCGTATCCTCGTCACCAACGATGACGGCATAAATGCCCCCGGTCTGGAGACGCTGATCGAGGTAGCGCGCGGGCTCAGCGACGATGTCTGGGTGGTCGCGCCTGAAATGAACCAGAGCGGCGCGGGGCACTCGCTGTCGCTCAGTCGGCCGATCCGCGCGCGGGAAATCTCGGAGACCAAGTTCGCGATCGAAGGCACGCCGACCGATTGCGTGCTGTTCGCGGGCAAGCACCTTCTGACTGACAAGCGTCCGGATCTGGTGCTCTCGGGCGTCAACCGCGGCACCAACATGGCCGACGATGTGACCTACTCGGGCACGATCGCCGCCGCCATGGAAGGCTGCCTGCTTGGAATCCCGTCCGTCGCGCTGAGCCAGGCGCATGCCGCCGACCACCCGGTCAAGTGGGCGACAGCGTTGCACTGGGCGCCCGACGTGCTGCGCCGTGCGCTGTCGATCGAATGGCCGCGGCACAGTTTCCTCAACGTCAACTTTCCCGATGTCCCGGCGGCCTCGGTGAAGGGGATCGAGGTGACGCGTCAGGGCCATTGCGACTTCGGTGGCCACATCGTGGAGCGCCGCGATCCACGCGGCGGCGCCTACTACTGGATCGCCTATGCTCCCGACGAGCGCAACCTCGAGGACGACAGCGACATCCGCGCGGTCCGCTCCGGCCACATCTCCGTGACGCCGCTGCAGCTCGACCTCACGCACGAGGCGATGCGACGCCGGCTGCGCGGATTGTTCGACGCGGCGTGAGGCGGCCGTGAACGTCGCCGCCATGCAGCGCCTGATTGCCGAGCTGCGGGCGGCCGGCATCGCCGATGAGGCGGTGCTCGAGGCCATCGCCGCCGTCGATCGCGAGCGCTTCGTGTCGGGCACCTTCGTCGAGCGCGCATGGGAGAACACCGCGCTGCCCATCGCCTTCGGCCAGACCATCAGCCAGCCCTATGTCGTGGCGGCGATGACCGAGGCGCTGCGCGTCGGTCCGCGCATGAAGGTCCTCGAGGTCGGCACCGGCTCGGGCTACCAGGCCGCCGTGCTCGCCAAGATCGCGCGGCGCGTCTACACCATCGAGCGGTACAAGCCGCTGTCGCGCGAGGCCGAGCGCCTGCTGCTCGACCTGCGGATCCACAATGTGGTTTTCGATGTCGGCGACGGCAGTGCCGGCTGGCCGCGCCAGGCGCCGTTCGACCGGATCATCGTGACCGCCGCCGCCGAGGAACGCCCGCAAGCGCTGATCGACCAGCTCGCGGTGGGCGGCATCCTGATCGTCCCGGTGGGGCGCGACCCCACCAACCAGATCGTCGAGCGCATCGTTCGCACAGAAACGGGTTTGCGGCGCGACACGCTGATGCCGGTGCGCTTCGTGCCGCTGGTGGCGGGCCCGCTCCCGGTTCTGGGCCAGGGCTGAGGCGGACACCCGCCCGATTCCCGCCGGAATCGCGATGTTGTATGCTGTCCCCATGAAAGACGCCCAACGCTTCCCCCAGCGGCGGGCAGGCTGGCCCGTCCGGCTGGCGCTTGCCGCATCGCTCCTCGTCCCGCTCGGCGCTTGCTCGATGCTGGACGGAATTCTCTATGCCGGCCGTGAGGGCACGGTCGAACATGCGGGATCGGGGGCTGCCCCCGGCACCGCGGCGAGCTACGTGGTCCGTGAGCGCGAGACGGTCGAACAGATCGCCCGGCGCTTCGGCGTCCCGGCCCAGACCATCATCGACCGCAATAAACTCACGGCGCCCTATACCCTGCGGCCCGGCCAGAACCTGGAGATTCCGGGGGCCAAGCCCGAGGCCGTCGCCGCTGCCACTGCGCCGCCGACACCGACGGCCACAGTACGAGCGGAGCCGCTGCCGCCACCCGGGGGCGCTCCAGCCGCCACCGGCGCTCCGCCACAGGCCGCGCCGGGGCAGCCGACTCCGCTCAGCACCGCCGCGGCCAGCCCGCCCTCGCCGACGCCCGCCACCGGCCCGACGCCGCGCTTCGATTGGCCGCTTCAGGGTCGCGTGATCACCCCCTACGGCCCGCGACAGGGCGGCCAGAAGAATGACGGCATCGACATCGCGGGCGAACGCGGCGCGGCAGTGAAGGCCGCCGACAGCGGCACCGTGGTCTATGCCGGCACTGAGGTCCGCGGCATGGGCAATCTCCTGCTGATCAGCCACGCCGGCGGCTATGTCACGGCCTACGCTCACAACGAGGCGCTGCTGGTGAAGAAGGGCGATGCCGTCCGCAAGGGCCAGACCGTGGCCCGTGTCGGCAATAGCGGCGGGGTGCCCGATCCCCGCCTGCACTTCGAGGTCCGTCGCGGCAACCGGACGATCGATCCGATGACGGTGCTGCCGCCTGCACAATGACGCCCGATCGGCGCGTCGCGCTGACCTGGAGTCCTGCCGTCTAGACGACCCTGCCCTCGAGCTCGTAGTTGCCACGGCGGTCCTCGATCTCGATCACCCAGAGATCGGGATCGCGAGCGACCTGTCGAGCGATGTAGGCGTCGGCCTCGGCCTCGTTCACGGGGTTCTCCCCCGACCCGCGGCTCCAGGCGGGCTTCTCGTCGAAGCTGCTCGCCTGCGCGAACACGGTGACGCCCGCATCGAAGCGGTTCACCTTCACCAGCACGGCACCCACATCGGGATCACCGCGTCGGACCACTGTCGCCGGAATGAAGGCGAGGTCGCATAGCCGGACCTGCGCCATTACCCAGAGCGATGTCGTGAGTCCCATCGCCATCTCAGGCTCCGGCCAACGCGGCGTCGAGGCCGTCGAAGATCGCCCGGGCGCCGCGCCAGCGATAGCGCACGCAGGCCACCGGCAAGCGACGCAACGCAGCGCCCTCGTGATCGGCGGTCGCGGCGGGGGCGAGGAGAATGGCCCGCGCCGAAGGACCGCGTCGCGCCGTCTCCAGCAACGCGCCGCCGATGGCGTGCACGAGGGAAGGCGTGTTGGCGCTATCGACCGTGGCGAACAACGGGCGCGGCACCCTTGCGTCGGTCGAGAACAGATCCCGCGGCCCACCGAACAGGCCGCGCTTGGCGAGTTCCTCGGCCAACGAGTCGAGCACCAGCGCGCGATCACAGGCGTCGGCGGGCTCGAGGTCGACCGATGACGCGAGGACATGTGGTGCCGCCGCCGGCGGCGACTCGCCGGCCTTGTAGCGTCGAACCAGCTCGACGAAGCGACCAAGGAGGGCCGACAGACGCGGCGACTCGATCGGTGCCACGACAAACACCCCGCCGCACTTTCCGTCCGGCCAGGTGGCGTCCCGCCACAGGGGTCCCGCGAAGCCCTGAAGGCCGGCATTTCCTCCTGCGGCCCGGGCCCGCGCCATGCGGCCGCTGTGCCCGAGCAGGAGGCCACCCGATCCGTCGCGCAAAATCAGGCCGCCCAGCCGCCGATCGGCGCCGGCGCGGGCGATGTTGAATTCGCAGGTGATGCTTTCCCGCCGTGTGGGTGCCGTCGGCGCGTGGCCGAGCAGCAGCGCATGTCGCGCGGTGGCGGATTCGCCCCGCGGCTGAAGCGTCCACCAGAAGCCGTCGTCGCGCGCCCAGTTGATCGTCGTGCGCAACTCGCCGCCCCGCCACGTGAGGCGCACGCCGCGCACCGGAACGCCGCGCAACGCGGTCCTGAGCCGCGCTACGGCGCGGTCGATCCGTCTTGCCTGCCCCACGACACCCAGCATGCGCGACCATTGCCCGCCGCGCGCCCATCCGGCAAGAGAGCCGCGTATGGCTCCCCCGCCCATCCTCGCCCTGTCCGGCATCCGCTACAGCCTCGGCGGCCAGCCGATCCTCGCTGGTGTCGACCTGTCGGTGGGGCCCGCCGAGCGCCTCACGCTGGTCGGTCGCAACGGCGCGGGCAAGTCGACGCTGCTGCGCATCCTTGCGGGTGAACCGCTGGCCGATGGGGGCGAGCGCTTCGTGCAGCCCGGCACACGCATCGCGCTGCTGGCCCAGGAGCCGGGGTTCGCCGACGCCGCGACAGTGGCGGACTACGTCGCCGGCGGCCGTTCCGGCACGGCGGCGGACGATTATCGTGTGGCCGCGATCCTGGACGAGGTTCGGCTGCCGGCGGGTCAGGCACCGGGCGAACTGTCGGGCGGTGAGGCTCGGCGAGCCGCCATCGCTCGCGCCCTCATCGGCGAGCCCGAGGTGCTGTTGCTCGATGAGCCCACCAACCACCTCGACCTGCCGACGATTGAATGGCTCGAGGCGCGGCTCGCGGCGTGGCGTGGTGCCTGTGTGATGGTTAGTCACGACCGGCGCTTTCTCGCGACCCTGTCCCAGGCCGTGTTGTGGCTGGACCGCGGCATCGTCCGCCGCATGGACGGGGGCTATGGCGGGTTCGACGAATGGTCGACCGGCATCCTCGAGCGCGAGGCGGTGGAGCGCCACAAGCTCGACCGATTGATCGAGCGTGAGACTGAGTGGGCCGGTCGCAGCATCCGCGCTCGCCGCACCCGCAATGAAGGGCGCCTTCGCGCGCTGCAGGAGCTCCGTCGTGTGCGGCGCACGCAAGGTGGCCCGGTCGGACGCGCCAGCATCGAGGCGGGCGCGGCATCGGCCTCGGGCAGCCTCGCGATCGTCGCCCGCAGCATCGCCAAGAGCTGGGGCGCGCGCTCGATTGTCACCGGTTTCTCGACCCGCATCACCAGGGGCGATCGAGTGGGTCTGATCGGCGCCAATGGCGCGGGAAAGACGACGCTTCTGCGCATGCTGATTGGCGACCTCGCGCCCGACTCCGGCTCGGTACGGCTGGGCGAGGGTCTGCTCCCGGTCGTGATCGACCAGCGGCGAGCCGCGCTCGATCCGCGCAGCACGCCGTGGGAGGTGCTGGCCGGTGCTAACGACCATCTCGACGTGCGTGGTCGGCCGCTGCACGTCATGAGCTATCTCCGCCAGTATCTCTTCCGCGACGAGCAGGCGCGGCAGCCGGTCCGCACGCTCTCGGGCGGAGAGTGCAATCGCCTGCTGCTCGCCAAGGCGCTGGCCCAGCCGTCCAACCTCCTGGTGCTAGACGAGCCGACCAACGATCTCGACGCCGACACGCTCGATCTGCTGCAGGAAGCGATCGCCGACTACGACGGCACGGTTCTGCTGGTGAGTCATGACCGCGACTTCCTCGATCGGGTCGTGACCTCGACGATCGTCCTGGAGGGCGACGGCGGCGCGACCGAGTATGCCGGCGGCTACAGCGACTACCTCGTTCAACGGGGCTCGCGCGACGCCGAACCCGAACCGGCGGTGCGCCGCGACAAACCAGCGCCAGCCCAGCGCGAGCCCGCCGTTGCGCGGCAACGCCTGGGCTACAAGCGCGAGCGGGCGCTTGCCGAACTGCCGATCCGCATCGAGGGGCTGACCGCCGAGATCGCGACGCTGCAGCGCGATCTTGCGGATCTGGGTCTCTACAGTCGAGACGCCGCCGGCTTCACGGCGCGCGGCGCCCGGCTGCAGGCGGCCCAAGCCGAGCTCGATGCCGCCGAGACGGAATGGTTGGAGCTCGAAATGCTGCGTGAGGAACTCCGACGGCAGGCCGGTTGACGCCGTCCGGGCCATCAGATACGCCCCGCGCGCCCCTCGAAAGAACAACAGTGCCCGACTCAAGCCCCGCGGCCGACGCGATCCCGAGCGACCATCCCTCGTCGCGCCGGCGCACGTTCGCGATCATCTCGCATCCTGACGCCGGCAAAACCACGCTGACGGAGAAGCTGCTTCTGTTTGGCGGCGCGATCCATGTGGCGGGCGCGGTCAAGGCGCGCGGCGAGGCGCGGCGCGCACGCTCGGACTGGATGAAGATCGAGCAGCAGCGCGGCATCTCGGTCACCACCTCGGTCATGCATTTCGAGTATGGCGGTGCGGTGTTCAACCTGCTGGACACGCCGGGCCACGAGGATTTCAGCGAGGACACCTACCGCACGCTGACGGCCGTCGACTCGGCTGTGATGGTCATCGACGCCGCCAAGGGCATCGAGGCGCGCACCCGCAAGCTGTTCGAGATTTGCCGCCTGCGCGACGTGCCGATTGTCACCTTCATCAACAAGATGGACCGCGAGAGCAAGGACCCGATCGAACTGCTCGACGAGATCGCGTCGACGCTGGCGCTCGACGTGGCGCCGATGAGCTGGCCGCTGGGATCGGGACAGTCCTTCCGCGGCACCTACGACCTCGCCCACAGCCGGATGCTGGTGTTCGATACCGCCGACCGCAGTCGAATCGGCGAGGTGGTCGAGAACTACGAGATCGCCGACCCCAAGCTCGCCGAGGATGTCGAGCTCGTGCGTGCCGCCTATCCCGGGTTCGATCTCGACGCCTACCGGGCGGGCCATCTCAGCCCGGTGTTCTTCGGGAGCGCCTACAACAATTTCGGCGTTCGCGAGCTTCTGGACGCGCTGGCCGCTTGGGCACCGCCGCCGCGTCCTCAGCCCGCCGAGCCACGGGCGATCGCGCCCACTGAGGCGAAAGTCGCGGGCTTCGTTTTCAAGGTCCAGGCCAACATGGACCCCAATCACCGCGACCGCATCGCCTTCCTGCGGCTGTGCAGCGGCCGGTTCCGCCGCGGCATGAAGCTCACCCAAATGGGCACGGGCAAGACCCTGTCAGTGAACTCGCCCATCCTGTTTTTCGCCCGCGAGCGCGAGATCGTGGACGAAGCCTGGCCCGGCGACATCATAGGCGTGCCCAATCACGGCGTTCTGCGGGTCGGCGACACGTTGACCGAGGGCGAGGCCATCCGGATCGTCGGCATTCCGAACTTCGCCCCGGAAATCCTGCGTCGCGTGCGGCTTGAGGACCCGATGAAGTCCAAACAGCTGCGCCGCGCGCTCGAGGATCTCGCCGAGGAGGGCGTGACCCAGGTGTTCCGCCGGACGCTGGGCGGCGATCACATCGTGGGTGTCGTGGGCGAGCTGCAGCTCGACGTGCTGAAGACCCGCGTGGCCACGGAGTATCAGGTCGCGATCGAGCTTGAGCCGGCGCCCTTCGAGACGGCGCGTTGGATCGCCGCCGACGCCAAGACCGATCTCGACGCCTTTATGGACACCAATCGGGCAGCGATCGCCGAGGATCGTGACGGCTCGCCGGTGTTTCTGGCGCGCAACGCCTGGGAGTTGGGTTACATCGCCGAACGGGCGCCGAAAGTCCGCTTCTCCGATACCCGCGAACGGGCCTGACGCGCGGCGCGCGTTGGGCTAGGGTCCGGCCGCTGAGCGACAGCCCAACGGAGGACTTCATGGCAATCAAGCGAATCAAGCCCGGCCCGCGCATGAGCGGCGCTGTGGTGCATGGCAACACGGTCTATCTGGCCGGTCTCACGGCCGACGACACCTCCCAGGACGTGAAGGGGCAGACCCGCCAGATCCTCGCCAAGATCGACGCGCTCCTGAAGGAAGCCGGATCCGACAAGTCGAAGATTTTGTCCGCCAACATCTGGCTGACCGACATCAAGACCTGGAGCCAGATGAACGAGGTGTGGGACGCCTGGGTCTCGCCGGGCAACACGCCCGCTCGCGCGACGGTCGAGGCCAAGCTGGCCGCGCCGGCTCTCACGGTGGAAATCATGGTCCAGGCCGCGGTCTGACCCGGCCGCGACTAGCGGGCGAAAAAAGAAGGGCCGGCATTTGCCGGCCCTTTTCAGTTGGCTCAAGAGAGCAGGGAGAGAGCGGGTCCTGTGGCGATCGCGGCGATCACCGCGATCAGGGCGATGCAGACACCCTCGAGGAATTCGTAGCGGGCCATGGCATCACGCGAGGACCCAAAGGGTCCGACCGCGGATACGGCGCGGGCGAAACCCGGCACCGAGGGCAGCGATGGTGAAGAGGGTGTGCAACATGGCGGCGATCTTTCGGAAGGGGGTACGGGATCAGGCCTGGGCGAGCTGCTGCAGGCGGGGCAGGGCCTGGTCGCGCCAGCCGCGGAGACCAGCGCCGACGCTCATCACGGCACCGCCGCTCACGACCATGAAGGACGGGACCATCGCGGCCTTGAAAGACGAGAGGTAGGGCTGCGCCTCCTTCGGCCAGTACTTGGCCTGGAAGGCCTGGGCCGACTTGGGCGCCTTCACCCGGACGAACTTGACCGTGCGAGCCAGGGCCGACTGGGCGAACTGCGGGAAGTCCTGGGCCTCGAACACCTTGCAGGGGCCGCAGTCATCGGCCGACACGAAGATCACCATGGTGCCGCCGGCCCGGGGGGACGCCTCGACCTGACCGGTGAGGGCGACGGTCGCGACGGTGCCCATCAGCAGGCCGAGAAAACCGCGGCGGGTCTGGTTGGTGGTGGTCATGGCGTCCTCGCTTCAGTCTGTTGTGGGGCGACCGCTTGGCCGCTCTGGAGTGATGCCGTTTTCCTCCCTTTGTGCGTCGTGCCGATGTCGTGGTTCTGGTCGTTTGGTATCGTCTCAGTCGCGAAAAAGCAGGTTTTTGTGTCGTCCGTGTGTCGTGGACCCCCTTTGACGACACAGACGACACATTTCCCCCGTTCCGCGACTTAGGGGCGATACACCGACCGGGCATTCTCCCCGGGTGTTTCAAGCCCTGGCCCGTGCCTCAGGAAACCCATGACCCACGCGACTGCCGCCGCGCCCTCCGTGCCCCCGCTCGACCCCCGGAATGAGCCCTTCGTGCAGGCGACGCTCGCCGCCCGACTGATGACGACCAGTCTCTCGGCGCGGTTGCTGAGCCTCGTGATCTGGCCGGTCTTCTGGCTGATCTACGGGGGAGTGGCGCCGTGGTGGATGGTCGTGGGACCAGGGCTGGCCCATTTCGCGGCCACTCTGGGGTTCCATGCTCTGGCTCTGAAGCACCGGGCCAATCCGGAGGCCCGGACCGGCGAGCAGTGGTTCACCGTCTACGTCTGGCTGGGCGCTCTCAATGGTCTCGCCTACGGGGTGGGTGGCGGGTTGCTCGCGAGCCTGCCCGAGGCGGGTCCGCGCTTTGTGGTGTGCCTGCTGTTTCTGCTGTCGATGATGGCCGCGCCCTCGCGGCCGTTCTCGCCCCGGGCGCATGCGATCTACTGCTTCTGCGTGGTGTTGCCGCTTGCCGGTGGCCTCATCGCAACGGGCGACGCGCATTGGCAGTTCGCCTCGCTGACGGCGATTCCCTTTACCGCCCTCGTGATTCTGCTCGCGCGGCCCGAACAGCGCCTGCAACGCGAGCAGGTGGCGCTGGCGCTCGCCTATCGCGACGTGTCGGCTCGGCTTGAGGAAGCGCTCACAGAAGCCCGGACGGCAGTCGAGCGGCTGAGCGAGGGCAACCAGCGCATGAACACCATTCTCGACAACATGAACGACGGCGTCATGTTGTTCGGGCCCGACCTCGGCTTGCGATTGGCCAATCGACAGCTCAGTGAGTTCAACCGCTTGCCGGCGGATGTCGCCTATCCGGGCGCCGACGGTCGCGAGATCCTGCGCTACCAGGCACGGCGCGGCGACTTCGGGCCGGCACCCGGGGGCGATATCGATGCGCAGGTCGAGGAGCGAGTGCGGCTCATGCTCACGCCGGGTGGCACGCGCTACCAACGGCGGACCGCGTCGGGCCGCTGGATCGACTTCCAGTTCAAGCCGCTGCCCGACGGCGATGTTGTCGGCATCTACCGTGACATCACCGATCTGAAGCAAGGCGAGGAGGAGGCGGCGCGCGCGCGGGCCGAGCTCGCCGATGCGATTGATGGCCTGGCCGAAGGCGTCGTCGTCCTCGATGCCGATCTCAAGGTGCTGGTGGCCAACCCCGGTTTCGTCGGTTTCATGTTCGGGGTGCCGCACGCGCGCGTCGTCGGGCGGCCGATCGGCGACACGCTGCGCGAGGTGGCGCTTGGCGCGCGCGTGCCCGGCGTTACGGACCTCAATGTCGATCGCTTCGTCGAGCGGTGGGAGGCTTTCGTCGTCGACCCAGCGGGTGCCGCCCTCGATCGTCAGACGCCGGATGGACGCGTCCTGCGCTTCCGGTCGCGCCGCACGGCGCTCGGCCACTATGTGGTGAGCTTCTCCGATATCTCCGAGCTCAAGCGCCGCGAGGCCGAGCTGGAGCGGGCGGAGCGGCGCCTTTCGGACGCGATCGAGTCGTTGGACAGCGCCTTCGCGACCTTCGATGCCGACGAGTGCCTGGTCGCCTGCAACGAAGCGTACCGGCGCGCGATGAGGAGCGTCGAGGCCGCCATACGGCCGGGTGAGAAGCTGGAGGCAGGGCTCCGGGCGCTGGCCAACGACCCGAGCACCACCATGCATCGCGGTCGCGAGGAGGAATTCGTCACCCGGATGCTGGCCCTCCATCGCGCCGCCGGCGAGGCTGAGCAGGTCACCGGCCGCAATAGTTGGATTCGCCTCAACATCCGCCCCACCCCGGATGGCGGGCGCGTGGTGCTGCTGACCGACATCTCGGAACTGCGCCGCCGCGAGGCCGACTTGGCGGCGGCCAAGGAGGCGGCCGAGACGGCGCGACAGAAGATGCACACCGTGCTGAACGAGCTGAACGACGCGGTCATGCTGTTCGAACGCGATGGCCGCATCGCCTTTGCCAACGACGCCGTGTTGCGCATCCACCGCGCCGGGCGGGCGGAGATGGAGGCGGCGGGCACGCTGCGCAACATGCTGGTGGGTCAGGCGGAGCGCGGCGATTTCGGACCGATCACGCCGGAGCAGCGCGATCAGGCGATCGCCGCACGTCTCGCGGACTTCGAAACCGGAACCGAAGGCTGGAAGCTGGTGCGGACCCCGCACGCGACATACCAGGTGGCGGTGAAGGTCCTGGGCGATGGCCAGCGCGTCATCATGCAGCGCGACGTCACCGAGCTCGAGGTGACGCGACGCGAGGCGCGCTTCAGACGCTCGTTCTGGGGGTCGTGAGTCTTGGGCATCGTGGCGGGTTTCCTGAAGTCACAGTTTACGCAAGGTCAGGGACGTTCCCTTACTTCCTGGCCTCGGACGCGGGCTCGTATGTCACCGGAGTCGCGATCAACGTCGACGGCGGCACGAGCCCGGCGGTGTGAAGGTCGGGGCGCGCCACTCCAGTGGCGCGTGGCAGCAACGAGCGCGCC
>VGCH01000027.1:32500-37137 GCA_016870115.1 Alphaproteobacteria bacterium | reverse complement strand
CGACCTTTGCCAGATCGTCGCCGAAGCAGAGCTCGTTCTAGAGCGCAAAGATTTTAAGAAGTTTCTGGAAGGTATCGATGTGAAGCGACGGGGCAGCACCTTCCGCAAGCTTCGTGCAATCGGTGAAGCGGTAAGTCGTTTGAAGCCGCACTCCAGCAAGCTCCCAACTTCCTGGACGACGATATATCAGATCGCATCCCTTGAGACATCTGCCTTTGACAGACTTGTTCGCGAGAAGATGCTCACGCCTACGCTGACTGCGAAACAAATTAAAGCGGCGTTCAATCCGTGCACGCCTAAGGCAGTGTCAAGGACTGCGTTGGTCAAAGTGACTGTTCGAAACATTGATGCTCCGATTCTTGACGCAATTCGGGCAGAGATTGAACGTCTCTGCGCAAAGCACAATGTTCACCTCGATTTCCCTAAGCGAACCGCGAATGCGAACAGCAATCAAGTGCAGAAGTAAGATGACCGATACTATGACTCACAAGCCGCTGCTCTCAGAATTGCTACGCCCAAAATCGATTGATGACCTGATTCTTCCTGACTCGACGATTAAGGCACTAAAGGCAATGCTTGCGATTGACCGCCTACCAAACATGCTTTTCTCTGGCATGCCAGGGCTTGGCAAGACGAGTGCCGCGTTAATTCTCGCTGAGAATTTTGACACTCTGTTTCTCAACGGGTCTGATCAGCGGCAAGAGAAAACCACGCTTTCACGGATCACGACATTCGCCTCGACAATGTCGATCTTTTGTCGCCCAAAACTCTGCCTTTTAGATGAAGGCGACTACATGCCGACTGAGAATCAAGCCGCCATCAGAGGAATTATCGAGCGTTTCTCGGATACATGCCGCTTTCTCGTAACTGCAAATGATCCATCGCGTCTCATGCGCGCAGTCAGATCACGTCTTTACGAGATCAACTTTGACGTCAAAGCAATAGATCAAGACAAGCTGTTAGCGAGCTATACACAGAAGCTCAGCGCAAAGCTGAAGCAGCATGAAATCATCGTCAGTGATGATTGGTTGATGGAACGGGTATCGCTACGGTTCCCCGATTTTCGGGCAATCGCATCAGACCTCGATTTTGAGCTTTTGAAGAATTAGCCAGAGCCAAAACTCTGGAGATTTCGAGCCATCGCGGGGCTGGGGGGCAGATACTTGGAATATAAGATTCGGTCGGTATGGCAGTCACCGCCAACGGGAAATCCTCGCAAGGCTCATGTCTAAATCTGCTACCGAAAGCAGATGGGTAGACTGCCATCTCCAGCAGCATCCACCGCTACCAACGCAGGATATACGATCAAGCCCACGGATGCATGGCTTCCCATTTCACGCGTGAAATGGAACTCTAACGCATTGATTTTGCCGACATATTTTTTCGGCGCTTGCTTTGCGACCGACTGGCAGAGCTACCTGCAACCGTTCCCATTTGGCAGCCACCGCTACCGTCGCAAGGCTCGTAAAAGAGTCTAAATCTTGTCTATCAGTGTCTATCACTTTTTGCAGATATAAGCGCAAAAACATAACGCCCGCTAACCTATTGAGTTAGCGGGCGTTTTTGGTTGCGGGGGCAGGATTTGAACCTACGACCTTCAGGTTATGAGCCTGACGAGCTACCGGGCTGCTCCACCCCGCGGCAAATCCGTGCGCGCGTCGCGTGAGTCCGAAGAGGTTTTGTCAGTCTTGCGCTTGGAAGACCTGGCAGCGACCTACTCTCCCGTGCCTTGAGACACAGTACCATTGGCGCTGAGGGTTTTCACGGCCGAGTTCGGGATGGGATCGGGTGCAGGCCCCTCGCTAGAGCCACCAGGTCGTCGAAGCGCAAGAATGTCTGAAAGTCCGTGAACATCGGGCACGAGGCCGGCAGCGGAGTTCGGCCGCTGCACGGAACGAATGAGATCAAGCAGATCGAGTTATTAGTACCGCTAAGCTGAATGCATCACTGCACTTGCACATGCGGCCTATCAACGTGGTGGTCTACCACGACTCTCAGCGAGACCTAGTTTCGAGGCGGGTTTCACGCTTAGATGCGTTCAGCGTTTATCCCTTCAGCACTTGGCTACCCGGCGCTGCGACTGGCGTCACAACCGGTACACTAGAGGTGCGTCCATCCCGGTCCTCTCGTACTAAGGACGGCTCCTCTCAAGTCTCAAACACCCACAGCAGATAGGGACCAAACTGTCTCACGACGTTTTGAACCCAACTCACGTACCACTTTAATCGGCGAACAGCCGAACCCTTGGGACCTGCTCCAGCCCCAGGATGTGATGAGTCGACATCGAGGTGCCAAACACCACCGTCGCTGTGGACGCTTGGGTGGTATCAGCCTGTTATCCCCGGCGTACCTTTTATTCGTTGAGCGATGGCCCACTCACGCGGAACCACCGGATCACTATGACCGACTTTCGTCCCTGCTCGACCTGTCAGTCTCGCAGTCAGGCGGGCTTGTGCCATTGCACTCAACAGCCGATTTCCGACCGGCTTGAGCCCACCATCGCGCGCCTCCGTTACTCTTTGGGAGGCGACCGCCCCAGTCAAACTACCCACCATGCAGGGTCCCGGATCGGGATGACCGACCGCGGTTAGACGTCAGAGCACAAAAGGGCGGTATTTCAAGGTTGCCTCCACCATGGCTGGCGCCACAGCTTCAAAGGCTCCCGCCTATCCTACACATCCATTCCCTAACGCCACTGCAAAGTTGTAGTAAAGGTGCACGGGGTCTTTCCGTCTAACTGCGGGTACCCCGCATC
Source organism: Alphaproteobacteria bacterium (assembly GCA_016870115.1). Lineage (GTDB taxonomy): Bacteria > Pseudomonadota > Alphaproteobacteria > Reyranellales > Reyranellaceae > VGCH01. Next base: position 34,382 of record VGCH01000027.1, on the reverse strand, counting down.
TTCACGGGGAATTCAATTTCGCCGAGCCGGTGTTGGAGACAGCGGGGAAGTCGTTACGCCATTCGTGCAGGTCGGAACTTACCCGACAAGGAATTTCGCTACCTTAGGACCGTTATAGTTACGGCCGCCGTTTACCGGGGCTTCGATTCAAGGCGTGAACCTCTCCTCTTAACCTTCCGGCACCGGGCAGGCGTCAGACCCTATACTTCGCCTCGCGGCTTAGCAGAGCCCTGTGTTTTTGTTAAACAGTCGCCACCCCCTGGTCTGTGCCCCTCCATCGAGACCGATGGAGGCCCCCTTATCCCGAAGTTACGGGGGTAAATTGCCTAGTTCCTTCAACACCGTTCCCTCAAGCGCCTTGGTATACTCTACCAGTCCACCTGTGTCGGTTTAGGGTACGGTCCATATGCTGGAGTTATTTCCTGGGACCCCTCGGACGCCCTGGCATTCGCCAACGAGCCAGAGCCACTTTTGGGATCCGTCACTTCCAGCGGGCCCAGGAATATTGACCTGGTTCCCATCGGCTACGGCTTTCGCCCTCGCCTTAGGGGCCGGCTAACCCTGCGCGGATTGACCTTGCGCAGGAACCCTTGGACTTGCGGCGGGAGCGTCTCTCACGCTCCTTATCGCTACTCATGTCAGCATTCTCACTTCCGATACCTCCAGGAGCTCTCACGAGTCTCCCTTCGCAGGCTTACGGAACGCTCCGCTACCACCCTTGCGGGTCCGCAGCTTCGGTGTGTGGCTTGAGCCCCGTTACATCTTCGGCGCAGGCTGGCTTGTTTAGACCAGTGAGCTATTACGCTTTCTTTAAAGGATGGCTGCTTCTAAGCCAACCTCCTGGTTGTTTTGGCCTTCCCACATCCTTTACCACTTAGCCACAACTTGGGGACCTTAGCTGGCGGTCTGGGCTGTTTCCCTCTCGACGACGGACCTTAGCACCCGCCGTCTGTCTGCCGGACTGTACTCATCGGTATTCGGAGTTTGGTTGGGTTTGGTAAGACTTTGGATCCCCCTAGCCCATCCAGTGCTCTACCCCCGATGGCAATCATCCGACGCACTACCTAAATAGTTTTCGCGGAGAACCAGCTATTTCCGAGTTTGGTTGGCCTTTCACCCCTAATCACAGGTCATCCGATACCTTTGCAACGGTAACCGGTTCGGTCCTCCAGCGCGCGTTACCGCGCCTTCAACCTGCCCATGACTAGATCACCCGGTTTCGGGTCTACTCCGTGCAACTGGTCGCCCTATTCAGACTCGCTTTCGCTACGCCTACACCTATCGGCTTAAGCTTGCTGCACAGAGTAAGTCGCTGACCCATTATACAAAAGGTACGCCGTTAGCCTTGCGGCCTCCGACTGTTTGTAGGCGTTCGGTTTCAGGTCTATTTCACTCCCCTCGTCGGGGTGCTTTTCACCTTTCCCTCACGGTACTTGTTCACTATCGGTCACTGAGGAGTACTTAGGCTTGGAGGGTGATCCCCCCGTGTTCAGACAGGATTGCACGTGTCCCGCCTTACTCGAGGACACAACCGCTTTCTACCCGTACGGGGCTATCACCCGCTATGGCCGCCCTTTCCAGAGCGTTCCGGTTCTTACGATCGTGTCACTGGCCTGGTCCGCGTTCGCTCGCCACTACTAGCGGAGTCTCTGTTGATGTCCTTTCCTCCGGGTACTGAGATGTTTCAGTTCCCCGGGTTCGCCCCGTCGACCTATGGATTCAGTCGCCGGTCATCCTGATGGATGGGGTTTCCCCATTCGGAAATCTTCGGATCAAAGTGTGCTGGCAACTCCCCGAAGCTTATCGCAGCCTGCCACGTCCTTCATCGCCTCTCAGTGCCAAGGCATCCGCCAAACGCCCTTGTTACGCTTGATCTCACGTT
>VGCH01000027.1:0-30000 GCA_016870115.1 Alphaproteobacteria bacterium | reverse complement strand
GAAGCGAGGCTCGGTCTCAACGGGCCCGGAGTAGGTCAAAGGTCATGACGGGTTTCCCCTCTCCGTCGGGCCGGCCTGAATCGGCGCCAAACGCGCTGTTTCGGCTGTTCGCGCCCGGACTTGCCGCGCTCGGCGGCATCGCGATCGTGCTGGCGGGGCTCGCGCTCACCGTGTCGGAACCGCTGTTTCTGCCAGATGGCCCGCGGCTGGAGCAGGCCGTCGAAGACGGCGAACTTCCGCCGCCGCCCACAACCGCGGAGTTCCGCGCGCCGGCGCCGGCTGCGTCGCTTGACGCTGAACCACCCGCTCCGGATCGCTACGATCTCACGCTGAGCCTGCAGCGCGGCGACACAGTCGAGAAAATGCTGGCCGATATCGGCGTCACGGATGACGATCGGCGCGCGATCTCGGCCGCGCTCGCAGCTCTCCTGAAGAAGAACAAGCTCGCAAACGGCGAGACCATCGCGCTGTCATTGCAGACGCTGCCCGATCAACCCGATGCGCCGCGCGTGCTGGCGCTCAGCATCCGGCCGCAGCCCGAGCGCGAGTACCTGATCCAGCGACGCGAAGACGGGGCCTACGTCGGCGAAGAGAAAACCTACAAGGTCGGCCCGCGCCTGGCGCGTGTCGAAGCAGAGATCTCGGGCTCATTCCATACCAGCGGCACGAAGGCCGGCGTTCCGGCATCGGCGATGGGCGAGTTGATCAAGGCGCTCTCCTACGACGTCGATTTCCAGCGCGAGCTGCGCGGCGGCGGTCGTTTCCTCGTGTTGCTCGAACAACTGGTGACCAGCGACGGCCGCGTGACGCATCCCGGGCGCCTGCTCTATGGCGAGCTGCGCCTGCCCAAGCGCACCGTCACCGTCGTGCGCTTCCGCCCGCAAGGTGGCGCCGATCAGTTCTTCAACGCCGACGGCGAGAGCGTAATTCGCTCGTTCCTCCGCACGCCGATGGACGCCTCGAGGATCACGTCGCGCTTCGGCATGCGCGAACACCCGATCCTGGGCTTCAGCGCCATGCATGCCGGCGTCGATTTCGCGGCCCCCACAGGTACGCCGGTGCTGGCCGCCGGCAACGGCCGCGTCAGCATGGCGGGCTCCAATGGCGGCTACGGCATCTATGTGAAGCTGGAACACACCTCACAGGTGGCCACCGCTTACGCTCACCTCTCGCGCCTGGGGCCAGGCATCCGTCCTGGTGTCTCGGTGCGCCAGGGGCAGGTGATCGGCTTCGTGGGCTCGACCGGCATGTCGACCGGACCGCATCTGCACTATGAGTTCCACCGCGACGGAAAGCCGGTCAATCCGCTCACACAGAAGTACGCGATGCGCAACACGCTGACCGGCAAGGATCTCGCCCGGTTCCAGCAGGTCGTCCGCGAGCATCGAGGCCAGTCGCGCTCGGCCCCGCAGATCGCCCAGCAGTGATACCGCCGCTGCCCTAGGCCCGCTGGAACCAGCCGTTCAAGGTGAAGCGGCTATCGACGTAGGCACCGGAGCGGCAGCGCACCGTGCGTACCTCGTGCTGAGCGGCGCTGGGAAAAATCACCAACCGGTTGTCGACCGGCAGAATGGTGGTGAATGCATCCGATCGCATCGTGCCGCGAGCGGCATCGCCGTCGAACAGGATCAGTTCGCCGCCGTCAAACGCGCGCGGCGCGTGGTTGAAGTAGTAGACGAACGTGACCCAGCGGCCGGTCAGGCCGCGATCGTCGCGGTCGGCATGCGTTCGGTAGTACTCGCCGTCGTTGTAGGCCGTGAGTTGCAGCTCGGTTTCGCCTCGTTCGAACGGCGCCAGCCCAAGCCCCGGCAGGGCCGTCTCGAGCTCGGCCTCGACCAGTGGCAGAAACCAGTCTCGCACCGCCGCGAGTTCGTAACCGGCTCGCGCCCGCCGCGCTTCGGGATCGACTTTCCATTCCGAGTCGTCGCCGCCGACCATCGCCGTCTCCAGCGTATCGCCGCCCGCCAAAGCGAAGGCGAGAGCCTCCGCATGTCGCGCCATCGTCAGGAACCCGTCGCGCACGACGAAGCGAATCGGTGGTGTTTCCTCCACGACATCGGACGTGCCAGGCGTGCCAAGTAGGGCCGCACGCGTCGCGCGAGTCTCCGGCGTGTCGGGAGCTGCCGCGGCGGCGGCGGCCGCCTCATCCAGACGCCCTTGCCGACGCAAAAGATCCATCAGCATGCGGTGGCCACGCGCCAGTTGGGGACGCTCCGCGATCGCGCGGCGCGCGAGCGCCTCGGCGCGCGCGGCCATCGGACCGTCGCGCAGCGCCAGCGCGATATCGAGACTTTCCACTGTCGCCGCGTCAGCGAGCCGCTCAGTCCACGTGGCACGCTCCGTTTCCGGAGCAAGGGATGCGCGGGCGCGCAGTGCCGCGACATGGGCGGGTGCCCGCGACAGGAGTGCGTCGAGTTCCCGGCATGCGCCGACGCTATCGCCGGCCGCGCGCGCCGCCTGCGCGGCCCGCCAGAGTTCGCCGATCGCCACATCCTCCGCCATGGTGCGAGCATGGCGAAGCGGGCGAGCCGGATCAATCGGCGGCGTCGCTCAACACGCGCTCGCCGCCGATCGTGAGCTCGCCGCTCGCGACCCCGACCTTCACCGTTTCGCCGTCGCGGATCCGGCCTTCCAGCAGTGCGGTCGCCAGCGGATTCTGCAGGCTGCGCTGCAGGACGCGCTTCAGCGGCCGGGCGCCGTAGACCGGGTCGTAGCCACGATTGGCCAGCCACTGTTGCGCCTGGGAGTCGAGTTCCAGGTCGATCTTGCGGTCGGCGAGCAGCGCCCGGAGGCGGCCGAGCTGGATCGTGACGATGTCGCCCATGTTGGCGCGGCTGAGGCGATTGAACAGCAGGATCTCGTCCAGACGGTTCAGGAACTCCGGCCGGAAGGCGCGCCGCACGTCCTCCATCACCGCGTCGCGTACCGTCTCCGCAGCCTCGCCGTCGCGCAGCGCGGCCAAGTGTGCGCTACCGAGGTTGGAGGTGAGAATGATCAGCGTGTTGCGGAAATCCACGGTGCGGCCCTGGCCATCCGTCAGGCGGCCATCGTCGAGAACCTGCAGGAGCACGTTGAACACATCGGGGTGCGCCTTCTCGACCTCGTCGAACAGGATCACCTGATAGGGCCGGCGGCGCACCGCCTCGGTCAACACGCCACCCTCGTCGTAGCCGACATAGCCCGGAGGCGCGCCGATCAACCGGCTGACGGCGTGCTTCTCCATGAACTCGCTCATGTCGATGCGGACCATCGCCTGATCGTCGTCGAACAGATACTGCGCGAGCGCCTTGCACAGTTCGGTCTTGCCGACGCCCGTCGGCCCCAGGAACAGGAACGAGCCGATCGGCCGGTTCGGGTCCTGCAGGCCCGCGCGCGCGCGGCGGACGGCGTTGGAGATCGCGACCACCGCTTCTTCCTGGCCGATCACGCGCTTGTGCAGCTCGGCTTCCATGCGCAACAGCTTGCCGCGCTCGCCCTCCAGCATCTTGTCGACCGGCACGCCGGTCCAGCGCGACACGATCGCCGCGACATCCTCGGTCGTGACCTCCTCGGCGACACCGCGGCCGCCGGCCGGCGTGCCCGCCTCTCCGGCCTTCAGGCGCTTTTCCAGATCGGGGATGACGCCGTAGGCGATCTCGCCGGCGCGCGCGAGGTCGCCCCGACGCTGCGCCATCTCAAGCTCGGAGCGCGCGCGGTCGAGCTGCTCCTTCAGCTTCTGGGCGTCGGCGAGCTTGTCCTTCGCCGACTTCCAGGCGGCGGTCAGCGTGGCCGACTTCTGTTCCAGTTCCGCCAGCTCCTTCTCCAGCGTCGCCAGACGGTCGCGCGAGGCCTGGTCGGGCTCCTTGCGCAGCGCCTCACGCTCGATCTTGAGCTGGATGATGCGCCGGTCGAGCTCGTCCAGTTCCTCCGGCTTGCTGTCGACCTGCATGCGGATGCGGCTCGCGGCCTCGTCCATCAGGTCGATCGCCTTGTCGGGCAGGAAGCGGTCGGTGATGTAGCGGTTGGAGAGCGTCGCGGCGGCCACAAGCGCGGCATCGGCGATGCGAACGCCGTGATGCAGCTCGTACTTCTCTTTGAGGCCGCGCAGGATCGAGATCGTGTCCTCGACCGTCGGCTCGGCCACGAAAACGGGCTGGAACCGGCGGGCGAGGGCCGCGTCCTTCTCGATGTGCTTGCGATACTCGTCGAGCGTGGTGGCGCCGACGCAGTGCAATTCGCCGCGGGCCAGAGCGGGCTTCAACATGTTGGAAGCATCCATCGCGCCGTCGGCCTTGCCCGCACCAACGAGCGTGTGCAGCTCGTCGATGAAAACGACGATCTCGCCGCCGGCCGCGGAGATCTCCGACAGCACCGCCTTCAGGCGTTCCTCGAACTCGCCGCGAAACTTGGCGCCGGCCACCATCGCACCGAGATCGAGCGACATCAGGCGCTTGCCCTTCAGCGATTCCGGCACGTCGTCGTTGACGATGCGCAGCGCCAGCCCTTCGGCGATCGCCGTCTTGCCGACACCGGGTTCGCCGATCAGCACCGGGTTGTTCTTGGTCCGGCGACTCAGCACCTGGACCGCGCGCCGGATTTCCTCGTCACGGCCGATCACCGGATCAAGCTTGCCGTCGCGGGCGAGCTGGGTGAGATCGCGGGCATACTTCTTCAACGCGTCGTAGCTCTGCTCGGCGGAGGCCGTGTCGGCGGTGCGACCCTTCCGCAGCGACTGAATTGCCTTCTCCAGCGCCGCGGGCTTCACCCCGGCCCGGGCCAGCGTCTGCGCCGCGTCGCTGCCGGCGGCCATCGCGATGCCGAGCAGAAGCCGCTCGACCGTGACGAAACTGTCGCCGGCCTGCTCGGCGAGCGTCTGCGCCTGTTCGAACAGACGCGCCGTCTCGGGCGCGAGGAAGAGCTGGCCCGCGCCGGCGCCTTCCACGCGTGGCTGCTTCGCCAGCGCGGCTTCGGCACCCGCCAACGCGGCACGCGGATCGCCGCCCGCCGCCTGAATCAGGTTCGCGGCGAGGCCCTCTGGGTCGTCCAGCAGTACTTTCAGAATGTGGTCGGGCACGAACCGCTGGTGGCCCGAGCGGGACGCCAGCATCTGTGCGCTTTGGAGGAATCCGCGAACGCGGTCCGTCAGCTTTTCCATATCCATTTCATCACCCTTCCTTGGGAGCCCCCGTCATGCGGCGAGCGAAAGAGCGGACCCCGAAGGCGTCTTCACCGGGATATGGGGAGCGACCCGGCGGGAACAAGGCCGCACCTGCCTCCGGGGAGCGGCCTGCGACCGGGCGCCGCCGGCTCGCCCAGGCAAGCCCCGTGTTAAGAGCGCCGCATTCACCGAACGTCAGCAACAGGGGGAACAGGCATGTCGGGCGGCCACGGCCACGTTGATGGATCGAACAAGAAGGTCGCGCTCCTGGTCGCGATCCTGGCGGCGCTGCTCGCGCTGTCGGAAATGGGCGGCAAGAGCGCCCAAACCGAGGCGTTGGGCAGCCACATCGAGGCGTCCAACCTCTGGTCCTTCTTTCAGGCCAAGACTATCCGCCAAACCACGCTGCGCACCGCGGCCGACAGTGTCGACGCTCAGTTCAAGGACTCCGCCCAGCCCATGCCGGCGGGCCTCAAGGCCCAGGTCGACACCTGGCGGCGCACCGCCCAGCGCTACGAAAGCGAGCCCGAGACGAACGAGGGCCGCAAGGAGCTCATGGCGCGCGCCAAGGCCCGCGAGCAGGTTCGCGAGAAGTCGCTGGCGGCCTATCACCTGTTTGAATTCGGATCGGCCGCGTTCCAGCTCGCGATCGTTCTGGCCGGCGCCGCGGCGCTCACTGCCGTGACCTGGCTCTTGTTTCTGTCCGGCGGACTGGGCGTGCTGGGCGCGATCTTCACCTTCTTCGGCTACTTCGCGCCGACCCTGATCCATCTGTGATGCGGCTGGCGGGCATCTGGCGCTACCCGGTCAAGAGCCTGGCCGGCGAGGCACTCGCCCGCGTCACGCTCGAACCGGGCGCGGAGCTGCCCGGCGACCGCCGCTTCGCCCTGGCGCATGGCCGTTCGAACTTCGACCCGGAGGCGCCGCGTTGGCTTCCGAAGTCGCAGTTTCTGGCGCTGGTCCGCAATGAGCGCCTCGCGCGACTGGAATGCCGACTGGACGAGGCGTCGGGCATCCTCGCGCTGCGGGATCGGGAAAGTTCCTTCGCGGCGCGGACTGTGCTCGCCGACGCGACCGATCGCACCGCGTTCGGCGCCGCCGTAGCCGCCTGGATGGGCGCGGAAGCCATGGGGGGCGTTCGCCTTGTCGAGGCGCCAGGCCTCGCTTTCGCCGACGTGCCAGCGAAGACCCTGACCCTGATCGGACACGAATCGCTCGAGGATTTCGGACGGGCGAGCGGACAAGCGATGGACGCGCGCCGCTTCCGGCCCAACCTTCTGGTTGAGGGGCTGCCGCCACTCGAGGAGCTGGGTTGGGAGGGTCGGACCCTGGCTGTGGGCGGGGTCCGCTTCGAGGTGCTCGGCCGGGTCGACCGATGCGCCGCCATCGAGGTCGATCCTGATACGGCGCAGCGGCGCAGCGGACCGATCACGGCCCTGCAGCGGCTCTATGGGCACGTCGATATGGGAATCTATCTCAAGACGATCGCCGGCGGCACGATCTCCGTCGGCGATTCTGTCGCGCTGGAGCGCTGAGCGGTCGCCTCAGCCGCGCCCGCGCGCGCCCGGGCTGAACTCCGGAACCTCGGGCTGTTCGTCGTCGGCCGGATCGGCGTCGACCGGCGCGCGGCCGCCTTGCAGAAACGCGACCCCGCCAAGCCCGGGCTCGACTTCGTCCATCGGTGGCCGCGACGCGCCGCCCTGACGTTCGACATGGCCGTTCTGGGGATGAGCACCGTTGCCCCCGTTGCCCGGAGCGCCCGGCTGACCCGGCCCCTGACCCGGCGGCGGCTGGACTTCCTCACCCCAGTTGTTGGTGCGGACGAAACCACCGCTCGCCTGAATCAGGCGGAAGTAGTGATCGGCATACTGCCAATACGCCTCTGACAGGATTCGATCGCCTGACGAGGCCGCTTCGCGCGCCAGCGCCTGGTACTTGTCGTAGACCTGATGGGCGTTGCCGCGCACCCGCACATCGGGGCCGTTGCTGTCATACAACTGGTTGCGGTTGGGTGGACGGTTCGGATTGTTGTTGTGGTGTTGCTTGTTGAAGCCGCCGCCACCACCGTTGCGACCGCGCTGACGCTGCCGATTGTTGGGTCTCATTCTCTGGAGCCAGATTCCCTGCCGGACGGATGGTCGTTTGGGGTCCCCCTGCCCATATCGGGCGCCGTCACGGCTGATTATCGGAGGATCGTTCGCCCGGCCGGAAACCGTCCCGGGCAGTGCCCCCCAAGGGGCAAAGGCAAATTAGTCTCAAACGGCCGTCTTGCCAACCGTTTCCTGCCGAGCGCCGATCACACGGGTGATCCCCCCGAGGTCCAGCCAGCGACCCGCGGGCGACAGCCCGGCCGAGGCACAAATCCCTTCAATTTCAATGGCTTGCCCCTCACCGCCTTCAAACAAGCCCCACCCAGCCGGCGCCAGGAGCCCGACCAGGGCTGGCGCCAGCGCCCGATAAGCGGAAAGCCCGTCGGCACCCCCGTCCAGCGCCGGTCGGGGTTCCCAAAGCGCCACTTCAGGCATGAGCCCCGCGATGGCGGCGGTCGGAATGTAGGGCGGGTTCGAGACGATCAGGTCGAAAGGGCCACCCAGTCCATCGGTCCACCCCGACTGGCTCCAGTCGCGCGCGTCGATTCGGGCGCGCCCCTCCAGGCCGTGGCGCGCCAGATTGCGAAGCGCCAGAGTGCGCGCGACCTGCGACGCTTCGACCCCAACCCCGGTCGCGCGGGGAAACTCCGTCAGGAGCGCCGCGAGCAGACAGCCCGATCCCAACCCGAGATCGAGGATGCGCCACGCCCGATCGCGGTCAGGCAGGCAGGTCAGCGCGGCCTCGATCAATGTCTCGCTGTCGGGACGCGGCGTCAGCACATCGGCGCTGACGTGAAAGGTCAGTCCCCAGAATTCGCGTTCGCCCATGATGTGCGACATCGGCTCTCGCCGGACCCTGCGGGCTGTCAGTTGCCGCAGCGCGGCAACCGCATCGACCGACGCCGCCTCGCGACCGATGGACACGAGTCGCTCCCGTGGGAGACGGGACGCATGCTCAAGGAGCAACCGCGCCTCGAACCGGGGATCGTCAATCCCTGCGCCAGCGAGCGCGATGGCAGTGTCGCGCAGTAGCGAGTCCCAAGTCGCGGTCAGGAGGCGAATTCGGCAAGCCGCGCCGCCTCATCGTCGGCCACCAACGCTTCGACCAACTCGTCGAGCGCGCGACCCTCCATCACGTCGTCCAGCTTGTAGAGCGTGAGGTTGATACGGTGGTCGGTGCAGCGGCTTTGCGGAAAATTGTAGGTCCGGATGCGCTCGCTGCGATCGCCGCTGCCGACCTGGCCCTTGCGCTCGGCGGCGCGCGCCGCGTCGCGTCGCTGGCGTTCGGCGTCGTACAGACGGGCGCGCAAGATCTTGAGAGCCTTGGCCTTGTTCTTGTGCTGGCTCTTCTCGTCCTGCTGGCTGACGACGATGCCGGTCGGCAGGTGGGTGATGCGAACCGCCGAGTCCGTGGTGTTGACCGACTGCCCGCCCGGCCCCGACGCACGAAACACGTCGATGCGCAGATCCTTGTCGTCAATCTTGACGTCAACCTCCTCGGCCTCCGGCAGCACCGCGACGGTGGCGGCGGAAGTATGGATCCGGCCGGACGCCTCGGTTTGCGGCACGCGCTGCACGCGATGCACGCCGGACTCGAACTTCAGCCGGGCGAAGACGCCACGTCCCGACACCGTGGCTGTCCCGTCCTTCAATCCGCCCAGGCCGGTCTCCGACATCTCCATGATCTCGAAACGCCAGCCCTTCTCGGCGGCGTAGCGCTGGTACATGCGGAACAGTTCGCCCGCGAACAGGGCGGCCTCCTCGCCTCCGGTTCCGGCCCGAACCTCCAGGATCGCATTGCGCTCGTCCGCCGCGTCCTTGGGCAACAGCATCAGCCGGACGCGTCGCTCCAATCCCGGCAGACGCTCGCGCGCTGCGCGCAGTTCCTCGTCGGCAAGCGCGCGCATGTCGCTGTCGGCCGAGGTGTCGGCGGCGAGAGTCTGAAGGTCGCCGACCTCGTTCTGGACGGCGCGCAATTCCCGGATCGCGTCCACCAGCGGGCCGAGATCGGCGTACTCCTTCGACGCCTGGGCGAAGCGCTGCGCGTCGAGCCCGGCGCCCGACAGTTGCGCCTGCAGCTCGTCATGGCGCCGGACCACCTGGTCGAGCTTGAGGTCGAGACTCACCCCGCGGCCTCAGTCGCGCACATCGCCCAGCAGGTCCGACAGCGAGGCCATGGCCTCAACCTCCAGCTCGTCGACCAACTCATCGAGCGCCACTTCCCGCTGTTCGCCGCTATCGAGGTTCTTCAGCGCAACCACGCCCTTGGCGAGCTCGGCGTCGCCCATGATGACCGCATGGCTCGCCTGCAGTTTGTTGGCCCGCTGCAGCCGGCGCTTCATGTTGCCCTTGTAGGCGAGTTCGATCGCGAGACCCCCCGCGCGCATCTCGCGCGCCAGCTTCAGCGCCTGACGCTCGGCGGCCTCGCCAAGCGGGACGATCGCGATGGGCCGGTCGTCGGGGGGCGGTGCGTTGGCCAGCATCATCAGCCGCTCGATGCCGCCCGCCCAGCCGATACCGGCCGTCGGCGGCCCGCCGATCTGTTCGATCAGCCCGTCGTAGCGGCCGCCACCAATCACGGTCCCCTGTGCGCCGAGATGCTCGGTCACGAACTCGAAGGCCGTGTGAGTGTAGTAGTCGAGGCCGCGCACCAGCGAGCGATCGACCTTGTAGGCGATGCCCGACGCATCCAGTCCCCGGCGAACCGCGTCGAAAAATTCCGTCGATGCGGCGTTCAGATGGTCGGCCAGCGACGGCGCGCCGGCATTCACCGCGCGGTCGCCCTCGTCCTTGCTGTCGAGAATGCGCATCGGATTGCGGTCGAGGCGCCGGATCGAGTCCTCGCTCAGCCGTCCGCGATGGGCCGTGTAGTAGTCGACCAGTACCTTGCGGTAGGCGGCGCGGCTCTCGGGATCGCCAAGCGAGTTCACGCGCAGCTCGCAGCGCGCCAGGATCTCCAGCCGCTCCAACACATCGGCCGCGACCGAGATCACCTCGACGTCGCATTCCGGCTCCGGCGCGCCCAGCACCTCGACATCGATCTGGTGGAATTGGCGCTGGCGGCCCTTCTGCGGCCGCTCGTAACGGAACGCCGCGCCCGCCGTGAACAGCTTGAGCGGAAGCTCGTTGGTGAGCCCGTTCGACACGAACGCGCGGCAGATGCCCGCCGTCAGCTCGGGCCGCAGCGTGAGCGATTCGCCGCCGCGGTCCTCGAAACTGTACATCTCCTTTGAGACGACATCTGTCGTCTCGCCGATGCCGCGCGCAAACAGCTCGGTGAACTCGAAGATCGGCGTCGCGACCTCGCGGTATCCGTATGTGTGTGCGACCGCCCGGGCGGTCTCGACGACATGGGCGAAGATCGCCTGGTCGGCCGGAAGAAGATCGTGGGTGCCGCGAACGGGCTGGAGCTTGCTCATGGGACTGCCGTTGTAACCTGAAGGAGACGGGAGATCGGGATGGACGCCGCTACGCCGCGGCGGGCCGATGTCGACCATCGGTCTTGGCCGCTTCGATCTCAGCGGCCTTCTTCTCGATCAGCGTCGCCAGATGCTCAACGATGTCGGCATCCTTCAGGCGGTGGTGCGGCACGCCGGCGACATAGACCTGATGGGTGCCCGCCCCTCCGCCGGTGAAACCGATATCGGTCTCGCGCGCCTCGCCCGGACCGTTCACCACGCAGCCGATCACCGACACGGTCATGGGCGTGGTGATGTGCGCGACGCGCTTCTCCAGCGCCTCGACCGTCCGGATGACGTCAAACTGCTGGCGCGCGCAGGACGGGCAGGAGATCAGATTGACGCCACGATGGCGCAGATTGAGCGCCTTCAGAAGCTCGAACCCGACCCGCACCTCCTCCTCCGGCTCGGCAGACAGCGAAACGCGGACCGTGTCGCCGATGCCGGCCCACAGGAGAGATCCCAGGCCGATCGCCGACTTCACCGTGCCGGTGCGCAAGCCGCCCGCCTCGGTGACGCCGATATGGAGCGGGTAGTCGCAGGCATCGGCAAGCTGCTGGTAGGCCGCGACCGCCAAGAAGACGTCGGACGCCTTCACGCTGATCTTGAACTCGTGGAAATCGTGATCCTGCAGAATTCGCGCATGATCCAGTGCGCTCTCGACCATGGCCTCGGGGCAGGGCTCGCCATACTTCTCGAGCAAGTCGCGTTCGAGCGACCCTGCGTTCACACCGATCCGCATCGAGCAGCCATGATCCTTGGCCGCCTGCACAACTTCCCGCACGCGCTCGGCGCTGCCGATGTTGCCGGGATTGATGCGCAGGCACGCGGCGCCCGCACGCGCCGCCTCGATCGCGCGCCTGTAGTGGAAGTGGATGTCTGCGACCACCGGAATGCGGGCGGCCTTCACGATCGCAGGCAGTGCTGCGGTCGAGGCCTCGTCGGGACACGACACCCGCACGATATCGCAGCCCGCCTCCTCCACCCGGCGGATCTGGTCGATCGTCGCGGCGGCGTCGGCGGTGAGCGTGTTGGTCATCGTCTGGACGGTGATCGGCGCGTCACCGCCAACGGGAACACTCCCCACCATAATGCGCCGCGACTTTCGGCGAACAACGTCGCGATAGGGTCGGATGCTCATGGGCAACCTGCGAAGACGGACATCATCGGCCGACGCCGAGCGTCTAGCGCGCGTCGGTGACGCGGTAGGCGATCCCGGCCGGCACGGTGTAGGTCTCGCCCGCGCGGACATAGGTCTGCGCCAGCAAATCGCCGTTGGGCGCGCGCAATTCGATCCAGCTGTCCACCCGTACCGCGACCGTCGTGTCTCGACGCACCGGCACCACGCGCTCGATTCGCGCTTCCAAGTCCTCGGCCGGGGGCGTGCGCTGGACCGCCTCCTGCGTCTCGACGGTGGGCTGCGCACCTCCCCGCAAGACGTCGACGCGCGTCGGGTCGGCCGGCGGCTGCGCTGCCTGGGCCTGTCCCACTTTCGCGGCAACCGAAGCCGGCGCGGGCACCGGCACCGCAACAGCGACCGGCGTCGGTTGCGACGTGGGAGCGGCGATCGGCGCGGACATCGCGGGCGGCGCCACTGCGATTACGGGTGGCTCGACGACGACGACCGCGGTCGGCGGCGGTACGGATGGAACGACAGACGAGGCCGTGGGCTCGGTGCGAGGTGTCGGCCACGGCTCGGGCGCGACACGCGCGGGCTCAGTCGGAGTTGGCCGCGCCGCCATCAGGCGATCGGGAACGGGCGGAACCTTTTCGGCAACGACGGTCTGCTCACGCGGCGCGTAGTGCCACAACGCGTAGGCGCCGCCGATCGCGAACAGTGCGGTCAGAACGACCAGACCCACCGGCGATCGCTTCTCCACGATCGGGAAATCTGTAGGCAGCGCCGTGGGGCGCTCAATCGGCACCGCGCCAGCGGACTGGTAGGCCTCGAGGACCTTCGCCGAGTCGAGGCCGAGATGCGACGCGTAGGTGCGCAGAAACGCCGGAACGTACGCGGCACCCGGCAGGGCGTGGAAGTCGCCAGCCTCAATGGCCTCAACATAGGGCCGACGAATGCGCAGCCGGCGCGCAACATCACCGATGCCAAGCCCCAGCGCCTCGCGCTGATCGCGCAGCAGTCGGCCAACCGCGCGGCCGGGATTGGCCTCGCGTTCGACAGTCCGCCAATCGACCTGATCGGGCATTCTCGCTGCGCTCGTTGCTGCTTTAGCACGTTCTAGCAGACGCCTTGTGGCGGATCAAAATCGATTCGCGCGAATCGCGTCAGATTTCGACGTCATGATCGGCGGCGAAGAGGCGCAGGGTCTCCCGCAGCGAATGGTCGGACCGCGCGAGACCGGTGGCGACCATGGCGCGTGCCCGGGCCAGATCGAGCGAGCGCAGCATTGCCTTCACCGGCCCAATCGCGCCCGGCGACATCGACAACGACCGGACCCCGACGGCGAGAAGCCCAAGCGCCTCCACAGGGTGGCCGGCCATCTCGCCGCAGACCGATACGTCCACCCGATGGGCCTCCGCCCGCCCTACCACAAAATGTAGGAGGCGGAGCAAGGCTGGGGACAAGTTGTCGTAGCGATGGGCAACCCGGCCATTGCCCCGGTCTGCCGCAAAAAGGAACTGGAGCAGGTCGTTCGTGCCGACCGACAGAAAGTCGATCTCCGGCATGAGGCCGTCCAGCTGCCAGGCCAGTGCCGGAACCTCGAACATCACCCCGACCCTCACTGCGGCCGGGCCAGGCGTGCCTTTGCGCAGCGCGCGCGCGACTTCCAGGTCGAGAAGACGGCGAGCCTGCCTGAACTCGGCCACGTCGGCTATCATGGGGAACATGACCGAGAGCGGTCGGCCTGCGGCGGCCAGGATCAGCGCACGCAGCTGACGGCGCAATATCGCCGGTCGGTCGAGACCGATGCGGATCGCCCGCCAGCCCATCGCCGGATTGTCGTCGCCGAACGCCCCCACATAGGGCAGGACCTTGTCGCCGCCGACATCGAGCGTCCGAAACACGACGGGCTTGCCGTCAGCGAGGTCAAGCACGCGCCCATAGAGCCAGGACTGCGCCTCGACGTCCGGGAACTCGGAGCGCACCATGAAGGGAATCTCGGTCCGATAGAGTCCCACCCCAGCCGCGCCGGTTTCCTCCAGGTGCGCCATGTCGATCAGCAAACCGGCGTTGATGTGCAATGCGACGTCGACGTCGTCGGTGGTGCGCGCCGGCAGATCGCGCAGCTCGGCGTATCGGCGCCGACGTTCGGCGCGCGCTTCGAGAGTCGCCTGGATCGATTGGAGAACATCCTCGCCGGGACGGATGAACACCTGGGCATTGTCGCCATCCACGATCATGGGATCACCCGGCTCGATGCGCCCCAGGACGTCGCCCGTGCGACCGACCACGGGAATGTCGAGTGCGCGCGCGACGATCGTGACGTGGCTGAGCGCCGACCCCTCTTCCAGTACCAACCCGCGCAATCGCGCGCGGTCGTAGTCCAGAAGCTCGGCGGGACCCATGTCGCGCGCGATGACGATCATGTCGTCGGGCAATGCCGCCGTGTCCGGCGCGCTTCGCCCGGTGAGACGCAACAGCAGCCGGTTCGTCAGGTCCTGCAGGTCGCTCAGCCGCTCGCGGATATAGGGGTCCGTCGCTTGCCCGAGGCGGGTGCGCTGGTCGTCGAAGGCGCGTTGGACCCCCGCCTCTGCTGTGAGGCCCGAGCCGATGGCCTCACGCACGCGCTCGTGCCAGCCTCGGTCGTCGACGAACATGCGGAACGTCTCGAGGACCTCGCGATGCTCGCCGGCCTGCATGTCCTGGGCGTCGAGCATGCGGTCAACGTCGGCTCGCACGGCGACCAGTGCCTCATCGAGCCGGCCAAGCTCGACGCTGATATCCTCGGCAACGACGCGCTGAATAGCGATGCGCGGTTCGTGCAGCACGGCGCGGCCGACCGCGACTCCCCCGGTGAGTTGCAGCCCTTCGACGCGCAGCGGCAGAAGCCCGATACCGTCGATTGGTTGGACCTCGTCGGCGGCGACCACCCCGCCGCCCGCGACCATTTCCGCCAGCACCATGGCGATGGTCTGCAGCGTTTCGATCTCCTCCTCGTCGTACTGGCGGGACGTGCGGTTCTGCACCACCAGGACACCCAGCACGCGGCCCGCACGCACGATCGGCACGCCGGCCAGCGACTGATAGATCTCCTCACCGGTTTCAGGCCGATAGGCGAACTGCGGATGCGACTGGGCGTCGCTCAGCGCGAGGGCGCGCGCCTGCGCGGCGATGTCGCCCACCAGACCCTCGCCCACACGCAGGCGCGTGCGCCGCACCGCCGACGGGTTCAGACCCTGGGTGGCGAAGAGCTCGAGCACCTCGCCGGCACGCAGGATGTAGATGGAGCAGACCTCAGCCACCATCGCGTTGGCCACGGTGCGCACGACCTCGCCCAGCGTCTCCTCGGGCGACCCGGCACGCGCCATCGTGTCCCGGAGCCGCTTGAGGAGCATTCGCGGCCCGGCCAGAGGAGATGATCTCTCCATGGTCAGACCGCGGATGGCTTGAAGCGGAGAACGACCGATCGGTCGGCGCGCGCCATGCCACCCCACGAGCAAGCTCGGTGGAGGGCGGAACGGGCTTGCAGGGCGCGCCGCAGGAACATGGAGGCCTTATAGCAAGAGCTGTGCCGCCCTGCCTACCGCCAGGACAGCCTGGCCGGCGTGCCGCTCACGCGGCGTCGAGGCCGTAAGCGGAGTGCAACGCGCGCACGGCGAGCTCGGTGTACTCGGCCGCCACCAGGACGCTGATCTTGATCTCCGAGGTGGAGATCACCTGAATGTTGATGCCCTTGTCGGCCAGCGTGCGGAACATCGCGAGCGCCACCCCGGCATGGCTGCGCATGCCGACGCCGATCACCGATACCTTGGCGACGTTGGTGTCGGACTTCACGGCATCGAAACGCAGGTCGGCCTTCGATTTCTCCAGGCACTGGATGGCGCGGGCGAGGTCGGTCCGCGGCACGGTGAAGGTGATGTCGGTCGAGCTGCCGTCCAGCGACACGTTCTGCACGATCATGTCGACATTGATGTTGGCGTCGGCCAGCGGTCCGAAGATTGCCGCGGCCACACCCGGCTGATCGGCGACACGCGTCACCGTCACCTTGGCGTCGTCCTTGGAGTAGGCGATGCCGCTCACCACGCTCTTTTCGATGCCTTGCGCCATGATCTCGTCCTCGTCCACGACCAGCGTCCCGGGCAGGTCGCTACCCAGCGCCGCGTCGAACGACGACAGCACCTGCACCCGCACGCGATGGTTCATCGCCAACTCGACGGAGCGCGTCTGCAGGACCTTCGAGCCCAGCGACGCCATCTCCAGCATTTCCTCGTAGGTCACCCGGTCGATCTTGCGCGCCCGCTCCACGATCCGGGGATCGGTGGTGTAGACGCCGTCGACGTCGGTGTAGATGTCGCAACGATCGGCGCCGAGTGCTGCCGCCAGGGCGACTGCGGAGGTGTCGGAACCGCCGCGACCCAGCGTCGTGACGCGACCCCCCGGCGACACGCCCTGGAAGCCCGGCACGATCGGCACTTCGCCGCCGGACATCGCCGCGCCAAGCGGCCCCGTATCGATGGCGAGGATGCGCGCCTTGGCGTGGGCATCGTCCGTCCGGATCGGAATCTGCCAGGAGCCCCAGGAGCGCGACTTCACGCCCATCTGCTGCAGCGCCAGCGCCATCAGGCCGATCGTGACCTGCTCGCCCGTCGCCACCACCATGTCGTACTCGGCCGGATCATGGATCGGCGCGATGTCGTTCACCCACTTGACGAGCTGGTTGGTCGCACCGGACATGGCCGACACCACGACCGCGACCTGGTTGCCGCGCTCGACCTCGGCCTTCACCTTGCGGGCGGCATTGCGGATGCGGTCGGGATCGCCCACCGAGGTGCCGCCAAATTTCAGGACGATACGCGCCATGACTCCACTCGCTGGGGCCGTCGCCGCGCTGCTACACTCGCCTCGCCCGATCCGTCGGCCGCCTGGAAAGCGGCGTATAGACACCGCACGGCGGGCCCGGGTCAAGGGGAGCCGCATGGTTCACAACGCTTCCGCCACGACGGTCGATCCCGCCGAAGTCGAGCGCTTCGGCCGCATCGCCGACGAATGGTGGGATTTGCGCGGCAAGTTCGCGCCGCTGCATCGGCTGGGTCCTGTCCGTGTGGGCTATGTGCGTGACCACGCCGCCCGGCACTTCGGCCGCGACCCGCTCGGGGCCGATCCGCTTGCCGGCCTCTCGGTGCTCGATGTCGGCTGCGGCGGCGGCCTGATGTGCGAGCCCATGGCCCGCTTGGGGGGGGCGGTGACCGGCATCGATGCGTCGGCCCGCAATGTCGCCGTGGCGGGCCTGCATGCGCGCGGCCAGGGGCTCGCGATCGACTACCGCTCGGGCGAGGCCGAGTCGATGGCGGCCGCCGGCGCCCAGTTCGACATCGTGCTCGCACTCGAAATCGTCGAGCACGTGGCTGATGTGGATCTCTTCCTGAGGTCGGTCGGCCAGGTCGTGCGGCCGGGCGGAATCGTCTTTGTCTCCACGCTCAACCGGACGGCCAAGGCCTGGGCCCTGGCGGTGGCGGGCGCCGAGTACGTGCTGCGCTGGCTGCCGCGGGGAACGCACGACTGGCGCCGCTTTCTCAAGCCGTCCGAACTCTCACGCGGACTGCGCGCGGGCGGCATCGAGGTTCGCGGGCTCACCGGCATCGTCTACCACCCGCTCAGCCGACGCTGGTCACTGAACGCCGATGACCTCGACGTGAACTACATCCTGCACGGCGTCAGGACGGCCTGACGTCCGGCACGCGGCGATAGAACAAGAGCCCCAGAGCGATCGAAACCACCAGCCAGCCAAACACCGCCTGGTAGGCAAGCGGTGGCGCGACGGAGGCCGAACCTCGGATCGCCTCGACGATAACGCCGGTCGCCTGCTGCATGACGTAGGCGCCCGCCATTACCGCCGCGTTCAGGGTGGCAAGCCCTCGTCCGGCGAGCTGCTCGGGGAAGCTGAACCGCACATGGGTATGCAAGATCGCGATCACGCCGCCGGTCGTGCTGAACGCGCACAGCAGCGCCACGGCCGCCCAGAGTGGCCAGCCACCCCAGAGCGCAAGCGGCGCCAGGGCGAGGATCATCGCCCCACCGACTGCCAGGACCACGCCCGTGCGGGTGCCGAAGCGCGCGTCGAGCGTTCCGATCCAGATGCTGAAGGGCACCCCGATGGCGGTCATGCCCAGCAGCACCCAGCCGCGCTCGGCAAGGCCGAGGCCGTAGACGTCGCTGAGGAACGGTCCGCCCCAAAGCCCGACAAGCGCGGCATGGCTGGGATAGATCACGGCCTGGACCGCCATGAAGGGCAACAGGAACCGATGCGCGAAGACGGCCTTCAGACCGCGCAGCACGTCGCCCAAGTTCTCGCGCCCCGATTCGAGCGGGCGACCGTCGGGGCGATCGCGGGTGCCGAACCACATGACCGCCGCGATGGCTATGCAGACGCCGCCCAGTCCCCAATAGGCGCCGCGCCAGCCGACGGCCTCGATGGCGTAGGCAAGCGGCGCGGTCGCCAGCATGTTGCCCACGCCGCCCGCGGCGTTGACGGTCGCGACGTGCAGCGCGACCTCGCGCGGCGGCGCCCAGCGCGACAGCGTCGCCACGGACCCCATCAGCGTTCCAACGCAAGCGAGCGCCAGTACCGCGCGACCAGCGGCGAGGCCGAGCCATCCATCGGCGGTCGCGAAGATCGCGCAGCCCGCCACGCCCAGCAGTGACAGAGCCGAAATGGTGGCTCGCGGCCCGAAGCGGTCGAGCGCCACGCCCGCCGGGATCATCGCGAGGCCGAAGGTGAGGAAGAAAATGCCGCCCACGAACCCCATGCGAGCGGGTGCGATATCGAGCTCGCGCATCAGCTCCGGCGCCATCAGCCCGTTGGCCGCGCGAAACAGCATGCTGAAGGCGAACGCGAAGCAAAAGCAGGCTAGCACCCGGCGCGTGCCGGATGCCGCGCGGGTCAGTTGCCCCGGGGAATCCAGGGCAGCCGCCCGAACTCGATCCCCTCGTCGGCCAGCGCCTCGGCCTCGGCATCCGACGTCTCGCCGTAGATGCCGCGCTTGTCGCTCTCGCCGTAGTGGATCTTGCGCGCTTCCTCGGCGAACTGGCCGCCGACATAGTCGCAATTCTTTTCGACTTCGGCGCGCGCTTTCAGGAGCGCGTCGCGCAACTCCTTGGGCATGCGACGGGTCATGGCTGCCATGGCGGCCTCTGGCACGGCGGGTGCCTCAGGCGCTGGTGCCGCGGCCGGCGGTTCGACCTCGACGGCACCGGTAGCCTTGCCAATGCGCGGCGCCATCAACGCGCGCTCGACCTTGGTGTCGCCGCAGATCGGGCAGCCGATCAGGGCACGCCGCTCCTGGCGCTCGTAGGTCTTGCTGTCCCTGAACCAGCTCTCGAACTCGTGGCCGGCCGAACAACGCAGGCGATACAGAATCATGGCGTGCGGAAAATGGTGGCTTGTCGCGCGACAGGCAAGCCCCCAGTGTCGCGCGCCATGATGCCCCCTTCTCCCTGGATCGCGACCTGGGCCGGCCTTGTGCCCGCCGGGGGCGCGGTCCTCGACGTCGCTGCGGGCGCGGGCCGGCACGCGACCTTCTTCGCCGCGCGCGGTCATCCCGTCACGGCCGTGGATCGCGATATCGGCAGACTGCCACCGAACTCCGATCTGGAGATCGTGCGTGCCGACCTGGAGGATGGGAGCCCCTGGCCGCTCCCGGGCCGGCGGTTCGCCGGTGTCATTGTCACCAACTATCTCCATCGCCCGCTGATACCCACGATCCTGGAGTCGCTGCAGCCTGGCGGCGTGCTGCTCTATGAGACCTTCATGGTGGGTCATGAACGGTTCGGTCGACCGACCAACCCGGACTTTCTGCTGCGCGATGGCGAGCTTCTGGAGCTCGCGCGGGACCGACTCTCGGTAGTCGCCTATGAGGCGCGGCTGGTGAGCGAACCCGCTCTCGCGATGGTGCAGCGCATCGCCGCCCGCAAACCCTGACGCGCCTACTCCGCGGCGCGCGCCAGCATCGCGCGATGCAGCTCCGGCGCGTCGTACGTCCGGTCGTGGGTGAGCGAGGGGACCATGCGCCGCGCCTCCTCCACCTTGGCGAGGTCGATCTCGGCCACGACATGGCCCGCCGCCGCGCCGCCGGCATCGGCCAGGACCTCACCCCACGGCGCGACGACGACCGAATGACCGTAGGTCTTGCGATTGGAACCCTTGTGCGTGCCGACCTGCGCCGGCGCGAAGACATAGCAGCCGGTCTCGATAGCACGCGCGCGCATCAGCGTGTGCCAATGCGCCTGACCGGTCGGCACCGTGAACGAGGACGGAATCGACAGCATGGTGGCGCCAGCATGGGCGAGTTGGCGATACAGGTAGGGGAAACGCAGATCGTAGCAGATCGTCATGCCGAGCGTGCCCCACGGCGTCTCCGCCAGCACCGCGCGCTCGCCCGGCTTGAAGGTCGCGGACTCGCGATAGTTCTCGCCGCCGGCGAGGCGAACGTCGAACATGTGGATCTTGTCGTAGGAAACGACAACACCGCCATCGGGCGCGATGAGGAAGGAGCGATTGCGGATCTGCTCCTCGCCCGGAACGCGAACATGGATCGAGCCCAGGAGGAACCACACACCGAGATCGCGGGCCGAGGCGCGACAGGCGGCCAGCATGCCGTGCGTCTCTTCGGTCTGGGCCTTGGCGAGCGTGTCGTTGCGGTCGCGACCGATCAGACCGGTGTTCTCCGGCGTCATGATGAAGTCGGCGCCGGCGTCGCGGGCACGCTTCGCCTCCGCCGTCACGAAGACGACATTCTCGGCCATCTCGTCACTGACGCTGGTCTGGATCAGGCCGGCGCGGAAGGTCGTGCTCATGGCGGTATCCCTAGGCGGGCTGGGCGAGAAGCGGATCGAGCTTGCCCTGCGCGTCGAGCGCATGCAGCTCGTCGCACCCGCCGATATGGCGACCGTTGATGAAAATCTGCGGAACCGAAGTGCGGTTGGCACGGGCGCGCATCTCGCTGCGCGCCTTGTCGTCCATCATCACATCCTTCTCGTCGTAGGAGGCGCCCTTGTCGTCGAGCAGGCCCTTGGCGCGGGCGCAGTAGGGACAAAACGGCGTGGTGTAGATTTCGATCTGGGCCATGGGTTCCGTCGCTGGTTGCCGTGACTATAACCCCGGCCGCACGACGCGCGCCAGCGTGAGCACATCGACACGGCGCGCGCCCGCTGCTCGCAGGCAGCGCGCGCAGGCCTCGACCGTCGCGCCCGTCGTGAGCACATCGTCCACCAGCACAACTCGTGCGCCGCGCACGATCTCGGCCCAGCTGCCACCGATCTCGAAGGCGCGCCGGACATTGGTTCGGCGCGCGCGGCCACCGAGGCCGGCCTGGCTGCCTGTCCAGCGCATGCGCCGCAGCAGGTCGGGCGCGTACCGGCGCCCCGCTTGGCGGGCGCAGGCCGCCGCGAGCAGGGCGGCCTGGTTATAGCGGCGCACCACGAGACGCCGCCAATGCAGCGGGACTGGCGCCACAAGATCGGCGTCAACGAGCAGTTCGGCGCCAGCCCGCGCCATCCAGCGGCCATAGGCGGGCGCCATATCGGTCCGGTCGCCATGCTTGAACGGCAGCACCAGGTGACGGCTCGCCTCGTCGTAGACCAGCACTGACCGCGCGCGGTCGTAGCGCGGCGCGCGGGCAAGGCAGGCACCGCACGTCGCTTCGCCCTCGTGATCAATCGGCAGCGGTACGCCGCAGCGTTCGCAAAGCGGGGCAGCGACGAAACGCTGTTTGGGCCAGCAACTGGCGCAGAGCGCCCCCGGTTCTTCGACGATCTCCTCACAGGAGAGGCACACGGGCGGCAGGAGCGTGTCGAGCCCCGCGCGAGCGGCGCGGCGGCAGAACTCGGTGAGGTGCGCAAGAACCATCGGGCGCCAGCAAAGCCCGCAATTGCGACATCAAGGCGGCGGAGCCCCTACCCGTCGCCGCGGTTTCGCCTTACATAGCGGCGGTGTCCGCTCCCGACTCCCTCCTCGTGTTCGATCGCACTACCGTCCGCCGGCACCGCGAACGGGCATCGCGGCAGTGGACGACCCGCAATTTTCTCAAGGATGAGGTCGCCGGCCGCCTCGCCGAGCGACTGGACGATGTGCGCCGCCCCTTCGCGCGGGCCCTCGATCTCGGCTGTCACGGCGACGAGCTGGGACGCCGATTGGTCGCTCGCGGCACCGAATGGGTCGTGCGCGCCGATCTGGCGCTGGGCTTCGCGCGAGCCGCCGACGGCCCGGCCCTCGTCGCCGATGAGGAGGCGTTGCCCTTCGCGCCGGCCAGTTTCGACCTGGTGGCGAGCGCGCTCGACCTGCATTGGGTGAACGATCTGCCCGGCGCCCTGATCCAGATCCGGCGCATCCTGCGCCCCGACGGATTGCTCTGCGCGGCCCTGCTGGGCGGCGCCTCGCTCTGGCAGTTGCGCGCGGCCCTGACCCAAGCCGAGAGCGAGATCGAGGGCGGCCTGAGCGCCCGGGTCTCGCCTTTCGCCGACCTGCGCGACGCGGCGGGCCTGCTCCAGCGCGCAGGTTTCGCCCTGCCCGTCGCCGACAGCGAGACCATCGACGTGGAGTATCCCGACGCGCTCGCCTTGATGCGCGATCTCACGGGGATGGGAGAGTCCAACGCCATCGTCGCGCGTCGCCGCGGCTTCGCGCGCCGCGCGACGCTGCTGCGGGCGGCCGAAATCTATGGAGAGCGGTTCCGCCTGCCCTCGGGGCGGCTCGCGGCGAGCTTCGAAGTCATCTACCTCCACGGCTGGTCGCCGGACGCCACCCAGCCCCGGCCGCTGAGACCCGGTGCCGCGCGCGCGAGGTTGGCCGATGCGCTGGGCGCGATCGAGCACGGCGCCGGCGAACGCGCGGGACCCGCCTGAGCCATGCATCCGGTCCGCATCACGATCGGCGAAACCTTGTCGGAGACGTTCCGCGTCTTCTTCGGCAACCTGCCGCTCTTCTGGTACCTCGTGACCATCCCATGGATCGCGTCGGTGGCCATTCGGGTCATCGGCGCGATGCTCGCTTCCGAAGACTCGTTCATCGCCTTCGCGCTGATCGAAAAGGCCGTGGATGTCATCCCGACCACCATGTTCCTGATCGCCTGGATGCGCGCGGTGTTGATCGGCCCGCAGTCGATCGCAGTGCTGCCCGGACTGGGCTGGAGCGGACGCGAGACCGCCTACCTTACCCACATGATCAAGATCTTCGGCGTCACCTTCATGCTGATCGCCGGCTTCGCGCTGACAGTTGGCTCGATCGACCCGGCGAGCTTGACCGCCGGCCCGTCGGCCAACCCGGAACTGGCGCAGCGTCAGGCGTTAGCCACGCCGCTCGGCTTCGGCTTCATCGTCTCCGGCCTGATCGCGCTGCGCGTGAGCTACGGCCTCGCAGCAACTGCCGCCGACGTCGCCTTCACACCGCGCGAGAGCTGGCTCTACGGCCGGGGCAATGGCTGGCCGATCGTGGGTACGCTGTTCCTGCTGCTGGCGATCAACGCGCTTGTCACGGCGGCGGCGGCCCTCTTTGGGCTGGTGATCATGCGCGGCATCGCCGGTCCCGGCCTTGGCTCAGCGGTGGTCTCCTGGACCTTCGCGTCGCTGGTCGCCTATGCGGGGGCGGCGCTGGTCGCCACGGCGCAGGCCATCATGTTCCGCGAGCTGTGCCGCTTCCGCGCCGGATCACCGCTCGGCCCACCGCCCTAGAGTCTTTCTGATCCGGTTGAACAGAGCCGGATCTGAAAGCTGGCGAACCAGACGTCGCGAGGGGCGTGTTTCCGAAGAGCCGAAAACACTCGGGAGGCCCCGTCAGAGGAGATCGCGCAACAGGCCCACCAGCGGCAGGTCGGCCGGCGGCATCGGGTAGGCGCCGAGATCGCGCGGCAATACCCATTTCAGCCGCTGACCCTCGCGCGGCGCGGGAATGCCCACCCATTGCCGGCAGGCGAAGACGGGCATCAGCAGATGGAATTTTTCGTAGCCGTGGCTCGCGAAGGCGATGGGTGCAAGGCAGCTCGTCCGGGTCTCGATGCCCAGCTCCTCGCGCAACTCGCGCACCAGCGCCTCTTCCGGCGTTTCGCCGGCGTCGACCTTGCCGCCGGGAAACTCCCACAGCCCCGCCATCGACTTGCCCGCGGGTCGCTCGGCGATCAGGACGCGGCCGTCGGTGTCGACCAGTGCCACGGCGGCGACCAGCAGCATCGGCCGGTCGCCGAGGGGCGGCGGACCGCCGGGACACTCCGGTCCCGAATCGGTCAACATCAGGTCCGGTAGCTGCCGTTGATGTCGATGTAGCCGTGCGTGAGATCGCAGGTCCACACCGTCGCCCGGCCCCGGCCAATGCCGAGGTCGATATCGATGGCGATGTCGGTGCCCTTGATGTGCTTCACCACCGGGGTCTCGTCGTAGTTCGGCACGACCTGGCCCTGGTCGGTGATCTTCACGCCGCCGATCGAGATGCGGAGCTTGTCGCGGTCTGCGCGCTCGCCGGACTTGCCGATCGCCATGACGATCCGGCCCCAGTTCGCGTCCTCGCCGGCGATCGCTGTCTTGACCAGCGGCGAGTTGGCAACGGCCAGACCGATCTTGCGTGCTGCACCGTTCGACGAAGCGCCGCCCACCGTGATGGCGATGAACTTGGTCGCGCCTTCGCCGTCGCGGGCAAGAAGCTGCGCGAGCTCGATCAGCACTTCGTCCAGCGCGCGCTTGAAGTCGACCAGCACGGGGTCATCGGCTTCCTCGATGGGCGAGTGGCGCGCGGTGCCGGTCGCGGCGAGCAGGAGCGTGTCGCTGGTCGAGGTGTCGCCATCGACCGTGACGCAGTTCAAAGACTTGTCAGCCGCATCGGTCAGCAGCTTCTGCAGCACGCCGGACGGGATCTTGGCGTCGGTGAAGGCGAAGGCGAGCATGGTCGCCATGTCGGGCGCGATCATGCCCGAGCCCTTGAGGAACGCGTTCACCGTCACGGTGCGCTCGCCGATCTTGGCCTGACGGGTGGCGAGCTTTGGGAAGGTGTCGGTCGTCATGATCGCGCCGGCAGCCTGCGACCACGAATCCTCTCGGGCGCCCTTGATCAGCCCGGGAACGACGGCGGCGATCTTCTCCCAGTCCAGCGGCTGGCCGATCACGCCGGTCGAGGCCATGAACACCTCGTTGCGGGGGCAGCCGAGGGCCTGGGCCACGGCCCGCGTCGTCTCCTCGACGGCCTTGTCGCCGGCCTTGCCAGTGAAGGCGTTGGCGTTGCCGGCATTGACCACGATCGCGCGGACCTTGCCGCGGGCGAGGTTCTTGCGGCACCAGTCGACCGGCGCCGAGCAGGTCTTGGACCTGGTCAGCACACCCGCGATGGTGGCACCGGCCGGAACGATCGCCAGCATGACATCGTCGCGGTCCTTGTAGCGCACGCCCGATCGCGCGGTGGCGAGCTTCACCCCCGCGATGCGCGGCAGGCTGGGCGACGTCTTGGGCGCGAGTGGCGATACGGCGTGCTTGGCGGCCATGGATTTCCTCTTCCCGGCCAGCTTACACCGGATTGCGGGCGCGCGGGGAGGCCCGTTGCCGCCCCGCCGGACAGGTCGATCAGCGCGGCGCCGCAGGGCCGGGCTTGCTGCGGTCGATGTTGAACTTCTCGACCTTGGCGCCGGCCCGCAGCCGGTCCAGCATCGCGCCAACCGCCTCGCGGGCGACGGTGTCACGAATCTGGTCGACCAGTTCCTCGAACGCCGGTGGCGGCGTCTGGCGGCGATCCTCGAGCAGGATCACGTGGAATCCGAACTGTGTGCGAATCGGGGCATCCGACAACGCGCCCCGTTTGAGCGCGAAGGCTGCGTCGGCGAATTCTTTCACCATGTCGGCCTTCTTGAACCAGCCGAGATCGCCGCCTTCGGCACCCGACGCCTTGTCCGTCGACTTCTCGCGCGCGATCTTGTCGAACGGCACGCCTTTCTTGAGATCGGCGAGCACGGCCTTGGCCTCATCCTCGGTCGCGACGAGGATGTGGCGCGCACGCACTTCTTCCTCGGCCGGGATCGTCTTGAGGCGCTCCTCATAGAGGGCGCGCAACCGCTCGGGCGTCGCCTTTTGCGTCACCTCGCGCTGAATCCAGAAATCCTGCGTCACCTGCTCCTCGACGAACGCCATGCGTTTCTTGAACGCAGCGTCGTCCTGCACCTTGTTGCGCCGCCCCTCCTGCACGACGAGCTTGGCATCGATCAGCCGCTCCAGCAGGGCCGAGAACACCTGCTCCATGGGCAGCGCCCGATACTGCGGCGGCAGTGACTGGTGCGCGACCTCGATCTCCGACAGACGCACCTGAACGCCGTTCACCGTCGCGACCACCGGATCGCGCACGGCTGGCGCGGGAGCGGGCGCCGCCGGAGGACGGGCCTGCGCCGGCGCGGCGGGCGGCCGTTGTTGCTGCTGTTGCTGCGGCGGCGCCGGTTGCTGCGCGGCGACCGGGCCGACAGCGGCCAGGAGGGCGACCAAAGCGAGGCTGGGGGCGGCGGAAAAGCGAGCAAGCATCAGGTACTCCGGCGCGGGACGGCGCGTGAGCCCGCTCACGCGGGTTTACACAGCAGCGGTCCGCCCAAGCAAGCGCAGGTCGCCGGAAAAGCCCGCCAACCCCCGGAAATGACGGCACTTTTTCGTGACCGGGCCGACAGTCCCGTCGCGTTGACACCGCCCATAGCGCTCTCTATCTCTCGGCGGGAGGGCGGGCCTCGCGGCCCGCCCAAGTCGTTCAAATGTCGAGGTTTTCATGTTCGGCGCGCTCGCGCGAACCCTGTTCGGGACGGCCAACGACCGGATCGTGAAGGCGCTGGACAAGCCGGTGGCGCGGATCAACGGACTGGAAAAGGACGTCTCGGCGCTGACCGACGACGCGCTGCGCGGTCGCACCCAGGAGTTTCGCGACCGGCTGGCCAAGGGCGAGACGCTCGACGACCTGCTGCCCGAGGCCTTTGCCACCGTGCGGGAGGCCGCCAAGCGGGCGCTGGGCCAGCGACACTTCGACGTCCAGCTCAAGGGCGGCATGATCCTCCACCAGGGCCGGATCGCCGAGATGAAGACCGGCGAGGGCAAGACGCTGGTCGCGACGCTGCCGGTCTATCTCAACGCGCTGTCGGGCAAGGGCGTCCATGTCGTCACGGTGAACGACTACCTCGCCCGCCGCGACTCGGAGTGGATGGGTCGGGTCTACCGCTTCCTCGGCCTCACCGTCGGCTGCATCGTCCACGAGCTGAACGACGACGAACGGCGCGCGCAATACGCCTGCGACGTGACCTACGCTACCAACAACGAGTTGGGCTTCGACTATCTGCGCGACAACATGAAGTACCGCCAGGATGCGATGTGCCAGCGGCCCTTCAACTTCGCGATCGTGGACGAGGTCGACTCGATCCTGGTCGACGAGGCGCGCACGCCGCTGATCATTTCGGGTCCCGCCGAGGACTCCTCGGAACTCTACCGCCGGGTCGACGTGGTGATCCCGAAGCTGGCCGCCGGCCACTTCGAGAAGGACGAGAAGAACCGCACCGTCGTCTTCACCGATGCCGGCATCGAGCAGATCGAGGAGCTGCTGCGGACGGACGGGCTGCTGCCCGAGGGCGCGAGCCTCTACGCGCCGGGCCAGGTGACGGTGCTGCACCATGTCACCCAGGCGCTGCGCGCCCACAAGCTATTCGCGCGAGACGTCGATTACATGGTCAAGGACGGCCAGGTCCTGATCATTGACGAATTCACCGGCCGCATGATGGTCGGCCGGCGCTATTCCGAGGGCCTGCACCAGGCGCTTGAGGCCAAGGAACAGGTCGAGATCCAGCGCGAAAACCAGACCCTCGCCTCGATCACCTTCCAGAACCTGTTCCGTCTCTACCCCAAGCTCGGCGGCATGACCGGCACCGCGCTGACCGAGGCGGCCGAGTTCGCCGAGATCTACAAGCTCGAAGTCGTCGAGATCCCGACCAACGTCCCGGTCGCGCGCAAGGACCACGACGACGAAATCTACCGGACCCTCGCCGACAAGACGCGCGCCATCGTGAAGCTGGTGGGCGAGTGCCGCGCCCGCAACCAACCGATGCTGATCGGCACGGTCTCGATCGAGAAGTCGGAGGAACTCTCCGAGCACTTGAAGAAGGCCGGCATTCCCCACAACGTGCTCAACGCCCGGTACCACGAGCAGGAGGCGCTGATCGTGGCGCAGGCGGGTCGGCCCGCCGCGATCACCATCGCGACCAACATGGCCGGCCGCGGCACCGACATCCAGCTCGGCGGCAACGTCGACATGCTGTTGCGTCAGAGCGAACCCGAGATCATCGGGCGCATCGCCGACGAGGCCGCGCGCCAGGTCGAGATTGAGCGTGTGGCCGCGGAGATTCGCGCGGGCGTCGAGCGCGACCGCGAGATCGTCCGCAAGGCCGGCGGGCTCTATGTCGTCGGCACCGAGCGCCACGAGAGCCGGCGCATCGACAACCAGCTTCGCGGCCGCTCCGGCCGCCAGGGTGACCCGGGCGCGTCAAAGTTCTTCCTGTCGCTGGAAGACGACCTGATGCGCATCTTCGGCAACAACAAGGTGCTCGACTGGGTCCAGAAGAAGGGCATGGCCGACGACGAGGCGCTGACCCACCGCTGGCTGAACAAGGCGCTGGAGACGGCGCAGGGCAAGGTCGAGGCGCGAAACTTCGAGATCCGCAAGAACCTCTTGCGCTTCGACGACGTGATGAACAGCCAGCGCAAGGAGATCTACGCCGAGCGCATCGAGCTGATGAGCACCGAGGATGTCTCGGAAACAGTGGCCGGCATGCGGCGCGATGCGCTGGAAGCGATGGTCACGCGCGCCATTCCCGAGAATGCCTACGCCGAGCAATGGAACATGGCCGGCCTCAAGGACGACGTGCGGCGCGTCTTCGGCCTCGATCTCCCGGTGGAGGACTGGGCCAAGGAAGAGGGCATCGCCGAGGACGAGATCAAGGCGCGCATCGGAGACGCCGCCGACCGGCATTTCGCGCAGAAGGTCGCGCAGTACGGTCCGGAGATCTGGCGCCAGATCGAGAAGACGATCCTGATGCAGCTGTTCGACCAGAGCTGGAAGGACCACCTTCTGCATCTCGACCATCTGCGCCAGGGGATCGGACTGCGCGCCTATGGCCAGAAGGATCCGTTGAACGAATACAAGCGCGAGGCGTTCGACCTCTTCAACGGCATGCTGACCGGGCTGCGCGAGACCGTGACTAGCGTGCTGGCCGGCCTGCAGCTTAAGATCGAGGCGCCGCCCGAACTCGCGCCCGCCGGACCCTCATTCGGCGCTCCGACGGGCGATTTCGCCCAACCACCTGAGGGTGGCGACACGCCAGAACCCCTGCGCGCCACGGGCGCACCCCGAGTAGACCCCAACGACCCCGCGACCTGGGGCAAGGTCTCGCGCAACGCCTCCTGCCCCTGCGGCTCGGGCAAGAAGTTCAAGCATTGCCACGGACGGTTTTAGTTTCGTTATTTTTCAATAACTTAACTGGCCTGCGCCTTCAAAAAATGTATTAGGCACTTGTTATGCAGTGCCTAAAAGTGTTTGTTTGTTAGGCAAATG
This sequence comes from Alphaproteobacteria bacterium, assembly GCA_016870115.1. Taxonomy (GTDB): domain Bacteria; phylum Pseudomonadota; class Alphaproteobacteria; order Reyranellales; family Reyranellaceae; genus VGCH01. The sequence goes on along the minus strand of VGCH01000027.1, from coordinate 599 downwards.
CTAGGCACTTCCACGAATGGATGACGGGCGCCACCTAGAGGATGGCAAACTCCGTCTGTTCACGCGGAATGGCATTTGGCACGATCCCGTCGTGCCATAAGATCTTGGTCATGTCGCCGCGACGGCCGCGGAAAATGTAAAGATCGCCAGCACGGGGATCACGCTTGAGGCTCTCCTGAACCTGAAGCGCCAGACCCTGCATGCTGCGACGCATGTCAGTGTGCCCGGTCGCTATCCAGACCCGGACGCCGGAAGGGACTGGGATCATGATCGGGCCAGTGCTTTGAGAACCCTCGTCAGGGCCGCTGTCTGGACGTCGGCCCAAACGATGATCCTATCGCCTCCGGCAAGCACAATCTCCATCTGGCCGACCCCTCCGGATCCGGTCTCCACCTCACCCTCGGGCGCAATGGTCACCGGCAGAAGCGTCGTCACATCGCTCGCCGTGGCGGCCTCCAAACCGAACTGCCGCTGGTCCTCCCCCTGAAAAGTGGTCCGCCCTGAACTATGTCTTTTGACAAGAAGGAGGACTGCAATGCCGAAGAAGAGGCACAAGCCTGAAGAGATCGTTTCGAGACTCCGACAAGCCGATGTCTTGA
>VGCH01000026.1 GCA_016870115.1 Alphaproteobacteria bacterium | reverse complement strand
GCCGGCGCGGTGCACGAGATCGAGGCCGGCCTGCCCGCCCTGTCCCCGGACCGGCCGCTTGATGGCGCCACGTTGGGGTTCGCCGCCCTGATGCTGGGGCGCTTTTCCGATGCCGCCTGCCGCCAGGGCCGGCCGGGCACGCTCCTGTGGGTGCGCCGTCCGCGCGGCGTGTTCGATGCCCCGCCCTATGCGCCCGGCCTGGTGCCCTGGCTCGATCCGGCGCGGCTGCTGCTGGTCACCGTGGATCGCGAGGAGGACCTGTTCTGGGTCCTTGAGGAAGCATTGCGCACGCCCGGTATCGCCGCCGTTCTGGGCGAGAGTCGCGGCGCCGATCTCACCGCCGCGCGGCGCCTGTCACTGGCGGCGGAGAAGAACGGTGTGCCGGCGCTTCTGCTGCATCCGAGACCCGCACCGCCGCAGGGCGCCTGCGCCACCCGCTGGCGGGTGCGACCGCTGCCGTCGCGCTCGACACCGGGCCTGCGCGATCTCGGTCCGCCGCGCTGGCGGCTGGAACTGCGGCGCAACCGTTTCGGCGCGCCGTCCGCCGAGGAAATTCCAACCTGGGACGTGGAGTGGAGCGATGAAGCGCGTCATCTCGCTGTGGTTCCCCAAACTGTCGGTCGAGCGTCTAGCCCGTCCGGGCCAGGGCACAACGCCGCGCGACTGGTCGGCTAAGGCCGCCGCCACGCTCGCCTGGCCGCAGGGCGGGCCCCGGCTTGCTGCCGTCAATGCCCATGCCCGCGCCGCCGGCCTGCGGCCGGGCCTGCGCCTGCCAGATGCCCGGGCGCTCGTGCCCGATCTGGTGACGGCGGCGATCGAACCGGAGGCCGACCGGCGCTTCCTTGAGGCGATCGCAGGCTGGTGCGAACGCTACACGCCCTGGGTGGCGCTGGATCCGCTGGGCGCCGCCCTCGCTGCCGACGAAGTCGCGGCCTGCGCCGCCGGCGGTTTCGGCGGCGATGCCGGGTTGCTGCTCGACATCGCCGGCTGCGCCCATCTGTTCGGCGCGGGCGAAGCGGGCGAGCGGGCGCTGCTGGCCGATATGGTCGAGCGCCTCGCCCGACGCGACCTTGCCTGCCGCGCCGCTCTTGCCGACACGCCGGGCGCGGCCTGGGCGCTGGCCCGCCATGCCGAACGCCAGGCCGATCTCTTCTGTCCACCGGGCGCGCAGCGCGAACGTCTGGCAAGCCTGCCGGTCGAGGGGCTGCGGCTGGAGCCCGCGGTGCTCGACACGTTCCGGCGCCTCGGCCTACGTCGCATCGGCGATCTCTATCCCTTGCCGCGCGCGCCGCTCGCCCGCCGCTTCGGTGCCGCGACCCTGCAACGACTCGATGCGGCGCTGGGTCTGGTCGACGAAACGATCGAGCCGCGTCGGCCCGCACCCGCCTTCCGTACGCGCATGGCCTTCGCCGAGCCGATCGGCCGACCCGAGGACATCGCCGCCGCCACCGGCCGCCTGCTCGCCGCACTCTGCCGGCAGTTCGAGCAGGCGGGTCTGGGCGCACGCCGCCTCGAAGTGGCGCTGCACCGCGTCGATGGCTCGACCGACCGCACTGCCATCGGCACCGGCCGGCCCAACCGCGATGCAACGCTGCTGATGAAACTGTTCGAGGAACGGCTGGCCGAACTCGATCCCGGCTTCGGCGTCGAGCTGATGATTCTGGCCGCGCCCGAGGTGGAAGCCTGGGACGGCGCGCAAGAGGCGCTGCCCTCGGCCGAGCTGGCGCCGCCGCCGGCCCGCGACGATGCCACGACCGACCTTGCCGACCGGCTGGAGGCGCGGCTGGGCGCGGGCAATGTCGTGCGCCTGCATCCTTGCGAGAGCCATCTGCCGGAGCGTGCCTGGCGCGCCGCACCGGCCGCCCGCCCGGCCGCCGCCGGCCTGTGGCGCCGCGCCGCCACCTTCACCGGCGCGCGCCCGGCCCGTCTGCTGGGCCGGCCCGAGCCGGTCGATGTCAGCGCGCCCCTGCCCGACGATCCGCCGCTGGTGTTCCGTTGGCGCCAGCGCGCGCATCGTGTGGTGCGTGCCGAAGGACCCGAGCGCATCGCCGACGAATGGTGGCGCGGCCGTGCCGCGACCGGCGCAGGCTCGACGACCGATCGGCCGCCGCTGGTGCGCGACTATTACCGTGTCGAGGACGACGACGGCGCGCGCTTCTGGCTGTTCCGCGACGGGCCCTACACCGCGCCGTCGGACGAACCCGCCCGGCCCGCACCGCGCTGGTTCCTGCACGGTTTCTGCGCCTGAGATCGGCGATGTCGCCATGGTCGCCTATGCCGAGCTTCAGACCACGACCAATTTCAGCTTCCTGCGCGGCGGCTCGCATCCGGCCGAGTTGGTGGCCGAGGCGGCGCGGCTCGGCCATGCGGCCATCGGCATCGCCGATCGCCATACGCTGGCCGGCGTCGTGCGCGCCCATGTGGCCGCGAAAGAGGCCGGGCTGCGCCTGCTGGTCGGCACCCGACTCGACACCCGCGACCGCCATTCGCTGATCGTCTATCCCACCGACCGCGCTGCCTATGGCCGGCTCTGCCGGTTGCTGACGCTCGGCAATCGCCGCGCCGCCAAGGCCGAGTGCGATCTTTCCTTCGACGACATCGCCGGCCATGCCGAGGGACTGATCGCCATCGCCCTGCCGCCGCGGCGCCCCGACGATCCGGCCTTCGCCGTCCGGCTCGCCGCCACGGCGGAGCTGTTCGGCGATCGCGCCTATCTTGCCGCGAGCGCGCTCTATCGCGGCGACGACGCGCGCCGACTCGCCACACTCGACGGGCTGGCGGCACGGCACCGTCTGGGCCTGCTCGCCGTCAACGACGTGCACTATCACGCTCCCCACCGGCGAGCGCTGCAGGATGTGGTGACCGCGATCCGGCTCGGCCGCACCGTCGAGACGCTGGGCTGGCATCGCTTCGCCCATGCCGAGCGCCATCTCAAGCCGCCCGAGGAGATGGCGCGCCTGTTCCGCCGTCATCCACGCGCGATCGAACGCACGACGGAGCTGGTCGGGCGCTGCGGCTTCTCGCTCGACCAGCTCGTCTATCGCTATCCGGTCGAGGACGAGGCCGGCGAGATGCCGCAAGCCAAGCTCGCGCGGCTCGCCTGGGCGGGCGCGGCCTGGCGCTACCCCGGGGGCGTTCCCGACAGCGTCGCGGCGGCGATCCGTCACGAGCTCGCGCTGATCGCCGAGCTCGCCTACGCCCCCTACTTCCTCACCGTCCACGAGATCGTCACCTACGCCCGCTCGATCGGCATTCTCTGCCAGGGCCGCGGCTCGGCCGCCAACTCGGTGGTCTGCTACTGCATTGGCATCACCTCGGTCGATCCGGTGAAGGTCGATCTTCTGTTCGAGCGTTTCGTGTCGGCTTCGCGCGATGAGCCGCCCGACATCGATGTCGACTTCGAGCATGAACGCCGCGAGGAGGTGATCCAGTGGATCTACCGCCGCTACGGCCGCGAGCGTGCCGGTCTCGCCGCCACCTTGATCCGCTACCGCAGTCGCAGTGCCATCCGCGATGTCGGCAAGGCGCTCGGCCTGTCGAGCGACATGCTGGGCGTCCTGGCCGACACCGTCTGGGGCTCGGGCTCGGGTGGCCTGAACCTCGACCATGTGCGCGAGGCCGGGCTCGATCCGCGGGCGGCCGATCTCGCCCGCGCGCTTGAGCTGTCGCGCACGCTCTGCGGCTTCCCGCGGCATCTGTCCCAGCATGTCGGCGGCTTCGTGGTCACGGCCGGGCGCCTCGACGAGTTGGTGCCGATCGGCAACGCGGCGATGGAGGACCGCACCGTTCTCGAATGGGACAAGGACGATCTCGACGCGCTGCGCATCCTCAAGATCGACGTGCTGGCGCTCGGCATGCTCACCTGCATCGCCAAGGCCTTCGCCCTGCTGGAACGTCACCGCGGCCTCAGGCTCGATCTCGCCACCGTGCCGGCCGAGGATCCGGCGGTCTACGACATGCTGGGCCGCGCCGACTCGCTTGGCGTCTTCCAGGTCGAGAGCCGGGCGCAGATGTCGATGCTGCCGCGCCTCAGGCCGCGGCATTTCTACGATCTGGTGATCGAGGTGGCGATCGTGCGGCCTGGCCCCATCCAAGGCGACATGGTGCATCCCTACCTGCGCCGCCGCGACGGCATCGAGAAGGTTGAGTACCCGTCCAACGAACTGCGGCAGGTGCTGGAGAAAACCCTGGGCGTGCCGCTGTTCCAGGAACAGGCGATGAAGATCGCCATCGTCGCGGCGGGCTTCACCCCGGGCGAGGCCGATCTCCTGCGCCGCGCCATGGCGACCTTCCGCCATACCGGCACCATTCACACCTTCGAAGCCAAGATGATCGAGGGCATGGTGGCGCGCGGCTACGAGCGTTCCTTCGCCGAACGCTGCTTTCACCAGATCGAGGGCTTCGGCGAGTACGGCTTCCCGGAAAGCCATGCCGCGAGCTTCGCGTTGCTGGTCTATGTCTCGGCCTGGCTGAAGTGCCACCATCCGGCGGCCTTCACCGCCGCCCTGCTCAACGCCCAGCCGATGGGCTTCTATGCGCCCGCCCAGCTGGTGCGCGACGCGCGCGAACACGGCGTCGAGGTGCGGCCACCCGATGTCAACGCAAGCGACTGGGACAATACGCTGGAGCCGGTCGCCGGCGACGCGCTCGCCTTGCGACTGGGGTTGCGCCAGGTCGACGGGCTGGCTGAGGCCGAGATGCGCCGCCTGGTCGAGGCGCGCGGCCACGGCTATCGCGATGTCGCCGACCTGTGGCGACGCTCGGGCCTGTCGCGGCGGGCGCTGGAGAAACTCGCCCGCGCCGACGCTTTCGCAAGCCTTGGTCTCACGCGCCGCGACGTGCTGTGGGCCGCACGCGGCCTCAGCGACGCCCGCCTGCCCCTGTTCGATGGGGCGACGACGGCGGCGGCCGGACGGGAGCCCGCTGTCGCGCTGCCGCTCGCCAGCCTGGGCGAGGAGGTGGTGGACGACTACGCCTCGATCGCGATGTCGCTCAAGGCCCATCCGCTCCAGCTCCTGCGCGAGACACTGGCCGAGCGCGGCGTCGAACGCAGCGACCGGCTGGCCGAAGTCGCCAACGGCACGCGCCTATGGGTGGCGGGATTGGTGCTGGTCCGCCAGCGCCCGGGCACAGCCTCGGGGGTGGTGTTCGTGACCCTGGAGGACGAAGCCGGCATTGCCAATCTGGTGGTCTGGCCCCAGGTCTTCGAGGCGCATCGCCGAACCGTGATCGGCGCGCGCCTGCTGGTCGTGCGCGGCCGGGTGCAGCGCGAGGGGCTGGTGATCCACCTGGTGGCGGAAGAGCTGGTCGATGCCTCGCCGCTGCTCGACACGCTCGCCGATTCCGAAGCGCCGTTGCGTCCGCGGATCGCCCCGGCCGACGAGGCACGCTCCGACAAGGGCAGTCGACGTTCCCCCTCGCGTCGCTCCGATGTCGCCGCCACCCGCCTCGCCATCCCCGAAGCGAACGCCACGCGCCACCGCACCAGCCGCGCGATCAACCAGCCCAGCCGGGACTTCCACTGAAGCGACTGGTTCAGGTCACGAAGGTGTTCCGCGCCGGGCGGGATCGCTCATGACCCGCCTCGCTGCCTGTTCATGCGCCCTTTCGGCCTAAGGGCGATCCGCCGCCAGATTTGACCGAGGTCAAGGCCCCCTGGGCGCCGGGGCGCGAAGATCGGAGCCGTACTTCACAGGAGGTTCCGATGCCGACCAACGAACTCGCCTTTCTGACCTTCGCCTGCGCCGCCTTCGTCGGCTTCGGCGTGGTTCTGGCCTGGATGTATGTCGACTACAAATCCTGGAAGCAGGCTGCCCGCTAAAGCCTCGTCGCCTCGGCGATAAGGTCCTGCGCCGCCTCGTCCAGCAGTTCGTCGTCGGCGCTGCCGCCCCTGATCTGCTCCCGGCCGATCTCGAGGAGCACCGGGACGGCGAGCGGCGAAATGCGGTCCAGCCGCCGGTAGTCGATCCGCCCCTTGGCGCGCGTCAGGAGATCGCCCAACCGACGCAGGTCGGCGAGCTGCCACGCCGCGTCCTGGCGCGTCGCCTGCAGCAGCACGTGATCCGGCTCGTGCCGGCGCAGCGTGTCGTAGATGAGATCGGCGCTGAACGTCACCTGCCGGCGCGATTTCTCCTCGCCCGGAAAGCGCCGCTCGATCAGCCCGGCGATCACCGCGACGTTGCGGAACGAGCGACGCAGCATGGTCGACTCGTCCATCCAGGCCTCGAGATCGTCGCCCAGCATGTCCTGATCAAAGAGCTGCGCGAGTTCGCCGTCGGTCGGCGCCCGCAGGCCCCACAGCCCCAGCACATAGTCGGTGGCGACGAAGCCCAGCGGGCGCAGGCCCAGCCGTTCCATGCGGCGCGTGAGCAACATGCCGAGCGTCTGGTGCGCGTTGCGTCCCTCGAAGCAATAGGCCACCAGATACTGCTTGCCGCCGCGCGGGAAGCCTTCGACCAGCAGGCGATCGGCCCGCGGCAAGGTTGAGCGCAGTCGCTGGATGCGCAGCCACTCGCGCACCTCCGGTGGCAGCTTGGGATGGCGCGACGGCTCCTGGAGAATCGCGCGCACCCGATCGGCGAGGAACGTGGAAAGCGGCAGACGCCCGCCGCCATAGACCGGCACGCGCGGATCGCCGCCCGTGGCGGGACTGACCTCGGCGGCCAGCCCCTTCACACCCTCGAAGCGCAGGAGACGGCCGCCGAACACGAACGTGTCGCCGGCGACCAGCCCCTGGATGAAGGCTTCCTCGACCTCCCCCAGAACGGGCCCTCGTCGGAGCTTCACCTTCAGGAGTGGCAGCTCGACGATGGTGCCGACATTCATGCGGTACTGCCGCGCCACCAGCGGCGAGGCCAGCATCCACCACCCGTCCGGCAGGCGCTTCAGCCGATGCCACCGTTCATAGGCGGCAAACGCGTAGCCGCCGGTCGCTACAAACTCGAAGGTGCGATCGAAGAGGGTCCGATCGAGCGCGCGGTACGGCGCGGCCCGCCGCACCTCGGCGAACAGCGCGTCAGGCTCGATCGGCTGGGCGCAGGCGCGACCCACGATGTGCTGCGCCAGCACATCGAGACAGGGGGGCCTAGGCGGATCGCCATCGAGCTCGGCCGCCTCGACCGCCTCAAGCGCGGCGAGCGACTCCAGAACCTCGAACCGGTTGGCCGGCGCGATCAGCGCGCGGCTCTGCTCATCGAGGCGATGATTGGCGCGCCCGATACGCTGCATCAGCCGGCTGACGCCCTTGGGCGCACCCACTTGAATCACCAGATCGACATTGCCCCAGTCGATGCCGAGATCGAGCGAGGAAGTCGCCACCACGGCGCGCAGCTTGCCCACCGCCATCGCCGCCTCGACCTTGCGGCGCTGCTCGATCGCGAGCGATCCGTGATGCAGGCCAATGGGCAGGTTGTCGTCGTTCAAACGCCACAGCCAGTCGAAAACCAGCTCAGCCTGGGCGCGCGTGTTCACGAACACGATCGAGGTCTTGTGCTGCCGGATGGCGTTGTGGATCTCGGGCACCGCGTGACGCCCCATGTGGCCGCCCCACGGCACGCGATCCTGCGGCTGCAACAGCGCGACGGTGGGCGGCGCCCCGGGCTCGCCGCGCACGATCTGCGCCGGGGCGCCGCGGAAGCCCAGCCAGTCGGCCAGCGCCGGCGGATCGGCGACGGTCGCCGACAGCCCGACGAAGCGAGCCTGCGGCGCGAGTGCAGCGAGGCTTGCAAGACAAAGCGCCAGATGATGGCCGCGCTTGGTGGTGGCAAGGACGTGCAGTTCGTCGACGATCACGCAGCGCAACGCGCGGAACGAGTCGGCCGCGTCGGGGTAGCTCAACAACAGCGCCAGCGACTCCGGCGTCGTCAGCAGAATGTCGGGAGGCCGTTCGCGCTGGCGCAGCCGCCGGCTCTGGGGCGTGTCGCCGGTGCGTGTCTCGGCCCGCACTGGCAGGCGCATCTCGGCAATCGGCGCTTCCAGATTGCGCCGGATGTCGGTCGCGAGCGCCTTCAGCGGCGAGATGTAGAGCGTATGCAGGACGCCGCGCCCCTTGGCATGGTCGGCGTCGAGGCCGGCGGCGCGTCGCTGGCTGAGTTCCAGCAACGACGGAAGAAACCCGGCCAGCGTCTTGCCGCCGCCAGTGGGCGCGATCAGCAGCCCATCGACACCGCGCTCGGCGAGGTCGAGCAAGGCCAGCTGATGCCGGCGCGGCTGCCAGCCCCGGGTCGCAAACCACCCCGCGAAGGGCTGCGGTAGCGCGGACGCCGGCAATGCCGGTTCGGCGGCCGGGGCGACCGCCGCTGCGGGCGTCGCTAGCCGATCCGTCCTAGTCGCGAATAGCGGCAAGGCAGGTGGGGTCTTGCGGCGCGCCATCGGCCGACGCTAGAGCGGATCGCGGCCCAGTGGAACCGGCTTGCCGGGGTGCCTGTCGATCCCCATTATCCGGTCGCATCGGAGATTCAGCCCATGATCGACCCGTTCGGTCGTTCCATCACCTATCTGCGTGTCTCGGTCACGGATCGCTGCGACTTCCGCTGCGTCTACTGCATGGCCGAGGACATGACGTTCCTACCCAAGGCCGACGTGCTGTCGCTGGAGGAGCTGGAGCGGCTGTGTTCGGCCTTCGTGCGTCGCGGCGTTCGCAAGCTCCGCCTTACCGGCGGCGAGCCGCTGGTGCGCAAGAACGTGATGTCGCTCTTCCGCGGTCTCGGCCGGCACCTCGACAGCGGCGCGCTGGACGAGCTCACGCTCACCACCAACGGCAGCCAGCTCGAGAAGTACGCCGCCGACCTCGCGGCGATCGGGGTGCGGCGGGTCAACGTGTCGATGGACACGCTCGATCCGGCGAAGTTCCGCGAGCTCACGCGCTGGGGCGATCTCGACCAGGTGATGCGCGGTCTCGACGCGGCGCAGCGCGCTGGCCTCGCGGTGAAGATCAACGCGGTCGCGCTGCGCGGGACCAACGACGCGGAGTTTCCCGAGCTGATCCGCTGGAGCCACGGACGCGGCATGGACCTCGTGCTGATCGAAGTGATGCCGATGGGCGATATCGGCGGCGACGCACGGCTCGATCAATACCTGCCGCTGTCACTCGCCCGCCAGCAGCTCGCGCGCGACTTCACGCTGGAAGAGACCGATTACCGGACAGGCGGCCCGGCGCGCTACTTCCGTGTCGCTGAGACCGGCGGCCGGCTGGGCTTCATCACGCCGCTCACCCACAATTTCTGCGAAAGCTGCAATCGCGTGCGGCTTACCTGCACCGGCACGCTCTATATGTGCCTGGGCCAGGAGGACGCGGCGGACCTGCGCGCGCCGCTGCGCGCCTCCGAAAGCGACGACCAGCTTGACGCCGCCATCACCGCTGCGATCGCCCGCAAGCCCAAGGGCCATGACTTCGTGATCGACCGGCGCACCCACGGGCCCGCGGTACCGCGCCACATGAGCGTCACCGGCGGCTGATCCTCAGGCGCCGGTGCGGGTATCGCCGGTCTTCACCTCGGCGCGGCGGATCGCCTCGCGGTGGGAAATGTAGGTGGCGCTGGAGAAGATCACCGCCGCGCCGATGAAGGTCCACATATCGGGACGCTGCGAGAACAGCAGGAGCCCGAACACTGTGTTCCAGATCAGCGACAGGAAGCCGATCGGCTGCAGCAGCGTGATGTCGGCGAGCTGGTAGCCGCGCTGCATGGCGAGGTGACCGGTAGTGCCGCAGAAGCCCGCTGCCAAGAACCAACCGACATCGGTCCAGCTCGGGTCCTGCCAGTGGGCGAGCGCAAACGGAAAGGCGCAGACCACGATCACGATGTTCTGCCAAATCACGATGTTGTTCGCTGAATCGGTGCGGGCCAGCGCCTTGGCGATCAGGTTGGAGGCCGAAAAGAGCGGCGTCGAGGCGAGGATACAGAGCGCGCCCAGGCCGATCTCGCCGAAACCGGGCCGCACGATGATCATCGCGCCCGCGAACCCCACGAGTACCGCGACCCAGCGACGAAACCGCACGTTCTCGCCGAGAAACAGCGCCGCCCCGATGGTGATGAAGATGGGCCCGGTGAAGCCGAGCGCCGTGATGTCGGCGAGGGTCGCGAGCGGCAGACCGACGAACCACAACAGCATGCCCGAGGTATGGAGCGCGCCGCGCACGACATGCAGGCCGAGTCGCTCAGTCGAGAGCGACGCGGTCAGGCCCTGGCGCCACAGGATCGGCAGCAGGAACAACGCGCCGAACGCGTAGCGATCGAACGCCATCACCCAGGAATTGAGGTGCTGCGCGGGGTAGAGCGTGCAGACGTTCAGGAGCGCGAACAGGACGCCCGACAGGGCGACCCAGAGAATGCCGCGGAGATTGGGAGTGAGCGCCAGCCAGCGCTCCAGAAGGGAGTTCACTGACCGACCTTAGCCCAGGTCGCGCCAGCCGTGCGACCCGCCGACGCGGGGCTCCTATGCGCCGGCTGCGACGTTCACCGCAGCGACAAGCGGCTCGCCGCGCAACGCCGTCACCCGCGCCACCAGCTCCTCGATATAGGGATCGTGAACGCCGATCTCCCGGGCATGCTTGGCGGTGCTCGCGAGATAGTCGCGGCAGGCGCCGCGGCGGCCCTCGGCAAAGGCGATATGATGCGCGGCCGTGTCGAGCGGCAGACCGCCGCAATACTGGCAATGCGCGGTATCGACTGCGAACGTGACCGCCTCGACCGTGCGGCCATCGCGCAACTTCACCGGCACCCAGACGGGCACATAGACGCCCGAGAGCATCTCGCGGTTCCACAGGATGGCGAGTTCGGAGCGCACCTGGTGCGGCGCGAGACGGAATGCCACGCCCTCGCAGTCGCCGCCGCGCTCCAGCGCCAGCATCAGGCCGGGCAGCTCGGGCGTGCCGCGACCGAGCGGCGTGTAGAAGCAGAAGGAACGACGGAAGCCGTCGACTCGACCGGTGGCTCGCTCCGCGTACTCGATGGCGGGGTTCCACATCAGCGAGCCATAGCCGAAGATCCAGGCCTCCTCGCCCTGCTTGTAGCGCGCCAGCGCCCCGGCCAGACTCTCGGCCCGTTGCTCGCGGCTCAGGAAGAAGTCGTAGCCGAGCGCGCGGGCATCGGCCACGATCTGGTCGATCCGCTCCGGCGTCAGTTCCTCGCGCTTGATCACGATGGCGGCTCCGTCCCGGTTCAGTTCGCCGCGTAGACGATCGACATCGTCTCGGCAACGCAGGCCGGGCGCTCCTGGCCCTCGATCTCGATGGTGATCTGGTTGGTGAGGCGCACGCCACCGCCATCCATCTTCTCGGCGGCCATCAGCTTGGCGCGGGCGCGCACCCGCGAGCCGGCCCGCACGGGGCTGGTGAACCGCACCTTGTTGCAGCCGTAGTTGATGCCGTTGCGCACGTTGTTGATGTGCGAGATCTGGTGATTGAGCATGGGGATCAGCGACAGGGTGAGAAAGCCATGGGCGATGGTCTTGCCCTCCGGCATGTCGCGTTTGGCCCGCTCGACATCGACATGGATCCACTGGTGGTCGCCGGTGGCCTCCGCGAACTGGTCGATTCGACTCTGGGTCACCTCGACCCAGTCGCTCACGCCGATCTCCTGGCCCACCACCTTGAACATCTCGCTCGGGTGGGCGAACTCGCGCTTGGCCATCGTCTTGTCCCTCTTGGCGTTTCCTCCGGCCCGCAGGCCGGCGGCATACGACGGAATTGCAAGGCGCCGGTCAAGCCCTCCCTTGTCCGAAGGTCAGGCCTGACACGCGGAACGAGTGTAACCGCATTGCGCGACATCCCAAGACCTCGCCGGGTGCTATTTGTAACGATGCCCGTGGATAAGCATGATGCGATCCGGATACGGAGGATACCGATGGCTTACGAAACGATACTGGTCGACACGCAGGACGGCGTCCGCACGATCAAGCTGAACCGGCCGGAGCGGCTGAACGCCTGGACCGCCCAGATGCATCGCGAGCTCAAGGACGCGATGCTGAATGCCGGCGAGGACAGCGCGGTGCGCGCGATCGTGCTAACCGGCGAGGGACGGGGCTTCTGCGCTGGCGCCGACATGCAGGGCTTGCAGGCGATCGGCGCGGCCGGCGCCGCGCAGGATCGCTCGACCAAGGCACGGGCGATCCCGACCGGTGGCAGCAACTCGGCCGAGTTCCGCATGACCTACGGCTACTTCCCGTCCATCCCGAAGTTCATCGTGGCGGCGATCAACGGCCCCTGCGCGGGTCTGGGGCTGGTGATCGCGCTCTATGCCGACCTTCGCTTCGCCGCCCAGGGCGCGGTGTTCACCACCGCCTTCGCCCAGCGCGGTCTGATCGCCGAGCACGGTGTGAGCTGGCTGCTGCCCCGGCTGGTTGGATTGCCGAACGCGCTCGACCTGCTCTGTTCGGCGCGCAAGTTCGGCGCCGCCGAGGCCCTGTCGATGGGCATGGTGAACCGCGTCTGCGCCGACGCCAGCCTGCTCGCCGAGGCGCAAACCTACGCCCGGCAGCTGGCCCAGACCGTCTCGCCGCGCTCGGTGACCACGATCAAGCGGCAGCTGTGGGAGGCGGAGTTCCAGTCGCTTACGCAAGCGACGGCGGCGGCCAACCACGAAATGGAGCTGAGCTTCGCCACGGAAGACTTCAAGGAAGGCGTCGCCCATTTCCTCGAGAAGCGGCCAGCACGTTTCACCGGCCGCTGATCAAGGCTCAGCCGAAACTGCGTTCCTTCCACCACGGGAAGTAGGACGGCATGCCGTCGCTCACCTTCATCGGGAAGCGCGCCGGGCGCTTTTCGAGGAAGGCAACGACGCCCTCCTTCACATCGGCCGACTTGCCGCGGGCGTAGATGCCCTTGGAGTCGACCTTGTGCGCCTCCATCGGGTGATCGGCGCCCAGCATCTTCCAGATCATGTGGCGATTGAGCGCCACCGAGACCGGCGCGGTGTTGTCGGCGATCTCGCGCGCGAGCGCGTGGGCCGCCGGCAGAAGCTCCTCGGGCTTGTGGATCGAGCGCACCAGTCGGCCGCGCAGCGCCTCCTCGGCGTCGAAGACGCGGCCAGTCATCACCCACTCCAGCGCCTGCTGCGGCCCGACCAGGCGCGGGAGGAACCAGCTCGAACAGGCCTCCATCACGATCGCGCGGCGCGTAAACACGAAGCCGTAGCGCGCCGCCTGCGAGGCGAGCCGAACGTCCATGGCGAGCTGCATGGTGACGCCCACGCCCACGGCGGGCCCGTTGCAGGCCGAGATGGTGGGCTTCAGGCTCTCGTAGAGCCGCAGGGTTAGCAATCCGCCGCCATCGCGATGGCCATCGAGGCCGGGATCGACCGGGCCGCGATTGCTGCTGTCGAAGGTATTGGCACCACCCGAGAGATCGGCACCGGCACAGAAGCCGCGCCCCGCCCCAGTGAACAGAACGGCGCGCACATCGTCGGCGCGGTCGGCGCGGTCCAGCGCGTCCAACAGCTCCGACAGCATGCGGCCGGTGAAGGCGTTCAGCTTGTCGGGGCGGTTCAGGGTGATCGTGAGGATACCGCTCGCGACCTCATACTTGATCTGCTCGTACTGCACGGTGCTTGCCTCAGTGCTGGTGGATCAGGATGACGCCGCCCATGATGAGGGCGAGGCCGGCGAACTGCTTCAGCCCGAACGGCTCGCCGAACAGATAGTGTCCAGCGACGGCGATCAGGGCGTAGGACAACGATACGCTGGGAAAGGCCACCGATACCGGGATCTTGCGCAGCGCCACGATGTAGAGAAAGGCCGCCCCGCCATAGAGCGCGAGGCCGACGATGGTGCTTGGCCGGAAGAGCTGGCTTACATAGTCGGGCGCGGTCGAGCCCTGCTTCAGGAGCAACTGGCCCACGATCCCTGCCAGGATGCCGACGCCCAGCGCCACATAGTACCAGGTCATGTCCGCTCCGCCCTTTCCGCCGGGCGCCGGAAGGGCCGCCCAGCCTCCGCCGTGTCGACCGCGGGTCGGTCGACCGCAAGCGCGCCGGCTGCATCACGCACGAAGGTCTCGCGCACCAGATACTGCGGCTTGCGATTCACCGCGAGGAACATCCGGCCGAGATACTCGCCGATCAGCCCGACCAGGACGAGCTGCACGCCGGCCAGGAGCAGCACCGCGACCATCAGCGAGGCCCAGCCTTGCGGCGGTCGGTCCGAGAGGATCGCCTCGCCGATCACGATCATCGAGGCGAGCGCCCCCAGGGCGCCGATGCCGAGCCCGACCAGCGTCGCGAGCCGCAGCGGCATCACCGAGAAATTCAGGAACATGGAGAGCCACAGCCGCACCAGCCGGCGCAGCGTGTAGTTGGACTCGCCATCGGCGCGCTCGAGGTGGGCCACCTGCAGGCGGCCGACTTTCTGCGTCACCTGGAACACCAGCCCGTCGACATAGGGATAGGGACCCTCGTAGGACGCGACCACGCGCTCGCGCACGAACGCCGACAGGCAGCGGAAGCTCGACAGATAGAGGCCCGGCGGCTTGTCGATGAGGCGATCGGCGCACCAGTTGGTGAAGCGGCTGCCGAGATTGCGCCAGCTCTCGTGCTTCTTGTCCTCGTAGAACGAGTAGACCGCGTCGTAGTCCCCGTCGCGGGCATGTTCGAACAGGCGCAGCACCTCGCCCGGCGGGTTCTGCAGATCGTCGTCCATGGTGACGGTATAGGCACCGCGCGCGCGGGCCAGCCCCGCCATGACCGCGTTGTGTTCGCCAAAGTTGCGGCTGAGACTGACCACGGTGACCGGAGCGCCGGGCTCGGCGGCCAACCGCTTGCAGACTGCAAGGCTGTCGTCGGGGCTGCCATCGACCACCAACACGATCTCGAGCCCGCCCGGCACCGCCAGGGCTCGGAGGGCCTCGACCAGACGGCCGACCGTGCCCGCCCCGTTGTAGACGGGCACGACAATCGACAAAGCGGGGCCGGGTTCCGTCATTCGAGCGGCGCCGGAGCGGCCGGGGTGCGGCGGATGGGGTCGTGCCAAGGGATCACAATCCCTTTGTACGCGCCCGCCAAGGCGAGACAAGGGCGGCTCAGCGGCCCCTCGCGGGCCGCGGAGCGTGCTATCGTCGCGGCCCCGTGAGCGACCCGACCTCCCCCGGCAGCCAGCCCGCGATCCCCGCCATGTCGCGGCGCGTGGAACGGCTTCTCTCCGTGCCGCTGTTCGCGCTGCCGGCGCTCTGGTGCCTCGTCTATTTCGTGCCGCCGCTCAACCACGATGTCGGCGCCGTGCTGGACGTGGTGGGTCGCTGGATGTCGGGCGAGCGGCTCTATGTCGACATTATCGATGAGAATCTGCCGCTCACTTTCGTGATCCACGTCCTGCCCGTGATGCTGGCCAAGTGGCTCCCAGGCTCGACCCCCTTCTGGTTCTATGCCTGCGTGGTGGCGGGCGTCGCCGCCTCGTTCGCCGCCTGCCGACGGCTGGTCGCTCTGGTGCCATCGGCGGACCATGCACTGACAGAAACGCTGTTCCCCCCCGTCCTGCTGTTTTTGTTCGTCGTGCTGCCGAACGAGCATTTCGGTCAGCGCGAGCACCTGATGTTCGTGGCCGCCGCGCCGTATCTGCTCATGTCGATGGCCCGGGCCGAAGATGTGCGGCCGGGCGTCGGTGTGTCGATCGCCGCCGGTTTGGTCGCCGGCACCTTCCTTGCAGTCAAGCCGCACTACCTCGCCATCCCGCTCGCGGTCGAGCTCTACCTGCTGGCACGGCGAGGCTGGCGGGTCACCTTCACCGATCCGCTGCCCTGGGCCGTGGGTGCGTGCGCCGTGGCGCACCTCGTGGCGATGTACACTGTGTTCGACGTCTACGGCACGTTCGTGATGCCCATGGCGGTCGAAGCCTATAGCCCGATCGGCGACCAGAAATGGTACCAGGTTCTCTTCTCCAACGTGCTTGCGCCTACCTTGATCGCGCTGGGCGTGTTTGGCGCGCTGGCGGTCTGGCTCACCCGCACCCGGGCGGCGCAGGTGCTGGTGGCGTTCGGCGTCGGCGCGGCGGTGTCGGCGATCGCGCAGAACAAGGGCTGGCCCTACCACGTACTGCCCGCGCTCTCGGTGACCATTCTGCTCGCGACGCTCACCGTCTCGCAGACCGTCGACCGGTACCTGCCGATCGACCGGCGCGCCCATCGGCTGCCCGTGACGGCAATCACGGCGACTCTCGTCGGGCTGCTGTACTTCCAGGCCGCGCTCTACACGCCGCCTTTCTACAAGCAACGCCAGTTCGAAGAATCCATCGTGGCGCGGCTGATGCACGTCGTGGAGGCCAACGCCCCCAACCGGACCGTGCTCTTTCTGTCACCCGGCATCTACCCGATCTGGCCGCTGGTGAACTACCTTGAGGGCCGCAACACCGCGCGCTTCCTGTCCACCTGGGTGTTGCAGGGCGCCTACGCCGCCTGCGACGACTTCCCCGCGCTCTACAATCCGCCGGACACGATGGGCGACAACGAGAAGTTCGTGTTCGAGGCCTACATCGAGGATTTCGCGCGCGAGAAGCCCGACTTGCTGTTGGTCGACCGGATCGCGGGCGTCCCGCGCTGCCAGGGGCGCGAGTTCGACTATCTGGAGTATTTCCAGCAGAGTCCGGCCTTCGTCGCGGCGTTCGAGAGCTACGAACATCTGATGGATCTGGACCGCTACCGCATCTTCCGCCGCAAGCGCTGAAGCTCAGCCGCGTCCGGCGAGCGCCTGCGCGCGGAACGCTGCCGGAATCTTCTCCGGATCGGGCACGCGAAAGACACCCGAGGCCACCAGCACGATCTCGCCCCCACACACCAGATCGGTGTTGGCGAAGCAGAAATTGACGGTCCGTCGCGAGATCCGCGCCTTGCCTTCAAGCCACTGGCCCAGTCGCGCGCCGCGTACGAACTCGCTGGATAGCGACACGGTGGGGTGCGGCCAGCGGATGCCGGTGGCGAAGCCCGAGCCCATGCCCATCACCATGTCCGCGACAGTCACCAGCAACCCGCCATGTGCCCAGCCCAGGGGGTTGCCATGCCGGCGTTCGAGCGGCAGGCCGACGCGCAGCCCATCGGACTCGACCTTGAACCAGAGCGGGCCCGCCAGCGCCACGAAATCGTCGGGCACCTCGAGCTTCTGGAAACCTTCGGGAACGGCTTGGGTCATGGCGGGTACAGTCCGTCGGGAGAGGTGGCGAGGCGGTCGAGCGCGTGGCGAACCTCGGGCGGGAACGCGGTAGACCGGTGCGTCGCCTCGTCGAGGCACACCATGGTCGCACGGAGCGTGGCGGTGCAGTTGCCCGCCGCATCGAACAGAGCCTGGCCGATCACCATCCGCTTCTCGAAGACTTCCACCACGCGCGCGCACGCTGTGGCGCGGCCGGGATAGAACATCTGACGACGGAAATCGACCTCCAGCCGACCCACCACCATGCGCACGCGCGGCAGCTCGGGCCGGCGCACGATCTCGCCGATATAGCGGACGCGGGCAGTCTCCATCAGCTGCGTGAAGGCGCCGTTGTTGACGTGGCCGTTCGCGTCCTGGTCGGCGAAGCGCAGATTCTCGTCGGTCGCGAAGCCGTAGAGCGCGCGCTGGGTCAGGTCCATCGCTCAGCCCTCTTGGAACGCCAACGCGACGCCCGCGGCCTCGCCCGCCGCCACGAGCAGCCGACCGGCCGACCGACGGAACGCCACACCACCCTGCCCCAGCCTCGCCGCGCAGCGATCGAGGCTCGTCACCCGGAAGGCGAGGAGCGCGGGATGATCGTCGCTGCGGGCCGGCACGAGCCCGTCGTGCCGTCGCGCGAAGACATCACGGGTCATGTATTCCAGCGGGATCGTGCCGGTGCCGACGGAGAGCCCATCCGCGGTCGCCTGCACCGCACCGGTGCCGAAGAACTTGGCCAACAACGTCGACTGGCCGGCCGGGGCATCGCACACCACCACCGCACCCGCTAGCGCGACGGCGCCATTGTCGTGCTGCGACCATTCGGGTCGGTAGACGAACCCGGGCGTCAAGTGATCGCAGGCAAAGAGCCCCACCACCGGATAGTGCGGTTTGGGGACGCGCACGGTCCGGAACCGGGCATGCTCGGTGCGCCCCGCGATCTCGACATCGCGACCGAAGGCCAGAGGTGCATCGGGCGCGAGACCGGCCTCGCGCCACGCGGCATGCACGAGATCGGCGCCATCGGTGGCCACCGCCAGGTTGGCGAGTCCGCCGCCCTTGGCCGCCAGGAGCGCGCGCCGCTCGGCGTTGAAGTCGTTGGCCTGAACCACGCCCAGGAGCTCGAAATAGTCGTTGCCGAACATCACGAGGTGATTGGCGGTCCCCAACGAGGTGTGGAAGCCGCGGGGGCGCACCGCGAAGCCGAGCCGCCGGTAGGCGGTTTCCGCCGCGTCGATATCCTGGACCACGATCACGGCGTGATCGATGCCACGGACCGCGCGGCTCATACCGCCCCCGCGGCCGGCCGGCGACGGACCATGCCCATGCCCTCGATGGTCACGACGAGCTCGCCGCGCTGGTTCTCGGCAAGCCATTTCTCGTGCAGGACCCCGCGATCCGGCTTGCTGCGCGAGGGCGTCTTGGCCGTGCACTCGATCCAGGCAGTGAGTGTGTCGCCAGCCCGGACCGGGCGCAGCCAGCGCACCTTGTCGACGCCCGGCGAGCCGAGCGACGTGCGGGTGTCGAGGTAGTTGTCGACAAAGAGGCGCATCAGCTTGGCATTGATGTGCCAGCCCGACGCGATCAGGCCGCCATACATCGAGGTTGCCGCCGCCCCGCTGTCGATATGGAAGGATTGCGGGTCGAACTCGCGGGCGAACGCCACGATCTCGGTCTCGGTGAAGCTCGTCTGGCCGAGCGGATAGCGCTGCCCGACAGCATAGTCTTCCCAGTAGAGGGGTTCCGCCGTTTTCATCGCCCGCCGTCATCGCAGAGCCGTTGTCGCCAAGCAAGAGTCGGGCGCGTCGGAGCACGTGCCTGGAATGGTCGGCGCGTGCCTCGCCTTGGCGCAAGGAGTCTACGTCGCCAGCGCCGGTCCGTAGCGCTTGGCGATCTCCTCCAGCATCACCTCACTGGCGCCCCCGCCGATCGCCTGAACGCGCACGTCGCGGGCGATGCGCTCGACGGCGGTCTCGCGCACGAAGCCCATGCCGCCATGGAACTGCACGCAGTCGAACAGAACCTCGTTCACCAGATCGCCGGCCAGTGCCTTGACCATCGAAACTTGCGCCACGCACTCCTGCCCCTGCGCGTCGAGCCAGGCGGTGTGATGGATCAGCCGGCGCGCCGCCTCGACTTCGGCCAGCCGCTTGGCGAGGCGCTGGCGGATGGTCTGTTTCTCCCACAGGGGCGCCCCGAACGCGGTGCGGGCATTCACATGCTCGAAGGTGAGGCGCAGCGCCTCGCGGGCCTCGGCCATCGCCATGGCGCCGATCACCAGCCGCTCGGTCTGGAAGTTGGCCATGATGGCGTAGAAGCCGCGATTCTCCTCGCCGAGCACACTCTCGGCCGGCACCCGACAATCCTCGAAGATCAGCTCGGCGGTGTCGGAGCTGCGCCATCCGGTCTTGTCGAGGGCGCGCCCGACGCGAAAGCCCGGCGTGCCCTTCTCGACGATAAACATGGTGATGGCGCGGCTGCCCTTGGCGTCGGGGTCGCTGCGGGCCGCGATGAAGTAAAGGTCGCCATGCACGCCATTGGTGATGAACATCTTGGCGCCGTTCAGCACCCAGTGCGCGCCATCGCGCGTGGCCCGCGTGCGGATGCCGGCGACATCGGACCCGGCACCCGGTTCGGTGACGCCCACCGCCGTGATCGTCGAGCCGGCGAGCACGCCCGGCAGATACTTCTCGAGCTGGCGCTTGCTGCCGAAGCGCAGCAGGTGCGGGCTGGCCATGTCGGTATGGACCAGCACTGTGATCGCGAAGCCGCCATAGCCCGAGCGGCCGACCTCCTCGGCCAGGACGACCGACGCGCGGGCATCGAGGCCCGAGCCCCCCTGCGCCTCCGGCACGCGCAGCCCGAACAGGCCGAGCCCGCCCATGCGACGCAGCACGTCGCGCGGCACAAAGCCGTCCTTTTCCCAGCGGTCGGCGTGAGGCCGCACCTCCTGGTCGACGAAGCGACGTATCTGGTCGCGGATCAGCTCGTGTTCGGGGGCAAAGATGGGGTCCGTCATGGCGGGCCGGATGCTACACTCCGCCGATGTCGCGCGACAAACGCCTGCAAAACCTCTCTGCCTATCCCTACCGCACGTCGGACACGGTGCGCTTCTCCGACCAGGACTCGGCCGGCCACGTGAACAACGTTTCGCTCTGCGCCTATCTCGAGACGGCACGGCTCGGCTTCATCCGCGAGATCGGCATGATGGGGCGTGGCGAGGGCGGGGTCCGCGGCATCTCCGCCGGCCTCAATGTCAGCTTCCTGGCGGAGTCGCACTGGCCCGGCCGGGTGGAGCTCGGCTGCGGCGTGATCCGGGTCGGCACGGCGTCGGTGCTGCTGGGCGGCGGCGCCTTCAAGGATGGCGTCTGCATTGCCGCCGCGGAAATGCCGATCGTGCGGCTGAAGGGCGCGACGCCCCACCCGATCGACGATGCGTTCCGCGCGACGCTCGAACGGTACCGGATCGCCGGGTTCTGACCCGCCGGTCAGACGCGATTGGCCGGCGCCCCCGCGTTCCAGAGCGTGGCCCGCCAGCGGACGCCGATCGCGATCAGGGCGGCCAGGCCGGCCGCGCTGTAGATCGCACCCGTCGCCGCGAATCCCCACGCCTGCACCAGCGGGCCCGCCGCCAGCAGTCCCAGCGGAAAGCCGTAGACCGCGAGCATGCGCACGCCCATCACGCGGGCCCGATAGACGGACGACGTCGTGCGCAGCAGCATCACCGCGATCGGAATGACGCAAAGGCTTTGCGCCAACCCGCACATCGCGAGCAACGGCGCGCCGATCCGCCAATCGGTCGTGAGCGCGAAGGCCGCGTTCAGGCCGAACCAGACGACGCCCCAGAACAGGGTCAGTCGCGCGGGCCCGGCCGACGCCAGAACGGTGGACAGCAGCAGCGAGCCGGCCAGCGCGCCGGTCGCCCAGGCCGCGACCAGCCAGCCGAGGCCGCGCTGATCGAGGCCATAGATATCGCGCGCGACATGGGCGAGCAGCGAGCCCGACAGCGGATAGGCGGTGAGGTTCACCAGAAAGGCGATCAGGATCGCGGCCCGCAGATGCGGCTCGGTCCAGATATGGACGAGACCTTCCCGCAGATCGGCCCATGGCTTCACGTCGGCCGCCACGATCCGCGCGCGGCTCGCGTCCGCGCCCAGGATCAGCAGGACCGACACCAGATAGAAGGCGGAGACCGCGAGGTAGGCCGCGCCCATCCCCATCGCCGCGACCAGCCCGGCGCCCGCCACGGCGCCCGCAATGCGGGCGCTGTCCATCGTGGTGCGCGCGATGCCCATCGCGGGCGTGAGCAGGGCCGGCGGCATGGTCTGGCCGACCAGCAGGTTGCGCATGGCGATGTCGTTGGGCTGCACGAGGCCCCCCACCAGCGCCACGGCCAGCACGGCGGTCGGCGTCGCATTGCCGGTCAGCGCGAGCGTCGCGATGGCCGCGGCGCAGACCAGATAGGTCCCGCGCATCACGCACAGAAGGTTCCGGTAGCCCAGCCGGTCGCCCGCCATGGCGAAGGCCGGCGCCAGCAGCGTGCCCAGCATGCGCAGCGCGCCATAGAGCGCGAGCGCCAGCACCGACTGCGTCTCGACCAGCACGAACCAGCCGAGGATGATCGCCTCCATCTCGGCGGCCCAGGAGGTCGCGAGATCGGCGGGCCACTGGAAGCGGAAGCTACGGACCGCGAAGGGCCGCAGGATCGACGGAGAGGCGCTCACCCGACCGAGTATGGCACAGGCCGCGCCGGCCTCACTGCGTGCGGTTCCAGGCGTCCAGCATGCGGTCGACGAGCGGCTGCGTCTGGTTGCGGTCCGCGCCAGCCGCCGTGAACACCACGACATCACGGGTGCTGAGGCAGTACATGACCACCATGTACTGCCAGGAGCCCTCACCCTGGATGCCCCAGATCGCCGAGGCGGTTTCGTCGTGATACCGGACGCCGGCCATATCGAGGACCCGCCGAGCCTTCGACTTGCACGCGCCGGGTGTCATGCCGCCGGTCGTGGCGTGGTTCACGGTCATGATGACCTGGGCCGATGCGGGCGCCGTCGGAGCCGCAATCATCGCTCCCGCCGCCAGTGCCGCCGCCAGAAGTACCGTGCGCATCTGCTCTCTCCCCGATGATGAACGCACCGGACGATAGCCCGGGCGGCGGGGAATGTGCAGATGTCTCGTGCAAACGGGCTGAGCGATGCGAGCCGGCTCAGCCCCGCAGATGGCAGGCCACCCGGTGGCCGCCGCCGCAATCCTTGAGCACCGGCGCCTCGGTGGTGCAGCGCGCCTCGGCGATCGGGCAACGGGTATGGAAGTGGCACCCCGACGGCGGCGAGATCGGGTTGGGCACATCGCCCTTCAGCACGATGCGCGACCGCTTGACCTTGGGGTCGGGAATCGGCACTGCCGACAGCAACGCCTCGGTGTAGGGATGCAGCGGCCTAACGTAGAGGTCGTGCGCCGGGGCGATCTCGACGATGCGGCCGAGATACATCACCGCGACGCGGGTCGAGATGTGTTCGACCACGCTGAGATCGTGGGCGATGAAGAGATAGGTGAGGCCGAACTTCTCCTGGAGATCCTCCAGAAGGTTGATGACCTGCGCCTGGATCGACACATCCAGCGCCGAGACCGGCTCGTCGCAGACGATCAACTTGGGTTCCACCGCGAGCGCGCGGGCGATGCCGATGCGCTGGCGCTGGCCGCCGGAGAACTCGTGCGGGAAGCGTCGCGCATGATCGGCCTGCAGGCCGACCGTCTCCAGAAGCTCGACGACCCTCGCTTCCTGCTCGGCGCGGTTCTTCACCAGCTTGTGGATGGTGAGCGCCTCACCGATGATTCCACCGACGGTCAGGCGGGGGTTCAGGGAGGCGTAGGGATCCTGGAAGATGATCTGCATGTCGCGGCGCAGCGCGCGCAGTTCTTCCGTGCCCATCTTGCGCACGTCCCGGCCCTGGAAGCTGATCTCGCCGGAGGTCGGCTCAATCAGTCGCAGCACGCAGCGCCCGGTCGTGGACTTGCCGCAGCCCGACTCGCCCACCATGCCGAGCGTCTCGCCGGCGGCGACCTCGAAGCTGACGCCGTCCACCGCGTGGACCCGCCCGACCTCGCGCGCGAAGACGCCGCCGCGCACCGAGAAGTGCTTCTTGAGGTCGCGGACCGACAGCAGGGGTGTCTTGTCGCTCATAGGATGCAGGCCGCCTTGTGACCGGGAGCGACCTCGCGCAGCGGCGGCTCGGCGGCGCGGCAGGCGTCGGTCGCGAACTTGCAGCGCGCGGCAAAGCGGCAGCCGACCGGCGGATTGAGCAGGCTGGGCACCGTGCCCGGGATCTGCTCCAGCCGCTGCTTGACGGCCGACCGGTCGACGCGCGGAATCGAGCGGATCAGACCCTGCGTGTAGGGGTGCCGCGGATTGCCGAAGAGCTCCTCGACCGTCGCTTCCTCGACCACCTTGCCGGCGTACATCACCACGACGCGCTGCGCGGTCTCGGCGACCACGCCCATGGCGTGGGTGATCAGCATGATCGCCATGCCGAACCGCGACTTCATGTCGGCGAGCAGTTCCAGGATCTGCGCCTGGATGGTGACGTCGAGCGCCGTCGTGGGTTCGTCGGCGATCACCAGCTTCGGCTTGCAGGCGAGTGCCATCGCGATCATCGCGCGCTGGCGCATGCCGCCGGAGAACTGGTGCGGATAGTCGTGCACCCGCCGGTCGGGGTTGGGAATCTGGACCAGCCGCAGCATCTCGACCGCCGCGGCCATCGCCGCCTTGGGCGCGAGCTTCTCGTGCAGCCGGAGCGACTCGGCGATCTGCTCGCCCACGCTATAGACCGGATTGAGCGAGGTCATCGGCTCCTGGAAGATCATCGAGACCTCCCGCGCCCGGATCGAGTTCATCTCGGACTCCGGCAACGGGATGAGATCCCGCCCCTGCCACAGGATCCGGCCCGCCTCGAAGCGGCCCGGCGGCATGTCGAGGAGCTTCAGCACCGAACGCGCGGTCACCGACTTGCCGCAACCGGATTCGCCCACCACCGCGAGCGTCTCGCCGGCGGCGATCGACATTGAAACGCCGTCGACGGCGCGCACCATGCCGTCATCGGTCTTGAACCAGGTTCTCAGTCCCTGGATATCGAGCAGCGGCTGCGACATCTCTCCGGCCCGGTCAGATGACGCGTCGCGGATCGAGCGCGTCGCGCAAACCGTCGCCGATATAGTTGATGGTGAGCACCGCGAGGAAGATCATGGTGCCCGGGAACAGCGCCCAATGCGGCGCGATGTCGAGATAGTCCTTGGCGTCGCGCAGCATGCTGCCCCAGGTCGGAATGTCCGACGGGAAGCCGAGGCCGAGGAACGACAGGGTCGACTCCGCGAGGATCGCGGCGGCGACGTCGATGCTCGCCGCGACGATCACCGGTCCGGCCACGTTGGGCAGGATGTGCTGCATCACCAGCCGGGTCCGCGACGCGCCGAGCGCGCGCGCCGCCTCGACGAATTCCTTCTCGCGCAGCGACAGGAATTGCGCGCGCACCAGCCGGGCAACCGGCATCCAGCGCAAGCCGCCCACCACCGACACGATCAGGATCAGGGCGCCGGCCTCGGGGCCGAACACCGCCTTCACCGGGTCGCGGAACAGGTACATCACCAGCAGGAGCAGCGGCAGCGTCGGCAGCGTCAGGAACAGATCGGTCAGCCACATCAGGAACGCATCGACGCGGCCCCCCGCCATGCCGGACACGGCGCCAACCAGCACACCGACAAACACCGCGACGACCATGGCTGCCAGCCCGACCGCGAGCGAAATCTTGCCGCCGTAGAGGATGCGCGCGAGCAGGTCCTGGCCGAGATCGTCGGTGCCGAACGGATGCTTGAGTGAAGGCCCCTTCAGCTTGGCAGTGAAATCGATCTCGTTGATCGGCACCGGCCACAGCAACTCGCCGAAGGCGATGGCGAGCACCATCAGGGCGAGTACGACCGCGCTCCACACGGCCAGCCGATGCTTGCGGAAACGGCGCCAAGCCTCGGCCGCCGGCGTCACCGGTCGACGGGGCGCGGCGACGGCGGCCGCGACGGGCGGCGCGCCGTCAGCGGTAGGCGATGCGGGGGTCGAGGGAGGCATAGAGGAAATCGGCGATAAGGTTGAAGACGACGACGAGGATCGCGGAGACGAAGGTCACGGCCATGACCACGGGCGTGTCGTTGGCCAGCATCGAGGCGATCAGCAGCGAGCCGATGCCCGGCACGCGGAAAATCTGCTCCGTCACCAGCGCGCCCGAAAACACCGCCGGCAACTGGAGTGCGATCAGCGTGACCACCGGGATCAGCGCGGTGCGCACCACATGGCGGGTCAGCACCTTGCGCTCGCCGATGCCCTTGGAGCGCGCGGTGGTGACATAGTCGAGCTTGATCACGTCCAGCACCGAGGAGCGCACGAACCGCACCAGCGCGCCGCCCTGGAACAGGCCCAGCACCATCACCGGCATGATCGACTGTTTGATATGCGTCCAAAGCCAGGGCCAGCCCGAGCCCGGCACGTCGGCGCGATAGACGAAGGGCAGCCAGTCGAGCTGGATGGAGAACACCAGGATGAACACCAGTCCGGTGAAGAAGGTCGGGAGCGAGAAGCCCACGAAGGCCAGTGTATTGGCGACCTGGTCGAACACCGAATAGGGCCGGGTCGCGGCCAGCACGCCGACCGGCAGCGCCACCATGATCGCCACGATCTGGCTCGCGCCGATCACCACCAGGGTCGTGGGCAGCCGCTGCAGGATCAGCGTATCCACGTCCATGCGGCTGACGAACGAGAAGCCCCAATCGCCCTGCGCTATGGCGACCAGCCAGTGCAGGTAGCGTTGCCAGATCGGATCATCCAGGCCGAACTTCTCGCGCAGCGCCAGGCGCACCTCCGGCGGCACCGCCGGGTTGGTCGCCAGCTCCTCGAACGGATCGCCCGGCGCGGCTGCCAGCAGTGCGAACAGGAAGATGCTGATCCCGAACAGCGCCGGGATCAGCAGCAACAGGCGACGGCTCACATATTCCGGTGTCACGGGAAGCGTCCCGACAAGCGCGCGAGCCTGCCGATCAGCCTTCCTTGTACCAGTCGCTGAGATCCCAGGTGTTGTTGTCCCAGCCGCTGATGCTGGCGCGCAGGTTGTTGGCGAGGCCCGCGGTGCCCGGCCGGTAGACCACCGGGATCACGACCTGATCCTTCACGACGAGATCGTTCATCGCCACGTACATCGCCGCGCGCTTGACCGGATCGAGTTCGCCCTTGGCATCCTCGGCGAGCTTGTCGATCGCCGGATTGCGGACGCGGGTGATGTTGCGGCCCGACCACTTGTTGTCCTTGGTCGCGACTTCGCGCGACACGAACTGATCCATGAACACCTGCGGATCGGGCTGGCTCATGGTCGTCGTGTACATCTGGAGGTCGCAATAGAACTTGCCGTAGGTGTCGACGTTGGCCACGTCCGACGAGAAGAACACCGAGGCCGTCACCGACTTCAGCTCGAGATCGATGCCGGCGCGCTGGGCGGCCTGCTTGACGATCGCCTGCGTCTTCTGGCGCGGCTGGTTGATCGAGGTCTGGTAGACGAACTTCAGCTTCTTGCCGTCCTTCGCCCGGATGCCGTCGGACCCGCGCACCCAGCCGGCCGCGTCGAGCATGGCGTTCGCCTTGTCGATGCTGAATTCCTTGCTCGTGGTCTTCGAGCGGAACCGCTCCGGGTTGTTCAAGAAGTTCGGCGTCGCGGGGCCGGTCCGGCCGTAGATGTGCTTCTCGATCGAGTCGCGATCCACCAGCAGCGACAGCGCCTCGCGCACTTCCTTGAACTGCAGCGTCGGATGCTTGGTCTTCAGGCTGGAGCGCTCGCCGTCGACTTCGGTCCACGGGTCGGTCTGGTTGACCTGGATGTGCTCGATGTTGCCGGTGAGGGACAGCTCGACGCGGCCCTTGCCGCCGCGCTCCAGGCGCTGAAGGATCTCGTCCTCGACCTGAAGGTTCCAGGCGAAGTCGTATTCGCCGGTTTGCAGCACCGCGCGCGCGGCCGATACCGCGTCACCGCCGCCCTTCATCTCGATTGAATCGAAATACGGCCGGTTCGGCAGGTAATAGTTGTTGTTGATCGTGCCGGCGACCAGGTCGCCCGGCTTGAAGTCCCTGAACAGGTAGGGGCCCGTGCCCACCGGCTTCAGGTTGGTCGGCGCCTCACGCGACTTGGCGCCGCTGAACTCGCTGAACAGGTGCTTCGGAATGATCATGCCGCGCGTGCCGACGAACGCTTCGGCCCAGAACGGCGTGACCTGGCTGAACAGCACTCGCACCGTGAACTGGTCGACCTTCTCGACCATGATGTCCTTGTAGGAGCCGGTGGTGACCGCGGCCGTCGCCGGATCCTTCGAGTATTCCCAGTTGAACACGACGTCATCGGCGGTGAAGGGCCGACCGTCGTGCCACTTCACGTTCTGCTTCAGCTTCCAGACCACGGACTTGCCGTCGGCGGCGAGCGTGCCGTCCTCGCGGCTTGGGATGGACGCCGCCAGCTTGGGCTTGAGGTTGCCCTCGGGATCCCACGCGGCCAGCGGCTCGTAGAACAGGCGGCTGCCGTCCTGGTCCTTGGTGCCGGTCGCAAAGTGCGGGTTCAGGAGCGTCGGCCCCTGCCACCACAGCACCTTGAGCGCCCCGCCGCCGCCGCGCTTGGTCGGCTTGTAGGTGTCGCGGCTCTGCGCCATTGCGACGCCGCTGTGTACCAGCAGCTGGGTGGCGAACGGGGCGGCGATGCCCACGGCCGACATGCGCTGCACAAAGCCGCGGCGCGACAGACGCCCACGCTTGACCTGGTCGATCAGACCACGAAGGTCACGTTCCTTCATCGAAGCCCCCATAAATGCCGTCCGCATCGGTCTTTTCACGACTCGTTCGCGGACAAACGAACCCTGACCGGCATATCAACAGGTCGGACTTCGCGGGTCAACGCACGAATCTGCGAGGCGCCGACGGCAACTGGCCCGATCAGTGCTTGGGCGGCGGCCTCACGTCATCGAGCCCGTCCGCCAGCGTCGCGCTGATGGTGGTCCGGATCATCGAGCGCTCGCGCGCATAATCCCATGGCCGGCCGCGATGGAGCATGGCGCGATTGTCCCACATCACCGCGTCACCCTGTCGCCAGCGATGGACATAGACCTTGTCGCGGCGCGTCACGTCGTCGACCAGCTCGGCGAGCAGTTGCCGGGCGGCGCGATCCTCCATTCCGTCAATGGCGTAGGCGTGGCTCGCGATGTACAGCGCACGGCGGCCGTTGGCGGGATTGCGCCAGCTCATCCGCCAGCGCACGGGCGGCAGCTGCTGGCGCTCGAGGTTCGTCG
This sequence comes from Alphaproteobacteria bacterium, assembly GCA_016870115.1. Classification (GTDB taxonomy): domain Bacteria; phylum Pseudomonadota; class Alphaproteobacteria; order Reyranellales; family Reyranellaceae; genus VGCH01. The sequence goes on along the minus strand of VGCH01000026.1, from coordinate 14,251 downwards.
CGAGGTCAGGATGGATCTGGTCGCGACTGTTGGCGTAGGAGTGCGTCGCAACCGCGTCCTTCAAACTCTCCTGGCGTGCCGCCGGCAGCCGTTCCCAGGCGAGCCGGGTCGAGGCGAACTCGGTCTCGCCGCCGTCGCCCGGCAGCACCCGCGCGGTCAACACCGAGGCGAGCGCCGGCGTTTTCTTGAACGATGAGTCGGTGTGCCACAGCGCGTTGGCCTGGGCGATCAGCACCTGACGGTGGTCCGGCGGCACGATCCGGCCGTCCGGTCCGAGATTTGTCAGTCGCGAATAGAACGAGTTCTCGCCGAGCGACGCGGCCTTGGTGAGTTCGAGCGGCCCGAAGGCGCGGCTATAGGCGACCTGGATGTCGTCCGCGATCGGCTGGTCGCGGAACAGCAACAATGAGTGCGCCTCGAACGCCTCGCGCACCGCGCGGTAGGCGTCCGCGTCGACCGCGACGTCGAGGATCGACACGCCGCGCACCTCGGCGCCAAAGCCGTCCGCCAGCGGGACCAGTTCCATGGTTCGGTTCCTCCCGGCGCAAAGTTATCGCATGCGCGGCCTCGGCGGCTATAGTGCCCGCGCATGGCCGCCTCCCCTCTCCGGCTCTCCTTCGCCGCCGCGGCGACGCCCGAAGCGCGACGCGCCGCGCGGACGCTGGGCGCGCGCTACGGCCACGTTCCGCCGGCCCAGGCCGATATCGTCATTGCGCTGGGCGGCGACGGGCTGATGCTCCAGACCCTGCACCGCGCGCTGAAGCGCGGCACGCCGATCTACGGCATGAACCTCGGTACCGTCGGCTTCCTGATGAACCAGTATCGGCCAGCGGGCCTCCTTGCCCGGCTGAAGCGGGCCCGCGAGGTGAGGCTGAACCCGCTGCGCATGGAGGCGACGGACACGCGCGGCCGGGCGCACGACGCCATCGCCATCAACGAGGTGTCGCTCCTGCGCGCGACCCGCCAGACGGCGCGCATCGCGATCACGGTGGACCGCAAGGTGCGACTGCCCGAACTGCATTGCGACGGCGCGCTGGTCGCGACGCCGGCGGGCTCCACGGCCTACAATCTCTCCGCCCATGGTCCGATCCTGCCGCTCGGCGCGGGCCTGCTGGCGCTGACGCCGATCAACGCGTTCCGCCCGCGGCGCTGGCGCGGCGCGTTGCTGCCGCGCACCGCGACCGTGCGCTTCGATGTCCTCGATCCGGTGAAGCGGCCCGTGGCCGCCGCCGCGGACTCCGTCGAGGTCGCCAACGTTTCGCGCATTGTCGTCACCGAGGCGCGCGACATCGCGCTCACGCTGCTGTTCGACCCGGAACACGATCTCGAAGAGCGCATCCTCAAGGAGCAGTTCGCGCCTTGACCGCGACGGCGTCGAGTTTCCGCCCCGAGAGCAAGGTTTGGATCGGTCACGCGGGCCTGCGACCGCTCGTGCTCGCCCTGGTGCTCGGGACCGCCGGCGGATTCCTGTTCGACCAGATGCGGATGCCGCTGGCCTGGATGCTGGGCGCCTGCGTCTTCGCCACGGTCGCGGCCTTCGCCGGCCTGCGGATCGGCATGCGGGTGCGGCTGCGCCAGGGCATGATCGTGGTCCTGGGCGTGCTGCTGGGGTCGGGCTTCACGCCCGATCTTCTGGACCGCCTCAGTCAATGGGCGGTCAGCCTCGTCGTGCTGAGCGGCATGACCGTCACCGGGGCGACACTCTGCTATCTATGGTTGAGACGCACGACGAGCTGGGACCGCCCGACCTGCTATTTCGCGGCCATGCCGGGCGGCCTGAACGACATGACGATCGTGGGCGCCGCGCTGGGGGGCGAGGAGCGCGCGATCGCGCTCGCGCACGCGCTGCGCATCGTGACCGTCGTGCTCACCATCCCGCTCTGGTATCGGCTGGTCGATGGCGCCCAGACCAGTGTGTTGGAGATGGTGCAGGGCCCGAGCGGCAATGACTGGAAGGACTACGCCATCCTGGTCGCCTGCGGGGCGGTTGGCATTGTCGTGGGCCGGGTGCTGCGGCTTCCCGCCGCCTTCATGATGGGTCCGATGATCGTGAGCGGCATCGCCCACCTCGCGGGCTTCACCGACTCCAAGCCGCCGGCCGTCCTCGTGGCCGCCGCGCAAGTGGTGGTGGGTGCCGGCATCGGCTGCCGGTTCGTGGGCGCCATCCTGTCCGAGTTGCGGCGCGAGATGGCCGCGAGTGTCGGCGCGGCCCTGATCCTGATCGGCGCGGCGGTCGCCTTTGCCTGGGTCACCCGGGCGCTCACCGGCCTCGATATCAATGCCACGGTGCTGTCCTACGCCCCGGGAGGCTTCGCCGAAATGAGCCTGATCGCGCTCGCGCTGGGAGTCGAGACGGCGATGGTGGCCACCCACCACCTGTTTCGCGTGATCCTTCTGATCTCGACGGCACCGGCACTTTTCCGCTGGATGCAACGCCGGGGCGGTGACGGCTGAACGTCAGCCGCGCGGTCCGATCCGCCTCAGCCAGGCGCGCGCGGGCTTCTCGACCAACACATAGAGCAGGCATCCCAGCGCGACCGCGGCCAGCATCACGAGACCGACACGCCCGCCGATCCACAGTGGATCGTCCACGACCCCTAAACGCTTGCCGATAGTGCCGGTGATGGCGATCGGCAGGTTCTGCATGAGATAGACGGAGTAAGACGCCTCGCCCAGAAACAGGATGCCGGGTGCCGCGAGCAGCCGTCGCGCCAACGGACCGTCATGCGCGGCCCCCCAGATCGCAAGCGCAAACAGCGGCAGCGCGAGCGCATCCCCGACCGGCACGGGGCGGAACAGGGTCGGGAGTAGCACCACCGCTCCGCCCAATCCCAGAACCAGCGCGAGATCGCCGCGCCGTTTCGCATCGACCGTCGCGGCATCGGGCAGCATCGCGCGCACCAGAACCCCGATCAGGAACTCGCCCCCGAGGCGCGGCAGCGCCAGCCAGCCGATGTGGTTCAGATCGGAACCGCCATAGCGCCAATACGGATACCAGATGGCGAGTGTCGCGAGCGCGATGAAGACCAGGCGGCCAACGAAACTGCGCACAACCAGGGCGATAAAGCCGAGGATCGGAAAGAGCACATAGGCCAGCCACTCGGAACTCACCGACCAGCCGGGAATGTTGAACCGGTTGGCGTCGCCCAGCCCCCAGCTCTGCAGCATGGCGGCGTGAACGGCGAGCTCGGTCAACCAGGGTCCGGGCTCGATGCGAACCGCCCCGGCATCCAAGAACTGCTGCGCCACGTCGAACCCGGCGAGGCCCGCGAGCGCGACGGCATAGGCGGGCCATATGCGGGCGAAACGCAGCCACACGAAGCGCGGCCACAGCCCGCGCTCGCCCGTCGCGAAGCGCGCGCCATAGACGTGGGCCAGGATGAACCCCGAGAGCAGGAAGAAGAAGTCGACCCCCAGATACCCCTGGTGCATCAGCGGCAGATAGCCCTCGATGCCGACGATCAGCTTCTCGCAATGGAACAGCACCACCCAGAAAGCGACGAGGAACCGCAAGCCGGTCAGCGCAGGCAGGTCCCGCGGCGGCGCGATGGTCGGTGCCGTCATGCGCGGATCGTGATCCCGCCATCCACCACCAGCAGGTGGCCGTTGACGTAAGCCGACTCATCGCTCGCGAGGAACAGCGCGGCATTCGCGGTATCCCAGCCGCTGCCCATCTTGCCGGTGGGCGAGGCCTTGTCGCGGATCTCGATCATCCGCTGGTAGGCCTGATTGTGATCCTTCGCGTCGCGGGCGTACTGCTCGGCGAGGAAGTCGATCATCGGCGTATGCATGAGGCCGGGCAGGATCGCGTTGCAGCGGATGCCCTTGCTTGCGTACTGCGAGGCAATGGCGATGGTGAGACCGTTCACCGCGCCCTTGCTCGCGTTGTAAGCGACATAGGCTACCCCCTTGGGGCTGCGGATCGAGGCGATCGAGCTCACATTCACGATCGAGCCGCGACCCTGGCGCTCCATCACCGGCAGGACGTGCTTGGCGGTCAGGTAGAAGCTCTTCACGTTGACATCGAAGACGCGATGCCACTCGTCCTCGTCGAGTTCGACCGGGCCGCCCGTCGAGCCGATCCCGACATTGTTGTCGAGCACATCGATCTGACCCCAGCGCTCGAGGCAGGCTCGGACCGCGCCCGCGATCTGCTCGTTGCGCGAGGAGTCGGCGGCGTATCCCTCCGCCACCCCGCCCTCGGCCCGGATCAATGCGACCGTCTCCTCGGCGGCTTCGCGATTCAGATCGACACAAAAAACTTTGGCGCCCTGCCGGGCAAAGGTGAGCGCCGTGCACTTGCCGTTGCCCCAGCCGGGGCCGCTCGACCCCGCCCCTACTACTAATGCCACCCGATTCTGGAGCCGACCTACCATATCTGGATTCTCCATCTTTCACTGGAGCTTAGCATGCCGAGGTGCCCCTAGCGCACCGCCACGTTCTTACTTCGTTCTAGGGATTGCCGCATGATGCTTGCAGAATTGAGTAGATTCACTGCCTGCGCTATACTTAACCCATTGATCCACGCGGGAGAGTGGACGCGTATCCAATCCGCACTCAAGCCGCAGATTCGTCGCAAAGTCATTCTTTACAGAGGCCGCCCGAGCAGGTCGGGCGCACGGTTTAGATGGCCATCCTGTTCGGTTCCGGTTCCGGCGACACGCTAAACGGGGTTTCCCCGGCTGACACGCTCTATGGCGGCCCGGATTCCGTCTCCGCGGGCACCGGCAACGACACGCTGTTTGGCGGCGGCGGCGACGACGCGCTGTTCGGCCTCGATGGCAACGACACGCTGTCGGGCGGCACCGGCGCCGACACGCTCTATGGCGGTGCGGACAATGACGTCCTGTTCGGTGGCGCCGACGACGACACGTTCTACGTCGGCGCCGGCAACGACATCGCGTACGGCGGGACGGGCAGCGACACGCTGTTCGGCGGCGCGGGCAACGACTACTTCCAGGTCCGCGAGGCCGGCGACGCCCTGTTCGAGGCGGCCGCCGAAGGCACCGACCGCGTCGACATCTTCGTCTCGTCCGCCTACACGGTCGGCGACAATATCGAGGTCATCGAGGGCGTGGCCGCCGGCGGTGTCACGATCACCGGTGGCGCGACGAACAACACCATCAACGGCTACGCTTCGTCCGACGTGTTGTCAGGCGGCAGCGGCAACGACACGCTGAACGCCGGCGGCGGCGCCGACACGCTCTATGGCGGCGCCGACAACGACATGCTCTTCGGCGGCGACGCGGCCGATACCGCTTACGGCGGCAGCGGAAACGACACGCTGTTCGGCGGCGCGGGCGACGACACGCTGTTCGGCGGCGCCGGCAACGACTACTTCCAGGTGCGCGACGCCGGCGATGCGATGGTCGAAGCCGCGAGCGAAGGGACCGACCGGATCGATATCTTCGTGTCGACCGCCTTTACCGTGGGCGACGACATCGAAATCATCGAGGGCGTGGCCGTCGGCGGCGTCACGGTCACCGGTGGCGCGACCGACAACACGATCAACGGATACTCGCTGGCCGATGTCCTGTCCGGCGGCGGCGGCAACGATACGCTCTCCGGCGGCGCCAACGGCGATACGTTGTTTGGCGGCAACGGCAACGACTCCCTGTTTGGCGGCACCGGCGGTGACACGCTGGACGGCGGCACCGGCGACGATCGGGTCCACATCGCCTCGTCGTCGGCGATCGATGTGTCGCTGGACTCGGCCGGTACGGTCGTCGTGACCGGCGACGGCACCGAAACGCTGATCGGGATCGAGTCGCTCAGCGTCGGGTCCGGCCACGACACGCTGACCGGCGATGGCGGCGCCAATCTCCTGTTCGCCGGGTTCGGCGACGGCACCGAAACGCTGATCGGGATCGAGTCGCTCAGCGTCGGGTCCGGCCACGACACGCTGACCGGCGATGGCGGCGCCAATCTCCTGTTCGCCGGGTTCGGCGACGACACCGTGTTCGGTAGCAACGGCGGGGACCTGCTCGCCGGCCAGGACGGCAATGACACGGTGTTCGGTGGCGGCGGCGGGGACACGATAATCGGCGGCGACGGCAGCGACACCTTCACCGGCGGCACGGGCGCCGACACTTTCGTCTACAGCGGCGGAGGGCTCGGAACCGACACGATCTCGGATTTCGCGGACGGCGGCGACGCCGATCGGGTGCTGCTGCAGAACGGCGTGATTGTCTCGTCGGGCCTCGGAAGCACCGTCGCCGTGCTGAGCGACGGCACCTCGCTTGTGGCGACCAACGGCCACAACTGGATCGCCGGCGACTTCATCTGACGCCGGTCGCGAGCCCCTCCGCGCGCACCCCCACCAGCACCAAACTCGACCGCTCGCCGGCGCGCCAAGCGCCGCCATCCGCCAGATCGCGGCGCCGGCCGACCACCTGCACGACGGTCGCGCGCTCCGGCGTGTCGGCGAACCGCACCAGCCCCTTGGCGCGCAACACGCCCTCGGGCAGATCGTCCAGGATGGCCATCACCGCCGCGCGGTCGACCGGCTCTGCCCACTGGTAGCTCCAGCTCGCGAAGGTGCGCTCGGGGGCGTGCGGGGCCGGGAGGCTGACATTCGTCAGCACGGTCTGCCCGAACAGAGCTGCCACCGGCACGGCGGCCCGGATGCACTCGATCGCGGGCGCCGTCACACCGATCTCGCCGAGCCACGCCCGCAGGGCCGCGAGCGCGTCGGCCGCCACCAGATCGGCCTTGTTCAGCAGGAGCAGATCGGCGGCGGCCAGCTGGCGGCGCACCGTGTCGCCGACATAGCGGTCGGCGGCGCGCCGCCGGACGTCCGTCGCATCGACCACCACGACCGTGGCGTCGCGCGCCAGTCTCGGCTCCAGCGCCGCCAGCTCGGCGATGCGCGCGGGATCCGCCACGCCCGACGCCTCGACCACGATCCGGTCGAAGGACGCAGGCCCATCCAGCAAGTCGACAAGCGTGGCACTCAGCGAATCGCCGATGGTGCAGCAGAGACACCCGTTGGCGAGCGCGACGCTCGCGCCCCCCGCCGCCGCGATCAGCCGGCCATCAATGTCGAGCGCGCCGAAATCGTTCACCAGCACCGCGATCCGCTCGGACCCGGGCGCGGCCAGCAGGCGATTGACCAGCGTCGTCTTGCCGGCGCCCAGGAATCCGCCGATCACCGTAAAGGGGATCGGCGCCCTCACCCCCGCGGCGCCTCGAACACGCGGCCGCCCAGCATCGTCCCCCACACACCGACGTCCTTCAATTCGATCGGCGGCACGGCCAGCGGATCGCGATCGAGGATCGCGAAATCGGCGCGCTTGCCGACATCGATGCTGCCGATCTCCTCGTCGAGCTTCAGCGTGTAGGCGGCGCCCAGCGTGATCGCCCGCAGCGCGTCCGCGACCGGGATCTTCTCCGCCTCGCCCAGCGTGCGGCCCGAGGCAGTCCGGCGATTGACGGCGCACCAGGCGGTGAAGAGCGGCCCGATCGGCGTCACCGGCGCATCGCAATGGATGGCGAACGGCACGCCGCAGTCGCGCGCGGTGGCGCAGGCATCCATGCGCTCCGCCCGCTCCGGTCCCAGCGTACGCGCGCGATGGATGTCGCCCCAGTAGAACAGGTGGTTGGCGAACAGGTTCACGCACATGCCGAGCGCGCGGGCGCGCCGGAACTGGCCGGCATCGGCCATCTGGGCGTGTTGCAGCGTGTGGCGATGGTCCCAGCGCGGTGCCTCGGCGAGCACGCGCTCGACGGCGTTCAGCGCAACTTCCGAGGCCTCGTCACCGTTGGTGTGGATATGGACCTGGAAGCCCTCGCGGTGCCAGGCCAGCAGCAGCCGATCGAGATCGTCGGGGCCGACGTTCCACACGCCATTGGGCGTGCCGTCGTAGTAGCCGGGCCAGCGCATGCGCGCCGACAGGCCCTGGATCGAGCCGTCGGTCACGATCTTCACCAGCTGGAAGCGCAACTTGTCGTTGTTCTTTTCCGTGAGCGCGCGCAGCCGGGGAATCGCGTCCTGCGGCGGAGACGAGGCGGCGGCGAAGGCCGGCAGGATGCGGATGGGGAAATCCTCGCGCGCCGTCGCCCGCAGATAGGCGTCGACGGCGGACGGAGGCAGATCGTTGTGCAGATCGGTCGCCGTCGTGACGCCCGCGATCTGCGCCACGCGCGAGAAGCGCCACAGCGCCTGCTCGTCGGTCAGGATGGAGGAGAGCTCCACGCCGGCCGCGCGATAGGCCATGTACTTCGCGGTCAGTTCCTGCAGTTCGCCGGTCGGCTCGCCGGCCGCGTCCTTCACCACGCCGTGGACGTTGGTCGCCCGTGTGATCCCGGCCTTGGCGAAGACCGGCGTATTGGCGTTCAGCACATGGAAGTTGGAATGGATCACCACCACCGGCCGATCGCGCGACACCCGATCGAGATCGGCGAGGTCCATGCGCCGGCCGCCGAAGTAGATCGGATCGAAGCCCCAGGCGAGCAGTGTCGAGCCGTCGCGCGGCATCGCGCGCTCATACGACTGCAGGGCAACCACCACCTCCTCGATGCTTTTCAGGCCCGGCGACCGAAGGCCCTCCGGTGTGGTGCGGTCGAAATAGCCCACATAGGGGAACTTCCACACGCCGCCCTCGAAGGCGTGGCTGTGACCCTCGACGAAGCCCGGCAGGATCACCTTGTCCGCGAAGCGGTCGTCCAGCGTGTGGGCGCCCCACCCGGCGAGCGACTCGAGATCGCCGGCTCCCAGGATACGGCCGTCACGCACCGCTACATGGGTGGCGAAGGGCTGCGCGGGGTTCATCGTGACGATGCGACGGGCGCGATAGATCGTGATCGGGCTCATGGCCGCCAGCCTATCGTGTTTCCGTCCCGAGGGAACTGCATGACCGGTTCCGCCGGAGCCCAACACACCCGGGCGTGTTGCCGGTCGGGGGCCAGCGTGGAATGGTGATCGGAACAAGATGGGAGGAATCGTCATGATGATCCGCCGCCTGTTCGCCGCCCTTGCGCTCAGCGCGATGGCTCTGCCCGCCGTCGCGCAGGACTGGCCGACCAAGCCGATCCGCATGGTCATCCCCTACCCGCCCGGCGGTCCCTCCGACATTTCGACCCGGATCGTGATCGAGAAGGCCGCGCAGCTGTTGGGGCAGCCCGTGGTGTTCGACAATCGTGCCGGCGCCTCGGGCATGATCGGTGCAGAGCACGTGAAGAACCAGCCGGTCGACGGCCACACCTTCCTGACCGTGACGACGGCCATGCTCTGCATCACCCGTCACCTGCAGCCAATCCCGTTCGATCCGGAGAAGGACTTTGTGCCGGTCTCGCGCCTCTCCACTTCTTGGGGCGCGCTTGCCATGCACCCGTCGGTGCCCGCGCAGACGCTGCCGGAGCTGATCGCCTACGCCAAGGCCAATCCGGGCAAGCTCAACTTCGGCTCGGCCGGGCTTGCCACCATCACCCATCTGTTCGGCGAGCTCCTGTCGCTGGAGGCGGGCATCAAGCTGACGCATGTGCCCTACCGCGGCAGCGCGCCGGCCACCAATGCACTGGTCGCGGGCGAGGTGCAGTTGCAGTTCGACCAGACGACGTTGCCACACATCAAGGCGGGCAAGGTGCGCGGGCTCGCGATGCTGGCCGATGTGCGGCACCCCGACTTCCCCGAGATCGCGACACTGCGCGAGCAGGGTTACGGCAAGAACGGCGGCGATTCCTGGTTCGGCATCGTGGCGCCCACGGGCACTCCGGCGGCGGCGATCGCGAGGTTCGATCGCGCGATCGCGCAGGCGCTGACGGACAAGACCGTCATCGAGCGGCTGCACAATGGCGGCGCGCGCGTCACGTACCTCAACAGCGCCGAATTCAAGACTCGCATCGCCGAGGAGACGAAGGCCTTCGGCGATGTGATCCGCGCGGGCAACATCAAGGTGCAGTGAGCATCCTCAGTCGCCGCGCCACAACGAGGGCCGGAGCGCGCTGAGCGCCAGCAGCCCGAGCAGGCCCGCGCCACCCGCGAGAAAGGCGAAGCGATAGCCCGCGAGGAATCCGTCGACGGTCACGCCGTCGGCGCCAAGCCGATGCAAGGTCGTGAGCGCCGCCGCACCGCCCACGATGCCAAGCGTCCGCGTGAGGAGCGACAGGCTTCCGGCGACACCGCGATCCGCCGCCGGCAGGGTCGCGGTCACGATGTCGGTATAGGCGAGGGCCAGAACACCACTGCCGAGTCCGTGCAGGACCAGAAGTGCGGCCACCAGGGCCACCGGCGTCGCCGCCGTGCCCGTCGCCAGCCCCAGAAGTGCCAGTCCCATGACCGCGATCCCGCCGGCGGCCAGCGGCCGGCGACCCACATGGGGCGCGGCCCGCGCGGCGAGCGGTGCCGCCAGCGTCGAGGCGAACGGCGCCAGCGCCAGCATGAGGCCGCCCGCGACCGGCGACAGGCCCAGCACCTGCAGGAGATAGAATGGCGTCAGCAGCAGGATCGCAAAGCCCGTGAGATGCGCGGCGACATTCATCACGTTGGGCAGGGCAAATCGCAGGTCGGCGAAGAGGCCAGGCCGCAGGATCGGATCGGCGCGGTCCCGCGCGTGCGCCACGAACCAGACGAGGAGCACCGCCGAGGCGACGAACATGCCCATTGCCGCCAGGGCCGGCATGGCGGGCCGCTGCACCAGCACGAACGCCAGCAAGAGTGTCGCCGTCGCCGCCGCCAGGAGCGCCGCGCCGCGCGCATCGAACGGGCGATCGGTACGGCGCGGACTCGGCAGGAGACTCGTGCCTGCCAGCACGGCCAGCGCCAACGGCACACGCATCCAGTAGACCGCGCTCCAATCCCATAGCGCCAGGACGGCCCCACCCAGCAATGGCCCGGCGGTCGCCGCGCCGGCCTGCATGGCGGCGAATGCGCCCAGCGCCCGGGTGCGCTCGGCCGGCGGATAGAGCTCGGTGGCGAGCGCCGGCGCGCAGGCGAGCGACAGCGCCGTGCCCACGCCCTGCAGCGCGCGCGCCCACAGGAAGAACGGCCAGTCCGGTGCCGCCGCGCAGGCGGCACAGGCGACGGCCGAGACGGCGAGACCGGCGCGGAAGACGCGGCGATGGCCGAAGACATCGCCCAGCCGCCCGCACACCAGCATCAACGAGCCATAGACCAGCACGTAGCAGACGACGATCCACTGCACCTCGTCGAGCGCGAGCCCGAAGCGCGCGACGATCGCGGGCAACGCGATGTTGACCGCGATGTCGAGCGGCGCGAGCGCCGCACCCAGTCCGACGATCGCGAGCGCCAGCGGCCGACGCGCGGCGCTCAGAGGTGCTTGCCGAGGAAGCCGAGCATGCGCTCCCACGCCGCGTTGGCCGAGGCGAGATGGTAGGCGGCGCTGCGCTCGTTGGCGAAGGCGTGGGCGGCGTCGTAGCGATGGACCTCCGGGCTGCGGCCGGCCGCCTTCATCGCCTTCTCGAGGCCATCGACGGCCGCGGGCGTGCACCAGTCATCCTGGTTGGCGAAGTGGCCCTGCAGCGGCACCGCGATCTTGGCCGGATCGGCGAGTTGGCCGGGCGGAATGCCATAGAAGGGCACGCCGGCGGCAATGCCCGGCACGCGCGCGCAAGCGGCGATGGTGAGCGCGCCGCCCATGCAGAAGCCCATCACACCGACCTTGCGGCTGATCGCGGCGAGGTGCTTCACGGCGCCCGCGATGTCCTGGTCCGATGCGCCGACGAAATCGAGGCCGCTCATCAGATGGTTGGCCTCGTCCGGCGTCTGGGTCACGCGGCCCTTGTAGAGATCGGGCGCCAGCGCGTTGTAGCCGGCGCGGGCGAATCGGTCGGCGACGCCGCAGATCTGGTCGTTCAGACCCCACCATTCCTGGATCACCACGATCCCCGGCTTGCCCCGCCCCGCTTCCGCGAGATAGCCGCGACAGCTCGACCCATCCGGCCGCTTGAAATCGATCATGCCCATGCTGGTCTCCCTTTCCATATATGACTCCTCGCGCACTCCCCCGGGAATGGCAACGACATCGTTTGGGCGGAAGCGAACCGCCCGCCGCCCCTCAGTCGGCCTCTCCCGGCGCGCGCGGAGCATCGGCGAGCTGCGTGCGCAGATCGGTCTTCAGGATCTTGCCGTAATTGTTCTTCGGCAACGCCTCGACGAAGCGATAATCCTTGGGTCGCTTGAAGCGCGCGATATGGGCGAGGCAAAGCGCGTCGAGCTCGGCCGGCCCGACCGTCGCGCCGCCGCGGCGCACCACGAACGCCACCGCCTCCTCGCCCCATTCGGGATGGGGGCGGCCGACCACCGAGCATTCGGCGACGCCCTCGTGCAGGTTCAGCACATCCTCGATCTCGCGCGGATAGATGTTGGAGCCGCCCGAGATGATCATGTCCTTGGAACGATCCATTAGCGTCAGGAACCCGTCGGCGTCGAACGCTCCGACATCGCCGGTCCACAGCCAGCGGCCGCGCAGCGAGCGCCTTGTGGCGTCGGGATTTTCGAGATAGCCCGCCATCACCGTATCGCCCGCCACCACAATCTCGCCCGGCTCGCCGACCGGCATCGGCCGGCCGCTCTCGTCGACCACCCGAACCTCGACGCAACTGTCGGGCAGGCCGGCCGAGGCGAGCCGCGCCTCCCAGCGCGGATGATCGCGCCGCGCATGCTCCTCGCGGCTCAGATGCGTGATCGTCATCGGGCTCTCGCCCTGCCCGTAGAGCTGCACCAGCACATTGCCGAGCGTGCCGAGCGCCCGCTTGAGGTCGCTCACATACATCGGCGCGCCGCCATAGGTGATCAGCCGCAGCGCACCGGGCCGCAGCTCCGCGACCGCCGGATGCTCGACCAGCCGCTTCACCATGGTCGGCGCGAGGAAGATCGAGCAATCGCCCCAGCGGTTCATCAGCTCGACGCTTTCGGCCACGTCATACTTGCCGCTCTCGGGAAACACCTGCACCGCGCCAGCGCGCAGGAGCGGGAAGTTCCACAAGCCCGAGCCGTGGCTCACCGGCGCGGCATGGAGGATCGAGCCGCCCGGCGCCGGCCGGTCGATGTCGGCGAAATAGTTCAGTGTCATTGCAAGAAGGTTACGGTGCGTGAGCATCGCGCCCTTGGGCCGCCCCGTGGTACCCGAGGTGTAGAACAGCCAGGCGAGATCCTCCGGCGCCCGCTCGACCAGGGCCGAGGGGTCGCCATTGCCCATGAAGGTCCAGCTCCGCGTTCCGGTCTCCACGATCTCGACCAGCGCCTTCAGGCCCGCCGCGGCCTCGGCGATGGTCGTGGCGAGATCGGGCGTCACCACGCAAAGCCGCGCACCGGAGTGCTCCAGAATGTAGGCGAATTCGCGGGGATGCAGCTTGGCGTTGATCGGCACCGCGACGAGGCCCGCGTGCCAGACTGCATACATCGCCTCCAGCGCCTCGACGCCATTGGTCATGGCGAGCGCCACCCGCTCGCCCGGCTTGAGGCCAAATCGGTGCTTGAGGTGGGTGCTCATGACCGCGACCTGCCGCCAGAAATCGCGGTAGGTCGAATGCGAGCCCGCGCCGCGCGCCAGCGCCGGCCGCTCGCCATGGGCCCGGGCGGCGCCGAGCAGCAGATGGGCAATGTTCATGGACCGATCCTCGCCGGGGGACGGCCCCGGAGGCAAGCGCGCCCGGACCGCTTCGGAGGCGATTGACCGGGTCCGGCCTGGCCCGGCAAGGTGCCCGCATGGTCGCCCTTTGCGATTGTTCGTTCTGCGGTGGCGTCGGTCTGGGGAGCTGGACCGTCTCCGCCGAGGGTGCGTTTGCCGCCACGACCGGCGCCGGCTCGAGCCATGGCCCGCAGGAGGCGAACGGAGCGTTTTCCGGCGTCTCGGCGGACAGCTACATCACGGGCCTCCAGGCCGGCGTGCAGTGGGATGGCCCGGTCACCTACGCGTTCCCTACGTCCACCGCCAACTACGCAGGAGGCTACAGCGAGCCCGCCGTGAACAACGGCTTTGTGGCCGCGACCACCCACCAGGCCAACGCGGCCCGCGACATCCTGGGCGGCGGCCTCTCGGGGCCGACCTTCTTCAAGTACGGCTCGTTTGCCTCGTTCATCAATCTCGGCATCACCGAGGTCGCGAGCACGCCCGGGCTGGTCAACAGCGCCGACATCCAGATCGCCAACTCCGCCCAGCCGCCGACCGCCTACGCCTGATCGGTCCCCATCGAGTGGTCCAGATGAAATGCTAGTTCAGAGTTGGCCGTTGCGCTAGTTGGAGCGTGGCCGGCGAAGCCGATCGGCGTAGCGCAGCCGGCCATGCGGCGA
>VGCH01000025.1 GCA_016870115.1 Alphaproteobacteria bacterium | reverse complement strand
CTCCTCACGAGGCGCGGGTGGGGACCCAAGCTTCAAGACGACAGAGGGACTTCGGCCGAGGCTCGCGGGGACTGGGGACACGAAAACCCCGTGCATCCGAACCGGACGTCCAGTGGGATAGGGACAGCAATCGCCGGCGCTTCTCGCAAGAGAAGCGCCGGTTTTGCGTTGGGAACGCCGCGCGTCCTTCTGGACCTGCGCGCTGTGAACCGAAACTACGCTCCGGCGCGATCGCCGATGCGCTTGGCCAACTCTTCGGCGAGCACGTCGAACACCAGCCTGACCCGTGCGCTCGTCCGCAGTTCGCCGTGGGTGACCAGCCACACCGGCACCGGAATGCCCGTCCAGTTTGGGAGCAATCTCACCAGATCAGGCGTTTGCGTCGCGATGCTGCGCAGGACGATCCCGACCCCCAATCCCCGCCGCACCATCTGCCAGAGCATGATCGCGTTGTCCGAAGCGATGCGGCAGCGATCCGGCGAGACCACGATTCCGGCTTTGCCCAGCTGGTCCAGGAACCGATCGACCGGTTCGAAGGCGAGCATTTCGGCTTTCGCGATAGCCTTCGCGGTGGTCGGCTTGCCGTGACGGGCGATCCAGGCGCCCGACGCGTAGAAGTCCGCATGCATGTCGCCGATGTGCCGGGCGATCAGCTCCGGTTCCGTCGGGCGGAGATGGCGGATCGCGATGTCGGCCTCGCGGCGACGCAGATCGCTCAGGGAGTCGGTCGCAATGAGGGAGAGCGTGACCCGCGGCGCTCCCGCCGAATGCGCTCGACGATCTGCGGCAAGACAAAAGCGGAGAACGCCTCGGTCGCGGAGATGCAAACGCGCCCGCTCACGTCCTGCGTCTGGCCGGCGGCGGAAAGCACCATGGAGTCCGCGGCAGCGGCCATGGTGCGGGCATGCTCGAGCAGGCCACGGCCCGTCGCGGTCAGGACAAGCCTCCGGCCGATCCGCTCAAACAGGGCGACGCCAAGCTCAGCCTCGAGTTCGGCCACCTGCCGCGACAGGGTCGGCTGCGTGAGACCGATCTGGCGCGCAGCCGCGGACAGCGACCCCGCGTCAGCGGTCGCGCAGAACGCTCGCGCGAGGTTCCAATCAATTCGGCTCATGCGTAAACATATATATATTGTACGAATTTCGAAGAATTCATCCGTATACGCATATGGTAGCGAGCAGTCGATTTCAATTGGAGAAGCAAATGATCGCGACGAACCCTGACGCGCCCTTCTGGGATCGCGTTGCCCGAAAATACGCGACCGATCCCATCCGGGACCTTGCGGGTTACGAACGCACGGTGGCGCGGACGCGTCAGCTTCTCGGCGCGGCGGCCACCGTGCTGGAAATCGGCTGCGGCACCGGGACGACTGCGCTCAAGCTTGCGCCGTCGGTGTCGCGCCTCCTCGGAACGGATGTCTCGGCCGAGATGATCGCAATCGCGCGGGAGAAGGTGGCTGCCGGGACATTCGGCAACGTCGCGTTCTCCGTCGCACCGGCGTCCAGTGACCCTGGAACCGGGGTTCTCTACGACGCCGTCCTCGCGTTCAACGTTTTGCACCTCGTCAGCGATCGCGCCGCGACGTCGGCGGCGGCCCGCCGCGTCCTGAAGCCGGGCGGTCTGTTCATCTCGAAGACACCTTGTCTCTCCGAGATGAACCCGCTCATCCGGATGGCTGTGCCCATCGCCCGATGGCTCGGGAAGGCGCCGAGCGTTTCGGTCTTCGACTCCGCGACACTGGAGACCGAGATCGCGCACGCCGGTTTCACGATCATCGAGCGCGCGCGCCACGGCTCCGGTCGACGCGATCCGAGGATCTTCCTGGTTGCCGAGAAAAGCGAGTGAGGCGGGTGAGCGCGCGCACTAGCCGCGGCGCTCCAGATGCAGGGTGCGGAACGCCGCGATCGCGCCGAGATCGGGCTCGAACCCAACCCCCGGGCCGGCCGGCAAGGTCAGCGCGCCGTCCGTCACCTTGAGGAGATCGCCCAGCAGCGCTTCGCGCAACGGGTTGGGATTGGCATCGACCTCCAGCAAGCCGGGTCCGCGCACCGACGCCAGCAAGTGCAGTGAGTGCGCAAGCCCCAGCGCGCCACCCAGGAAGTGCGGGCAGTAGGTTCGCCCGGCCGCGAGCGTGGCCAGGGCGACGGGGCGGCAGCCCGAGTGGCCACCCCACTTGGCGGCGTCGGGCTGCACCACCCCCAGCGATCCGCCGTCGATCGCGCTCTGGAAGTCGAGTGCGCCCCGCAGATTTTCGCCCGCCGCCAGCGGCGCCGCGGCCGCGGCTGCGACCTGGGCCCATTCATGCGCCGGCCGATCGCAGGGAAGCGGCTCCTCGAGCCAGCCGAGCGGAAACGCCTGGAGATCGCGCGCCATCGCGACAGCGGTGCGCAGATCCCAGCCCTGGTTGGCATCGACCATCAGCCGCTCGCCCGGCCGCAGGTCGGCGGCAGCCGGCGCCAGCGTCGCGAGATCGGTCTCCCGGCCGAAGCCGATCTTGATCTTGAAGGCGCGGTAGCCCGCCTCGCGTGTGCGCCGCACCGTCTCCAGCGCCGACGGTCCGGGATTGAGGCCACTCGCATAGACCGGCACCGGCGCGCCATCGCGGCCGCCGAGCGCCCGCCATAGGGGCAGCCCGGCGCGGCGGGCGACGAGATCGTGGATCGCGAGATCGAGCCCTGCCAGCGCCGACGAAAAGGCGCCGGCATCGCCGCTCTGCAGGCGGATCAGGTGCAGCCGCCGCTCCAGCGCGGCCCACAGCGCCACGGGATCGTTGAGCGGGCGGCCGAGTGCGGCGGGCGCCACGATGTCGGCCAGCGCCTGCGCGCGATGCGGCGCCGAGAGCGACGGCGCGTTGGACCAGACCTCGCCCCAGCCATGCGCGCCCTCGGAATCCTCGGCCCGCACGAAGATCGCCACGCGCTCGGTCAGCGACCCGAACGCGGCGCGCACCGGTTCCTTTACCGGCGCACGAAAGAGATGGACGTCGATGCGGGCAAGAGTGGGTGTCATGACACGACGCTAGCCAAGCTAGACGGTGCTGTCATCCCGAGCGACTGCACGGGCTCTTTCGGGCGACGCGGTCGACTGTGCGCCGACGATTCAGGTGGCGAGCAACCGCCCGTAGCCCGCGACGCGCGTGCCGACGCCCGCCAACCGCAGCGCGCGCCAGAGGCTTGCCTGGTTGGCGGTGATCACCGGGCGGCCGAGCGTCCGTTCGAGGTGGTCGATGGCGCCGACGCTGCGAAAGCCCGTGCCCGCGATCAGCACCCCGTCGGCCGACGCGCCGGGGCTGCTGGTCGCGGCGGCGAGCGTTTGCGCCACGAGCAGCTCGAGGTCCTGCGCGATGCCCAGCCCGCGCGCGTAGAGCTCGCTCTCGGGAATGTCGCGCCACGCCGGTCCGGGATCGAGGCGATGCAGGGCGGCCGGTGCGACGCCAGCGCGAGCGTAGTAGTCGCCTGCCGCGGCGAGCGTCGGCGGCGGAAACCAGGGCGGCAGGATGAGCAATGGGCGGCGGACGCCCAGTGCGGCGAGCGCATCCTGCGTATCCTGCCCGTTGGTCCGCGCGATCGTGGTGCCGCCGAACGCCGCGCCCATGGCGCGCATCGCGGCCGCGTCCCAGCCATCGCCGCCCACGACGCTGCTCGACGTGTGGGCCAGCACCGCGACCGTGGGCCGGAGCGTGGCGAGTTGCTCGGCGCCGCGTCGCATGTCGGCGGCGAGCTCGACCTCGGTGCGATCGGCATTCCAGGACGCCCAGGGTGCCGGCGCGCTGACTCGCGCGGCGTGGATCGACACGCAATCGGGCGCCATCGCGGCCCATTCCGCCTCGGGTACCGCCTCGCCGCCCACGATGAAGATCGCGATGCGGGCGGCGCTGCCCCAATTGTCGCGGCGCGAGGAGCTGCTCATTCCGCGGCTTGGCTCGCGGCGGGCTTCAGCACGTCGTAGTTCCGGCTTTGGTACCAGGTCATGTAGTCGGTGTAGTCCGTGGTCGGGTACTTGGGCGGATTGTCGGGCCCGACACAGGTCGGTACCGCGGCGATCGGCCAGTCGATGTTGCTGTCGCAGAAGAACGGGATGGCATAGCGCGCGCCGCCAGATTGGTTGATCGCGCGGTGCGGCGTGGCGAGAAACCGGTCGTTGGTCCAGCGCTGCAGCATCTGGCCGCCATTCACGACATAGGCGTCGGGAATCGCGGGCGCCTCGATCCATTTGCCGCTCTGCGTCTTGATCGAGAGGCCGGGCACATCATTGGGCGCGAGCAGCGTCAGGAATGTCGTGTCGGTGTGCGGCGCGAGACCGAATTCGTCGTCGATCGGTCCCTCCTGCGGCGGATAGTGCGTCATGCGCAGCGTGAACTGCGACTCCGCGAAGGCGCCGTCGAACCAGGCGGCCGGCAGATCGAGCGCGCGGGCGTAGAGCCGTACCATCTTCTGCACCAGCGCTTCCATGGTGGTGCAGTAGCCCACGATCGTCTCGCGGAAGCCGGGCAGGCCGTCGGGCCAGCGGTTGGCGCCGCGGAAGCGGCGGTTCGCGATCACGTCGGGATGACCGGCGGGCAGGTCGCGCTTGATGAAGAACGCCTCGTTGAGGTTGGGCTTGGTGCCGCTTTGCACCGAGGAGGTGCGCAGCGTGTTGCCGCGCATCGGCATGTAGCCCTGATTGTGCTCGTTCAGCTTCAGCGCCATCTTCTTTTCGAGCGGCTGCGCGTGGAAGCGCGCCGCCTCGGCGAAGACCGCGGCGATCTGCTGCCGCGGCACGCCATGATTGACGATGAAGTAGAAGCCGATCTCGGTCTGGGCGTGCCGCAGTTCGGCCGCCGCGCGGTCCATCGCACCGCGCTCACCGGCGAGATAGGGGCCAAGATCGATGATGGGAATGGTGTCCACGGCCATGCCAGAGCCTCCCGTCGTTGTCCGACGATACGCCCCGCCCCGACCCCGGTAAAGCGTGCGGCCGGCCGCGAAAGCTGGCAGGGTCGGGCATGCTCGCCGGTCTTGCCGCTCTCGTTGTCGCCGCGCTCTTCACGGGAGCTGCGGTCTACATCAATGTCGCCGAACAGCCCGCACGTCTGGGGCTCGACGATCGCGGCCTGCTCGCGCAATGGAAGCCGGCCTACGCGCGCGGCTTTACGATGCAGGCGACGCTCGCCATCGTCGGATTCTTGCTGGGCGCGTTGGCCTGGTTTCTCACCGCCGACCTGCGTTGGCTTGTCGGCGCGGTCGTGCTGTTGGCCAACTGGCCCTACACGCTGATCGTGATCATGCCGGTGAACCACCGCCTCAATGCCATCGCGCCCGACGCCGCCAGCCCTGAGAGCCGCGCGCTGATCCTGCGCTGGGGCACGCTGCACGCCGGCCGCTCGGCGCTGGGCGCCGTCGCCACGCTCCTCTTCTTCTGGGCCGCCCTGCGCTGAACCGCGAGCCTCACGCCGTCGGGAGACGGTAGTCCTTGAAGTCCTCGCGCAGGCGCGTCTTCAGTATCTTGCCGGTCGCGGTGTGCGGCAGGCCGTCGACGAACTGAACGTCGTCGGGCAGCCACCATTTGGCGACCTTGCTCCCGAGGAACTGGATCAGCGCGTCCTTGGTGACGGCGCTGCCTGCCTTGCGATGCACGATCAGCAGCGGCCGCTCATCCCACTTGGGATGCGCGATGCCGATCACCGCCGCCTCGGCGACCTCGGGATGCGCCATCGCCGCGTTCTCGAGGTCGATCGAGCTGATCCATTCGCCGCCCGACTTGATCACATCCTTCGAGCGGTCGGTGATCTGCATGTAGCCGTCGGGATCGAGCGTTGCCACGTCGCCGGTGGCGAACCAGCCACCGCCGCGGCCCGGCACTTCGCGCAGCACTGCGCCGCCCTCGCCCTTGAAGTAGCCCGAGGTGATCCAGGGTCCGCGCACCAGCAGGTCGCCGAACGCCTTGCCGTCGTGCGGCAGTTCCTTTCCGTCGTCGCCCACGATCGCCATCTCGACGCCATGGGGCGGGCGGCCCTGCTTCAGCCGGTTGGCCATCTGCGCCGCCGCATCGAGCGCGGCGTGCTTGGCCTTGGGATGGTTCACCGTGCCGAGCGGGCTCATTTCGGTCATGCCCCAGGCGTGCAGCACCTCCACGCCGTGGTCGCGCTGGAACGCCTCGATCATCGCGGGAGGCGCCGCCGAGCCGCCGATCACCGCGTACCGCACCGTCGAGAGCCGCTGCTTCTTCTCGGCGAGATGGTTCAAGAGCGCGAGCCACACCGTCGGCACGCCGGCGGTGAAGGAGACCTTCTCGGTCTCGAACAGCGCGGTGAGGCTCGCACCATCGAGCGCCACGCCCGGGAACACGATCTTGGCGCCGACCATGGCGCAGGCATAGGGCAGCCCCCACGCATTGACATGGAACATCGGCACGACCGGCAGCACCACGGAGCGTGCCGAGAGGTTCAGCGTGTCGGGCAGCGACCCGGCAAAGGCATGAAGCACCGTCGCGCGATGGCTGTAGAGCACGCCCTTGGGATTGCCCGTCGTGCCCGAGGTGTAACAGAGCGAGCACGCCGTGCGCTCGTCGAGCTCCGGCCAGGCGTAGGTGCCGGGCCGTCCCTCCAGCAGCTCCTCGTAGCAGAGCAGGCCCGGAATGCCGGAGTCCTTCGGCATCTGCTCGCGGCCGCACATGGCCACGATATGCTTCACGCCCTTGAACTGCCCGGCAAGTTTGGCGACGGCGGGCAGCAGATTGAGATCGACGAACAGCACGCGATCCTCGGCGTGGTTCACGATGTAGACGATCTGCTCGGGGAACAGGCGCGGATTGATGGTGTGGCAGACCGCGCCCATGCCCGAGATCGCGTAGTAGAGCTCGAAGTGGCGGTAGCCGTTCCACGCCAGCGTGCCCACGCGGTCGCCGGCCACGACCCCCAGCGCCTGCAGCGCCTCGGCCATCTTCTTCGCCCGCACATGCGCGTCGGCATAGGTGTAGCGATGCAGGTCGCCCTCGACGCGGCGCGACACGATCTCGGTGTCGCCGTGATTGCGCGCGGCGTGCTCGATCAGGTGCGAGATCAGCAGGGGACGGTCTTGCATCAGACCCAGCATGGCGACGGCTCCTTGGACAACGATTTGCCGCCGGAACCTACAGCGGAATGGGATCAGGTGGAACCGCCTGCGGGTTCAGCTGATCCCAGTCGTGCGCTCTTCGCGATGCCTCGTTGGTTGGCTTTGCGATCCGGCTGAGTCCAGATGGATCGGAAAGACTCTGGATCAGATAGCCGGCCAAGAGAACCGTGCGACGGTCAGGCCGACTCCGCTGACCGGGCCTTCATTACCAGCCACGGCGTCGGCCCGGAGCGCCACTCCCAGGTCGCCAGCAGCTGGTCGAGATGGGCGAGATCGCGAAACCACGCCGGGACATCGGCAAGTTGCCGCTCGCCGGTATCGTGAACCACCGTGATCTCGTGGCTGGCTGAGAACCGTTCCGTGAGCAGGGGGGGTCGTTCCGGCCCTCAGGCAGTCATGGCTCTCGACGATCATGTCCATCCCGCGGAGCGCCGGCGCCTGCGCGGGATCGAGCAGCTCGCGCTCCGCCCCCTTGATGTCGCACAGCACCAGCACCTTGCCGCCCGCGTGCGCCGCGAAGTCCGCCGGTGAGAACAGCGCCCCCACCTCGAAGCGCGCGCTCACCCCGTTCTTGCGGGCGAGCGTGGTGCAGGTCTCTTGCGCCGCGACATTGAGGTCGAAGGCGAAGACGCGCGTCGCCGGCATGCGCCTTGCCATCCCGACCGCGTAGTAGCCCTCGGCGCAGCCAATATTGAGGATGGTCGGATAGTTGGCTGCGATGGCGCGCTCGATGTGCGGCTGAAGCGGCTGCTCGTAGCAGCCCAACAGTTTCGCGATGTGGCAACCCTCGGCCGAGTGGGGCAGGAAATCCAGACCCTTGAGCGGTCCCTGCCGCACGACGGTACCCTCGTGCTTCAACAGCGTATTCTGGACCAGGACGCTTCGCCACTTGGACAACAGGCGCAGCCCCGCGTTGAGACGGGCCACGTCGTCGGCATTCGGCGCGGCCAGGAGCTTTTCGAGACTCCTCTGGACGTCTTGGTGCAGTGTCATGTCTCACGCTAGCACACCCCGCGGTTCCTGCCGCTGACGCCTCGCGGCGCGGACTTGGTCGCTTTCCCGGGCGGCACATCCGCTCTAGGCTGCGTCCAACGGAAAGAGAGAACGACATGAACAAGCGCAAGCTGGGACGCACCGGTCTTGAGGTGGCGCCGATCGCCTTCGGCGGCAACGTCTTCGGATGGACCGCCGACGAGGCGACCTCGCATCGCCTGCTCGACGGCTTCGTCGACGCCGGTTTCGCGCTGGTCGACACCGCCGACGTCTATTCGCGCTGGGCGCCGGGCAACAAGGGCGGCGAGTCGGAGGCGATCATCGGCTCATGGCTCGCGAAGAACCCGGCCAAGCGCGACCGCATTGTGCTCGCCACCAAGTGCGGCATGGAGATGGCGCCCGATGCCAAGGGTCTCTCGCGCGCCCACATCGTGAAGTCCGTCGACGCTTCGCTGAAGCGTCTCAACACCGACCGCATCGATCTCTTCCAGTCGCATCGCGACGACAAGGACACACCGCAGGAAGAGACGCTCGGCACCTACGCCGAGCTCGTGAAGACGGGCAAGCTGCGCCATATCGGGGCATCGAACTTCGAGGCGCCGCGTCTTGCCGAGGCGCTCGCCCTCTCGAAGAAGAACGGCTGGCCGCGCTACGAGACGCTGCAGCCGCACTACAATCTCTGCGAACGCGCCCTCTACGAGGGCCCGCTGGAGGCGCTGTGTCTGGCCGAGGGCGTGAGCTGCATCGGCTACTACTCGCTGGCGAGCGGCTTTCTCTCGGGCAAGTACCGGTCCGAGGCCGATCTCGGCAAGAGCAAGCGCGGCGGCGGGGTGAAGAAGTACCTAACGCCGCGCGGCCTCGGCATCCTCGATGCCGTCGAAGCCGCCGGCCGCGCGCACAAGGCGACGGCGGCGCAGGTGGCTCTCGCCTGGCTGATCCAGCGCAAGTCGGTCGCCGCGCCGATCGTGAGCGCGACCGGCACCGCCCAGCTGGCCGAGATCCTGGCCGCCGCGACCCTCACCCTCGACGCCGCGAGCGTGGCCGCGATCGATCGCGCCAGCGCCCCGGCGGCGGCGTAACCCGCAGGAGGCGGCGATGCTGGTGTTCCGTCAGCTCTTCGATCCCGTCTCCTCGACCTACACCTATCTTCTGGGCGACCGCGCCTCAGGCGAGGCGGTTTTGATCGACCCGGTGTTTGAGCAGGTGCGCCGCGACCGCGCGCTTCTCGCCGAGCTCGGTCTCACGCTCACCTGGACGCTGGAGACGCATGTCCATGCCGACCATGTCACCGGGGCCTGGCTCCTGAAGCAGCGCACCGGCAGCCGCATCGCGGTCGCCGCCGCCGCGAAAGCCGCTGGCGCCGATCTTGCGCTGGCCGACGGCGATGTCATCGCCTTCGGCCGTCGCGCATTGGAAGTGCGCGCCACGCCCGGCCACACCGACGGCTGCCTGTCCTATGTGCTCGACGACGAGACCATGGCCTTCACTGGCGATTGCCTGCTGATCCGGGGCTCGGGCCGCACCGACTTCCAGCAAGGCGACGCGCGAATGCTCTATCGCTCGGTACGCGCGCGTCTCTTCTCGTTGCCCGATCAGTGTCTGCTCTATCCCGCGCACGACTATCGCGGCCTCACCGTCACCAGCGTCGCCGAAGAAAAGCGTTTCAACCCGCGGCTGGGCGGCGAAATCGGCGAGGCCGACTTCGCCGGCTTCATGCGCAACATGGCGCTGCCCCATCCGAAACTGATCGATCAGGCGGTGCCGGCAAACCTGCGCTGCGGACGGCCCGACAACGAGGGCGCGATCCTCGCCGATCCCGCTTGGGCGCCGCTCAACTTCACCTTTGGCGGCGTCTGGGAGATCGAGCCGCACTGGCTTGAGGAGCATCCGGGTGAGGTCACTGTCCTCGATGTCCGTGAGCCGGCCGAGTTCGCCGGCCCGTTGGGCCACATCGCCGGCGCACGTCTTCTGCCGCTGGGCGAGCTCGCTGCCCGGGCGGGCGAGGTGCCGCGCGACCGCCCCGTGGTCTGCGTCTGCCGCGCCGGCAGTCGTTCAGTCCAGGCTGTGTCGATCCTGCAGAAGGTGGGGATCACCGACCTCGCCAACCTGCCCGGCGGCATGCTGCGCTGGCGCGCCGAAGGCCGCGCCGTGCAGGGTGGCGCGGGGTAGCGACGAGTCGCGGCTCCGTTCGGACTCGTCGCGCGCCGCGCCGTTACGCCGTCCCGGTGATCTCCGCGATGCGCGGCCACATGCGCTCTCTCCAGCCGCTATTGCCGACCGCGCTCAGCACGATCTTGCCGTCCTGCGCCAGGATGAAGCGCGGTGGGGCGTAGGGGCGGTTCTTGTAGTCGTCGGTTTCCATGAACGCGACGCGGACCGGCTGCGCGGCCGCGGGCCAGCTGGCCTCGGCCATCATGAGACCGCCCGTGGCCGGATAGACCACGTGATAGTCGATCTTGCTGAACGCCGCGGACTTGAGAAGCTCAGGCTCAGACTGGGCACGCCAGACCTTGCAGCCGCCTCAAAGCTCGTGGCCGAGGAAGACGAGAGTCGGTTTGCCGGCCTGGGCCTTGGCCGCGCCAGCCAGCGTCGATGCCACGACGGCCGCGAGGCCGCCTTGCAGCAGGGTCCTTCTGTCGAACATGCGGTGGGTCTCCGAGCGAGCGATCCGCGAGCATACCACAGGCCGTCCCGCCGAGGGTAAGCCGGCCTGCCAGCTAAGGTCCTTCGCCAGCGACAGCAGGCTCATGCCGAGTTTGACAATCGGACGATAATAAGCATATATCGGCTGAACGTTCAGACACCCCAGGAGCGACCATGATCTACAAGAAGTGGCACGAGCCGATGACCGCGCTGGAGGCGGTGTACCACCTGCGCTTCAAGGCGCCGGACCATCCGCCGCCGCCCTGTTTCTCCTCGCTGACGCGCGGTGAACTCTTCATGCAGGCTTGGGAAGAGCTGTTCTCCGAACGCCAGCTCAAGATGCCGCCTCCGCCCTCCGATCTGATCGCCGAAAGCGGGACGGGGCCGTGGGAGAAGCCGCTGCGCCGACCGACGCCGGCCCGGCTGCGGACCCGCTTTCTGCGCTGCTACGAGCGGACCGGCATGATGGTCGAGGCGGCGGCCCGCGCCGGCGTCGCCGTTCGGACCGTCCAGCGTTGGCGTGAGAAACTGCCGAAATTCGCGGCTCGGCTTGAGACTGCCCGTGGCCGCCGACGGGAAATGCTGGAGGAACTGGCCGAGCAGCGCGCTTCGGCCGTCGTGCGCAAGCCGGTCTTCCACCAAGGCAACCTGATCGCCAACGACGAGCGCTACAACGACATCATGCTGATGCGCGTGCTGGGTCGCTTCGATCGGGCGGAGGATCGCGCCATCCGCCGCCGCGAGCTGGAGGCCGCGATCGAGCGCGGCGTCGCCCGGGCGATCGGCGCCGTCCGGCCGGCCGCCGCCTCCGAGTCCGTTCCTCAAGTGACCCCGCTGGTCACCCCGGTTGGCAACGACCGCGCGGCTCTTCTTGAGCTTGAGCTGATCCAGATGCGGCGTCGTCTCGCGGCCGCGGAATCGGCTCTTCTCGTGGCCGGGAATGGGCGACAGGGTTCCTATCGAAGGAATGGTCGCGGATTCCAACGACTTGGGCGCGATGGCGTCGTTCGCGAACGAACCCGAATCCGGGTCGCCATCCGCGGGCTTGCCTCGCGGCGCTGGCCTTGCGACAGGGGAGGGCAAGGTCCCGGCGGCAGCCGGTGCCAATTCTTCAGGGAGAAACGACGATGGGTTCACCGCTTTTCGATCTCACCGGCAAGGTTGCCGTGGTGACGGGCTCGAGCAAGGGGATCGGCAAGTCGATCGCCATGCATCTGGCGCTGCAGGGCGCGCGGGTGGTGGTGTCGAGCCGCAAGGCGCCGGTCTGCGAGGAGGCGGCGGCGGAGATCCGGGCGGCCGGAGGCGAGGCGATCGTGATCCCCTGCAACATCTCGGACAAGGCGCAGTGCCAGACGCTGATCTCCGAGACGCGCAAGCGGCTGGGACCGGTGGATGTGCTGGTCTGCAACGCGGCGTCCAACCCGTACTACGGCCCGACCGAGAAGATGCCGGACGAGGCCTTCATGAAGATCATGCAGAACAACATTCTCTCGAACATCTGGCTGACCACGATGGTGCTGCCGGATATGCGGGCGAAGAAGGACGGCTCGATCATCATCGTCTCCTCGATCGGCGGCCTGCGCGGCACGCCGGTGATCGGGGCCTACGGCATCTCCAAGGCGGCGGACATGCAGCTTGCCCGCAATCTTGCGACCGAGTTGGGGGTGGACAATATTCGCATCAACACGATCGCGCCGGGGCTGGTGAAGACCGACTTCGCGCGCGCGCTGTGGGAGGACCCGAAGAACCTCGAGCGCCGCAACTCGGCCACGCCGCTGCGGCGGATCGGTGATCCCGACGATATCGGCGGCATCGCCGTCCTGCTCGCCGGTCCCGCCGGCCGCTTCATCACCGGCCAGACCATCGTGGCCGACGGCGGCGTCACCATCGGCAACTGACGCGCGCGGCCGCCGCCCGGCAAGCAAACCCTGTCGTCCTGAGCGGAGCGAAGGAACTTTGTCAGCGGCGCCGCGGGAAAGATCCTTCGCTCCGCTCAGGATGACATCGGTGGAGGTACTGCCATGACCGACCTCCCCAATCTCCGCACGATGCGCCACGAGCTCGGCGGATTCACCTTCGCGTCGGGTCAGGCGCTTGAGCGTCTGGCGCTCTCGCTCACGACCTTCGGCAACCCGGGCGGCGCGCCAGTTCTGTTGCTGCACAACACGACGGGCAGCGCCGCCACCTTCACCGCAACGCCCGGCGTCAGTGCCGCGCTGTTCGGTCCCGGCGCACCGCTCGATGCGGCGCGGCACTTCCTGATCGCGCCCGACATGATCGGCTTCGGCGCCTCGGCCAAGCCCAGCGACGGGCTCGCCGCGTGCTTCCCGAACTACCGCTACGTCGACCACATCGCGGCCACGCGTCGCTTGCTGCACGAGGCGCTGGGTGTCGAGAGCCTCGCCCTGATCCTGGGACTCTCGATGGGCGGCATGCTCACCTGGATGTGGGCGGGAACGCATCCGCGCGATGCCGCCGCTTTCGTGGCCGTGGCCAGCCAGCCAGGCCCGATGAGCGGGCGCAACTGGCTGCAGCGGCGCATCTCGATCGAGGCGATCCGCAACGATCCCGATTGGCGAGGCGGCGACTATGGCGCGGCGAAGCCCACGCGCTGGGTCCGCACCGCGCCGTTGAGCGCGCTGATGACCGAGAGCGTGGCGCGGCTGCAGGAGATGGCGCCGAGCCGCGAGGCCGCCGATGCGCTCTATGCGCGGCTGGTCGAGCGCGCCCGGGCCGCTGATGCCAACGACCGGCTCTACCAGGTCGAAGCCTCGATGGACTACGACCCGACCCCGCTGCTCGACCGCATCGAGCGGCCACTGCTGGCGCTCAACTTCGCCGACGACGAACTGAACCCGCCGGTACTCGGCGCGGTCGAGGCGGCGTTGAAGCGCGTTCCGTCGGCGCGCTATGTTCTGGTGCCAGCGGGCCCCGCCACGCGCGGCCACTTCACGACACTGGAGGCGGGGCAATGGGTGCACCATCTGTCCGCGTTTCTCGCAGACCTCCGGGAGGGAGTCCGTCCATGAGCTTCCGTCGCCGTTCCGTCCTTGTCGCGCTCGCTTCGGCTCCGCTCACGCTCGCCGCGCCCGCGATCCGCGCCCAAACCTGGCCCACCAAGCCGCTGCGCATCGTGGCGCCCTTCCCGCCGGGCGGCGTCGCCGACGTGCTGGCCCGGGCCCTCGCGCCGGAGCTCCAGAAGGCACTGGGCCAGAGCGTTCTGGTCGACAACAAGCCGGGTGCAGGCGGCAATGTCGGCGGCGAGATCGTCGCCAAGTCCGACCCCGACGGCTACACCTTGCTGCTGGCGTCGGCCGGCATCCTCACCATCAACCAGTTCCTCTACGGCAAGATGCCGTTCGATCCCGCGACCGCCTTCGCGCCGGTGTCGATGGTCGCCGACATGCCCAACATCGTGGTGGTGCATCCGCGCACCGGCGTCGAGGGCTTGCGGGCGTTCATTGCGGCGGCCCAGGCGCAGCCCGGTCGTTTCAATTTCGGCTCCGCCGGCAACGGCACCACGACGCATCTCGCGATGGAGATGTTCCAGAAGGCCGCCGGCATCAAGCTGAGCCACGTGCCCTATCGCGGCGCGGCGCCGGCGGTGCAGGACCTGGTCGCGGGCCAGATCGACGGGCTGGTCGACAATCCGCCGCTGGTCCTGGGCCACATCCGGGCTGGCACGCTGCGCGCGCTGGCCTGGGCCGCGCCGCAGCGCATGGCAATCCTGCCCAATGTGCCGACCGCTGCCGAGGCGGGGTTGCCGGGCTTCGAGGCGTCGTCGTGGTTCGCGCTGGTGGCGCCGGCCGGCACGCCGGCGGCGGTGGTGACGCGGCTGAACGCGGAGACCACGAAGATCCTGTCCGAGCCCGCGATGGTGGCGCAGTTCGCCGAGCGCGGCGTGCGGCTGGCCGGCGGTTCGGTCGAGAGCTTCGCGACCTATATCCCGAAGGAACGCGCGCGCTGGGGCGACGTTGTGCGCGCCACCGGCGTCAAGCTGGAGTAGCCGATGTCGCTCTATGGCGTTCAGAAACTGATCTGGCAGCTCAATCGCGACCCGCGCCAGCGGGCGCGCTTCGGTACCGAACGCGACGCCGTTCTTGACGAGTACGAGCTGAGCGTCGAGGAGCGCGCGGCGCTCAGCAAGCCCGATATCGGCCTGCTCTATGTGATGGGCGTGAACGGCCAGCTGCTGATGCACTACGCGGCCTTGCACAACATCGAGTGGCTCGACTACCTGCAGCGCATGCGCGATGGGCTCACCGCCCATGGTCCAGTGCGGGCCGGGGTCTATGCCGCGACCGGCTATGAGGGCATCGCCGCGCACGACGCACGGCTCGCCGCCGAACGACAGGGAGGCGGGCGTGCCGCTGGTCTATAGCGGGGTCTGCAGCCACGGGCCGGGCATCACGGGTCGCGCGGATCGCGCGGATCCGGTGGTGCGCGAGGCCTTCTATGCCGCCTTCCGCGACATGGGCGCCGAGATCCGCGCGCTCCGTCCCGATGCGCTGATCGTGCTTGCGGCCGAGCACTTCGCCAATTTCTTCATGAACAACATGCCGTCATTCGCGATCGGTATGGCCGACTCCTACGATGGGCCGATCGAGGATGAGGCGTTCCTGAAAATCCCGAAGCGCCGCTGGAAAGGCGACGCCGCACTTTCGCGGCGACTGATCGAACGCACGATGGAGACCGTCGATGTCGCCTATGCGGAGGAATGGCAGTTCGACCATGGCATCGCCGTGCCGCTGCATTTCCTGCGCCCCGACGAGAGTTGCGCGCTGATCCCGGCCAACATCAATTGCCAGGGGCCGCCGCTCGCACCGCTGCACCGCGCCTGGGCGTTCGGCGAGGCGTTGCGGCGGGCGGCCGACGCGCTGCCGCAGCGCATCGCGCTGGTGGCGACGGGTGGCATCTCGCATTGGCCGGCGACGCCCGATTCGGGAAAGATCGCCGAGGCGTGGGACCGCGAGTTCATGCGCCGCTGGGCGGCCAACGATCGCGCGGCGCTGCTCTCCTACAGCGATGCCGAGATATATCGCGACGCGGGCCAGGGCGGTTTCGAGATCAGGACCTTCATCGCCGCCGCGGCGGCGGCGAAAGGCGCGCGGGGCCACGTCGCCTTCATGGCGCCGATCCCGATCTTTGCCGTCACCTGCACCGTCGCGTCGATGCCTCTGGGGTGAGGGGTTTCCGCTCGGTCGAAGGACGCTAGGCCTTGCGGAACGTCACCACCAACACGTCGCGGTGGGCGGGCTGCGTGGGATCGATCGGCTCAACGGGCGTCACGCCATGGAAGCAGCGCCGATCCTCGACCAGCGCGGCGTCGAAGGGATCGGCGAGCGTGAAGGACCCGAGCGGCTTGCGATCGATCGAGTGGATGGACGTGGTGCCGCTTGCGATGTTGGTGCGCCCGATCATCAGCACCAGCACATGGTCGACGCCGTCGCGGTGCATGCCCTCAGGCGTCGGCTTGCCGACGACCCCGGCGCGGGCCTCGATGCGGAACTGATGGGTCTCGACGTGCCAGGCCGCGGTCGCCGGATCGAGCGCGCCGAAGAGGTCGCGGCACCAGCCGAGCACGGTGCGCATCGTCGGTCCGTCCCCGATCGCGGTCAGCACCGGCTCGAACCAGCGCTGCACGCCGCCATTCAGCGGATTGTAGTCGGTGGTCTGGAAGTGCGGCTGATGCGGCTGACGCGCGATGGGGCCCGAGCGCGGCACCGCGTAGACCGCGTGTCGCCGGCGTCGATAGCGGCCACCGTCGGCCATGCAGGTGTCGGTAGAGAGGTCGTTCCAGCTCGCGGCGAACGCTGGCCAATCGTCGAGCGGCCCCGCGCTCGCCAGTGCCGCGCGCATGTCGGCGCCGCGAACGAAGGCGAAGCCGGTCCGGGCGAGGAGGGGCTGGAGATCCATCGGCTGAGTGTAGGCGGGGTGCGTCCCGGTCGCGCCCGGGGCGCCCATGAGTAATTCTGGGAGTGGGTCAGGCGGTGAGGCCGCCGTCGCAGACGAACTCGGCCCCGGTCGAGAAGCCGCTCTCGTCGGACAGCAGGAAGAGGATCATGGCCGCGACCTCCTCGGCCCGCCCGAGCCGGCCGAGCGGATGCAGCGCCTCCAGCGACTGGCGGCCGGTCATGTTGCCGTCGGTCTGGGCAAGGCGCGGCGCGATCATGGGCGTGTCGATGTAGCCGGGATGCACGGAGTTGCAGCGGATGCCGTACTTCATGTGAGCGCACCAGAGCGCCACGTTCTTGGTGAGCGTGCGCACCGCGCCCTTCGAGGCGCTGTAGGCCATGGCGTGCGCCGCCCCGCGCAGGCCGAGCACGGAGGAGATATTGACGATCGAGCCACCGCCCGCGCGCTTCATCGCCGCGATCGCGGACTTGCAGCCAAGGAAGGTACCAAGCGAGTTGATCTCGTTGACCCGGCGCCATTCGGCGAGCGAGCAGGTCTCGACGTCGTTGCGGACACCCACACCGGCGGCGTTGAGCAGACCGTGCAGCGCGCCGAAGCGCGCCTCGGCCGCCACCACCGCGGCGATCCACGAAGCCTCGTCGACCACGTCCAGCCGCACGAAATGGCCGCGTGATCCTAACTCGGCCGCGAGCGTCCGGCCGGCCGCCTCATTGAGGTCGGCCAGGACCGCGTTGCCACCCTCGGCCACGACGAGGCGCGCGGTCGCCGCGCCAATGCCTGAGGCGCCGCCGCTCACCAGTACGGTGCGGTTCTCAAGTCGGGCCAAACATCTGCCTCCTCTGCACGCCGGCGGTGATGCCGCCGTCGGCGGTGAACTCCGCCCCTGTGGCGAAGCTCGAGCGATCCGAGGCGAGCCACAGCACCAGCTCGGCGAGCTCCGACGACTCGGCCATGCGGCCGATCGGGTGGCCCATGCCGATCAGCGCCTTGCCCTGCTCGTGGCCCACCATTTGCCAGAGCGGCGCGAAGATCGCGGTATCGACGCCGCCCGGATGCACCGAATTGCAGCGGATGCCGTAGCGCTGTTCGGCGCAATAGAGCGCCACGCTCTTGGTCAGCAGCCGCACCGCGCCCTTGCTCGCGGTGTAGGCGGTGGGGCCGGCGGAGCCGATGAGCCCGGCGATGGACGACACGTTCACGATCGAGCCGCCCGGTTGGGGCTTCTCGCGTCCGGTGCGCTTCATGCCTTCGATCGCGAACTTGCAGCCGAGGAACACACCGTCGGCGTTGACCGCGTGGACCGCCCGCCAGTTTTCGACGGTGGTCGATTCGATCGTGCCCTGGCCGCCCGAGATGCCGGCGTTGTTGACTAGGATGTCGAGCCGTCCCGACTCGGCCAGCACCCGGTCGAGCAGCGCCCGCCAGGAGTCTTCCGACGCCACGTCGTGGGCCACGGCAATGCCGGGCCCGGTGGCGTCGTTGCGGTCAGCGGCATAGACCCGGGCGCCGGCGGCGGCGAGCAGGGCGACGCTGGCCGCGCCAATGCCCGAGGCGCCACCGGTGACGATGGCGACGCGACCTGCGAGTTCGGGCCCGTCAGAGCGCGGTGCAGCCGCCATCGACCACCATTTCCGCCCCGGTCACGAACTTCGATTCGTCGGAGGCGAGATAGAGCACCATGTAAGCGATATCGTCGGGTTCGCCGATCCGGCCGAGCGGCACCTGCCGGCGCATGCGGCGCAGCGCGCGCTCCGGATCGCTGTCGGCGTCAATGCCCTGCTGGACCATCGGCGTCTGGATGAAGGCCGGATGCACGGAGTTGCAGCGGATCGGATAGCCGGCCCGAGCGCAGTGGAGCGCCACGCTCTTGGTGAGAAGGCGCACGGCGCCCTTGGAGGGGGAGTAGGCGGCCATCGACCAGCCGCTCACCAGCCCCGCCACGGAGGAAATGTTCACGATGGAGCAGCCTTCGCTCGAGCCCTTCATCGCTCGCACCGCGCTCTTGCAGCCGAGGAAGGTGCCCTCGGCATTGATCGCCATCATGCGGCGGAAATCGGCGAGCGAGCAGCTCTCGATCGAGCCATCGGGCCAGGCGATGCCGGCGGAGTTCAGCAGCACGTTGAGCTTGCCATGCCGCGCCACGGTGGCATCGACCACCTCCGCCCAGCGGGCTTCGTCGGTGACGTCGAGCGTCATGAACGAGGCGTTGGGTCCGATCTCGGCGGCCGCCCGTTCGCCGGCGTCGCGGGCCACGTCTGCCAACACCACACGCGCGCCCTCGCGGACCATCAGCCGCGCGGACGCGAGCCCCAGTCCCGACGCGCCGCCGGTGAGCAGCGCCACCTTGCCATCCAGCCGTCCCGCCATCGTTCCTCCCGGCGGGAGCATAGGGCGTGCCCGCGGTGCGGCCAAAGAAAAACCCGGGCGGTTGCCCGCCCGGGTTTCGCGATGCGCTATGCGTTGCGGGCTAGAAGCCCAGCGGCTCGGTCTCGCGGACCCAGCGACCGCCCTTGACCACGGCCAGGAACGACTTGTTGGCGCCCTGCCGGATGTTCGGGCCGAAGCTCACTTCGGGTCCGTTGAAGATGTCGCGATAGCCCTTGATGCTCTCCATGCCCTTGATGAAGGAGTCCGTGGTGAGATTCTGGCCAGCGCGATCAAGGCCCGCGATGGTGAGGTCGGCGCCGACATAGCCGTAAACCGCGCCGATGTTGGGATCGATGTTGTACTTGGCCTTGTAGGCCACCACGAAGTTGCGCACCGAGGCAACCTGGCTGTCGCCATAGGGCATGTCCGTGAGGCCCATGCCGTAGAATCCCTCCATGCCCTGCGCCGCGCCAACGATCAGGTCGTAGGCCGCCGCGGAGCCGAGGAAGTCGACGTTGGTCCAGCCCATCTTGCGGGCGGTGACGTAGGGCACGATGCTGTCGCGGACGATGGTGCCCATCGCGATCAGGTCGCAGCCCGCGCCGCGCAGCTTGGTGAGCGGAGCGGTGAAGTCCTGGTCGGTCGGCTTGTGGCCGGCCGCCTCGACAAGCTTGATGCCGAGCTTCTTCGTCTGCAGTTCGGCGCCTTCCAGGATTTCCTTACCGAAGTCGGTGTCCTGGTACATCACGCAGACGTTCTTCTTGCCCTTCGTCTTCACGAAGTAGTCGATGCCCGAACGGATCTGGTCGACGTAGCTCGCCGCATTGTAGAACTTCAGCGGGTGGTACGGCTCGAACATCGAGCGCGCCGCCGACAGCGGGAACAGGTTGGGCACGCCGGCCGCGAGCTGGTCCTTGAAGCAGGCGTTGTTCATCGGCGTGCCGAGCGGCGCCACGAAGGCGAAAACGCGGTCGCGGTTGATCAGCTTGTTGCAAGCCTGCACCGCCTTCGGAACCTGGTAGCCCTGGTCCTCGACGATCAGAGTGACCTTGCGGCCTTTCACGCCGCCCGCGGCGTTGACCTCGTCGAACCGCATCTTGGCCGCGTTCGACGACGACACGCCGTAGGTCGCGGCCACGCCCGACAGGTCGGTCGGCAGCCCGAGCTTCACTTCGTTCGCGGTGACCCCGCGGGTCTGCGCCGAGGCGGCAGCCCCGAACGCAATCGCAGCGACACCGGTCGCCGCCGCCAGTTTCCAGAACATCGACGCATCCTCCCTAAAGATTCGCCCGGGCGATTATAGACGGCCGCCGCCCAAGGTCACGCGGCCTCTGCATACATGGTCTCGATCAACCCCTTGTATTTCTCGTTCACGAACTTGCGCTTGAGCTTGAGGGTCGGCGTGACCTCGTCGTCCTCGGCGGTGAGCTGCTGCTCGATCAGCCGGAACTTCTTGATGGTCTCGACCCGCGCGAAATTGGCGTTGACCCGCTCGATCTCGCCCCAAACCAGATCCTTCACCTGCTGGGTGCGGCAGAGCGAGGTGAAGTCGGTGAACGGCACGTTGGCGTCCTGCGCGAACTTGGCGACGTTGTCGTAGTCGATCATCACCAGGCAGGTCAGGAACTTCCGGCGGTCGCCCACCACGACGGCGTCGGAGATGTAGGGCGAGAACTTGAGTTGGTTCTCGATCTCGGATGGCGTGATGTTCTTGCCGCCCGCGGTGATGATGATGTCCTTCATCCGGTCGGTGATGCGGACATAGCCCTCATTGTCGAGCGTGCCGACATCACCGGTGTGCAGCCAGCCGTCCTTCACCGTCTCCGCCGTCTTCTGCGGCTGGTTCAGGTAGCCCATGAAGATGTGCGGGCCCTTGAGCAGGATCTCGCCCTCGGGCGACAGCTTCATCTCGGTGCGCGGCGCGGCAACGCCCACGGTGCCGAGCTTGATCCGGTCCGGCATGCCCGTCGCCACGCCGCAATTCTCGGTCTGTCCGTAGACCTCGCGCATGTCGATGCCGAGCGCGCGGTACCAGCGGATCAGGTCCGGCGCGATCGGCGCGGCGCCGGTCCCGGCGAACCGCACGCGGTGCATCCCGATCGAGCGCTTGATGTTGTCGAGCACCATGAAATCGGCAATGCGGTACTGCAGATCGAGCCAGCCCGATGGGGGCAAGCCCTCCAGCCGACGCTCGGCGCGACGCTGGCCAACCCCTAAGGCCCAGCCGTAGGCGGCGCGGCCGATCCAGGTCGCTTCCTTCATGCGGATGGTGATGCCGGAGTAAAAGCGCTCCCAGATGCGCGGCACGGCGAAGAAGCTGGTCGGCGCCACCTCGCGAACATTGTCGGGCACCGTGTCGATGCTCTCGGCGAAATTGGCGATCGCGCCGGAGCGCAGCGGCAGGAACGCCGTGAAGGTGCGCTCGGCGATATGGCAGAGCGGCAGGAACGCGAGCTGCTCGCCGTCCTCGTCGATCGGAATGAAGGCGTCGGCGTTGGCGATCTGGAAGATCACATTGCGGTGCGACAGCATCGCACCCTTGGGCGGACCGGTGGTGCCGGAGGTGTAGACCAGCAGCGCCAGTGCCTCGGCCTTCGACGCCGAGATGCGATCGTCCCAAAGCTTGGGGTGCGCCGCGTCGTGCCGGGCGCCAAGCTCCACTAGCGCGTCGAACGACATGACCTGCGGGTCGTTGAAGTCGGCGAGCCCTTCCATATCGAACACGATGGCGCGTTGGAGTGAGGGGCAGCGCTCGCGGATTTCGAGGAACTTGTCGAGCTGCTCCTCGTTCTGCACGAAAATGAATTTCGAGCGGCTGTCGTTCACGATGTACTCGACCTGCTTGGCCGCGTCGGTCGGATAGATGCCGTTCGAAACGCCGCCCGCGCCCATCGTGCCCATGTCGGCATAGAGCCACTCGGGGATGGTCTCGGCGAGGATCGAGGCCACATCGCCGGGCTGCAGACCCAGCGCCGCCAGCCCCATGCCGGTATGCCGCGCGCGCTCGCCGTACTCGCGCCACGTGGTCGACTGCCAGATGCCCAGCGTCTTCTCGCGAAAGGCGGTCTTATCGGCGCGAGCCGACACCTGGTGGCGGAACAGCTTGGCGATCGTGTCGCAGCCGGCGACCTCGATGCCATCGTTGGCGGGTCGGGGGACGTTTGCGTTCATTCCGACGGTCTCCTTCGGGTCCCGGCCTCAGCGCCAGGTCTTGCGCTTCTTCCAGCGTCGCTGGCCACGCGCGCCCTGGTCCTTGATGCCGAGATAGAACTCCTTGATGTCCTCCTTCTCGAGGAGGCGCTTGCAGGTGTCGGCCATCACGATGCGGCCGACCTCCAGCACATAGCCGAACTCCGCCGTCTGCAGCGCCATGTTGGCGTTCTGCTCGACCAGCAGGATGGTGACCCCGCGCTCGCGATTGATGCGCAGTACGATGTCGAAGATCTCCTTCACCAGCTTGGGCGACAGCCCGAGCGAGGGTTCGTCCAGCAGCATCAGCTGCGGCCGCGCCATCAGTGCGCGGCTGATCGCGAGCATCTGTTGCTCGCCGCCCGACAGCGAGCCTGCCCGTTGGTCGGCGCGCTCCTTCAGGACGGGGAAGTAGCCGAAGACGGTCTCCAGGTCCTGTGCCACCCCATCGGGGTCGCGACGGGTGAAGGCGCCCATCCGCAGGTTCTCGCGAACGCTAAGAAACGGGAAAACCTCGCGGCCCTCGGGCACATGGCTGATCCCGAGTCGCATCACCTTGTCCGGGTCGGTGCGCTGGATCTCGCGGCCCGCGAACAGGACGCTGCCCTTCTGCGGATCCATGACGCCGCTGATGGTCTTCAGAACGGTCGTCTTGCCAGCGCCATTGGCGCCCAGGATGGTGACGATCGAGCCCTTCTGGACTTCGAAGGAAACGCCGCGGATCGCCATGATCGGACCGTAGTAGGTCTCGATGTTGCTGACTTTCAGGATCGGGTCGGCCATGGCGCGTCAGCCTCCCAGATAGGCGCGAATGACCTCGGGGTGCCCCTGTACCTCCGAGGGCGTGCCGGTGGCCAGCGGCTTGCCGTAGTTCAGCGCCAGCACGCGATCGGAGACCGCCGAGACCAGCTTCATGTCATGCTCGACCATCAGCACCGTGATCCCGAGCAGGTTCTTGATGTCCTGGATCCAGAACGCCATGTCCTCGGTCTCCTCGACGTTGAGGCCGGAGGAGGGCTCATCGAGCAGCAGGAGCTTGGGATCGGTGCAGAGCGCGCGCGCGAGCTCGGTCACCTTGCGCACACCGTAGGGCAGGTTGACGATCAGGTTGTCGCGGTACTGCTGGAGGTCGAGGAAATCGATCACCTTCTCGACGGCCTCGCGGTGCTCGACTTCCATCCGGCGCACGGCCGGCGTGAAGAGCAGCTCCGAGAAGAACCCCGACTTCTTGTGGGCATGGCGGGCGAGCAGCAGGTTCTGAAGGAGCGAGGCGTGCTCGAACAGCTCGATGTTCTGGAAGGTGCGGGCGATGCCCAGGGCCGCGATCCGGTGCGGCGGCACGCGCGTGATGTCGTTGCCCTCGAACACCAGCCGGCCTTCGGACGGATCGTAGATCCGGCTCACGAGGTTGAAGATCGTCGTCTTGCCGGCGCCGTTGGGGCCGATGATCGTGAAGACCTCGCCCTTCTTCGCCTCGAAGCTGACGCCGTCGACGGCGCGGATGCCGCCGAAGTTGATCGAGATGTTGTCGGCCTGGAAGAAGGTCACCGCAGCCGCTCCGACTTCATGTAGCTCTTCTGGCGTTTGAACGTGGCGCGCTTGTACATGGGGAAGGTCGAAAAGAAGATGCGGATCTTCATCCAGCGACCGTACATGCCGAGCGGCTCGAGCAGGATCACCAGCACGAGGATGAGGCCGAAAATGCCGGCCTCGACGCCGGGCTTTTTGAGGAAGCCGCCGAAGCCGTCACCGATGATCGCGAACAGCTTGACGCCGGTGCCCGACGCCACGCTGCCCAGCGTCGCCGGAATCGAGTCGCGCAGGATGGCGATCACCGGCGGCAGCAGCGCCACGAAGATCGCGCCGAACACAGCGCCGTGCAGCGAGCCAAGTCCGCCGACGATCACCAGCAGCAGCAGCTGGATCGACAGCAGGATGGTGAAGATGTCGGGTGCCAGATAGGCGATCTTGTGGGCGAACAGCGCGCCCGCGAGACCCATGACGCCGGCCGAGTAGGCGAAGGCCATCGACTTGTAGATCGCGAGATTGACGCCCATCGACTGGGCCGCAATTTCGCTGTCGCGGATCGCGATCCAGGCGCGGCCCGTGGGCGTGCGCAGGAGGTTGCGCGTCGTCCAGAGCACCAGCACCAGCAGGGCGAGGCAGAGATAGTAGAAGGAGCGGTCGTCCTCGAACGAGACGCCGAAAATCTGCGCCTTCGGGACGGGCATGCCGGCCAGCCCCTTGGTGACGTGTTCCCAGCGGTTGAAGACTTCCTGGATGATGACGGCGAAGGCGAGGGTGGCGATGGTCAGGTAGATGCCGGTCATGCGCAGCGCCGGCAATCCCACGACGATGCCGCAGAGCGTCGTGATGACGACCGCCAGCGAAGCCGCAACCACCCAGGGGGCGCCCAGCTCAAGGAAGTAGGCGTGGGCGTAGGCGCCGATCCCGAGAAACGCCGCGTGGCCCAGCGACACGAGGCCGGTGAAACCCACCAGCACCATCAGCGAGACGCCGGCGATGGCGTAGACGAAGACCCAGGTGACTTCGCCGACATAGTAGTCGGAGAGCACGAACGGAACCATCAGCACCGCGACGCCGAGCAGGCCGTACCAGCCCGCGTCGATCCGGTCGCGGAACAGCCGTGTGTCCTGGGCGTAGGACGTCTTGAACAGGAAACGCATCGGCCGGCCCTCAGACTTTCTTGCGGCCGAGCGAGCCGAACAGGCCCTGTGGACGGACCGCCAGCATCAGGAGCAGCACGATGTAAGGCGCGGTGTCCTTGAAGCCCTCCGGCAGGGTCGCGCCGGCATAGAGCTCGATCAGGCCGATCACGATGCCGCCGACCAGCGCGCCGGGGATCGAGCCGAAGCCTCCCAGCACCGCGGCGGCGAAGGCTTTGAGCGCGACCGCCAGACCCATGTTGATGTCGATCAACGTCACCGGCGCGAGCAGGATGCCGGCCACCGCCGCGGTGGCCGCCGAGATCGCCCAGATGAGCGAGAAGATCAGCTTCACCGGGATGCCCATGTAGTAGGCGGCGAGCTGGTTCTGCGAGGTCGCCTGCATGGCAACGCCGATGCGGGTGTAGTTGAAGAAGCCGTAGAGCACCCCGCAGAGAATCAGCGTCCCGACCACGATCGAGACATACTGGTGACTGATCGTGACGCCCGCGATCTTCCAGACACCGTCGAACGGCGTGGGCAGGGTGTAGATTTCCGAACCCCAGGTGACGGACGCGAAGGTACGGAAGATGGCTCCAAGGCCGATGGTCAGCATGACCACGGCGAACTGGGGCTGACCAATCACCCGCCGCAGCAGCGTGGCGTCGAGCAGCGCGCCGAACAGCGCCACCGTCAGGATGGCGATGACGAAGCTCGTCCAGTAGTCGAGGCCCCACCAGGTGACCGCCATGAACGCCACGAAGGCGCCCAGCATGAGCAGGTCGCCCTGCGCGAAGTTCACGAGCTCCGTGGCCTTGTAGATCAGCACGAAGCCCAGCGCGACGAGCCCGTAGATGCAACCTACGGCGAGCCCGTTCAGCGTCAATTGCAGGAAAACGTCCAGCTTCCGCCCCCCGTCGAAATCACAAACGGTCTGTGCCGTCTTTCGGCTTTCAATATGAGGGAGGGACGCGCGCTGTCAACGCACTAGGAGAGGGTGGGGCGGCTGTGCCAGTTTGGTGACGGAGGACACAATGGCCACCGCACCGCAGCTGAACCCGGCGATTCCGGAGACGCGCCCGCCCAGTCCATTCTATGGCGAGGAGCATGAGGCGTTCCGCAACACGGTCCGACGCTTCGTCGACCGCGAGATCATGCCCCATGTCGACCAGTGGGACGAAGCGGAGGAGTTTCCACGCGAGCTCTACCGAAAAGCGTCGGCGGCCGGCCTGATGCAGCTCGGTTTCCCCGAGGAGTATGGCGGTGTGCCGACCGATCCTTTTTTCGGCATCATCAAGTCGGAGGAGTTGGCGCGCCATGGCAGCGGCGGCGTCAATGCCAGCCTCAACAGCCACACGATTGGCTCGCCGCCGATCGCGGCACTCGGTCCGGAATGGATGAAGCGCGAATTGCTGCCGCAAATCCTCGCCGGCGAGAAGATCAGTGCGCTTGCGATCACCGAGCCTTCGGGCGGATCCGATGTCGCGAACCTTCGCACGACGGCGCGGCGCGAGGGCGACGAGTATGTGGTGAACGGCCAGAAGATGTTCATCACCTCGGGTGTGCGCGCCGACTACTACACGGTCGCGGTCCGCACCGGTGGGCCTGGGGCGTCGGGCGTGTCACTGCTGATGATCGAGCGCGACCGGCCGGGCTTCGGCCGTACCAAGCTGCGCAAGATGGGCTGGTGGGCGTCGGACACCGCGCAGCTCTTCTTCGACGACGTGCGCGTGCCGGTGCGCAATCTGATCGGGACCGAGAATAAGGGCTTCATCGGCATCATGCTGAACTTCAACCAGGAGCGCCTGGGCATGGCGGCCGGCGCCTACGGCTACGCCAAGGTCTGCCTCGACGAGGCGATCGCCTATGCCCGCGAGCGCCACACGTTCGGCAAGCCGCTGATCGCCAATCAGGTGGTCCGCCATCGGCTGGTCGATATGGCCATGCGGATCAACGCGGTGAAGTCGACGCTCGAGCTCCTGGCCTGGCGGGTCGGGCAGGGCGAGAAGCCGGTGGCCGAGATCGCGATGCTGAAGAATCTCGCGACCACCACCATGGAGTACTGCGCCAATGAGGCGATGCAGGTTCTGGGGGGCGCGGGCTATCTGCGCGGCTCGAAGGTCGAGCGCATCTATCGCGAGACCAAGGTGATGTCGATCGGCGGCGGCTCGCTCGAGATCATGAAGGACCTGGCCGCGCGCCAGATGGGACTGTGACGGGCCCGACATGAACAAGGACGAACGGCGGGCGCTCTTCGGCAGGTGGTTCTCCGACAACATCCCGCACAACAAGGCGCTGGGGATCGAGGTGCTGGATGTGTCGCGCGGCATGGCCTCGATGCGACTGGCGTGGCGGCCGGAGCTGGTCGGCAACCCCGAAACCGGGGTGCTGGCGGGCGGCCCTGTGACGGCGATGCTCGACGCTTGCTGCGGCATGGCTGTCGCCTCAATGCTGGACGCCCCACGACCTTTCGCGACGCTCGACCTTCGCATCGACTATGTGCGGCCGGCGGTGCCGGGCGAGCCGGTGATCGCCGAGGCCGAGTGCTATCGGCTGACGCGCTCCGTCGCGTTCACGCGGGCGTTCGCCCACCAGGGCGATCCGAAGGATCCGGTGGCGGCCGCGGCCGGTACCTTCATGATGGGGACCAAGGGCCGGCCGCCGTCGACCGGGACGGGACGATGAGCGCGCTGATCCAGCGCCTGAGGGAGGCGCGCAAGACCGGCAACGTGGCGCCACTCACCGATACCATTCCCTATGCCGCCTGGATGCGGATCGCGCCGGAAACAGGGACCGGCGAGCTCCTCACCCGGATGCGCTTCGCGCCGGAGCTGATCGGCAACACGTCGCTGCCGGCACTGCATGGCGGGACGCTCGGCGCGATGCTTGAGATGGCTGCGATCTTCCATCTCCTGTGGGAGACCGACACCGAAACGGTGCCGAAGATCGTGAACATCACCGTCGACTATCTGCGGTCGGCGCGCCCGCTCGACACACTCGCCGCCGCCAAAGTGACCAAGCAGGGCCGGCGGATGGTGAACGTGGATATCGAGGCCTGGCAGGACGACCGGTCGAAGCCCGTCGCCACCGCGAACGCGCACTTCCTGCTGAAGTCCGCGGACGAGCCCTCGGCGCTGTGAAGGAAGGTTGACGCCAACCCGGCGTCGCCGCAGGCTCGGCGGACCATGAATTTCGATTCTCTTACATCGCCGCGGGACGATCTGGTGCGCGACGGCGCCGATTTCGCGTCCTATCTCGCACCGGCACCGCTGATCGACTCCGACCATCCGGCAATCGTCGCTCATGCGCGCCAAGTCGCGGGACAGGGCGGCGACCGCGAACGGGCGTTGCGTCTCTACTACGCGGTCCGCGATGGGCTGCGCTATGACCCCTACAGCACGGTGATGGCGCGCGAGGCCTACAAGGCCAGCACGACGCTCGCCTCCGGGCATGGCTATTGCATCAACAAGGCGGGCGTGATGGCCGCGCTCTGTCGCGCGGAAGGCATCGCCGCCCGCGTGGGCTACGCCGATGTTCGCAACCACATGACCACACGGCGGCTGAGCGACTGGATGGGCGGCGACGTCTTCTACTATCACGGCTACACCGACGTTTGGCTGGACGGGCGCTGGGTCAAGGCGACGCCCGCCTTCAACCGGGAGCTCACCGAGAAGTTCGGGCTGAAGCCGCTTGAGTGGGACGCGGTAGGCGACTCGATCTATCACCCGTTCGATCTGAGCGGGCGGCGCCACATGGAGTATCTCGCCTATCGCGGCGTGTTCGCCGACATCCCGTTCGAGGAAATCCGCGATGCCTTCCGCCACTACTATCCGCGCATGACCGCCGAACAGGAACGTGGCGCGGTCGGCGGTGACTTCGGCGCCGAGGGCGCGGCCGAGACGGCCGGCCGGTGAGCCCCATCGCGCCGCGCTCGCGCGGCTACATGGCGCTGCTGGTGGCGCTGTCGAGCTTCGGGCCGCTCACCATGAGCATCTACACGCCCGTGATGCCGTCGGTGGGCACCGATCTCGGCGCGGTGGCGGGCGACGTGAAGCTGACACTCACGACCTACATGCTGGGCTTCGCCGTCGGGCAGTTGTTCTACGGGCCGCTCAGTGACCGCTATGGGCGACGGCCTGTGCTGCTGGGTGGCCTGGTCTTCTTCACGGTCGCATCGGCGGCGTGCGCCCTCGCGGGTTCGATCGGCGACCTGATCGTGTTGCGCGTCATTCAAGGGTTGGCCGCCGCGTCGGGCGGCGTCCTGGGGCGTGCGCTCGCCCGCGATGTCTACGACTTCAAGGAAATGGCGCTGGTCATGAGCTGGGTCGGACTCGGCATCAACTTTTCGCCCGCGATCGCGCCCTCGCTCGGCGGTCTGATGGCGGAGTGGTTCGGCTGGCGATCGAGCTTCTGGGTGGTGGCGGGCTTTGGCGCGATCCTGTGCGCGGTCGTGGCGCTGGGCTACGGCGAGACCAATCGCCACCGCAGTGAGGCGCTCAATCTCGCGGGCCTGTTGCGCGGCTCCGGCGAGATGCTGGGCGACCGCCGTTTCCTCGGCTTCGTGCTGACGCTTGGTTTCGCGTTCGCGCTCAATTTCGGCATGCTCGCCGGCACACCCTTCATCCTCCAGGAGCAGTTGGGCTTCAGCCCGCGCGAGTTCGGCCTGATCGTGCTACTGAGCGTCGGGGGCTTCACGCTAGGCGGCGTCGCCAACAACCGGCTGATCGGCCGGGTCGCGCCAACGTCGATCCTGCGTTGGGGCGTGTGGTGCCATGTCGCTGCGCTGGTCGCCATGGCCGCCGTCGCGCAGCTGGGTCCCCTGGCTTGGTGGATGGTGATCGCGCCACACATGCTGATCTCATTCGGCTCCGGCATGCTGGTTCCCAACACGCTCGCGGGTGCGGTTGGGCTCTATCCGAAACTCGCCGGCACCGCGTCCTCATGGGCGGGGCTGTCGCAAATGGGCGTGGGCGCGCTCGGCACGGTCGCGGTCGTACTGGTCGAGGCGACGGGCGCTGTCGCAAGCCCCGCGACGGCGCTCGCTGTGGCCTTGGCACCGTTCGCCGCGATCGGCCTCTACACCAGCGGGCTCGCGCGGCCGCGACCCGGCGGCGACCTTTGACCGCGCGCGCGGACCGACGCTAGAACCGAAAGACGCATCGGCGGAAATTTCGCGGGGAGAGACGATATGGCGAACATGCTGAAGGACAAGGTCGTGCTGGTGACCGGCGCGGGTGGCGGCATTGGCCGCGAGATGGCGCTGCTGGCCGCGGCCGAAGGCGCGAAGGTCGTGGTCAACGACCTGGGCGGTGCCGTCGACGGCGAGGGTTCGGGCTCGGCCACGCCGGCCGAGAAGGTCTGCGACGAGATCGCCGCGGCCGGAGGCAAGGCGGTTCCCAACTTCGGCAGCGTATCGGACCCGGCGGCGGCCGAGGGGATGGTGAAACAGGCGGTGGAGGCGTTCGGTCGGATCGACGGCGTCATCAACAACGCCGGCATCCTGCGCGACCGCATCTTCCACCGCATGAGCCACCTCGATTGGAAGCAGGTGATCGACGTGCACCTGAACGGTTCGTTCAACGTGGCGCGCGCGGCCGCCAACTTCTTCAAGGAACAGAAGTCGGGCGCTTTCGTGCACTTCACCTCGACCTCGGGCCTGGTCGGCAATTTCGGACAGGCCAACTATTCGGCGGCCAAGATGGGGATCATCGGCCTCTCGCGCTCGATCGCGCTCGACATGGCGGCCTTCAACGTGCGTTCCAACTGCATCTCGCCCTTCGCCTGGACGCGCATGATCGGCACGATTCCCGCCGATACCGACGCCCAGC
The DNA here is from genome assembly GCA_016870115.1 of Alphaproteobacteria bacterium. Lineage (GTDB taxonomy): Bacteria > Pseudomonadota > Alphaproteobacteria > Reyranellales > Reyranellaceae > VGCH01. The sequence goes on along the minus strand of VGCH01000025.1, from coordinate 14,050 downwards.
GCGCCCGCTTGGAGCGATCCAAGCGGATGACCCCGGCCAAGGTGGCGCCGATGGCGGTGTTCCTGCTCTCCGACGCGGCTGAAGGCATCTCCTCGCAGATCTTCGGTGTGCGCATGAATGAGATCATGCTGTTCAACGCCAACCGACCGGTCCGCTCGGTGCACAATTCGGACGGCTGGACACTGGAGGCGATCGCCGAGCACGCGGTGCCATCGATGAAGCCGTTCTTCACCGATCTCAAGCGGTCGCCCGAGTACTTCACCTGGGATCCCGTCTGATGTCGAGCACCAACGAACCCGTCATCGATCCCAAGGAGGTGCTTGAGGGCATCGTCGAGTGGATCGAGATCGAGAGCCCCAGCCACGACGCCGTGGCGGTCAACCGCATGGTCGACAAGGTCGAGGGTCAATTCCGCGACCTCGGCCTCTCCATTGAGCGCACGCCCGGCCGCGACGGTTGGGGCGACGTTCTGACCGCACGCACGCCGTGGGGTGAGGGCAAGGGTGTTCTGGTGTTGGCGCATCTCGACACGGTGCACCCGATCGGCACCATCGAGCGCGAGTTGAAGGTGCGGCAGGAAGGCGACGCGGTCTTTGGGCCGGGCATCTACGACATGAAGGCCGGCGGCTACATCGCCTACTACGCGCTGCGCCACCTGGTGCGGCAGGGCAAGAAGACCCGCCTGCCTGTCACCTTCATGTTCATCCCCGAGGAAGAGGTCGGCAGCCCGACCTCGCGGGCGATGATCGAGAACGCCGCGCGCGGCCACAAGTACTGCCTGGTGATGGAACCGGGCCGGGACGGCGATCGTGTCGTGACCTCGCGCAAAGGCGTCGGCCGCTTCGTGATGACGGTGACCGGCCGTGCGAGCCACGCCGGCGCCAAGCACGAGGATGGCCGCAGCGCCATCCTCGAGATGGCGCGCCAGATTCTGCGCATCGAGGGTCGCACCGACTACGAGCGCGGCATCACCGTCAATGTCGGGTTGATCCAGGGCGGGACGGGCGTGAACGTGATCCCCGCCGCCTGCACCGCCGAGATCGACCTGCGCGTGCCCGATCCCGCCATGGCCGAGGAGATGGAGCACTGGTTTCTGAACCTTGAGCCGATCGGAGCGGACGTCGAGGTCAAGGTCGAAGGTGGAATGAATCGTCCGCCCTACCGCAAGGACGCCGGCATCTCCGCGCTGTTCGAGAAGGCGCAGGCGATCTATCGCGAACTCGGCATGGAGCTGAAGGACGTGCCGCTGACCGGCGGCGGCAGCGACGGCAACTTCACCGCCGCGCTCGGCATTCCGACGCTGGATGGGCTTGGCGCCGACGGCAAGGGAGCGCACGCCGCCTACGAGCAGATCTACTATTCCTCGCTCAAGCCTCGCACCTATCTCTGCGCGCGGCTGCTTGAGACGCTGGAGTAGGGCGCGACCGTCCCTCGCTACGAGGTTGCCAGTTCCCGAAGCGCCGCAAGAAACGCCTGCGGGGCTTCCTGTGGGACATTGTGGCCGACGCCTGTGATCAGGCGGCGTTCATAGCGGCCGGTGAAGCGGCCGACATGCGGATCGCGGGCGCCGGCGGGACCCACCCCGTCGGCGGCGCCGTGCAGGTTGATTGTTGGTACGGCGATCTTCGGTTGGCTCTGGAGCGCGGCCTCGATACTTGCGAGCGCGGGATCGCCGGGCGCGTAAGTGTAGCGATGCCGGTAGGACTGGATGACGACCTCCACGAAATCGGGATTGTCGAAAGAGGCCGCCGTTTGCTCGAAGGTCGCCGCATCGAAGCGCCATTCGGGCGACCAGAGTTCCCAGAGCAGACGGCAGATATCGCGCCGGTTCGCTTCCAGCCCCGCGCGTCCACGTTCGGTGTGGAAGTAGTACTGGTACCAGAAGCGATGCTCCTGCGCGGCCGGCACGGGCTTCACCGATGCCGCGATGTCCTGGATGTTGTAACCCGTGCAAGACAGGAGTCCGCTCGCGCGTTCGGGCCAGAGGGCGGCGACGATGCAAGCCGCCCGTCCGCCCCAGTCGTAGCCGGCCAGGAGCGCTCGGGCGACGCCGAGCGCGTCCATCAGATCGCGCAGGTCCGCGCCCAGCGCCGCCTGTTGGCCGGAGCGTGGCGTTTCAGCACTGCGAAAGCGCGTCGGCCCGTAGCCGCGCAGGTAGGGCATCAGAACCCGATGACCGTCGGCTGCAAGCGCAGGTGCCACGGCATCGTAGGCGCGCGGATCGTAGGGGAAGCCGTGCAACAGGATCGCGACCGGCCCGCCGTCGGGGCCGTGCGCCTCGCAGGCGATGTCGAGGGTGGGCGTGCGGACGGTGAGCAGTTCCATCACCTGAGCTTAGTGTCTTTCTGATCCCGCTGGAATTCGCCGGATCGAATCACCGCCGAACGCGGCAGCACCCTCCGAGCCAGAACACGCTCGTCGGGTGCGCATTGACAGACCCCGAGGTCGCGCTCACGATTTGGACAAAGGAGCAGGCATGGCGCGCTTCGACCGCATCGTACGTGGCGGCACCATCGTCGATGGCACGCGCGGGCCCCGGTACCGCGGCGATATCGGCATCAAGAATGGCCGCGTCGCCGCGCTGGGCTATCTCTCGCCCTCCGACGCCGATGAGGTGCTGGACGCCGACGGACTCATTGTCGCCCCGGGCTTCATCGATCTGCACACCCACTACGACGCGCAGCTCTTCTGGGATCCCTATTGCTCGATCTCGAGCTGGCACGGCATCACTTCAGCGGTGATCGGGAATTGCGGGTTTGGGTTCGCACCGGTGCGCCCGGCGGAGCGCGAACGCGCGATGCTGTCGATGACCCGCGTCGAGGCGATCCCGCTCGCCTCGATGGAGCGCGGCCTGCCCTGGAGCTGGACGACCTTCCCGGAGTTTCTCGACGCCGTCGATCGCACGCCCAAGGGCATCAATATCCTGCCCTACATGCCGGTTTCGCCGCTCCTGATCTGGACGATGGGATTCGAGGCCGCGAAGGCCGGCACGCGCCCGACGGATGCCCAGCACGCCGAGATGCGGCGCTTGATGCACGAGGCGATGGACGCCGGCGCCTGCGGTTGGTCGGCACAGCGCATGATGCCCACCGGCCCGTCGGCGGTGCAGCGCGACTATGACGGTACGCCGATGCCGACCGACGTGATGCACGACGACACCTGCCGCGAGTTCGCCCGAGTACTGGCCGAGCGCAACGACGGCTTCGTGCAGATGCTGATGATCTCGGGCGACAACGCCCGCGACCGCGCCTTCTACGAGGAGGTGGCGACGCTGAGCGGGCGGCCGCTCATCATGAACGTGGTCCAGGCTTTCGATCACCGCCCCGAAATTCACCGGCGCGCGCTCGCCTGGCTCAAGAGCTGCCGCGAGCGCGGCATTCGCGTGGTCGGGCAGGGGCTCACGACCGATGCCGGGTTCACCTTCACCTTCGAGGACTGGAACTTGTTCGACGATCAGCAGGTGTGGTGCGAAGCTACGACCGGCACGCACGCCGAACGTCTGGCCAAGCTCGGTGATCCGGCGCGCCGCGCGGCGCTGCGCGAGAAGCTGCCGATCACCGCGACCGGCCCGCTGCCGGACATCGCGATCGTCGGACCCAAGCTCGACCGCAACAAGGTCTGGCTCGATCACACGTTGGCCCACGCCGGCGCCAAGATGGGCAAGCACCCGGTCGATGTGATGCTCGACATGGCCGTGGAGGAAGACCTCGCCACCGAGTTCTTCGCCGCGCCGCCCAACGGACGCATCGAGTACCTGAAGGAGATCGTCGACGATCCCTATGTCCTGTTTGGCGTCTCCGACGGCGGCGCCCACACTAAGTTCCTGACGGCCGGTCGCTATCCGACCGAGACGATCTGCAAGGTGGTGCGCCAGCACGGTTTGCTGAGTCTCGAGGACGCGCATTGGCGTCTGTCGGCGCTGCCGGCCGATGTCGCCGGGTTTCGCGGTCGCGGCGTGCTGCGGGTTGGCGCCCCGGCAGACATCGTGGTCTACGACTATGACGGCCTGCGCGTGCTGCCCGACGAGATCCGCCACGATCTGCCGGGCGGCGAGTGGCGACGGGTCCAGCGCGCGGCGGGCTATCGCTACGTGTTGGTGAATGGCGAGGTCACGATCCGCGGCGACACCGAGACCGGCGTTCATTCCGGACAATTGCTGCGCCACGGAGAGGGACGTGCTCGCCAAGCCTAGCGACTATCTCGACGCCACGCAGATCACCGCGCTGCGCGGCAAGTCCGACCTAGTGGGTGCGGCGCTGGTGCTGCATGCTTGGGGTCTGATCGTGGGCGCGATGGCGCTCTTCCTGTGGTGGCCCAATCCCTTCACCTTCCTGCTGGCGGTGATGGTCATCGGCGCTCGCCAGCTCGGGCTCGCGATCCTGATGCACGACGCCGCGCACGGGTTGTTGTTCCGCACGCGCGCGCTGAACGATATCGTCGGCGCCTGGGCGTGCGCCTTCCCGGTCGTGACCAGCCTCGATCGCTACCGTCCCTATCACCTGACGCACCACCGCCACACCCAGCAGGCGCAGGATCCGGACCTTGTCCTCTCTGCACCATTTCCGATCTCGCGCGAGAGTCTGCGGCGCAAGATCGTCCGCGACCTGACGGGACAGACCGCCTTCCAGCGGCGCGGCGAACAGTTCCGCGCGGCCATGGGGCCCGCTGACCGCCCGTTCGCCGAGCAATGGCGCGGCCTGTGGCACGCCGAGCGTGGCCCGATTTTGGTCAACGCCGGCCTGTGGGCCGGTCTCGCGCTGGCCGGATACTGGTGGCTCTACCCGCCTCTGTGGGTTCTGCCGCTGGTCACCTGGTATCAGCTGGCGAGCCGCATCCGGAACATCGCCGAACACGCCGTTGTGCCGGACAATGAAGATCCGCTGCGCAACACCCGGACCACCTACGCCGATCCCTTGGCGCGCCTGCTCCTCGCGCCCTACTGGGTGAACTACCACCTCGAGCATCACCTGTTTCTGTTCGTGCCCTGCTGGCGCCTGCCGACCGCGCACCGCGCGCTGCTCGCGGGCGGGTACGGACCGCGGATGGAGGTGCAGCCCGGCTATCGCGCGGTGCTCGCAGCTGCGACGGCCGGCCGCGGCGGCGGCTCTCCGCGGCAGCGCGGCGAAACACTGCAGCACATCTGAAGGATGTGCGCTGGCGCCGGCGCGGCGGAGCGTGCTAGCGTCGCGCCGCGCGCAAGCGTATTCATGGAGGGAGACACATAGTGATCAAGTCGATACTGGCCTTGCTGGCCGCCGCGTTCCTGGTTACCGCCTGCGAGGACGCGCCGCCGCCGCCGCCCGTCGCTGCCGCGCCGCAGGTCCGCACGTTCCTGATCTTTTTCGACTTCGATCGCGCCGTACTGACGCCTCGCGCCCGCGACATCGTCAAGGAAGCCGCCAACGTCTCGAAGGCCGGCCAGAACACCCGCCTGACCGTCACCGGTCACACCGACACGGCGGGGCCGGCGAACTACAACATGGCGCTGTCGCTGCGCCGCGCCAACGCCGTGAAGGACCAGCTGGTCCGCGAGGGCGTGCCGACCGGGCAGATCGCCGTCGTCGGCAAGGGCGAGGACGAGCTGCTGGTCAAGACTCGCGACGGTGTGCGCGAGCCCCAGAACCGCCGCGTCGAGATCGTGATCCGCTAACGCGGACCGGTCCTTCAACAAAGAGTAAGGGCGGCCCGCGGGCCGCCCTTCGCTTTTCTGCTCAGTTCGCCTGTACCTTCTGCGGCTCGCAGGCCCAGATGTTCATTTCGGGCCCGAGATCGTAGGGCGGCGGCACCTGCGTCAGCGAGGCGACCTGGGGCGAGTTGCCCCACTCCAGCGCGCGCTGCTTGCGATCGCAGAATTGGGGATCGGTTTGGGCGCGCTGCGCTGTCCGGTTCGCCATCTCGGTGATGACGCTGTTGAAGTTCATCCGTCGGCGCTGCAACGCCGCCGTGGTCGCGCGGGCGTTGGTTGCGAGCTCCGAATTGAACTTGTCGACGAAGCTCTCGTACTGCGACTGGAGCGCGCGACCACCGCCGGGCAACTGGCACTGCAGCGTTCCCACCGACAGTTCCTGCTGCGCCATACGGGCGCGGATCTGGGCGATCTCGGCGTCTGTGAAGCAGATCGCGCGCAAGTTGGCGGGCGGCGCGCCGAGCGACACGGCCATCGCGTAGTCGGGGGCTGGCGGCTTCTTGACCGGAGCGGCGGGCTTGGGAGGATCAAGCTGGCAGGCAGCGAGGCCGAGGCCGCAAGCGGCGAGCGCGGCGACGCGCGAAACGCGGAAAAGCATTCAGGTGACTCCGGGGAGGGGAGGGCGAGGGGTTGCGCCTACAACAGATGGCGTGCGGATTCAAACACCAAGACGATAGGTCGTGGGATCGTGGCGAAATCGTGGCGGCGGTTCATCTCGCCAGCAGGGCCGCGCGCACCAGGGGAAGCCGGTCGTTGCCGAAGTAGAGATCGCCACCCACGAACATTGTCGGGCTGCCGAACCCGCCGCGCGCGATCAACTCCTCGGTGTTCGCCCGCAGTCGCGCCTTCAGCGTCTCACCCGCGAGCGCCGCGCGAAGCTCCCCCCACTCAAGTCCCGCCTGGGACGCGATATCGGCCAGCACCTCGTCCTGCGAGAGGTCACGGTCCTGCGCCCAGTAGGCCTCGAAGGCCGCCGTCGCGAACGGGACAAGCCGCCCGCGGTCCAGGGCGTGCAGCGACGCGCGCATGCACTTCACGCTGTTCACCGGAAACACCGTCGGCGGAAAGCGGATCGTGAGGCCATAGAGCCGCGCCCAGTCGCCGAGGTCCTTCAGCATGTAGGTGTGCTTCAGGGGGTTGGGATTGGCGCGATTGTCGTAGACGCTCTGGTTCACCGCGTTGAACACCCCGCCAACCAGGATCGGCTTCCACAAGATGGTTGCGTTCAATTCCGCCGCCAGCGGCTGAACCGCATGGAAGCCGAGGTAGGTCCACGGACTGGAGCAGTCGAAGTAGAATTCGATCTCGCGCGACATTTTCATCGATCTCCCGCGCCGCTGGCCTTGTCGGGAGGCGGCGGCACCCGTATTTTCCGGCGCACCATGCACCCTCCGGCGTCAGCGCCCAAGACCAAGGATCGCGGCAAGATCGCGATCGTCGTCCACCAGGAGCATTCGCGGCCAGGCCGGGTCGGGGCGCTGCTGGAACGACGGGGCTACGAGTTGCACCGGCTCTGCCCCAATCTCGGCTGCGAACTGCCTGAAGACGTTTCCGACTATGCCGGCGTCGTGATCTTCGGCGGGCCCATGTCGGCCAACGACTGCAACATGGATGGCATCCGCCGCGAACTTGAGTGGATTCCGAAGGTCGCCGATCAAGGCGTGCCGTTCCTCGGTCTCTGCCTCGGCGCGCAGCTTCTCGCGCGGGCCGCCGGGGGCAAGGTTGGACCGCATCCCGAGGGGATGGTGGAGATTGGGTACAGCCGGATCGAACCGACCGACGCTGGTCGCGCTGTTTTCGACGGCCCCATGCATGTCTATCAGTGGCATCGCGAGGGCATCGACTTGCCCGAGACGAGTGAACTGTTGGCCAGCAGCGAACACTATGCGGTGCAGGCGTTCCGCCAGGGCGAGCGCGCCTGGGGCTTCCAGTTCCATCCCGAGGTGACGCTCGAGATGAAGGAGATCTGGACCGTGAAGGCCGCGGAGCGACTGAAGATGGCGGGCGCGCATCAGCGCGGTGTTCACCTCTCCATGCACAGCCTGTTCGATCCGCCGCTCGGTCGCTGGATCGATGGTTTCCTCGATGGCTGGCTCGCCTCGAAGGTCACACCCGCGAGCTGATCTCCGCCAGCGGCTTCTTCAGGCCGCCATGCACCGGCACCCGCGCACCGGGCTTCGGATAGCCCGCGACCAGCAACAGCATCGGTTTCTCCCACGCCGGACGCCGGCAGATCTCGTTTAGGAAGCCCATCGGGCTCGGCGTGTGGGTAAGCGTCACCAGCCCGGCGTGATGGAACGCAGCGATCAGGAATCCGGTGGCGATCCCGACCGACTCCGGCACGTAGTAGTGCTTCACCACGGTTCCGTCCGGTCGCGTTCCCGATTTTTGCGCGAACACGGCGATCAGAACCGGCGCGTCCTCGAGGAACGGCTTGCTGGCGTCGGTGCCAAGCGGCGCCAGCACGTCGAGCCAGGCCTTAGGCGCGCGGCCGCCATAGAACTCGCGCTCCTCCGCTTCGGCAAGTTCGCGAATCCGCCGGCGAGCCGCCGGATCCTCGATGATCGCGAAGTGCCAGGGCTGCAAGTTGGCGCCGGACGGCGCGGTGCCCGCGGCGCGCAGGCAGGCATCGACCAGCCCGGCCGGCACCGGCCGCGTGTCGAAGTCGCGCACGGTGCGTCGACGGGCGATGTCGGCGTGGAAGGCCTGCGCGCGCGTCAACGCCTCGTCGGCGGTGTACTCGCGGTAGGCAGGCAGCGGTTCAAGAACAAACGGGGTGGTCGCCATGGCATCTCCTGTGGGTCAACCCTAACCCCGCTGATGGCCGCTCGCCCAGCGATGCTGTAGGGTCCCTCAGAACGGAGGGTTCTATGACGTTCGTCTCGGGATCGCTGATATTCGTGCTGGCGCTGGTGGTCGTGGCCATCGTGCTGGTGTTCGCGGGTGTCAAGACCGTGCCGCAGGGCACCAACTGGACGATCGAGCGTTTCGGCCGTTACACGCGCACGCTGGCGCCCGGGCTGCACCTCATCGTTCCCTTCATCGATCGCGTCGGCCATCGCGTGAACATGCAGGAGAACGTGCTCGATATTCCGGCTCAGAAAGTCATCACCAAGGACAACGCGACGGTGCAAGTGGACGCCGTCGCCTTCTACCAGGTCACCGACGCCGCGCGTGCGGCCTACGAGGTGCAGAACCTGCATCTCGGCATCACCAACCTCGCGCTGACCAATATCCGCAGCGTCATGGGTAACATGGCGCTGGACGAGAATCTCTCCAAGCGCAACGAGATCAACGACACGCTGCTCGCGGTGATCGACCAGGCGACGAATCCGTGGGGCGTGAAGGTGCTGCGCGTCGAACTGAAGGACATCGCGCCGCCGGACGATCTGGTCGCCTCGATGGGCCGGCAGATGAAGGCCGAGCGCGAGAAGCGCGCCACCATCCTGGAAGCCGAGGGCGTGCGCGAGGCCAGCATCAAGCGGGCGGAGGGCGAGAAGCAGTCGGCGATTCTCACCGCCGAGGGCCGCCGCGAGGCCGCCTTCCGCGACGCCGAGGCGCGCGAACGTCTGGCGGAGGCCGAGGCCAAGGCGACGTCGGTGGTGGCCGATGCGATCGCCGGCAACGGCGTGCAGGCGACCAACTACTTCCTCGGCACCAAGTACGTCGAGGCGCTGTCCAAGATGGGCGCGTCGAGCAATTCCAAGGTGTTCTTCCTGCCCGTCGAGGCCGCCGGCGTCATGGCCTCGATCGCGGGCATCGGCGAACTCGCCAAGGAGGCCCAGGCCAGAGGCACGGGTGATGGCGGCCGTCGCGGCTCCGTTCCGTCGGCCGGGTAGGCGGCCATGTTCAAGGTCGTGTTCTGGCACTGGTGGGCGCTGGCAGCGGTGCTGCTGGTTCTCGAAATGACTCTCCCCGGCGTCGTGTTCCTGTTCCTGGCCGTGGGCGCCACGGTGGCGGGTTTCGCGCTGCTCGCGGGGCCAGGGATGGGACTGGAGTGGCAGCTCGGGGTGTTCGCCGTGGTCGCGGCCGCGTCGGCGGTGGTGCTGAAGCCGTTGTTGCGCCAGCTGCTTGATCGCAACGCGGCCCGCACGATCAACGACCGCACGGAGAGCCTGGTCGGCAAGACCGTGGTTCTGGATTCGCCGATCATCGGCGGTCGCGGCCGCGTCAAGATCGGCGACGGGAGCTGGAGCGTCGTGGGACCGGACATGGCCGCGGGCTTCAAGGTGCGCGTGGTGAAGGCCGAGGGCGCCGAACTGACCGTCGAACCGGCGCCCTGAGCGGGCATCCCGATGGAGAATCGCCAGGGCTGGGTCGTCGTCGCCGCCGGCGCCTTGATGACCTGCGTCAGCATCGGAACCATGTTCTCGCTGACGGTGTTCCTGCAGCCGATCTCCACGGACACGGGGTGGACCCGGGCCGGCGTGTCGGCCGCCATGACCATCGACTTTCTGGCGATGGGGCTGGCTGCCTTCGTGTGGGGTGCCCTCAGCGATCGCTATGGCGCGCGACCGGTGGTGCTGGCGGGTGCCGTGCTTCAGGGGTTCGGTCTGATCCTCGCGAGCCGGGCGGGCAGCCTGCTCGAGTTCCAGCTCGCCTTTGGCCTGGTGGTTGGAATCGCGGCCGGCAGCTTCTACGCACCGATGATGGCGGTCGCGAGTCAGTGGTTCCGCCGAAACGCGAGCCTTGCGGTCGCGCTTGTCTCGGCGGGCATGGGCGTAGCACCGCTCACCGTGTCGCCTTTCGCACGCGCCTTGATCACCGCCTACGACTGGCGCACGGCGATGCTGGTTGTTGGGCTGGTCACCTGGGCGTTGCTGATTCCCGCGACGTTCCTTGTCCCCCAGCCGCCGCCCGCGCTGCCGGCCGAGACCAGCGGGGCCCGCGCCGACGCTGATGCGGACTTCACGGTGGGGCAGGCGCTGCGAACGCCGCAATTCGTGGCGCTGGCGCTTACGCACTTCGCCTGCTGCGCGGCCCACTCGGGCCCGATCTTCCATATGGTCACCTACGCCATGGGGTGCGGGATCGCCGCTATGGCCGCCGTCAGCGTCTATAGCGTCGCCGGCGTCTCGGGACTGGGCGGTCGGCTCTTGCTCGGGGTGCTGGCCGACCGTTTTGGTGCGCGGCCGATTCTCACGATCGGCCTGATGGTGCAGGCGCTGGGGGCGGGTGCCTACGTTTTCGTCGGATCGCTGGGTGAGTTCTACGCGCTGTCGGTCGTGTTCGGCATCGCCTATGGCGGCGTCATGCCGCTCTACGCCATCCTGGTCCGCGACTATTTCGGCGCGCGCATCATGGGAACGCTGTTCGGCGCGGTTTCGATGTTGGCGAGCCTTGGCATGGCGCTGGGGCCGTGGGCGGGCGGCTGGGTGTTCGACACGTTCGACAGCTACGCCTGGCTGCATATCGGCTCGTTCGCGATCGGGCTCGGTGCCGTCGCTGTCGCGTTGACGGCGCGACCGCCCGCGACCCCGACGCCCCTGGTGCCGCGTCCGGCGTAGAGCGTGAACTCTCCGGCTGGAATCAGCCGAGCCGATCCCACTCAACCGCCGATCAACGACTTCTCGATCATGCAGTGGATGCCCTTGTTGCCGTCCACGGTCTGGGTGACATGCAGGTCGGCCGAGAGGCTGCAAAGCATGTAGGCGTCGGCGGCAGAAATGCCGGTGCGGGCGGTGATCAGCCGGATCATGTCGCGCAGCGCTTCCTTGGCGGCGTCGTCGAGATCGACGTCGAAGCCGTGGGTGATCCAGTGCGTCGCGGTCTCGCAGCGCGGGTTCTGGAGCTTCATGTCCTTGCGCACCGTGAAGCGGAAGGTGCCTGACAGCGAGGTTTCGAGTGCCGTCAGATTGACCTCGCCGTCGCCCTGGATGCCGTGCCCATCGCCGGTCGAGAACAGCGCGCCATCGGCGAAGACCGGCAAGTAGACGGTGGAGCCGACCTGGAAGTGCTTGTTGTCGATGTTGCCGCCAAAGGCCCGTGGCTCGACCGAGCTGCACTGGCCCCATTCCGGCGGCGGTGCGACGCCCATGATACCGAAGAACGGACGCAGCTTGATCTCGGTGCCCCAGGGCATCCGGCAGACGCCGCGCGCGGCATCGATCGGGATGTGGGTGAGGCGGAAGAAGTTGAAATCCTCCGGCAGCGTCCCCATCAGCGGGCGCTGCACGTTCCAGCCCCAATCGGTGCGGAACTTGATGTCGAGCACATCGACCTGCAGCACGTCGCCGCGCTCGGCGCCCTCGACATGCACGGGTCCGGTGAGGATGTGCCGGCCGATATGGGGCTTGAGCTTGGCCACGATCTCGCGGTGCTCGGGCAGGACGGTGTAGGGCGGGCCGGGCATGATCTCGGCCGCTCCCGACACACAGTGGATGGTCGCGGTGTCGCCGGACTTCACACGCAGGCGCGGTTGGAGCTGGCTGTCGAAGTAGCCCCAGTGGCAAGTCTCGGGCGAAGAATGAAGCTCGTGCGCGGCCATGGAATCCTCCTGATGCCCTCGCTTGAAGCACGAACCGGGCCGGGGATGCTATAGGGGGCGCGTGAACTACCGCCACGCTTTCCACGCCGGCAACCTCGCCGACCTGCTGAAGCACACCGCGCTGATCGAGCTGCTGCGGCTCCTGACCCGGAAGGACAAGCCGCTGCTGGTGGTCGACACCCATGCGGGCCGCGGCGGTTACGACCTCGGTGCCGTGCCGGCCGCCCGCACGGCCGAGGCGGCGGGCGGCATCCATCGATTGATGGCGGCGGGCGAGCGCGGCGCACCCGAACCTGTGAAGCGCTATCTCGCGGCGGTGCGCGGCTACGATCGCAAGTTCGGGCCGGCGCGCAGGCCCCTGTCTCACTATCCGGGATCGCCGCGGCTGGTGCGCGGCCTGCTTCGGCCAGGCGACCGGTTCGTGGCGTGTGAGCTGCAGGGCGGCGAGGCGCAGGCGTTGCGCCGCGAGTTCGCCGGGGACAAGGCGATCGAGGTGCGTGAGACCGATGGGTTGAAGGCGCTGCGCGCGTTGCTGCCGCCGCGCGAACGGCGCGCGCTCGTGTTTGTCGATCCGCCCTTCGAGAAGCCCGACGAGTTCGAGCGTCTGGCGCGCGAGCTGGGACAGGCGCGCCGGCGCCTCGCTACGGGCTGCTACGCGATCTGGTATCCCCTGAAGGACCCCGTCGCGGTCGCGACGTTCGAGGCGAGCCTGCCGGCGGGCTGGCTCCGGCTGGAGCTCGCGCTGCCGGACGGTGCGGTGCCTGCGGGCAAACTCGCGGCGTGCGCGCTTGCCATCGTCAATCCGCCCTGGACCTTCGCCGAGGTGCTGGAGGAGGCGTTGGCCTGGATCGCCGCCCGGATCGAAGGCCGCTTCAGTGTCGCGTTGCGGCCGGCCGGCGCGCCGGCCTCGCGATCGAGCGACAGCAAGAGTTCCGCGAACGGCTAGGCGGGGCCGAACTCGGCCCGCATCGCCGGACGGGCGCCGCCGACGACCTGTCAGCCAGGAAAGGTCCGGCCGCTCACGGGCGTTCCGGCGCCGGCTTCCAGCCCCAGAGCTTGCGTGCCGCCTCTGCGACCTCCGGCGCGAGCGGCGGCGGCGCGGTGTCGAGTCCCTTGCCCAGCGCATCCACTACCGCGCGCAATCCGAGCAGACGCGCCTGGAGCTTGTCGTCGGTCGCGATCACCTGCCAGGGGGCGGTGGCCGAATGCGTTTCCTCCAGCATCTCGTCGTAGGCTTCGAGGTACGCCTTGCGCTTTTCGATGTTTCGGAAGTCGTCGAGGCCGACCTTGTAGCGCTTGCGCGGCTTGGTCATGCGCTCGACGATGCGTCGCTTCTGCTCGTCGGCGCTGACATGCAGCAACAACTTCACGATGCGCACGCCGTCGTCGGCCAGCTGCCGCTCGAACTCGCCGATCTCGCGATAGCCTCGCTTCCACGCCGCCTTGTCGCAGTAGCCTTCGATCCGTTCGACCAGCACGCGACCATACCAGGTGCGGTCGAACACCGCCCAGTTGCCCGGCGCCGGCAGCTTCTGCCAGAAGCGCCAGAGGTGGTGCCGGCCCTTCTCGTCGGAACTCGGTGCACCGATGCGCCACACGAAGATCGAGCGCGGTTCGAGCCCATAGACAAGCCGCTGGATCAGGCCGCCTTTGCCGGCGGCATCCCACCCCTCCAGCGCGATCACCGCCCTGCCCCCCGTCCGGATATGGGCGAGCTGGATTTCGAGCAGCCGGTCCTGCAGGCGCGCCAACTCCTTCTCGTAGGCGGCCGGCTCCGCCGCGCCATCGCGGTTGTCGATGCGGTCGAGTTTCGGCCATTTGCCCATGTCGTCCCCCTCACCGGATCGTGCCAGCGGCCCCGTGTCGCCGCAACGATC
>VGCH01000024.1 GCA_016870115.1 Alphaproteobacteria bacterium | reverse complement strand
CTGTCCCTATCCCACTGGACGTCCGGTTCGGATGCACGGGGTTTTCGTGTCCCCAGTCCCCGCGAGCCTCGGCCGAAGTCCCTCTGTCGTCTTGAAGCTTGGGTCCCCACCCGCGCCTCGTGAGGAGGGTTATAGGCCCCGCCCCTGTAACTTTGGTGTCAGGATGCGGTGCTTTCGGTTTCAGAAGATTTTGCAGCCGACCGAGGTCATGCCCCGAAAGCGCCCAGAACCGCGCCCTGGATCAGCAGCACGCCGAGCCAGTGGCCCCCGTCGATCAGCGTGAGGCTGCTCTTGCGGAAGGCATAGGCGTTGTTGACGATCAGGGTCGTCGCGACGCAGCCGAGCCAGAGGAAGCCGCCGGTGATGAGGCCGTTGCGGATCGTCACCTGACCGGGTCCAAGATGCCCGAGGATGCCGGCGAGAACCCAGGCCATCACCAGCAGACAGAGCAGCGTCAGGCCGAACAGCTTGGGGGACGGCTTGGCGTCCTCGGGTTTCAAGCCAACCGCCTGCATCCACGGCTTGGACAGCGCCATGTACCAGACGGCGCCGAACGCGAAGGTCAACATTGCCGCCACAGCGACGGCCGCGAAGTTGATACCGGCGAAGCTCATGCGTTCCTCCTAGAGCACCATGAGGTCAGGTGTCGTCAGCTGAACTCAAGTGCCTCCTGCAACATACACCGATCGTGCGCGCGAAAGGAATCAGGTGGGATCCCAGGCGGTTCCACCTGATCCCCCCGCGCTAACGACGGACGTTGGCCGCGATCCACTCGACGGTGCGCGTGACCACCTCGGCCTCGATGCCGGGGAAGCCGTGATAGTGCCAGGGTCCACAGGGATCGGCGTTGGCGCCTCGCGGCTGGCCACCGTCGAACGTGACAATATCGACGCGCGGCGATCCGCTCAGGAGCGCCTTGAAACGATCGGCGTCCGACGCCGGTGTGGCACTGCACGCCTCGCCGCTGTGCCGCAGCAGCAGGACGGGCGCGCGCACCCGGCCGAGGTCGCCGGCGGCGCTGGCGGCGAAGCCGTTGCGGTCACGGTCGGCCATCAGCACACCGGAGGAAATCACCGCCGCATCGGGCAGCGCCTCGGTCTGCTTCACCAGCAACGACGCGACCGACAGCGCGCCCCGACTTGTGCCGATGGCGACAACGGGACCGCCGACAGCGCGGGCGGCCTTCACCACGGCGGCGAGGTCGCGCGCATGCTCGGTCGAGAGCCGATAGCCGCGGTGGGTCTTGAGGTCGGAGGCGATGTCGGGCGCGAACCAGGCATGACCGGCCCGGGCATAGAGCGCGCGCGTGCGGATCACGTGGTTGCCCATCATCGCGCCGAGCTGGCCGCCGTCATCGAGACTGAGCACCCCGTCGCCGCCGGCCAACAGGATCACGGCGCCGCGCGGCGCGCCGGCCGGGCGATCCGTCAGCACGCGCAGTTCGACGCCCGGTCGAGACGCGAGCTTCAGGAGCTGTTCGGCCGACGCCGCGACCGGCATGAGCGCCAGCACCCCGGCGAGAACGAGGGATCGCATGGCGCAACAGTACCACACCCCGACCCCCAGCTCTGCAGACCAGGGCAGATCGGGGGAGAGACAGGGCACGGAACGCTTGGCCGGGGCGGCCGGCGCGCGCTAACGTCGGGCCAACAGGAGGAACGCATGGCGAAATTCGGGATTGGCCAGTCGGTGACGCGCGTCGAGGATCCGCGGCTGCTGACCGGCGGCGGACGCTATACCGATGACACCAAGCTCGGCGCGCCGGCCGCGCGGCTCTATGTGTTGCGCTCGCCGCACGCGCATGCCCGCATCGGCAAGGTCGACACCACGGCCGCCTCGAAGGCGCCCGGCGTGCTGCTGATCCGCACCGGCGCCGACGTGAAGGCGGCCGGCTTCGGCGACCTGCCCTGCCTGGTGCCGGTCAACAATCGCGATGGCACGCCGCGCGCCGACACGCCCCGCCCGATGCTGCAGCACGACCGCGTGCGCCATGTCGGCGATCCGGTGGCCTTCGTCGTGGCCGAGACGCTCGACCAGGCGCGCGACGCCGCCGAGCTGATCGAGGTCGACTACCAGCCGCTGCCGCACACCACCGACACGAAGGGTTCGGCCCGCGCCGGCGCACCGCTGGTGCACGACCACATCAAGGGCAACCTGGCGTTCGACTGGGAGATGGGCAACCGCGACAAGGTGGATGCCGCGTTCAAGGCGGCGCACCGCACGGTGAAGCTCGAGATCGTGAACAACCGTCTGGTGGTGAACTCGATGGAGCCGCGCGGCGCCATCGCCGAGCACGACAAGGCCTCCGACCGCTCGACGCTCTGGGTATCGAGCCAGGGCGTGAGCGTGATCCGGCCGGTGGTGGCCGACATGATCCTGAAGATCGGCGAGGCGAAGCTGCGCGTGCGCACCGGCGACGTGGGCGGCGGCTTCGGCATGAAGATCTTCGTTCATCCCGAGTACCCGATGATCGTCTGGGCGGCGCGCACGCTTGGCCGCACGGTGAAGTGGATTCCCGACCGCCAGGAAGCATTCCTGAGCGACGTGCAGGGCCGCGACCATGTCTCGCTGGCCGAGATGGCGCTCGACAAGGATTGCCGGTTCCTCGGACTGCGCGTGACGACGCATGCGGCGCTGGGCGCCTACCTCAGCCACTATGGCGCGTTCATCCCGACCATGGCGGGCTCGGGCATGCTGGCTGGGCTCTACCAGACGCCGGCGGTCTACGTGAACGTGAAGGGCGTGATGACCAACACCGTGCCGACCGACGCCTATCGCGGCGCGGGCCGGCCGGAGGCGGCCTATCTGCTGGAGCGCTTCGTCGATCACATCGCGCGCGAGACCGGACTCTCACCCGACGAGATCCGCGCGCGCAACTTGGTGAAGCCCGCGCAGCTGCCGTGGAACACCGCGCTCGGCGACACGTTCGACAGCGGCGATTTCGAGACGGTGATGCGCAAGGCAATGGTCAAGGCCGACTGGGCGGGCTTCGCGGCCCGCCGCCTGGCCGCGCTCGCGCGCGGCAAGTGGGCCGGCATCGGGCTCGCCACCTATGTCGAGAAGTGCAGCGGCGGCGCGCCCGAGAGCGCGATCGCCAAGTTCGAAGCCGACGACACTGTCACCGTCTATGTCGGCGTGCAGACCAACGGCCAGGGCCACGAGACGGCCTTTACGCAGATCATGTCGGATCGGCTGGGCATCGACGCGAGCAAGATCCGCATCGTGCAGGGCGACAGCGACGTGACGCCGCCCGGCATGACCGGCGGCAGCCGCTCGATCCCGGTGGCGGGCGCGGCGGTGCTCGGCCTCTCCGACAAGATCGCGGCCAAGGGCAAGCTGGTAGCAGCGAGTGCGATGGAAGCGGCGGCCTCCGACATCGAGTTCAAGGACGGCGTCTTCCGCATCGTCGGCACGGACCGCAAGATGGACCTCTTCGATGTCGCCCGGGCGGCGAAGGATCCCAAGCATGTGCCGGCAGGCGAGAAGCCCGGCCTCGACGACGACTTCACGCGCACGCCGCAGGCCGCGACCTTCCCCAACGGTTGCCACATCTGCGAGGTCGAGATCGACCCCGACACCGGCACGCTCGACATCAAGCGCTACACGGTGATGGACGATTTCGGTGCGGCGATGAATCCGCTGCTGCTGATGGGTCAGGTGCATGGCGGCATCGGCCAGGGGCTGGGCCAGGCGCTGACCGAACGTACGGTCTACGACGCGGCGTCGGGCCAGTTGCTGTCGGGCTCGTTCATGGACTACGCGCTGCCGCGGGCCGACGTGGTGCCGTACGTGCACTTCGACATGCACAACAGCCCCTGCACGACCAACCCGCTGGGTCTCAAGGGCGCGGGCGAAGCCGGCGCGATCGGCGCGCCGCCGTCGGTGGTGAACGCCATCGTCGACGCCATCCGTCCGCATACCGGGCTCGGCCATGTCGACATGCCGGTGACGGCCGCGAGCCTGTGGGCCGCAATCGACGCGGCGCGCGGCAAGAAGGCGGCGTAGGGCGGGCGCCCCTTACGCTTCGAACAGCCCCTCCAGCCGCGCCTTGAGCTGGAGGGCGAGGTAGAGCGAGTAGTGGCGGGCCTGCATGAGGTTGCCGCCGTGGAACCAGAGGCCCGGCTGCGCGGTCGGCTTCCACATATTGCGCAGTTCGCCCTCGAACGGGCCGGGGTCCTTGTCGAGGCCCGAGCCGAGGCCCCAGACCGGGCCGACCTTGGCGGCGACCTCGGGCGAGATCAGGCGTGCGGCCCACTGGTTCATGTTGCCGTAGCCCGTCGCGAAGACCACAAGATCGGCCGGCAGTTCCTCACCCGCGCTGGTGACCACGCTCCGCTCCCGCATCTCGGCGAGTTCGACGCCGGAGCGCAGGCCAATGCGGCCATCGGCAACCAGCGCCGACCCACCGACATCGATGTAGTAGCCGGAGCCGCGCCGCAGATACTTGAGCGCGATGCCGGCGCCATCGGCGGCGAAGTCGAGCCGGAAGCCGGCGCGCTCGAGACCGGCGTAGAAGTCCGCCTCGTCGCGCCGCAACCGCTCCCAGATCGGGATCAGGCTCGCGGGCAGCAGCGCATAGGGCATGCTGGCATTGATCAGGTCGGCGCGATCGACATCGATGCCGCGCTTCACCGCCTGCTCGGAGTAGAGACCGCGCAGCGTCGCCAGCACCTCGGCACGCGCCACCAGGGTGGAGGAGCGCTGGATCAGCGTCACGCTCGCCGCGTCGTGCTCCCAGAGGTCGACCGCGATGTCATGCGCGGAATTGTTGGCGCCGACCACGACGCAGTGCTTGCCGCGCCAGGCGGCGCCGTCCTCGTGACGGCTGGAATGATGCTGCCTGCCCTGGAACCGCTCGGCGCCCGGAACGTGCGGCATTTCCGGGAAGCCCGACATGCCAGTCGCCAGCACGAGGTGCGCCGGGCTGAGCTCGATCTCCCTGCCCTCGCGCGCCACCACGACGCGCCAGCGCCCCGCTGCCGCGTCGTAGCGCGCGCTCTTGCAGGTGCTCGACGTCCAATACGGCAGCTCCATCACGCGGACATACATCTCGAGCCAGTCGGCGAGCTTGTCCTTGGGTGTGTAGATCGGCCAGTGATCGGGAAACGGCAGGTACGGCAGATGGTCGTACCAGACCGGATCGTGCAGGCAGAGCGAGCGATAGCGTTTGCGCCAGGAGTCGCCCGCGCGGGCGTTCGTCTCGATGACGAGCGCGGGCACCTCAAGCCGGCGCAGCCGCGCGGCGAGCGCGATGCCGCCCTGCCCGCCGCCCACGATCAGCACATAGGGCTGGCGCGTGATGCCGAGTTCGGCCGCTTCCGACGCGCGCTCATCGCTCCAGGTACGCCGGCCGCGCCGCGCCCCGTGCTCGACACCGGCGGGGCGCAGCTCGCGCGCCTTCTCCTCAAAGCCCTTGAGCTCGCGCAAGGCGGTGAACAGCGTCCACGCCTTGCCGTCGCGCAGACGGATATGGCCGACACCGCGGCCGAGCGCCGTCTCGAAGCGGAACCACGCCTGGACGAGGCCGTCGCCCTCGCTCGCCTCGCCATCCAGCACGAAGCCGCGCGCGGCGGTGCGGGCGGCGGTTTCGTCGAGCCGTCGCGCGATCCCCGCGCGATGCTCGACGGTCTCGATCGTGCGACTGAAGGCCACGAGATCGCGCCACCAGGACTGCTCCCCGAACAGCGCCGCACCGGCCGTCGCATCGCCGGCCGCGAGCGCCGCCTCGAACGCGGAAAGCCACGTCCGCGCGCGTTCGTCGGCGGGCGAGACGAGGGCCGGAGTTGCGGCGTCGGGCATGATGCGAACCCTCAGCCCGCAACCGGGATGGCGCGCTGGTTGTACATCAGCTTCCGGATGCGGGCCTGCTCCTCGGGCGGCAGCTTGGTCACATCGACCGAGAGGTCGCTGCCGACCGCCATGCCTTTCGCCACTGCGGGTCGCGCGGCCATCTCCTCATGCCAGCGCTTGAAGTGCTTGAACTCCTCGATGTCCTGACCCTGGAATTTCCAGTTGATGGTCCACGGATAACAGATCATGTCGGCGATCGTGTACTCGTCGCCGGCCAGCCAGCGGTGCTTGTGCAGGCGATTGTTCAGCACGCCATAGAGACGGTTCGCCTCGTCGGTGAAGCGGCGCACGGCGTAGCTCTGGTCGCCCTGCGCCTCGCCCAGCCGGCGGAAATGGCCGCACTCGCCGAGCTTGGGACCCTGGTTGGCCATTTGCCAAATGACCCATTGCGTCACCTCCGCCTTGAGGCGGGGCGTCTGCGGGAAGAAGCGGCCTTCCTTTTCGGCGACATACATCATGATGGCGCCGCTCTCGAAGATCGACAGCGCCGCGCCGCCATCGGCCGGCGCGTTGTCGACCAGGATCGGCATGCGGTGGTTGGGATTCATCCGCAGCAAGTCGGGCTTGAACTGGTCGCCACGCTGGATGTTGAGGGGTACGACGCGATAAGGCACGCCCAACTCCTCGAGCAGGATCGTCACCTTCTTGCCGTTGGGCGTGGGCCAGTAATGCAGGTCGTACATCGCGCGCTCCAGGATGCAGGGATCAGGCGCGGAGCGTAGCAAGCCGGGCCGCCATCGGACCAGCATCCCGGCCGACTCCACATCGAAAATCCGTCTTATGTCGCGCTTGCGCGTCCCCCCCCTTTGCGGCACTGACGGCACCAGTTTCGCGGAGGATTTCACCATGAACGATCGCATTTTCATCCGCTTGCCCCGTCGTCGGGCGCTCGCGCTCGCCGCTGGTTCGCTCGCCGCCCCGATGCTGGCGTCGGGCATCGCGCGCGCCCAGACCGATTGGCCGAACAAGACGGTGCGCTACATCAACGGCTTCCCGCCGGGCGGCGCCACCGATCTGCTGTCGCGCCAGGTCTGTCAGAAGCTGAGCGAGCTCACCGGCCAGCAATTTGTCGTCGAGAACCGCGCAGGTGCCGGCGGCAATGTCGGCGCCGACGCCGTCGCCAAGGCCGACCCCGACGGCTACACGCTCGGCCTGATGAGCGTGGCACCGCACGGGATCGCGCCGACGCTCTACAGCAAGCTGCCGTTCAACGCGGCGAAAGACTTCACGTTTGTCAGCACGATCTGGTCGCTGCCCAACCTGCTCATCACGCGCCTCGCGCTGCCGCCCAACAACCTCGCCGAGCTGATCGCGTTCCTGAAGGCCAATTCGGGCAAGCACAGCTTCGCCTCGTCGGGTGCGGGGACAACCGTCCATCTGAGCGGTGAGATGTTCAAGCAGGCCGCCGGCGTCGACATGCTGCATGTGCCCTATCGCGGCAGCGGGCCGGCCTTGCAGGACCTGTTCGCCAACCAGGTGGACATGATCTTCGACAACATCCCGACCGCGATCGCGCACGCCCGCGGCGGCAAGGTGAAGGCAATCGCCGTAACCTCCGCCCAGCGCAATCCCGCGGCGCCCGATGTCCCGGCGATCGCCGAGCTGCTGCCCGGTTTCGAGATGACTTCTTGGGGTGGCATTTGCGGTCCGGCCGGCCTGCCGCGCGCGGTGGTCGACAAGCTGTCCGGCCTCATGAAGCGGATCCTCGACGATCCCGACATGAGGGCCAAGTTCCAGGAGCAGGGCGCCACACCCTTCTGGAAGAGCCCGGCCGACAGCGCGGCCTATCGCGATCAGGAAGAGGTGCGGCTCGCTCCGATCATCCGAGCCTCCGGCGCCAAGGTCGACTGACCCGGCGCGTTCGGGACGACGCCGATGGCGTGGTGCGGACTCTCCGCACCACGCCATCGGCGTCATCCCGAGACCCGGCCTACATGCCGAGCTGGCTCACGAACTTGGTGTTGAGGTAGGCCTCGAGGGCCTCCGTCCCGCCCTCGGAGCCGTAGCCGGAGTCCTTCATCCCGCCGAACGGCACCTCGGGCAGCGCGAGGCCGTGATGGTTGATCGAGACCATGCCGCTCTCGAAGGCCTGGCCGATCGCCGACGCGGTCTTGGTGTTGCGCGTGTAGGCGTAGGCGGCCAGCCCCCAGGGCAGACGGTTGGCTTCGGCGACCACCGAGTCGAAGTCGCGGAACGGCGTGATCGGCGCCAGCGGACCGAACGGCTCGTCGTTCATGATCTTCGCGTCGAGCGGCACGTCGGTCATCACGGTGGGCTCGTAGAAGTAGCCCTTGTTGCCCATGCGCTTGCCGCCGGTCTTGATCTTGGCGCCCTTGGCGATCGCGTCGGAGACGAAACCGTCCATCGCATGTTGGCGACGCTCGGCGACCAGCGGCCCCATCTTGGTGTCGGCCTCCAGCCCGTTGCCGACCTTCAGCGCCTTGGCGAAGTCGGTGAACTTCTCGACGAACTGCGGATAGACCTTTTCGTGGACGAGGAAGCGGGTCGGGGCGACGCAGACCTGGCCGGCGTTGCGGAACTTGTTGGCGCCGAGAATGTTCACCGCCTGATCGAGGTCGGCGTCCTCGAACACGATCGCCGGCGCGTGTCCGCCCAGCTCCATGGTGACGCGCTTCATGTGCAGGCCGGCCATCGCGGCGAGCTGCTTGCCGACCGGCGTGGAGCCGGTGAATGTCACCTTCTTGATCACGGGGTGCGGGATCAGGTAGGCGCTGATCTCGGCCGGCACGCCGTAGACCAGCTGGATCGCGCCCGCCGGCACGCCGGCATCGACGAAGGCCTTGATCAGCTGCGCGCACGAGCCGGGCGTGTCCTCCGGACCCTTGACGATGATCGAGCAGCCGGTGGCAAGCGCGGCCGAAGCCTTGCGCACCACCTGGTTGATCGGGAAGTTCCAGGGCGTGAAGGCGGCGACCGGTCCGACCGGCTCCTTCATCACCATCTGGTAGACGTTCTCGAGGCGCGCCGGCACCAGGCGGCCGTAGGTGCGCCGCCCCTCTTCCGCCATCCAGTCGATGATATCGGCGGCGAGGCCGGTCTCGACCCGCGCCTCAAAGAGCGGCTTGCCCTGCTCGATCGTCATGATACGGGCGATGTCTTCCAGGCGCTCGCGCATCAGGTTCGCGGCCTTGCGCAGGATCTTGTAGCGCTCGAAGGCCGAGACCTTGCGCCATGCGCGGAAGCCCTTGTCGGCAGCCTCCAGGGCGCGGTCGAGATCGGAGGTCTCGGCGTGCGCGCACTGGCCGATCGTCTCCTCGGTCGCGGGGTTCAGCACCGGGATGGTGCGGCCCTTGGCGCCCTTGGTCCATTGGCCGTCGATCAGCAACGAGACGTCGGTGTAGCTCATCGGTTTCCTCCGTTTGTTTCAGCTTCCGCGATAGGTCGAATAGCTCCAGGGCGTGCAGAGCAACGGCACATGATAGTGCCCCTCCGGCTCGGCGATGGAAAAGCGGATCGGCACGATCTCGAGAAATGGCGGATCGCCACCCGCCACGCCGCGTCCCCGATAGTGATCGCCGACCGCGAAGCGCAGCTCCCACACGCCGATCGGCAAGGGTTGGCCCGACAGCAGCGGCCGGTCGGTCCGGCCGTCGTCGTTGGTGCGGGTCGCGAGCACCCGGTGCGGATGGCCGCCGGCGATCTGGAACAGCTCCACCGCGACACCGGCCGCGGGTCGGCCGAGATGAGTGTCGAGCACATGGGTGGACAGCCGCCCATGGACCTGGGGCATGCCCGGTCCCTCGACCAGCGCCGCGACGCGCAGTCGGGTGATGAGGAAAATCTCGCGCAGCGCGGTCGCGTACTCGGCCGCCGCATCGTTGCGCAGCCGCCGCTCGAACTGCGTCAGGATGGAATCGCGGCCATGGCGGCGCACGCAAACAATGAAGGGAAAGCCGAACCGCGCCCGATAGGCGTCGTTCAGCGCATGGAAGCGCGCGTACTCGGCCTCCGACAGAGCGTCGAGCCCCGCACTCGCCTGCTCGCGGCGGCTGTCGGCCGTGAGGTCGCCCGCCCGGGCGGCCTTGCCGGCGAGGTCGGGGTGTCCCGCCACCATCGCCCGCAGCCGGTCCGGCGGGCTTGCCCGCAGGAGGCTGAACATCGCCTCGTGCAGCGCCGTCACCGTCGCGAACGGACGGGCGGCGGCGGCGGCCTCGGCGACCCAGGGCGCGTACTCGAACGTCTCGGCCAGCGCCCGCGAAAAATCGGTCGCGGGCATGCGGTTCAGCGCATCGAGGGTGAGCGGCGAGGACAACGCCAGCAACCTAGCACGGCCGGAGCGCGGCCTCTATAGTTGCCGGCAATATGAACCATTCCGGGAGGACGTTATGACCATCCGCCATCCGACCCGTCGCGATCTCAGCCGGGCCACGCTCGCGGGCGCGGCGCTCGTGGGCGCACCCGCGATCCTGACCTCGGGCGTCGCGCGCGCCCAGTCGGGCCCGCTCAAGGTCGCGCTGATCCTGCCGACCTCCGGCGTGCAGGCGCAGCTCGGCATCGCCTGCCGCCGTGGCGCGGATGTCGCCAACGACGTCTTTGCCGCGATGAAGATCGAGGGTCGCGTCGAGATCACGACCTACGACACCGAGTCCAAGCCCGATGTGGCGCGCACCCAGGCCGAGAAGGCGGTCGCCGCCGGCGCGCATATCCTGTGCGGCGCCTTCGACTCCGGCCAGACCATCGCGATCGCGCAGGTGGCGGAGCAGCGCGGCATTCCGTTCATCGTGAACATCGCGGCCGCACCTCAGATCACCGAGCAGGGCTACAAGTGGGTGGTGCGCAACTTCCCTACCGCGCCGATGCTGATCACCTCGGGCCTGACGCTGCACAAGGAGCTGTTCCGCGTCACCGGCAAGACGCCCAAGACCGCCGTGCTGATGAGCGTGAACGACACGTTCGGCACCGCCATGGTGAACGGCATCAAGGCGTTGTTCCCCAAGCTCGAGATGCCCTACGAGCTGCTCGACATCATCACCTACGACCCGGCGGCCAAGGACCTCTCGGTCGAGGTCGCCAAGGCCAAGGCGACCAAGGCCGAGCTGCTGATGCCGGTGAGCCGCCTCAACGATGCGAAGCTCCTGGTGCAGGAGCTGGTGAAGCAACGCTGGGAGCCGATGGGCGTGATGAACCCCGGCGCTCCGGGGCTCTACGAGCAGGACTTCCTCAAGACCATGGGCAAGTTCGGCGAGTTCCACATCTCCAACGTGCCGTGGCTCAATCCGAAATCGCCGATGACCCAGGCGCTGGAGAAGGCGCACGCCGAGAAGTATCCGAACGACCAGCTCGACCTCAATGGCGGCTTCACCTTCGAGGCGATGCTGGTGGCGATCAATGCCTTGAACCGGGCGCGCTCCACCCACGCCAACGCGCTGATGGAGGCGCTGCGCCGGACCAAGATCGACCAGCATGTGATGGTCGGTGGCGCGATCGAGTTCGACGCCAAGGGTCAGAACGTCAATATCCGCTCGGCCTGCGTACAGAACCTCAAGCGCAAGCCGACGGTCGTGCTGCCAGCCGATTCGGCGGCTGCGGCGCCGATCTTCCCCATGCCGGGCTGGAACGACCGGCGCCGGGGCTAGCCGGCGCGGCGTCACCGACATCCCGGGCCCTACAGGGTTGAAGGACCTTTGGGGGCCGGCACGGGTCCCTCGCTTCGCTCGGGATCACAGCGCCAACGTGTCGAAACGCGACTCCGTCCAGAAAGAACAACCACCGACATGAAAAACACGGCCTTTCGAATCGCCCTGATGCCGGGCGACGGCATTGGGGTCGAGGTGATCGACGCCTGCGTCGCCGTCCTCGACACGCTCCAGAAGAAGAGCAGCGGTTGGGCGCTCTCGATGGATCGACTCGATGCTGGCGCGCAGCTCTACAAGGCAACCGGCACCGCGATGTCGGAAGAAACCTTCCAGCGCGCGGCCAATGCCGATGCGATCCTGCTCGGCGCCATGGGCTGGCCGGAGATCCGCTATCCCGACGGCACCGAGATCGCACCGCAGCTCGATCTGCGTTTCCGCCTCGGCCTCTATGCCGGCGTG
Source organism: Alphaproteobacteria bacterium (assembly GCA_016870115.1). Classification (GTDB taxonomy): domain Bacteria; phylum Pseudomonadota; class Alphaproteobacteria; order Reyranellales; family Reyranellaceae; genus VGCH01. Next base: position 33,937 of record VGCH01000024.1, on the reverse strand, counting down.
AGGCCGATCCGGGCGCTGCCCGGCATGCCGCTGGCGCTGGCCGACCCCAGGGCGAAGGACATCGACTTCGTGATCCTGCGTGAATCGACGGAGGGCATGTTCGCAAGCCGCGGCCGGGGCGAGGTGATCGACGACCGCGAGGCCCGCGACACCCAGGTCATCACCCGCGATGTCAGCGAGCGGCTGTTCGACTTCGCCTTTCGTCTGGCCGAAAGCCGGCGCGGTCGCGGCGGCAAGGCGATCGTCACCTGCGTCGACAAGGCGAACGTGTTCCGCTCCTTCGCGTTCTTCCGCAAGATCTTCGACGAACGGGCGCGCGCCTTCCCGTCGATCGCGGCGCGGCACCACTATGTCGACGCCTGCGCGCTCGATCTGGTGCGCAAGCCCTGGGAGTTCGACGTGATGGTCACCGAGAACCTGTTCGGCGACATCCTGTCCGATCTCGCGGCCGGCCTGATCGGCGGCATGGGCTTCGCGCCCTCGGCCGATGTCGGCGACAAGAACGCGGTGTTCCAACCGAGCCATGGCACGGCGCCCGATATCGCAGGCAAAGGCATTGCCAATCCCACGGCGACGTTGCTCTCGGCCGTGCTGATGCTGCGCTGGCTGGGCGAGCGGCACGCCGTGCCCGCCTGCGGCGAGGCCGCCGATCGTCTGGAGCAGGCGGTCGACGCCGCGCTGGGCTCGGGCTCGGTCCGTCCCTACGACGCCGGCGGCCGTGACGGAACGGGCGCATTGGCCCGCGCCGTGATCGAGCGGCTGTGACAGCGGTGCCTTCCCGCGCGTGTCACCCCGAGGGCCGCGAGCCAAGCTCGCGGCTCGGGATGGCGCGAAAGAGACGTGGGTAGGCCGCCATGGATTTCGCGCTCGCGTTTGCGCAGGCCATCACAAAGGGACTGCTGACCGGCATGGTGTACGGGCTGATGGCCCTCGGGCTGTCGGTGATTTTCGGCGTGATGCGCGTTGTCAATTTCGCCCACGGCGAGATCATGGTCGTGGGCATGTACCTCGCGTGGCTCGGCTTCGAACTGGCCGGCGTGTCGCCGTTGGTGAGTTTGCCGGCGATTGCCCTGCTGTTCTTCGCGGCTGGCTACGCGCTGCAAGCCGGCCTGATCACGCCCTTCATCAACCGGCCGGAGCATCAGCAATTCCTGCTGCTGCTCGCGATCGCGATCCTGCTGGTGAACGTCTGTCTGGTGCTGGCCGGTCCCGACGCGCGGGGCGTGCAGTCCGAGGCGATGTTCGACAGCTACGCCATCGGACCACTGGTGCTGGATGCGGTGCGCGTCCACGCCGCGCTGGCCGCCATCGCCATCGCCGGCCTGCTCTGGGCGTTCTTCACGCGGACCCGCACCGGCAAGTCGATCCGCGCCGCCGCCGACAATCACATGAGCGCGCTTGTCGTGGGCCTGGATGTGCGCCGGCTCTACGCCTTCACCTTCGGCGTCGGCTCGGCCTGCGTGGGAGCCGCCGGCGCGCTCATGATCACGATCGTGCCGGTGAACCCGTTCCTTGCTGCTGAATACACGCTGCTCGCCTTCGTGATCGTGATCGTGGGCGGGCTCGGCAGCATGACCGGCGCGTTGCTCGGCGGTTTGCTGATCGGCGTCAGCGAAGCGGTCGCGGGCCTGCTCCTGCAGCCCTCGCTCAAGAGCATGTTCAGCTTCGGGCTGCTGATCCTGGTGCTGCTGCTGCGCCCGCAGGGCCTGTTCGGCGGCAAGGCCGGCACATGAGCATCGTGCGACTTCTGATCGGCGGCGCGACACCGCGCGCACTCGCCCTGCTCGCGGCGTTGCTGGCATTTCTGGTCGCTGCGCCCGCGTTCCTCGGCCCCTACGCGCTCTCGGTCGCCATCCTGATCCTGTACTTCGCTTTCGTGGGCCAGGCCTGGAACATCATGATGGGCTTCGCGGGCCAGCTCTCGCTCGGCCACGCGCTCTATGCCGGGCTCGGCGGCTACATCGCGGCTGGCCTCTTCTTCCACTACGGGATCGGCCCCTGGGTGGGCGCTTTCGTGGCGGTCGCGGTGGCGGTGCTGGCGGGATGCATCGTGGGCTATCTCGGCTTCCGCTTTTCGCTCGCCGGCGTCTACTTCGCGTTGCTCACCATCGCCTTCTCGGAGTTCACCCGCATCGCGTTCGACCATTGGACCTGGGCCGGCGGATCGGGCGGGCTGTTCCTCAAGGTGCAGGGCGGTGTCACCGACATCCTGAACCTGCGCGGTGGGGCGACGCTTTTCTACTACGCGATCCTGATCCTCGCCGTCGGCGCCTTCGTGCTCTGCCGTCTGCTGCTGGAAAGCCGGCTCGGCCGCTATTGGCTTGCCATCCGCGAGGACGCCGAGGCCGCGCAAGCCGTGGGCGTGCCGGTGTTTCGCTGCAAGATGATCGCGATCGCGATCTCGGCAGCTCTGACGGCGCTCGCAGGCGTGTGGAACGCCTTCTACTACAACAATCTCTTTCCCGAGACGGCGTTCGCGATGGGCCGTTCGATCGAGATCACGCTCGCGCCCATCATCGGCGGGCTGGGCACGCTGTTCGGGCCGATCGTTGGCGCCGTCGTGCTGACGGGCATGGGCGAGCTCTTCACCGACCTCACCGAGCATCTGAAAATCTCGGGCCTCAAGCAGATCTTCTACGGCCTCGCGCTGCTGGTGATCGTGATCTGGCGCCCGGCCGGTGTTTGGCCCTGGCTTGCCAAGCGACTGGGCGTCGAGGAGCGCGGGCGATGAGCGGCGCGCGGCTGGAGATCGAGGCTCTGGGCAAGCGCTTTCGCGGACTTCGCGCCGTCCACGATGTGTCGTTCGCGGTCCCGGCCGGCGCGATCCACGCCCTGATCGGTCCCAACGGTGCGGGCAAGACCACGATCTTCAACATGATCGCCGGTGTCTTTCCGCCGGACGCTGGCGCGGTGCGATTGGACGGCCGCCCCATCTCGGGCCTGCGGCCCGATCTCGTCTGCGCTGCCGGTGTGGGACGGACCTTCCAGATCGTGAAGCCCTTCAAGGGGCTGAGCGTGCTTGAGAACGTGACGGTGGGCGCCTTGCATCGCCACGCCGATCTCGAAACCGCGCGGGAGCGCGCGGGCGCGATCCTGGACGCGCTGGAGCTCGGCGACCGGCGACACCAGCTCGCCGAGGCGCTGACGCTGCCCGACCGAAAGCGGCTGGAGGTCGCGCGGGCGCTCGCGACCGAGCCGACGCTCCTCCTGCTGGACGAGGTGATGGCGGGGCTGCGGCCGACTGAAGTCGACCGCATGGTGACCTTCCTGCGCGATCTGAATGCGCGCACCGGTATCACCGTCCTGCTGATCGAGCATGTGATGCGCGCCGTGATGGCGCTCGCCGCTCATGTGGTCGTGGTGAGTTCGGGCGAGAAGATCGCCGAGGGCACGCCGGCCGAGATCGCGCGCCATCAGGCGGTGCTCGATGTCTATCTCGGCGACGCCGCGGGAGACGCTGCATGAGCGCGCCGCTGCTCGCGGTGCAGGGGCTGGACCTGCACTACGGTGACGCGCAGGCGCTCGCCGATGTGTCGCTCGAGGTTGCCGCCGGGGAGATCGTGGCGATCGTGGGCGCGAACGGTGCGGGCAAGAGCTCGCTGATCCGCGCCATCCACGGAATCGAGAAACCCACGCGCGGGCGCATCGTGTTCGACGGTCAGGACATCGCGGGCGGGCCCAGCCACCGCGTCTGCGAGGCCGGCATCGGCCATGTCGCGGAAGGGCGCCAAGTGTTCCCCAATCTCAGCGTGCTCGAAAATCTGGAGATGGGCGCGGCACCAAAACGTGCCCGTGCAGCGGAGCGCAAGACCATGGAGCGGGTCATGGCGCTGTTCCCGCGCCTCGCCGAGCGGCGCGATCAGGCCGCGGGCACGCTCTCTGGTGGCGAACAGCAGATGCTGGCGATCGGCCGTTGCCTGATGGGTCAGCCGCGCCTCGTGATGTTCGACGAGCCCTCCCTCGGCCTCGCCCCCACCATTGTGCAAGAAGTCTTCCGCATCGTTCGGCGGCTGAACGAGGAAGGTCTCACCATCCTGCTGGTCGAGCAGAACGTGCAGGCCTCGTTGCGCATCGCCCATCGCGGCTACGTTCTGGAGAACGGCCGCATCGAACTGTCCGGCGCGGGCGGTGACTTGCTCGCCAGCGATCGTGTGCGCCAGGCCTATCTCGGATTGTGAGAGCGCCATGACCCAGCCCGGCTACAAGAACATCCCCTTCCCCGCGCCAGCCACCCATGTCGAACAGCGTGCCGACGGCGGCATCGTGCTGCGCGGCGCGCCCCTCACGACCGGCCACGCCGACAGTCTCGGCGTCGTGCTGGCCGACTGGGCGCACCGCGCGCCGGATCGGCTGTTTCTCGCCGAGCGGTCCGGCACCGGCTGGCGAACCCTCACCTATCGCGCGGCGCACGAGGCGGTCCGGGCGTTGGGTCAGGCGCTCCTGGAGCGTGGCGCCTCGGCGGAGCGGCCGGTCGCGATCCTGTCGGGCAATTCGATCGACCATGCGCTGGTGACGTTCGCGGCAATGCATGTCGGCGTGCCGGCCGCGCCGGTATCTGTCGCCTACTCGCTGATGTCGCAGGACCACGCCAAGCTCGCCCATGTCGTACGCACGACGACGCCTGCGGTGATCTTCGCCGACAACGGCGCGGCTTTCGCCGGCGGCGTCGAGACGCTGCGGCGCGAGAAGCTGATGGACGGTGTGCGGCTGGTCTGCTCGACCGCTGTGCCGGCGGGCGCGGAGTCTCTGGACGACCTTCTGCGCACCCGCGCGACAGCGGATGTCGACCGGGCACTCGCGGCGATCGGGCCAGACACGGTGGCCAAGGTGCTGTTCACCTCGGGCTCCACCGGGCTGCCCAAGGGCGTAATCAATACCGTTCGCATGCTGACCACCAACCAGCAGGCCACGATCCAGACGTTTCCGTTCTTCGCGACGCGTCCGCCGGTGTTGCTCGACTGGCTGCCCTGGAACCACACCTTCGGCGGCAATTTCGTGCTGCATCAGGTCCTGTGGAACGGCGGCACGCTTTACATCGACGACGGCCGGCCCATGCCGGGCCTGATCGACAAGACGGTCGCCAACCTGCGCGAGGTCGAGCCGACGGCCTACTACAACGTGCCGCGCGGCTACGATGTGATGTTGCCGGGTGTCGAAGCCGATCCGGTCGTGGCCCGGCACCTCTTCGGTGCCGAGTTTCTGTTCTACGGCGGCGCGGCCTTGCCGGAGAATGTCTGGCGGCGCCTCGACTCCGCGTCGGTGAAGGCGACCGGCCTTCGGCCTCTGCTGACCGCGGCCTGGGGCTCGACCGAAACGGCGCCGCTGGCCACCGTCCTCACCTGGCCGGTCGATGGGCCGGGCAATATCGGCCTGCCGGTGCCGGGCGTGGAGGTGTTGCTGACGCCCAATGGCGCCAAGATGGAGCTGCGCGTGCGCGGACCCAACGTGACGCCGGGCTATTGGCGGCGACCCGATCTCACCCAGTTGGCGTTTGACGCCGACGGCTTCTACCGCATCGGCGATGCCGGCAAGCTCGCCGATCCCAAGGTTCCGACCAAGGGCATCGTGTTCGATGGGCGAGTGGCCGAGGATTTCAAGCTGACATCGGGCACCTGGGTCCATGCGGGCGGCCTTCGCGTGTCAGCGATCGCGGCGATGGCGCCGGTGGCGCAGGATTGCGTGGTTGCCGGCCATGATCGCGACGATGTGAGGCTTCTGGTGTTCCCCAACCCGGCGGGGTGCCTGGCGCTCTGCCCCGGCGCGGCACCTGACACGCCGCTGGCTGCACTGATCGAACGGCCTGAAGTGCGCCGGAAGGTGGCCGAGGGTCTCGCCGCCCACAACGCGGCGAACCCGGGCAGCTCCACGCGCATCGCCCGCGCGATCCTGCTGGCGGCTCCCGCGTCGATCGACGCCAACGAGATCACCGACAAGGGCTACATCAACCAGCGCGCCGTGCTGGAGCACCGAGATGACGCGGTGAAGCGGCTCTACGCGGCCGCAGCGGATGCCGCGACCATCGTGCCAGCGTGAGATGATCCGGCCTCGCCAGCTCGCGCGACGCGCGCTGCTGGCCGGCGGCGGCGCCCTGTTCATCTCGCCTCTCCGTGCGCAACCCGCCTTCCGGCCGCGACCGGGCGCGTGGCGGACGTTCGATCTCGTCACCCGGCTCGAACCGCGCGCGTCGGGCAAGGCGGTGCGCGTGTGGGTGCCGCTGCCAAGCTTCGAGGCGCCGGACTGGCAGCGCGCGGCGCCGCCCGAGTGGCTCGGCAACGCGCAGACGGTCGAGCGCTTCTGGGACACCGTGTCGGGCGCCGAGATCCTGTCCTTCGCCTGGGATGCCGGCGCGCGGCCAGCAACCACGCTCACGATCCGTGTGCGAACGCGCGAACGCGCGATCGGCCCCCCCGCACCGGGCCGTCCGCCGCGCCTGTCCGAGACCGATCGACGCCGCTGGACAACCCGCGACGCCGCCGATCCCGCGGTCCTCGCCCGCGCGCGGGAGATCGCGAGTGGGGCGGGTGACGATGTCGCCCGCGCGCTCCATCTCTGGGTGGCCAGCGAAGGCCGGTTCGACGCCAACGCGCGCGGCCGGTCGCCGGCCTCGCTCGCGGCAGAGAACCAGCCGACCGGCGATGCCGCCGCACTGAATGGCCTCTTCGTGGCACTCGCGCGCGCGCTGGAGATTCCGGCCCGACGACTCGCCGGGCTTCGCGTTGCGGCCTCGCGCTTCGAATTCACGAGTCTCGGCCCGAACGCGGCCGATCTCAGTCGCGCGCAGCACACGCGCGCCGAGGTCTGGCTGGCCGGGAGCGGCTGGACGGCGGCCGATCCGGCCGACGCGTGTCGCGTGCGGGCGCTGGAGCCGCGCGACAATCTCGGTCCCGGCGACGCGCGTCTCGTGGATCTTCGCGCCGCGCTCTTCGGAGCGGCGGAGAACAACTGGATCGCCTTCAACGCTGCGGACTCGCTGGGTCTGCCGGGCGCCACCCGCGCCCCGTTGGCGCTGTTCGACCGGCCGGTCGCCGAAACGCCGGATGGCCCGCTGCCCGATGACCCCGACGCCTTCGCCTACACGCTGACGGCGCGCGAGATCGACGGCTAGGGCGTTCTCTGTCGGGCTGAGTCCCGCCGGATCGGAACGCCCCCACGCGCGCCGGCAGACAGGCGGGGCGTCCCGTTCTATATCCCGCACATGACCGCTGTGGCTGCCCGCCCCCTGCCGGAGATCGACGCTGCGGCTCTGCGCCGGCGCTATTTCCGTTTCATGGCGGTGCCGACAGCCGTCGACCTCCTCCTGATCGGGACCTTCTACGTGATCGTGGGCGGCTGGGTCGTGGCGCCGGTGAACGTTGCGCTCACAATCGCGTTTCTCGGCGCCGCCAATCTCGCAATCGGCACCCGTCTTTTCGAGCCGATCCGGCGGCATCTCGCAGGCGACCTCGACTTCGAGGCCGTGCAGCGCGGGCTCACGCAGCTGCCGCTCATTTCGGCGACCGTCACGGGTGCGATCTCGATCGTGCTGACGCTGATCCGCTTCTCGCTGCCGGACGGGTATCCGCCGGCCAAGGGCGTGTTCCCCGAGCCGACGCTCGTCGACTTTCTGACGCTCAACGCCGTCTTTCCCGTCTTCTACTTCACGCTGGTCTACTTTCTGGTCAGCGACTATCTCTCCCACCTCTGCGAGTTCATCTTCCGACTCTCGGGCGACACGTTGCGGCTGTTCTTCGGCCGATACGCGCTGAAACTCGGCATCGCGCTGGTGCTGGTGTCGGTGGTGCCGCTCGCGGTCATCACCGCCGACCTCTTCTCCTACGAGGGCGCACGGCTGCGCGAGGAAATCCTGACCGACGTGCTGTCGGCGCTGCCGGGACTTGCCATCGTGAGCTTCTTCGTCGGCCGCTCGCTGTTGCGGCCGGTGCGGATCCTGTCGCGCGCGATGACCGAGGTGGCGGCGGGCGACCTGACCGTGCGGGTGCCGGTCACGTCCAACGACGAGGTCGGCGAGGTCACGGGCCGCTTCAACGACATGGTGAAGGGCCTCGCCGAGCGCGAGCGCATCCGCGAGACCTTCGGCAAGTACGTCGACGCGCACGTCGCGGCGACAATCCTTGCCGGGCCGGCGGGCGGCGGCCTGGCCGGCGAAACCCGCGACGCGACGGTGCTGTTCACCGACATCCAGGGCTTCACGACCATCGCCGAGTATGTGCCGCCGGACCAGCTGATCCGTGCGTTGAACGAGTATCTCGAGGCGATCCTGGAACCGATCCGCAAGCATGGCGGCACGGTCAACACCTTCATCGGGGACGGTGTGTTCGCCTCGTTCAACATGCCCTTCGAGTGCCCGGATCACGCCACGGCGGCGGTGCGCGCGGCCCTCGACATCCAGCGCGCCGTCGGCGACCGCCAGTTCGGCGATCTCTTTGCCTTCACGACGCGGGTCGGCGTGGCGACCGGCCGGGTGATCGGTGGCTCGATCGGCGCGGGCGAGCGACTTTCCTTCACCCTGCTGGGTGACACGGTGAACCTCGCCGCGCGACTGGAACAGCTGAACAAGGATTTGGGCACGCGCATTCTGGTATCCGACGCCACGCGCGCGGCCTGCACGACGGGCTTCGCCTGGCGCGATCACGGCAGTATCTTGGTGCGCGGCCGCACCGAAGCCGTGACCGTCCACAGCCTCGACCACCTTGCCCCGGAGCCCGCCCGATGACCGCGACCGCCCTCTCCCCCGACCGCATCGCGCTGCGCGACCGCGTGCGTGCGCTCGCTGCCGGGCCGGTGACCGCGCGCGCCGCCGAGGTCGACCGCAGCGAGCAGTACCCCTGGGACAATGTCGAACTCCTGAAGCGCGAGAAGCTCCTCGGCATGACGATCCCCACCGCCTATGGCGGTCAGGGGCGGACCTGGCTGGATGCGGTGCTGGCGATCGAGGAGCTGTCGGCGGCCTGCGCCGTCACCGGCCGCATCGCGGTCGAGACCAACATGGGCGCGATCAGCGCGGTGATGGCCTACGGCTCGGAGGAGCAGAAGAAGCTCGCGGCCGGCATGGTGCTCGACGGCGACAAGCCCGCGATCTGCATCACCGAGCCCGAGGCGGGCTCCGACGCCGGCGGCATGACCACGCGCGCCGACCGGCGCGGCAACCGCTTCGTTGTGAACGGCCGCAAGCACTGGATCACCGGCGGCGGCGTTTCGCGCCTGCACCTGATCTTCGCCAAGGTCTACGACACGCGGGGCGAGGAGGAAGGAATCGGCGGCTTCCTCGCGATCCGCGACGAGACGAAGGGCCTGAAGATTTCCAAGCGCGAGCCGACCATGGGGCTGCGCGGCATTCCCGAGGCGGTGGTCGATTTCGAGGAGATGGAGCTTGGCCCCGATGCGCTGGTGATCCCACCACGCGGCCTCAAGAAAGGCTTCGCCGACCTGATGAACGCCTACAACAGCCAGCGCGTGGGTGCCGCCACCGTGGCGCTCGGCATCGCCCAGGGCGCCTACCGGCTGGCGCTGGACTGGTCGGAGACGCGCGAGCAGTTCGGCCGGCCGATCAACGAGTTCCAGGGTCTGCAGTGGAAGCTCGCCGACATGTCGATCCGCCTCGCCGCCGCCCAGGCTCTGGTCTACAAGGCCGCCGCCAGCGGCGAGAACGGCTTTCCCGACATGCTGATGGCGGCGCAAGCCAAGGTCTTCACGTCCGAGAGCGCGATCGCGGTGGTGAACGAGGCGCTGCAATTCTTCGGCGCGCGGGGCTACAGCCGCGAGCTGCCGCTCGAACGCATGGCGCGCGATGTGCGGATGTTCACGATCGGCGGCGGCACCGCCGAAGTGCTGCGCAACGTCGTGGCCTCGTCGATCCTCGGAAAGAAACTGCCGCAGACACGCGACGGGTGGAGCGAGGGGCGGTAGCGTCGGGATCAGCAGATCCGCTTCGACGGCAGGATCGCAACGGCTGGGATCGCGACGTGAGTCGCGCGAGAGAGTCTAGTCCAGCAGCCGCCGCACCTCGTGCAGCGAGGGCAGCACGAGCGCCAACTTCCGCAGCTCTTCCGTCGGCGGGATCAGGTCGGGGATCATGATCGCCATCATGCCGGCGGCGTGGGCTGCCCGGACGCCGTGGTGGGAGTCCTCCAGCGCGAGGCAATGAGCGGGATCGACGCCGAGACGGCGCGCCGCCTCCAGGAGCGGATCCGGCGCAGGCTTGCCCCGGGCATAGTCGCCTTCGCAGGCAAGCGCGTGGAACCGGTGGGTGAGCGCGTGGGCGGCCAGGTGATGGTCGGCGGTGCGGCGCGACGATGAGGTGGCGATCGCACGCGGGAGCGCAAGTGCATCGAGCCGGTCCAGCAGCTCGGACACGCCGGGCTTCATCGCGAGATCGGTCTCGGCCAGCTCCTTGAAGCGGCGCATCCAGACCTCGGCGAGGCGATCCACCGGATAGGCGGGGCCGTGGCGCTCCAGCAGCATCGCGCGACCGAGCGTCCAGGGCGTGCCGACCAGGGCCAGGAACATGTCGTCGCTCGCGACGCAGCCGACCTCCGTGCCCGCCGCGACGAAGGTGCGGCGGTAGAGCGCCTCGGTGTCGAACAGCAATCCGTCCATATCGAACACGACGGCGCGCGGCACGCGCGGGAGCATCACAGCCCCCTCTTCAATAAGGTGTCGACGCTCACCGACCTTAGTGTCGCCTCGGCGATCTCGTCGATCTCCACCAGGATGCGGCCGAGCGCGCGGCCGATGTCGGTGGCCTCGCCGGGTTCGGGAGCGCGGGCGCCGGGCGCGGGTTCGAAGAGCGCCACGATGTCCATCAACGTCGTGCGCCTTGGGTTGGCGATGAAGCGATAGCCGCCCGTCGCGCCGCGTTCGCCGGCGACCATTTTGGCGTCGGCCAAGGTGCGCAGCACCTTGGCAAGATGATGCGCAGAGACATCGAAGCGGGTGGCGAGCTCCGCCGCCGAGAGCGTGCGATCCGGCGTGCGGGCAAGCTCGAGGACGGCGTAGAGACCAAGGCGTGTCGCGGTCTGGAGCTTCATCCGATCGCCCGGTCGAGCTGCAGCGAGGGTCCCGCGGTCATTCCCTGGGCGCGAAAGAACGCGAGGATGGAATGGTCCTTGCGGTCGACCAGCGTTCGCAACCGATCCACCCCTTGGGCGCGAAAGCGCTCGGCCAGCGCCTCGAATAGCGCCGACCCGACGCCGCCCAGCCGCAGCTTGGGATCGACCTCGATGGCAAAGATCCAGCCGGCCGGCGGTTGGCCGAACTCCCAGGCCCGGACTTCGCCCGCGACGAACCCCGCCAGCGTGCCTTGAGCGGTCTCGGCCACCAGGAACTGCCGCTCCGGCGGACCACCCGCGTACCGTTCCAGCATGCCTTGCCAGTAGGCGGTCTTGGCCGAGCCCGTCAGCCGAGCGTCGAGACCGGAAATCGCCGCCAGATCGGCCGGCTCAGCGGCGCGCAGATGGAGCAGAGGCTTGGACACGGGGAAACTTTGCCCTTGCCGGGTGAAAAGTAAATAGGTATTTCAGTACGCAATTACTGAATTGGAGATCGGGGAGCCATGTCCGAGACCGCCACCGCCGAAGCGCCGATCGACGTCCGCACCGCGCCCGCGCGCTATCGCCATTGGAAGCTCTCGATCGAAGGTCGGGTGGCGTTCCTCACCATGGACATCGACGAGAACGGCGGGCTCCGCCCCGGCTACAAGCTGAAGCTCAACTCGTATGATCTCGGCGTGGACATCGAGCTCGCCGACGCCGTCCAGCGGCTGCGCTTCGAGCACCCCGAGGTCGGCGCGGTCGTGATCCGCTCGGCCAAGGACCGCATCTTCTGCTCCGGCGCGAACATCAACATGCTGGGTCTGTCCTCGCACCATCACAAGGTGAACTTCTGCAAGTTCACCAATGAGACGCGGCTCGCCATCGAGGAAGCCTCGCGCGAGTCGGGCCAACGCTACATCTGTTCGATCAACGGCATCGCCGCGGGCGGCGGCTATGAGCTGGCGCTTGCCTGCGAAGACATCCTGCTCGCCGACGACGGCAATTCGGCGGTGTCACTGCCGGAGCTGCCCCTTCTCGCGGTATTGCCGGGCACGGGCGGCCTCACGCGGCTGGTCGACAAGCGGATGGTGCGCCGCGATCACGCGGACTTCTTCTGCACCACGACCGAGGGCATGCGCGGCAAGCGCGCCCAGGCGTGGCGATTGGTCGACCGGCTGATCGCCCCCAGCAAGCTCGCCGAGGAGACCCGTGTCATCGCCGAGCGCGCCGCCGCGGCCTCCCCGCGCCCGTCGGATGCGCGTGGCATCGCCTGGCCGGAACTCGCGCGCCGCATCGACGGCGACACGATCGTCTATCCGCACCTCACCGTCGAGATCGACCGCGAGCGCCGCGCCGCGGATCTGCGGCTCGCGGGCCCCGACGCGCCGCCGCCGGCCGATGCCGCGGCCGTGCAGGCGCAGGGCGTTGCGTTCTGGCCGCTGGCGCTCGTGCGCGCGCTCGACGACGCGATGATGCATCTGCGGCTGAACGAAACGGCGATCGGTACCTGGGTGCTGCACAGCCAGGGCGATGCCGCGCTGGTCCAGGCCTATGACGCCCTGATGGCCCGCCTCGGCGATCACTGGCTCGGCCGTGAGATCGGTCTCTATTGGCGGCGCACGCTGAAGCGCCTGGACGTCAGCGCGCGCAGCCTGATCGCGCTGGTCGAGCCCGGTTCCTGCTTCGCCGGCACGCTGCTCGAACTCGTGCTCGCCTGCGACCGCAGCTACATGCTGGACGGCGCGATGGAGGGATCCAACGCGGCGCCGGCGGCGCTCCATCTCACGGCCGCGAATTTCGGCCCCTACCCGATGGGCAACGGCCTCACGCGCCTGCAGTCGCGCTTCCTCGCCGCGCCGGGCCAACCCGATGAATTGAAGGCGCGCATCGGCGAGGCGCTGGACGCCGCCGCCGCCGACGAGGCGGGCCTGGTCACCTTCACGCCCGACGATATCGACTGGGAGGACGAGGTGCGACTCGCCGTCGAGGAGCGGGCGAGCTTCTCGCCGGACGGCCTCACGGGAATGGAAGCCAATCTGCGCTTCGCGGGGCCCGAGACGATGGAAACCAAGATCTTCGCCCGCCTCTCGGCGTGGCAGAACTGGATCTTCCAGCGCCCCAACGCCACTGGCGCGGACGGCGCGCTCAAGCTCTACGGCACCGGCCGCCAGGCGCGCTACGACCGCGCCCGCGCCTGATCATCTGAACGGAGGGGATCATGTCGATCGACTATACCCAGCTCATCCCGAACAACGTCGACCTGGCGAGCGACCGCCGCCTGCAACGCGCGCTCGAGAACTGGCAGCCGCGCTTCCTCGATTGGTGGAAGGGCATGGGGCCGGACGGCACGTTGAACTTCGACGTCTATCTGCGCACTGCCGTCTCGACCGACGCCAATGGTTGGGCGCATTTCGGGCATGTGAAGATGCCGGAGTATCGCTGGGGCATCTTCCTCGCCGACCGCGATCCCGAGCGCACGATCGCCTTCGGCGACCACAAGGGCAAACCGGCCTGGCAGGAGGTGCCGGGCGAGCTGCGCTCGACCCTGCGCCGGCTGATCGTCACGCAAGGCGACACCGAGCCCGCTTCGGTCGAGCAGCAGCGCCTGCTCGGAGGGACCGCGCCCTCGCTCTATGACCTGCGCAATCTCTTCCAGGTGAATGTCGAGGAAGGCCGCCATCTCTGGGCGATGGTCTATCTCCTGCACGCCTATTTCGGCCGCGATGGCCGCGAGGAGGCCGAGGCGATGCTGGAGCGCCATTCGGGCGATCCCGACAAGCCGCGCATCCTCGGCGCCTTCAACGAGAAGACGCCCGACTGGCTGTCGTTCTTCATGTTCACCTTCTTCACCGACCGCGACGGCAAGTACCAGCTCGCCTCGCTGGCTGAGTCGGGCTTCGACCCGCTGTCGCGGACCTGCCGCTTCATGCTGACCGAGGAAGCGCACCACATGTTCGTGGGCGAGTCCGGCGTCGGCCGCATCGTGCAGCGCACAGCCGAGCTGATGCGCGAGCATCGCACCGACGACCTGCGGGCGCTGGGCGCGATCGATCTGCCGACGATCCAGAGGTACCTCAACTTCCACTTCTCGGTGTCGCTCGATCTCTTCGGCCAGGAAGCCTCGACCAATGCCGCGAACTACTACACCCAGGGTGTGAAGGGTCGCTTCCTCGAGACCCGGATCGACGACGATCATGTCCTGGCGGGCGCGGCCTACGAGATCGAGGTGGCCGAGGAAGGCCGCATCGTGCGCAAGGCGGTCCCCGCGCTGCACGCACTGAACGAGCGCCTGCGCACCGACTACGTCGAGGACTGCGCCAAGGGCGTGCTGCGCTGGAACAAGATCCTCGAGCGCGCGGGCGTCGCGTTCGAGCTGAAGCTGCCGCACCGCGGGTTCAACCGCCGGATCGGCGCCTTCGCCGACCGCCGCATCTCGCCCGATGGCAAGCTCCTGTCCGAGGCCGACTGGCAGGCCCGCGTCGCGGGCTGGCTGCCGACCGACGAGGACCGCGCGTACATCACGTCGCTGATGGGCCCCGCCGTCGTTCAGCCGGGCAAGTATGCCCACTGGATCGCGCCGCCCGCGCGTGGCATCAACAATCAGGCGGCCGATTTCGAGTACGTGCGGTTCAACTGATGAGCGGCATCTCCATCCACGTCTACGACGTCTCGCGCGGCCTGCCCGCGGCCGGCCTCAGGGTCGAGCTGCGCGGATCGGATGGTCGACTTCTCGTCGACGGCCGGACCGCCGCGCCGGGCACGCTCGATGCCCCGACGCCCGAGACGGGCTCCTACGAGGCGCTGTTCCATGTCGGCGACTGGTACCGCGCTCAGGGGATCGCGCTGCCCACACCGGCGTTTCTCGAGACCGTGCCCTACCGCTTTGGCGTCGCCGATCTCGGCCAGCACTATCACCTGCCGCTCAAGATGACGCCCTGGGGCTTCTCGCTGTTTCGCGGCGGGGCGTGAGATCGGCCTTGCGCACTGGCGCGGCATTCGCATGGCTCGGACCTCCGACCGTTCCAGAGGGAAATCCATGATCGCGCGCCGAACCGTCCTCGCCTCCGTCGCCGCCCTTGCCGTAGCGCCAGGCGTACGGGCCCAGCAGTGGCCGACCCAGGCGCTCAAGATCATCGTCACCTTTCCGCCGGGCGGCGCCTCGGACGCAGCTGCCCGGGTGATCGCGGGCCCGCTTCAGGAGAAGCTCGGCCAGACCGTGATCGTCGACAACAAGCCCGGCGGCGGCACGACGATCGGCGCCAACTTCGTTCTGGCCGCCCGCGACGATTTCCATACCGTGATGCTCTCGAACTCTGCGCCGATCTCGATCGCGCCCTATCTGTTCGACAAGCCGCCCTACGATCCGCTCAAGGACTTCGCGCACGTGGCCTATATCGGCTCGGTCGCCAATGCCTTCGTCGTCCGTCCCACCGTGCCGGCGCAGACGATGGCCGAGCTGGTCGCCTGGATCAAAGGACAGGGGAAGGTGGTGCCGTTCGGCTCGGGCGGTCAGGGCTCGATCGGCCACATCATCGGCGAGATGTTCAAGGCCGAGCTCGGGCTCTCGATGTAGCATATCGGCTATCGCGGCGCGGCCCCGATGTTCCAGGACATGATGGCGGGCCAGCTCGACTTCGCGGTCGTGACGCTGACCGAAGTGCTGCCGCTCGCCCGCGACGGCAAGCTGCGCATGATCGCGCTCACCTCCAGCCAGCGCGCGCCCTCGGCGCCCGACGTTCCGCTGGTGGGCGAGCTTGGCCATCCGCGGCTGGTGGCGGAGAACTTCGTCGGCCTGTCGGCGCCCGCGGCCATGCCCGCCGCGGCGCAGGCGCGCCTGCATCGTGCGCTCGCCGAAGTGCTGACCGTGCCGCGCATCGTCGAGCGCCTCGGCGAGCTCGGTTTCGTCACAAAGCCGATGAGCTCGGCCGAGTTCGCCGCCTATGTCGCCCGCCAGGTGGAGAGCTTCCAGGCGGCGGTGAAGGCATCCGGCGCCAAGCTCTGATTCAGCCGCGCGGCGGCCTTCGCGGACGGCCGGAAGCGTTGTAGAGAACGCGTTCCGCCTTTCGCCCGAGCCCGCCATGCCCCTGCCCGCCGGCATTTCCTTCTCGGCCGACCTCAAGGTCGCGCTGCCCGCCCGCTTCAACGTCGCGGTGCCGTTCATAGACCGGCACCTCGCCGAGGGCCGCGGCGCAAAGCCAGCGATCCGTACCGCGTCGGAGACGGTCACCTACGCCGAGTTGGCCGAGCGCGTGAACCGCACCGGCAACGCGTTGGTCGCGCGCGGACTCGTTCCCGGCGCCCGCGTGCTGATGGTGGTGAAGGACTGCCCGGCGTTCTTCTATCTATTCTGGGGTGCCATCAAGGCGGGCATCGTGCCGGTGCCGCCCAACACGCTGCTGCGCGCCGCCGACTACGCCTACATGATCGAGGATTGCGGCTGCGGCCTCGTCGTCTACTCCGGCGAATATGCCGGCGAGATCGAGCCGGCGCTCCGCCAGCTCGGCGCCAAGGCACCGCCGGCGGTGACGGTCGACGCGTTCCTGACCGAGCTGGCGCGCGCACCCGCGACGCTCGCGCCGCGCCTCGCCGCGGCGGAGGACGATTGCTTCTGGCTCTATTCGTCCGGCTCGACCGGCAGGCCCAAGGGCGCCGTCCATGCTCAGCGCGACATGGTGGTGACCAGCGAACTCTATGGCGTGCGGGTGCTGGGCGTGCGCGAGAGCGACGTCTGCTACTCCGCTGCCAAACTCTTCTTCGCCTACGGCCTTGGCAACGCGATGACTTTCCCGCTCTGGGTCGGCGCCACGGCGGTGCTCGATGATCGCCGGCCGACACCCGACACGACCTTCGAGACGATCGAGCGGTTCCGGCCGACCATCTACTACGGTGTGCCCGCGCTCTACGCCGCGCAGCTCGCCGCTCTGGAAGCGGGCGGGCGCGACTTCTCCTCTGTGCGCGCCTGCGTCTCCGCCGGCGAGGCGCTGCCGGCAACGCTGTTCGAGCGCTGGAAGGCACGGACCGGCACCGTCATCCTGGATGGCATCGGCTCAACAGAGGCGCTGCACATCTTCATCGGCAACCGGTTGGACGATCACCGCGCCGGAACGAGCGGCCGGCCGGTACCGGGCTACGAGGCGCGCATCCTCGACGAGAGCGGCGCGGCCGTGGCGCCGAGCGCCAGCGGGCGACTGTGGATCCGCGCCGAGTCGGCGGCGCGCTACTACTGGAACAAGCCGGAGAAGACCGCCGAGACGATGGTCGATGGCTGGCTGAATACCGGCGACACCTACCGCCAGGACGCCGACGGCTACTACATCTACGAAGGCCGCAGCGACGACATGCTGAAGGTGGGCGGCATCTGGTGCTCGCCGGTCGAAGTTGAGAACTGCCTGATCGGGCACCCCGCGGTACTGGAGGCCGCCGTCGTCGGTCACGCCGATGCCGACGGTCTCACCAAGCCCAAGGCGATCGTTGTGCTGAAACAGGCGGGCGGCGGCGGTGCGGCGCTGACCGAAGAGCTGATGGCGCTCTGCAAGAAGACGCTCGCGCCCTACAAGTATCCGCGCTGGGTCGAGTACGTGTCCGAACTGCCCAAGACCGCGACCGGAAAGATCCAGCGCTTCAGGCTGCGCTGACCGGCAGCGGCTCGCTCGCCAGCGTGCCGTCACGCTCCAGCGCGTCGAGGGTGGCCGCGTCGAGCCCGGCCAGTTCCGAGAGGATCGCCCGATTGTGCTCGCCCAGAAATGGCGCGCGTCCGGGCAGCCGCGTGTCCCCTCCGGTGAGGTCGCGGATCGGGTTGCCTGTGACCTGGAAGCGCCCCAGCACGGGATCGTCGCGTTCACGCACCGTGGCGCGACCGACCAGATGGGGGTGGGCCATCGCCTCGGCGACACTGAGCACCGGCGCCACCGGCACCCGCGCCTTCTCCAGGATCGCGAGCGCGGTCGCGCGATCCGGCAGACCCGCAAGCCACGCCTGCACAATCGGGTTGAGCGTGTCCTTGTGGGTGACACGCGCGGCCGCCGTTGCGAAGCGCGGATCGTGCTCCAGCTCCGGTCGGCCCATGGCGGCGCACAGTCGCGGCCACATCGGCTGCAGCACCACGATGTAGAGATAGCCGTCGCCGGCGGCGAAGATGCCAAGCGGTGCCACCATGCCGTGGTGCTGACCGCTGCGATGCGGTGTCCAGGCGCCGAGGCTCGCCATCTCCACGCCGATCTCGTGGGCGTGGAAGTAGAAGTCGAGGATCGAAATGTCGAGATGGCGCCCACCGCCGCCGCGTTCGCGGGCGAACAGGGCGGCATTGATGGCGGCGAGGGCCGTGATGCCCGTGCCGGTGTCGCCGACCGCAAAGCCGGTCAGCGCCGGCGGCCCGTCGGGATCGCCGATCATGCTCGTGATTCCAGAATAGGCCTGGGCGATGTAGTCGAACCCCGGCAGCGACGCGAGCGGTCCCTCCTGGCCGAATGCTGAGATGGAACACATCACAAGCCGCGGATTGAGCGCGTGGACGCGCTCCCAGCCGAACCCCAGCCGCGCGATGGCGCCGGGCGAGAAATTCTCGACCAGAACGTCGGCCTGCTCGACGAGCCGCTCGACCAGCGCGCGGGCGGCCGGCCGACGCAGGTCGAGGCAAAGGCTGCGTTTGCCCTGGTTGTGTTGCGCGAAGTAGGCGCTGCGGCCATCGCGCACCATCGGGAGCCCGCGGGCATAGTCGCCGGCGGGGGCAAGCTCGACCTTGACGACGTCCGCCCCCAGCTCGGCCATCAATCGCGTACAGGCCGGCCCCGCGATCACCTGGGTGAAGTCGAGCACCCGAATGCCCTCCAGCAGACCCACCATGCCGCCCTTCCCCCTCGCCCGCTGCGCGCCGCGCGGCGGGCATTCTATCGTTGTTCCGCGTGGTCTTTTCCGCTTCTATAGCGACAACGCCAACAGGGAGCGACCGCTTATGAAGTACGGGATTTTGGGCGCCGTAACGATCGCGGCCATGGCCTTCGGCGCGTCCGGCGCCCTGGCACAGAGCACGATCAAGATCGGCTTCATCAGCACCTTCTCCGGCCCGCAAGCCGCGATCGGCCAGGACATGCGTCGCTCGGCCGAGCTCGCGGTCGAGCATCTGGGCGGCATGGCCGGCGGCAAGAAGATCGAGCTGATCTTCGAGGACGACCAGTTCAAGCCGGACGTGGGCAAGCAGAAGTCCGAGAAGCTCGTGCAGCAGGACAAGGTGAACTTCGTCACCGGCTACATCTGGTCGAACGTTCTGCTGGCGTCGCTGAAGGCGGTGACCGATGAGGCCGACACGATCCTGATCTCGGCCAACGCCGGGCCGTCGCAGATTGCAGGCGAGCTCTGCCACAAGAACTTCTTCTCGACCTCCTGGAACAACGACCAGACGCCAATGGCGATGGGCCAGTACCTCCAGGATCGCGGCGTGAAGAGCCTCTATCTGATGGCCGGCAACTACGCCGCGGGTAAGGACATGCTCGCTGGCGTGCGCCGTACCTTCAAGGGACAGGTGGCCGGCGAGGACCTCACCAAGTGGCCGGACCAGCTCGACTTCTCGGCCGAGCTCGCCAAGATCCGCGCCGCCAAGCCGGAAGGCGTGTTCGTGTTCTATCCCGGTGCGCACGGCGTGCAGTTCGTCCGCCAGTTCGTGCAGGCGGGCCTCAAGGACCAGATCAAGCTCTACCAGGTGTTCTCGATCGACGCGATCACGCTGCCCCAGCAGGGCGAGCTGGCGCTGGGCTCGCTCGGCGCGCAGCAGTGGGTGAACGATCTGCCGAACGACGCCAACAAGCGTTACGTCGCGGACTTCCGCAAGAAGCACAACGACTATCCGTCCTACTACGGTGCGCAGGCCTACGACTCGATCATGCTGATCGCGTCGGCCGCCGAAG
The DNA here is from genome assembly GCA_016870115.1 of Alphaproteobacteria bacterium. GTDB lineage: Bacteria > Pseudomonadota > Alphaproteobacteria > Reyranellales > Reyranellaceae > VGCH01. The sequence continues at coordinate 14,007 of VGCH01000024.1, read as the reverse complement.
CGCTGAAGGGCGACTTGGCCAACAAGGATCGCGTGCGGGCCGAGCTCAAGAAGGCCAACTTCAAGTCGGTGCGCGGCGGTTTCAGCTTCAACACCAACAACTTCCCGATCCAGAACTTCTACATCCAGGAAGCGGTGAAGGATGCCGATGGCAAGATGACGGTGAAGACCATCGCCACCGCCATCTCGAAGGCCAAGGACCCGCACTTCGAGAAGTGCCCGATGAAGTAAGGCGCCGCGCGGTGCCAGCAGACGGGAGCGCGGCGACGCGCTCCCGTTTCGTTTGAGCGGACGGACGATGGACTATCTTGCGATCCAGATCCTGAACGGCGTGCAGCTGGGACTTCTGATGTTCCTGCTGGCGGCCGGACTCACGCTCACTTTCGGGATCATGGACCTCGTCAACCTGGCGCACGGCTCGCTCTACATGATGGGCGCCTACTTCGCCTGGACGCTGATCGGCTGGACCGACAGCTTCGTGCTGGGCGCGCTGCTTACGCTGCCCGCCGCGCTGGCGCTCGGCGCCGTCGTCGAGGCTGTGGTGATCCGCAGACTCTATGCCCGCGACCATCTCGACCAGGTGCTGGCGACCTTCGGGCTGATCCTCTTCTTCAACGAGCTGGTGCGCGTGATCTGGGGACCCGCCGGCAAGAGCATCGCCCTTCCCGCTTTCCTGAGCGGCACGGTCGAGATCCTGCCGGGCCTGCCCTACCCGGCCTACCGCTTCGCCATCATCGTGGTCGGCGGCGTCGTGGCGCTGCTGCTCGCCTGGATGGTTCAGCGCACGCGGACCGGCATGTTGATCCGCGCCGGCGCCTCCAACCGGCGCATGATCGGCGCCTTGGGGGTCGACATCAATCTGCTGTTCACGCTGGTCTTCGGGCTCGGGGCCGTCTTCGCGGCGCTGGCCGGGCTGATGGCGGCGCCGATCCTTTCGGTCAAGATCGGCATGGGCGACGACATCCTGATCCTTGCCTTCGTCATCATCGTCATTGGCGGCATCGGCTCGATCAAGGGCGCCTTCATCGCCGCCATGGTGGTGGGCCAAATCGACATTTTCGGCCGCGCGTTCCTGCCGGATCTGCTGAAGACCTTCCTCAGCAACGCCGCCGCCTCGACGGCCGCGCCCGCGATCTCGCAGGTGCTGATCTATCTGGTGATGGCGGGCGTTCTGGTATGGCGACCGACCGGCCTGTTCGGGCCGCGCACCTGAGATGGGCGCGATGATCCAGGCGCTGCGCACGAGACGCGGGCTCGTGGTGATCGCGCTCGCCGCACTCGCGATCGCACTGCCCCTGCTGACGCAAGCCTTCGACCAGCGCTACCTGCTGTCGATCGGCACCCGCGTCGTCATCTGGTCGATCGCCGCGGCGAGCCTCAACCTCATTCTCGGCTATGGCGGCATGGTGAGCTTCGGCCACGCCGTGTTCTTCGGCATCGGCGGCTATGCGGTGGGCATTCTCGGCCATCACGGCGTCGTACTGGGCTGGGTGCAGTGGCCGGTGGGCGTACTGGCGGCCGCGCTATGGGCCGCGGCGATCGGCGCGCTCTCGCTGCGAACCCGCGGCGTCTACTTCATCATGATCACGCTCGCCTTCTCGCAGCTCGTCTACTACGTGGGCGTGGGGCTCGAGGCCTATGGCGCCGACGATGGCCTCAATATCTCGCGCAGCCGCTTTCCCGGCCTGATCGACCTGCGAGATCGGGCAGCCTTCTACTGGCTCTGCCTCGCGCTGCTGGGCCTGGTGCTCTGGTTCTCCGCCCGCTTCGCCAACTCGCATTTCGGCTTCGTGCTGCGCGGCGCCAAGTCGAACGATGTGCGCATGGCCTCGCTCGGCTTTCCGGTGTTCCGCTATCGCCTCGCGGCCTTCACGATATCGGGCGCACTGGGCGGGCTCTCGGGCGTGCTTCTCGCCAATCACGACGCCTACATCTCGCCCGCCATGATGTCGTGGGTGAAGTCGGGCGACCTGATCGTGATCGTGGTGCTGGGCGGCATGGGCACCGTCTTCGGCCCGGTGTGGGGCACAGTCGCCTTCTTCGTGCTCGAGGAATCGCTGAAGCCGGTGATCGACCTGTTTCGCAAAGGCTGGGGCGAGTACTGGCAGATCGTCTTCGGGCCGATCCTCATCCTGATCGCGCTCTACGCCAAGGGCGGCATCGACTCGCTGCTGGGCGGCCGGCGGGATGGCGGAGGCGGCCATGGTTGAGCCGCTGCTGTCCGTCACCGGACTTCTCAAGCGCTTCGGCGGCCTCGTCGCCACCGACAACGTCTCGCTCGATGTGCGCGAGGGCGAGATTCACGCCCTGATCGGTCCCAACGGCGCGGGCAAGACGACGCTCGTCCACCAGCTCACCGGCCAGCTCGCGCCGGACGCCGGGAGTGTGCGCTTTGCGGGCCTCGACATCACGCGCCTCGCGACGCCGCAGCGCGCGCGGCTCGGCATGGCGCGCTCCTACCAGATCACGTCGGTGCTGCGGGATTTCACCGCCGAGGACAATGTCGCGATTGCGGTGCAAGCCCATCGCGGCCACTCGTTCCGCTTTTTCGCCGACGCGCGGCACGATGCGAGCCTGCGCGTACCGGCGCGGGCGGGGCTCGCCGCCGTCGGGCTCGACGCGCGGGCCGATACGCTCGCGGCCAACCTCAGCCACGGCGAGCAGCGCCAGCTCGAGATCGCCATGGCGCTCGCCGGTGCACCGCGTCTGCTGCTGCTCGACGAACCGATGGCCGGCATGGGTCCCGACGAGTCGCAGCGCATGATCGCGCTGCTGGCCGGCCTCAAGGAGCGGCGCGGCATCCTGCTGATCGAGCACGACATGGAGGCGGTGTTTCGCCTGGCCGACCGCATCACGGTGCTCGTCTATGGCCGCGCCATCGCCACCGGCACGCCCGACGAGATCCGCCGCGATCCGGCGGTGCGCGAGGCCTATCTCGGCGACGAGGCGATGCCATGCTGAAGGTCCGCGGGCTCGACGCCTTCTACGGCGCCAGCCAGGCGCTGTTCGGCATGGAACTCGATGTGGCCGAGGGCGAGGTCGCGACCCTGATGGGCCGCAATGGCATGGGCAAGACCACCACGGTCAACGCCATCCTCGGATTGGTGGCCGAGCGCAGGGGCGAGATCGCCTTCGGCGGGCAACGAATCGAGACTCTGCCATCGTTCCGTGTCGCACGGCTGGGGCTCGGCCTGGTGCCCGAGGGTCGGCAGATTTTTCCCAATCTCAGCGTCGTTGAGAATCTGGTCGCGGCCTCGGGCAACCGCCAGGCACGCGCCGCGCCCTGGACGCTCGATCGCGTGCTGGCGCTCTTCCCGAGGCTCGCCGAGCGGCGCGCCAACATGGGCAACCAGCTCTCCGGCGGCGAGCAGCAGATGCTGGCGGTCGGCCGCGCGTTGATGACCAATCCAAAGCTCCTGATCCTCGACGAGGCGACCGAAGGCCTGGCGCCTCTGATCCGTCAGGAAATCTGGAACTGCCTCGCGCTCCTGAAGCGCGAGGGCCAGTCGATCCTGGTGATCGACAAGAACCTCAGCGCGCTGATCCGCCTCGCCGACCGTCACCACATTGTCGAGAAAGGACGCGTCGTGTGGACCGGCCGCTCCGCCGAACTCGCGGGCGACCGGGCGCTGCAGCACCGCTATCTCGGGGTCTGAGCGGGGCGTCAGCGAAACGCGCCGCCCTCCGCGGCGATGCGCGTGAGACCAAGCGCCACCGACAGGAGATCATCGCCGCGCACCACGCGCGCCTGCGGCGCCGCGCGGTGGATGGCCATGCCGACCGCCGGAACGCGGCTCGATCCGCCGGTGAGGAAGATCGCGTCGATGCCCCGGGGTCCGGCACCGGCCGCCGCGATGCAGCGCGTCGCGCTCGCGGTGAGCCGCTCCATCGCGGGCGCGATCGCTCGCTCGAAGCCACGCCGCGAGGCCCGCGCGACGAGGCCCCGCTCGATCACATCGAGCGCGACCGTAGCGCGCTCGTCACGGCTCAGCGCGATCTTGGCGTCCTCGACCGCGAATGCCAGGCGATGGCCGAGCCGGCCGCGCAGCACATCGAGAAGGCGGCGAACCTTCTCGGGCTCGCGGGCGCGCGCGGCTAGCTCCGCCACAGCGCGCTCGTTTTTGTGCGTATAGGCGAAGTTGATCGTGGCCCAGGTAGCGAGCTCACGATAGAGCGCCTTGGGCATCGGCAGGTCTTTCTCGATCAGCCGAGTGCGCGATCCCAGGAGCGGCATGACAGCGGCAAGGCTGAGCGCGGTGTCGAAGTCCGTGCCACCCACGCGCACGCCCGTCGCGGCCAACACGTCGCCCGCGCGATCCACGCGAGCGCGCCGGTCCGCGCCCAGCCGCACCACGGCGAAGTCGCTGGTGCCGCCGCCGATATCGGCAATCAGGGCGATCTCCTCACTCGCGACCGACGCCTCGTAGTGATGCGCGGCGGCAATCGGTTCGTAGACGAACGACACCTCGCGAAAGCCGGCGCGACGGGCGATCCCGTCCAGAACCGCCTGGGCGCGGGCGTCGGCCGCATCGTCGTCGTCGACGAAACGCACCGGCCGGCCATGCACGACGGCCGTGATCTCGTGGCCCGCAAAGGCCTCGGCGCGATCCTTCAGGTGGCGAACGAACATCTCGACGACGCGTGTGAGCGGAACCTTGCGGCCGGCCAGCACGGTCTCATCGTCGATCAGCGAGGACCCCAGGATGGATTTCAGGGCGCGCATCAGGCGGCCCTCGGCCTGCTCGGCATGGGCGGCGATCGCGGCGGCACCGAACGACACCCCGCCCTGCCGGTCGGCGTCGAAGAACACCGCGCTCGGCAACAAGGTCGCGTCGCCCTCGACCGGCACTAGCCGCGGGGCGCCGTCGTGCAGGACGCCGATCGCGGAGTTGGAGGTGCCGAAGTCCAGCCCGCAGGCAATCATCGTCGTTCCTTCACGCCCCGCCCGCCGCGGGGGCGCGCTGTGTATGGCGGTCCGGGAGAAAGTTCAAGGGCGGGCGGTACGACGGCCGGTTCCGTCCACACTGACGGGCGTTGCGCGGGGCGACGGATTTTCCGACCATGCGGTTCGATCCGGAGACCGTCATGCGCCCAGTCCTGCTCGCCGCCCTCGCCTGTCTCGCCGCCGCTCCCGCTTTCGGGCAGGGGCAGGTGAACGTCTACAACTGGTCCGACTATATCGACGAGAACAAGCTGAAGGAGTTCGCCCGCACAAGCGGACTCAAGGTCAACTACACGACCTACGATTCCAACGAGATCCTCGACGCCAAACTGCGCACCGGCAAGTCGGGCTACGACCTGGTCGTGCCGACCGCCTCGCCCTTCTTCGTGCGTCAGCTGGCGGCCGGTCTCTTCCGTCCGCTCGATCGCAGCAAGCTCGCCAACTATCGCCATCTCGATCCGGAGGTGATGGCCGCGCTCGCCAAGCTCGACCCGGCCAACGCCCATGGCGTGCCCTGGATGTGGGGCACGACCGGCATCGGCTACAACGTCGAGGCGATCCGCAAGCGCATGCCCGACGCGCCGCTCGATTCGCTCCGCATGGTGTTCGATCCCGCGGTGGTCGCGAAGTTCCGCGATTGCGGCGTGATGATGCTGGACAGCGCCACCGACGTGCTGCCCGCGGCGCTGCGCTATCTCGGACTCGATCCCGACTCGAAGAAGCCCGACGAGCTGAAACGCGCCGCCGATGTCATCGGCGCGGTCCGCCCGTTCGTGCGCAAGTTCCATTCATCGGAGTACATCAATGCGCTGGCCGGCGGGAACATTTGCCTCGCCTTCGGTTTCTCCGGTGACATTTTCCAGGCGCGCGACCGCGGCGAAAAGGCCAAGGACAAGCAGACGATCGCCTACGCGATCCCGAAGGAAGGCGCGCTGATGTGGATCGACGTGGCCACGATCCCGAAGGACGCGCCCAACCCCGACGCGGCGCACCGCTTTCTCGACTTCATGCTCGATCCCGCGGTTGCCGCGGCATCGAGCGCGCTCACCGGCTATGCCAACGCCAATCGCGCGGCGACGGCGCTGCTCGACAAGGAAATCTCGGGCAATCCGCTGATCTATCCGCCCGCCGAGGTGCGGGCGCGCTTCTATTCCATCACGCCGGGCACCGCCGAGCAGATCCGCGAACGCACCCGCCTCTGGACCACCGCCAAGACCGGCCGGTGAGCGGGGCGCTGCTCGAGGTCCGGAGCGTCGCGAAGAGCTTCGGCCCGGTTCGCGCGGTCGCCGACGTCTCGTTCGAGGTGGCGCGGGGCGAGGTCTTCGCGCTGCTGGGGGGCTCGGGCTGCGGCAAGACCACGTTGTTGCGCATGCTGGCCGGCTTCGAGCGGCCCGATCGCGGGCAGATCCTTCTGGACGGCGCCGATCTCGCCGATAGCCCCCCGCATCGCCGCCCGATCAACCTGATGTTCCAGAACCATGCGCTCTTTCCGCATCTGAGCGTGCGCGACAATGTCGCCTACGGGCTGAGGCGCGAGGGTGTGGCCGGCGCCGAACTCGCGCGACGTACCGAGGAGGCGTTGGCGCTGGTGCGACTGGAGGGGCTCGACGCACGCAAGCCGGCGCAGCTCTCCGGGGGCCAGCGGCAGCGGGTGGCGCTTGCGCGCGCACTGGTCAAGCGGCCGAAGCTTCTGCTGCTCGACGAGCCCCTGTCGGCACTCGATGCGCGGCTGCGCGAAGAGACGCGGGCCGAGCTTCTGCGGCTGCAGCGCGAGCTTGGCCTCGCCTTCCTGATTGTGACTCACGATCAGCAGGAAGCGATGTCGATGGCCGACCGTCTGGCGGTGATGCATGACGGCGGCTTCATGCAGGTCGGGACACCGCGCGACGTCTACGCCCGACCGGCGACGCGCCACGTCGCGATCTTTCTCGGCAACGCCAATCTCCTGCCCGCGCCCGCCGATGCGGCCGGCCGTCCAGGCTGGCTGGTGCTGCGGCCCGAGCGCATCGCGATCTCGCGCGTCGCGACGGGCGCTGGCGCCGTCGGCGCGCACATCGAGGACGTCGCCTTCGAGGGCGACCGCACGCTGCTCGTTGCCCGCACGGATGCCGGTGTCGCGCTACGGATCGCGAGCGCCGAGCCCGGTTGGGCGCGCGGCGAGCCTGTGTTCCTCGCCTGGGATGCAGCCGCGCTGCATCGCGTGAGCGCCTGATGCGCCGCGTTCTGGCACTTCCCGGCCTGTGGCTGGCGCTGTTTCTGGCTGTCCCCTTCGGCATCGTACTGGCGATGTCCTTTGCCACGGCCGATGCCGATCGGGCACCACCCGTGGCGTTCAGTTTGACGCTGAAGAACTACGCGCTGCTCTTCTCCGATCCGCTCTATCTCGCCGCCTGGATCGCCTCGCTGCGCATCGCGGCGACCTCGACCCTGGTCGCACTCCTGTTGGGCTACCCCATGGCGCTTGCGATCGCGCGGGCGCCGCGCCGCCGTCAGCCGCTCCTACTGGCGCTCGTCATCCTGCCGTTCTGGACCTCGTTCCTGATCCGCGTCTACGCCTGGATGGGGCTGCTCGCCGACAACGGCATTCTCAACAATCTCCTGAAGACGCTGGGGCTCGCGAGTGCTCCGGGCACCATCCTGGGTACCGAATGGGCCGTCCATCTCGGCATCGTCTACGCCTATCTGCCGTTCATGGTGCTGCCGATCTACGCCGTCCTCGAACGGCAGGACCGCGCGCTGCTGGAAGCCGCCGCCGACCTCGGCGCCGCGCCCTGGGCGGCATTCGTGACGATCACCCTGCCGCTCTCGCAGCCGGGCATCGTGGCGGGTTGCCTACTGGTGTTCATCCCCTCGGTCGGCGAGTTCGTGATCCCCGATCTGCTGGGCGGCACAGGCACGCCCATGATCGGCAAGGTGCTCTGGGATGAGTTCTTCCTCAATGCCGACTGGCCGCTCGCGTCGGCCGTGGCGGTATGCCTGCTCGCGCTGCTGGCGGTCCCGATCGCGCTGTTCCAGCGCCACCACGCGGAGCGTTTGCGATGAGCGGCGGTGGCCTGCGTCTTGCCGCGACGGTTCTGGTCTTCGGCTACGCCTTCCTCTATCTGCCGATCCTGCTTGTCGCGGTCTATTCCTTCAACGAGTCACGACTGGTGACGGTGTGGGCCGGCTTCTCCACACGGTGGTGGACGGCGCTATGGGCGAACGAGACCCTTCTGGGAGCGGCCTGGCTCTCGCTGGCGATCGGCGCGCTCGCGGCCAGCGCGGCGAGCTTGCTGGGACTCGCGGCCGGCTGGGTACTCGCCCGCGCCCGCCCCTTCCCCGGTCGCACCGCGTTCGCCACCGCGACGATCGCGCCGATGGTCATGCCCGAAGTCGTGATGGGCATTTCGATGCTGCTGCTGTTCGTCGGACTGGAGCGCGCGCTGGGCGGGCCGGGACGCGGGCTGGTCACCATCGCCATCGCCCACGCCACACTCGCCATGGCCTATGTCGCCGTCGTCGTGCAAAGCCGGCTGGCCGAGTTCGACCGCTCGCTTGAGGAAGCCGCGATGGACCTCGGCGCGACGCCCTTCACCGCCTTCCGGACCGTGACGCTGCCGCTCCTGTGGCCGGCGGTCGCCGCCGGCTGGTTGCTGGCCTTCACCCTGTCGCTGGACGATCTCATCCTGACGCAATTCGTCGCCGGTCCGCAGTCGCAGACCTTGCCGATGCGGGTCTACTCAAGCGTGCGGCTGGGCCTCGATCCGCAGATCAACGTGCTTGGCACGATCGTGATGGCGGTCGCGGCCTCAGCCCTGATCGTGGCGAGCCTGCTCACCCGCCATCGGGCTGACGGGACGGCCGAAACGCGCTAGGGTCAACGCAAAGAAGCCACTCAGGGAGGAAGACATGGATCGCAACAACGAATCTCGCGCCTCGCGGCGCGACATCCTTGCCGCCACCGGCGTCATCGCCGCTGCCGCGGTTGTGCCGAGCGCCGCCCGTGCGCAAACCGCACCGGCTCCGGCGGCTCCCGCCGCGCCGGCGGCGCCCAAGACGCTCGACATGCCCGGCAAGTCAAAAGAGCTGATCGTGCTGGGCGACAAGCCGCTGGTGGCCGAGGCGCCGGCGCATCTGATGGACGACCCGGTCACGCCGACCGACAAGTTCTTCATCCGCAACAACGGCCTTGTCCCGGAGATCACCGGCGATCCCAAGGCGTGGAAGGTCAAGATCGACGGCGAGGTCGAGCGCCCGATGGAGATCACGGTGGGCGAGCTCGCGAGCCGCTTCCCGCAGGTGTCGCTGAAGCTGATGCTGGAATGCGGTGGCAACGGTCGCGCGTTCTTCTCACCGGAGGCCCGCGGCAACCAATGGACCAACGGCGGCGCGGGCTGCGCGGAGTGGACGGGCGTTCGCCTCGCCGACGTGCTGAAGGCCGCCGGCCTGAAATCGAGCGCGGTCTACACCGGCCACTATGGCGCCGACCCCCACCTCAGCGGCGACGCGACCCGGCCGTCGATCTCGCGCGGAGTGCGGATCGCGAAGGCGCTGGAGCCGCATACGCTGATCGCACTCAAAATGAATGGCCAGGACATCCCACTGATCCATGGCGGGCCGGTTCGGCTGGTCGTGCCCGGTTGGGCGGGCTCGGCCTCGGCCAAGTGGCTGACCCGTATCTGGGTGCGTGACAAGGAGCATGATGGCCCCGGCATGGGGGGCTTCTCCTACCGCGTGCCGCGGGCGCCGATCGTTCCGGGCAGCCGTGGCGATGAAAAGGACGCCGTCATTGTCGAGGCGATGCCGGTCCGCTCCATTGTCACCTTCCCCGCGGACGGGACGCGTCTCCCGGCAGGGCAACGCAAACTCGACCTGCGCGGCCATGCGTGGGCTGGTGAGACGGAGATCAAGTCGGTCGATATCTCGGTCGATTTCGGCGTCACCTGGAAGGCCGCGACCGTCGCGCCGCCGCCCAACAAGTATGCCTGGCAACGCTTCACCGCCAGCGTCGACCTGCCCGCCGCCGGCTACTACGAGGTCTGGTGCAAGGCGACCGACAGCGCCGGTGTCACGCAGCCCTTCGTCGCCGGCAACTGGAACCCGCAAGGCTACAACGGCAATCCCGTGAACCGCATCCGGGTGCTGGCGCAGGCCTGACACCATGAATATCGGCTGGGTCGTCACGATCTGTCTGACGGCCTTCTTCCTGCTGCTGGCGGCGGATCGCGCGGGTGAACTGCGTCGCGATCGCTATGTCTGGACGCCGCCAGCGCCTCCGGCCGCAGCACCGCCGCCCGCGGTGCCGCCGCCGCACAGCGATACGGTGGAGGACCTGCCCGACGGCAAGGGCCGCGACACGACCTTCTATGCCTGCGCGGCGTGCCACGGCGTGGCGATCATCAAGGCCCAGGGCATGTCACGCGAACTCTGGGAGGCCTCGTTCGATCTGATGATCGAACGCCACCGCATGCCCCCCACCAAACCGGAGGAACGTGCCGAGATTCTCGACTATCTCGCGGAGCAATTCCCACCCCGCCGGCGCAGCCGAGGCGGCGACAACCCCTTCCTCAGGTAGGCAACTTCTTCGCCCACTTCTCCGACCAGACATGCAACGGCAGAAACAGCCGCAATAGTTCGCGGCCTTCCACCGTAAGGCGGTAGCCCGACGCCGGGTCGAGTTGGATCAGCCGCGCCGCGCGGAGTTCAGCCAGTCGGGCATTGACGGTCGTCGGGCTCGCTTTGATCGCGTCCTGCAGTTCGCGAAACCGCCGGGGATGTTCGCGCAGCTCCCAGACGATGCGGAGTGCCCAGCGTCGTCCCAGCAGATCCAGCAGACGCATGATCGGGCGTCCGGACCTTGACCCCCGAACGCGCGTCATCGCGGAAGCTCACGCAACATGTCCGGATGTTACTACATTTTCCGTAGCACCGGAAAGAGTCGCCAGTATGCTACATAAATTGTAGCGCACTGGAGAAAACATGCCGCGCATCGAGCCCGCAAGACCGCCGCACCCGCCCGAGATCGCCGCCACGTTGCAGCGCATCATGCCGCCGGGCATGGAGCCGCTGATCTTGTTCACCGCGCTGGCGCGCAATCCCCGCATCTTCACCCGGATTTTCGCGGGCGGCCTGCTGGATCAGGGTGCGCTCGACCTTCGCGACCGCGAGATCGTGATCGACCGAACGACGGCGCGACTGGGCGCCGAGTATGAATGGGGCGTGCATATAGCCTTGTTCGGAGCGAAAGCCGGTCTCGATGCCCGGCAGATCCACGCGACGGTGCACGAGTCCGCCGACGCCGACTGCTGGCGCGCCGAAGAGAGGTCCCTGATCGCCGCGGTCGACGATCTGGTCGATCACCGTACCCTTACGCCCGCGACCTGGGCGGCCCTTGCGGGGCACTTCGACGAGGCGCAGATCCTCGAGATCGTCGCGCTCGCCGGCTACTACCACACGATCTCGTTCTTCTGCCGCGCCCTTGACCTGCCACTCGAGCCTTATGCCGCGCGATTCCCTACAGCACCCTGAGCTCAGTTGAGGTCAACCGAAATCATCGTGCCTTCTGCGACACACCGAGCCCATTCCGCTCTAGCGCCTGACGAGCCGGTCGGCGCCCAGCACGATCAGCCCTGCGGCGAGGCCCCAGAAGGCGGAACCGATGCCGAGCACGGTGACGCCCGAAACCGTGACAGCGACCGTCGCCGCGGCAGCCAGCCGCTCCGGCTCGGCTGCCATCGAGGCGCTAAGCGCCCCCGCGAGCGAGCCCAACAGCGCCAGTCCGGCCACGGTCGCGAGCAGCGCCGGCGGTAGTGCGAGGAAGAAGCCGACCAGAGACGCGCCGAAGGCCGCGATCAGCAACCAGTAGAAGGCGTAGACCAGACCAGCCAGCCAGCGCCGCGCCGGATCGGGATGGGTATCCGGACCAGTGCAGAGCGCGGCCGAGATCGCCGCGAGATTGCTGGTGTGGGCACCGAAGAACGCGGAGGCGAGCGAGGCGAGGCCGGTCGCGGCCAGCGCGGGCGTCACGGGCGGCGCGTAGCCCGACGCGCGCAACACCGCGAACCCCGGCAGGTTCTGTGAGGCCATGGTGACGAGATAGAGCGGCAGCGCGAGGCCCAGCAGCGCGGCGAGATCGAAGGACGGTCGGACCCACACCAAAGTCGAAAGCTGCACCGCCGGGACCGATCCAACGCCGCCGGCGGCAAACGCGATGGCGGCGCCCAGAGCCAGCGCGACCAAACTCGCGAGCGTGGGCCAGAAGAGGCGGACGACCAGGAACGCCGCGATCATCGACAGCACCAACGCCGGCGCACGCGGCAGATGCTCGACCATGCCGGCCACCAGTCGCAGCAGGATGCCCGCCAGCATCGCCGAGGCGATCGACGCGGGCAGCCGCTCGATCAGCCGGGCGAGGGGCGCGATTGCCGCCGTGAGCAGGATCAGGCCGGCGGTGACCACGAAGGCGCCAACCGCGACCTCGAACCCGGCTGGCGCCGCCGACGCGGCCAGCAATGCCGCCCCCGGCGTCGACCAGGCGCAGACGAACGGCATGCGATAGCGCCAGCTCAGCCACGCTCCCGACAGCGCCTTGAACAGCGAGATCGCAGCCACCCAGGAGGCGGTCTGCGCCGCGTCGGCGCCCATGGCCGCGGCGGCGGCCAGCACAATGGCGAGCGTGCCGCCAAAGCCCGCGATCGCCGCGATCAGCGGCTGGGTGAAGAGTGAGAGCGGCACGTCAGGCGTCTGCCCGATCGACCATCGCCTGCAGAAGAACACGGCAGCCGGCAGCCACATCTTCAGCGGTCGCGTCCTCGATCTCGTTGTGGCTGACGCCGTCCTTGCACGGCACGAACACCATCGCGGTTGGCGCGACCCGCGCCACGTAGCAGGCGTCGTGACCGGCGCCGCTCACGATGTCCATGTGCGCGAGCCCGGCGTCCCCCGCGGCGCGCCGCACCGCGCCAACGCAGGCCGCATCGAACGGCGTCGGCGGGAAGTACCAGATCTGCTCGATCGCGAGGTCGAGGCGGTGGCGGGCGGCGATGTCCGCGGCGATCGCCCGCATCTCCTTGTCCATGCGCGTGAGCTCGGCATCGTCGGGATGGCGGAAATCGAGAGTCATGAACACACGGCCGGGGATCGTGTTGCGCGCCTGCGGGGCGCTTTCGATCACACCGATCGTGGCGCGGCCATCCGGCCGCTCGCCGATCCGCCGTGCCGCCACGATGAGTTCGGCCGCGCCGACCAGCGCATCGCGCCGGCCCTCCATCGGGGTGGTGCCGGCATGGCTTTCCATCCCGGTCCAGACGATCTCGTACCAGCGCTGGCCTTGCGCCGCCGTCACCACGCCGATGGTCTGCTGGCGGCGCTCCAGAATGGGGCCCTGCTCGATATGTGCCTCGAAGAACGCCGCGACCGGCCGGCCCCCCACCGGCTCCGCCCCGGCATAACCGATGGCCGCCAGCGCGTCGCCGAAGCGCACGCCCTCGCGGTCAGTGCGCGACAATGCATAGTCGAGATCGAAGGCGCCGCCGAACACGCCCGACGCGACCATGGCCGGCGCGAAGCGACAACCCTCCTCGTTGGTCCAGACCGCGACCTCGATCGGCGCCTCGGTGACGTACTGCGCGTCGTTCAGCGCCCGCACCACCTCGAGCCCGGCCATCACCCCGTAGGCACCGTCGAACTTGCCGCCGGTCGGCTGGGTATCGAGATGGCTGCCGGTCATCACCGGCGCACGGGCCGGATCGCGGCCCTCGCGACGGGCAAAGATGTTGCCGACGCGATCGACGCGGATGGAGCAGCCGGCTTCGCGCGCCCAGCGCACGAACAGATCGCGGCCCTGGCGATCGAGGTCGGTGAGAGCGATGCGGCAGACGCCTCCTTTGGGCGTGGCACCGATCTCGGCCATTTGCATCAGGCTGGCCCAGAGCCGGTCGCGGTCGATGGCGAGGTTGGGGCGCTGGCGGGCGGACATGGCGGCTCCGATTGTCGTTGGACCGAATTGGGACTAAATTGGGACTCTTAGGGAAACCATTACCATGCCCAGCGCCTCCCGCATCAAGCCGATCAGCTACTTCAAGGCCA
>VGCH01000023.1 GCA_016870115.1 Alphaproteobacteria bacterium | reverse complement strand
CGGCTGCGCTACGCCGATCGGCTTCGCCGGCCACGCTCCAACTAGCGCAACGGCCAACTCTGAACTAGCATTCCATCTGGACCACTCGATGGGGGCCGATCAGGAGCATTGTTGTTGGCGAGGACCACGAGGCCGGCCGGATTGGAAAACGCCGCGTTGAACGCGGCGATTTGCTGGGTGCCACTAAGCCCGCCGCTGTTGATCGCCGCGGCTGCGAACATCGCGGCCGTCGACGCCGGGGTGGCCGGGTTCTGCGCGGCGGCGAGAAGGGCGGTCGCAATCGCCTCGGTCGCCGCAGCGTTGCCCCCGGCGGCGTTGATCAACGCGCCGATGGCCGCCGTATCGCCGGTCGCGATGGCAGCGTCGAGCTGCGTCTGCTGTGCCGGCGTCAGCTGCGCGTGAGCAGTCATCGGCGCCGCCAGGAGAGCGACGCCCAGCGCGATGGCGGCGAAAAACTTCTTGAGGAACAACATGATAACCTCCCGAACACACGTAACTGGCCGCAAGACCTAAGCCCAACCTGGCGAGAAAACACACAGTTCGGCCGTCGGACAAAAGTCTCGAATCGGGATCGCGAGTGGACGAGGTGGGCCGTAGCAGAATTCACACACCCACCCGTTTCCGGGTTAACATATTGATAAAATTGAAAAATATACGTTCTGGTCTCGCCGACGCGCGCCCGCTACGCTGAAGCGCCTCAGGAGTTATACGCATGCCCCCTGCCGAAAATGCGACGGAAACGGCCAACGCCCTCTTTTTCACCCATGCCGGCCTCGACGCCGCGCGGACCGCGCGGCTGGTCGAGGATACCCTCAAAGGCTGCGACGATGGAGAGCTGTTCCTCGAATACGTGCAGAGCGAGAGCCTCAGTTTCGACGACGGTAAGCTGAAAAGTGCCGCGTTCGATACAACCCAAGGTTTCGGGTTGCGCGCCGTGTCGGGCGAGACCACGGGCTACGCGCACGCGTCCGCGCTGGACGAAGGCGCCTTGAAGCGCGCCGCCTCGACGGTCAAGGCGGTGCGGTCCGGGCGGGGCGGACAGGCCGTCGAGGCCCCGCGCGGCACCAACGCCCGGCTCTATGCGCCTGACAACCCGATCGATGGCGTCGCCTTCGAGCGCAAGGTGGCGCTCCTGCGCGATGTCGACGCCTATGTGCGGGCCAAGGAGCCGCGCGCACGGCAGGTCTCGGTGTCGCTCGCCGCGTCGTGGCAGGTGGTGCAGATCCTGCGGCCCGGCGGCTGGAGCGCGGCCGATATCCGTCCACTGGTGCGGCTCAACGTCAGTGTCGTGTGCGGCGAGGGCGCGCGCCAGGAATCCGGCGGCACCGGCCGCGGTGGACGCACGGCCTACGGCGCGATCTTCGATCCCGCGCACTGGCGAGCCGAGGCCGATGAGGCGATCCGGCAGGCCACGGTCAATCTGGAGTCGGTCGCCGCACCTGCGGGCGAAATGCCGGTGGTGCTGGGGCCGGGTTGGTCAGGCGTGCTGTGGCACGAGGCGGTGGGTCACGGGCTGGAAGGCGACTTCCACCGCAAGAAGACCTCGATGTTCGCAAGCCTGATGGGCCAGCAGATCGCCTCACCGGGCGTGACGGTGATCGACGACGGCACGATCTCCGATCGCCGCGGGTCGCTCACCATAGACGACGAAGGCACACCCACCTCGCGCACCGTGCTGATCGAGGACGGCAAGCTGGTCGGCTTGATGCAGGATCGGATGAACGCCCGGCTGATGGGCGTGCGCCCGACCGGCAATGGTCGGCGTCAGAGCCACGCCCATGCACCGATGCCACGCATGACGAACACCATGATGCTGGGCGGCACCCACGACCCCGCAGAGATCCTGGGCTCGGTGAAGCGCGGGCTCTATGCCCGCAACTTTGGCGGCGGCCAGGTCGACATCGTTTCGGGCAAGTTCGTGTTCTCCTGCACCGAGGCATACATGATCGAGAATGGGCGACTGGGCGCGCCGGTGAAGGGCGCGACTCTGATCGGCGCCGGCGCCGAAGCGCTGAAACGCGTGGGCATGATCGGGAACGACATGTCGCTCGATCCGGGCATCGGCACCTGCGGCAAGGACGGGCAGAGCGTGCCGGTCGGCGTCGGCCAGCCGACGCTGCGCATCGACTCCCTGACAGTGGGTGGCACGGCGACCTGACGCCCGCGCTATCGGCTCTCGGCGAGTTTGAGCGAGTCGACGAATCGTTGCGCCGCGGAGGCCGAGCGCAGGTCGCCGCGGTGGGTGGCGAGGAGGCGATAGAGGCGGTCGCGCACGATCCAGGTGCGCATCACCACCACCGCGCCGTCGCCATCGGCGATATCGAGGGCGTAGCCATCGAAGCCCTGCAGGAGCGCCGGCTCGTCCCGGAGATACTTGAACTTCGCGGGCGGAAACGCCTTCTCGGCCTCGCCGCGCCCAAGCTCGCGCGCCGCAGCCTTGCTGTCACGCTGCGCGAGCGCGCCGGGCTGGTAGTCGACATGGTCGAAGTCGAACATCTCGTTGTCGAGCTTGGCACTCCAGGCGTGCCGCGGACCGGCGTGACCTTTCTCCACCTCACCGGCAACGCTTGCTTGTGCAGGCGCCGGCATTTCCAGCCGGAATCGCAGATCGCGCGAGACGATCGCCTGCCAGCGCGCATCTTGCCCGCGCGCCGCGACGGGTGCCAGGAGCAGCCCGGCAATGAGCGCGCGGCGTCTCACGGCGGCGGAACGAGATCTTTGCGACCCGACCACTCCCAACCAAGACCGGTGCGCGAGATACCGAGCAGGAGGCCGTGCAGTTCCTTGGGATGCACCCAGCCGCCGTCCGGATCGGTGACCGGGTCCTTGCCGCGCGGCGTGTAGCGCGCATTCGTCTCAAGGAGGCGACGCCGCAGCTCCGGCCAGTCATGGACCTCGACGTAGCACATATAGAGTGAATCGCCGTGCTTGTGGGCGAAACGACCCATGGCGTGGACATCGTCGGTGACCTGACTCAGTTCGATGCGATCCAGCCGATTGGGCGGGTCGAAGAGGGTCAGCGTGCCGACATAGCCGAAGCGCGGGCTGCCGATCTCGCTGAAGCGCGACGGGTCTAGGCCGAACAATCCGGCGTAGACCGCAGCGACGCGACGCCAGTCGCTCACCAGCGTGTTCGTCGTCTCGTACAGAAACGACACGGGGCCGACGCGCGGCCGATAAGTCGAACGCGAGATCACGATGGGCAGGCCGAAGGTCGCGTCGGGTGCGAGGTAGAGCTGGTCGCCTTCGCGTTCGTGGGCGATGCCGAGCCCCTGCCAGCGGCGCGCCATGCGGTCGGGATCGACGGTACTGTAGCCCGCCGTCATGAGCCCCTCGCCGCGCCGCGCGATGAAATCGGCGGTTGGGCCCACGCCGTCGGGTTCGCAGAGCTCGAACTCACTCTCGCCGATGGCGAGGATCGTGCGCTTGGCCACCAGCAGTCGCGAACGATCGGTCCGCGCGATCTGCCCGCCCAGCAGTTCGATGTAGCGCGCCGCGGCGCGCGCGCCGTCGTTCACGGCGATCTGTACCCGGTCACACCGGTCGAGCATCGTTTCCTCCTCAGCGGCGATTGCGCTGCGTCTCGAGTGCCACGTCGTCGGCGCCAAGCACGGGCCGCAGACCTTCGGTCGCGCGTTCACCGCGGTGACCGGCCGGCAGTGCCAGCATGTTGCACGACACGATGTTGCCGAAGATGTTCTCGGTCGCGCCGGCGAAATTCTTCGGATTGAAGAGCGGCGGCGTGTGCCAGAAGAGATGGTAGCCCAGCGCCAGCAAGTGGCGGATCAGCGGTGGCGAGGACGCGCCGCCATTGTTCTCGACATAGAGGACGGGCTTGAACTTGGCGATAGTCGCCTCGGCGCCCTTCAGCACCTCAAGCTCCATGCCCTCGACATCGATCTTGATCAGCGCGCAGCGCGGCAGCTCGAAATGGTCGATGGTGCTCACCGGCACGCGCTCGCCAGCGCCTTCGCGCCGCAGCGACACGCCGCCATAGTTGTTGCGCTTTGCGTAGTCGAGTGGCGGTACCACCGCCTCGCCCGGCGCGGCGCCCAGCGCGCACCACGGTGCGGTCACCTGCGGAAGCCCGTTCAGCGCAATGTTGGCGCAAAGCAGCTGGTGCACGATGCGCTGCAGTTCGATCGCGAGCACATGGCCCGCCGGACCGACGCGGCGGGCGAGCGGCACCGTGTCCGCGCCCATGTTCGCGCCCGCCTCAACCGCGAAGTCGCCGGGTTCCAGGAGCGCCATCAGCAGTCGGATCTCGGCGTCGACATACTCGCCGTAGGTCTCGAGGCTGCGCCCGATATAGTGGTCCTGCGTGTTGTAGAGGAAGTTGCCGTACTTGCACTTCTTCAGCCGGTACGGCAGGCCCGGGTTCTTCGCTTCGTCCGCCATGGCGGCGACGATATCTCAGTAGGCGTAGTCGCGGAACAGCGGCGCAAAATCGCCCCGCCACTCGCCGCGCCAGCGGCGTAGCAGCGCGTCGGCTGGCGCCTCTCCCGCGTCGAGCGACTGGCGCAACGCGAAGAGATGCATCGTCTCGTCACGGCCCCGCGCATCGAGCCGCGCCCGGGCCCGCAAGCCCGCTTCGGCGATGTCGACCATCTCGCGCGCGAGCTCAAGCAGCGGCCGACCCTTGAAGGGCGTGGCGAGGCCGGTGCGCGGCGTCTCCGCGCGCAGAAACGCGTGGTCGGCAACGCTCCAGCCCTTCACAAGGTCCCAGGCCGCGTCGAGGGCGGTGGTGTCGTAGAGCAGGCCGACCCACAGCGCGGGCAGAGCCACCAGCGCCGCGAAGGGACCGCTGTCGGCACCGCGCATCTCGAGGTAGCGCTTCAGCCGGACCTCGGGGAACGCGGTCGTGACGTGGTCGGACCAGTCATTGACTGTCGGTATCTCGCCCGGCCGGGCCGCCAGCTTGCCGTCCAGGAACTTCCGGAAGCTCTGGCCGCTCGCGTCGATGTACTTGCCGTCGCGATAGACGAAGTACATCGGCACATCGAGCATATAGTCGGCGTAGCGCTCGAAGCCGAATCCGTCCTCGAACACGAAGGGCAGCATGCCGCAACGATCCGGATCGGTGTCGGTCCAGATGTGGCTGCGATAGCTCTTGAACCCGGCTTCGGCGCCCTCCTTGAAGGGCGACATGGCGAACAGCGCGGTGGCGAGCGGCTGAAGCGCCAGCGACACGCGGAACTTCTTCACCATGTCGGCTTCGGACGCGAAGTCGAGATTGGTCTGCACCGTGCAGGTGCGCAGCATCATGTCGAGGCCGAGCTTGCCGCGTTTGGGCATGTACTCGTGCATGATCCGGTAGCGCCCCTTGGGCATCCAGCTCATGTCTTCGCGCGTCCAGGTTGGCGCGAACCCCAGTCCGATATGGCCGACGCCGAGCGGCGCGGCGACCGCCTTGACCTCGGCCAGGTGATTGGCCGTCTCGTCGGCGGTCTCGTGCAGCGTCTCGAGCGGCGCGCCGGAAAGCTCGAGCTGGCCTCCCGGCTCGAGCGTGATGTTGGCCTTGCCGCGGAGGAGTGCGATCGGGCTGTTGCCCTCGACCACCGGCTTCCAGCCAAAGCGCGTGAGGCCCTCCAGCAGCGCGCGCACGCCATTGGGGCCGTCATAGGCCACAGGTTTCAGGGTCGCCTTGTCGAAGCCGAACTTCTCGTGCTCGGTTCCCATGCGCCACGCGGCCGGCGGCTTGTTGCCGGCGGCGAAGTACTCGATCAGCTGGCGCCGATTCTCGATCGGCGCGCCGCCGCCCGACGGGGGTGCGGACATGCGTTGACTGCTCCTGCTCGCATCCACGGCGCGCGGGCGCTCGTGGACGGGCGCGCCGCATGAGCAATCCTCACGCGCGCATGCGCCTTGTTGATCCAATCGATTCCCCCTGTCCCATGGGCGCGGGGGCGAAGGCAAGCGCTCAGCGTCCGTTCCCGTCCGGCGTGTAGGGACGACCAAGCCGCGGCGTCGGCCGCGCGCCATCGCCCCGCATGGCCTGCCAGATCGCGAGCGCCGCCAGCGCCGCGGTGTCGGCGCGCAGAATGCGCGGACCGAGACCGACGGCAAGACCGGCTGGCAACGCGCGCAGTCGCGCAAGCTCGTCGCGCGCGAATCCGCCTTCGGGTCCGATCAGGATCGCCCAGGATGACGCGGCCGCTTCGGTGCGAAGCGCCTCGGCAATCGGTGGCCCCTCGCCGGTCTCATCGCACCACAGGAGCCGCCGGTTCTGGGGCCACGCCGCGAGCAGCGCCTCGAGCGTTGTGGGTGTCGCGACCTCGGGCACGCTGAGACGCTCAGTTTGTTCCGCCGCCTCGATGGCATGCGCAGCAAGGCGCTCGACATTGACGCGCTCCGGCACGGTATGGGTGGTAAGCACGGGCACGAGGCGCGCAGCGCCAAGCTCGGTCGCCTTCTCCGCGACGAGATCGATGCGCTGGCGCTTGAGGGGCGCGAAGCAGAGCCAGAGATCGGGCTCGGCGGTCTGGGAGCGGGTCTGTTCGTCGACGCGCGCCACCGCGTCGGCACGCCGGGGCCAGGCGAGCGTCGCCGACCACTCGCCATCGCGGCCGTTGAAGAGCAGCAGCGGTGCGCCCGTCTCGCGGCGCAGCACATGGCGCAACTGATGGGCCTGGGCATCGGCCAGCGACACCTCGGTGCCAGCGGCGAGTGGCGCATCGACGAAAAATCGCGTGGCCCTCATGCTGGGGGAGTCCCGAGGGCGGTCCGTCGGTCGAACTTGAGATGCGCGTGCTCGCCGTCGGCGCGCACATAGTGCAGGAACAGATGCAGGCTCCAGGGCGCCGCGAGCGCTTCGCGCCAGTGCCACAGCTCGGGGCCGGCATAGATCACCGCCTCACCGGCCCGCGCCGCCACGGCCACACCCGGGCCGGACTCCGCCCCCAGATGGATGGGCCACGCCGCCGCGTCGACCGGCGCGATGGGCAGCGTGGCGCTCACTTCGCAGGCCTCACGGTCGCGGTGGCGGGAGAGCGCGGCGCCCGCGGGATAGAAGCGCAGGAACGAGTAGGTGGGCAGCAGCTCCGCGCCGACCGCGCGGCCGATCGGACCCGCAAGAAAGGCGAGCACGCGATCGAGTTCGGGGTGGCCGTACCAGCCGATCGCCTCGGGAGCGACCTCGTCACCGTCATTGAGCTCGCCAGCGAGCCCGCGCTCGATCAGCGGCCGCGCGATCGTCTCGACCCGCGCGCGCAGCGGTTTGGGCAACAGGCCGGGCATTTTCAGCCAACGTTCGTGGGCGAAGGTGGAACTCGCGCTCATGCCGCCGCATGATGGCGCCATGACAGGCACGGCGCCAGACGCGGGCTTCACCGATATCGTGCGCGATCACTGGACGCTCCGGCACCTCCCGCCGGGCTGGCGCCCCTATGGCCGGCTGGCGCGGTGGGATCGCCCGATCGGAACCTGGCTCCTGCTGTTTCCCTGCTGGTGGTCGCTGGCGTTGGCGACCGGGCCGGACCTCACGCGCCTCGCCGGCTGGATGGCGATCTTCGCGCTCGGGGCCGTCGCCATGCGCGGCGCGGGTTGCACCTGGAACGACATCATGGATCGCGACGTCGACGCCGGGGTCGAACGCACGCGCGGTCGGCCCCTGCCCGCAGGCGAGACGACCGTCCGCAAGGCGCTGGTCTGGCTCGCGCTACAGGCGTTGGTCGGTGCGGCAATCCTGCTCAAGTTCAATCCCTTCGCCGTGGCGGTGGCGCTGGCATCGCTCCTGATCGTGGCGCTCTATCCGCTCGCCAAGCGGGTGACGACGTGGCCACAGCTGGTGCTGGGCCTCGCCTTCAATTGGGGAGCGCTGCTCGGCATCGCCGCGGTCGAGGGCCGCGTGAGCGCCGCTGCGGTGGCGCTCTATCTCGGCGGCGTCGCCTGGACACTTGTCTATGACACGATCTACGCCATGCAGGACCAGCGCGACGACGCGATCGTGGGCGTGCGGTCGACGGCCCGCCGGTTCGAGGGCGCTCCGCGGGCCTGGCTGGCGCTGTTCGCGGTGCTGACGGTGGCGCTCTGGGCGCTGGCCGGCGCGCTGGCGCGGCTGGAAGCGAGCTACGGTTTCGGCCTCGCGCTCATCGCCCTGCACCTCGCCTGGCAGGTGGCGACAGTGAAGCCGCACGACGCCGCCGACTGCCTCGCCAAGTTTCGTGCCAATCGCTGGATCGGCTGGGTGATGTTGGCAGCGATCCTGCTCGGCGGCTGGCGCTGACATGGCGCGGCAGGCCGCCGATCCCGAAGGCTTCATCCGCGCCAATACTGCGCTCGCCGCGCCCGCGATGGTGCCGGAGTTCAGGCTGTGGCTGGCGAGCGAGTACGTGCCCATTTGGCAAGCAACCGAGGACTGGCTCGAGCGCCAGAACGTCGATCCGCCCTACTGGGCTTTCTGCTGGCCGGGCGGCCAGGCGATCGCACGCTATCTCCTCGACACGCCGAACGTGGCGCGGGGCCGGACAGCAGCGGATTTCGCGACTGGATCGGGCATCTCCTCGCTCGCCGCTGCACGCTCGGGCGCGTCGCGCGTGCTCGCCAACGACATCGACCCGATGGCGTTGGCCGCGGTGCGCCTCAACGCCGCCGAACACGGCCTCGAGCTCGCGACTGACGGCACGGATTGGCTGGCCGAGGGCGCGGCCTTGCCCGAGGCCGAGCTCGTCGTGGCGGGTGACGTCTGCTACGAGCGCGAGATGTCAGCGCGCACCATCGCCTGGCTGCGCCGCAACGCCGCTGCCGGCCGCACCGTGCTGCTGGGCGATCCCGGCCGGAACTACTTCGCCGCCGATGGGCTGGAAGAACTCGCGCGCTACGCCATTCCCACGTCGTTGCAACTGGAGAATCGCGGTATGCGCGAAACCGTGGTCTGGCGCGTTCTGTCGCGCTAAGCCCCATGATGGCGATCGGCGCTGTTCAGCAGCGCGGACCTGCGCTACATCGCGGCCCACAATGGCCAAGAGCAAGGTTACCGCTGCCGATTTCGCGCGGCTCTATGATGGGTTCAACGCCGCGGTCTCGCGGTTCGACTGCGGCCGCAAGTGCGCACCACTTAACGGCGGCGAACCGGTCTGCTGTTCGACACAGAACGCCGTTCCGGTGGTCCACACGGTCGAGTTCGACCTGCTGAAGTCGCGCACCGACCTGTGGACGCGGTTCAAGCCTTACGACTATGCCACCCGCCAGATCGTCGACGAATTGACCTCCGATTGCACGGCGATTCAGTGCAGCGGCGCGCGCCACTGCGAGCGCGACAACCGCACTATCGCGTGCCGGGGCTTCCCGTTCTATCCCTACATCACGCGCGAGCGGGAGTTCGTCGGGCTCGGCACCTACTGGGTGTTCGAGGATCGCTGCTGGATGATGTCCAATCTCGATCTGGTCGATGTCGCCTACATCGAGGAGTTCTACGCTACCTACGAGAAGCTGTTCGCGCTCGACGCCAGCGAGCACCGCACCTACGTCGATTTCTCGGCTGCCGCCCGCCGCGTCTTCTCGCGCTGGAAGCGCGAGATCCCGGTTCTGGGCCGCGACGGCCGGCTCCGGATCGTGACGCCCTCGACCGGCGAGCTGCGCCTCGGCAAGCGCTCCGACTATCCCAAGGCTTCGCCCTTCCGCAATGAGCGCGAGTATCGCGCGGCCGTCGCGGAAGCTGGTGGCGAACTGCCGAAGGCCGGTCTGAAAGCGGCCTGACCGTCTGCCGGTGCGCGGCTCCATCCGCGCGTGGAGGCTGCCACCGTGACTCCCCAGACCCGTCATCGCGTTGCCTGGGCACTTCTGCTTCTGTCGCCCGCGCTGTTCGCGGTGAACATGCTGACAGCGCGCTACGCCACCTTCGTGCCGCCCCATGCGATGGCGCTCGGCCGCTGGCTGTTCGCGGCCATCATTCTGCTGCCGTTCGTCTGGCCCGCGCTGCGCCACAATCGGCGCGCGCTCATGCGCGAGGCACCCGATCTCCTGATTTTGGGCGCACTCGGCATGTGGGTGTGCGGCGCCTTCGTCTACATCGGAGGCCACACCACCACGGCGCTGAACATGGGGCTGATCTACGCTGCCTCGCCCTTGCTCGTGATCCTGGCCAGCCGCTACCTCTACGGCGAGACCCTCGGCTGGGGCCGGATTGCCGGCATCGCCCTTTGCCTCGCCGGCGTCGCGACGGTCTTCGCCAAGGGACGGCTCGCCGATCTGGCGGCGGTGCGCTTCACCGCCGGCGATATCTGGCTCGCCATCGCGGCGACGTGCTGGGGCGTCTACTCGGTCCTGCTGAAGCATCGACCGAGCGCCCTCGACCCGACCGCGCGCCTTGCGGCCATCGCCCTGGCCGGTTGCTTGGTGCTGCTGCCGTTCACCTTGATCGAGGCGCTGTCCGGCCAGCCTCCGGCCTTAGGCGACTGGCGGACCTGGGCGGTGTGGCTGGTCCTGGCGATCGTGCCTGGCGTCGGGGCCTACGGCACGTTCTCGTGGTGCGTGCGCGAGTTGGGACCTAGCCGCACCAGCGTTTCGCTTTATCTCGGGCCGCCCTATGTCGGTGCGATGGCTTGGCTGCTGCTGGGCGAGGCGCCGCACTGGTACCATGGCGTCGGCGCGCTGCTGGTGCTGCCCGGGATCTGGCTCGCGACGCGCACCGCACCCAAGGAGGCCTGAAATGC
Source organism: Alphaproteobacteria bacterium (assembly GCA_016870115.1). Classification (GTDB taxonomy): domain Bacteria; phylum Pseudomonadota; class Alphaproteobacteria; order Reyranellales; family Reyranellaceae; genus VGCH01. The sequence goes on along the minus strand of VGCH01000023.1, from coordinate 36,324 downwards.
GATCGCTGACGCCCCTGCTCGTCGCTCTTTTCCTGCCAGCCGCGGCGGCCGCCGAGGAGATCGGCTCCGTCGGCTATCGCTTCAAGTGGGTCGGACCGAACGACCGCATCGTGGTCGAGGCATTCGACGATCCCGATGTCCCCGGCGTGGCCTGCTACATCGCGCGCGCCCGGACCGGCGGCGTGCGAGGCGCGCTGGGCATCGCCGAGGACCCGTCCGACGCCTCAATCTCCTGCCGACAAGTGGGTCCGATCGACGTCCAGCGCGTGGCCCAACTCAGATCGCCACAGGAAGTCTTCAGCGAGCGCGCCTCGCTCATTTTCAAGACCACGCAGGTGGTCCGCTTCTGGGACGCGCGGCGGCGGGTGCTGGTCTATCTCAGTTACACAGATCGGGTGATCGACGGCAGCCCGAAGAACTCGGTCAGCGTGGTGCCCGTGGGCTTGAACTGACTGGACGCGACCGAGCGTAGAGGAACGTCCCCAGCATCACCCAGCGCTGCGCTTCCGTCGCGCGGCCGCGCCGCGGGCGCAGCGGCGTCGTGTAGTGCCAGAATGGCAAGCGATAGGCCGTAATCGTTGCGGCACCGGCGAGCGGCACGATCTCGCTGAAGTGTCCCGCCTTGCTGTAGACCAGCGACTGGTCGGCTACAGCGCGCGAACACAGCCCGAGATGGATGTCGACATAGCCACCGCGCGCCTGCGGATTCCCGGGATCGTGGTCATGGTGCGGGCCGGCATAGTCGCCGGGCCCATAGCGCAGGAGCTGGATGCCCCAGTCGCGTGCGAGCGGCCGGCCGGCGAGCGCCACGGCGAAAGCATGAAACGAGGGCGATCGCAGCAGCCGTTCGACCCCGAGCCGCCGCGCCACCCGAACACCGGGTTCGCGTCCGCTCTCGAAGTAGATCGTGCGGGCGCGCACGGTCTTCGGCAGCAGGTCGGCGTAGGCCTCCGTCTGATCCCAGATGGACTCCGGCGGGATCGGACGATCCAGCGGCTCGGCCTGATCGGCAAGCTCTCGTTCCAGGACCCGCCGCAGGCGTTCCGCGCGACCCGCATCGATCAGTCCGCGCGCCGCCACGAAGCGCCGCTTCGGATCGGCCAGAGCTCCGCAAAGCGGATGAGTGCCCGCGAGCACCCGCCGGCCGGCGGCGCTCAACAGATCCTCGAACTCGACGGGTACCGGGTTTGATCTCATCGCTTTGGCACTCTAGAGGATGGAACCACCATGCCCTATGCCTCGTTGCGCGATTTCATCGATCGACTCGAACGCGAGGGCCGTCTGGTGCGCGTGCAGGCGCCGGTGTCGCCGGTGCTCGAGATGACGGAAATCCAGACCCGGCTGCTCGCCGAACAGGGTCCAGCGGTCCTGTTCGAGAATGTGGTCGATGCGACGGGACGCCGGTCGGAGATTCCGGTTCTCGTGAATCTGTTCGGCACCGTCGAGCGTGTCGCGTGGGGCATGGATCGCGAGCCCGGCCAGCTGCGCGCCATCGGCGAGACCCTGGCGTTCCTGCGCCAGCCCGAGCCGCCGGGCGGCTGGCGCGAGGCGCTCGACATGCTGCCGCTTGTTCGCACCGTGATGGCGATGAAGCCGCGCACCGTCTCGGGCGCACCCTGCCAGGAAGTCGTGCTGACCGGAGACGACATCGACCTCGGGCGTCTGCCGATCCAGACCTGCTGGCCGGGAGAGCCGGCACCACTCGTCACCTGGCCGCTGATCGTGACGCAGGGCCCCAATCCCAAGGGCGATCGGCAGGACAGCTTCAACCTCGGCATCTATCGCCTGCAGGTGACGGGGAAGAACACCACCCTCATGCGCTGGCTGAAGCACCGCGGCGGCGCGCAGCACCATCGACGCTGGCAAGCCTCGGGCAAGCGCGAGCCGCTGCCGGCCGCCGCCGTGATCGGCGCAGATCCCGGCACGATCCTGGCCGCGGTCACGCCGGTGCCCGACACGCTGTCGGAGTATCAGTTCGCAGGCCTGCTCCGGGGCAAGAAGGTCGATCTGGTCGACTGCAAGACGGTGCCGCTCAAGGTTCCCGCCGAGGCCGAGATCGTGCTTGAGGGTCATGTCAGCCTCGACAACTACGGCGACGAGGGTCCCTACGGCGATCACACCGGCTACTACAACAGCGTCGAGAAGTTCCCGGTGTTCACGATCAACGCGATCACCATGCGCCGCAAGCCGATCTATCTCTCGACCTTTACCGGTCGACCGCCGGACGAGCCGTCGGTGCTGGGCGAAGCGCTGAACGAGGTGTTCATTCCGCTGTTCCAGCAGCAGTTTCCCGAGGTCGTCGATTTCTGGCTGCCACCCGAAGGGTGCAGCTATCGCATCGCCGTCGTGTCGATGAAGAAAGCCTACGCCGGCCACGCCAAGCGGGTGATGATGGGCGTCTGGAGTTACTTGCGGCAGTTCATGTACACCAAGTGGGTGATCGTCGTGGACGCCGACATCGACGCCCGCAATTGGAAGGATGTGATGTGGGCGCTGTCGACCCGGATGGACCCGGCGCGCGACATCACGGTGATCGAGCACACGCCGATCGACTATCTCGATTTCGCGAGCCCGGTCTCGGGGCTCGGTTCCAAGATCGGTCTCGACGCGACCGACAAATGGCCGGGCGAGACGAACCGCGAATGGGGCCGGCAGATCCGGATGGATCAGGCTGTGATCGACAAGGTCGACAGCATGTGGCGCGAGCTCGGTCTGCCCGGATCGGGCAAGAGCATCTGGCGCTGACACCGAACCGCGCTCCGGAGACCGCATGACCGCCCGCGTTCCCGTATTGCTGTGGACCGACCGGACCGACGCCTATCGCCGCGCGATCGAGGAGGTCGGCCTCGCTAACCGCGTCGAACTCCTCACGCTCGCGCGCGCCGAGACGCCGACACCGGACCAGCTCGCCCGCACCGAGGCGCTGATGGCGGTCGGGGCGCCGGCGGGCCTGCTGCCGCGCTTCGCGCGCCTGCGCTGGGCGCAGGCGATGACCGCCGGCGTCGAGGGGTGGCTCGCGCTGCCGGACCTCCCCGCTGGGTTGGCGCTCACCTGCGCGCGCGGCACCCACACCGATTCGATGCCCGAGAATATTCTCGGCGCGCTGTTCTTCGCAGCGAAACCGTATCGCGCCGCCATGGAGGCGCAGCGCGAATCGCGCTGGGTCGCGAGCGTCGCCGAACCGCTGCGCGGCAAGACGCTCGGCATCCTGGGCGTCGGCGCGATCGGCGCCGAGGTGGCACGGCTCGCGTCCGCGTTCGGCATCAAGGTAGTGGGCACCCGACGCACACCTGACGCGGTGCCCCATGTCGAGCGGATCTTGCCGCCGGAGGGCAGCGACGAGGTGCTCGCGCAAGCGGACTTCGTTCTGCTGCTGTTGCCGGCCACGCCCGCCACCGACAACTTCATCGACGCCGCGCGGCTCGCGCGCATGAAATCCACCGCGTGGCTGCTGAATTTCGGGCGTGGTCACACGATCCGCGACGAGGATCTGGTGGCTGCGGTGAGCGGAAAGCGGATCGCGGGCGCGGTGCTCGATGTCTTCCGCCAGGAACCGCTCCCAGCCGCGCATCCCTTCTGGACCACGCCCGGTATCCATGTGCTGCCGCACATTGGCGGCCCGCATCCCCGGCGCGACAGCTTCGTGGCCGCGCTCTTCGTCGACAATCTCCGCCGCTTCCTGGATGGAGCGCCGTTGCGCGAACTCGTGGATCGGAGCCGCGGCTACTGACGCCGGTCAAGGCGCTCTGTTGCGTTGAGCGCCGCTGATGTAAACTGCCTTAACATGGGCTGGAAGCGACGCGAGCGCGAGGAGCGCGGCTACCATCACGGCAATCTGCGCGAGGCGCTGAAGGAAGCCGCGCGCGAGCTCATCAAGGAGAAGGGGCCGGCGGGCTTCACCTTCGCGGATGCCGCGCGATCAGCGGGCGTCAGCGCAGCCGCACCGTACCGTCACTTCCGCGACCGCGAGGCGTTGCTGGCGGACGTCGCGCGCGAGGGTTATGTGCGGTTTGCCGCCATGCTGAGCGCCGGCTGGAACGACGGACGGCCGAATGCCCTCACCGCGTTTCACAGCGTTGGCCGCGCCTATCTCGCCTTCGCCCGCACTGAGCCGGCCTACTATGCCGCGATGTTCGAATCCGGCCTGGCCCCCGACCTCAACCCGGAGCTCAGAGCCGCGGCCGATCAGGCGTTCAGCGTTCTACGCACCGCGGCCGAAGGGGTGGCCGCCCACCTGCCCGAGGCGCGGCGGCCGCCGGCCCTGATGATGAGCCTGCACATCTGGTCGGTCGCTCACGGAATCGCGTCTCTGTTCGGTCGAGGCGACGCCGGGCGGCGCGCCATGCCCATGTCGGCCGATGAACTCCTTGAGTCGGCGATGCTTATCTATTTGCAGGGATTGGGTTTTTCCCAAACTTCGTAAGGGCCCCTTGACTCGGGGGATGACAATACCCAATGTTAATGTCGTTAACATTTACATTGTTAACGCAGACTTGGAGACCGTTGTGACCAGTATTGCTGACCGTCTGGACGACATCCCCCGCCCCGCCTGGATCGCTCTGATGGTGCTGGGCTTCATCGTCTTCTGGCCCGTGGGGCTCGCCCTGTTGATCTACCTGAAATGGAGTGGACGCATGTTCTGTTCGAAGCACCATCGTTGGGGCCGTTGGTCGACTCCCGACGGTCGCACCGCACGCCAGGAGTTTCGCGAGTGGAAGCAGCGCCATCGCTTCGGCCGCGAGGGATCTGGCAACACCGCTTTCGACGAGTACCGCGAGGACACGTTGCGCCGTCTCGATGATGAGCAGCGGGAGTTCCAGGACTTCCTCGCCAAGCTGAGGGCCGCGAAGGACCGCGCCGAGTTCGACCAGTTCATGGCCGACCGTCGCAGCCGCCCGCCGGCACCGCCGACCGCGGAGCCGCCGGCACCGACCCCGGCCTGACGCTCCCGACCACCTGAACGACGACGCGGCGCCCCAACGGGCGCCGCGTCTCATTTGTGCCTACGATTGGAAGCTACTGCGGCTCAAGCCCCAGCCCGCGCACCAGGTCGAGCCAGATCGGACCTTCGGTCTTGATGATGTTCTCGAAGAACCGGCGGTCCTGCGCCGCCTGGTCGATGCCGAAGGTATCGAGGATTTTCTGAATTCGCTCGGTCTTGCCGGCCTCGACCATCAGATCGGAGAGCCGCTGCACGACAGGGTCTGGCATGCCCGCCGGCCCCACCAGACCGATGAAGCCGCGCACCACGAAGCCGACACTGGTCGCGCCTTGCTCGTGGAAAGTGGGAACGTCGGGCAGCTTGCGCATACGGGTGCGGGTCGGAACGGCGATGGCACGAGCACGGCCGCCTTGCAGGAGCGGCGCGGCGGCCGCGTAGCTGCCGCTCCCGCCCGCGACGGCGCCCGACGACACGTCCTGCCACATTGGCGCCTCGCCGCGGTAGTGCACGGCTTCCATGTTGAGGTTGAAGTGCTTGTTCAATTCCGCGATCGCCACATGGCTGTAGGAGCCGGCCCCGTACGTACCGAGGCTGGTCTTGTTGGCACGGGCGTACGCGGCAAGTTCGGCGAGGTTGCGGATCGGCAGAGCGGCGTTGACGATCGTTGGCAGATGTCCGGCGTCCATCCACGAGATCAGGACAAAGTCCTTGTCGGGATCGTAGGGCAGCTTCTTGAACAGCACCTTGTTCATGATCATCGTGGTCGAGATCGTCCACATCAGCGTGTGGCCGTCCGGCGCGGCGTTCTTCACCTGCTCGGCGGCGATCGCACCGCTCGCGCCGGCCTTGTTCTCCACGATCACCGGTTGGCCGAGTCTCTGCGACAGAAGCTCGCCATAGGCGCGCGCGAACGTGTCGGTGAGCCCACCGGCGGGAAAGCCGACGATGATGCGAATCGGCTTGCTGGGCCAAGCCTGCGCGATTGCCGGCGCCGGCAGCGCGGCGGCGAGGCCGAGAGCGGAGCTGGCGCGCAGGATGCCGCGCCGCGTGGGTCGAAGTAGCATCGTAACCTCCCTGGGCGCGGGAGTTCGACGGTCTCAGGCCGTCTTGGTCGCGCCGGAGGCCAGCATGGCATCAATCTCCGACCCGGTGAACCCGGCTTCGGACAGGACCTCGACGCTGTGCTCGCCGAGCCGCGGCTGGAGACGCCCGACCTCGGCCCGCGTCCCGCTGAACCGCGCGGGAATGTCGGGCATACGGATGCGCCCTTCGGTCGGGTGATCGACTTCCTTCCAGAACCCGGTCGCGTGAAGCTGCGGATCCTTCAAGAGATCCTCGAGCGTATTCACAGGTCCGTGCGGGACATTCGACTTGGCCAGCAAAGCGGTCCACTCGGCGTTGGTCCGGGTGGCGCAGATCTCGGCCAGCAGACCGTAATAGTGCTCGACGTTCTTCAGCCGATTGGCGAGCGAGGTGAAGCGCGGATCGTTCGCCAGCTCCGGCCGGCCGATCAGTCCGCAGAATTCCCGCCAGTGACCATCGGTGTAGGGCAGCAAGGCGAAGTAGCCGTCCTTCGACGGGTACGGGCGACGCTCCTTGTTCAGAACGCGCTTGTAGCCCGCACTCTCCAGCGCCGGCCGGAACGTCTCGCCATAGAGATGCTCGACCATGGTGAAGTAGACCAGCGTCTCGAACATCGGCACCTCGACCGATTGGCCGACTCCGGTCTTCTCGCGGGCGTAGAGCGCGGCCAGCACCGCCGCCACGACGCCTGCCGAGCTTGTCTTGTCGGCGACGATGGTGGGCAGGAAGCGCGGCGCGCCGGCCACCACAGTCTGCAAAGACGCAAGGCCGGAACCCGCCTGGATGATGTCGTCATAGGCCGCCTTGGGGCCGAGCGGCCCATCGGCGCGATAGCCGTAGGTGGCGAGGCAGATGAGGCGCGGGTTGATCTTGGCCAACGTCTCGTAGTTGACGCCAAGTCGGGTCGCGGGGTCGGGACGGTAGTTGTGCATCAGCACATCGGCGGTCTCGGCCAACTTGTAGAGCGCCTTTCGCCCAGCCTCCTGCTTGAGGTCGAGCACGATCGACCGTTTGGAGCGATTGCAGCCGAGGAAGAACGCCGCCATGCCGGGGTTGCGCGCGGGTCCCAGCTGGCGTGTCGTGTCGCCCTCGGGCGGTTCGATCTTCACCACGTCGGCGCCGAAATCGCCGAGCTGCTGGGCGGCCCATGGGCCCACCACCACCGTGGTGCAATCGAGTATGCGCACGCCCGCAAGCGGTCCCGCCATCTGTCGGTCTCCTCCCGTTTTCGCCGGCTTCGGTTAGCACGGACGCGCCCCGACGGGGCACGAAAGATCGAGCTGCGGCCCGCCCCTGGCTCATGGCCGCCATCGCGCGGGCGCAAGGATAATCGGCTGGGGACGCGAGGCCCGGTGTCGGCTAGAGTTGACCGGCGTGCTGCTCACCACTCTCTCCGTGCTGTCCTGCCTTGGCACCGGGCTGGTGCTTGCCATGATCGGCGGTGGCGGCTCGATCATCGCCACCCCGCTGCTCATGTATGCGGTCGGTATGCCCTCACCGCATCTGGCGATCGGTACCGGCGCGGTCGGGGTGGGCATGGGCGCGCTGTTCGGACTGGGCGCGCATGCGCGTGTCCATTCCATCGACTGGCGGTCGGCCGGATTGTTCGCCGCGGCCGGCGTCGCGGGCGCGCTGCTGGGCGCGGAGGCCGGCAAGGCCGTCAACGGAACGCGCCTGCTCACACTCTTCGGGCTGGTGATGATCGCGATGGGGCTGTCGCTCTTCCTCGGCAAGCCGCGGCAAGCAGACCCCGCCGCGACTCCAGTACGGCATGCGCTCCTACGGCTCCTCGGCATCGGATTCGCGGTCGGGCTGCTCGCCGGCTTCTTCGGAATCGGCGGCGGCTTCCTGATCGTGCCTGGCCTGATGCTGGCGGTGCGCATGAAAATGCAGGACGCGGTGGCGGCCTCGCTGGTCGCGGTCGCGGCCTTGGGGTTCACGTCGGCCGCAAGCTACGCCTGGTCAGGCCTGGTCGACTGGCGGGTCGCGGGGTTGCTGGTTCTTGGCGGAGCGGTCGGCGCCGTTGCCGGCCTCTCGCTCAACACCTGGCTCACCGGCCACAAGGGTTGGCTGCGGCGCGGCTTCGCGAGTTTCGTCATCGCGGCCGGCCTCTATGTCTCTGTGCGAGGCTGGATGGCGCTGTCAGCCGGTTGACGGGTTGCGGCAAATCGGGGACATTCCGCGCGCAATGATCGCGCGCCTGACGCTTCGACTTACCCGCTGATCCGCCGCTCCGCTCCCGCGGGGCCCTGCGGATCGCCTGTCGTTGCCTCAACCGCTCAAGTCCACACCCCCTTCCTGTCGCGCCGTTCCGTCATTCAGACCGCTGTCGCCCACGCGGCGCAGCCGGCGCCCGTTCGGAGTTCGCCATGCCGCAGAAACCCATGATGCCCCGCGCCGCGGAGAAATACGTTCCCTTCCCGCCGGTGCGCCTGCCCGACCGCCAGTGGCCCAACCGCGTCATCACCAAGCCGCCGATCTGGTGCGCCGTCGATCTGCGCGACGGAAACCAGGCGCTGATCGAGCCGATGGATTCGGATCGCAAGACGCGGATGTTCAAGCTGCTCTGCCAGATGGGCTTCAAGGAGATCGAGGTGGGATTTCCGGCGGCGTCGGAGACCGATTTCGACTTCGTGCGCGAGCTGATCACGAAGCGCATGACCCCCGACGATGTCACCATCCAGGTGCTGACGCAGAGCCGGCCCGAGCTGATCGAGCGCACCTTTGAGGCCTGCCGCGGCGCCAAGCGCGCGATCGTGCATCTCTACAATTCGACCTCCACGCTGCAGCGCCGCGTGGTGTTCGGCATGGACTATTCCGGCATCATCGAGATCGCGGTATCAGGTGCGAAGCTCGTGAAGCAGCTGGCCGACGCCGATCCCGCGACCGAGTGGGTCTTCCAGTACTCGCCCGAGAGCTTCACCGGCACCGAGCTCGAGTTCGCGCGCGACATTTGCGCGGCCGTGGCCGACGTCTTCAAGCCGACGCCGCAACGCAAGATGATCTTCAATCTTCCGGCCACGGTCGAGATGTCATCGGCCAACGTTTATGCCGACCAGATCGAATGGTGCCATCGCAACTTCAAGTACCGCGACTCCTTCCTACTCAGCCTCCACCCGCACAACGACCGCGGCACGGGTGTGGCGGCGGCGGAGTTGGGCTACATGGCGGGCGCCGACCGCATCGAGGGCTGTCTGTTCGGCAACGGCGAGCGCACCGGCAACGTCGATCTGGTGACGCTCGGATTGAACATGTTCACTCAGGGAGTCGATCCGCAGATCGACTACTCAGACATCAACGGCATTCGCCAGACGGTCGAGTACTGCAACCAGCTGCCCGTACATCCGCGGCATCCCTATGGCGGCGATCTGGTGTTCACGGCCTTCTCGGGCTCGCACCAGGACGCGATCAACAAAGGGCTGAAGGCGCTGTCGGCATCGAACAGCAAGGTCTGGGAGGTGCCGTACCTGCCGATCGATCCGGCCGATCTCGGTCGCACCTACGAGGCGATCATCCGCATCAACAGCCAGTCGGGCAAAGGCGGCATCGCCTACATTCTGAAAAGCGACTACGGCATCGACATGCCGCGCCTCCTGCAGGTCGAGTTCTCGAAGGTGATCCAGCAGATCGCCGACGAGACCGGCAAGGAGATCCTGCCGGCGCTGATCTGGGACACGTTCCGCGCGGAGTACCTCGAGCGACGCCGGCCGGTGGAGTTCATCTCCCACACGACCGTCCCCGAACCCGGCCAACCCGACGTCCGCCTGCTCGATGCGCGAGTCCGCGTCGACGGCGCCGAGAAGACCGTCTCGGGCCGCGGCAATGGGCCGATCGCGGGCTACGTCGATGCGCTCGCCAAGGGCTGCGGCATCGGCATCCGGGTGCGCGACTACCACCAGCATGCCGCCGGCGCGGGCTCCGACGCCACGGCGGTGAGCTACATCGAAGCGGAAACCGCCGACGGGCGGGTCTTGTGGGGTGTCGGCATGGACTCCAATATCGTCGCCGCCTCGCTGAAGGCCGTGACGTCCGCGGCCAACCGCGCGGCGCGATCCGGAGTCTGACCGATGGCGAGCAAGCGCGCCGGCGCCCCCGATGCCAATCTGCTCGCCGATCTGATCGGCTGGGCGCGCGCCGCTGGCGCCGACGCGGCGGACGCGATGTTCGTCCACGGTGAGTCGATCTCGACCGGCACGCGGCTCGGCAAGCGCGAGAAGCTCGAGAGCAGCGAGGGCCGCGATCTTGGCCTGCGGGTCTTCATCGGCAAGCGTCAGGCCTTCGTGTCCTCCACCGACTTCGCCAACGCGTCACTGCGCGCGCTGGCCGGGCGTGCGGTCGACATGGCGCGTGCGGTGCCGGAGGATCCGGTGTGCGGCATCGCCCCCGAGGAGCTTCTCGCCCGTCGCTGGCCGGATCTCGATCTCGATGATGGGCGCCGGCCGACCGCCAAGGCCTTGCTGGCGCTGGCCGCCGAAGCGGAGGACGCCGCGCGCGCGGTGCGCGGCGTCACCAATTCGGAGGGCGGCGAGGCCGGCTGGGGCCGGACGTCGGTGACGCTTGCGGCGTCCAACGGCTTCGTCGGCGGCTATACGCGCGGCGGCTACTCGCTTTCCTGTTCGGTGCTGGCCGGCGAAGGCATAGCGATGGAGCGCGACTACGAGTGGACCAGCGCGGTCCATTTCGACGACCTCATGCCGGCCGCGCGCGTCGGCCGCAACGCCGGTCGCAACGCGGTGGAGCGCCTGAACCCGCGCAAGGCGCCAAGCCTGCGCGCACCGGTCATCTACGACCGCCGCGTCTCCTCCAGCCTGATCGGCCACCTCGCCGGCGCGATCAACGGCCGTGCCGTGGCGCGCGGCACCTCGTTCCTGAAGGACTCGATGGGCAAGCGCGTCTTCGCCAAGGGCGTGCGCATCGTCGACAACCCGTTGCGCAAGCGCGGGCTCGGCAGCAAACCGTTCGACGCCGAGGGCCTGCCGACCCGCCGGACTGCGGCGATCGAGGATGGCCGCCTGCAGAGCTGGTTCCTCGATCTCGCCGCCGCACGACAGCTCGGTCTCGCGCCCACCGGCCACGCCTCGCGCGGCACGTCAGGCCCGCCCGGCCCCTCGACGTCCAACTTCTACATGGAGAAGGGCGAAGCCAGCGCACGCGACTTGATCGGGGGCGTCAAGCGCGGCCTTTACATCACCGACCTGATCGGGTTCGGCGTCAACGGCGTCACCGGCGACTATAGCCGCGGCGCGTCGGGCTTCTGGATCGAGAAGGGCGAGCTCGCCTGGCCGGTGAGCGGCATCACCGTCGCCGGAAATCTCAAGGATATGTTCGCGCGACTGACGCCCGCCAACGACCTGCGCTTCAAGGGCGCCACCAACGCGCCGACACTGCGGATCGACGGGATGACCATCGCCGGGCAGTGAGTGGGAGCCGGCGGCCGGCCGGGGCCGGACGTGATAGACTGCCGGCCATGAACAACAAGACATTTCCCCTCCTCCTCGGCGCCGCCCTCGCGCTCGGGACTCCCACCACCGCCGCAGCCCAGACAGCCGACTTCGCGGAGTGTCTGCGTGGCATCCGCGCTGAAGCCCTGAAGCAGGGCGTGCCCGCCGCCGTCGCAGATCGCGCACTGCAGGGATTGACGCCGGACCAGCGTGTCCTCGACCTCGACTCGCGCCAGCCCGAGTTCACCTCGACCTATGGCCGCTACATCAATGCCGCCGTGTCGGCCGATCGCATCGCCAAGGGCCAGCAGCGCGTCGCTCAGCATCGCGGCCTCCTCGATTCGCTTGAGCGCGAGTACGGCGTACCGCCGCAGTATCTGATGGCGTTCTGGGGTGTGGAGACCAACTACGGCGGCTTCATGGGCGACTTCCAGGTGCTGCGCTCGGTCGCCACGCTTGCCTGCCTGACGCGGCGCCAGGCGTTCTTCACCAACGAGTCCGTGCAGGCGCTGCGCATCCTCGCCATGAACCAGATGACCTCGCAGCAGATGCGCGGCTCATGGGCGGGCGCGATGGGCAACATGCAGTTCATGCCGTCCACCTTCACGCGCTGGGCAGTCGATCGCGACGGCAACGGGCGGATCGATATCTGGTCGAGCCTGCCCGACGCCTTCACCTCGGCCGGCAACTTCCTGCGCGGCATCGGTTGGCGACCGGGCCTGCCGTCGAGCGACGAGGTCGTGCTGCCGCGGGGCTTTGCCCTCGAACAGGCCGACACCACCGTCGAGAAGCCACTGCGTGAATGGTCGGCCATGGGCGTGCGCCTCGCCGGCAACCGCCCGCTGCCAGCGATTGACGCCTCCGCTTCGATCCTGCTGCCCGCCGGCTGGCGCGGGCCCGCGTTCGTGATCTATCCCAACTTCAAGGCGGTGATGAACTGGAACCGCTCGACGCTCTACGCGCTCTCGGTGGGCATTCTTGCCCGTCAGATCGCCGGTGGCGCCGGGGTGATTCAGCCCCCGCCCGCGGATGACGAGCCGCTCACTCGCGACACGGTGATCGACCTGCAGACGCGCCTCGCGCGCCTCGGCCACTACACCGACGAGGTTGACGGGCTGCTCGGACCCAAGACCCGCTCGGCGCTGCGCCTGTTCCAGAAACAGGCCGGCCTGCCCGCGGACGGCCATCCGACCTTGGAGACCGTGCAGCGACTGCAAGGCCTGCGCCGGTAGTCCTGGAGGAGATCAGATTTTCGTAGGCTCGCCGGCCTTGATCCAGGCTTGGTAGGCCGCCTTGGTCGCGTCGTTGGGCGGATAGGTGCCGGCGACCGGCACGCCCTTGGCGATGCGCAAGGCCACGAACTTCTCCAGACGTTCCTGTTCGAAGGAATCGCGCGCGACCTCGTCGGCGAGGTGGCGCGGCACCACCACGGCGCCGTCCGAGTCGGCCACGATCACGTCACCCGGGAACACCGGCACGCCGCGAATGCCGACCGGCTCCTGCACCGCCACCGGATGCAGGTTGTTCATGCTGGGCGGTGCCGCGGCGCCCGCGCAGAAGACGGGGAACGCCATCTGGCCGATCACCGGCGAATCGCGCATGGCGCCGTCGGCCAGCACGCCCTCCACGCCGCGCACCTTGAGCCGCAGCGCAAGAATGTCGCCCAGCGTGCCGGCGCGCATCTCCTCACCCGTCGCCACGACCAGCACGTGCCCGGCCGGGCAATGCTCGATCGAGTGCTTCTGGGGGCTTTCCGGATCGGTCGGCTTCGGCGGCTGGCAGATATCCTCGCGGCCCGGAATGTAGCGCAGCGTATAGGCAGGGCCGACCATGCGCGCGGCCCCCGGATTGAGCGGTGCCACGCCACAGACCGAGCTGTTGCGAAAGCCGCGCTTCAGCATCTGCATGGAGACGGTCGCTGTGCTGGCGTAGCGGAAGTTCTTCAGCGTTTCGGCGCTGAGCGGCGCGGTAGACATGACGGTGCGTTCCTCCGGAAGTGACGGTCGAGTATAGAGGCCGTCCGGCCAGAGGGGGCAAGCGTGGCATCCACGGTTATCGACAGCGGCATCTTTCGCGACGTCTTCGGCACTGCAGACATGCGGCGGGTTTTCGACGACGCCAACGCGATCGCCTGCTGGGTGCGCGCCGAGGCGGCCCTCGCGGCGGCCCAAGGTGCCGTCGGCCTGATCCCGGCCGACGCTGCGCGGCGGATCGCCGAGGGTGCCGCCGCCGTGGCGATCGATCCGGTCGGCCTGAAGCGCGACGCCGAGAATGTCGGCTACCCGATCCTCGGGCTGGTCCGCCAGCTCTCGGCCGCGCTCGGCGACGCGGGCCGGTTCGTCCACTGGGGTGCCACCACGCAAGACATCATGGACACGGGCGTCGTCCTGCAGGTGCGCGAAGGGCTGGCGCTGATCGAACGCGATGTTGCGGCAGTGTCGGTCGCTCTCGCTACGCTCGCTGCCAGCCATCGCGACACGCCGATGGCCGGCCGTACCCACCTGCAACAGGCATTGCCCATCACCTTCGGCCACAAGGCCGCGATCTGGCTCGCTGCCATGGACCGCAATGCCGAGCGGCTCGCAGAGATCAAGCCGCGCGCCCTGGTCGCGCAGCTCGGCGGCGCGGCCGGCACGCTCGCGTCCATGGGACCGAAAGCGCTTGAAGTGCGTGGCGCGTTCGCCCGCGAGCTCGGCCTCGCGGAACCCGCGATAACCTGGCACGTGGCGCGCGACGGGCTGGTCGAGACCGTGCAGGTCTTGGCTCTGATCGCCGGCACACTGGGCAAAATCGGGTTCGACATCATGCTGATGATGGCGACCGAGATCGGCGAGGCTTTCGAACCCTTTGCCGACCATCGCGGCGCTTCCAGCACGATGCCTCAGAAGCGAAATCCGATCTCCTCGGAGGTGATGGTCGCCAATGCGAAGGCCGTGCGCCAGCACGCCGGCGCCATGCTCGATGCATTGCAGCAGGATTTCGAGCGTGCGACCGGGCCGTGGCACGTCGAGTGGCTGGCGCTGCCGGAGAGCTTCGTTCTCACCGCCGGCGCGCTCAATCACGCGAAGTTCGTGCTGGAAGGGCTTGTGGTCGACGAGGCCCGGATGCGCCGCAATCTCGATAGCACCGGTGGGCTGATCGTCGCCGAGGCGGTGATGATGGGATTGGCTCCCGCCCTCGGCCGCCAGACCGCGCACGATCTCGTCTACAAGGCGTGTCGTGCGGCCCTCGAGGGCGGCCGCACGCTCCTCGACGTCCTGTCCGCGACTCCCGAAATCGCGAGCCGGGTCGAGCGCGCGCGCCTCGCCGAACTCTGCGATCCGGCAAACTATCTCGGCAGTGCGCCCGCCATGGTCGATCGCGTGCTGCGCGAGCGGCGGCGTTGATCGCGAAAGCTCAGAGCAGAGACCCCTGCCCGCCATCGTCGCGGCGACGTGGCGGTTTGGCGGTACGAGGTTCCGGCGCCGGCACCCCGCCCGTCACCCGCGCGCCAACGCGGCCATCGGTGAACTCGAGTGTCAGCGCCTGGTCGGTGCCAAGACCCGCCGCCGCGAGAACCGGCCGGCCTGCATCGTCGCGCACCAGCGCGAAGCCGCGACCCAGCACCGACCGGAAGGAATAGCTTTCGAGCAACTGTCCAAGCTGGACGACCCGGTCGGAACGCTGATCGAGGACCGCCGTGGTCGCCCTGATGACGGACCGGGACAGGGTGTCGATCCGGTCTGCGGCGCGCTGGCTTGCCTGCCGCACCCGATCGACGTGGCCGCGCATGGCGCGATCGAGGACACGCCATTCTGCCGACAGCGCCCGTTCCTTCAATTCGATGACGCTGCGCGGGCTTGTGAGACGGGCGGCCGCCAGGGCTTGTGCCCGACTGTCGACGAGTTGCCGCGTCGCAAGCGCCAGACGCTCACCACGCTCGTCCAGGCGCTGCGCACGCTCGTCGATCATGCGGCGCGGATCGCCCAGGCCTCGGGCCGAGGCCTGCAAGGTCGCGCCCGCCTCGCGCAGCAGACGGACCGCGCCGGCCGCCATCCGCTGACCGCGCTCACGCAGATCGGCCGCCAACTCGGTCCGCACGGGCACCGCCATTTCGGCGGCCGCCGTCGGCGTCGGCGCGCGGCGATCCGCGGCGAAGTCGATCAGCGTGGTATCGGTCTCATGTCCCACAGCGGAGATCAGCGGAATGTCGGACGCGGCAGCCGCGCGCACGACGACCTCCTCGTTGAACGCCCAGAGATCCTCGAGGCTGCCACCGCCGCGCGCGACGATCAGCAGATCGGGGCGTGGGACGGCGCCTCCCGCCGGCAGGGCATTGAAGCCGCGGATCGCCGCCGCGACCTCGCCGGCCGCCTTCTCACCCTGCACGGCGACCGGCCAGAGCAGCACGCGACTCGGGAATCGGTCGGCCAGGCGATGCAGGATGTCGCGGATCACCGCTCCGGTCGGCGACGTGATCACACCGATTGTCGCGGGCAGATACGGCAGGGCGCGCTTGCGGTCCTCGTCGAACAACCCCTCGGCGGCAAGCTTGCGCCGCCGGTCCTCCAGCAGCTTGAGAAGCGCACCCTCGCCAGCCAGCTCAAGCCGGTCGACGATGATCTGGTAGCGCGAGGACCCGGCGTAGGTGGTGAGCTTGCCGAGCGCGATGACCTCCAGCCCCTCCTCGACCTTGAGGCCAAGCCGCGGCAGCGAACCCTTCCAGACGACCGCATCCAGCACGGCGTTCTCGTCCTTCAGCCGGAAATAGCAGTGACCGGAACGCGGGAACGAGGGCTGGCTGATCTCGCCACGCACGCGCACGCGCGGGAACGCCCCCTCGATCTCGCGCTTCAGTGCGAAGGAGAGTTCGGAGACCGAAAACTCGGGGACATTCGTTCCCGGAGCCCGGTCGGCGGCGGCGTCGGTTGGCATCGGCGTTTCCACGACAGGGTAGAGCATATCAACGGGGTGGATAACCCGCTTTGCGCCGTCCGGCTTTCGTGGTTCTTGTCGCCGCGGCGGGGCAGGACGGCGGGGAAAGATGCGCATTCTGGTCGTGGGCGGCGGCGGTCGGGAACACGCGCTGTGCTGGGCGATTGCGGCATCGCCGCTATGCGCCGAGCTGTTCTGCGCACCCGGCAATTCCGGCATCGCGGCTGTGGCCGAGTGCATCGCTGTCGCCGCCGAGGATATCCCGGGCCAAGTCGACCTCGCGCGCCGACTTGCCATCGACTTCGTGGTCATCGGACCGGAAGCGCCCCTCGCCGCCGGGCTGGCCGATCGACTGGCCGAGGCCGGCTTCAAGTCCTTTGGTCCCTCGGCAGCCGCGGCCCGTCTGGAGAGCTCCAAGGGCTTCACCAAGGATATCTGCCGCAAGTACGGCATCCCGACGGCAGCTTACGAACGCTTCACTGATCTTGGCGCCGCCGAGCGCTACATCCGCACCCAGGGCGCGCCTGTCGTCGTAAAGGCCGACGGGCTGGCGGCCGGCAAGGGCGTCGTTGTCGCCGAGACCGTCGATCAGGCGATCGACGCCGCGCGCGACATGCTGTCGGGCAATCGCTTCGGAAGCGCCGGCGCCTCGATCGTCGTCGAAGAGTTCATGACCGGCGAGGAAGCGAGCTTCTTCGCACTCTGCGATGGCGAACATGCGTTGCCGCTGATCGGCGCGCAGGATCACAAGCGCGCATTCGACGGCGACGTTGGCCCCAACACGGGTGGCATGGGCGCCTACACGCCGGCACCCATCTTCGATGCAGCGATGCAGCGGCGCACGATAGACGAGATCATCCTGCCCACCGTCCGGGCCATGAAGGCCGAGGGCGCGCCCTTTCGTGGCGTGCTCTATGCCGGGTTGATGATCGGCGCGAAGGGTCCGCGGCTGATCGAGTACAATTGCCGCTTCGGCGATCCCGAAACCCAGGTGCTGATGCTGCGGCTGCGCTCGGACCTTCTGCCGGCCCTGATCGCGACGGCGGAGGGCGGGTTGCAACACTTCGACCTGCGCTGGTCCAATGATGCGGCCCTAACCGTGGTGATGGCCGCCAACGGCTATCCGGATGCCTACGAAAAAGGCAGCGAGATCCGCGGTCTCGAGCAGGCTGCGAGCGTTCCCGGTGTCCAGGTGTTTCATGCGGGCACGCGGTTCGACGCAGACGGCAAGCGAGTGCTGGCCAATGGCGGGCGCGTCCTCAATGTGTCGGCCAGCGCGCGGACGCTGGCCGACGCGCGGCGCCTTGCCTATGCCGCCGTGGACCGCATCGACTGGCCCGGTGGCTTCTGCCGCCGCGATATTGCATGGCGGGCCCTCCCCAAGGGCGAGTGACGCGACGGCGGCTCATCGGTAGGCTGCGGCCATGCTCGATTCTCCCGATTCTGCCCAGCGGCTCCTGCAGCAGCTGCGCTTTCCCTGCGGCGACGTGCCCGCGCCCGGCGACATCAAGCAGGTGGCGCGCGGCGTGCACTGGCTGCGGATGCCGCTGCCTTTCCAGCTCAACCACATCAATCTCTGGATGATCGAAGAGGTGGATGGCTGGACGATTGTGGACACCGGCATCAATGCCGCCGCCACCAAGGAACTCTGGGAGAAGATCTTTGCCGACAAGCTCGCCGGGAAGCCGGTGACGCGGGTCGTGGCGACGCATCTGCACCCCGACCATGTCGGGCTGGCAGGATGGCTGTGCGAACGCTGGAATGCGCCGCTGCTGATGACGCTCGGCGACTACATGAGTGCGCTGGCGATCCGGAACGAAATCAGCGACTCCGATGAGCAGCGCCAGACACATTTGGTGCGGAACGGCGTTCCCGCCGAGCGTATCGCGCTGTTCCATCGTCATCGTGGCGGCTACGCCAAGGGCGTCACCCCGTTGCCCGCCGCCTTCCAGCGCCTGATCCATGCCCACCCGATCACGCTCGGCGGCCATCGCTGGGACGTGATCGTGGGACGCGGTCACGCGCCGGAGCACGCCTCGCTCTGGTGCCCCGAACTGAACGTGCTGATCGCTGGCGATCAGGTGCTACCCAAGATCAGCACCAATGTCGGCGTCTGGCCGAACGAGCCGTTCGCCGACTCGCTCACCTGGTTCCTCGACAGCTTCTCGCGGTTCCGCCGGCTGCCGGCCGACGCGCTGGTGCTTCCGAGCCACGGCTTCCCTTTCATCGGGCTTCACACAAGGCTCGACCAGCTGGTGGCGCACCACGATGATCGGCTGAACGATATCGCGCAGGCCATGACCCGGGCGGGCGCGGCGGGCGTCACCGGCTGGGACATGGTGCCGGTGCTGTTCCCGCGGCATCTCGACAACAACCAGATCGTTTTCGCCTTCAGCGAGACGCTCGCGCACCTGCACTGCCTCGAAACGCGCGCGCGGGCGCGGCGGACGATTGTGGATGGGGTGCACCGGTTCGTGGCGCTGGTCGATCCGGCGTTGGGCGCCGGGCCCGATGATGCCATCGAAATGATGGATACCGGCACCGCCTGATCCGACGCTCATCGCCCATGCGGGTCGATCTGTTCGATTTCGAGCTGCCTGCCGAGCTGATCGCTCAGCGTCCAGCGGAGCCGCGCGACGCCGCGCGCTTGCTCGATCTCAGCGGTCCCGGCGTTGTCGATCGGGAGGTTCGCGACCTGCCGAGCCTCTTGCGTGCGGGCGACCTTCTGATCGTGAACGACACGCGCGTTCTTCCCGCACGGCTGCGGGGGCGACGCGAGAGCGGCGGCCGAGTCGAGGCGCTGCTGTTGCGTCCACTAACGGCCGATCGCTGGCATGCCTTCGTGAAACCGGCCAAGCGCCTCGCCGTCGGCGCGCGCCTCGCGTTCGGAGACGCACTGTCGGCCACGGTCGGCGGCCAACGCCCAGACGGCAGTCTCGAGCTCGTCTTCGACCGTGCGGGCGACGCGCTGCGCACAGCCATCGAGCAGACCGGCGCGGTGCCCTTGCCGCCCTACATTCGTGGAGGAACCGCGGACGCCCGCGACCTCGCCGACTACCAGACCATGTTCGCGCAGCACGAAGGTTCGGTGGCAGCGCCCACGGCCGGCCTGCACTTCACGCCGGCCCTGATGGGCGCACTCTCGGCAGCAGGCATCCGGCGGGCCGCGATCACCCTGCATGTCGGCGCCGGAACCTTCCAGCCGGTCCGGGTCGAAGACACCGATGCCCATGTCATGCATAGCGAATGGGCCGAGCTTTCGCCCGCCACAGCCAGAGCGATCGCCGACACACGGGCCGCCGGCGGGCGCGTCGTGGCCGTCGGCACGACGGTGTTGCGCGTGCTGGAGAGCGTGGCGCGCCTCCATGACGGCGCCCTGCCGGCCTGGCAGGGCGAGACCGATCTCTTCATCGTGCCGGGGTTTCGCTTTCGCGCCGTCGATCTCCTGCTGACCAATTTCCACCTGCCACGCTCGACGCTGTTCATGCTGGTGTCGGCCTTCGCCGGACCCGAACGCATGAAGGCCGCCTATGCCCATGCCGTGGCGGCGCGATATCGCTTCTATTCCTACGGCGATTGTTGTCTCTTGGCGCGATGAGCACCGGCTTCTCGCTCCTCGCCCGCGATGGCGCCGCACGTCGCGGCCGGCTGCAAACCGCGCACGGCACGATCGAGACGCCGGCCTTTATGCCAGTGGGCACGCAAGGCACCGTAAAGGCGATGCTGCCCGCGTCGGTCGCCGCGACCGGCGCCGAGATCGTGTTGGGGAACACCTTTCACCTTATGCTGCGGCCCGGCGCCGATCGCGTTGAGGCATTGGGCGGTCTGCACAAATTCATGGATTGGCCCGGGCCGATCCTGACGGACTCGGGCGGCTTCCAGGTGATGTCGCTGAAGGCGCTGCGCAAGCTCGATCCCGATGGCGTCACCTTCCGTTCGCCCGTCGATGGCAGCGAGCATCGCCTGACGCCCGAACGCTCCATCGACATTCAGCGCCAGCTCGACGCCGACATCACCATGTCGTTCGATGAGTGCACGCCCTGGCCCGCCACCGAGGAGCAGGCCGCGCATTCGATGCGGCTTAGCATGCGGTGGGCCGAGCGCGGCAAGCGCGCCTTTCACGAACGCGCCGGCTACGGTCTGTTCGGCATCGTGCAGGGCGGGACCTATCCTGCGCTGCGGGCCGAGAGCGCGGCCGCACTCACCGGCATCGGCTTCGACGGCTACGCGGTCGGCGGCCTCGCCGTCGGCGAAGGTCAGGAACTGATGTTCTCGACCCTCGACACAACCGTGCCGCAGTTGCCGCAGGATCGCCCGCGCTACCTGATGGGTGTCGGCCGGCCCGCCGATCTCGTGGGCGCCGTACGACGCGGCATCGACATGTTCGATTGCGTGATGCCGACGCGCGCCGGTCGCACGGCGCAGGCCTTCACGCGCAGCGGCGAGCTCAACTTGCGCAACGCCCGTCATCGCGACGATCCCCGCCCTCTCGACCCCGAATGCGCCTGCCCGGCCTGCACCCGCCATTCAAGGGCCTATCTGCACCACCTCGTGAAGACTGGCGAGATCCTGGGGGCCATGCTCCTCACCTGGCATAACCTGCAGTACTACCAGGACGTCATGCGCGGCCTGCGCGGCGCCATCGAAACCGGAACGCTCGATGACTGGACCGCGGCGTTCGAGGCCGGACAGCGCGCGGGCGAGACCGAAACGCCTATCTAGCCTGGGCTAGACCCGCTCCAGCGCGAGCGCGATGCCCTGGCCCACGCCGATGCACATGGTGCAGAGCGCGCGCTTGCCGCCAGACGCCTCGAGCTGGTTCAGCGCGGTGATCATCAAGCGGCCACCTGAAGCGCCGAGCGGGTGGCCGAGCGCGATCGCGCCGCCGTTGGGGTTCACATGGGCGGCGTCGTCGGGCAGGCCGAGCTGACGCAGCACGGCCAGCGCCTGGGCGGCGAAAGCCTCGTTCAGTTCGATCGTGTCGAAATCGGCGAGGGTCATGCCAAGGCGCGCGAGCAGCTTGCGCGTCGCGGGCACCGGGCCGATGCCCATCACCCGGGGCGGCACGCCGGCCGATACGGCGCCCAGGATGCGGGCCCGCGGCGTGAGACCGTTGGCCCGCGCCGCCGCCTCGCTCGCCACAATCATCGCGCAGGCGCCATCGTTCAGGCCCGAGGAGTTGCCCGCCGTCACCGACCCGCCGTCGCGGAAGGCGGCAGGCAGCTTGGCCAGCGTTTCCATCGTGGTGTCGCCGCGCGGATGCTCATCGCGCGCGACCACCGCCTCCGCCTTGCCCTTGCGGACCGTGACGGCAACGATCTCGCGCTCGAAGAAGCCGCGATCCTGCGCGGCCTTGCAGCGCTGCTGGCTGCGCAGCGCGAAGGCGTCCTGGTCTGTGCGGCCGATCTGGTGCTCCATCGCCACGTTCTCGGCGGTCTGGCCCATCGGATCGATGCCATAAGCCGCTTTCATGCGCGGATTGACGAAGCGCCAGCCCAACACCGTGTCCTCAAGCTTCATCGACCGATCGAACGGACCCTCGGGTTTGCCCATCACATAGGGCGAGCGCGTCATGCCTTCGACACCACCCGCGATCATCAGGTCGGCCTCGCCCGTCTTGACGGCACGCGCGGCATGACCGGCGGCCTCAAGGCCCGAGCCGCAGAGCCGGTTCACGGTGGCACCTGCCACCTCGACCGGCAGCCCGGCCAGAAGGCCCGCCATGCGCGCGACATTGCGATTGTCCTCGCCCGCCTGGTTCACGCAGCCATAGATGACGTCATCGACCGCGCCCCAGTCGACCTGGAGATTGCGCTCCATCAATGCCTTCATCGGCACCGCCGCGAGATCGTCGACACGCATCGCGGCCAGCCCGCCATTGTAACGGCCAACGGGCGTGCGGATGGCGTCGCAGAGGAAGGCTTCGGTCATCGAACGATCTCCGGAAAAGGACCCGCCGGCGAGGTAGCACCGAACGGGCCGGCTGTCCCGCGCGCGACCGCATGGCAGGGCTCCGGGGGACGCGCGGCATGGGGTGTGCATGGCATACTGCGCCCATGCCTCCGCCCTTTGCCCAGACCCTCGACCGCGCCCTGGTCCGACTGCGCTCGGCCTTCGGCGAGGTGGCGATCGAAGCCCGCGAAGCGATCGGCGCGCCGCTGCGTCCCGACCTGCCCGACGCCGATCTGCCGCGTTTGCGCCAGCGCATCGACGCCTGCCTTGAGGGCGGCGGTGGCGAAACCGCCCGGCGGGCGCGGGCGGCGGAGCTGGGCGAAGCCATCCTAGCGCTCTCGACCGCCGGCCGGCGCAAGTGCCTGGCTCTGATCGCGCAGGCCTACGGGCTGGACCGCGCCGGTACGCTGGCCGCCGTCGATCGCTGGCGCGAGGGCAAGGCCGATGTCGCCGCGCTGCGCCGCGCTCTGGAGCCGCCGGCCGTGCGGCTGTTCGGCGAGTTCGTCGGTCTGCCGCAGGGCGTGAAGTTCGTGGTCGACCGGCGTGCCGAGCTGATGGCCCTCGGCCGTAACGATCCCGCCGCCCGGCGCCTCGCTGAAGATCTCCGCCGGCCGCTGGCGAGCTGGTTCGATGTCGCCTTCCTCGATCTCGCGCGCATCGACTGGAAGGCGCCTGCCGCGCTCCTCGAAAAGCTGGTGGCCTACGAGGCGGTGCACGCGATCCGCAACTGGCGCGACCTTAAGAACCGGCTGGACTCCGATCGGCGGTGCTTTGCCTTTTTCCATCCGCGCATGCCCGAGGAGCCGCTGATCTTCGTCGAGGTCGCGCTGGTCGATGGCCTGGCGGGCGATGTCCGCGCACTGCTCGACCCCAAGGCGCCGACCCGCGATCCGCGCGCGGCCGACACGGCGATCTTCTACTCGATCTCCAACTGCCAGCCGGGGCTGGCCGGTGTCAGCTTCGGGAACTTTCTGATCAAGCGCGTGGCGCTAGAGCTTGGCCGCGAGCTGCCCAACCTCAAGACCTTTGCCACCCTCTCGCCGATCCCCGGCCTCGCGGCGGAAGTTGACCGGCGCCTCGCCGGCGAGGGCGACGCCCTCCTCACGGCTGGCGAGATCGCCGAACTGGCGACGGTGATCGACAAGGCGCGGGGGGCCGGCGCGGTGCGCAGCCTGCTCGACCGGCCGCGCTGGCACGAGGTGCCGGCGGTGGCCAAGACGCTGCGGCCGATCCTGACCCGGCTCGCCGCGCGCTATCTCACCGCCACCGATTCCGCCGGCCGGGCGCTCGATCGGGTGGCGCACTTCCACCTTGGCAACGGCGCCAGCGTGGAGCGGCTGAACTGGCTGGGCGATACGAGCGCCAACGGCCTGAAGCAGAGCTACGGGCTGATGGTGAACTACCGCTATCGCCTCGCCGACGTGGATGCCAACCACGGGTCCTACGCCGCCGGAAAGGTGGTCGCGAGCACCGAGGTCCGCCGGGCCGCTCGCGGATAGGCGTGTTGCAGGGGCACGCGAAGTGTCGAAAATCAACACATTGGCACGGCACCGATAAGACGTTGATCCGCTTGGACAATTCAGCATTGTCTGTCGCGCATTCTGTTGAAAAGCGCGAGTCGATTCGAGACCAAGCGCAAAGTCTTGCCTCGTACAAGTCCAATACCGATGAGTGCGCGCGGAACGGTCGACATGGCAGGGCTCCGGACAAGACGGTGGTTGTGGGTCCACCATCCTAATCTCATCCGGTTGACGTCCTGTCAATAGGACTATAAACTCCCCCGCTTGGTCCTCGCCCGCCGTCAGTTGGCGATGACGCGACGGCCCGCCGTGACGGATGCCCGCCCCTTCTCGGCGGCCACGCCAAAGATCGTTTCGCGATAGATGTAGAGCGCACTTCGTCCCGCCGCCGGCGGCTCGAAGCGCTTGTCGGCGCTATCCTCGGCATCGGACGACATGGGAACACTGGCGCACGCACCCAACGACAGCACGAGCGCAAGGACGAAGACTCGCTTCAACATCTGGACCTCCCCAATTGAACCCACACCCCTAGGCCGGCACGCCGATCACCACACGCGACCAGTCGGTGACGTCGAGCCGAGCCGACAGATTGGCCTTAGCGGCGGGCGCGGAGTCGTCGCCACCGCGATGCAGTTGGCGCAGCCGCGACTTCTCCCAGACCGCCATGGACGGATAGTTGGTGAAGAGGAGCAGCCGGCGGCGCGGCGGCGGGACCGCGAGGTAGCGGAACAGGCCGAAGATGCGGGCATCGTAGCCCGGCTCGAACGTCTTCCAGGCGCCGGTCGAGAGCGCGCTAAACTCCGGCCACGCCGCCTCGGCGATCTCGAACGTCCGGAAGGCATAGACCCCCCGCCGGGCGGGCGGCGTGTGATCCGTCGGGCGCACGGTCGGCTCCAGCAGCTCCAGGGTGCTGTCGACGATGTCGGGGGATGCCAGCGCCTTGCCCGCCCCGGCCAGCGCGGCGTCCGCGTCCTTCCAGGCGCTGAACACCAGACCCTGGGTCGAGGCGAGGCCGATCAACCCCCACCAGACGCCCCAGAAGATGCCGCCTGCGTCCGCGACGGCGCGCGCGCCCTCCGTCTTCACCGCCGCCGCGACCGCGCCCCAGGTGCGCGGCCGAGCGGTGATGGTGTGGAAGGCTTAGATCACGGCCGGTTGAGGTGCTTCAGCGCATGGCCCGGGCGCGGCCACTCGAAGCTCACCAGCTTCCCGGTCATCGAGAGCGTGGCATAGGCAGTGCGCAGGTCCTTGCCGCCGAAACAGACATTGGTGACCATCGGGTCGGGCAACTTGTACTGGATCACCGACTGCCCGTCGGGCGAGATGTCGCTCACCGCGCCGGTGATCAGCGTGGCGACACAGACGTGCCCCGCCGAATCGACCGCAAGGGAGTCGAACATCTGGTAGCCGCCGAGACCCGCGACCACGCGGCCCTTCTCGCCGCGATAGGGTCCATTGGCGTCCCGGATCTGGCCCGGACCTGAGAGCTCGAAAGCCCAGAGGCGCGCCGTCGGGGTTTCCACAACGTAGAGCCATTTCTCGTCCGGCGAGAGACCGCAGCCGTTGGGACGCTCCAGCGGAAAGACCTTCTGTTCAATCTTCGAACCATCGGCCCGGGCATAGTAGACGGCGCCGCGATCGTTGTCGTATTCGCGCGTCTTGCCGAGGTCGGTGAACCAGAAGCCATCGGCATTGTCGAACACCAGATCGTTCGGGCCGTTCAGCCGCCGGCCATCGCAGGAATCGTACAGCGTCTCGACCTTGCCAGTGTCGGGATCGACTGTCTGGATCGATCCGCCCTTGTAGGAGGCAGGCTGTGTGCCGGGAAACAGCCGACCATCGGGTCGCTTGATCCAGTTGAACCCGCCATTGTTGCAGACAAAGATCTTGCCACCCGGTCCCACCGCCGCGCCGTTCGGCCCGCCGGGCATCTTGGCCACCAGGTGGTGCTTTCCGTCGGGCGTGACGCGGGTCAGCGTCTCGCGGGCGATTTCAACCAGGATCACCGAGCCATCCGGCATGGCGATCGGCCCTTCGGGAAAGAGCAGGCCCGAGGTGATTTCCTTGTGCGGTGTCATGGGAGTTCCCTCTACTTGCCCTTGAAGGCCGGTTTGCGCTTGCCGAGGAAGGCGGCGACCCCCTCGCGGAAATCCGCGCTCTGACCGAGTTCGCGCTGGAAGTCGCGCTCGACATCAAGCTGGGCCGAAAGGTCGTTGCCGCTGGCGAGATTCATCGCCGCCTTGATGCGGGCAAGCGAGAGTGTCGGACCATCGGCCAGACGGCGCGCGAGATCGCGCGCGGTGTCCATCAGCGCGGCATCGTCCACCACATCCCAGATCAGGCCGAAGGACTTGGCCTGCTCGGCCGGGATCTGCGGAGCCAGCATGGCAAGCGCGCGGGCGCGGGCGTCACCGGCGAGCCGCGGCAGGAACCAGGTGCTGCCGCCGTCCGGCAGCAAGCCGATGCGGGCGAAGGCCTGCAGGAACGACGCCGACTTGCCAGCGATCGCGATGTCGGCCGCCAGCGCGAAGCTCATGCCAACGCCTGCCGCGACGCCGTTCACCGCCGCCACAATCGGCTTGGGCAGCGCGCGCATCGCACGAATGGTGGGATTGAAGAACTTGTCCAGCGCGGCGCCCGAGTCGGCGGTGGCCGAGGCGTCGCGATCGGGATCGGCAAGGTCAGCGCCGGCGCAGAAGCCGCGACCCGCGCCGGTCAGCAGCACGGCACGCACCGACTCGTCGGCGGCGATCTCCGCCCAGGCGGCCTTGATCTCGCCGATCATCTTGCGCGACACCGCGTTCAGACGGTCGGGCGCATTCAGGGTGAGTATGGCCAGCGTGCCATCGCGTTCGAGCAGGATCTTTTCATACGACATGGCGGTCACCGTCCCTTGAAGGCGGCGGGGCGTTTGGTGAGGAAGGCCTGGACTCCCTCCCTGAAGTCCTCGCTGCGACCGAGCTCGCGCTGGAGGTCGCGCTCGAGGTCGAGCTGCGCGTCGAGGCTGGCAGTGCCGCTCTGGTTCAAGGCGCGCTTGATCGCGGCGTAGGAAAGCGTGGGTCCGGCGGCCAGACGCGCGGCCAGCGCGCGACCTTCGGCGGCGAGTTTGTCGTCGTCCACCACCTGCCAGATCATACCCATCCGCTGCGCCTCTTCGGCCGGCACAGAGGTCCCCAGCATGGCGAGCGCCCGGGCGCGGGCGTCACCCACTGTGTGGGGCAGGAACCAGGTCCCGCCGAGGTCGGGCATCAGCGAGATGCGCACGAATGCCTGATCGAAGCGGGCCGAACGGGCGGCCACGACGATATCGCAGGCCAGCGCCAGATTGGCGCCACCACCCGCCGCCACGCCATTCACCGCGCCGATCACGGGCTTCGGCAACGCGCGGATGGCGCGAATCATGGGATTGAAGAGCCGATCCATCGCGGCACCGACTTCGGGCCGGCCGTCGGCGCCCGCATCGCCCGGGCCGCGGCCCGACAGGTCCGCGCCGGCGCAGAAGCCGCGGCCGGTACCCGTGATCAAAACCGCCCGCACGGCGGCATCGTCGCGGGCACGCGCAAGGTTTTCGTTCATCGAGCCAATCAGCTCGTGACTCATGGCATTGAGACGCTGCGGGCGGTTCAGCGTGATGATAAGCACGCCGCCCTCAAGGGCGGCCAGCACAGGGGTTTCGGTCATGCCGGCGAGACTGGCACGGGCCGGGAGCCGCGCCAACCGGTCGCGGCCCGCCGACGCGTCCCGCCGCTATATCTCCGCCCGCATGGCGAACATCCTGATCCTGATCGGCACCGAAAGCGGCAACGCCCAGATGGTGGCGGACGCTTTGAAGCCCATCCTGGCGGGTGACGGTCACGATGTGGCGATCACCGACAAGGCACAGACCGCCGCCGATTTCTCGGGCCGCGATGTTCTTCTGGTGGTCTGCGCGACCCACGGCTCGGGAGACATTCCGACCAACATCCTGCCGCTCGCCGAGTCGCTGCAGCGCGAGCGGCCCGATCTCGGCGCCTGGCGATACGGCATGATCGCGCTGGGTGACATGACCTATCAGGACACGTTCTGTGGCGGCGGCAAGAAAGTCGACGCGGCGCTCGAGGCCTGCGGCGCCCGCCGGATCGGCGATCGACTGGAAGTCGACGCCTCGACCCAGCCCCTGCCCGACGACGAGGCGGTGGCCTGGATCAAAGGTTGGAAGGCGTTGATCTAGAGACGCGCCAGCAGGGCGAGGGCGCTGCTCAGAGGCCGAACACCTCGACCGGCTCGGGGACGCCCTTCAGCGTGTGAAGGCCGAGCGAGGTCATGGGGAGCGCGCAGACGCCGCGGAAGTCGGCAGAGGCGCACACGGTGACGCCAAGATCCTTGGTGAGGCTCTCCAGGCGCGCGGCGCGATTGACCGCCGGGCCGATCACCGTGAAGTCGAGCCGGTCTTCGGTGCCGACATTGCCGAAGGTCACCATGCCGACATGCAGACCGACGCCATAGCGGATCGGACCGCGGCCCCCGGCGGCGCGGGCGAGGTTCGCGGCCTCCACATCCTCAGCCAGGCGCTGTGCCGCCGCGAGCGCATTGCTGGTCACCATCGGCAGGAACATCGCGTCTTCCACCGGGAAGATCGCCATCACGCCGTCGCCAATGAACTTCAGGATTTCGCCGCCATGCGCAGCCAGCGCGTCGCCCACGAGCTGGAGATAGTTGTTCAGAAGCTCCAGCATCTCGTCGGGCGGCAGTCGCTCGTTGAGACCGGTGAAGTCGCGCATGTCGGAGAACCACAGCACCGCGTTGATCGCCTCGCCATCGCCGCGCCGGATCGCGCCCTGCAGGATGCGCTGGCCGGTGTGGCGGCCGAGATAGGTGGTGACCACCGTCTCGGCGAGTGTGCGATTGACGTGCAGCTCGACCACGGCGCCCAGGTGATCGACAAGCAACCGAAGATCGGCGAGGTCCGCGTCGGAGAAGCCACCCGGCGCGTCGGAGGCCGCGGTGACCACAGGCACCGCGCCGCCGCGGCTCACGCGCATGGGGAGGCCGAAATAGTCGGTGCCGCCCGCCTCGCGAAGCTCGCGTAGAACGGCGTGGTGCTCCGGCGTCAGGCTGTCGAGCCGATAGCGCACGGTGCGGCCAAACTCGCGTAGCTCCTGAATCGGGCTGCCGATGTAGGCCGCGGTGAACTGCACACCGTGACGGCGTGCGATCTCTTCCACCTTGCTATCGCGCCGCCAGATCACGCCCAGCGCCTGGAGCTGCGGATGCATGAGCTGGAGGCCAAGATAGAAGCGCCAGAGCGGAACCCCGGCCGCAATCACGCGGCCGAGTAGCGGCTCCATCAAGCGCGGCAGATCGGGCAACAGTCGGCCTTCGCTGACCAGCCACTCCAGAACGGGCGTGAGGCGCCCCGAGGGCGGACCGAACCCGTTCACGGGCCAAGCACGGCCCTAACCTCCTCCGACGACGTCCGATAGGCCGTGTTGGTGGTGAGGTCGGCGATGGGCTCGATGTTGGCCGCCACGTCCTCCGGCGTCGGCGCGCGGCCCGCGATGCGCACACCAGGCCCCTCGCGGTACTCAATGCGCGAGAAGAAGCCGGCGCCAGCGCTCCAGATCTCCCCCGTGCGGGTGCACGCGTCACTGCACAGCCACGCCACCATCGGCGACACGAACTCGGGCTTCAGGCGTTCAAGAACCTCGGGCGGCATCAGGTCCTCGGTCATGCGGGTACCGGCGACGGGCGCCAGGCAATTCACCATGATGTTGTAGCGCTGGCCTTCCAGGCGGAGGGCGTTCATCAGGCCGACGACGGCGAGCTTGGCGCCGGCATAGTTGCTTTGCCCGAAATTGCCGTAGATGCCCGAACCGGACGACGTGAACACGACCCGCCCGTAGCTCTTGGCCCTCAGGATCGGCCACGCCGCATGGGTGACATAGGCGGTGCCGAGAAAATGGACCCGCACGACAAACTCGAAATCCTCGGCGGTCATGTTGTGGAAGGTCTTGTCCCGCAGGATGCCCGCATTGTTGACCACGATGTCCACGGTCCCGAAGGCATCGGTCGCGGTCTTGACGATTTTAGCGGCCGCTTGCGGATCGGCGACGCTGTCGTAGTTCGCGACCGCGATGCCGCCCGCCGCCTTGATCTCGGCCACCACACGGTCCGCCGCCGACGCGTCGCCGCCGCGCCCGTCGCGCGCCCCGCCGGGATCATTCACCACGACCCGAGCGCCGCGACTGGCGAGCAGGAGCGCGTGGGCGCGACCCAGCCCATTGCCAGCGCCGGTCACGATGGCGACGCGATCATCGAAGCGAACGGTCATGTCGAACTTCCCCTGTCGATCAACGGTTCAGGCCCGTTGCAGCACGATGACCGAGGCCACCGCCTCCTCCATGCCGATCACCCCGCCACCGTTCTCGGCGAGCGCCGTCTTCGCGCCCTTCACCTGCCGTTCGCGGGCTTCGCCGCGCAGCTGACACGCGAGCTCGGCCAGCATCGAGAGACCGGTGGCGCCGACCGGATGGCCCTTGGAGACGAGGCCACCCGAGGTGTTCACGGGCAGCGCGCCGCCCGGGCCGGTGGCGCCGGACTCGACGAACCGCCCCCCCTCGCCCTCGGGGCAGAAGCGCAGCATCTCGCATTGGTAGATTTCGCAGAAGCTGGTCGCGTCATGGACTTCGGCGACATCGATGTCCTGGGGGCCGAGGCCCGCCATCCGATAGGCCTTGTCGGCGGCGGCGCGGGTGAGGCCGGGCTCGTCGAGCGCGCGATACTTGCCACCGGCAAAGCCCACGCCCGCGATGCGAAGGGCGCGTGCACGGACGGACGCCGGTTGGGAGGCGAGCCAGTCGGCGGAGCACAGCAAGGCCCCCGCCGCGCCATCCCCGATCGGCGCGCACATCGCGCGGGTGAGAGGAAAGGAAATCGGTCGATCGGCCAGCACCTGCTCCGGCGTCATGGAGAAGCGGTACTGCGCCTTGTCATTCAGGGCGCCGTAATTGTGGTTCTTGGCGGCACCGGCCGCGATCTGCGCCTGCGTCGTGCCGTACTTCCACATGTGCCACTTCGCCTGCATGGCATAGGTGTCCATGAAAATCGTCCGGTCCGGGCCGGTCTCGAACGGCGCGCCGACCATGGAGCCGACGCGCTGCATCTCGCTCACCAGGCGATCGTGCTGCGTGGTGATGTAGCCCTGGTTGAAGAGACCGGCGGTGCGCGCGGGATCGTCGGGGCTGAACAGCTTCTCGATGCCGATGGCGAACGAGAGCTCGTGCGTGCCGGCCAGCACGTCCTTCCAGGCGCCCATGAAGGCGGTCGACGCCGTGGCGCAGGCATTCTCGACGTTGAACATCGGGACACGCTCGGGGAACAGGCCCTCCTCGACCAGCGGCTGGAAGAGCGCCTGGCCGCGAATCGAGTTCTGGCCCCAGAAGCCCATGCCGCAATTGCCGAGCCACCCGGTCTCGATATCGCGCCCGTCCTTCAGGCCGACGTCGGCCAGCGTGCCGAGATAGGCCTCGCGGGCGAGGTCGGCAAAGTCTCGGCCAGGGTGCTTCTTGAAGGTCGTGGTGTAGGCGCCCACCAGATAAACATCACGCATGCCGGTACTCCCGCGGAGGGCCCAGCGCAGGCCCGGCCGGAGTAAGCCGCAGGCACGGCGCCAAGACAAGGTTGCGGGCGAGGCGGCATAGCTCTATCCAAGGCTCAACCCGTTGCCAGGAGTACCGCCATGGCCGCCGCCGCGCAGGCTCGTGCCCCCGAAACCGACGCCGCCATCGCCGAACTCGCCCGACTGCTGGGTGAGCGGCTGAGCACCTCCCAGGCGGTACGCGACCAGCACGGCAAGGACATCTCGTACCACGAGGCGATGCCGCCGGACGCCGTCGCCTTCGCCGAGAGCGTCGATGAGGTCGTGGCGATCGTGAAGGTCTGCGCGCGGCACAAGGTGCCGATCGTGCCCTATGGCACGGGCACATCGCTGGAGGGCCACATCGCGGCGGTCAAGGGTGGCGTCTGCGTCGACGTCTCGCGCATAAACCGTGTGCTCAAGGTGAACGCCGAGGATCTCGACGTGGTGGTCGAACCCGGCGTCACGCGCAAGCAGCTGAACGAATACATCCGTGACACCGGGCTGTTCTTCCCGATCGACCCCGGTGCCGATGCCTCGATCGGTGGCATGGCGAGCACCCGCGCGTCGGGCACCAACGCGGTGCGCTACGGCACGATGCGCGAGAATGTGCTGGCGCTGAAGGTGGTGACGCCGGACGGAAGGCTGATCCGCACCGGTCGGCGGGCGCGCAAGTCGAGCGCGGGCTACGATCTCACCAAGCTGTTCGTGGGATCCGAAGGCACGCTCGGCATCGTGGTCGAGGTGACGCTGCGGCTCTACGGCATCCCCGAGAGCGTGGCGGCGGCGACCTGTTCGTTCGACTCGCTCGATGGCGCGGTCAATACCGTCATCCAGACGATCCAGTCCGGTGTACCGGTGGCGCGCATCGAGCTTCTGGACGACATCCATGTCGACGCGCTCAACCGCTATTCCAAGCTCACCTTGCCGGTAAAGGACCTCTTGCTGCTGGAGTTCCATGGCACCGAGGCGGGCGTCAAGGAACAGGCCGCGATGGTCCAGGCGTTGGCCGCCGAGAATGGCGGCGCGGACTTCGCCTACGCCGCCGAACCCGAGGCGCGCAGCAAGCTCTGGCAGGCGCGCCACGACGCCGCGTGGGCCGCCAAGGCGATGAAGCCCGGAGCGGAGATCTGGGCGACCGACGTGTGCGTGCCGATCTCGCGGCTCGCCGAATGCATTCTTGAAACCAAGAAGGACATCGTGGCCGAGGGCATGCTCGCGCCGATCGTGGGCCATGTCGGTGACGGAAATTTCCACGTGTCTTTCGTGCTCGACCCCAACGACCCGGAGGACCAGCGCAAGGCCTCGGCCATCAACGATCGCATGGTGGCGCGCGCGCTTGCGCTCGATGGCACCTGCACCGGCGAACACGGCGTCGGCCTCGGCAAGGTCCAGTTCCTCTACGAGGAGCATGGCGAGGCCGTGGCGCTCATGCGCGCGGTGAAGCGTGCACTCGATCCGGACAACATCATGAATCCGGGCAAGATCTTCGGCCCGCTGAACTGAGGCCCGGATTGCCATGGAAGCCCGCCCCCACATCATCGTCGTCGAGGACTCGCCTTCGCAGCGCCAGATGCTGGTCGACTATCTCGACCGCCAGGAACTGCGCGTCACCGGCGTCGAGAATGGCGCGAGCCTGCGCCGACTCGCCGACCGGGAGTTGCCGGCGCTGGTGCTGCTCGATGTCGGCCTGCCGGACGAGGACGGCTTCTCGCTGGCGCGATACCTGCGCGAGAAGAGCGCGCGCATCTGGATCATGATGGTGACGGCCGCGACCGATCCGGTGGACCGGGTGGTCGGGCTCGAAACCGGCGCCGACGACTATGTCGCCAAGCCCTACGATCCGCGCGAGTTGCTGGCACGCATCAAGAGCGGGCTGCGGCGCGCCACCGGCCAGGGGGCGGTGCATGTGAAGGCGGCGGGCCGGGTGCGGCTGAGCGGCTGCGTCCTCGATCTCGACCGGCGCGTGCTGATCCGCGAGGGCGATGTCGAGGAGACGCTGTCGGCGAGCGAATTCGACCTGCTGAAGGTGTTCGCGGAGAATCCCAACCGCCCGCTGACCCGCGAATAAGGGAACGTCCCTGACCTTGCGTAAACTGTGACTTCAGGAAACCCGCCACGATGCCCAAGACTCACGACCCCCAGAACGAGCGTCTGAAGCGCGCCTACTTCACCTTCATGCGCGAGGCGAAGCAGCACAGCGAGGCGTCGCTCGACGCCATCGCCAAGGCGATCCACCGCTTCGAGAGCCACACCGGCTTTCGGCCCTTCAAGGCTTTCCACCGGGAGCAGGCCGCCGCCTTCAAGCGCCACCTCGCCAAGTAGACCAACGAGCGCACCAAGCAGCCCCTGAGCGTCGCCACCCAGCACGCCGTTGGGCCGCAACTGGCCGTCGATCATGTTGCGGCGGGCGATGGTGTAGTCGGCGGACATCGGCAACTCGGAGCATCTCTTGGGGCGCGCTGGTTATAGACACGCGAGGGCCATGCCGGCAACGTCCCGGCCATGACGAAACTGCTGCGATCCGCCGACGGGAGCCTGCACGACGCGCTGCCGCGCGCCGATCAACCGGCCGATCGACGTACCGACGGGCTATTGCCAGTTCCCCAAGGAGATCCTGCGGCCGCCGCGATCTTTGGCCGAACGCGTCTACAAGAACATCCAGCGCTGGAGCGTTCATCCGCGCGGTGGGCATTTCGCCGCGTTGGAACCGACCGAGACTCTGGCACCCTAAGCCCAGGCCTTCTTCCGTCTGCTGCGGCGTTGAGCGAGGTACGCGCCCGCCATGCGGCTGGTTGGCGTTGCCCGCCGGGTGAACCAGCGTTTATATCGTCACCATGACCGCCTCGATCCGCATCGACCCCGCCACTGGGCACAAGCTGTTCAACACCCGCGCCGCCAAGGCGACGGAGAAGATCGCCGGCAAAGGCTATTCGCCCGTGGCCGATTTGGCCCTGAAGACCCTGCCCGAGCCGCCGCCGGGCGCGAAGTTCAACGCCGAGGAACAGGCGAAGTACCGCGCCAACAAGGAGGCGCGCCGCGGCGCCGCCGACTACATGGCGATGGACGGTGAGTTCGCGAAGTACCTGGAGGACGCCTACTCCGCGCCGCCGGTGGCGCGCGCGGCGCTCACCGACGATTGTGAGGTCCTGGTGATCGGCGCCGGCTTCGGCGCGCTGGTGCTCTGGTACAAGCTCAAGGCCGCGGGCTTCACCGATGTGCGCTTCTGCGAGAAGGGTGGCGATGTCGGCGGCACCTGGTACTGGAACCGCTATCCTGGCATCGCCTGCGACGTCGAATCCTACTCCTACCTGCCGCTCCTGGAGGAGATGGGCTACTACCCCACGATGAAGTTCGCCTCGGGATTCGAGATCCTCGAATACTGCCAGGCGATGGCCGAGCGCTACGGTTTCTACGATCGCTGCCTGTTCCACACCACGGTCGAGCGCACTACCTGGGACGAGGCCGCGGCGCGCTGGACGATCGAGACCGATCGCGGCGATCGCATGCGCGCGCGCTACGTCGTGCTGGCCAACGGTATCCTCACCACGCCCAAGCTGGCGCGCATCGAGGGCATGGAGAGCTTCGCCGGCAAGGCCTTCCACACCTCGCGCTGGGACTACAATTACGACCTGGCGGGCAAGCGCGTCGGCATCATCGGCACCGGCGCCACCGCCGTGCAGGTGATCCCCGAGATCGCCAAGGTGGTGAAGGAGCTCTACGTCTTCCAGCGTACGCCCTCGACCATCGACGTTCGCGACCAGCGCGCCACGACACAGGAGGAGATCGAGACCTGGTCGAAGGAGCCGGGCTGGGCCAAGGCGCGACGCGAGCGCCTGGCCACGATCTCCTCGGGCCGTACCGCGTTGCAGGGCAACGACGATTTCCTCGCCGGCCGCGTCGCGCAGGTGAAGGAACGCAAGGTCTACGAGCGCCAGCTCTCGCCGCAGGAAATGATCCAGGCGCAGCTCAACACCAACTTCCGCATCATGGAGCAGATCCGCGCGCGCGTGGATCAAGTGGTGAAGGATCCCAAGACTGCCGCCGCGCTGAAGCCCTACTACCCCTATGGCTGCAAGCGCCCGACCTTCCACGACGAGTACCTGCCGAGCTTCAACCTGCCGCATGTGCATCTGATCGACACCGCGCCGCTTGGCGTCAGCAAGATCACGCCCAAGGGCGTCGTGCACGATGGCGTGGAGTACGAGCTGGACGCGCTGATCTACGCCACCGGCTTCGAGTGGATGGCGACCGGCACGTTCAACATGATCGTCGGCCGCGAGGGCCGCACCTTGCGCGACAAGTGGCGCGGCGAAGGCGTGCGGACCTTCCTCGGCCTGCACAGCCAGGGATTCCCCAACATGTTCATCATGTCGGGTCCGCAGGGCGGCGGCGGCCAGTTCAACTTCACGCGTGGCCTGGAGGTTCACACCGACTACGTCGTGTGGATGCTGCGCACGATGCAGGAGCGCGGCGCGACGATCGTCGACGTCAAGAAGGACCCCGAAGTCGCCTACGCCCAGCACTGTCGCGAAGCCGACATCATGTCTGCGCCGCTGCGCGACTGCCTGAGCTACTACAACGGCGACGGCAACGCCGAGCCCGGCAGCCTCGCCTATTACGGCGGCCCGGCGAAATGGAACCGCCTGCGCACCGAGGCGCAGGCGTCTCTGGAGCCGTATGTGTTCGAGGGGCTGCGGGCATAAAGGCTGGGGGCGCGCCACTCCAGCGGCGCGCTCGTTGCTGCCACGCGCCACTGGAGTGGCGCGCCCCGACCTTCACACCGCCGGGCTCGTGCCGCCGTCGACGTTGATCGCGACTCCGGTGACATACGAGCCCGCGTCCGAGGCCAGGAAG
>VGCH01000022.1 GCA_016870115.1 Alphaproteobacteria bacterium | reverse complement strand
TTCGCCGCATGGCCGGCTGCGCTACGCCGATCGGCTTCGCCGGCCACGCTCCAACTAGCGCAACGGCCAACTCTGAACTAGCATTCCATCTGGACCACTCGATGGGGGCCGATCAACATCTGCCGCCGGACTTGCTCAAGTTCGCCGAACCGCACGAGACCCGTGTTGTCTACGCGTCGCGGCGATTCGTTTCCTTGTTCCTGGCGGACATCTGGACGGGGGTTGACTCCGCCTCTCCGTTCTACGCCCGAGTCGGCGCGCCTATTCTGGATTTGGAACGCGGCGTTGAGCTTCGTGCCCTCCCGTGTCGGCGCCGGACCCAGCCGATCGAGAGAACGGGAGACATGTCAGTTCGCATCGCCGGGTTGATGGAGGCTTGCGACGACCGCAGCGTCGAACGACTGTCAGCGATCGCCCGGGCACATCTCGCGCGGCAGACTTCGGCGTTGCCGCCACTGGATGAAAGTCGTGCGATCTGGGGAGGCCCGGCCTCCGTTCTGTACGCCTTCCCGACCGAGCGGGGTATAGCGCTGCATGTTCACGAACACACTGCGCGCTTCAATAAACTCGAGAACCTGATCTACGACCCCTACAACCCCATCATCGTGCCCTACCGCGAGTTGAAGGAGTTCCTGCTCCCCGGCCCTTTCAGGGAAGAGGTGTTGCGGCTGGATCGGTCGCAGCGTTGACGGTCTCGGGAACGTGTGAGTCGACGGACGGGACGTTCCGGCCCGAACCATCATGCCGTAAGCTCGCGGCATGAAACCCTATGTCCTCTGCCACATGGTCAGCAGCATCGACGGCCGTATCTGGGGCAGCCGCTGGCGGCCGCGCGCCAATGTGGTGCCAAACCTGTTTGAGACCCTGCACGACCGGCTGGTCGCCGAGGCGGGCGGCGCGCCCGGCGCCGGTGGCTCGTGGCTGTGCGGCCGCGTCACTGCCCAGGAGTTCGCGCGCGGCAAGGGCAAGGTCTATCCGCCGACCTCGGAGCGGTTCGCGCGCGAGAACTGGTACGCGATGCCCGAGGCCAAACGCCGCGCGGTCAAGGCCTGGGGCATCTTCCTCGATGCGCAGGGGCGGGCCTGCTGGGAGCGCGGTGATGTCGGCGGCGATCCGATCCTGGTGATCCTGACCGCGCGGGTGCCCGACAGCCATCTCGCGGGCCTGCGCCGCGACGGCGTCTCCTACATCTTCGCGGGCGCTGAGGCGATCGATCTCGCGGACGCGTTGGAAACGCTCAACCGCGACCTCGGCATCACGCGCCTGCTGCTGGAAGGCGGGGGTGGCGCCAACGGTGCGCTGCTGCGCGCGGGCCTAGTCGACGAGATCAGCCTCGTGGTCGCGCCGGTCGTCGATGGCAGCACGGGCGGTCCGATCGTCTTCAATTCGGGCGACACCGATCTCGGTCCGGCCCCGGTCGAGCGCATGACGCTGGCCAGCCACACCGTCCTGGAGGGCGGCGCGGTCTGGCTGCGTTATCGTCTGTCCAACGGCTGACTCCGGGCCTCAGGCCGACCGGCGCGTGGCCGGAATCGCCCCCAGCGCCTTGAGCGCGGGCTCGATCGCGGCGCGTTGGGCCGCTGTCGCCGCCGGCATGGGCGCGCGCGGCTCCATCGCGTCGACTCCCTGCAGGCTCTGGGCGAACTTGGTGCAAGCCGGCAGATTGTCGGCGATCATCGCATTCCACAGCGCGAGCAGCTTGCCGTGGAGGTCGAGCGCGCGCGCGTGATCGCCCGCCTTGACCGCGTTCCACAGTGCCACCGAGGCATGGGGCGCCGCCGACAGGATGGCGGCGATCGAGCCGTGGGCGCCCAAGGTGTAGGAAGGATACATGAGCGCATCGACGGCCGAGAAGATCGACTTGCCCGGCGGCACCGCCAGCATCAGGTCGGCGAAGAGCTTGAGGTCGCCCGCGCTCTGCTTCACGCCCACGACCAGCGGCACCTCTTTCATGATCCGCACCAGCAGCGCCGGCGAGAGGTAGCTCCAGGGCACCACGTTGTAGATGATGATCGGCACGCCCGCCTCGTCGGCCATGGTGCGGAAGTGGCGGACCATCGCCTCGTCGTCGGGCCGGAAGAGATAGTGCACCGGCGTCACCTGTAGCGCCGCCACCCCGAGATCGCGCACCGCCCGGCCGCGCCGCACCGCGTCGCGCGTCGAATCGACAATGATGCCTGCGACCACGGGTACGCGACCGGCGGCGGCTTCGACCGTCGCGGCGACGAGGTCGCGATACTCCGCCGGATCGAGCGTGTGGCCTTCACCGGTCGAACCGCCCGCGGCCAGCCCGTGTGCGCCGGCTCCGACGATCCAGTCGACCTGTGGCTTCACTGCCGAAAGCACCACGTCGCCATTGGCAGCGAAGGGTGTCGTCATCGGCGGGATCACGCCCTGCAGTTTGTTCGCCATCGTCCGTCCTCCCGAAGTTTCTCGCGCAATCGTGAAACAGGGACGGGCCCCTGTCACCTCGTAAAGGAGAGAAAAGTGACCGAGACGACCATTCACGATATCGACCTGCGGCTCACCGCCCACGAAGCTGTCTGTGCCGAACGCTACGCCGGCATCCGGGACGATCTGCGCACCATCAAGCGCGTCATCTGGGCCGCGCTGGCGGCATTGATCGCGCTCGAAACCCGGCTGCTCGAGGTCGCGTTTCGCATGCTGATGCAACACTGGGCGCAGGAGGAACACATGCTCGCGCTACTCGGTTCGCTGATCGGCCTGTTCGGGTCCGGCCTTCCCCGCATCCTCGCCTTCTTCGAGCGCAAACAGGATCACAAGCATCAGCTCGAGTTCATGCGCGAACAGGCGGCGATCCATGCCCGGCTGGTCGAGCTGGGTCACGCCGCCAAGATGGCGGAGATCAACGCGCTCGCCGATGTGCAGCACGACGCGCTGGCCTTCGGGGCGGCGTCGAAGCCGTCCGGCGTGACCTGGGTGGATGCCTTCGCCGCCATGATCCGCCCGTCGCTGACGCTGATGTTCTTCCTGCTCTACGCGGCGTTGAAGCTGGCGCAGTTCATCCTTCTGTCGGCCGAAGCGGTCGGCGCGATCGGCTTCGCGTCCGTCGTCGTCACCATGTGGGGCAACGAGGATTGGGCGATCTGGTCGGCCATCATCACCTTCTGGTTCGGCAACCGGACCTTCAACAAGGAACGGGCGCGCGCATGAGCGCGCTCCCGCGCTCGCCGCGCGCGATCGACGACGACGGCCTGGCGCTGATCCGGCATTTCGAGGGGTTCAGCGCCACGGTCTATGTCTGTCCGGCGGGCTATCCGACGATCGGTTACGGGCATGTGGTGACGGCCGGCGAAAGCTGGCCCACCCCGCTCACGACCGAGCAGGGCGAGGCGCTGTTGCGGCGCGACATGGCCCGCTACGAGCGGGCGGTGTGCCGCCTGATCGAGGTGCCGCTCACGGATCCCTGCTACGCCGCGCTGGTGAGCTTCACCTACAACTTGGGCGAGGGCGCCTTGGCGGCCTCGACCCTGCGGCGGCTGGTCAATCGCGGCGAGCTGCGGGCGGCCGCAGACCAGTTCGGCCGCTGGGTCCAGTCGCCGGCCGGCATCCTGCCGGGGCTGGTGCGGCGGCGGGCGGCCGAGCGGGAAATGTGGGTCGCGGGGCTATAGAGAAAGCCTTTCCACACCGCCCTTTTGTCGTTTCGGGAATCGCATTTCTCCCTTGCGGTTTTCGCAGGAACCGCCACATGTGCGGCGGCCGGCCGGTGCCGGCGCTTGGGAGGCTTCCAGAAATGATCCGTCGTCAGATTATCGGCGCCGCCGCGCTCGCGGTCGGTGCCCTCGTTGCGGCGCCCGCACTTGCCCAGAACCAGTTCTCGATCGCCACCGGGACGACCGGCGGCGTCTACTATCCGCTGGGCGGCGCAATGGCCAATCTCCTGAGCAAGAAGGTGCAGGGCTGGTCGGTGACCGCGGAAGCGACCGCCGGCTCGGTCGCCAACCTGCACATGCTGCGCGACGGCAAGGCCCATGTCGCGCTTACCCAGGCCGACACGGCCTATGACGCGATCCGGGGCGAGGACAAGTTCAAGGACAAGGTCTCACAGACCCGCGCCCTGGCCATCATCTATCCGAACCTCGTGCACATCGTCACGATGGAAGGCACGGGCATCAACAAGTTCGCCGACATCAAGGGCAAACGTTTCTCGACCGGCGCGCCGGTCAGCGGTTCCGAGGTGATGGCCCAGCGCATGATGGACCTGATCGGTCTCAAGAACAGCGACATCAAGCGCGAGCGTCTGGCGCCGGCCGAGTCAACCAACGCCATGAAGGACGGCAAGCTCGACGGCTACTTCTTCGCCGGCGGGCCGCCGGTCGCGGCGATCACCGATCTCGCGGCCAGCCAGGGCGTCAAGATGAAGCTCGTGGATCATCGCGATCTGGTCGACGGCATGATCAAGGCGCACGGGCCGGTCTACGCCCACGGGAAGATCAAGGCGAAGTCCTATCCCGGCCAGGACAACGACGCGAATGTGATGGCGATCTGGAACATCCTGGTCGTGCCGGCCTCGATGTCCGACCAGCAGGCCTACACCATCATCAAGACCCTGTGGGAGAACCACGGCGATCTGGTCGCGACCCACAAGGCCGCCACCGACATGACGGCGGAGAACCAGAAGCAGGCCAATTCCTCGGTTCCCTTCCACTCCGGTGCGATTAAGTTCTTCACCGAGAAGGGCATCAAGCTACAATAGCCGCCAAGGCGGTTGTTGAACGGGGCTCCCGCGGGGGCCCCGTTTCTTTTTGGGGGACGGGGATGGCGGAGCGTAGTGCGATGGCGGCGACGCCCGAGGTCGGCGATGACGAACGCCGCCGCGTCGAGGCGCTGATCGAGCAGGAAGAGGGCGTCACCCATCGCCTTGTCGGTCTCTGGGGCGCTGTGCTGACCGGCATCGCGGTCGCCATGACGCTGTTCCATCTCTATGCCGCGGCGAGCACGATCGACCAGCAGACCATGCGCGAGGTCCATGTCGCCTTCGCGCTGTCGCTGGTCTTCCTGCTGTTTCCCGCGACCCGCGCCTGGCGCAACCGCATCGCGCCTTGGGACGTCGGCGCCGCGGCGCTTGTGCTGGTTGTGATCTGGTACATGACCACCGGCGGCACCTGGACCAATCTCGCGGGCAAGGACGACTTTCTCGACCGCTACGTTTCGCCCGAGCGCATGGACCTGGTCGTGGGCGCGGTGCTGATCCTGCTCGTGCTGGAAGCCACGCGACGGACCACCGGGCTGATCATGCCGGTGCTGGCGCTGCTGTTCTGGATCTACGCCCTTTTCGGCAACCATCTGCCGGCACCGTGGACGCACAAGGGCTATCCCGCCTCCGACATGGTGGCCGAGCTCTACATGACGCTGAACGGCATCTTCGGTTCGGCGATCGACGTGTCGGCGACGGTGATCGTGCTCTTCACCATCTTCGGCGCCGTGCTCCAGGCCTCGGGTGCGGGCAAGTTCTTCATCGACTTCTCGATGCGCGCGATGAAGGGGCAGCGCAACGCCACCGGCCGCGCGGTCGTGCTGTCGTCGTTCCTGCTGGGCGGCCCCTCGGGGTCGGGCGTGGCGACCACGGTGACCATCGGCACCGTCGCCTGGCCGATCATGAAGCGCGCCGGTTACGGGCCCTCGGCGGCGGGCGGCTTGCTGGCGGCCGGCGGTCTCGGCGCGATCCTGTCGCCGCCGGTGCTGGGCGCGGCGGCGTTCCTGATCGCCGAGTACCTCAAGATGTCCTACCTAGAGATCGTGCGCATGGCGCTGATCCCGACGTGTCTCTACTACTTCGGTCTCCTCGTCATGACCGAGATCGACGCGCGGCGCTACGATCTGAAACCGGTCGACACCGGTGGCGACCAGGGCGTCCGCTATCTGCTGACCCGCTATGGCTTCCATTTCACGTCGCTGATCTCGGTCGTCGCCCTGATGATCTGGGGCTTCTCGGCGACCTACGCGGTGTTCTGGTCGATCCTTCTGGCGATCGCGGTCAGCTACCTGCGCTCCGATACCGCGCTGTTTCCGCCAAAGCTGCTGAACGCGCTGGCCGCCGGCTCGATCCAGGCGCTGGGCGTGGCGGCGACCTGCGCTTGCGCCGGCATCATCGTGGGCGTGATCACCAAGACCGGCCTCGCGCTCAAGTTCTCGGGCATCGTGATCGATCTCGCCGGCGGGTCGCTGTTTCTCACCGCGCTCTATACCTCGCTGATCGTCTGGATCGTGGGCCTCGCGGTGCCGGTGACCGCCTCCTACATCATGTGCGCGGTGATCGCGGCGCCGGCGCTGATCAAGCTCGGTGTGCCGGATTACGCCGCGCACATGTTCATCTTCTACTATGCGGTGCTCTCCGAGGTGTCGCCGCCGACGGCGCTC
Organism: Alphaproteobacteria bacterium; assembly: GCA_016870115.1. Lineage (GTDB taxonomy): Bacteria > Pseudomonadota > Alphaproteobacteria > Reyranellales > Reyranellaceae > VGCH01. Next base: position 41,140 of record VGCH01000022.1, on the reverse strand, counting down.
TCGCCCTTCGCCGCCGCGACGCTGACGCGGGCGGATCCCTACATCACGACGCTGCAGAGCTGGAAGTACGCGCTGCCGGCGTTCTTCGTGCCGTTCGTCTTCGTGCTCGACCCGATCGGCATCGGGCTCCTGCTCCAGACGCCCAAGGGCGAGGGCTGGCTCTCGATCGTTTGGGTGACGCTCGGCACCGCCGCGGGCATCCTCGCGCTGGCGCTGGCGGCGCAGGGCTTCGCGCGGGTGCGGCTCGGCGTCGGCGAGCGTCTGGTTTGCCTGGCGGCGGGGCTCGCGCTCACGTTCCCGGACCTGGTCGATCAGTGGGTCGGCGGAACCTGGGCCGCGCGGGCTATCGGGCTCGCCCTCTTGGTCGGCGTGTTCGTGCTGCACTGGCGGAGAAAAGCCGCGCCGGCCTGAGCCTGGCCGCCCGATCGTTTGGGTGCGTCTGGGCGAGGGCGAGCTGTCTGTCTCGGCCAACATCGACAACACGCTCTTCGGCACCTTCATTCTCGCCATCGACAACGCCAACGCGGTATCCGTCGAGGAAGCCTACCTCGAAACGCTCTCCCTACCATACGGCTTTGCGCTGAAGGGTGGCCGCTTCTTCTCCGGCATCGGGTATCTGAACCAGCATCATCGCCACTCGTGGGATTTCGCCGATGCCGCGCTGCCCTATCGCGCGTTCCTGTCCAACCAGTACCGCGACGACGGCGTGCAGGTGCGGTGGGTGGCCCCGCTGGGGTTCCTGCTTGAGGCCGGGGCGGAAGTCTTCGGCGGCCGCAACTATCCGTTCAACGGTGGCCACACCTTCGTTGGCAGCGGCGGCGGCTTCCTGCGGGTCGGCGACGACATCGCGCAGAACATGTCGTACCGCATCGGCGCGTCGCACCTGCGCGGCCGGTCGCTTGCGCGCTCCGTCGACAACGGCACGATGAACTTCGCGGGCCTCTCGTCGGTGTCGGTGCTCGACGGCGTCTTCAAGTGGGCACCGACGGGCAAGCCCGCCGAGCAGCATGTACGACTTCCGGGCGAGCTGATGCTCCGCCACGATTTCGGTGGCATCAACGGCGTCGACCACGAAAGCGTCGGCTGGGGCTGGTGCGGGCAGGCCGTGTGGCGCTTCCTGCCGAGTTGGGAGGTTGGCGTTCGGGCCGACTCGGTCTACGTCGATAATTGGGGCACAGCCGTGACCGACGGCACCACGCTGCAGGGTTGGGGCCAGACACGCGGGCGCCAGAGTCTCGCGCTCACCTATTACACGAGCGAGTTCGGCCGCTTCCGGGTCCAGGGCAACCGCGACTGGTCGAGCGGCCGGCTCGATCACCAGCTTCTGCTCCAGTACACGGTGAGCCTGGGGGCCCATGGCGCGCACAAGTACTGAGCGCAGGTGGCCCTGGATCGCGGCGGCGCTCGTCGCCGCGCTCTGGCCAGCGTCCGTCGCCGCCCGGGCGCCGCGGCAAGTGTTTGCGTGCGAGCCCGAGTGGGCGGCGTTGGTGCGCGAGGTGGGGGGCGGGGGCGTGGTCGCGTTCTCCGCCACACATGCGCGCCAGGATCCCCACCATATCGAGGCACGGCCGGCACTGGTCGCGCGACTGCGGACCGCGCAACTCGTCGTGTGCACCGGCGCCGAGCTCGAAGTCGGCTGGATGCCGGTGTTGCTGCGGCAGGCCAACAATGCGGCTGTCCAGCCGGGCCAATCTGGGCATATCGATGTGGCCGACTACTTCGAGCTGGTCGACAAACCGGCGCGGCTCGACAGGGCGATGGGCGATGTCCATGCCGCGGGCAACCCGCATCTCCACCTCGACCCGCGGGTGATACGGGTCGCGGCGGGGCTGGTCGCGCAACGGATGATGGCTGTCGACCCGGAGCGTTCCGAGGCTTACCGCGCCGGTCTCGCGCGATTCGAGGCGAGGTGGGACATCGCGCTTGCCAACTGGGAACGTCGCAGCGCACCGCTGATCGGCGCGCGTGTGGCCTCCCACCACAAGAACTTCAGCTATCTCTGGCGCTGGCTGGGCATGTCCGAGGTCGCAACACTCGAACCGCTGCCGGGCGTCCCGCCGGGGGCGGGGCAGCTCGCTGCTCTCGTGACGTCGCTTCCGAGGCTGGGGGTCGAAGGGGTGGTTCACGCCGCTTTCGAGAACGATCGCGCCGCGCGATTCGTCGCCGAACGGACCTCCCTTCCGTTGATCTTGTTGCCATACACGGTCCGCGGGAGCGGTAAGGCGGCGGACCTGTTCGGGCTGTTCGACGACACGATCGACCGGCTTCTGGAATCGTTGCGGCCGACGCGTTGAGCGCGGGCGCGGATCTCGCGGCATTCCTGCTCTGGCCGCTGCTGGCCGGCGTGGCGGCACTCGCCTCGCACGTTCCGCTCGGCCGCGTGGTGCTCGCGCGCGGCATCGTTTTCGTCGACCTCGCGATCGCGCAGGTCGCGGGGTTCGGTGCGCTGGTGGGGCATATGGCCGGTGTCGACTCGGTGCGTGGGGCGACGCAGCTCTGCGCCGTTTCGTTCGCCCTCGCCGCCGCACTCGCACTGGCTTGGACTGATCGGCGGGTGCCGCGCTTGCAGGAGGCACTGATTGGAACGCTCTTTGTCGGTACCGCCAGTTTGGCATTGTTGCTGATCGCGACGGACGCTCATGGGGCGGGTCATCTGCGTGATCTTCTGGTCGGACAGATTCTCTTCGCTGGTCCGGCCGATCTCGTGCCGCTGGTCGCGGCGGCTCTGCTCGTCGCGTTCGCCTTGGCGCGGGGCTGGCTTGCACGTGGCGGGATCGGCTTCTATGTGGCGTTCGCTCTCGCGGTGACGGCGTCGGTGCAGGTGATCGGCGTCTATGTGGTGTTCGCGACCCTGATCGCGCCTGCCCTCGCCGCCAGCGCCTTCACCGAACGTCGCGCCGCGCCCATGGCGATCACGAGCGGCATCGCGGGCTATCTCGCGGGCGTTTCAGCCTCAGTCTGGGGCGATTGGCCGACCGGGCCCTGCATTGTACTGGCGCTGATCGCGACGACGGCGGCGTTCGCGCTCGTCGGCCGGGCTGGTGCTGCGAGAGAGGATTGAACTCTCGACCTCTCCCTTACCAAGGGAGTGCTCTACCACTGAGCTACCGCAGCCCGCCGGACGCGGCGCGGATATGCCATAGCGGGTCGGGCGGTTCAACCGGACCCTGCTCCACGCTACTCCAGCCAGCGCGCGCGGGCGACTGCCTCGGCCAGTTCCTCGTCGCTGAAATGCAGGTCGATCCCGAGGCGGCGGGGCAACTGGGTCGTCACCGACGGTCCTCCCCAGATCGGAAAGTGCCGCTTCTGCGTCGCGAAGGCTCGCCACTGCGCGTCGGACAGCGAAGCGTCGATCCGGGCGCCGACACCAGGCTGGTAGAGGGGCTCGTCGTGGGTTCCGAGGCCGCGCTTGATGCCGAACAGCCGCAGAACCATGGCTTTGCGCTGGAGCGTCCAGTGATACTCGGCCGTGGCGCTGCCCAGATAGATGTCGTGGTCCGGCAGCGCGCTCACCAGCTTTTCGACGTCGAAGAAGGTGATGGGTAGGCCGAGGTCCCAGCTCTGGAACTCACTGTCGATCGAGAACGCATCGATGATGTGGAACGCGTCGGCGCGGGCGACTTCGGCGGCGAACGCTTCAGTCGAGCGGAAGGCGTAACTGCCGACGAAGCGCGAGACGTGGAACACGCGCTCGCGCGAGCGGGACCATTGGTGCGGCTCCTTTACGAGCCGGATGTCGTGCCCCGGGTGGAGCGAGCGCGCCGCCTGGTGCATGTAGGGCGAATACTCGATGCCCGAGAACAGCAGCTTGCCGCTGTCGAGGGGCTTGTCGAGCAGCCGCGCCGCCAGCACGATCTTTTCGATCGACGCGAAAAACGTCGAACCCAGCTCGACGAACTCCCAGCTTTCGTCCATCAGCCGGGCCGCGGGAACAAACACGTCGGGAAGCTCGCGCGACATCTGGTTGTTGGGATCCGGCGAGTGTGCCCGCAGCTTCTCGAAACGCTCATGCGGCGAGCCGGTCTGCGGGCCCTGCCCCAGCATCTCGCGAACCGCAAGCAATTCGGTGAGATAGACCCAGGAATACATGCATTCGTGCGCATCGGCGCCGGCCAATGCGCGCCGGACCTGCGGGCGGCCGCCATCGGGGAACGCGTCGCCCCAGATCAAGACGGGGAGCCGGCGTCCCGGGCGGGATGGGCCTTGGGGGGTCAGAAGTCGGCGCAGCCATTGCATGGCGCGCGTGGTAGCGGACCCAGCGGGTCCGCGCAACGCTCTAGGTTGCGGCGCTCCGCCGGCTACGCCGCGGGGCCACGTGGCGGCGCAGCCAGTTGCCGAACTCGGCGGTGCGCAGCGCGGGGTCGAGTACCTGCTCGTCGAGACCCAGCCGCCAGGCCGCGTCGGTCCGGCCGGGGTCCGCGTCGAGCGCGCGCATGTCGGCGAGAACCGGATCGAGATCGGCCTCGGCGCGGGCCGCACCCTCGCGGACCAGCACATCCCGCCGCGCGTCGATGATGGCGGCGGTATGGGCGAAGCCGTGCTCGGGGTGGTACTGCACACCCACGAACGACCCGCCGTCGCGTTCGAACTCAAGGGCCTGCACTTCGCTTCGCCCGTTGCTCGCGAGCACGCGGGCGCCGTCAGGAATGCGATCCACCTCGTCGATGTGCGAGCAGAGCGCATCGAACGCGAGCGCCTTGCCGTCCAGCAGCCAATGGCCGCGACCGGCGTCGGTGCGCGCGATATTGCGGGCGAAACCGAGCTCACGACCGCGTGGGTTCAGCCGGACATGGCCCCCCAGAACCGTGCTCATGAGCTGGAGCCCCCAGCAGCTTCCCCAGACGGGGACGCCGGCGTCGAAAATCTCGCGAGCGAGGTCCAGCTGGCGGGTCACGGCGGGGGTGCGGTCGTAGATGTTGAGCGGCGAGCCGCTGACCGTCACGCCATCGAAGTCACCGACGCTCAACCCCTGCGGCAGGCGCTCCCCGTCGGCGACGTTCACCGTCACGGCCTCGAGTTCGGCCGTGTGGCGGGCCAGGGCGTCGGTGAAGAGTTTTCCATTCCGCGCCCCGCCATGGGCGACGATCCTGTCCTGCGCGGCCTGCGGCGCGCCGTCGAAGATCAGGATTCGCATATCAGCGGGGTTCCATTGTGGCACCGGGCCGGGCGGGCGGCAGTCGCAGCGTGGCCGGCGTCGGCTCGCTCGGCGCCGCCGGCGCGGGTGCCGCGACGGGCGGTGGCGCGGCCGCCGGGGCAGGGGCGGGTGCTGGTGCCGGCGCCGCGGGACGCACGGCCGGCGGCGTGAACATGCGGCCGGTCATCGGGATGAAGTAGACACCGACATCTCGGCGCGAGGTGATCCGGCCGTCGGCTTCCTTGGTGTAGACGTAGAGAATCTGGCCCTGCCGGAAGGGCTGGCCGATCGGGATGATGAGCCGTCCGCCGGGCTTCAGCTGCTCGAACAGGGCGGGCGGCACGTACTGCGCAACGCAGGTCACCATGATCACGTCGAAGCCGCCCTCGACCTCCGGCCAGCCGTAAAAACCGTCGCTGACCCGCGTGGCAACGTTGGTGAAGCCGATGGGCTCAAACATTCCGGCGGTGGCCTTGCCCAGCGGCTCGATGATCTCGATGGAGTAGGCGCGCTTGGCGAGCCGCGCGAGGTAGCCGATCTGGTAGCCGCTGCCCGTTCCGATTTCGAGCACCGTGCTGTCAGGCGTCACCTGGGCGAGCTGGGTCATGTAGGACTGGCCAAGATAGTCGGACAGCGCCGAGCCGTAGCCGATGGCCCAGGGCCGCGCAGTGGCCTCGTACGCCGCCGCCGCGAAGGAGGCATCGTTCTGGTAATGGTAGTGGAAATACTCCCGCGGCATCTCCTGGAACGCGCGCAGCACGGCCGGGTCCGCCTTGCCGAACCGCCACACCAGGTAGCGTTCCAGTGCGGTCTGCACCATGCCGCGGCGCTGCTGGATGGCGGCGAAGCCGGCGGCGTCGATGTTGACCTTGCGATTGCTCGCCCGCATGGCGTCGCGGTAGCGCTCGAACGTCCAGGCGGCGCCCCAGGTTGGCACCTCCGCGGGCCGGTCGGTCAGCGGATGCGCCGAGGCAGGGCCGGAGAACACGAACAGGGCGAGACCCAGCAACCAGAAGCGAGACAACACGCGTTTTCCCCCGTTGGCTATTTGACCCGTGACCAGCGCCGACGCGCCGGGAACGTCAGCAGCACGATAACATAGAGCACCAGGGCGGTGACCAGCAGCGCGCGCAGGCCTGAGAACTGGGCGAGCAGGTTGGCCAGCGGCGTCGCGATCACCGAGAAGGCGCCGTTCAGGGCCCAGGCCCAGGGCAGGAAGGCGCTTCGCTTGCCTTCGAACTCGGCCATGCCAAGCGGAAAGGGAACGCCCAGCGCGACCGCGACCGGTGCCAGCGTCAGCAGCAGGACCGCGACGCGCGCGGGCGCCGGCCATTCCAGAACATGGGCGATGCCGAGATCTGCGGTCAGGAACAGGGCGGCCGCCCACAGAGCGATGGTGCAGCCCGCCATCACAACATAGCTGCGGGCGCGCTCACCCGCGCTCGCGCTCCACAGGCTGCCGAGGCCGGAGCACACCAGCATGGCGGCCAGTACCGTCGCGAAGCCCGCCGTGCGGTCGCCCAGCAGGACCGAAGCCTTCTCGATCAACCACATCTGGACAGCGAGATAGCCGAGGCCGAGGCCGGCGAAGTAGAACACCGCGCACAGCACCGCTCCGGGCGGCGGCAGCTCGTGCCGCCAGCGCACCAGAGGCAAGCCGAGAATCAGGACGGCGAACAGGACCGCTTGGCCCAGCACCGCGATGTTGATCAACAGTCCCAGCTCCTCGCGCGGTACCGAACCCAGGTGCTGGATCGCCGTCGGAAGGCTCGCCGCGCGCAGGGCGGCGTGAAGCAACGGGCGATTGTCGGTTGGCGCCGTGAGATCGAAGAACTGGCGCTGCCGGAAGGCCGCATGGCCGGGGCTGAGGAGCTGGCGCACATCGTCACGAACCGCGTCGTCGGTCGGCTTGATGTCGGGCTGAAACGACATGACCGGAAGCTGGTTCCAGACCCGGCGTTCGCCGTGCGCCGGCGGTGGGAACGGGACATCGAACGACCGCGCCTCGGCGAAGGCGAGGGCGGCGGCGACGTCGGCCGGCGCGAAGGGGCGCCGCGACACCAGGAAGCGCACGTTCCACGCCGATCGATAGACGATCACGTGCCGGTCCGGATGTTCGACGCCGATCGAGGCGAGCGCCCGCCGCACGGTTTCCGCCGTCTTGGTGGCGTAGACCGTGAACTCGCGGATTCCGGCCGGCACCGAGAGGATCCCATCCCCCGACAGCGCAAGCAGCGCGGTGCGCAGTCCCTGGACCGTCAGCGCGTACTTGTTGACGTCCGCCTGACCGGGAAAGTCGGAGGCGATGTCGATCAGATCGTAGCGGCCGTAGGCGGCGCGAAGGTGCGCGCGCGGCGAGGTCTGCAACAGCGTGGATCGCCCGCCGGGGCGAACCTCGGCCGCGTCGGGCAGCCGCTCCGAGACGAGATCGAACAGCACCGGATCGGGCTCGATGGCATCGACGAAGCCCGCGCCCAGCGCGACCGCCTCGGCGATCCGAAAGCCGCCGCGCGTGCCCACAAGCAGGACCCAGGGACGCTGCCGCAGGCGGTAGGGTAGCGCGTCGAGGGCGGCATCGAGATAGCGATAGTCGACCTCGCCGCCGCGCGGCAACGCCGCGACGCGGTTGCCGTCCACGTAGACGCCCAGCGCGCCGGGCGGCGCCACCGCGGACAGCGCGGCGAAATTGTTCGAGAAGTCGGTGTCGAGGCGCTCGGTGAAATTCTCCAGCACCGTGTAGAGGCCGCGGGGCGAGCGCACCTCCGCCACGATCCGCGACTCCGGCACATGCAACGGCGGATAGATCGCCTTGTACGGCGTGTAGTCGGCGCGGTGCAGCCGCCAGACTCCGGCCGACGCCACGACAACGATGACGACCCCGACCGCGGCGTGCACGAGGCGGGACCGTTCCGCGTCGCGCGCGGCTGCCAGCGTTGCGAGAGCAAACACCGGCATCAGTGCGAGCACGAGATCGAAGGGATGCAGGAGATACATCGCGCCGAGCACGTAGAGCGCGCCGAGACCCGCCCCCAACAGATCCGCGCCATAGAGCGCAGGGATCGACTTCTGGTGGGCGAGGAAACACAGGCCGATATAGAGGCCGGTCGCGAAGAAGTAGGGGAACAGAACGACATAGAAGCCCGCGATGCTGGCGAGCTGGCCGCTCAGCAGCTGCGGGTTCTGCAGCTCCAGCGGATTGAAGGGGATTCGGGTCACCGCGATGAAGCCCGCCGCCGCCAGCAGGGCGAGCGACGCCGGGGCGGCGCTGAGCAGGAGTCCCGCGCGCGCGAGGAAGCCGTCGCGGAAGAGCGAAAGCACGACGCCGCTGGCGGCGAAGCCTGCCATGGCGATCGAGATCACCCAGTATCCGTACTCCGACCAGCTCGCGATCGCGAAGTAGCGGGCGAGAGCCACCTCGACACCAAGTGCTGCGCCAGCGACGAGGAAGAGAGGCACCGTCGGGAGGCGCGCCGCGCCCGCCGACGTCGCTGTTTGCTCTGCGAGACGTGCCATCAATGGGAGTGTAGCACGTCCCATGCCGGCATTGCCTGATGCGGCAAGCTCGCCGTAGCATCGCGAGGCAACGCCGGAGGCACGCGATGGATTGGCGTCCGATTTCTGCCGACAGCCACGTCACAGAACCGCCCAACTGCTACATCGACCATATCGAGCCGGCGTGGCGGGATCGCGCGCCCCGAATCGAGCGGCGGGAGGGGACCGGCGACACCTATGTGGTCGACGGCATGAAGACTCCAGTTCCGATGGGGCTGGTCGCCGCAGCCGGCGTCGCGCCGAAGGATATCCGCACCGGCGGCGCGCGCTTCGAAGATCTGCACCGCAGCGGTTGGGACGGCACGGCCCGGATCGCCGACCAGGATCGCGATGGTGTGGCGGCCGAGGTGATCTATCCCACGGTTGGCATGCTGATCTGCAACCATCCCGACTTCGCGTACAAGAAGGCCTGCTTCGACGCCTACAACAGGTGGATGCAGGGCTATTGCAGCGCCGCGCCCGACCGGCTGATCGGCGTCGGCCAGACGGCGATGCGCACGGTGAAGGAAGGCATCGCCGATCTCGAACGCATCAAGGCGATGGGATTCCGCGGTGTCATGATGCCGGGCAATCCCGGCGAAAGCGATTACGACGACCCGGTCTACGATCCGTTCTGGGAAGCCGCCATCGCGCTCGACCTGCCGCTGTCGTTCCACATCCTGACCAGCAGCGGCGACAATTCACTGAGCAAGCCACGGGGCCCAAAGCTCAATGGATTTCTGTCGATCATCCGCGGCTGCCAGGACATCATGGGCATGCTGGTGTTCAGCGGCGTGTTCGAGCGCCACCCCAAGCTCAGGATCGTGTGTGTTGAGGCTGACGCCGGCTGGGTGCCTCACTTCACCTATCGCATGGACCACGCCTACAAGCGTCATCGCTTTTGGATGAAGGGCCGGGATCTCCAGCGCCTGCCGTCGGAGTATTTCCGCGATCACATCTCGCTCACCTTCCAGGATGACTGGACCGCGTTCGAGTTCGCCGACCGCATGGGGCCGAACCAGCTGATGTGGGCCAACGACTTCCCGCACAGCGACTCGACTTGGCCCTGGAGCCAGGATGTGATCGCCCAGCAAGCGTCCGCGCTCGATCCCGAGCTCCGCAAGCGCGTCCTGCGGGACAATGTCGCCGAGCTGTATGGTCTGGACGGCGCGCGGGTTCAGTAACGCGGCGTGCGTGGCGCGCCGGCGTCGGTGCCCGCCTCGCCGTGGACCAGCCGGGCGACGTTCGCCCAGTGTGCCGCGGTCTCGCATATCGAGCAGGGCCGGAACGAGCTGTAGAGAATGGCCCCGGACAGGTCGCGGGTGCGCAGTCGCCGCGCGGCGTCGCGGATCGCCTCGATCTCGGCATGGGCGGTCGGATCGGTCGCGGTCACCGTTCGGCTGGGCGCCTGTCCCACGATTCGGCCATCCCTCACCACCACGGCCCCGTAGCCCTGGTCGCCGTTGCGCAAGGCCAAGTCGCGCATCTCGAAAGCGCGTTTCAGGAACGCGGCTGGCGTCGGCTCGCCCGGCTGCACGATCGGGTCGCTGGCGCCCTGCGCGCGAGCGGTCGAAGGCGCGACCGCGGCACAGGCGAGGAGCGAGAGCGTCGCGCGACGGCGGGGGTGCATGGCCGGCTTGCGATCAGCCGCCGTCGAGGAAACTCTTCAGCATGCGCGAGCGGCTGGGATGCTTCAGCTTGCGCAGCGCCTTCGCCTCGATCTGCCGGATGCGCTCGCGTGTCACCGAGAATTGCTGGCCGACTTCTTCAAGTGTGTGGTCAGTGTTCATGCCGATACCGAAGCGCATGCGCAGAACACGCTCCTCGCGCGGCGTGAGCGATGCCAGCACCCGCGTGGTGCTCTCGCGCAGATTGCCCTGGATCGCGGCCTCGAGCGGGATCACCGCGTTCTTGTCTTCGATGAAGTCACCCAGATGCGAATCCTCCTCGTCGCCGATCGGCGTTTCGAGGCTGATCGGCTCCTTGGCGATCTTCAGCACTTTGCGCACCTTCTCGAGCGGCATGCCGAGCTTTTCGGCCAGCTCCTCGGGCTGCGGTTCGCGGCCGATCTCGTGCAGCATCTGACGGCTGGTACGGACCAGCTTGTTGATCGTCTCGATCATGTGCACCGGGATGCGGATGGTGCGCGCCTGGTCGGCGATCGAGCGGGTGATCGCCTGCCGGATCCACCAGGTGGCATAGGTCGAGAACTTGTAGCCGCGGCGGTACTCGAATTTGTCGACCGCCTTCATCAGGCCGATGTTGCCCTCCTGAATCAGGTCGAGGAACTGCAGGCCGCGGTTGGTGTACTTCTTGGCGATCGAGATCACGAGGCGGAGGTTGGCCTCGATCATCTCCTTCTTCGCGCGCATCATCTCGCGCTCGCCGTCCTGCACGGTCTTGACCATGCGACGGAACTCGAAGATCGGCGCGCCCGCGCCCTCGGAGATGCCGCGGATTTCCTCGCGGATCTTCTCGACTTCGACGGCCTTGCGCTTGGCGAAGTCCTTCCAGCCCTTGCCCGGGAGCTTCGCCACCTTGTCGAGCCAGTTGGGATCGAGCTCGTGGGTCAGATAGGCGTCGAGGAAGGCCTGGCGCGGGATGCGGAAGGTCTCCGCCGTCCGCATCAGTCGGCCCTCGGACTGCATCAGGCGCCGATTGAGATCGTACAGGGCGAGCTTCAGCTGCTCGATGCGGTTGGCGTTGATGTGAACCGTTCGCACCAGCTCCACGATCTTCTTGCGGTGCTGTTCGTACTTCTTCTCGAAGTCGGAGCTCGGCTTTTGGCCGCGGCCGAGCGTGGCCAGTCGCCGGTTCTGGACCTTCGACATCTCCAGATAGACCTTGGCGATGCGGGTCAGCACCCGCAGCACTTCCGGCTTGAGCTTTTCCTCAAGCGCCGACAGCGACAGCGCGTTCTCCTCGTCGTCCTCGCCACCCTCCGAGGTTGAGGGCTCGCCCTCGGCCGGCGGCGCGGGGCGCGGGGCCGGGATCGGCCGCATCTGCGGCGCGCGATTGACCGGCGGCGGAATCGGCGCGGCGTTCTTGCCCTCGCCCGGCGCGCCGCCCTGGGTGGCTTCGAGGTCGATCACGTCGCGCAGCAGCATGCGGCCGTCGGTGATGGCGTCGCGCCACTGCATGAGCGCACCGATGGTCATCGGGCTCTCGCAGATGCCGCCGATCATCTTGTCCTGGCCGGCTTCGATACGCTTGGCGATCTCGATCTCGCCCTCGCGGCTCAACAGCTCGACCGTACCCATCTCGCGCAAGTACATGCGCACGGGGTCGTCGGTGCGGCCGAGCTCCTCGTCCTCGCCGGTCGCTTCGGCCGCGACCACCGCGGTCTTGGCGGGTTCGGCGGGCTGGGCCGCCGGGGTGTCTTCCTGCTCCTCAGCCTCGACGACGTTGACGCCCGCTTCCGAGAGCATCGCCATCGTGTCCTCGATCTGCTCGGAGGACACCTCGTCGGGCGGCAGGGCCGCGTTCAGCTCGTCGTAGGTGACATAGCCGCGCTCCTTGCCCTTCGGGACGAGCTTCTTGCGCTCGGCGCCGAGCGTATCGAGGAGGGGGGCATCGGGCCCGGCTTCCGGCGCTTCGGCTTGGTCGGGCTGGGGGGCGGTCGCTGTCTTGGTCGCCATTCTTGGTCCTTGGGTGCGACAAATCGAAATCGCGGCCGGGAACACCGGCCGTGGGTGGCTGCTCGGAAGGGGTGGCGGGAGGGCGGCCCGCGAACACTCCTTCTACTATATGGGGGCTGGATTCAAGGGGCCAATACCCGGTCGCGGCTCCCTAGCGCAGGGACTCGCCCAGCCAAACCGGCCAGAGCCCTCGGCGCCCGCGCCGGGCCTCCCCCTCGGCCTCGGCGTAGGCAAGGCTCGTGGCGATCCGATCCGGGGTGGCCGCCGACAGGAAAAAGCCATACGCGAAGCCCGCCCTCAGCGTCTCCAGCACGATATCCTTGCCGTGGGCGGTGAGGCAGGTGGACACCACGCGGCAGTACCGGTCTCGCTGCAGCGGAATGCAACTCACGCGGTGGCCGGCCTCGGCCAGCAGGTCGGCCACGTAGGCGTGGGCGCGCATGCCGCTTGTGGTTTCCGTCTTGCCGCCGCTGCGCAACTCCGGTGTATCCATTCCCCAGAGCCTGATCGCGGCCGTCTGGCCCACGCCATAGATCGTGTCGCCATCACCCGCGAAAGCGAGCCCTTCGAACACCGGCGGCAGGCCACCCTCTCGGCACGCGCTGGCCTCTCGCGGACCGGCCGATGTTGGGAGGGCGGCCAGCGCGAGGGCGAGCGAGAGGTACAGAAACTTCATGCCGCATCCTCGACTTCCTTCGTGACGCGAAGGCGTCCAGTTTGCGGTGAAAATCAGGATATGCACACACGTAAAAGGTGTGTTTGTCTCATGGCCCGATGTCGGCACGCTCGCGACGGATACGCTCCAGCACCGCCTGCAGGCGACCGAGGTTCTCTTCGCTGGGGTCATCCGCGAGTGCCTGTTCGGCACGGGCCAATTCTTCCGGGTCGCCGCTCAGCTGGGCGATGTGACGGGCCATCCGGCGCCACTGCTCGACCGCGAGGTCGGTGTCGGCGAGCGTGTCGCGGAACTGCGCGCGGGCTTGCTCCGCGACGGTGGAGGCAAGTCGGGCGAGCCCCTCACGCGCGAGGTGGTCGAGAACCAGGCTGGTCTCAAGCGGTGGCTCGTCGCCCCGGCCGTCCTCGATCGCGGGATCGAGGCCCGAGCCGAGCGACGCGGCGGCATCCAGGAGCGAGGCCCGTAGGCGCGACAGGTCCGCGTGGTCGATGGGCAGAGCCGCAAGATCCTCGGCCAGCCGGTGGAGCAGGGCGGGGCGCTCGACCAATGCGCCGAGCAGCGCGCGTTCCTGCAGGTGGGTCGCGGAGTCGACCGCCACACGTCGTGCTGCGGCGCCCGGTGCGAAGGGACCGGGCGGCGGCTGACCGCGCCAGCCCGGGGCCGTGCGGCGTGCGCCCGGAGTCCAAGCCGGTCGGGTGGCGGCGCGCAGTCGCGCGAGCCGATCGCGCATGTCAGTGCGGTAGTAGTCCCGCACCGTCAGGTCAGCGATCTCCTCGACGCGCCGTTCGATGGCGTGCTGCAAGCGCGCGCGCCGCTCCGGCGTGTCAGTCGGGCGACCCTCGGTCTCCATCTCCCAAACGATGTCGGCGAGCGGTCGCGCGCGCTCGAGCAGCCCCGAGATCGCCGCGGCGCCACGATTGCGGATCAGGCTGTCGGGGTCCTCGCCCTGGGGCAGGAGCGCGAAGCGCAGACTCTTGCCCGGTCGCAGCAGCGGCAACGCGCGCTCCGCTGCCCGCGACGCGGCGCGGCGCCCGGCGTTGTCACCATCGAACGACAGCACCGGCTCGTCCGCGAGCTTCCACGTCTCCTGGAGCTGCGCCTCGGTGAGCGCGGTGCCGAGTGGTGCCACGGCGCCAGCGAAACCCGCGACCTGCAGCGCGATCACGTCCATGTAGCCTTCCGCCACGATCACTGGCTGGTCCCTGGCCGAGGCCGCGCGGGCGCGGTCGAGACAGTAGAGATTGTTGCCCTTGTGGAAGAGTGGCGTCTCCGGCGAGTTGAGATACTTGGGCTCACCCGGGCCGATGACGCGGCCTCCAAAGGCGATGACCCGGCCGCGACGATCATTGATCGGGAACATCACACGTCCGCGGAAGCGGTCGTAGGCGCCGCGCCCGTCGTCCGGCCGGATGGCAAGGCCCGCCTCGACGATTCTGTCCTCGGTCGCCCCCTCGCGCTTCAGAGTGGCGAGCAGTCCATCCCGCGAGTCCGGGGCGAAGCCAAGACGAAAACCCTCGATGGTCTCCTCCGAGAGCCCGCGCCCCCGCAGATAGTCGAGTCCGGCGCGGCCCACAGGCAGGCGGAGCTGGCGTTCGAACCAGCGGGCGGCCAGTTCGACCACCTCCTGCAGGCTCGACGCGCGCTCGGCGCGCTCGCGCTCCTGCGGCGTGGCGCGCGGCACCTCAAGGCCGACCTCACGCGCCAGCTTCTCCACCGATTCCGGGAACGAAAGTCCCTCGGTCTTCATCACGAAGCCGATGGCATCGCCGTGTTCACCGCAGCCGAAGCAATGGAAAAACCCCTTCCGATCGTTGACGGTGAAGGACGGTGTCTTTTCGTTGTGGAAGGGGCAGAGCCCGGAGAACTCTCGCCCGGCGCGCTTCAGCGTGACCTTGCGGCCCACCACATCCGACAGCGTCGTGCGCGCGCGCAGCTCGTCCAGGAATCCCGGCGGGAAGGCCATGCCCTACGATGCCGTCCGGCGGACGGCTTGGCGATGGCGAATAGTGGGGACTGCTTGAGCGCGGGGCGGCACTCAGCCGCCGGTCAGCGCCTTTTTCACCGCTCCTGACGCTTTGGCGAAATCCATTTGGCCGGTGTACTTAGCCTTGAGCGCGGCGATCACGCCGCCCATGTCCTTGATGGAGGCGGCCCCAGTCGCCTTCACGGCCTCCGCGATCGCCGCCGCCACGGCGGCATCGTCCATCTGACGAGGCAGGAACCGTTCGATGACCGCGATTTCGGCCTGTTCCTTGTCGGCAAGCTCGGCGCGGCCGCCCTGGCGGTAGAGCGTGATCGCTTCGTTCCGCTGTTTGATCATGCCCTGCAGCATTGAGAGGATTCGTTCATCCGAGACGCCCTCGCGGCTGTCGGCCGTGCGGGCGGCGATATCCACATCCTTGAGCTTGGCCAGGATGAGGCGGACCGTGCCCAGCGTGGCCTGGTCGCGGCTCTTCATCGCCTCCTTCATCGCGTCGTTCAGGGTCTGTCGCAGCATGGCCGCACCCTAAAGCCGCGCAGCTCTGTTGGCAAAGCAATTAAGCCATTGAATTGTATGAACAAATCGCCGCCGACGCTGGCTTGACGGTGCCCCGTCGCTTCATTACAACCCGCCCGGTTCGCGGGCGACCGATTGACGGTCCTGCAGGCGGGCCTGGCGAACGGAACCGAACACATGACTTCCCCGATGACCGCAGGCGGCGCGAAAGACGCCGCGCCCGCGTGGGCCACGGCCGCGCTCGTTCTGGCTGACGGCGAGGTCTTTTGGGGCCGAGGCGTCGGGGCGGCGACCGCGGCGGTGGGCGAGGTCTGCTTCAACACCTCGATGACCGGCTACCAGGAGATTGTTACCGATCCCTCCTATGCCGGGCAGATCATCAATTTCACCTTTCCCCACATTGGCAATGTCGGGACCAACGCCGAGGACATCGAGAGCATCACCCCGGCAGCCCGCGGTGTGGTCCTGCGCGGCGACATCACCGAGGCCGCGAACTGGCGCGCCTCCAAGCATCTCGACGCGTGGCTGAAGTCGCACAATCTGCCGGGAGTGGCCGGCGTGGACACACGTCGCCTGACGCGGCGCATTCGCGATGGCGGTGCGCCCAACGGCGTGGTGGTACACGCACCGGATGGCCGGTTCGACCTCGCCGCGCTGCGCAAGCGGGCGGCCGACTGGCCCGGGCTTGAAGGCATGGATCTCGCGCTCGAAGTCACGACCAAGCAGGGCTACAGCTGGGACGAGAGCACCTGGACGCTCGGCAAGGGCTATGGAACGCAGACCGCGCCGCGCTACCACGTTGTCGCCGTCGACTACGGCGCCAAGCGCAACATCCTGCGTTGCCTCGCGGCGGCAGGGTGCCGCGTGACGGTCGTGCCTGCGACGGCCACAGCTGAAGACATCCTGCGGCACAAGCCGGACGGCGTGTTCCTGTCCAACGGTCCCGGCGATCCGGCGGCGACGGGCGTCTACGCGATCCCCGCGATCCAGGGCGTTCTCGGGTCGGGCGTGCCGCTCTTTGGAATTTGCCTCGGTCACCAGATGCTGGCGCTCGCTGTCGGCGGCAAGACCGCGAAGATGGCGCGCGGTCATCGCGGCGGCAACCAGCCGGTCAAGGACCTGCAGACCGGCAAGGTCGAGATCACCTCGCAGAACCACGGTTTCTGTGTGCTAGCCGACACGCTGCCCGCGAATGTCGAGGTGACGCACGTGTCGCTGTTCGACGGCTCCAATGAGGGCCTGCGTCTCAGGGACAAGCCGGCGTTCTCGGTGCAGTACCATCCCGAAGCCTCGCCGGGGCCGACGGACAGCCATTATCTTTTCAAGCGGTTCGTCGACTCGATCGAAGCCGCCAAGGCCCGGTGAGGCGATGCCCAAGCGTACCGATATCAAGAGCATCCTGGTGATCGGCGCGGGGCCGATCGTGATCGGGCAAGCCTGCGAGTTCGACTATTCCGGCGTCCAGGCCTGCAAGGCGCTGAAGGCCGAAGGCTATCGCGTTGTGCTGGTGAACTCCAACCCCGCCACCATCATGACCGACCCGGGCCTCGCCGATGCGACCTATGTCGAGCCGATCACGCCCGACATGGTGGCGCGCATCATCGAGAAGGAAAAGCCCGACGCGATCCTGCCGACGATGGGCGGCCAGACCGCGCTCAACACCGCGATGGCGCTGCATCGCGACGGTCGGCTCGCGAAGCTCGGTGTCGAGCTGATCGGCGCCAACGCCGAGGCGATCGACAAGGCCGAGGACCGGCTGTTGTTCCGCGACGCCATGACCAAGATCGGGCTGGACTGCCCGCGCAGCCAGGTGGTGCACAACCGCGAGGAGGCGGCGGCGGCGCTGGCGCTGGTCGGCCTACCGGCGATCATCCGGCCGTCCTTCACGCTTGGCGGCACCGGCGGCGGCATCGCCTACAATCGCGACGAATTCTTCGAGATCGTGGCTGGCGGCGTCGACGCCTCGCCGGTCGGCGAGGTGCTGGTCGAGGAGTCGGTGCTCGGCTGGAAAGAATACGAGATGGAGGTCGTGCGCGATCGCGCCGACAACTGCATCATCATCTGCTCCATCGAGAACGTCGATCCGATGGGCATCCATACCGGCGATTCGGTCACTGTCGCGCCCGCGCTGACGCTCACCGACAAGGAATACCAGATCATGCGCGACGCCTCGATCGCGTGCCTGCGCGAGATCGGCGTCGACACCGGCGGATCGAACGTGCAGTTCGCGATCGATCCGGCTACGGGTCGCATGGTCGTGATCGAGATGAACCCACGCGTCTCGCGTTCGTCGGCGTTGGCCTCGAAGGCCACGGGCTTCCCGATCGCCAAGGTCGCGGCACGGCTGGCGATCGGTTACACGCTGGACGAGCTCGCCAACGACATCACGGGCTCAACGCCGGCGTCGTTCGAGCCGACCATCGACTACGTCGTCACCAAGATGCCGCGCTTCGCGTTCGAGAAATTCCCGGGCGCGGAACCGCTGCTCACCACCTCGATGAAGAGCGTAGGCGAGGCGATGTCGATCGGGCGAACCTTCCAGGAGTCGCTGCAGAAGGCGCTGCGCTCGATGGAAACCGGGCTCACCGGCCTGAACGAGGTCGACATCAAGGGCGCCCCGGATCGCGCGGCGATCGTGGGCGCGCTGGCCAGGCCGACGCCTGACCGCGTGCTGGTGATCGCGCAGGCGTTCCGTCATGGCCTCAGCGTGGCCGAGATCGCGCAGGCCTCGAAGTTCGAGCCGTGGTTCTTGCGCCAGATCGAAGAGCTGGTGCGCATCGAGACGCGGATCCGGAACGATGGCCTTCCGGCCGATGCCGCAGGCCTGCTCGACCTCAAGAAGAAAGGTTTCTCCGACGAGCGCTTGGGCGAGCTCTGCGGGCTCGGCGGCGCGGCCGTCGCCGCCCGTCGGCGCGCCGTCGGTGTGCGGCCGGTGTACAAGCGCATCGACACCTGCGCTGGCGAGTTCGCGTCGGACACCCCCTACCTCTACTCCTGCTACGAGGGCGACGGTTCGCGCCCGGCGGAATGCGAGGCCGAGCCGACGGCGTGGCGCAAGGTCATCATCCTGGGCGGTGGCCCCAACCGCATCGGCCAGGGCATCGAGTTCGACTACTGCTGTGTCCACGCCGTCTATGCGCTGCGCGAGGCGGGCTACGAGACCATCATGGTCAACTGCAACCCCGAGACCGTGTCGACGGACTACGACACCGCTGACCGCCTCTACTTCGAGCCGCTGACCGCCGAGGATGTGATCGAGCTGGTTGAGGTCGAGCGCCGCAGTGGCGAGTTGCTCGGGTTGATCGTCCAGTTTGGCGGCCAGACGCCGCTCAAGCTCGCCAAGCCGCTGGAGGCGGCGGGCATCCCGATCCTCGGCACCTCGCCCGATGCGATCGATCTGGCCGAGGATCGCGAGCGCTTCCAGAAGCTTGTGGCCGGCCTCAAGCTGCGCCAACCCAACAACGGCACCGCGACCTCGGCCGAGCAGGCCGTCGCCGTGGCCGAGAGCATCGGCTATCCGGTGGTGATCCGCCCCTCCTATGTGCTCGGCGGACGGGCGATGCAGATCGTCTACGATCGCGAGGGCATCGAGCGCTACGTGCGCGACGCGGTGAAGGTGAGCGGCGCCAATCCGGTGCTGATCGATTCCTATCTGCGCGATGCGATTGAGGTCGATGTCGACGCCCTGGCCGACCGGGCCGGCAAGGTGTTCGTGGCCGGCATCATGGAACACATTGAGGAAGCCGGGATCCATTCCGGCGATTCGGCCTGCTCGCTGCCGCCCTATTCGCTGCAACCCGCGATCATCGAAGAAATCGAACGCCAGACCGAGGCGCTGGCGCGGGCACTGAACGTCGTCGGACTGATGAACGTGCAGTACGCGGTGAAGGACGGCGACGTCTATATCCTTGAGGTCAATCCTCGCGCCAGCCGCACGGTGCCGTTCGTCGCCAAGGCGACCGGTCAGGCGATCGCCAAGGTGGCGGCCCGACTGATGGTCGGAGAGGCGATGGCGAGCTTCGGACTGACCAAGCCGCGCTCGCAGCACATCGCGGTCAAGGAAGCCGTCTTCCCCTTCGCCCGGTTCCCGGGCGTGGACATCATCCTCGGACCCGAGATGCGCTCGACCGGCGAGGTGATGGGGCTCGACACGAACTTCGGCCGCGCTTTCGCCAAGTCCCAGCTTGGCAGCGGTGCCAAGGTGCCGACCGAGGGCACGGTATTCGTGTCGGTGCGCGGGAGCGACAAGCCGGCGATGGTCGCGCCCGTCCGGCGGCTGGTCGAGCTCGGCTTCTCTGTCGTCGCGACCGGTGGTACCGCCGACTTTCTGCGCGATCACGGCATCGAGGCCCAGCGCGTGAACAAGGTGCTAGAGGGTCGGCCGCACATCGTGGACATGATGAAGGACGGCAAGGTCCATCTGGTGTTCAATACGGTGGACGGCGCGAGCTCGGTCGCCGACAGCTTTACGTTGCGTCGCACGGCGCTCATGAACCGCATCGCCTACTACACGACCGTCGCCGGTGCGAAGGCGTCGGTCGAGGGGATCGCGGCGGTGCGGGACGGCGCGCTCGATGTCGCGCCCCTGCAATCCTACTTCAAGAGCGGCTTCTAGGAGCTTGCATCGGCGCGGCTCGCGCGGTGGCGGCGAACGCCGTTGACGGCCGTTGCGCGACAAGGGACGATCCGGACATGGACAAGGTGCCGATGACAGGGCCGGGGCTGCGTAGCCTCGAGGACGAGCTGAAGCAGCTCAAGGGTGTCGAGCGACCGGCGATCATCAAGGCGATCGCGGAGGCGCGTTCGCACGGAGACCTGTCGGAGAACGCCGAGTACACGTCGGCGCGCGAGAAGCAGAGCTTCATCGAGGGCCGGATCGGCGAATTGGAGGACATCATCTCGCGTGCCGATGTGATCGACCTCAGCAAGCTCTCGGGCAAGGTCGTGAAGTTCGGCGCCACCGTGCGGCTTGCCGACGAGGATACCGACGAGAAGGTGAAGTACCAGATCGTGGGCCCGTACGAGGCGGACCTCTCGAAGGGGCGCATTTCGATCACCTCGCCGATCGGGCGGGCGCTGATCGGCAAGACGGTGGGCGACACTGTCGAGGTGCAGACCCCGCGCGGTGCCAAGTCCTACGAAGTGGTCGGTGTCCAGTTCAAGTAGACGCCGCCATGGCGCGCCGCGCGCGCCGGATGCCGACGGTCTTCATGATGGCGTACTGGATCAGAAACAGCGCCACTTTGCTGCCGATCGCCCAGGCCGACTTCCACGCGGCCCAGGCCGCGGGTTCCAGCAGCAGCGCCAGCACGATGTTGAGCACAGCCGAGCCGAACATCAGGCCGGCCCAGATGTAGCCGAACAGCACGCCGAGGTCGGGCACCAGGTGCTGCGCGATCGGCGGCAGGTATCGCGTCATCCAGCCGCGTCGCAGCATCACGCAGCCCACGACCGCATAGATGACCGTGGGCTTCAGCATCACGAACAGCGGATCGTCGGTCACGAACGTCGCCGACCCGGAGACCACGATGATGATCAAGCTCAGCCACTGGAGCGCCTCGATGCGTTTGCCCCGCCAGAGGTCATGGCCGATTTGCGCAATCCCGAGTGCCATACCCGAGGCGACGGCGGCGATCAGGCTGCCGGTGGTGGCCAGGATGGCAAGGAAGAGGAGGGTGGAGGCGAGGTCCATCGCCAGAACGCGCGACGCGTCGAGGAACTGTCTCATTGGGGCAGCCTTCATGACAACAGTGTGTATTTTTGCAGCCTATAGATACACAGCGTTTCCTGCAAGAGCTTCGACCGAGATCAGTCGGTGGAGATCGGGACGCCCGGAACGTCCTTGGCGGTCCGGAAGACCATCATCGACTTCACATGGCTGACGTTGGGCGCCGAGGTGAGCCGCGTGGTGAGGAAACGCTGATATTCGTCCCAGGTCTCTGCCACGATCTTCACGAGGAAGTCCGCCTCGCCGGCCAGCATGTGGCACTCGCGTACCTCGGGCCAACCCGCCATCAGCTCCTCGAAGGCCTTGAGATCGCTCTCCGCCTGACTGTTGAGGCCGACCAGCGCGAAGACGGAAACGCTGTAGCCCAGCGCCTCGGCGCTAAGGTCGGCGTGATAGCCCTTGATGATGCCGGTCCGCTCCAGCGCCCGCACCCGGCGCAGGCAGGGGGGCGCCGAGATGCCCGCCCGCTCGGCGAGTTCGACGTTGGTCATGCGGCCGCTGGCCTGCAGATCGTTCAGGATGCGCCGGTCGATTCGATCGAGCTTTGCGCGCGCCATTTTGTTTCCTCCGTCCGCCGGCTCTATGCCAGAACCGTGCCATTGGCGCAATAAAGTTGCCCAAACGGCATGGGGATGGGGCGCATCCCGCAAAATTGTTGATAAGGCTGCTCTGGAAACTGCCCGAGGGCTGCACAGATGGCGTAGATATGCAGTTGGCGGGAAGCGGAGCGGACATGGCGAACCTTCATCAAAGCAAAGTGTTGATCTTGGGGTCGGGCCCCGCCGGCTACACCGCCGCGATCTATGCTGCCCGTGCAAGCCTCCAGCCGATCCTGGTGCAGGGCATCCAGCCGGGTGGGCAGCTCACCATCACCACTGACGTGGAGAACTATCCGGGTTTCGCCGATGTGATTCAGGGCCCTTGGTTGATGGAGCAGATGCAGAAGCAGGCCGAGCATGTCGGCACGCGGCTGGTCTCGGACACCATCGTCGAGGTCGACCTCTCGCGGCGTCCGTTCGTCTGCCTCGGCGACTCCGGCGATCGCTACGAGGCTGACTCGCTCATCATCTGCACCGGCGCGACGGCGAAGTGGCTCGGCCTGCCGTCGGAAGAGACCTTCCGCGGCGGCGGCGTCTCAGCCTGTGCGACCTGCGATGGATTTTTCTTCCGCGGCAAGGAAGTCGTGGTGGTCGGCGGCGGCAACACCGCGGTGGAAGAGGCGCTCTATCTGACCCACCACGCGTCGAAGGTGACGCTCGTGCATCGCCGCGACTCGCTGCGTGCCGAGAAGATCCTTCAGCAACGGCTCTTCCGGAATCCCAAGGTGACGGTGCTATGGGACCAGACCGTGGCAGAGATCGTGGGGGAGCGCGCGCCTGCGCCCCTGGTGCAGGGCGTGAGACTCCGCCATGCGCGCACCGGGGCGGAGACGACGCTGCCGACCGATGGGGTGTTCGTGGCGATCGGCCACTCTCCCAACACCGAGCTCTTCAAGGGCAAGCTCGCCATGGACGGCGAAGGCTATCTGCTCACCCGGCCGGACTCGACCGCGACCGATATCGAGGGAGTGTTTGCGGCCGGCGACGTGCAGGACAAGGTCTTCCGCCAGGCTGTGACCGCCGCGGGCACCGGCTGCATGGCGGCGCTGGAGGCGGAGAAGTGGCTGGCCGGTCGGGAGGCCGGGCTCGCGCAGGCGGCGGAATAGCGGGGACGCGGGGAGATGGTCGACTGGGACAAGCTGCGGATCTTCCAGGCGGTCGCGGACGCCGGCAGCTTCACCCACGCCGGTGAAGGGCTGAAGCTCAGCCAATCGGCGATCTCGCGCCAGATCGGCGCGCTGGAGGAGCAGCTGGGCGTGATGCTGTTCCATCGTCATGCCCGCGGCCTGATCCTGACCGAGCAGGGGGAGCTGCTCTATCGCACCGCGCGCGACATGGCCGGCAAGGTGAATACGGCCGAGGCGCTGCTGCGGGCCAACCAGGACAAGCCCGCCGGCCGGCTCAAGGTGACGGCGACGGTGGGCTTCGGCTCGACCTGGCTCACCGCGCAGATGCACGAATTCATCACCATGTATCCCGAGGTCGATGTCAGCCTGGTGCTGTCCGACAACGAGCTCGATCTCGGCATGCGCGAGGCCGATGTCGCGATCCGCATGGTGATGCCGCGACAACCCGGACTGATTCAGCGGCACCTTCTAACGGTGCGTAGTCATGTCTATGCCGGCCATAGCTACATCCAGAAGTACGGTCGGCCGAAGTCGGTCGACGAACTCGACAAGCACCGCCTCATCATTTTCGGTGAGGATGCGAGGGCGCCCGTCCAGGACGTGAACTGGCTTCTCCATGAGGGCAATCCGGACAACCTGCCGCGCACAGTGGTGCTGCGCGTGAACAACGTCTACGGCATCTTCCGCGCTGTCGAATCGGGGTTGGGCATCGCTTCGCTCCCTGACTATCTCGCGCGCGAGTCGACCAAGCTCGAGGCGGTGCTGCCCGATCTCAACGTGCGAACGACCGACGTCTACTTCACGTACCCGGAAGAATTGCGCCACTCCAAGCGGATCGCCGTTTTCCGGGACTTTCTGCTGCGCAAGGTCGCGGAGACCCGCTTCTGAGCGGCGCCCGAGGCATGCTTGTGCCGCATGCCAGTTGCCCGAACTTCAGTCATCGGTGGCAACGCAACTGGGAGTAAGCTCTTACCAGTTCATCCTCGTGATTGCTTCGGTGGTCCGAAGGCGAACCGGGATCATCTTGGTCCCACGTCTCCCAGACGTGAAGCCTCCCTGTTTGACTCGCCGGGCCCTCCAGGCCCGGCGTTTTTTTGACCGGCGATCCGGCGGAATGGCCGCTTTCCAGGCATGGAAATGTGCGAGACTCCGACGCAGTCGCGAGGGAAGCGTTCCGCGTCGCGGTGTGGTATTGGCCCGCCGCGCGCGACGCTTCCTTCGCGCAAGCCCGTCGGTACCGGCCCGGAGTTTCATGTTCACGGAAGTTTCGAAGGCCATTCTCCCCATCGCCCTGCGCCGGCTGAAGCGGCGCGGCGATCTGGAGCGGGCGGCGCTGCTGGTCGAGTCTGTCGACCGCCACTGGAAGGGCTCGAAGCCGTTCGAGTTGCTGATCGTGGCACCTGGTCGCGACGTGGCGGAGCTCGGAAAGGAGCTGCCGCGCTTTCCCCGCGTAGACGTCTCGGTGCGCGCCGAGAGCGAGTTCTTCTCGAGGCTCAGCGCCTTCTACCTGATGCCCGGTTGGTATCGTCAGCAGCTGATCAAGCTCATGGTGCCGACGCAGCTCGGCTTCGCGGGCTTTCTGACGCTCGATTCCGATGTGGTCTGCGTCGGCGACTTCGACGAGGCGACCTTCGTGCGCCGCGGACGCGCGCTCTCGCGCTGGGAGCCGAAATACTGGCACGGCTGGTGGGAGAACGCGGCCAACTATGTCGGCACCGCCTACGACGCTGGCGCTCACGGGCTTTCGGTGACCCCCAACATCCTGCATGGCGATCTGACGCGCCAGGTTTTGGAGCATCTTGCAGAGGGCGGGTCGGATCCGGCCCGAGTGCTCGCCCTGACGGTGATGCGCAAGATGACGAACGTCACGTGGACGGAGTACTCGCTCTACACTTGCGTGGCGGAGAAGCGCGGCAACTTGCTCGACTATCACGTCCATTGGGACGAGTGCTATCGCGACAAGGTCCATCTCTTCTCAGAGCGCTCTTGCGTTTGGGGCGCCGAGGAGTTCGAGCGGATGTCGGTGTCGCCCGGTGGTGATCCCGGCGGCAAGTTCATCATCGTTCAAAGCCACGCCCGGATTCCGATCCAGCGCGTGCGCGACTACTGCCTCGCGTTCGCGGGCTGAGCCGCCGCCTTGGGGTGATTCTGACCCGGCCGGAATCAGCGGATCTTCAGAGCCGACACAAGACTAGACTTGGCCGTTGTGCTCGCCGATGCGCGGGGCACGGGCCTCGTCGCCTGCGCGCTGGCCATCGATGCTGACCGGCAACCCGTGGAACGCCGCCGGCGAGTCCGGATAGGGGCGCGCGAAGATGCCGAGCGCCGCGACCTGCGCGAGCTGCATCACTTCCGGAACGCTGTTCAAGGGACCATTCGGCACGCCGCGCGCGTCGAGCCGCTCCGACCAGGTCGAGCGAGACTCACTCGCCATGATCACGGCGATGTCGGCCAACAGCCCGTCGCGGTGGCGCATCCGGTCGGCGTTGGTGCGGTAGCGCGGATCGTTCGGCCATTCAGGATGACCCAGCGCCTCGGCGAACTTCCGCCACAGTCGATCGCTGCCGGGGCAGACCATCAGCGGACCGTCCGCGCAGGCGAAGGCCTGGTACGGCGCGAGTGACGGGTGGCCTGTGCCCTGGCGCGGTGGGACCTTGCCGGTCGCAGTGAAGGACGCAGCGTGGTTCGACGCCCACATCAGGCCGGTCTCGAACAGCGAGGTGTTCACCAGCGCGCCGTGACCGGTCGTCTGCCGGCGGGCGAGCGCTGCCAGCACACCGATCGCGGTCCACATGCCGGTCGACAGGTCGATGATCGACACGCCGATCCGCGCCTGCGCGCCCGCCGGGTCCCCGTTCAGGGAGATCAGGCCGGCGACCGCCTGAATGATCGGCTCGTATCCCGGCCGTTCCCGCCACGGACCGAGATGCCCGAAGGCGCCGAGGTCGGCGTAGATGAGGCGCGGGAAGCGCGCCGTGAGTGTGGGCCCATCGATACCGAACTTGGCGGGCACGTCGGCGCGGAGATTGTGGATGAAGATGTCTGCTCGGCCGATGCGTTCGATGAGGGCGTCCCGGTCGGCGGTCTGCGCCAAGTCGCAGGTGATGGACTTCTTGCCGCGATTGAGGGCGATGAAGCCTACCGCGTCGCCGTCGATGAAGGGAGGCCCCCATTTGCGCGCATCGTCGCCCTCGGGTCGCTCCACCTTTACCACGTCGGCGCCGAGGAAGGCGAGGATCTGGCCGCAATAGGGTCCGGCCAGGTTTTGACCGAACTCCACCACCGACAGGCCGGCGAGGGGACCGGCGCTCATCGCAGCTTGCTTCCGAGCAGATCGCGCGCGATCACCATGCGCTGGACCTCGCTCGGACCCTCGCCCACCCGCCGGATGCGCATCTCGCGATACCAGCGCTCCAGTGGCAGGTCCTTTGTCATGCCCATTCCGCCGAAGATCTGCATCGCGCGATCGACGACCTTGCCGCCATTCTCGCTCGCCAGCAGCTTTGCCATCGCGGCCTCAGTCCGGAACGGCTCGCCGCGTCGCGCCTTCTCGGCCGCGACCAGCGTGAAGTAGGTCGCGGTGCGGATCTCCAGCTCATTGTCGACCAGCATCCACTGGATGGCCTGGCGATTGGCCAGCTTCTCGCCAAAGGTCTCGCGGATCTTCGACCATTCCAGCGCCATCTCCTGCGCCTTGATCGCGACACCGATGCAGCCGGCAGCATAGGGAATGCGCTGCCGGCTGAGCCGGTCATTGGCGATCGCGAACCCCTTGTTCACCTCACCCAGCACCTGGTGGTCCGACACCCAGCACTCGGTGAACTCGAGCTCGGTGGCGTAGCTCGACGAGCGCAGCGTGTGCACGACGCGTCGCACGTGGAAGCCGGGCGTGCCGGCGTCGACGATGAAACAGGTGATGCCACCCCGGCCCTTTGCTGCATCGGTGCGGGCGAAGACGATGCCGTACTGCGCGCGGTCGGCGCCGGATATGTAGATCTTGCTGCCGTTGATGACCCAGCCGTTGTCGCGCCGCTCGGCGCGCGTGCGGATGGCGCGTGCCGGATCGCTGCCGCCCGAGGGCTCTGTAAGACCGAAAAAGGCCTTCTTCTCGCCCCGCAAGGTGGGAAAAAGATAGCGCTCCTTCTGGTCGTCGTTGGCCTCGAAAAGCTGGGCGAGGCCCGCGCCGCCGAAGGCGCCGTAGCAGGGCACATAGAGGCCGGCGCGGTGCTGCGCCATCTCGATCGCCAGATAGGTGCGCGTGACGATGTCGATGTCGGGTCCGCCGAACTCGCGCGGAATGTCGATGCCATAGAGGCCCATCGCCTTGGTCTTGCCGACCAGCCGCGCGAGGTCGGTGGCCGGGAGCTCCGACGCGTCGGGGTCGAGCGTTTCCTCGAGGGGGAGGATCTCTTCGCGCACGAAGCGGCGGACCTGTTCGATCAACAGTCGTTGCTCGGTGGTGGGTTCAAAATCCATGGGCGGTTCTGCCGGTTAGGCCGGGCTGAGCCGCCCGAGAGCGGGCGAATCGGCGGCGTTGTCAGGGGGCAGCGCACCGTGGTCGGCACGGTGGACCATCAGGAGCTCGAACCATCGCGTGCGGTACTGCATGTTCACTTCGACGCGGAAGCGCCAGCCCGGTCCGCGCGCGGCGAGTTCCCGCTCCAGCGCCGTTCGCAGACCGAAGGGCGCGCGCGCGCCGGCCTCTCCGATCTTGGCGATCCGACCCTCACCATCCGCGATCTGGTAAACGCCGAGTTGGCCGGGGAGACGCGCGACCTCGGCGGCGTCGAGAGGTCGCCACGGACCGTCCAGCCGCAGCCGCATCGCCATCGGATTAGCGACCCTCGAAGCGGGCGACGCGTTTTTCCAGCCGCGCCTTCATGCCTTCCTGCGCGTCGGTGCTGGCGAGCGCGGCGCGGACCAGCGCGTCGACGTCGGCGTGCGGGATGCTGTCGCGGAACTCAAGCTGGCGGACGGTGGTCGCCTTCATCGCCCGCAATGACAGCGGGGCGTTGGCGGCGATGCGCCCGATGACGGCCGAGGCCTCGGCTTCGAGGCGGTCGGCGGGCACGCAGCGTGCGATCAGACCGAGCGCGTGCAGGCGGGGCGCGGGTAGCGGATCGCCCAGCAGCAGCATTTCGCGGGTGACGACCGGACCCAGCACTTCCATCAGCTTCTTGGCGAGGAACCAGTTCGGCGCGAGCCCCACCTGGGCGAGCGACATGCCGAAGCGTGCCTTGTCGCTCGCGATCACGAGATCGCAATGCAGCGCCAACTCGTTGCCGCCGGCGATGGCATCGCCGTGCACCACCGCCACGACGGGCAGCGGGCAAAGCTCGATCGCCCGCAACATCGCCTCGATGCCGCTGGCACCGCCGCCGCCGATGGTCTCGCGGCGTTCGGCCATGTCGAGACCGCTGCAGAACACCGTGCCTCGACCGCGGATCACGACCACGCGGTCGGCCGGATCCACCGGTGAGCGCAGCGCCGCACCCAGCGCTTCGAGCAAGCCGCTGTCCAGTGCGTTCTTCTTTTCGGGCCGGTTCAGCCAGAGGGTACGGATGGGACCGGCGCGGTCGATTTCGAGCGAGGCCATGGGGTCACTCCGGCTCGATGCCGGCGGCCTTGATCGCCTTGGCCCACACGTCGGTCTCGCGCGTGACGAATCGCTGGAACTCGTCGAGCACGATCACCGACACCTCGGCGCGCCCTCCCGTCATGGTTCGGCCGGTTGCGGCGTCAGCAGTGCCTTCCTGGACCGCCGCAGCGAGCCGCTGGAGGATCGGTCGCGGGGTCGCGGCCGGTGCGAACACGGCCAGCCACCACACCAGCTCGTAGCCGGGAAGCGTTTCGGCAATGGCTGGCAGGTTGGGCGCCACGCTCGTGCGCTTGGCGCTGCTCACACCCAGCCCCTTCACGCGTCCCGCCTCGATTTGCGGCAGGGCATTGGGCAGATCGGGGAACATCACCTGGACCTGGCCCGAGATCACGTCCTGCAGCGCCTGCGGGCTTGCCCGATAGGGCACGCGCTCGAGCTTCGCGCCGGAGAGTTGGTTGAACATCTCCGCCGTCAGCCGCTGGCTTGAGCTCGCTTCGGCATAGTTGATCTTGCCGGGGTTCTTCTTGGCGTACTCCACCAGTTCGGCGACGTTGTTCACCGGGATCTGCGGGTTCACCACCAGCGTGTTCACACCCAACACCACCCGCGCGATGGCGGCGAAATCCTTGTCCTGATCATAGAGCGGCTTCTTGTAGAGCGACTTGATCGCGGCGTTGGTCGAATTGGTGCCCATCAGGAGCGTGTAGCCGTCGGGCGCTGCGGTCGCGACCGCTTGCGCGCCAAGCTGGCCGCCGGCGCCGGGCTTGTTCTCGATCACCACACCTTGCTTCAGGATATCGCCCAGCTTCTGGCCGAGGCCGCGCGCAGCGATGTCGGTCGCGCTGCCGGCGGCGAACGGAACGACCAGGCGGATCGGCTTGTTCGGGAAATCCTGCGCCCGGGCGTGCGGCGCAGCGGCGACGGCGCCCAGTCCGGCGATCGCGGAACGGCGGGAAATCGACATCGCGGGCTCCTCGGATGGTTTCGCCGCCGTTTTAGCCGGCGGGTCGCCATCCGCAAAGCCGCTACATGAAGAGTTTTTCGCTCTTGCGACCCTCGTACAGTCCCGCCACCCACTCGGCATAGCCGTTGTAGAGGAGAGTGGGGATGCGCGCGTCGCTGCCCAGCAACTTCTCGGTGGCCTGGCTCCAGCGCGGATGGCCAACCTGCGGGTTCACGTTGGCCCAGAAGCCATACTCGGTCGGCAGCAGCTTCTCCCAAAAGGAAACCGGGCGTTTGTCGGTGAAATCGATGCTCACGATCGACTTCACCTGCTTGAAGCCATACTTCCACGGCGTCACCAGCCGCAGCGGCGCGCCGTTCTGGCGCGGGATCGGCTTGCCGTAGAGGCCGGTGGCGATAAACGCAAGGTCGTGGGTCGCCTCGTCGATGGCGAGACCGTCGGTGTAGGGCCACGGATACCAGAACTCGCGCTGGCCCGGCATGATGCTTGGGCGCGACAGCGTCTTCATCTCGACGAACTTCGCCGACCCCAGCGGCTTGGCGAACTCCACCAGTGCCTTCATCGGGAAGCCGGACCACGGCACGATCATCGACCATGTCTCGACGCAGCGGAACCGGTGCACCCGCTCTTCCAGCGGCATCTTTGCGATCAGCTCGTCAAAGCTGATCTCGATCGGTTTCTCGACCAGGCCGCCGATCTTGATCGTCCACGGTCGGATCGGCAGCTTCTGCGCTTCGCGCCAGATGTTCTTGTGGCTGCCGAATTCGTAGAAGTTGTTGTAGGTCGTGGCGAGTTTCTCGGTGGTCATTGGCGTCGGCACGCCGTAGGTGTCGTTGCGCCGCGCCGGATAGAACTTGGCGGTCGGGTCGGCGTCGGCCTGGGCCCGCGCGGCTGAAGGCGCGAGTGTGCCGGCCAGGATCGCGCCGCCGCCTGCCATCGCCGCGCGCCGGCCCAGCGCGACGCTCTCGGGTGTCACAAGCCGCTCCGGCAGTTCCCATCCTCGTGTCCGCTTGATCAGCACGCTTGGCTCCGTGGCTTGAGGGTCGGACTTTGTTGCCTGCGCGCGCGAGCGGCGCAAGTCACTGGAGTTCACTGAGACGTGACCGGGTGGTCACCCATCAACGCGGCGAGATCGCGCCGATGGCCCATCGCCACCAGCGTCTCGCCGACTAGGAACATCGGCCCGATGAATCCCTGGAAGATGTTGTCCAGCAGAGCCGGTCGCTTGCCCTCGTAGTGATGCCCGAGGAATTGCACAATCCAGCCACCGACGAACAGGATCGCAAACGCGATCCACACGCCCGTGCCACCCAGCTGCGCGCCCAGAGCCTCGGCGGCGACCCATCCGGCCGCCATCAGAACTCCGAGCACGACGCCGATACCGGCGTCGAGGAGGATCCACCCCGCCACGGCCAGCACGCCCAGCGCCAGTGCCCAGGAAATCCCGAGGCCGGGGACCCGCCACAGCGTGAGCAGCAGCACAAGCGAGAACACGATGGCGGGAATGCCAATGAAGTGAGTCGTCTTGTTGCGCGGATCCCGATGCACGGCAGCGTAACTCGCGAATTGCCGACGGAAGAGGTCATTGGCCATGACCGGAACCTCCCTGGGGCGCGCGACGATCAGGCAGCCGCGCCCGTCAACTCCTTGATCTTGGGGACCATACGCTCGGTCCAGGCACGGTTTCCGACCACCGCCAGTACGATCTTCTAGTTCTGGGCGAGAATGAAGCGTGGCGTGATGCCGCCACGCTGCGCGCCCTCGTCACTCATCTGGAAGTCGGTGAGAATCCAGCGAATGCCCGCCGGCCAATTCTCTTCCTTCAGCATGAGAGTGGCGTTGGCCGGGTGCACGACATGATAGGTCAGCTTCTTGAACGCGGGCGACGACTTGAAGCCGGGCTCCGACTGCGCCCGCCAGATCTTGCACTGACCGCAAAGTTCGTTGCCGGCGAACACGAGATCGATCTTGCCGCCCTGCGCGGACAGGCTGGCCGGCCAACCCGCGACCGCGAGCCCCCCCCCGCCAGAATGAGACGCCTGTTCAGCATCGAAATGCACTCCAGGAGATTGATGATGGATTATGCGGGATCGCGCCGGCGCATGCAAAGCGCCGGCGCCCGGATCACCGTCTTGTGACAGGGCTGCGCGGTTGCCCTGAATTCATCCGGCGGCACGCTGCCGGGCTTCCTCGACGACCCGGTCGGCCGCCCGTCCGGTCAGCTCCTGCAGATGATCGAATTCCTGCCGGTAGGTACCGACCCCCTGCGTCACGGATCTGATCTCGACGATCATGTCGCCGATTTCAGACGCAGGTATCAGCGCCGAAACCTCGTCCCAACCCTGCCATCCGGCGCGAGCATCGAAGCCCAGCAACTGACCACGTCGCCCCGAGATCAGCCGCTGGATGCGCGGCGTCGCCTCGCTCGGTGCGGCGACGGTCACCCGCAGGATTGGTTCCAGAAGGACTGGCCGGCACTTCGCCAGCCCTTCCGTCATGGCGATGCGCGCCGCCATCTTGAACGACATCTCGGAGCTGTCGACCGCGTGGTACTGGCCGTCGAACAGGGTGACCTCCAGATCGACGACGGGCGAGCCGAGCGGTCCCTGCTTGAGGCAGTCCACGATGCCGTCCTCGACCGCCGGGATGAAGTTGCGCGGTACGACACCCCCCACGACC
Source organism: Alphaproteobacteria bacterium (assembly GCA_016870115.1). Lineage (GTDB taxonomy): Bacteria > Pseudomonadota > Alphaproteobacteria > Reyranellales > Reyranellaceae > VGCH01. The sequence continues at coordinate 8,968 of VGCH01000022.1, read as the reverse complement.
CGATCCACGAACCGGAAGCCCGCGCCGCGGGGCAGGGGCTTGATCTCCACTTTGATGTCGGCGAATTGCCCGTGTCCGCCGGTCTGCCGCTTGTAGCGCGCATGTTGCTGCGTGCCGACCTGGATGGTTTCGCGGTAGGCGACGCGTGGCGGCGCAGTATCGACCGCGACGTTGTAGCGCCCCGAAAGCTTGTCGACCGCGACCTTGAGGTGCACCTCGCCCTGTCCGCGCAGCAGGAGTTCGCGGGTCTCGGCGCGCGCCTCGTAGGAAAGAGACGGGTCTTCCTCGACGATCTTGTGAAGCGCGCTCGAGAGCTTCACCTCGTCGTTGCGGTTTCGAGCGGCGACGGCGAGCTGGGAGACCGGTGCTTCGGGCGGCGGATGGTCGGGTGTCGCGGCTGTCCCTGCTGACGACAGGGTCTGGCCGGCATTGATCCCGTCGGCCTTCGCCAGCGCGACGATCTCGCCGGCGCGGGCCTCGGCGACCTTCTCCAGTCGTTGACCAAGGACGTGGAAGAGGGCGCCGACCCGCTGGCCGCCTAGCGTCTGGCCTTCCTCCAGCGTGCCCGACCAGACACGGCAGAGGGAGAGCTTGCCCGCGTGAGCCTGATGGACGACCTTGAAGCACTCCGCGATCGTACCGTCGGCGCCGAGCATCTCGCGTCGGCGCGCGGTCGAGCCGACAAAGGGCGTGTCGTGGCGCAACGCTTTGAGCAGGCGGCGTACGCCGTTCTCGCGGTCGCCGGCGCCCAGCAGCACCGGCGCGATCAGGTCGGAGCCGAACTCTTCCTGGAGATCGCGATAGATCAGCGATTTTTCCGGCGCCACGTCCTCGATCAGCTGCTCCAGCAGCGTGTCGTCGAACTCCGAGAGGACCTCCAGCATTTCGCGCCGCGCCTCGCTCTCCCGCGGCAGAACCTCGGCGGGCATTTCAATCAGGTCCGATGCGCCACTCGACTTGTAGCGATAGGCGCGCTCGCTCACGAGATCGACGTAACCCACTGTCTCCTCGGCGCCGTTGGCGGCGGTTCGGCGGATCGGCACCTGGCGCAGCACCAGCTTGCGGTTCGACACGGTCTGCAGCGCGGCCAGCATGTCGCGCACGCGCACCTGCGCGGAATCGATCTTGTTGATGAAGATCACGTGCGGGATGCGCCGGTCCTCGAGGAACTTCAGCAAGGGAGCCAGGGTCACCGCGCGCTCGGGCAGCGGCTCGCAAACCACGACCGCGGCGTCGCACACCGACAGGGCCGCGAAGGAATCATGCTGGAACTCGTTGGAGCCGGGGCAGTCGAGGAATGTCCACTGGTCGCCCATGTAGTCGACCGACGCGACGTTCAACTCGGTGCTCATGCTGCGCTTGCGGGCTTCCGGCGCGGTGTCGCCGATCGTGGTGCCCGCCCGCGTCGAGCCGCGCCGGCCGATCGCGCCGGTGGCGTAGAGCAGGCTCTCGAGAAGACTCGTCTTGCCGGACAGATACGGCCCGCAAAGCGCCACGACGCGATGCGCGCCGCTGCCTGGTCTGCCGCCGGGGATTGATACTCCCTTGATGTCCGCCATGACTCGACCTCCCGCATTGCCGCGCGATCGCGCGGCGTGGAACCCCGGACGGCGTCTCCGGGCGGGACGGACCCTTGGTGGGTCCGGCGGGCAGGCCCCCGCGTTCGTGCGCGGTCGCTACGCTACCCTGCGGCCGCGGCGCGAACGCGGGAGTCTCCTCCCGCGGCGCCGCGATCGGGGCGATGCCCTGTCGAGAAAATCGTTCCACCCCGTCCCGCGCGAGTCAACCGCGCTGGACGGGGGAAACCCGGTTACTGCAGGTTTGCGCAGGCGCGCTGGATGCGCCGGCCGGCTTCCTCAACCAGATCGGTTGCGGTGGCGTAGGAAATGCGGAAGGCAGGGCCGAGGCCGAAGGCCGTGCCCTGAACCACCGACAATCCTTCGGATTCCAGCAGGTAGTCTACGAAATCGCTGTCGTTCGCGATCGTCTTGCCCGAAGGCGTCTTCTTGCCGATCGCGCCCTCGCAGGACGGATATACATAGAAAGCGCCTTCCGGTCGCGCGCAGCGCAGCCCTTTGGCCTGGTTCAGCATCGACACGATCAGGTCGCGGCGCTGCATGAAGATCGCATTGTGCTTCGGAATGAAGTCGGTCGGACCGTTCAGCGCGGCGACCGAGGCGGCCTGGCTGATCGAGCTCGCGTTCGACGTGCTGTGCGACTGAACCGCCGACATCGCGTTGATCAGCTCCTGCGGCCCGGCGGCGTAGCCGATGCGCCAGCCGGTCATGCAGAAAGCCTTGGAGACGCCGTTCATGGTCAGCGTGCGGTCGTACAGCTTGGGCTCGACCTCGGCTGGCGTGCAGAACTCGCAGCCGTCGTAGATCAGCTTCTCGTACATGTCGTCGGTCAGCACCCAGACCTGCGGGTGCCGCAACAGCACGTCGCAGAGCGCGCGCATCTCGGCGCGCGAATAGGCGGCGCCGGTCGGATTGCTGGGCGAGTTGAGGATCAGCCACTTGGTGCGTGGCGTGATCGCGCGCTCCAGCGCCTCGGGCTGCAGCTTGAACCCCTTCGACTCCGGACAGGTCACGAAGACCGGCTTGCCGTCGGCGATCAGCACCATATCGGGGTACGACACCCAGTACGGCGCGGGGATGATGACCTCGTCGCCGGCGTTCAGGGTCGCCAGCATGGCGTTGAAGATGATCTGCTTGCCGCCGCTGGTCACGACGGTCTGCGCCGGCTTGTAGTCGAGACCGTGGTCGCGCTTCATCTTGGCGACGATCGCTTGGCGCAGCGCGGGCGTGCCCGGCACCGCGGTGTACTTGGTGTCGTTGCCGCGGATCGCCGCGATGGCCGCGTCCTTGATGTGCTCGGGCGTCGCGAAATCCGGCTCGCCTGCGGCCAGCCCGATCACGTCCTTGCCGGCCGCTTTCAGCTCGAGGAACTTGCCCTGGGCGGCGCTGGTCGGGGACGGCTTGATACGGCTCAGACGGTCGGCGATGAAGGCCATTGCGCTCCGCTCCTCTTGGCGCTGAAAAAGCTGCGGACCGTAGGCGGGCGAGCCCGCCGATTCAAGCGCGCCGACGCTCGTCGCGCATGAGTTTTCCCCGCCCGCGCCCCGAGCCCGGTTGGGGCCTCAGTCGATGCGCCGGACCTCGGCGTCCACGCTCATCTTCGCCTCACCGAAACCGATGCGCCGGCCAGCGACCGGCGAGGCGTCGCGGTAGTCGGTGCCGATGGCGACCTTCAGGTGATCGCCGCGCGGGCTGATTTCATTGGCCGGATCGAAACCCACCCAGCCGAGTTCGCCGATCCAGGCTTCCGCCCAGGAATGGCTGGTCCGCCCCACATGCAGCGACGCGTCGTCATTGCGCAGATATCCGCTGACGTAGCGCGCCGGCACGCCCGCGCGCCGGCAGGCCGCGATGAAGACGTGCGCCTGATCCTGGGCGACTCCGGCGCCGAGGCGGAGTGCCTCGATGGCCGACGTGTCGACCGTCGAGACGTCGCGACGATAGCTCACCGCCTCGCAGACGCGGCGCATCAAGGCGTGGAGCGCGGCGACCTGACCCGACGCCGGCGTCTCCTTACCGAGCGTCGCCACCAGCGGATCGAAACTGGCGTCGTGACGGGCCTGGCCGAAGTTGCGGAGCCAAAAGCTGGGCGGAAGCGTGGGCGCTTCGGCGTATTGCAGCCACGCGCCGGCGTCGCTGACCTCGTAGACGCCCTCGACGACGATTTCGACGCGGGCATGTGGGCGCGTCGTGCTGAACGTCGTGACGGCGTTGCCGTGACCGTCGGTCCAGTCGGCGCGATTGCCGGGTCCATCGATGCGCCAAGCCAGTACGCGCTGGCCGTTGGCCGGCTTGGGCGTCAGCCGCACGTCGTGGATCGAGTAGCCCGACGGCTGATCGAACTCGAAGACGGTGCGATGGGAGACGGCGAGGCGCATGGACGGGCTCAGTCGAACAGATACTGGCGGCCGATCTCGTCCGACAGAAGCGCGATGTCGCGCCGTGCGTCGGCGAGGAACTTGGCGAGCCCGATCGTGAACACTTGGTCGATGCGCGCGAAGCGCAGCCGGGCATGAAGCTCTCCCGCCAGCCGGTCGGCCTCGCCGCGCGCGCCGTAGGCGGCGGTGAGCGAGGCGAGACTCGCATCGACGACGGAGAGCGCGTGGTGGACCGAGCGCGGTACGTCGCGGCGCAGCAGCATCAACTCCACGACCTTCATGGGATCGAGCGCGGTGCGGTAGATCCGCCGATAGGTGCGGAACGCGCCGATGCAGTCCAGCACCTCCGCCCAGGCGTAGTAGTCGAGCTCGCGGGCGTGCGGTTCGCCGTCCGGCCGCAAGTGGTGGAACTTAACGTCGAGCATTGCGGCCGTGTTGTCCGCGCGTTCGAGAAACGCGCCGGCCTGCAGGAAATCGTACGCCTCATCGCGCAATAGCGTGACTTGCGCCGCGCCGAATGCCATCACCGACTGCTTCTTCACGAACTCGACCAGTGCGCCGCGATCCAGCACCGCGCGCGGGCCGCGACGGCGCGCCCCCAGCTCCAGCCAAAGGCCGTTGAGACTCTCCCAGAGATCGACCGTGATGTTGTTGCGTTCCTCGCGGGCGTTGCGGCGCGCCGCCTCGATCGAGCAGACGATCGAGGAGAAGTTCTGCTCGTCGAGCGCGATGTAGTCGATGAGATCGACCAGCCGTCCTTCGGGATAGCGCTCGCGAAACTCGCGCTCGGTGCCGAAGATGCGGGCGACCGCGAGCACTTCCTCGGTGCCGGATTGCAGCACCAGACGCTGGGTCGCCTCAAGCAGGCGCGCCGCCGACTTGGCGCGCTGCAGGTAGCGCCCCAGCCAGAACAGGTTCTTGGCGGTGCTGCTCAGCATGGCGCGCCGTTCTCGCCCTCGGGCGGGCCCAGACCCAGGTGTCCTTGGTGCCGCCGCCCTGGCTCGAATTGACGACCAGCGAGCCCTCCTTCAGCGCGACGCGCGTCAGCCCGCCGGGCACGATGGTGGTCTTTCGGCCCGACAGCACATAGGGCCGCAGATCGACGTGGCGCGGGGCGACGCCGGACTGCACGAAGGTCGGGCAGGTGGAAAGCGCCAGCGTCGGCTGGGCGATGTAGTTGTCGGGGCGCGCCAGCAGCAGCGCGCGGAACTCCTCAACCTCGGCGCGGCTTGAGGTCGGTCCTACCAGCATTCCCTTGCCGCCGGCGCCGTGGATTTCCTTGACCACGATCTCGGGCAGGTGGGCGAGCATGTACTTGAGGTCGTCCGGCCGATCGCCGCGCCAGGTCGGCACGTTGTCGAGAATAGGCTTCTCGCCCAGGTAGAACTCGATCATGTCCGGCACAAAGGTGTAGGTCGACTTGTCGTCGGCCACCCCATTGCCCAGAGCGTTGACGACATTGACCTTGCGGGCCCGCACCGCGCCCACCAGGCCCGCCACGCCCAGCATCGAGTCCGGCCGCATTGCCAGCGGATCGAGGAAGGCATCGTCGATACGCCGATAGATCACGTCGACGCGCTGCGGACCGCGCGGTGTGCGCATAAAGACGCGCCCCTCGTCGACGAACAGGTCGGAACCCTTCACCAGCTCGATGCCCATCTCGTCGGCGAGGAAGGCATGCTCGAAATAGGCGCTGTTGTAGTGGCCGGGTGTCAGCAGCACGACATTGGGTTCGGCGTCGTCCGAAAAGGACACCGATCGCAGAGTCGCCAGAAGCTCCTCGGTGTAGTTGGCGACCGGAAGGATCCCCATCCCTGAGAACAGGTCGGGCGCCAGCCGCATCATCATCTCGCGGTTCTCGAGCACGTACGAGACGCCGGACGGCGTGCGCACATTGTCCTCAAGCACGTGGAACTGCCGCTCACCCACGCGCACCAGATCGATACCGGCGATCTGGGTGTGGATGCCGCCGGGCAGGGTGAGCCCCTGCGCCATCGGCACGAACTCCGCGTTGCGCAGGATCTGCTCCTCCGGCACGACGCCGGCGCGACAGATCTCGCGTGTGCTGTAGGCGTCGGCCAGGAACGCGTTGAGCGCCTTCACACGCTGCACCAGCCCGTCGTGCAGGAATTGCCACTCCGACCAGTCGATGACACGCGGGATGATGTCGAACGGGATGGTGGTCTCGTGACCCTCGGCCGCTCCGTAGGCACCGAACGTGATGCCGTGACGGCGATAGAATTGGTTGACTTCGTGTCGCGCGGCGGCGACACGTTCGGCCGGCATGCGGCGAAGCCATTCGGCGACGTCGCGATAGGGCCCGCGCACACCGCCATCGGCCAGGGTCATTTCATCAAACGCCTTGACGGCCATCCGGCGGTTCGCCTCCTCTTCGAAACCTATATAGGCAGAAGCAAGCGCCGGGCCAATGGTATGCGGGGGAAGCGCGCATGAAACAGGTTCAGATCGATCGCTACGGCACACCGTGGGAGGTCGCGCGCTGTGCCGAGGTGGCGGACGTCGGGGCGCCCCGACCGGGCGAGGTGGTGTTCGATGTGCTCGCCTTTCCGATAAACCCCGCCGACATGTGGTTCTGCCGGGGCGCCTATCGTTTGCGGCCGCTGCTGCCGGCCACCCCCGGCGCGGAGTGTGTCGGGAGGATCGCGGCTGTGGGCGCCGGCGTGACCGACCTTCGACCGGGCGACCTCGTGATCAACCTGCAGCGCGAGAACTGGGCGCAGCGTCGGCGCGTCAAGGCGGAGGACGCCGTGCCCCTGCCGGCCGGGATCGCCCTGCGCCAGGCGGCGATGCTGCGGATCAACCCGCCGACGGCGCTCCTGATGTTGACGGATTTCGAGCATCTCGCGGCCGGGGACTGGGTGGTCCAGAACGTCGCCAACTCGGCGGTCGGCCGCATCCTGATCGTGCTCGCCCGGCAGCGTGGCATCCGGACGGTGAATGTGGTGCGACGTCCCGAGCTTGCAGACGAGCTCGCGGCGCTCGGCGCAGACCATGTGCTGGTCGATGGCCCCGATCTTGGCGATCGGGTGAAGCGGTCGACCGGTGACGCGCGCATCCGGCTCGCCCTCGATGCCGTGGGGGGTGCGGCGACCCAGCGCCTGTCGGACTGCATCGCCGATAGCGGCACCGTCGTCCACTACGGGTCGATGAGTGGCGAGGAGCCGGTCTTTCCGCGCAGCGCGCTGATCTATCGGGGGCTCAGCCTCGAAGGGTTCATGCTGGGCCGCGGGCTGGCGAAGCGGACGACCGCCGAGGTGCGCGAAATCTACGCCGGACTTGCGGCACAGCTGGTGGGCGGTACGATCTCCGCGCCGATCGACAGCGTCTACCCGATCGAGCGCATCGGCGAGGCGCTGCGCCACGCGGACCAAGGCGGGCGCAACGGCAAGATTCTGGTGACCCCCAACGGGCCGATCTGACAGGAGGGTGCGATGAGTTCCGATGTTGCCGATGTCGAGCGCGTGCTGCGGCTCTACTTCGACGGCCTCTATGAGGGCGACACGAAAAAGCTGGCGGGGGCGTTCCACCCGGCATCGCACCTCTACAGCGTCGGGCCCGACGGCAAGGCCGCGGACTTGCCGCGCGGCGAGTGGTTCAAGCTGGTGGAGAGCCGTCCCTCGGGTAAGGCGCGGAATCTGGCCCGCGCGGACCGGATCGTCTCGATCGACTTCTCGGGGCCGGCGACCGCCATCGCGAAGGTCGAGTGTCAGCTGCCGCCGCGCTACTTCACGGACTATCTGACGCTGATGAAGGCCGAGGGGGAGTGGAAGGTCATTTCCAAGACCTTCCTCACGGTCACTCGCGAGGGGTAGGTTCTGCCCGACCCGGCTAGAATCAGCCGGGTCGGAAAGCCGACTCGCGAGGCACTGCGAAGGGCGCGTTTCCGTTCAGATGGAACCGCGTGAGCGGTTTCATCTGCGCCGAAAACACGCCAGGCCCTATTCCTTCACGTCGGCGGCGACGCGGACACGGACCATCTTGTCCGGGCCGGTGACGGCGCCGGAGCCCGGGGCGCCGCGCTTGATCTTGTCGACGTGCTCCATGCCCGACGTGACCTTGCCCCACACGGTGTACTGGCCATCGAGGAAGTTGCTGTCCTTGAAGACAATGAAGAACTGGCTGCGCGCGCTGTTGGGGTCGCTGGTGCGCGCCATCGAGACCGCGCCGCGCACGTGAGGCTCGCGCGAGAACTCCGCCTTCAGAAGCTCGCCCATGCCGCCGCTGCCGGTTCCGGTCGGATCGCCGGTCTGGGCCATGAAGCCCTCGATCACGCGATGGAAGACGACGCCGTCGTACTTGCCCTCGCGCGCGATCTTCTTGATCTGCGCCACGTGGTTCGGTGCGAGGTCCGGACGCATGGCGATCGTCACCCGGCCGTCCTTGAGGTCGATAAAGAGGGTGTTTTCCTTGTCCATGGCCGTCTGGGCTCCCACGTTTGAGGCGAGGAGCGTGGCGGCGATCGCCGCAATCAGGCTGAGGCGCATCTCGTCCCCCGATCTATGCCGCGCGGGCCGCGCGGCGGGCGCGCGACCATACAGGCGGACCGGATGAACTCAAGCGTGAACTCGTGTGGAACATTCGCCGCCATCGCAAACCCATTGAATCTGTTTCCTCTTTGCCGTGGCTCAGGGTTTTTGCAGTGACCGACGGTGGTCTTTCCCACATCGGCTTGTAGACTGAGCGCGTGACCGGAGGGACGCCGACGCATATTCGTCGGTGCCGGAAACATTGGGGTCGATTTTCAGAAGCGGATAGTTCGATGACCGCCGCCAGCGGCGAGGACCGGCAGCTTGGGGGCCGGCCCGCATTTCAGTCTTTGTGCCGAATGGAGCTGCCGTGACGCAGCCCCGTCCGCTCGACCAGATTTTCCCGCAGCGCAGTGACGCGACGCGCGCCTGGTCCTCCCCCTGAAAAGTGGTCCGCCCTGAACTATGTCTTTTGACAAGAAGGAGGACTGCAATGCCGAAGAAGAGGCACAAGCCTGAAGAGATC
>VGCH01000021.1 GCA_016870115.1 Alphaproteobacteria bacterium | reverse complement strand
AGAGGGCATCGCGCTTGCCTGCGATCATCACGACGAGGCCGCCGCCCAGGCCCAGATGCGGCGGATCGCCGGAGAGCGTCATCGGCTCGACGTGCTGGTGAACAACGCCTGGGGTGGCTACGAGCGCAACACGGGCGACGGCTCCTTCGCCGCGCCATTCCAGGGACTGCCGACGCACTTCTGGGCTGACATGTTCGAGGGCGCCCTGAAGCCCGCGTTCCTCACGACTCGGCACGCACTCCCACTGATGACGACCCCACGGCCAGTCGATGCGCCTCCGCGGACAATCGTGAATGTGGTCGCCTGGGCGTTCGGCGAGTATCTCGGCAATCTCTGGTATGACGTCGCCAAGGCGGCGGCGATCCGGATGATCGAGGGCCTGGCGCGCGAAACCGCTCCGGCCGATATCACCTGCGTCGCTCTGGCGCCGGGCTTCGTGCGTACCGAGCGGGTCGAGCGCGCGCTCGCGGGTGACGCCACGAAGCTCGCCGCGACCGAGAGCGCCCTCTACGCCGGACGCGCGGTCGCAGCACTTGCGTGCGATCCCGATGCGCTGGAGCGATCGGGCAAACTTGTGACGGCGGCCGAGCTTGCCCGCGACTACGGCTTCACCGACGGCGATGGACGCCAGCCACCGCCCTTCAGATTCGGCTGACCTCGCGGCTCAGAGGAGCTGCGAGGCGATCAGGATGAGGCCAATCACCGAGATGAACCACACCACTGTGCGCACCCAGGCAACGCCAGCGATGTAGACCCCGGCATAGACCAGTCGCGCCCAGAAGAAGAGTGTGGCGCCGAGCGCGGTTGTGGCATTGGCCTTGCCCGAGACGTGGGCCAGCAGCACCAGCACGGCGAACAGGATCAGATTCTCGAGCATGTTGGCGTGGGCGCGCTTGGAGCGGCCCACCCAGCCCTCAAGCGCCGGCAAATTGTCGCGATTGCCGGCGAGCGTATTCAGGCCGACCTGCTGGGTGGCGCCGATCGCCGTCACAACGACCTGCACGAAGCAGAGGATGGTGGCGTAGAGGAGATAGATCAGATCCGGCGATTTCATGTCGCGCCCTCCCGCCCGGAGTCAGTTCTTCTTCCCGAGCTTGCGACCAGCCTGCGCGAACCCGCCGGTGGCGGCAATCAGATTGTTCATATGTTTCCCCATCGTCAGCGCCTCGGCGATGGGCATGGTTTCGGCGGCTCGGAAAATTTCACGGGTCATGCGCACCGCACCGCGGTCGAGTGCGGCCAGTCGACCGACGAACTCGACCTCGATACGCGCAAGATCGGCAGCGTCCTCGGCCAGACGATTGATCAGGCCGCAGGCGAGCAATCGCTCGGCGGGAATCGCTTCACCGAACGTCGCGAACTCGAGCCCCAGCCGCGGTCCGACCAGCCGCGACAGGAGCGGCGTGCAGATCGTCGCGGCGAAGCCGTTGCGCATTTCGAACGCGCCGAACACGGCGGTACGATCGGCCAGCACATAGTCGCAGGCCATTGCGAGCGTGAAGCCGCCGGCCACCGCGTGGCCGCGCACCACCGCGACGGACGGAACGGGCCCGCGCTGGAGGCGCTGGAAGATTTCCGCCCATGCCTGTTGGCCGGCCCAGGGATCGCGCTCAACGCCGGTTTCGTCGGCGCGCTCCGCCTGCGCGCGCAGATCGCGCCCGGCGCAGAACGTGTCGCCCACCCCCTTGATGACCAGCACCCGCGCCTCGGGATCAGCCTGTGCGCGGCCGATCGCCTCCACCAGCAGGTCGGTGGTCGCGGTATCGATGGCGTTGCGCCGCTCGGGCCGGTCGATCGCGATGCGGTGGACGCCGTCGCGCGCTTCGGTTCGAATCACGTCTTCACCCTAGCGCGTGCCGAACAGGCGGTCGCCGGCGTCGCCAAGGCCGGGCACGATGTAGCCGTGATCGTTCAACGTCGGATCGACGGCGGCGGTGAAGACCGGCACATCGGGGTGGACCTCCGCGAACGCCCGCGCACCGTGATCGGCGGCGAGGATGCAGATGAACTTGAGCTTGCGCGCTCCCGCCTCCTTCAGTCGATCCACTGCCGCAATGGCAGAATGCGCGGTGGCCAGCATCGGATCGCACACCAGCACGTCACGGCCGCCGATATCCGGCGGCAGTTTGAAGTAATACTCGACCGCCTGGAGCGTGCGCGGGTCGCGGTAGAGGCCGATATGGCCGACTCGCGCCAACGGCACGAGATCCATCAGCCCCTCGGCCAGACCAAGTCCTGCCCGCAGGATGGGCACGATGGTGAGCTTCTTTCCGTCCAGCAGCGGCGCGCGCATCGGCCCCAGCGGCGTCGCGATATCGGCATCGACCAGCGCGAGGTCGCGCGTGGCGTCGTAGCCGAGCAGCAGGCCGATCTCGCGAAGAAGACGGCGGAAATTCGCGCTCGACGTCTCCTTGTCGCGCAGCTTGGTGAGCTTGTGTCGAACGAGCGGATGGTCGACGACATGGATCGACGGCGGCAGCTTCATGCGTTTCCTCCAGGGTCGAGACTCGCGGGATCGGACGCCGCTTGCAAGCTCGGAACGACTCTAGGGTCGGCAGGCGAACTCCAGAACACGGGCGGCGAAGGGCGGGAACGCGACGGGAGCATGAGCCGTCTTCGGCCAGGCCCGTGATGCCAAGCGGGCCTCGATCAGCGGTACCAGCTGCTGCACGAGAATCCAGGCGCGCAGCCGGAGGCCGGCTGGCGTGTTGTGGACGCCGTCGATGAAGAGCGCGGGATCGGATGGCATGGCGCCGGCCACGTCGAGGAACTCAAGATCGCGCCGTCGGGCATGCAGGGCGAGGACGCGATTCTGGAACGCGGCCAACTCCGCGAGATCACGGTAGGCGAAGGGGCCATAGCCGTCGTTCAGGTGCTGAAGCATGCCGCGGTGGCGCACAGGATCGAGCACGAGGCCCTCATGCACCAGCCACTTGAAGGACGCGATGGCCAATTCGCCGCCAGCCGCCCGCACCGATCGATCGATGTCGTCGAGATCGTGTAGAATGCGCGGCAACTTGACCGGAAGATCGGGTCGATCGAGATCGGGACGGGCACGATCAAGGCCCGCCGGCCAGACCAGTTCAGGGCTCGCCTTGGGCCACTCGCGGCCATCGCCCGGCACGCTTCGAGCATCCCGCCAGGCCTGCAGGCGCCGAGCGAGGGCCAGCGAATAGGCGGCTCGCTCCAGCAGGTCGGGGGGCGGCTGCGGCGGGGGCACTGGCGGGGCCTCGAATGGCGGCATTCCGGGAACGAGGCTCTGGAGATGAAACTGGTTGGCGCCCTCGTAGTAGACGACGAGGTCGGGACGCAGCGGCGCCACCTCATTGCGCACGACGGCCGCGATGTCGGTCGAATTGATCGACTCGCGCCCGGCGTTCAGCACCTCGATCTCAAGGCCCGGCGCCCGCGCGCGGGCCCAGCGCTGAAGCCAGTGCGCGACATGTTCCGGCGGCGAGAACGGGAAGTGGTGCGACTCCACTGTGGTCGAGGCACCGACGAACACGATGCGCAGCGTGTTGGGTCGCCGCTCTGCCTGAACCGGCGGACCGCGAAACCCGAAGGCGTTGGTGACCAGCCCGATCGGCGTCGTGGCATCGGGCAGATAGCGGTAGGCGGGGTATGGCACCCCATCCGGCGGGTCGTAGACAAACAGTCGTCCGGGCGCGAAACGCAGGTATCGGTGCGCGCACGGATCGCCGACCAGCACGGCGTTCCACGCCTTGAACATGTCCGCCCGCCGCGAGCCCTCGATCTGACGCGATATCTCGACCCGCCGAACCAGCTGATCCCACTCGGGCGGCCACGGCTTGCGGTTGGGCAGCGGTGGCGGATCCTCGGCGAACCAGGCGCGCTCCACGCCGGGCGCCCGCGCAATGGCATCGAGGTGCCGGGATCCCGCATCCGGTCCCGCATCGCCGCGCTCCAGCCAGCCCGCGACGATCTCCGCAGCGCCCACGGAGAGTCCGAGGCTCACGAGTACGAGCGCCAGGTTGGCGAGAATGCGACGCATGGCGATCTAGAAGACCGTACCGTCGCTCTGCACGCGGATCGGCGGGCCACCATCGGGGCGGCGTTCGCGCGCGATCTCGCGGCCGGCGACCCAAGTGCCGCCTTCGAGAATCTTCGCGAGCGGCAATGAGACGGCGTCGAGGCCGAGTCGCTCGCGCGCCAGCATGGCGATCCGGTCGAGCAGCACTACCGTCGCGGCGCGCCACTCGACGATCGGCTCGTCGGCGGGCGCGAAGCTGTCGCGCAGAAGTTCGGGCCGGCGTGGCACCAACGCGCCATGGTCGATCAACAGGCCGCCATTGCGATACTCCGGCAGGCCGGTCAGCGCATCGAGGTCGCGCACCGCGACTCCGGCCTCGAGCAGCGGCTCCACCAGCGAGTAGGCGAGCCATTGCGAGAGCTTGTGGAACGGGACGTAGCCCTCCGTTGCGTCGTCGGTCCGCACCGCGTCGTGGCGCCAGACATCGCCCAGCGCCACGCCGTCCAGCGTAAGCCGCGACGGCCAGATCGCGCCCAACCTCTCGAGGATGGCGCTGAGAAGCGCGGTAGCCGAGATCTCCTTCACGGCCGGCGGTGCGATCAGATCCAGGAGATCGCCGGGCCGATCGAGACCGACCGTCCCCAGCCGCTGCAGCAGGCCGGCACGGCCGTCCAATCCGGCGAGCGGATTGTGCGCCCGCACCTGAAATCCGACGGCCAGATCGCCGGCGGTGAAGCGAACCAGCCGCTCGGCATCCACCCGCAGCGGATCGGTCGCATCGCGGCTGAACGCGCCGCGCGCAAACATGTCCAGCGAGGCCAACGCCAGACCCTCGGATCGCGCGAAGCGATTGGCACTTCCGGGCTCGCGCCACGACCAGTCGGGGCCCGCGCCGGCATCGAGCAACACCGAAACGACGGCGAGATCGATCATGCGCCGCGCCCGCTCGCGCGGCGCCAGGGTCGACAGGCGCGGCAAGAGCGGCGCGAACCGATCCGTGCCGTCGGGGGCGAAGTGCCGCCAGCGTGCGTGCAGGGGAATCGCGGCGGGGTCGGGAAACCGCCGCCGAGCCACCGCCAACGTCGCCTCGGCGGCGCGCTCCAGCCCCGCCGGATCGAACGTAAACCACGCCGACTGCCCACGCTCGATACGCGTCAAGAGCCGCGTCGCCCGCTCGCGGATGGTGCGGGGATCGCGCAGTCGGGAGACGGCGTCGCTCACTCGTCGAGCCCCCGCCCCTTCGGCCGATGCAGGTCCTCGGCCGCGGGCTTCACCGGCGTGAAGTAGCCCGCAGCTTTCTTGGCATCCATCTCGACTCGCGCGTCCGGGGGAATGAGGTCGTCCGGGATCGGCACCTGCTCGACGATGTCGATGCCCTGCTCGCGCAGCGCATCGCTCTTCATGTTGGACATCGAGGCGAAGCGGTCGATCCGCGTGATGCCGAGCCAATGGAACAGATCGGGCATCAGCTCCTGGAAGCGCATGTCCTGGACGCCGGCGACGCACTCGGTGCGATTGAAGTATTGCGCCGCCGAGTCGCCGCCGGGCTGGCGCTTGCGGGCGTTGTAGACCAGGAACTTGGTGACCTCGCCCAGCGCGCGGCCTTCCTTGCGATTGTAGATGACGACGCCAAGCCCGCCGGCTTGCGCGGTTTCGATGCAAAGCTCGATGCCGTGCGCCAGGTAGGGGCGGCAGGTACAGATGTCCGACCCGAACACATCGGAGCCATTGCACTCATCGTGCAGGCGGCAGGCGATCTTCGTCTCAGGCCGGCCAAGCCGCGCCATGTCGCCGAAGAAGTAGATCGTGGCGCCGCCGATCGGCGGCAGGAAGAGTTCGAGATCGGTGCGCGTGACAAGCTCGGTGTACATGCCGCCCGTGTGCTCGAAGAGCGTGCGACGCAGTTCGGCCTCGCCGACACCGAAGCGTCTCGCGATGCCCGGCAGCCACCACACCGGCTCCACCGCAGCCTTGGTAACCCGAACGTCGCCGGTCGGCCCCAGGACCTCTCCGTCCGGCTTCAGGCGCCCCGCGGCGATCGCGGCCTGGACCTCCGGCATCGTGATGTGAGCCTTGGTGATGGCGATGGTCGGACGGATGTCCCAGCCGGCGGCCAGCTTGTCGGCGTACAGCTCGGGCACGCGCGCGCCCCACGGATCGAGCGACACGATCTTGTCGGGATCGAACCATGTCTCGAACGGTCCGATCGGCTCGGCGGGCGCCGTGTCGGTGAAGTCCGGTCGATGGTCGGGGCTGAGTTCCCGAGCCGCAATGGCGAGCGCGCGGTAGAGGCCGTAGCTCCCCGCATGGACGCCAATCGCATTGCGGCGCGCCGGATCTGCGACCGTGCCCACCACGGGACCGCGCGTGGCCGGATCGCGCGCGCCCCAGCGCACCGGCGGCGCCTGGACTCCGCCCTGGGCGGGGTGGGTGTTGAGCCTGATGTGTCGCATACGCTTTCCGGGCCCTCGGCAGCGGGAAAGCGAGGCAGTATAGGGCCCCGCCGGCCGCTTGGAAAGTCGCCGCGTCGGCGGCATGCTGGGTGCCAACCAGGGGGGAACGCCATGCCCGACGGACAAAAGCCGCGCGCCAAGCCTCAGATCGTCAATCATCTGGGACCGGACTCTTTCGAGAAAGACGGGTTGCGACCCTTTTTCGAGTACCGCCCTCTCGGACTGAAGGAGCTGACAGGTGGCAAGGTTGGCGCCCATGTCATTCGCGCGAAGCCCGGCAAGCATGCCGATGCACCGCGCCACACGCACACGCTTGAGTTCCAGTTCGTCTACGTGCTGAAGGGCTGGGCCATCTTCGAGTACGAGGGCTATGGCGAGCACAAGTTGGTGGCCGGCTCGACCGTGTATCAGCCGCCTGGAATCAAGCACAAGGAGATCGCGCACTCGGAGGATTTCGAGGTGCTGGAGATCACCATGCCGGCGGACTTCGAGACGACGACCGTCACATAGTTCCGGAGTTTCCGAGATCGGGCCACGCGGCCTGGAGTGCGTCGACGATATCGTCGACGCGCGCGGCGAGCAGACGTTCGCCCTTGAACGCGCTGGCGCGGCTTGAGTCGCCGGTCGCGGCGCTCTCGGTAAAGGGCGCAGCCGGACCGAGGGCGGCCATTCGAACCGACTTCGGATCGAGGGCGAGCATGACCGAGCTCTCGGCCTCGTCGGCGTGGCCACCGTCGGGAACCTCCAGCAACGCGCGCGCCGCGAGTCCCAGATGGCGCATGTGCAACGCCAGCACGCCCGGTCGCCCGGCGACAACGGCGTCGATCGGCGGCTCGGTCGACACGCCAATGTTCAGGATCGCGACACGTCGGCTGCCGTGCCGGGCGAACCCGTCGAGGATCTCGCCCAGCACGGCGCGAAAGGTCGGCTCCGACAGATGCTGGCTGCCGGGAAAGTTCAGAAAGGCCGGGTAGTAGCCGAGATCGAGCACCGGGGCCGCGAGCAGCGGCAGCCGATGCAGGACCCGGTCCGCGAGCGCGCGTGCCGTGATGCGGTCGGTGCCCAGCGCCAGGTGAGGCCCGTGCGCCTTCGCCCCCGCTCCTACCGGCAACAGAATCGGCGCGCCCTCGGCGATGCGGGCGGCCGCTTCCGGCCGGGTGAGTTCATCGAGCCAGGCGCCTTTTCGTCCATTCATCGGACGATGGTATCATGATCGCATGATCCACCGCGCCGCCCTCGCTCTGCTTGTGGTTTTCGCCGCTCCGCAGGCGCGTGCCCAGGAGTGTCTGACCGGTCTGCACCGCTTCCAGGCCGGGACCTGCGTCACCACTTTCATCAACAGCTGCGGCCGGCCGATCCACTGCACCTTGCAGGCCGAAGGCGTCCTCGCCAACGGTACGCGCGTGCAGGATGGCCGCGCGCAAGTGATCGAGAATGGCGGTTCGGTCTCGCTCAGCATTTCCGGCGTCGCCCGTTGCGGCAGCTTCGACGCCCAGTGCGACCAGGCCCCGGGCCGTCGCGGGCAGCAGCGCCGCTAGAGACTTTCCGATCCCACAAGGATCAGTCGGATCAGCAGGAACCGCAGGCGATCAGTTCTCCCAGGGACGCGGTACGTGGCGCGGTGGGCCGATCCCCGGCACGATCAGCCGTCGCCAGCGCGCAAGCGGCGCCATGTCGTCCAGGACAATGCGGCCGTCCTCACGTGCGACGCCGAGATCACGCCAAAGCGCAGCGAGGTTCACCGGCGTAGCGTCGGCGACGTGGCGTCGTACCAGTGTGGACATGGCGGTCGTGCCGGTGGCGCGATCGCAGGCGTCGACATACTCGGCGAGGCTGACCCGGCGGTCGCCGGTGAACCCCGCATGCAGCGCGCCCTTGAGGCAATCCTCCAGCCCGTGCGCGCCGCCGCTCGCCTGGCGGATGCCGAGGTCGGCCAAGAGCATGAACAGCGCACCGGCCCAATAGGCCTGTCGCCCCTGGACCTGGACCAGCGGCGCGTCGAAAGCGGAGACGCCGATCGGCATCTGCTCCAACCACTCAGTCCAGACCTCGGCCTCGCTCTTCCAGCCGGCGCGGGCGCGCACGATGGGCTCGATGTAGGTGGCCGCCCCCTCCATGAACCAGGTGGCGCGGCCGCGCACGAAGGGCATGCCGGTGTGGATCAGCTCGTGGGTCAGCACCCAATCGTCGAACAGCCGTCGCGGATCGACGCGCGCGCCGATCTGGATCATCCCGGAAACGCCGCCGCCCGGCACAACGCGCCCAAACCCGACCGGCCGGCTGCCTCCCGGGACCAACGCCATCAACGCGCCGTCGTAGGTGAAGCCATCCCAATAGTGTGTCTGTGCGAGTGCGGTCCGGCGGACCCAATCGGCAAGGTCGTCGCGGGCCTGCGGCTCGCGATCGCCCAGGATTGCCAAACGAAGACGGCTACGCGCCGGGGTCGCGCCTGGCCGCAGGCTGCCGGGCGCCGGAAGGTCGATGTCTCGCAGATCGAAGGCGCCCAACACCGAGTAGCCGGCGAAGCGCAGCGTCACCCCGGCCAGCCCCCAGGCGTCACCCGCGCGCGGCAGACCGGCGGCGAATGCCAGCCCGGTCTCCGGTCGCACCGTAATGTCGATGGTCGGGACGCTCGCGACTTCGCGCGGCTCCAAGAGCCAGCTCGACAGCAACGCAAGCACACCGCCGCCATGCTGGATCGCCCAGCTGTTGCTCGCCGCGACCCGGGCGTAGCCCGAGAGGTCGTAGCGGTACCGCGCTTGCGCGATGCCGTCGCGCACGGTCACCCGCCACCGGTCGTCCAAGGCCGCGACGGGATAACCGCGCGGGTCGGAAAAATCCGCCACATGCCGCGCGATCCGCTCGCTTTCGGCGTGGAAAGTCACCCCGTCGGAAGCGCCGCGGCAACGATAGTGTACGTCGAGCGCGAGGCCGGACGCAGACCGCTCCAGCGCGGCATCGACCGTGCAATCGGCCGGCTGCGCGACGGCGCCGCTCGCGGGTCCGAGAAAAGCAAGCAAGAGGGCCAAGCGGCGCACAGCGCAGCATACGCCGAAATCCGCCCCGCCAGGCTTCACGAACGCTTGAAGGGGTCGGCGCGGCCGTGCGAGCATTCGGTTTCTGTCCAAGGGGAGGACCTACCGAATGTTTCGTCGTTTGATTCTTGCTGGCGCCGCGGGCCTGCTCGCCCTGCCGGCCGCTGCCCAGACCAAGTGGGATCTTCCGGCCGCCTATCCGGCGACCAACTTCCACTCCATCAACATCCAGAAGTTCGCCGACGCCGTGAAGGCGGGCTCAGGGGGCAAGCTCGAAATCGTCATGCATGCCGGCGGCTCGCTGTTCAAGGCGCCGGAGATCAAGCGCGCGGTGCAGACCGGCCAGGCGCCGCTCGGCGAGATCCTGATCTCGAACTTTGAGAACGAGGATCCCATCTTCGGGCTCGATGTCGTGCCGTTCCTCGCGACCTCGTTCCCCGAGGCGAAGAAGCTGTGGGCCGCCCAAAAGGCAAGCCTTGAGAAGAAGCTCGCCTCGCAGGGCATGATCGCGCTGTTCAGCGTGCCGTGGCCGCCGCAGGGTCTCTACGCCAAGAAGGAGATCAACTCGCTCGCCGACATGAAGGGGCTGAAGTTCCGCGCCTACAACCGCGGCACCTCGCGCATCGCAGAAATCGCCGGCGCCCAGCCCGTCACCATCCAGGCCGCCGAGCTCAGTCAGGCCCTGGCGACCGGCAAGGCCGACTCGTTCATCTCCTCGGGCGCCACCGGCGTCGACTCCAAGGTGTGGGAACAGCTCACTCACTTCTACGACACGCAAGCCTGGCTGCCGAAGAACCTCGTGATGGTGAACAAGGCGGCCTTCGACAAGCTCGATGCCGCGACCCAGAAGGTCGTGCGCGACGAGGCCGCCAAGGCCGAAGCCGCGGGCTGGGCCGAGAGTGAGCGGCTGGCCAAGGGCTTCCTCGAGACGCTGGCCAAGAACGGCATGAAGGTGCAGGCGCCGTCGGCCAGGCTCGCTCAGGAGTACAAGGACCTCGGCAAGCGGCTGACCGACGAGTGGCTTGAGAAGGCCGGCGCGGACGGCCGCGCCGTGGTCGAAGCCTACCGCAAGATGTGAGCCGATCCGCCCGACGGGGCCTCGGTCCCGTCGGGCGGCGCTTCGCATGCGCGCCGCGCTCGCCAAACTCTACGCACTCGCCGGCGCGCTGGGCGGGATCTTCATGGTCCTGCTTCTGGTGTTCGTCCTCTACTCGGTCGCGCCCGGGATCGGGCTGTGGATGCAGGCGAGCTTCGGCCTGCCCAATCCCTTCAACTACGTGGCGCGGTCGGCCGACGAGTTCGCGGGCTACTCCATGCTCGCGTCGGCATTCCTCGCGATGGCGTCCACCTTTGGCCGCGGCGAGCATATCCGGGTGACGCTGTTCATCCAGCGCCTCAAGGGTCCCGCGCGGCGCGCCGCCGAACTCTGGTGTCTCGGTGTCGGGGCGTTGCTGGCGGGATACCTCGCCTGGTTTTCGGTGCGGCTCTGCTGGGTGTCGTGGCAGATCAACGACCTGTCGACCGGCCTGATTGCGATCCCGCTCTGGATCCCCCAGCTTGGCCTCGCCTTTGGCACCGCCATCCTGCTGATCGCGGTGATCGAACAGTTCGTTGTGGTCGCGCTGGGCGGCCCGCTGATGGAAGAGCCCGCCGAAGGCGGCGCTCCGATGGAGCGCTGAGGTGAGCGTCGACTTCAATATCGCGCTGCTCGCCATCGGCGCGCTGTTCTTCCTGTTCGGGACCGGAGTCTGGATCGGCCTCAGCATGATCGGCGTGTCGATCGCCACCATGTGGATTTTCGCGCCCGGCAAACCGGCCGGCGACGCGATGGCAACGACCATCTTCTCCGACACCTCGTCCTGGACGCTGACGGCGCTGCCGCTCTTCATCTGGATGGGCGAGATCCTGTTTCGCACCGCCATCTCGGAAGACATGTTCCGCGGACTGGCGCCGTGGATGCGCCGCCTGCCGGGACGGCTCGTCCACACCAACATCATCGGCTGCACAATTTTCGCCGCGGTCTCCGGTTCGTCCGCCGCCACCTGCGCCACCATCGGCAAGATGACGGTGCCGGAGCTCAAGCGCCGCGGCTATCCCGATGAAATCGCCATCGGCAGCCTGTCAGGCGCCGGCACGCTCGGGCTGCTGATTCCGCCCTCGCTGATCATGATCGTCTATGGCGTGCAGGCCGAGGTCTCGATCGCCAAGCTGTTTGCCGCGGGTCTGATCCCCGGAATCCTGCTGGCCGGCCTCATGATGCTCTATGTCGCCGGCTGGTCGCTTGCCAATCCCGGCAAGATCCCGCCGCCCGACCCGCCGAAGCCGCTGTTGGCGAAGCTGCGCGAGTCGAGCACGCTGATCCCGGTGGTGCTACTCATCCTGCTGGTTCTGGGCTCGATCTATGCCGGCATCGCGACGGCGACGGAATCGGCGGCGTTCGGCGTGGTCGGCTCCTTCGCCATCGCCGCCTGGCAGCGCCGGCTCACCTGGTCCACCTTCCGCGACAGCGTGATGGGTGCCACCCGCCTCACCGCCATGATCCTCCTGATCCTGGCCGGCGCGTCGTTCCTGAAGCTCGCCATGGGCTACACCGGCCTGCCACGCCAGCTCGCCGAGGCGATCGCCGCACTCCAGCTCACACCCGGCATGCTGCTGCTGACGCTGGCCGTCCTCTACATCATCCTGGGCTGCTTCCTCGACGGCATCTCGATGGTGGTCCTGACCGCCGCCATCGTCCTGCCGATGGTCGAGAAGGCCGGCATCGATCTCATCTGGTTCGGCATCTTCATCACCATCGTGGTCGAGATGGCGCAGATCACCCCACCGGTCGGCTTCAACCTCTTCGTGCTGCAAGGCATGACCGGCCGCTCGATCTTCTGGATCGGCTGGGTGTCGCTGCCGTTCTTCCTCATGATGAATCTCTGCGTGCTCCTGCTCTATTTCTTCCCCGGCCTGGTCAGCTGGCTGCCGAGCCTGATGGTGAACGCCGCGCGATGATCGCGGCGTGGAAGCCGGCCAGAAGATCTAGGACGTCCCGCACCTCGATGCCCAGTGCCGCCCGCAGCGCCGCCTTGTAGGGCGGCAGATTGGTGCATTCGAGAACCAGCAGATCGAGGTCGGGGCAACGGGCGAGCAGCGCCCGACCGGCGGCCACCGTCTCCGCCTCGACTGCCTTACGATCAAGCGTCGTGCCATTGCGCAGGAACGTCCCGGCGAAGGCGCCGTCGGGCGGCAGGCCCTCGACCGGAGTCCCGGGATCGGCGCCGACCACCTGGAAGTGGCGCGGCGTCAGGTTCGCGGCCGACGCCGTCAGCACGCCCGCGCGACGACCTCTGGCCTCGGCCAGCAAGAGGAGCGCCGACGTCGCCACCGGTACCGCCGACAGCGCCGACAATTCCCGCTGGAAGAGGGCGAGAAAGCCGCAGCTCGTCGAGATGCCAACCGCGCCCGCGTCAACCAGCGACCGCGCATTGGCCGCCAGCGCCGCTTCGATGCGCGTCCGGTCCGGCGTCGCGGTCACCGCGTCCGCGGGGCCGATTCCTTCGAGTCGGCGATAGATCACCGGGAAGTCGAACGAGGCGGGATTGCCGATGTCGCCCACGATCCGCGGGAACCGCGTGTCGAGCATCAGGATGCCGAGCGGACCCGCGGGCTCAGGCATTGCGCTCGCTGAGCGCTCGGCCCGCGACATAGCCGAAGGTGAGACACGGCCCGATGGTCGTGCCCGCGCCCACCGCTCGCGTGCCGATGGGTGACGCCATGGCGATACCGGCGCAATAGAGGCCCGCGATGGCCGATCGGTCGGCACGCAGCACGCGGCACTGCGCGTCGGTGCGCGGCCCTCCCTTGGTGCCGAGGCTGACATAGAGGAAGGGTGCGGCGTGGAACGGCGGCTCCGCGACGGTCCCAAGCGCGCGATCGCCCGTGTAGTGGCGCTCCCACACCGTCTCGCCGCGATGGAAGTCGCGATCGACGCCCCCGGCCGCCCAACCGTTGAACCGGTCCACCGTCGCGCGCAGCCGCGCCGGATCGAGGCCGATCTCAACGGCCAGCGCTTCGATCGTGTCGGCCTGTCGCACAAAGCCCGGCTCCCGCGACGCGAAGTGCATGGAAAGCTTGGCCGCGCTGGCGAAGCGGCTGTCGAAGATGCGCCAGGCCGGCAAGTGCAGGTGCTGGCCATCTGCGCCGCGCGCATCGACCGCCTCGCCCAGCGCTGGGGAGCCCTCGCTCACGAAGCGCTCGGCATGGCGGTTCACCAGAATGACGTGCGGCGCGTAAGTCTCGTAGAGCGGCTGGGCGTGGCGCTGCCCCTCGTACTGCGTGAAGGTGGCGGGCGCGATGTTGGCCTGATCCATGTGCGCGAGCTCGGCACCGACCTCGGCCGCCATGCGCTGACCATCGCCGCTGTTGCTGGCCGGCGCGCCGGTGAGATCGAGCCCCGGGAAGTGTCGTCCCATGGCCGCGGGATCCCAGTCGAAGCCGCCGGTCGCGAGCACCACGCCCTTGCGCGCCCGAATGCGCCGGATCTGGCCGCCGATGCGCGCCTCGACGCCGACCACGCGATCGTCTTCGCACAGCAGCCGCTCGACCGCCGCTTCCAGCCGGATATCGACACCGAGCTTGAGACAGCCCGCCGCCAGACCGATGGTAAGACCATTGCCCGCGGCCCGCTCGCCCAGCAGGAGCCGCCGCGCGAGTGCCGGCGCCAGCTTCAGCGCACCGCGCCAGGGATCCTTCAGCACCCCGTCAACGAGTTCCTTGTAGGTGAAGAATTGCGGCTTCACCGACGGTCGCACGCGGTTCCAGAGACGTCCCAACCGATAGCGGCTGATCGGCTTCACCGAGACCATGCGGCCGAAGGCCTTGCCGCCCGGCGCCTCGGCGTAGAGGTCGGGGTGGCGCACGAGTTCGAAGGCCAGTGGCGTGGTGCGCTCGAGGAAATCGAACATTGGTGCCGACTGCTCGGCGAGAACGCGCCACAGCGCGTCTTCGGTGGCCTCCCAGTCCGGCGGCGAGACTCCGCGAATGTAGGTGAGGGTTTCCTCGGACGAATCGGCGATACCCGCCTCGCGCATCAGCCGGTTGTTCGGAATCCAGGTGCCGGCACCCGACATGGCCGTGGTGCCCCCGAGCCAGCGGGACTTCTCGAGAACGAGCGTGCGCTGGCCCTCGCTCGCGGCCGCCAGCGCCGCCGCGAGACCCGCGGCGCCGGACCCGACGATCACCGCATCGCAGTCCAGCGGATCGGCCGTGTCGATCAGGGGCGCGGCCACGGCTTCTGCGGGCCGCGCGCGGTCTCGTACCAGGCCGACAGCGCCATGACTCCGGAATCGTCGAAGCGATGGCCGGCGATCTGCAGGCCAATCGGCTTGCCGTCGCTGGTGTAGCCGCAGTTGATCGACGAGGCGGGCTGTTCGCTCATGTTGTAGGGCATGGTGAAGCCGATATGCTCCAGTGGCCGGCGTACATCGTTGGTCGGCGATGGCCACTCGGCGGCGTAGGTCGGTACCGGCGAGACCGGCGACAGCACATAGTCGAAACGTCCGGTCGCCGCGACCGTCGCGGCCCGCATCGCCATGTACGAATTGAGACAGCGCATCAGCGTCGTGCCCGAGACGTCCGCACCGGCGCGGCACCAATCGGCGATGAAGGGCAGCACACGGGCCTGCGCCGCGTGGTCGAGAGCGGAGAAATCGAGCCACCCGCGCACCCGCCAATAGAGATCCTGCAGCCGCAGCATGTCGGGCGTGAGGAAGGCCGCGCACGGTTCGACAATCGCGCCTGCGCTTTCGAACAGCCGCGCCGCCGCCTCGACGGCAGCCCGCACCTGCGGCTCGACCGCGAGTCCGCAGCCCGCATCCAGATGCAAACCGATGCGCAGGCCGCGCGGTTCGCGCGGCGCGGCGCTCCAGTCGATGTCGGCTGCCGGCAGGCTGGTGAAGTCGCGCACGTCCGGCCGGGCGATCACGGACATCAGGAGCGCGCTGTCGCCAACGCTGCGTGTCATCGGCCCGACGACGCGACCGAAATAGGGCGGATCGACGGGAGCACGCCCGTTGCTGGGCTTCAGCGTGAAGATGCCATTCCAAGAGGCTGGCAGGCGGACGGAGCCGCCGATATCGGTGCCGAGATGCAGAGGCCCATAGCCTGCCGCCGCGGCGGCGCCGGCGCCCGCGCTGGACCCACCGGGGTTCCACGCAAGGTTCCACGGGTTGCGCGTGAGCGGATGGAAAGAACTGCGCCCCGACGAGAGCATGCCGTAGTCCGGCATCGTCGTTTTGGCCAGGATCACCGCGCCAGCCTCGCGCACCCGCGCCGCCGGCGGCGCGTCGTTTGCCGCGGGAACCAGCGGTGTCGCCGCCGTCCCGAGCGGGACCGGCACGCCCCGCGTCGCGATGTTCTCCTTGATGGTGATGGGCACGCCTTCGAGCGCGCCCTCAGGCGCTCCCGCTTTCCAGCGCGCCGCCGACGCTTCGGCGGCCTTACGGGCGGCACCGAAATCCGGCGCGTAAAGCGCCTTTAGCTGCGGCTCCCAGCGTCCGATATGGGCCACGACGGCATCAAGCACCTCCACCGGAGAGAGCTTGCGCGCTCGATACCCCGCGAGCAGCTCGCGGGCGGAAAGATCGACGATCTCGGTCATTCCCGGAGCCTACACGCCCCACCCGCCGCGTCCAGCCATCCGGCCCACCATGTCCCGGATCAGCCGGCGCCCACGTGCCAAGTCCGTCTAGGTCGTGGCCAACTCCGCAGCGAGCCAGCAATCGAGGTCTCCCGGCTCTGCGATGCGGACCACCTCCGCTTCTGAACTCGGGAACTGGAAGCGCGCCCGATGATGGGCGAACACCTCCGGCTCGATTCCGGGGCGCGCCCGCGTTAGCGCGTTGGCTGCGATGCGCGCTTCGATGATGGCGAGCGGGGTATCAATGAAGAGAATCGCGAATCGGGCTCCGGCTTTGTGGGCGCAGGCGCGAAACCGGTCGCGCAAGAAGCGATGCGAGAACGTGTCGTCCACCACGGCCGAACGACCCTGTCCCAGAACAGCCGCCACCCGATCCACGGCCATCCAGCTCGTTCGCTCCCATTCGCTGTCATCAATGACGGAACCGCCATCGAACCCCCGCTCGGCGTTGAGCGCATCGAGCGACACCAACTCGGCAGCCAGGGGCTCCGCCACCCGCCGAGCGAGCGTCGACTTGCCCGAAAAGGCCAACCCGCAGGTCGCAACCAGGAGAGGCGGCCGGGCGCTCACCCCGCCAGTGCCTCGGCTTCGCCACCCATGGCTTGCAGGATGCCAACCAGCTCGCTCGCAGCGGAGTCGAGTTCGCCCGCATCGGTGCCGCGCAGCACCAGCGACACGCTGATCTTGCCGTTGCGGAAGCCCGGGTAGCTGCCGATGTCGAGCGCCGCGCGCCGCTGCTGCAGCGCGCCCAGCGGCTCGGCGATCACGCCTTCGGGCAGGTTCGTGCGAACGGTGCGGCTCAGCACCGGATCGCCGCCCGACAGTTCATGCTTCATCGACTGGAACATTCCTTCGACGATCCGCGGGATGCCAGCGAAGGTGTAGACATTCTCCATCCGGAATCCAGGCGCCACCGACATCGGATTGTCGACCAGCGCCGCCCCGTGCGGAATCCGCGCCATGCGTCGGCGCGCGGCGGTGAAAAGCGCAGGATCGCCGTAGTGGCGCGTCAGCCGCGCCACTGCCTCGGGATGCTCCGAAATGCCGACGCCGAAGGCCTTGGCGATGCAGTCGGCCGTGATGTCGTCATGGGTCGGGCCGATGCCGCCCGTGGTGAAGACATAGTCGAACTTCGCCCGCACCTCGTTCACGGTCGCGGCGATCGTGGCCTCGATGTCGGGGATGACCCGACACTCCATGACCCGCACACCAATCGCACCGAGTTCGGTGGCGAGATAGGCGATGTTGGCGTCCTTAGTCCGGCCGCTCAGAATCTCGTTGCCGATCACCACCACGCAGGCGGTCACGGTCTTTCTGGCGGCGTCGGTCATCTCTTCTCCGGAGTCACAGGGTGCCATCGTAGCGCCCCCGAATACCGGGGCAACGGCCTGCCTTGTCGCCCCGCCGGCCCCGTGTCATAGGGGCGCCCATGAGCAGCCTTCGAGACTCCACCGCAGGCGACGACTATTGGCAGCGCGACGAGCGTTCCATCAAGCTGCATGGGCCCGAGGGCTTCGAGGGAATGCGCGCGGCTGGGCGACTTGCGGCCGCAACGCTCGATTTCATCCTGCCGCATGTCCAGCCCGGCGTCTCGACGGAACGGCTGGACAAGCTCTGTCACGACTACATCCTGGATCACAAGGCGGTCCCCGCGCCACTCGGCTATCGCGGCTTTCCGAAGTCGATCTGCACTTCGATCAACCATGTCGTTTGCCACGGCATCCCGGGCGAGAAGCGGCTGGCCGATGGCGACATCGTCAATATCGACGTCACCGTAATCCTCGACGGCTGGTATGGCGACACCAGCCGCATGTTCTTTGTGGGCGAGCCGGGGGTGAAGGCGCGCAAGCTTTGCGACGTCACCTACGAAGGCATGATGCGCGGCATCGCGGCCATCCGGCCGGGCGCCCATCTCGGCGATATCGGCCATGCGATCCAGTCGTTCGTCGAGGCCAACCGGTTTTCCGTCGTGCGCGATTTCTGCGGCCACGGGCTCGGCCGCATCTTCCACGACGCGCCCAACATCCTGCACTACGGACGCCCCGGCGCCGGCCCGAAGCTGGTGCCGGGCATGTTCTTCACCGTCGAGCCGATGGTGAATGCGGGGAGCTGGCAAGTGAAAGTGCTGAGCGACGGCTGGACGGCGGTGACGCGCGACAAGTCGCTGTCGGCGCAGTTCGAGCATTCGGTGGGCGTGACGGAAACCGGCGTCGAGATCTTCACCCTCTCGCCGCAGGGCCTCGCCAAGCCACCCTATGATCTCGCCAACCCCGCGCTCGCAGTCGGCGCGACGGCCTGACGAGAGCGCTGCCGACCCGGCTAGCCGCAGCCGGATCTGAATCGCCCTAGGGCTCGGCGATGAAGACCAGCTTCTGGATGCCGTTCCGCGCATCCGGTGCCAGCAGCAGCTGCACCCTGAGGCGACCATTGGCACACGCAAGCACCGCGGTGCCCGCCAGTGCGTGCGTCGGCTCAATGGCCGCCAATGTCGCTTCGCCGAACTTCCTCTTCAGTGCCGCGAGTTCAGCGTTGCGCTGAGGCGGCGGGGTGTCGAGCAAGAGGTTGACGGCGCAGGCGTCGGCGATCTCTTCGATGCGCCCCGTGGCAAGCGCGCGCGCCACGGCGTCGGCGGCTCGGCGCAAGGCCGGCGAGGGCGCGACCGGCCGGGCGCCGGGATCGGCCGCGATCAGAAGCGTGGCAAGGTGCGGCGTCAGCGTCGACATGCGGGCGTAGGTGCGGTTGGCGAAAGCGAACACACCCAAGCCCCGATCCGGCTGCAGCAGCACATGCGATCCATAGCCCGGCAAACCGCCCGAATGATGCAGCCACCGGCCGATCGTCCGGTCGGACGAGTTCACGAGGCCATAGCCATAGCCACTCGCCGGCGCCACGGGGCCGTCGGGCTGGAACGGCGGGGCGTGAAACAGCCCCATTTCGCGGATGGTCGCGCGACGCACCGGGCCGGTGTCCGGACCGTCGCGCGCCGGCCAAGCGTCGAGCAGGAAGGCCACCCAGCGCGCATAGTCGGGCA
The DNA here is from genome assembly GCA_016870115.1 of Alphaproteobacteria bacterium. Lineage (GTDB taxonomy): Bacteria > Pseudomonadota > Alphaproteobacteria > Reyranellales > Reyranellaceae > VGCH01. Next base: position 30,721 of record VGCH01000021.1, on the reverse strand, counting down.
CCGTGGTCGCGAGCCCGCCCATCGCGCCAACCTCGCCGTCCGGTTCGATCCGCTCGCGCGACCAAACCCCGTCATCGAGCCGATAGCCGAATGCAAAGTCGCCCCTGGAGGCCGCGACCGCGTCGAACGTCGTGCCGGTCATGCCCAGCGGCTCCAGGAAGGTTCGGCGGAGATAGAGCTGATACGGCTCGCCGCTCACGACGGTCAGCACCCGGCCGAGCAGTGCGTAGCCCAGATTTGAGTACTCGAAGGCGAGGCCCGGCGAGCGGGCGAACAACGCTCCGTCGCCGATCAACCGATCCAGCTCAGCGGGACTCATACCCAGCACCCGATCCGCCCACGGATCGTCGGTGACGAACCCCGCCGTATGCGTCAGCAGGTGGCGGAGCGTGACCGGCGGGCTGTCGCTCGTCGGCGCCGCGACGGCGCCAATGGCGGGCTCATAGCGGGACAGCGGTGCGTCGAGTTCGAGCGCGCCACGGTCCCGAAGCGCGAGCACTCCCAAGGCCGTGAGATTCTTGGTCATCGAGGCGATGCGAAACGCCGTCCCCGGGCCCACGTAGCGCGCCGCCTCGCGATCCGCCATGCCCAGCCGCACGCTATGGACGAGACGACCGTCGCGTACGATTCCGGCCGCGAGACCGGGAAGATCGTGCTGGGCGGCAAAGGCCGCGCACGCGGCGTCAATCTCGGCAAACATCGCCGCAGCGTATCGCCTTTCCGATCCGACTGGAATCAGAGGGGATCGGTTCCGTCTGCGCCGAAAGCACCTGTAGCGGAACGAGGCCCGCGCGCGCGTGCTTCGCCAACCCCGACATCCAAAAACATCATGGTTTGGCCGTGTTTCCGCCCCGGTCGCATCGGATCGTTCGACCCATGGGAAAGACGAAGCGCGCCTCTGTCCCCGAGGGAGCTCCCGAACTCGCGACGCCGGATCACCCGGGCGCGGCGGCCCTGCTGGCGGCCGGCCTGCACCTCCACACGGCTGAGGGGCTGTGGCGCGTCCGGGGCAATACCCTTCCCAATCGCGCACTGCTGCGCGAGGCCGGTGGCATGTGGAACCGGCTGGATGAATGCTGGGAGTTTGCCGGCGAAGACCCGACCGAACTGCTCGTCACCGCGCTCGCCGCGCAGCCCGCTGGATTGGGCCACAACAGCAGTGACGGCGACGCCGCGGCCCGACCGCACTGGCACGGCCATCGTGGCCGCGTCCGCGACCGGGCCTTGGCACAGGGGCTGGACGGATTCGCCGACTACGAGTTGCTGGAATTGCTGCTGTTCTACGCGGTGCCGCGGGTCGACACCAAGCCGCTGGCCAAGCGGCCGATCGAGCGTTTCGGAACGCCGGGCGATGTGTTCGCCGCGGAGCCCGCACAACTGCGCGAATTCGAGATCGACCGCCGGACGCTGGTGTTGTTTCGCGCGGTGCGTGAGGCGGGGCGACGGCTCGCCGCCCGCGCCGTGAAGGACATGCCGGTCCTCACGCGCTTTCAGCAACTGGTGGACTACGCCCACACCGCGCTCGCGCACGAGAAGACCGAGCAGTTCCGCATCCTGTTTCTCGATCGCAAGAACGTACTGATCGCCGACGAGGTGCAACAGCGCGGCACGATCGACCACACTCCGGTCTATCCCCGCGCGGTGATGAAGCGCGCGCTGACGTTGGGCGCCGCGGCGCTGATCCTGATGCACAACCATCCCTCGGGCGACCCCAAGCCCTCGCCGGAAGACATCGAAATGACGCGCGAGATCGTGCGCGCGGCCGAGGCGCTCGGCATCCAGGTCCACGACCATCTCGTGATCGGTCGCAAGGGCCACGCCAGTTTCCGGAGTCTCGGACTGCTCTAGCGTCGGCTCGATCCGGCTGGACTCAAGGCCGACGAACGGACGCACGTCAGCCGCCGGCTTGACGCCAGCATCAAAACGAACCGACCTTGTCGGTCATGGCGTACTTCGTCGCTCTCGCCCTCGACGGCGTGCTCGCGGGCACGATCTATGCGCTGATCGCGCTGGCGTTCGTGCTTGTCTACAAGGCATCGCGCGTCATGAACTTCGCGCTCGGCGAATGGATGGTGCTTGGCGCCGTGCTGGCAGGTGTCGGATCCCAGTCATTGCAGCTCGGGACGGTGGCGGCGCTGGCCTTCGCGGTCGCCGGACTGGCCGCACTCGCCGCCGGATTCTACTGGCTGGTCGCGCGCCGGCTGGTGGCGCGGCCGGCGATAGCGGCCATCATGGTGACGCTGGGGCTCGGCATGGCGATGCGCGGCGTCGGGCTGCTGGCGTTCGCCGGCGCGCAACCGCTGGTGCCGCCGGACCTGTTCGGCCAACCCGTGTCCATCGCCGGGCTGACGATCGTCGCCGGCAAGCTCGCGACCGCGATCGTGGCATCCCTGGGCGTCGCGCTGATCGGCGCCTTCTGGCGCTACAGCCGCACCGGCGTGGCGCTGCGGGCGATCGCCGACGACCCGCAGGCCGCGATGGCATCCGGAATAGACCTCGACCGGCAGCTCGCCGTCGTCTGGAGTCTCGCCGGTATGGTGGCCGTGATCGCGGGTGTCCTGTGGAGCTGGGTCGTCGGCGGCGGCTTTGGCGTCGCGATGATCGGCCTCAAGGTGTTTCCCGTGGTGATCCTGGGCGGGCTCGACAGCATCCTGGGCACGATCGTGGCGGCGATCCTGGTCGGGCTGCTCGAGACGCTGGGCGCCGGCTATCTGGATCGGTTCCTGGGCAGCGGCTTCGGTGCCATCGCGCCCTACATCGCCCTGCTGGCGCTCCTGATGGTGCGTCCCTATGGGCTGTTCGGACAGGCGCGAGTCGAGCGGGTGTGATGGGGCGCGGTGTCTCGACCGGGTCCGGCTTGACGCGCCGTTCCCCCGCCTGCAGCGTCGCGCGATGATCCGCATGTCCGACCCGGGCAGACACGCCGCGGCCTTCGCCGCCCTGCCGCGCGATCCGGCCGCCGTCGCGAGCGCGGTTCAGGGACTCCTGGTTCACGAACGCTTGACCGGGCTGTTCGGCGGGCGGCCGCCCACGCCGGAGCGGCTGGCCGAGTCGCACATCCGGCCGCTCGCGACCCAGCTCGACCGGTTGCTGGCCCGCGATGCCCGGCCGCTCGCGCAGGCGCGGACCGTGGACGAGAAGCTCCTCGGCACCTGCCGCGACTTCTCGCTGGCGACCGTCGCGGGATTGCGAGTGCAGGGTTGGGAGGCGCGGTGCCGGGTGGGCTTCGCGACCTACTTCGAGGAAGGTCACTTCGTGGACCACTGGGTCGTTGAGTATCGGCCGGCGGCGAGCGCGACGCCGTGGCGGTTGCTCGACGCCGAGCTTTGCCCGACCTCGCGGCGTCACTTCGGGATCGCGTTCGATCCGCTCGATGTGCCGCGCACGGAATTCCTCGTCGCGGGCGACGCTTGGCAACGCTGCCGACGCGGCGAGGCCGATCCGACGCGTTTCGGCCTCCTGGATATGAACGGACTGTGGTTCATCGCGAGCAACATCGTCCGCGATGTCGCGGCACTCGCCGGCTGCGAGATGCTGCCATGGGATGTCTGGGGGGCGATGTCGGGCCCCGATTCCGACCTCGACCTGCCATTCCTGGACCGGCTGGCCGCACTCACCCTTGAGCCTGACGCGCCGACGACTGAACTGCTCTCGCTCGCGCGCGATCCGCGGCTTGCGGTCCCGAGCCATGTCTTCAATGCCGTGCGCGAGCGGGTTGAGGCCGTGGACCCCGCGGGCTAAGCTCAACGCTTCTCGCAGGGAGGAGCCTATGACCGCGCTCTCGCTCGACCACTTCAATATCTACTGCAAGGATCTTGCCGCCACGGTGCGCTTCTACGAGCGCTATGTCGGTTTGCGCGATGGCGACCGGCCGCCCTTCCCCTTCGCCGGCGCCTGGCTCTATGCCGGCGACAAGGCGATCCTGCATCTGGTGTCGGAAAGCGGCCGCGCCGACCAAGGGGGTGGCGCGATCGACCATGTCGCGATCAATTGCGCCGACATCCGGGGCACCGTCGACACGCTGAAGCGCGAGGGCGTGAAGTTCGACGTGCGCAAGGTGCCGGCGCGCCCGCTGCAACAGGTGTTCGTGCACGATCCCGACGGCGTCATGATCGAGATGAATTTCTGGAACGAGGCCGACATCGAAGAGGTCAAGGGCTACGACCCGATGACCCGCGCGCGGGCGCCGCTCCAACCCGCCTGATCTAGAGCACAATGAGTTTAGCTGGAATCAGCTGAACTCATTGTGCCTCCTGCAAGACACACCGATCGCGCGCGCGAATGGGATCACGTGGAACCTCATGTGGTTCCACGTGATCCCATTCCGCTCTATCGGCCGCGATCACCATCTAGATCGCGCGGCCGCAGGCGTCGGAAGATCAGGAGGGCGGCCAGTCCCAAAGCCGCCACCGCGCCGAAGGCGGCGGTCCAGCCCGGCACAGTTCGCCCACCCATCGCGTCCAGAATCTCGCCGACCACGATGGGTCCGACGAAGCCACCGGCGTAGCCCAGCATCGAATGGACCGCGAGCGTGGCGCCGCGCCGCGCCGGATCGGCAGTGCCGGCCGCACCAGCGGTCAGCGACGACGAGTCGAGCCAGACCAGCGCGGAGTAGAGCGTCAGCACCGCCACGGCGATCCCGTAGGAGGTCGCGCCGAGCGGCGCTATTCCCACCGCCATCGCCGCCGTGATCAGCATGACCAGCGAGATGAACCGGGCCCGGCCCAGCCGAATCGCCAGCTCGTTTCCCATCACGCTCGCGGCGGTTCCGACAAGTCCCAGGATGGTGGCGACCAGCGCGGGCGCCAGCCACGCCTCGCCGCCCGACGTCACGGCCGCCCAGCCGAGGAACACGACCGCCCAGCCCCTGAGCGCGCTCATCTCCAGCGTGTGCACGCAGTAGGCCGACGCGTAGGCCATCGCTGAGCGATTCGCGAAGACGGGTCGGAAGTCGAACAGCCGCCCCCCTACCGCCGCACCCGGCGACGGGCGGGTTGGTGCGGCGACCGCGACCATGACCCATGCGACCGCGGCGCAAGCGGCCGCCACCGCGAAGGCCGCCGCCCAACCGGCCTGATCGGCGATGAGATCGGCGGCGACGAAGGACAGGGCCCCCGAGATCCCGATGCCGGCGGCGTGGCCGGTGACCGCGCGCGACATGGCCCGCGAGTCGACCTGGTCGGCGAGGAGCTTCAGCCCGGTCATGTAGGTTCCGGCCCACCCGACGCCGGTCAGTGCCCGCAGCGCCAGCGCCGACCAAAACCCCTCGGCCAGCCAGGCGAACAGCCCGTGACCCAGCACCGTACAGGCCACGCCGAAGAGATAGACGCGCTTGGCCGGCACCCGGTCGGTCAGGGTGACCAGAACCGGCACAGCCAGCATATAGGCGCCGTAGAAGCTCGCGGTGATCCAGCCGGCGGCACCGTTGTCGAGGTTCCAAAGCGGCATCATGCCCGGCAGCAGCGCCGGCCAGAAGAAGGCGCCGAGCTGCACCAGCACCTGGGCCAGACACACCACAATCACGAGCCGCATGGCGTGAAGCTAGAGCGGAACGGGCTGCGGGGGAACCGCCCCCTGCCCGACCGCCGGACCGCGTGCTAGACAACCCGCATGCAGGCGAAGGAAATCGCGCGCGAGATGGTGGGCAAGGCGGCCTATTGGGCGCTCCGCATGCCAATCTCGTGGGTCAACATCATGGCGGGCCCGCCGGTCTCGGTGGATGGCCGCACACTCGACGCGCGCACGCAGTGGCTGCTGACGCTGATGAAGCGCTCCGGCCAGAAGGCGTTGCACGAAGGCACCGTCGCCGAAGGTCGCGAGTCCTACGATGCCTTCCTGCCGCTTCTGAGCGGCAAGCCGCACCCGGTGAGCGAGATCGTCGACCGCACGATCGATGGGCCCGGCGGCAAGCTGCGGGTACGCATCTACCGGCCGGCCGACTCGGTCGCGCGGCTCTTGCCCGCGATCCTGTTCTTTCATGGCGGCGGCTTCACGGCCGGAAGCCTGGAAGGGTACGACATCCCCTGCCGATACTTCGCCGCACGCACGGGCTGCGCGGTGGTTTCCGTCGACTATCGACTCGCCCCCGAACACCGCTTCCCGGCGCCGATCGACGACGCGCTGGCGTCTTTTCGCTGGCTGTCGGCGGAGGCGGTGTCTCTGGGCATCGATCCGGCCCGCCTGGTCGTCGGCGGCGACTCGGCAGGCGGCGCCATCGCCACCGTTCTCGCCCAGTTCACGCGCGGGGAGAGGCGCCCGCCTTGTCTGCAGTGGCTGATCTATCCCGTCACGGACTTCGCGGGCGAGTTCCCCTCCCGCAGTTCGTGCGGCGACGGCTTCCTGCTGACGGCAAAGGACATGATGTGGTTTCGCGACCACTACATTGGTCGCGACCCCTCTCAGGCGCTCCTTGAAGACCCTCGGCTCTCGCCGCTGCGGGCGGCCGATCTCCAGGGATGCGCGCCAGCGCTGATCTACACCGCCGGGTTCGATCCGCTGCGCGACGAGGGGCGGGCCTATGCGGATCGGCTGCAGGCGGCGGGCGTGAAGACCATCCATCGCGAGTTCGAAAGCCTGATCCACGGCTTCATCGGCATGCGCGGCGTGCTGCAGGGCGCTGCCCGCGCGATGGACGACATGGTTGCGGGACTGCGCCACGAGCTCGCGCAACTTGGTCGCTAGACGCAGCATGGCGACAACGGCAGGCGGCCCCACGGCCCGGGCCCGGCGGGTCTGCGTGATCGGTGCGGGATCGAGCGGCATCCCCAGCGCCAAGGCGCTCGCCGACCGGGGCCTCGAGTTCGACGTCTATGAACGCTCGGACCGCGTCGGCGGCAACTGGGTGTTCCGCAACCGCAACGGCATGTCGGCGGCCTATCGATCTCTGCACATCAACACCAGCCGGCCGCGCATGCAGTACGCCGACTTTCCGATGCCGGCGGACTATCCCGACTTCTGCGGCCACGAGGCGGTCGCGCGCTACTTCGAGTCCTACGTCGATGCCTTCGATCTGCGGCGCCATATCCAGTTTGGCGTCACGGTGACCCGCGCGACCCGGGGTGAGAACGGGGGCTGGCACATCGAGACCGACGACGGACAGACGCGCACTTACGATGCGCTGATGGTCGCCAACGGCCATCACTGGAGCCCCCGCGGTCCCGATCCGGCGCCGCCGGGCCGCTTCGACGGCATCCAGTTCCACGCGCATGGCTATATCGATCCCGCCGAGCCGCACGATCTGCGCGGCAAGCGCGTGCTGGTGGTCGGCATGGGCAACAGCGCGATGGATATCGCCGTTGAACTCAGCCGTCCCGGCAACGCCGCGCGCGTGCTGGTGTCGGCGCGACGCGGCGCCTGGATCGTGCCCAACTATCTTTTCGGCAAGCCGGTGGACCAGCTCGGGACGGGCATCGCCGGCCTGCCCTTTCCCCTCCGCGCGTTCATCTTTCGGCTGATGCACCGCGTCGCGGTCGGCCGACTGGAAGATTTCGGTGTGCCGCACCCCGACCACCCACCGCTCGCCGCCCATCCGACCGTGTCGAGCGAGTTTCTCGTGCAGTGCGGACGGGGCGAAATCCACATCCGCCGCGGGATCGAGCGGCTGGAGGGCGATCGGGTCCACTTTGTCGACGGACGCGATGAGGAGATCGACGCGATCGTGTGGTGCACCGGCTACAACATCGTCTTTCCGTTCTTCGATCCTGCGTTTCTCTCGGCGCCCGACAACACGCTGCCGCTGTGGCTGCGCATGGTGAAGCCGGAGGTTCCCGACCTCTTCTTCATCGGCCTGTTCCAGCCGCTCGGCGCGATCATGCCGCTGGCCGAGGCGCAGGCGAAACTGGCCGCCGCCGTGCTGGCGGGACAAGGGCAGCTACCGTCCGTCCCCGCGATGCGGGCGGAGATGGACAGGGACGCCAAGGCCATGTACGCGCGCTACGTGCCCAGCAAGCGTCACACCATGCAGGTCGATTTCGATCCGTTTCTCGCCCGCCTGCACCGCGCCCTCGTCGAGGCGACGCGATGAGCGACGCGGCGGCCGATCACGGCGCGCGCTCGGGCCGGCGTGAGCGCAACAAGGTCGAGAACCGGAGCGCCATCCTGAAGGCCGCCAGGGCGGTGTTCGCGGAGATGGGCTACGGCGCCGCCAGCGTGCGCGACATCGTGCGCCGGACCGAGCTCGCCTCGGGGACGTTCTACAACTACTTCAAGGACAAGGACGAGGTCTTCGAGGCGGTCGTTGGCGAGCTCACCGGCGAGATCCTGCGCCGCCACCGCGAGGGCCGGACCCGCGCGCGCACGGCCGAAGAGTTCCTGCGCGCGAGCTACGCGGTCTATTTCAATTTCATCGTCGAGGACCCCGAGCTGCTGGCGCTCGCGCGACGGAACTTCACCGCGATCCGCACGCTTCTGGACCGGCCGGATGTCCGCGCGCTCGGCCAAGCCTTGATCGAGGACCTGCGGGCGGCGATGGCGAAGAGCATCCTTCCCGAGACCGATGTGGGCTACCTCGCCGCCGCAATCTCCGGAATCGCCTTCGAGATGTCGGTGATCATGGTCGCCCGCGAGCCCGCAGACCCGGCAAGCGCCACGGAGTTCGCCACCCGGCTGACGCTGGCCGGATTGCCGGAGCTGCCGAAGCGGCCGCGGGTCTGAGCGGACCGCGACTTCGCGCCCGCTTTACAACCGGGGCATCCTCACGTATCCACCTTCGCATGCTGCGTTTCGCGACCAAAACCCCGACGAAGAAGACCACCGGGAAATTCCGGGGGACGGGGGTTCGCGCGCGCTGATCGTCTTGCGACGATCCCGACCGAAGGCCCCGCCGGACAGACGGGGCCTTTTGCATATCCAGGCTCCCCCGCCCGGCCCATAGCAGGAGAGAATGAGATGTCCGCAAGCCCAACCTCCCCCCGCCCCCGCGCTGTCGGCATCGTCGGCGCCACCGGCCTGGTCGGCGGCCTGATGGCCGAGATCCTGGCGGAGCGAAAGTTCCCCGTGGGCACGCTGCGGCTGTTCGCGTCGGCCCGCTCGGCCGGCAAGCAGGTCGAGTGGCAGGGCCGCCAGATCACGATCGAGGATGCGGCGACCGCCGACTATCGCGGCCTCGACATCGTGTTCTTCTCGGCCGGCGGCGGCACCTCGCGCGAGCTCGCGCCGCGGGTCGCGGCGGCGGGCGCGGTGGTGATCGACAACTCCTCGGCCTGGCGCGGCGATGCCGACGTGCCGCTTGTGGTCTCGGAGGTGAACCCGCATGCGATCGGGAATTTGCCCAAGGGCATCATCGCCAATCCCAACTGCACCACCATGGCCGCGATGCCGGTGCTGAAGCCGCTGCACGCAGAGGCCGGCCTGAAGCGGCTGGTCGCCAGCACCTACCAGGCGGCGTCGGGTGCGGGCGTCGAGGGTGTTCGCGAGCTCGATAGCCAGCTTCGCCGCGCGACCGAAGGAGTGGACGCGCTGGCGCGCGATGGCCGCGCGGTCGCGCTTGAGCACAAGAAGTGGGCGGTTCCGCTCGGCTTCAACGTCGTGCCGCTCAACTACAAACTGGTCGAGGATGGCTACACCGAGGAGGAGATCAAACTGCGCGACGAGACGCGCAAGATCCTCGAGATCCCCGGCCTGCCGGTGTCGGGCACGTGCGTGCGCGTGCCGGTCTTCACCGGCCACGCCCTGTCGCTCAACGTCGAGTTCGACCGGCCGATCTCGGTCGAGCGCGCGCTTGAGCTTCTGCGAGCGGCTCCGGGCGTGATCGTGACCGACGTGCCCAATCCGCTGGAAGCGACGGGACGCGACGAGGTGTTCGTGGGCCGCGTGCGCCGCGATCCGACGGTGGCGAACGGCCTCGTTCTCTTCGCGGTCGGCGACAACCTGCGGAAGGGCGCGGCGCTGAACGCCGTGCAGATCGCCGAGGTGCTGATCGGCGCGCAGGCGGCGCCGGCCAAGCCGGCGCTCGCCGCGGAGTAGACGATCAGGCGCCCTGCACGACGACGTTGCGCAGGGTGCCGATCTTCTCGATCTCGACCTCGCAAACGTCACCCGGCTTGAGCCAGGGCTGCGGATCGCGCGCCATGGCCACACCCGAGGGCGTGCCGGTGATGATCACATCGCCCGGCTCCAGCGTCATGACCTTGCTGAGCTCGGCGATCAGCGTCGGCACATCGAAGATCAGATCGTCGGTGTTGCTGTCCTGCATGGTGACGCCGTTCACCCGCGTCTGGATGCGCAGAGGCGCGCCGCCCTTGGGCAGTTCGTCCGGCGTCACGATGTCGGGTCCGAAGCCGCCCGTGCCATCGAAGTTCTTGCCCAGCGTGAACTGGCCGCCCGACTTGCGCTGCCAATCGCGCACCGAACCGTCGTTGAAGCAGGCGTAGCCGCCGACCAGCGACAGCGCCTTCTCCTTCGCCACATTGCGACCCTTGCGGCCGATCACGACGGCGAGTTCGGCTTCCCAGTCGAGCTGCGGCGAGGCCGTCGGACGCGGCATCTTGCCGTTGTGCGGCGTCAGCGTGCTGATGAAGCGCACGAACACCACCGGATAGGTCGGGACCGGACTGCCGGTCTCCGCGGCGTGCTTGCGATAGTTGAGACCGATGCAGAGGATCTTGCCCGGGTTGGTGACGGGCGGCAGATACTTGGCCGACTTCTCCGACACCAGAGCGCCCGCCTTGGGCTTGGCGCAGGCCTTGGCGATGGCCGCCTGCAGCGCGCGGCCGCCGGCCAGCACCTCGGTCATGGTCTTCGGCCCGCGCGGCATCTGCTTTGACAGATCGACGATCTTGCCGCCCCCGACCTTGACGCCCACGGCGGAGCCCTTGCCCGAGCGGATCGTGCACAAACGCATCTCGTTTCCCCCTTGTTTGGCGCCGCAGCGCCGCTTTGCGGCACGCACCCTCCCAAGCCGCCGACACCCGGTCAAGCGAGCCGGCGACCGCGTGACGTCAGGCCGGCGATGCGGCGCGCGCTGACAAGATGGCGCGGGCGAGTTCGGCGAAACCGGCGCCTGACTTTGCCGTGGTGATCCAGCGGGGCAAGGCCGGCATGCGCGTGGCGAACTCCCGGACATTGGCGACGCCCACCCCATTGGGGAACCACCCGAACATGGGCGAGTCGTTGGGCGAATCGCCCGCGAAAACCCAGGCGTCGCGCTGGGCATCGAGGTCGACCCCGAAGGTCTCGCGCATCGCCAGCCGCGTCGTGGACAGCTTGTCGTAGTCGCCGAACCAGCCATTGACGTGGATCGAGCTCACCTTGGCCTGCGCCCCATGCGCGGTGAAAATCGACACGATCCAATCCACCGCTGCGCCATCGAGCGCGGGCACATCCTCGCAAAAATCCACCGCGAGGTCGGCAAGGCGGTAGGGCTGATCGGAGGCGATCCCGGCACCTGGCACCACGCGCAGGACCTCCTCCCGGATCACATCGAGCCGACGCCGCCCCTCGGCCCGCACCTCCGGGCTTTGGACGAAGCGGGTCCGCAAACGGCCGGCCGCCCGGTCCAGCCACATCCAGAAGGCGCCGTTCTCGCCCACCACAGCGTCGACCGGCCAGAACCGAGCGATGTGGTCGCACCAGCCCGCGGGGCGGCCGGTGACAGGCACCACCGTCAATCCCGCTGCCTTCAAGGCCTCCAGGGCGCCGTAGGCCTCGGCGGTCAGGCGGCCGTCCGTCGAGACCGTTTCGTCGATGTCGGTGAAGACGCCCCGAATCCTCGCCAGCACGATGCGGGGGCAGGCGGATAGCGGCTGGAGGGTGGGCGCGGTCATGGGTCGCCTTTCCTAACATGGCGGACGGGCCCGCCCGGCGGTAAAAGCCGCCCATGATCCCCCGCTACACGCGCCCCCGCATGACGGCCATTTGGGAGCCGGCGAACCGGTTTCGCATCTGGTTCGAGATCGAGGCCCATGCCTGCCAGGCGATGGCGGAGATCGGCATCATCCCGGCCGAGGCGGCGACGGCGATCTGGGCGGGCGGCGCGCACGCCATGGCGGCGCTGAAACAGGAGCCGGCCCGGCAGGTGGCGCGGATCGACGAGATCGAGCGCGTCACCAAGCACGATGTCATCGCCTTTACGACCTGGCTGGCCGAGTTCATCGGGCCGGACTCCCGCTTCGTGCATCAGGGCCTGACCTCGTCGGATGTTCTCGACACCGGCTTTGCCGTCCAGCTTACGGAGGCGGCCGACCTGTTGCTCGAGGATATCGACCTTCTCCTCGACGCCATCGCCAAGCGCGCGCACGAACACAGACTGACGCTGACCATCGGGCGCAGCCACGGTATCCACGCCGAGCCCACGACCTTCGGCGTGAAGCTGGCGGGCCACTACGCGGCCTTCGCCCGCAACCGCCAGCGCCTCGCGACAGCGCGGGCCGAGATCGCGACTTGCGCCATCTCCGGCGCCGTCGGCACGTTCGCCAACATCGATCCGCGCATCGAGGAGCACGTCGCACGCGCCCTGGGATTGGCGATCGAACCGGTCTCCACCCAGGTGATCCCGCGCGACCGGCACGCGGCCTTCTTCGCGGCGCTCGCCATCACCGCCTCCTCCGTGGAGAATCTCGCCACCGAGATCCGCCACTTGCAGCGGACAGAGGTGCGCGAGGCGGAAGAGTTCTTCTCCGAGGGCCAGAAGGGCAGCTCGGCGATGCCGCACAAGCGCAACCCGGTCCTGACCGAGAACCTGACGGGGCTTGCGCGTCTGGTGCGTGCCCAACTCGTCCCGGCGCTGGAGAATGTGGCGCTGTGGCACGAGCGCGACATTTCGCATTCGAGCGTCGAGCGCGGCATCGGACCGGACGCCACGGTGACGCTCGACTTCGCGCTGGCGCGGCTCGCCGGTGTGGTGAACCAGCTGGTGGTCTATCCGGAGCGCATGAAGGCCAACCTCGACTCGCTGGGCGGCCTGGTCTTCTCCCAGCGCGTGATGCTCGCCCTCACGCAGAAGGGGTTGAGCCGCGAGGAGTCCTACGCGGCCGTCCAGCGCAACGCGATGAAATCGTGGCGCGAGGGCAGTTCGTTCCTGGAACTCTGCCGCGCCGACGCGGACATCGCTCGCGTGTTGCCGGCGGCCGAGCTCGAGGCGCTGTTCGACATGGGCTACCACACCAAGCACGTGGACACGATCTTCACCCGGGTGTTCGGCTGACGATCAGGTCAGCAGGCGAACCGTCGCCAGCGCGAGCGCGGGGAACGCGAAGACCAGCCCCAGCCGCACAAGATCGGCCCCGATGAACGGCAGCACGGCGCGGTAGATCTTGGGCAATCCGACATCGCGGGCGATCGCGGACACGACGAAGACGTTGAGCCCGATCGGCGGCGCGGTGAGACCGACGCCGACGACGATCAGCACCAGGATGCCGAACCAGATGGCCGCCTCATCCGGCGCCAAGCCGAGATCCAGCGCCTGCACGATCGGGAAGAAGACCGGCAGCGTCAGCAGGATCATCGCGAGCGCGTCCATGATGGTGCCCAGGACGATGTAGAAGCCGAGCAAGATCGCGATCACCAGATAGGGCGGCCAGGCGGCTGAGGTGACCCATTCGGCGGCGGCGGTCGGCAGTTGCGAGAGCGCGAGAAAGGCGTTGAATACATCGGCACCCAGCAGGATGAGAAAGATCATGCCGGTGGTTTCGGCGGTCTGCAGCAGCGCGGCCTTCAGGCCGCCCCAGCGCATGCCGCCTACCCCCACCGCCACGGTGAGCATGGCGATCACGCCAACCGCGGCGGCCTCCGTCGGCGCGAAGACACCGCCATAGATGCCGCCAACGACCAGCGCGGCGACCAGCAAGGCGGGCCAGGCCGCGCGAACCGCCCGTGCGGTCTCGCTCGCGGAGGCGCGGGGCAACGCCGCGCCGATTTCCGGGCGCCGGCGCACCAGCCAGGCGATGGCGGCGCAATAGAAGGCCGCCGCCATCAAGCCGGGAATCAGCGCCGCCATGAAGAGCTTGGCGATGTTCTGTTCGGTCGAGATGCCGTAGACCACCAGGATCACCGAGGGCGGGATCAGGATGCCGAGCGTGCCGCCGACGGCGACCGTTCCCGCCGCGAAGCCGGGATCGTAGCGATAGCGTTGAAACTCCGGCAGGGCGGCGCGGCCGAAGGTGGCCGTGGTGGCGACCGAGGACCCACAAATCGCGCCAAAGGCCGCGCAGGCCCCGATCAACGCCATGGCGAGCCCGCCGCGGAAATGACCGACCAGGGCCGAGGCCGCCCGGAACAGCGCGGTCGAGAGGCCCGACTTCTCGGCCAGCGCGCCCATCAGGATGAAGAGCGGTATGACCGAGAGCGTGTAGTTGGCGAAGTTATGGTACGGCGTGGCCTTGATGTAGTTCAGAAACACCGCCCAGCCGCCGAGCCACGCGTAGCCCGCGCCGCCCACGACCAGCATGGCGAGCCCGATCGGCATGCGTGCCGCCATCAGCGCCAGCATGACAGCGAAGCCCGAGACCGCGACCATTGTATCGGTCACGATCGCTCCTCGCGGGAAACCGACCAACGCCCGACGGCGGTCAGGACACCGGCGACAGCAAGGACAGCCATCAGCGCCGCGCAGACCGCGATCGCCCAGCCGATCGGCAACAGCAGCACCATCGTGCCGGTCTGGGAGCGCAGCGCGTCAGCAGCCCCCAGCGCCAGACGCCAGGCGATCAGGCCGGCGGCCGCCGCGTAGACGAGGTCCCAGACGCCGTCGAGCGCACGCGCGACCCAAGGCGGCAACACGCGCGTGAACGTGTCGACGAGGATATTGGCCGAGCGCAGCTGGGTGAGCGGCAGGAAGGAGAAGATGGCGATTGCGCTCGCCATCTGCACCAGCTCGAAGTCGCCGGGCACCCCCCGCGACGTCAGCCAACGCGCGGTCACGCTCAGGGTGACCAAGGCCGCGGCCGCGAGCGCGAGCGATGCGCCCGCGAGCGCGATCATCCGCGCGGCGCGCAGGACCGGGCCGTTTTCGCCCACCGGACGGTCCGGCTCAGGCGACCTTGTGCTTGTCCACGAGCGCGCGCACCTGCTCGAGCAACTTGCCGCCATCCAGCCCGCGGGCCTTCACCGACTCGATCCAGGCCGCGATGACCGGCTCCGTGGTCTTGCGCCAGCGCGCTGCCTCGTCGGCCGAGATCGCGCTGATGGTGTTGCCGCGTTTGGCCACCATGTCAGCGACGACCGCGCCGGCATCGTCCCAGACCTTTCCGGCCATCTCGGCCACCGGCATGCCAGAGTTGGCATCAAGGACCCGCTTGGCCTCCGGCGCGAGCTTGCCGTAGCTCGCCTTGTTCATCGCGAGAATGAAGGTCGAGGTGTAGAGGGTCGGCGACCCCGGAATCTCGGTGTGGAACTTGAGAAGCTCGTGGACCTTGATGGCCGGCACGACTTCCCAGGGCACCACACAGCCGTCGATCACCTTTTGCGCGAGACTCTCCGGTACCTGCGGGATCGGCATGCCGATGGCGCTGGCCCCCAGCGCCTTCAGCGCCTCGCCCGCCTGGCGGGTCGGAAAGCGCAGCTTGAGGCCCTTGAGATCTTCCATCGTCCGGATCTGCTTGCCGGCATGGATGAGCCCGTGGTCATGCGCCCACCACACGATGGGATGCACCTCCTTGAACTCGTCGCGGAGGTTCTTGTCGGCGTACTCCTGCAGAGCGCGAGAATTGGCAATGCCGCGCTTGTGGGCGACGAACGGCAACTCCATCGCCTCGATCCCGGGGAAGCGGCCCGGGGTGTTGCCGGGGAGCGTCCAGACGATATCCGCGACGCCATCGCGCGCCTGATCGAAGAGCTGAGGTGGCGCGCCGCCGAGCTGCATGGCGGGGAAAATCTGGATCTTGAGGCGCCCGCCGGACTCCGTTTCGACCTTGCGCGCCCACGGCACGAGAAACCGCTGATGTGGGTTCGACACCGGCGGCAGGAAATGATGCAGCTTGAGCGTGACTTCGGGCGCTTGGGCGAACCCTTCGCGCAGGACGGCGGGTGCGGCGACGGCGGCGACGGCGGCTCCCAGCAACAAACGACGACGGACGGCCATTTGATCCTCCCTAGGCAGCGTTTTTCTTGGCCCCACTCTAGCACGGGGGGCGCATTCCGCGCGCCCTCAGGTCACCAGGTCGACCGAGCCGTCCAGTGCCATGATGCCGAGATCGACCCGCAACGCCGGCTGGCGCGTCCGGACCGCGGCCGCGAA
The DNA here is from genome assembly GCA_016870115.1 of Alphaproteobacteria bacterium. Lineage (GTDB taxonomy): Bacteria > Pseudomonadota > Alphaproteobacteria > Reyranellales > Reyranellaceae > VGCH01. The sequence continues at coordinate 14,550 of VGCH01000021.1, read as the reverse complement.
GACCCGCAGCGCGCCGGCATGATCGAGGTTCTCCATTGCCCTGTCTCCCTTGGCCGAGTTCGGGAAGGCGAGCGCCGCCGCGCCGCAGTCGCGGTGGGTGAGACCGACAACCCGCTTGACGCTGTGGAGTTGGACGGTGATCGCGAGATTGTCCCAGAAGGCGCCGTGCCAGTCCTGAAAGCGCGGCGAGACGACCCCGATCGGGCCGCCAGCGATCGTGAATTGACTGTACAGGTCCTTGAAGCCCCGCCCGGCCATCCAGGCCCAGGACGACGTCGTGAAGCGCGGGTCGATGCAATTCACCAGCATGGCCTCGTAGCTCCCACCCGCCGCGCGCGCTGGAACACCGCTTGCGATGGCGCCGGCGCTGGCCAGGCCGAACAGCGACCGGCGGCCCATGACGGCGCAGCCACACCCCGGCCCGTGTCGGACGACGGACATGATACCCTCCCTCAAGATTGGACAAGCCTATCACGGCGTCGCCCCGCCGCACTGGAAAGCGGCCCGCCGGGCAACCATGATCAGGCACGACCCTGTCACGGAGCCTTCAATGACGACCTTCAACGACCGCGAGAAAGCCTTCGAGAAGAAATTCGAGAAGGATCAGGAGCTTCAGTTCAAGGTGACCAACCGCAAGAACAAGCTGCTGGGCCTGTGGGCCGCGGGTCTGATGGGCAAGAGCGGCGCGGCCGCGGAAGCCTATGCCAAAGAAGTCGTGATGTCCGACTTCGACAAGCCCGGCGACGACGATGTCGTGGCCAAGCTGATCGCTGATCTCGGCGCGGCCGGCAAGGCAACCGACGCGGCCGCGATCCGCCGCCAGGGCGAGAAGCTGATGATCGATGCCAAGGCCCAGGTCATGAGTGAGACCAAGGCCTGACCCGCCGTCGCCCTACGGCTTGCGGGCCAGCACGAAGGCCGAGAGACCCGCCAGCCGGTTGATCGAGAACACCGGCAGTTCGAGCGCGCAGAGCGCGGCCAGCGCCCCGTCCACCGGCGCCGAGTGGCGGGCGAGGCCCGACCGCGGCCGCGCATCGCCGCGCTGCAGCAGCCGCACTGCCGCGGCGAGCGGGAAAATCGCGCCGAAGAAGTAGGCTCCACGCACGACCTCGAGGCCGGCCTTCTTCATCGTCGCCTCGATCTCGGGCAGCCGATAGCGCCGTTTGTGCTCCAGGAAGACGTCGTGGCCGCTCCACAGGAAACGGAAGGCCGGAACGGTCGCGAGGAAGTGCGCTCCCGAGGGCACCCTCTCGGCGTAGTGGCGCACCAGTCCCGAATCGTCGTCGACATGCTCCAGCACGTCCATCATCAGGACGAGATCGCAGTCGGTCGCGTCGCAGCCGCGACGATACAGAACCGGCTTGCCGGCATGGCTGTCGTCGCGATCCGCCGCATAGCCGATATCGACGCACAGCGCGCTCTCGGCGCCGCTCTCCGCCAGCAGATGCCGCGAGAAGAAGCCGGAGCCCGCGCCGACATCGAGCAAGCGTCGCGGCGCCAGACCGCCCACGGCGCGGCGCAGCGCGGCCGCCTTGGCGCGGTAGTACCAGTGGCGGCCGATATCTGCGCCCAGAATGTCTTCTTCCTTGAGGTCCATGTGCTCAGTCCGCCGTCGGTTCCCGCGGCGGGGACTCGTAGACGCCTTCCACGACGTAGATGGGCCGGCCCTTCACTTCGAGGAAGAGGCGTCCCAGGTACTCGCCGATGATGCCGAGCGACAGGAGCTGGATGCCACCCAGTCCCAGAACGGCAACGAACAGCGAGGCGAAGCCCGGCGTGTCGACACCGAAGATGATCACCCGGGTGGTGATGAAGGTGGCGTAGATGAACGCGACCGCCGCGACCACCAGCCCGACATAGAACCAGGCCCGCAACGGGGCCGTCGAGAAGCTCACCAGCCCGTCGAGAGCGAAGTTCCAGAGCCGCCAGAAATTGAACTTGGTCGAGCCGGCCGCGCGGGCCGGCCGGCTGTACTCGACGCCGATGGCGTTGAAGCCGACCCAGGCAAACAGCCCCTTCATGAATCGGTTGCGCTCGGGCAACTGGCGCAGCACCTCGATCGCGCGGCGATCGACCAGGCGGAAGTCGCCGACATTGGCCGGAATGCGAACCGGCGAGAGCGAGTTGAAGATGCGATAGAACCATCCGGCCGAGACCCGCTTGGCCCTTGTATCGTTCGCGCGTTCGGTCCGGACGCCGTAGACGACGTCGTAGCCTTCCCGCCAGCGCGCGACGAACGCCTCAATCACTTCGGGCGGGTCCTGCAGGTCGATATCCATCGGCACCAGCGCGTCGCCCCGCGCCTGGTCGATGCCGGCCGTCATGGCGGCCTCCTTGCCGAAGTTGCGGCTGAGATTGACGACCCGCAGCCGGGCGTCGTCGGTACCGCGCAGCAGCAGGCGCTCGAAAGTGCCATCGCGCGATCCATCGTTCACGAACACGATCTCGAAGCGGAGACGGCCGCGCTCGAGGAGCGGGATCAGCGTGTCGCAGAAGAGGTCGACCGACTCTTCCTCGTTGAACACCGGGACGATGATCGAGATCAGCGGATCGGAGGTGCGCCGGGCGCGCTGCGTAGCAAGCTGGCGGGCCAGCGCGGCGGGTGGTGGGGCGGGTTCGATAGGCACAGGCAAGGGTTCCGTCACGACGGCTCCTGAACCCCTCTCAGCCCCCAAGGAGCAAGGAATCAAATGCGCGCGCCCCGCGCAAGCCTTTTCTCGGATCGGCGGCCAGCCCCGGGACCCGCCGGGGGTGGCTCAGCTCGCCGCGGCGGCGATATCCTTGGAGACGATGCGCTTGCGGCGGGAGTTGATCTCGCGCAGCGTCACCAGCATTTCCTCGGCCACGATGTCGCCCGGAATGGCGTCGCCCTCGGCCTCCAGCTCCTTCATGTCGACCCAGACGGCGTAGAGCGGCGCGGTGCGCGGGGTGATGATGCCGGCGTGCAGCAGCGTCTTGATGAGCACCCGGAAGATGTTGGTGCTCTCCTTCAGCTGTTCGCGACGCTGATCATCGCCGAATGCTTCCTTCACGGCGTCGCGGACCCACTCCCAGTGCAGCCCGTACTTGCCGTAGATCACCTGCTTCTGCTCGGCGTTGATCAGGTTGAACAGCAGCATCTGGAAGATTTGCGCGGCCCAATCCTCGACCTTGCGATGCTCATCCTCTGTCAGCTTGCCGATGGTGCGCTGCGCCCAGATGCGGCCAAACCGATGGTGAAAGGCCTCGTCGCTCATCACGAGCTGAACCAGTCGCCGCAGCACCGGATCGTTGGTCCTGGCGTTCAGCGTCGCGAACGAGCCCATCGCGAGCCCCTCGATCAGCATCTGCATACCGACAATCTTCTTGTAGACCTCCGGTGTGGAGACCAGGTCCTGCAGCACCGTGGAGATGGTGCGTCCCACCGGAAGCGGCTTGCCCCAACGCACAGCGATATAGCGGCTGAAGCCCGTGACGTGGCGAGCCTCCTCGCGGGCCTGGTTGGCGGCGTATTCCTGGGCGCCCGGATCGAGCAGGATGTGGCAGAGGCTAGCCGACAGCGAGAGGGCGCCCTGCTCGCCATGGAGCAGGTTTGAGACCGACCAGTGCATCACGTCGTTGGTCAGCTGGATCTTCTGGCCCTCGTCCAGCCGGTCGGCGACGGCGCTCTTCAGTTCGACCGTCATGTCGAGCGGCACGATCGGTGTGCGCTGCAGATCGAAGGGCTGATCGAAGTCGATATAGGCCTTGTCCAGCGGGTCCCAGAAATGGTCGTGGGTCGCGGAAATGATGCCGTCGAAGGCATCGGTGCGCCGGCCGTAGCGCGGGACCTCCAGCATGGCTGGAAAATCGTTCGGGCCAACGGCGTCATAGGCCTTGTCGTAGGTGATTTGCTCGGTCATTGATCCCTGCTCCGTGGAGGCCAATATGACGGGAGCGTCATTTTTGGCAATCAAAATTTCCCCAGTCCCCCACCGGGGGTTTTCCGACATAGTCCGCCGCGCCGGCGGACGGGCCGCCCCGTCGGCCGAGGAGTAGCTGAATGTCCCGCCGCCGCCGCATCTACGAGGGCAAGGCCAAGATCCTGTACGAAGGCCCCGAGCCGGGCACGATCGTGCAGTATTTCAAGGACGATGCGACGGCCTTCAACAACAAGAAAAAGGGCACGATCACGGGCAAGGGCGTGATCAACAACCGCATCTCCGAATACCTAATGACCAAGCTGGGCGAGATCGGCGTTCCGACCCATTTCGTCCGTCGCCTGAACATGCGCGAGCAGCTCGTACGCGAGCTCGAGATCATTCCGCTGGAGGTGGTGGTCCGCAACTACGCCGCCGGCTCGTTCGCCACGCGCTTTGGCGTCACCGAAGGCACGCAGCTGCCGCGCTCAATCATGGAGTTCTTCCACAAGAACGACCAGCTCAGCGACCCGATGGTGACCGAAGAGCACATCACCGCCTTCGGTTGGGCCAATCCGCAGGACATCGACGACATGGTGGCGCTCGCGCTGCGGGTGAACGATTTCCTGTTCGGCCTGTTCCTTGGCTGCGGCATCAAGCTGATCGATTTCAAGATCGAGTTCGGCCGGCTCTACGAGGACGACACAGTGCGCATCGTGCTGGCGGACGAGATCAGCCCGGACAGCTGCCGCCTGTGGGACCTCCGCACCAACGAAAAGATGGACAAGGACCGTTTCCGCCGCGACCTCGGCAAGGTCGAGGAAGCCTATCAGGAGGTGGCGCGGCGGCTTGGCATCCTGATTGACCAGGGACCGGGCGATGTGCGCGGCCCCACCACGTTGCAGTGAGACGACATGAAGGCACGCGTGCATGTGACGTTGAAGAACGGCGTCCTCGACCCCCAGGGCAAGGCGATCGGCCACTCGCTCAATCGCCTCGGCTTCCCGGAGGTGGGGGAGGTGCGCCAGGGCAAGTTCATCGAGCTGGAGCTCGCCGGCACCGATGCCGCTGCGGCGCGGACCCGGCTGGATGAGATGTGCCGCAAGCTGCTCGCAAACACGGTGATCGAGAACTACTCGATCGAGATCCTGAGCTGAGGCGACGATGAAGGCGGCGGTTCTGGTGTTTCCCGGTTCGAACCGGGAAGGCGACATAGCAAGGGCGATAGAGTTGGTGACCGCGCGCAAGCCGCAGATGGTGTGGCACGGGGACGGCGACTTCGATGCGGCCGACCTGATCGTGGTGCCGGGCGGCTTTTCCTACGGCGACTATCTGCGCTGCGGCGCGATGGCGGCGCAGTCGCCGGTGATGGCCGAGGTGAAGCGCCGCGCCGCTCGCGGCGTTCCGGTGCTGGGCGTCTGCAACGGGTTCCAGATCATCACCGAGGCCGGGCTGCTGCCGGGCGTCCTGATGCGCAACCGGCAGCTCAAGTTCATCTGCGGCGACGTCCATCTGCGCGTCGAGACCGGGCAGAGCCTGTTCACCAACCGATATCAGTCGGGCCAGGTGATCCGCGTGCCGGTGGCGCACGCCGAAGGCAACTATTTCGCCGACGCCGAGACGCTGCGCCGGCTGGAGGATCGGGGCCAGGTCGCGTTCCGCTACTGCGCCCCTGACGGCACGCGGGGCGGCACGGGCAATCCCAACGGGTCGATCAACGACATCGCGGGCGTCTTCAACGAAGGCAAGACCGTGCTGGGCATGATGCCCCATCCGGAGAATGCCATCGAGCCGCTGTTCGGCGGTGGCGATGGACGCGGGCTGTTCGAGGGGCTGGTGGAGGCCCTGTCGTGAGCTCCGAACGCAATCCGCCGGTGAAGCTGCCCAACGAGCCCGCGATCACGCCGGCGATCGTCGCCGAGCATGGGCTGGCGCCCGACGAGTACCAGCGGCTGCTGCGCATCATGGGGCGCGACCCGACGCTGGTGGAGCTCGGCATCTTTTCGGCGATGTGGAGCGAGCACTGCTCCTACAAATCCTCGAAAGTGTGGCTGAAGAAGCTGCCGACCGAGGCGCCTTGGGTGATCCAGGGCCCGGGCGAGAATGCCGGCGTGATCGATATCGGCGACGGTGAGGCCTGCGTCTTCAAGATGGAGAGCCACAACCATCCGTCCTACATCGAGCCCTACCAGGGCGCGGCGACGGGTGTCGGCGGCATCCTGCGCGATGTTTTCACCATGGGCGCCCGGCCGATCGCCAACCTGAACGCGCTGCGCTTCGGCGATCCCGCGCATCCCAAGACGCGCCATCTGGTGTCGGGCGTCGTTGCCGGTATCGCCGGGTACGGCAACTGCATGGGCATTCCGACGGTCGGGGGCGAGACCAACTTTCACGCCGCCTACAACGGCAACATCCTCGTGAATGCGATGACCGTGGGCGTGGCCCAGGCCGATCGCATTTTCTACGCGCGCGCCACCGGCGTCGGCAATCCGCTGGTCTATGTCGGCTCCAAGACCGGCCGAGACGGAATCCATGGCGCCACCATGTCCTCGACCGAGTTCAGCGAGGACAGCGAAAGCAAGCGCCCCACGGTGCAGGTCGGCGACCCGTTCGTCGAGAAGCTGCTCCTCGAGGCTTGCCTGGAGTTGATGGCGACGGACGCCATCGTGGCCATCCAGGATATGGGCGCGGCCGGCCTCACCTCCTCGTCATTTGAGATGGCGGCGAAGGGCGATCTTGGCGTCGAGGTCGAGCTCGACCGCGTGCCGATGCGCGAGACCGGCATGAACCCCTACGAACTCATGCTGTCGGAGAGCCAGGAGCGCATGCTGATCGTGCTCAAGCCCGGCCGCGAGGAGCTTGCGCGCAAGATCTTCGAGAAGTGGGAGCTCGACTTCGCCGTGATCGGCCGCCTCACCGACAGCGGTCGGATGGTGCTGCGCTGGCATGGCGATGTGGTCGGCAACATCCCGATCCCGCCGCTGGTCACCGAGGCGCCGATGTACAAGCGGCCCTGGACGCCGACGCCGCTGCCTGCGCAGGTGCAGTCCGCAAGCGTGTCCGACCCGAAAGACTGGAAAGCCTCGCTGCTGCGGTTGATGTCCTGCCCCGATCTCGCGAGCAAGGCGTGGATCTGGAAGCAGTACGATCACCTCATCATGGGCAACACGGCAATCCGTCCGCAGGATGGCGACGCGGCCCTGGTGCGGGTGCCGGGCTCGCAGAAGGCTCTCGCGCTCACCTCCGACTGCACGCCGCGCTACGTCCAGGCGCACCCCGAGACCGGCGGCCGGCAGGCCGTGGCGGAGGCGTGGCGCAACATCACCGCGACCGGCGCGCTCCCGCTCGCGATCACCGACAACATGAATTTCGGCAATCCGCAGAAGCCCGAGATCATGGGTCAGTTCGCCGGCGCCATCACAGGCATGGCGGAGGCCTGCCGGGCGCTCGACTTCCCGGTCGTGTCGGGCAACGTGTCGCTCTACAACGAGACCGAAGGCCGGCCGATCCTGCCCACGCCGACGATCGGCGCGGTCGGCCTGTTGCAGGACGTCGCGCGCGGCGTCGGCGCGCGGCTGACGCAGGGAGGCCTCGCGCTGGTGTTGATCGGCCGCACCACGGGCTGGCTCGGCCAGTCGCTGGCGCTGCGCGAGTTGCACGGACGCGAGGACGGCGCACCACCTCCGGTCGATCTCGCGCTGGAGCGTCGCAACGGCGACTTCGTCCGCTCCCGCATTGCGGCGCGGGATGTGGTGGCCTGCCACGACCTCTCCGACGGCGGCCTGCTGGTGGCGCTGGCCGAGATGTGCGTTGCCGGCGGCACCGGCGCGACCATCGAAGTTCCCCCTGACGCCGCGATGCGGCAGGGCTGGCTCTATGGCGAGGATCAGGCGCGTTATCTGATCGCCACCCGCGACGCAGCGCCGTTGCTGGAGGCCGCGCACGCCGCCGGCGTCGAGGCGCGGCGGATCGGCGTTTCCGGTGGCGACACGCTGGCGGTGCGCGGGCTTCTGGAGATCGGTCTTGCCGAGTTGCGGTCGGCCCACGAGGAGTGGCTGCCCGCCTACATGAACGCGGCGGCCTGACAGGTCCCACGAGATTGACAGTCCGAGTGGCGAGCACCCATATCCGCCGCTTACCGACCGGAGCCCGCGCCATGCCCATGCCCGCCGACCAGATTGCCCAGATGATCCGCGAGGGCATTCCCGGTGCCGAAGTGGAGATTCGCGACCTGGCGGGCGATGGCGACCACTATGCCGCGACCGTCGTGAGCGACATCTTCACAGGCAAGAGCCGAATCCAGCAGCACCAGATGGTCTATGCCGCCCTGCGCGGCCGGATGGGGGGCGAACTGCATGCCCTTCAGCTGACGACCATGGCGCGGCGGCCCTGAGCCCCCTATATTGACGCGGTTGGGCGCTCCGGGCGCCGTGAGGAGAGAGAGCATGAGCGAGCCCCAGGTGTTCGAGCGCATCCGCGACGAGATCGCGCGCAACGACGTGCTTCTGTTCATGAAGGGAACGCCGGTGTTCCCGCAGTGTGGGTTCTCGGCCGCCGTGGTCGATGTGCTGAGCGAGCTCGGTGTGCGGTTCCACGGGATCAACATCCTGGTCGACCCGGAGCTGCGTCAGGGCATCAAGGAATTCAGCCAGTGGCCGACGATCCCGCAGCTCTACGTGAAGGGCGAATTCGTGGGCGGCTGCGACATCGTCCGCGAGATGTTCGAGGCCGGTGAGCTTGAGCAGTTCCTGAAGGACAAGGGCGTCGCGCTGGCACGCGCCGCCTGACACCGGCGCGATAGAGCGCCCGGCCGCAGGTCCCGGAACGGGCCAAGCCGAGCGCGACAGGTCAACTTTGCAGATGCGCATCCGGGCGACCGCGCTGGGCCGCCTGAGTCGCGCGCGTACGATCCCCATCCAACGCCGCAAGGACCGGGCGCCGTAGAACGCTAGAACGGTCGAAAGGCGTGCGGCGGCGCGGCTATCCCGGCGGCATACTCCTTGCTATCATTCCACGGTTCCAACACCGAAAGGACGCGGCATGGGCATGTGGGGCAAGCTGGCGGGACTGGCGATCGCGGCCAGCGCAACGATGGCGGCGCTGCCGTCGCCCGCGACGGCGCAGACGACATTGCGCATGGTCGCTCACTCCGACCTCAAGATCCTCGATCCGATCTGGACGACGGCCTTCATCAGTCGAAACCACGGCTACCTCGTCTACGACGTGCTGTTCTCGAAGGACGACAAGCTGCAGGTCCGGCCGCAGATGGTCGAGAAGTACGAGACGTCGCCCGACAAGCTGGTCTGGACCTTCACGCTGCGCGAGGGACTGGAGTGGCACGACGGTCAGCCGGTCACCGCCGAGGATTGCGTCGCCTCGATCCGCCGCTGGGGCGCGCGCGACGCGCTGGGCCAGCTGCTGCTGAAGGCCACCGGCGAGTTGGTGGCGGTCGACGCCCGCACGTTCCGACTGACGCTGAAGGAGCCGTTCGGCCTCGTCCTCGACGCGCTGGGCAAGCCCTCCTCGAACGTTCCGTTCATGATGCCCAAGCGCATCGCCGAAACCTCGCCCAACGAACAGATCAAGGAGTTCATCGGCTCCGGTCCGTTCGTCTTCAAGCGGGATGAGTGGAAGCCCGGCGAGAAGGTCGTCTACGTCAAGAACACCAAGTACAAGCCGCGCAACGAGCCGCCGTCGATGCTGGCCGGCGGCAAGGTCGCAAAGGTGGACCGCATCGAGTGGCTGGCAATCTCCGACCCGATGACCGCCGTGAACGCCCTGTTGAGCGGCGAGATCGACCTGATCGAGGTGCCGATCCCCGACCACTTCCCGACGCTGCGCAAGGACCGCAACATCGCGATGCACGCCTGGAACCCGCTCGGGAGCCAGATCGTCATGCGCATGAACCACCTGCATCCGCCGTTCAACAACGTGAAGGCCCGCCAGGCCGCGATGTATGCGCTCGGCATGGAGGACTTCCTGCGCGCGCAGGTCGGCGATCCGGAAATCTATAGCGTCTGCAACGCGCCGCTCGTCTGCGGCTCACCCTACGAGAAGACCTACGGCGATCTGCTGATCAAGCCCAACCTCGAAAAGGCGCGCGCGCTCCTGAAGGAGAGCGGCTACGACGGCACGCCAATTCTGATGATGCATCAGACCGATCTGGCGTCGTCGAACATGCTGCCGCCGGTCGGCAAGCAGCAGCTCGAGCGCGCCGGCTTCAAGGTCGATATCCACGCGATGGACTGGCAGACCGTGGTCGCCCGGCGCTCGCGCAAGGAACCGCCGACGCAAGGCGGCTGGAACATCTTCTTCACCACCACGACGACCGTCGACGCCGACAATCCGGTGGGCAATTCCTTCACCCGCGGCGACTGCGACAAGGCGTGGTTCGGCTGGCCCTGCGACCCGGATCTGGAAAAGATCCGCGCCGCCATGGTCTCCGAACAGGATCCGGCGAAGCAGAAGGCGCTCGCCATGCAGGTCTCGGACCGCGTCATGGACCAGGCGCACTACTTCGTGCTGGGCCAGTACAAGGCGTTCGGTGCCTACCGGAAGGACCGGCTGGAGGGCTGGCTGCAGGCGCCGGCGCCGGTGCTCTGGAACATCAGCAAGAAGTAGAGGCATGACTTGAGAGACGAAACCGGGTAAGGATTTCCTACCCGGTTTCGTTTCGTAACGAGGCATCTATGGATGCGATCGCGCCCCAGTCGGCCGAACGGCCGTCCTGCCCCATGGATTTCATCCTGCGCATGCTGATGGGGCCCTGGACGACCTACATCCTCTACAACCTGCGCACGCACGGGCCCCAGCGTTTCGGCGAGTTGAAGCGCCGGATCACCGGGGTCTCCGCCAAGATGCTGACGGAGCGCCTGCGGGCGCTGGAGGGACACGGGCTGATCGCGCGCCGCTACGAGCGCACCATCCCGCCCAAGGTGACCTATTCACTGACGACCCGTGGCCACGAGCTCGACGACGTCCTGGACCGCCTCGCGGCGGTGGGCACGCGATGGATGGCGGAAGACGACCGCCCCACGGCGCGCGCGGCGGAGTGAAAAGAGCGGGGATGGCGCCCCGCGCCCTGCCGTATCCCGTTCAGACAGGATTTCTCGGTGGGAGGACTTCAAGTGAAAAAGTTGATCGCTTCGTTGGCGTTGGTGGCATGCGTCTGGTCGGCACCGTCTCTAGCCCAGAACGATGTGGTGTTCGCCAACTTCTACAAGCTCGAAGGTGAGAAGCGCTACGACGCGGCCGCGCAGCTTCTCCAGCCGCTGGCCGACTCGGGCCACGAGTTCGCGCGGTTGCGTCTGGGCTGGCTGGCCTATCTCAACGGCCGCTACAACGACTCGATCAATCACTACAACCGGATCCTGCAGGCCAATCCCAACTCGCTCGACGGCCGGCTCGGACTCACCCTGCCGCTGCTCGCCCAGCAGCGCTGGCAGGACGCCGCGACACAGGCGCGCCAGGTGCTGACGATCTCGCCCTGGGACTACACCGCGCACGTGCGGCTCATGATCTGCGAGGAAGCGCTGAAGCAATGGCCTGACCTGGAGCAGCACGCGCGTGATGTCGCGACGGCCTGGCCGTCGGACGCGACGGCGCTGGTCTATCTCGCCCGCGCCCGCGCCTGGCAGCGCAACGTGGCCGGCGCCAAGCAGGCCTACGCCCAGGTCCTGGAGCGCTTCCCCGCCAACGAGGAAGCGCGCGCCGTTGCTCGATAGCTGGCTGCTGGCGCTCGGCCTGTCGCCGTTCTCGGCATCGGCCCGAGAGTGGCGGGACGCGCCGGCGGCCGATCTGGCACCGCTCACGCTCCTGCAGCGCGCCTGGATCGCGGTCCGGCATCCGTTCGGTGCGGCTCTCGAGACTTCCTATGCGCGGGTGTGGGACGACGACGCGCAGGCCTGGCGCCAGACCGCGCGGCACCGGCTCGCGACACCGCCGGGCCCAACGCTCGAGCTCGCCACCACCGCCCTGATCGACCCCGAGCGCGGCGCGCGCGAGATCGAGACTGTGTCGGGCGGCCGTCGTCAGCGCTTCACGCTGGTCGAGATCGGCTCGGCGGGCGACGTCGGGGTCCCGGATACGCTCAGTTCGGCACGTTGAGGTGGCCGCGCACGAAGCTGAGATCGATGAAGGTCTTGGGATCGGCGTCGCGGCCCACTTGTCCCGCCGCCTGCCAGAACGCGACCTGCTTGTAGATGTCGCCGACATCGAGCCGGCCTTCGGGATCGATGAAGGGCAGGCCCGCCGCCACGCGGTCGGCCGGCTGGCCCACGACCTTGGCGAGGATGCCGATCATCTCGTCGTAGCCCGGTCCCGGAATGAGCTTCCCGCCCTCCCGTTTTCCGAACGCGGTGTGGTAGGCCGACGCGCCCTTGCGGTAGGCGGCGATGAACTTCTCGACGGCCGGGCGCCGCTCGGTGATGGTCTTCGGCGAGGTGAACACCGCGCCCAGCTGCCACGGCACTTCATCGCCGACATAGGCGATCGGCTTGCCGTTGCCTTCCGATTCAACCTGCCGGAAGGTGGTGATGGGAAACACCGCTGCGTCCACCTGACCGCCCTTGAACGCAGCCACCATGTTGGGGATGGTCTGCAGCGCCGCCATGGTGATCCCCTTGGTATCGACGCCGTGTTTGCGCGACACCACCTCCAGTGAATAGTGCACCGATGAGCCGGTGGTCGTGATGGCCACGCGCTTGCCCGCCAGATCCTTGACCGTCCGCAGTCCCGCCTCGTGCGCGGCGTTGGTCGCGGCGATCACGTTCAGCTGGTAGCCGGGCCGCTCCGCGCTCTGCGCCGCGACGACCTTCAAGCCGCCCTTGGCCGCCAGATTGTAGAAGCCCGCCGTGAAGGCGGTGACGCCGATGTCGGCGTCGCCCGACACGATGGCCAGCGGAACCTGCGCCGCGGCCTGGAAATACTTGGGCTCGATCTCGAGCCCCTCTTCCTTGAACCAGCCCTTCTCCATCGCGATGAAGATCGGACCCGACGAGGAGAGCCGCAAAAGCGCGAGGTTGACCTTGAGCGGCGCCTGGGCGCGCGCGGCGACCGGCAGAAGCGCCGCGCCGGCGATGGCGGCGCGACGGGTGATCGAAAGCGGGTTCATGGGTTCCTCCGGCTGTTGATTGCGCGGGAGTATGCCATGCTGGCCGGCGGGAACGATACGCCATGACCCCGATCGATTGCGATGTGATGGTGGCCGGCGGCGGCATGGCCGGCACCGTGGCCGCCCTCGCCGCCGCGCGTCAGGGCGCCACCACGCTGCTGTTCGAGCGGCACGGCTTCCTCGGGGGCGCGGCCACGGCGGGCGCCGTCGGACAGTTCGTCGGCTGGGAAACCCGGGCCGGCCGCCGCGCGGTGGGCGGCATCGCGGCCGAGATCGTGGCGCGGCTGGAAGCGATGGGCGGCAGCTCGGGGCACGGCCACTTCATCATGTCGACCGGCCACCGCATGGATCGCGTCGAGTACGACACCGAGGTGCTGAAGGTGGTGCTCGACACGATGTGCGCCGAGGCAGGCGTGCGCGTGCTGTTCCATTGCCAGCTCGCCGAGGTCGCGCGGCGCGGGCGGGTCGTATCCTCGGCGCGGCTGCTCACCAAGGGCGGCCTCCTGGAGGTGCGGCCCCGGGTCGCCGTCGATGCCTCGGGCGATCTCGACCTGATGGCGCGGGCCGGCGCCCCGTTCCTCGGTCTGGACGAGGGCGAGACCCTGCAGCCCGCCACCATGATGTTTCGCATGGGCCCGATCGACTTCCGCGCCTTCGATGGCATGGACGCCGCGACCAAGGCGGCGATCGCCGCGCGGGGGGTGGCCGCCGGCACCCTGCCGCGCGCCGCGCTCCATTGTAGCCGCGTGCCGGGCAGCGACGATGGTTGGTTCAACGTCACGCGCGTGGCGATCGACGCGGCGGATCCGTTCGCCCTGAGCGAGGGCGAGCGTGAGGGTCGCAGGCAGGCCCTGGCCGCGGCCCGTTTCATCACGGCCGAAGTGCCGGGCTGCCGCGATGCGCGCCTGGTCTCCTTCGCCCCGCAGCTCGGCATCCGCGAGACCCGCCGGATCGCCGGCCTCTACACGCTGACCGGCGCCGATCTGCGGCGCAGCGCGGAGTTTCCGGACACGGTGGCGCTCGGCGCCTATCCCATCGACGTGCATCACGCGACCGGCGCCGCCATCACCTTCGAGGAGCTGGGACCGGATACCGCCTATGCCCTGCCCTACCGGATCGCCCTGCCGCAGGGTCTCGACAACGCGCTGGTCGCCGGTCGGGGGCTCTCGGCGACGCACGAGGCGCATGGCGCGATCCGTGTCATGCCGACCGCCATGGCTATGAGCCATGCCGTGGGCATCGCCGCGGCCCTGGTCGCCGCCGGCAACCTGCCGGCGCCGGCGATCGATCCCGCCACGTTGCGCGAGAGGCTGCGCGCCGGCGGCGCGATGCTTTGACGGATTGGAGCACAAAGAGTTCAGCCAGACTCAGAACCCGTGGTGCCTCCTGCACCACACACCGATCCCATTCCGCTCTAGAGCACTATGAGTTCACCTGGGACCAGCTGAACTCATAGTGCCTCCTGAAACACACACCGATCGGGCGCGCGAATGGGAATAGATGGAACCGCATGCGGTTCCATCTATTCCCATTCCGCTCTAGTCAAGCATGCCGGAGATT
>VGCH01000020.1 GCA_016870115.1 Alphaproteobacteria bacterium | reverse complement strand
CGTCGCAGCCGGGTGTTCTCCGCCTCGAGCTCCTTCAGACGCTTCACCTGGTCGGTCTTAAGGCCGCCGAACTCGCGGCGCCACCGGAAGTACGTCGTCTCCGTCACCCCGATCTGGCGAACCGCTTTGCCTGTGCTCTGACCCTGCGACTGCAGCACATCGACCTGTCGCAGCTTCGCGACAATCTCCTCAGGCTTGTACCGCTTCCTTGCCATCTCGATCCTCCGTGCAAAACATTCCAACTCTCAAGGTGGACCAATTCAATGGGGGTGGATCAGGCCTTCGACTGGCCGCGCCAGCGCTTGTCCTTTACGGCGTAGTCGACGTAGCGCGGGAGTACTTCAGAGAACTGCGGGCTTGCCGACCCGGGTGCGTCAGCAGGAACTGACTCGACTGAAGGAGGCAGCAAGACGACCGGTGCTTCGCCAAGGACGCTCCGACGAATCTCTTCGAGTATCTGAATTTGTGCCTCAAGTACGCCGTACGACAGGCTGTTGCGATGGGCTTCCGAGAGTCCATTGGCCGTAAGAAGCTGGGTGACCTGGACTTCGATGGTTCGATAGTCGCGCTCCGCCAGGCGCTCGCCGATATCGGCCAACACAAGGTTCAAGATTTCAAGATCCACATCCGTTGCGCTCCGGCCGTCACCTATCCGCGAAGAGGGGCCGTAGACCGGCTCCCCGCGCGGGGCCGAAGTCCGCCGTTCCGCGTCTTCGGACAGGGCTTCCTCGATGTACTGGCGCAGGATGGTACGGAGCTGCGCGGGCGACGAAACGGTAGTCACGGACTGCTCGAAGACAGGATCTAGGAGTTCGGCAAGGTGCTCGGCACGTCTAAAGCTTCGCGTTCGCAGCGACAACGCGACATCGGTTCCGAGTTGTGGCGGCAAGCGGCACCGATAGTAGTAGATGCCCCGTTTCCGAGTGAGGCGCGCCGCATTCGGCGTCGCGACGTGTGAGCGTCTGTGTGAGCGTCTCGACCATATCGTGCCTTCCCGAGGTTGCTCGGGGGCCGAAAGACGCTGAAATTCAAGGGCCTACTAGCTGCCGTGGCTGGGGGACCAGGATTCGAACCTAGACTAACCGGGTCAGAGCCGGTTGTTCTACCGTTAAACTATCCCCCAACGGCGGCGCGGGGCGGATTTAACCAGCGCGCGGCGGCTTGTCAAGCGGATCGGCGCGCGCCGGCGCGGGCAGTGCGGCGAGCGCGGTACCGGCCAGTACCAGCGGGGTGCCCAGCAGCAGGCCGGGCCCCAGTCGCTCGCCCAGCAGCAGCACCGACCAGAGCGCGCCGAACAGCGGGATCAGAAAGGTGACGGTCATCGTCCACACCGGCCGAGATCGGCGATCAGCCGGAAGTTCAGGAGGTACGCGACGCCGGTGCAGACGATCCCCAACAGTCCGGCCGCGCCCCACGCCACTGCGTCGGGTATGGCCGCTGGTGGCAGGATGAACGCCGCCGGAGCGAGCGCGGCGCTGGCGGCGATCATGCTGCCCCAGGCATTGGCGAAGGCGGGGGGCGAGCGTTCGGCATGGCGCCGCAGATAGACGCCGCACACGCCGTAGAGGAACGGCGCGAGAAGCCCGGCCGCGACGGCGGCGGCCAGGATGCCGGGCGTGCGATCAAGCGATGCCGCGAGGAGCGCCTCGGCGACCAGAGCGACCACGCCCAGAAAACCGAGCAGAAGGCCAAGACGCGCGCGGGGCGCCACAGGCTCCCCCAGCCACAGGGTTAGCAAGAGCGCGGCGAAGGTCGGTGCGAGCGAATTGAAGACCGCCAACAACGAAGCCGGAAGATGCTGGGCGGCAAGAGCGAAGAGCACGAACGGGATCGCCGAGTTCACGAGCCCGACGAAGGCGTAGTGGCGGGCGTGGCGAGCGAAGCCGAGGCGATGACCCAGCGCCAGTCCGACGGCGGCGAGGAATAGGGATGCGAGACCGACGCGCAGCGCCATCAGCGCGACCGGGCCGAAGGCTGGGACGGCCAGGGCGATCAGCGCGAAGGAGCCGCCCCAGATGGCGCCGAGCAGAACCAGCCGGGCGAGGCTGGCGGCGCTCACGCGGGATCGGCGTAGAGGCTGTCGATCGGCGCGCGACTGAACAGCCGATGCGGTTCGGCGGCGATCGCGGCTTCCCAGGCGTGGAAGTCGGTATCGGCCAGCAGGGTCGCGGCGTAGGCCTCACTCTCGGGCGAGAGCCGAGCTCCGTAGGTGCGAAACCGCGTCGCCACCGGCAGGTAGAACGCATCGGCCATGCTGCGCCGCCCGAACATGAACGGGCCCGCCGCGCCGAAGCGGCTGCGGGCGGTTCGCCACATCGTGTCGATACGGGCGATATCGCGCAGCGTTTCGGGGGGCAGGTCCCGCGCGGTGCAGCGACGGCGGAGGTTCATGGGCAAGTCGCGCCGCAGGTGAGGGAACCCGGCATGCATCTCGGCGACGACGCTGCGCATCTCCGCGCGCAGCGCGCGGTTGGGCGGCAGGAGACCGGGCGCGGGCGCCACTTCGGCGGCCCACTCCGATATCGCCACGCTGTCGTGGATGGTGACGCCGTCGGCCAGCAGGACCGGCACACGGGCGGACGGCGAGATCGCGAGGATCTCGGCGATGCCCTCGGCGCCATACCCCGGCTGGTCCAACTCGATCGACCGCTCGCGGAAGGCGATGCCGGCCCAACGCAGGCAGAGCCAGGGGCGGAGCGACCAACTCGAATAGTTGCGGTTGCCGATGAAGAGCTGCGGCGCGGTCTCGGTCATTCTGTACTCCGTGCGGGCGTCCGGTTTGCCAAGGGCGGCCCCGACTTGCCAGTGGCCCGTAAGCCAAGATGCGGTAAGTTTGCGCCATGCCCGACAGTTCGAATCGGCCCGGACCGGTGGCCCTGATCGCCTATCGCGGACTCTGCGCCTTTGAGTACGGCATCGCGGCCGAGCTCTTTCTGCTGAAGCGCCCGGAGCTTGGCGTGCCGTGGTATCGCGTGCGCATCGTCGCGGGGGAACCGGGCCCGCTCACCGGCTCGGGGGGCGTGCGCGTGCAGGCCGATGCCGGCCTCGACGCGCTGGCGCGCGCGCGACTGATCGTCATGCCGGGCTGGCGCGACACCGCCGAGCGACCGCCCGAGCCGCTGCTGGCGGCGTTGCGGGCCGCGGCCCGTCGCGGCGCGCGGTTCTTCTCGATCTGCGGCGGCGCGTTCGTGCTGGGGCACGCCGGGCTGCTCGACGGGCGGCGTGCGACGACTCATTGGATGCAGGTCGATCGGCTGCGCGCGGCGTTCCCGACCTGCCGCGTCGAGGCCGACGCGCTCTATGTCGAGGATGGCGGCATCGTGACCTCGGCCGGCAGCGCCGCCGGCATCGATGCCGGCCTGCATGTGATCCGCGTCGACTATGGCGCGGAGATTGCCAACAAGGTGGCGCGCCGCCTGGTGATGTCGCCGCATCGCGAAGGCGGGCAGGCGCAGTTCGTCGAGGCGCCGGTCAGCCTGCGGCCGGGACAGAGTGTGGGACCCGCACTCGACTGGGCGCGGGCGCGACTGCACCGACCTGTCTCCGTCGCGGGCCTCGCGGCCGCGGCCGGCATGAGTCGCCGGACGTTCTTGCGGCGCTTCGAGGAGGCACTGGGCGCGCCGCCGCGCCGCTGGCTGGAGGGTGAACGGATCGCCCGCGCACGGGGATTGCTCGAGAGCACGCCGCTCGCGCTTGCCGATGTCGCGCGCCAGTGCGGCTACCGCTCGCCCGAGACCTTCCGTGTCGCCTTCCGGCGGGTGGTCGGTACCGGCCCGGCCGCGTGGCGCGATCGCTTCACCCGGAACTGAACCCCGCTCGCGCGCGGGCCCCGAGCGGAGTAGGATGCGGGTCAACGAACGGGAAGGCGGATGACCGGGGAAACCGCGTCGAAGGGAGGCTGGCACAGCGGTCGCTTCGCCCACACTTTCGCCGCCATCGATCTCGGCACCAACAATTGCCGGCTGCTCGTGGCGCGCGCATCGGTCGAGGGGTTCGATGTGATCGATACTTACTCGCGACCGGTGCGGCTGGGCGAAGGCGTGGCGGCGACCGGAACGCTGTGCGGCGAGGCGATCGATCGCACGCTCGCGGCGCTGGAGGCCTGCGCCAACCGCATCGCGCGCCATCGCGTGACCCGGGCGCGTCATATCGCGACAGAGGCCTGTCGGCGCGCCTGCAACGGCGAGGATTTTCTCGCGCTGGTGCGCCAGCGCACCGGGCTCGATTTCGAGGTCATCCCACCGGCCGAGGAGGCGCGCCTGGCGCTTGCGAGCTGCGAGGGCCTCCTCGATCCGGCGCGTCCGCGCGCGCTGCTGGTCGATATCGGAGGCGGCTCGACGGAAATCGCGTGGGTCGCGGTCCGCCCCCATCCGCAGCGGCCGGGTGCGATCGACGCGGAACTGCTCGACCTCACCTCGATCCCGTGGGGCGTGGTCACGCTTACCGAAGCAATGGCCGCGGATCGCGCACCCGGGGGCGCGCTCCCGGAGGGGCGCTACGCGGCGATGGTGGAGCGCATCGCCGCCGAGTTGCGACCGTTTTGCGCGCGTCACGGCATCGGCGGCGCGGTGGCGCGCGGCGAGGTGCAGATGGTGGGCGTGTCGGGCACGGTGACCACGGTGTCGGCGCACAATCTCGGGCTGGCGCGCTATCACCGCGCGACGGTCGATGGCAGCGCGCTCGATCGCGCGGCGATCCTGCGGATCTGCGGCAAGCTCGCGCCGCTCTCCACCGATGAGCTCTCGCGCGTACCCTGCATCGGCGAAGACCGGGCCGAGCTCGCGCTCGCGGGCGGCGCGATCTTGGAAGCCGTGGTCCGGCAATGGGCGGTCGAGAGCGTTCGCGTCGCCGATCGCGGCCTGCGCGAGGGCGTGATGGTCGACCTCATGCGTCGCGCCGATCGCGACGCCGATCCGGTCGGGCGCCCGTCCGACGACGCATGAGTAAGCGCGGGCGCGGTGCCAAGGGCGGGGAGGGCGGCTCCTCCAGCCTGCCGACCGGCCGGCGCGCGTCGGTGCGGGTGAAGACGGCGCGCGGGCGGACCGTCTCGCAGACGCGCTGGCTGCAGCGGCAGCTGAACGATCCCTATGTCGCCGAAGCCAAGAAGCGCGGCTATCGCTCGCGCGCGGCCTTCAAGTTGTTGCAGCTCGACGATGCGGTTCGGTTCCTGAAGCCCGGTACGCGCGTGATCGATCTGGGCGCGGCGCCCGGCGGTTGGACCCAGGTGGCGGTGGAACGTGCGAAACCGGGACCGCGCGGCGGGGCCGTTGTGGGCATCGACCTGACGGCGATCCCGCCGATCCCCGGTGCCACGATCCTGGAAATGGACTTCTACGATGACGCGGCGCCCGACGCGCTGAAGGCGGCATTGGGCGGGCCGGCCGACGCGGTCCTGTCCGACATGGCGGCGCCGGCGACCGGCGACCCGCAGATTGACCATCTGCGCATCATGGCGCTCGCCGAGGCGGCCCATGACTTCGCGGCCGACGTGCTGGCGCCGGGCGGCGCCTTTGTCGCGAAGGTTCTGCGCGGCGGGACCGAGCGGGCGCTGCTAGATCGGCTGAAGCGCGACTTTGCCAAGGTGCGCCACATCAAGCCGGAGGCCAGCCGCGCCGATTCGGCGGAAATGTATGTCGTCGCCACTGGCTTCCGGGGCGGACGGTGACCGCCGCGCCACGCATCGTCGGGATCGACCATGTCGGCATCAAGGCGACGGATATGGACCGCAGTCTTGCCTTCTATCGCGACCGGCTCGGCCTCGCGGTCCTGCGCCGGCTTGCCCGCGAGGGCGGACTTGAGGTCGCGGTGCTCGCTGTGGGCGGGGGGCAGGAGATCAATCTGTTCGCGCGCGCGGGATTCGACGCGCCGCCCGGCGGCGATCCCGTCGGGCTGGATCACGTCTGCTTCGCGGTCGACGCTCCCGACGGGATGGACGCTCTGGTCGCCGCCCTCGCGGCCCGAGGCGCGGTGTCGGATCGACCGCCCCAGACACGCCGGGACGGCGTCTCGCTGTTTCTCTCCGATCCGGATGGCTGCCGGATCGAACTGATTGTGAAGACTCAGGCGCCGTAGGTGGCGGGCGACCGGTTTGGCCGGAGGCGCTGCAGCAGCAGGTGGTCGAGCGAAACCGGGCCGGGGCCGCGAATGGCGATCCAGGCGAACAGGATGAAGTAGTTGGTCTCCTCGAAGCCCAGCAGGGTGGCGAGCGAATCCACGTCCCCCAGCTTCGCCGCAATGGTGGCGACGACCATGATGATCATCATCGGAACCGCGGTGAACCGCGTCAGCAGGCCGAGCAGAAGCAGGATACCGCCCACGAACTCCATGCCCGAGACGAACGGCGTCATGATCTGGGGGGCGGGAATGCCCCACGACCCGAACATTTCCGTCATGCGGGGCAGATTGTTGAGCTTGGCCCAGCCGGCCCAGAGGAAGACCCAGCCGACGACAATGCGGGCGGCGAGCGGGGCGAGCCAGTCGAGCCGGTCAGCGACGGCCTTGGACCAGTCGTACAGGATGGTGGTGAGGGAGTTCATGGTGGTGGCCTCCAGGGAAACGCGCCCCGTGATTGCCTCAGCGTGCGATCACATCGAAGGCAAGCTCTCGTGAACGGTTCGTGATCGCCGGCGGGGCTGTGAACAACCCCGGCCGCGTCCTTGTCAGCGTGGTCCGGCGTCTGTACAAAGGCGCGCCAACACAACGGCCCGCCTTCTCGAACGCGGGCCGTCCCCTTATCCGGCGGCGACGTCCGTGGAGGTTGGCATGGAAATCCGGGAAGCCCTTACCTTCGACGACGTCTTGCTGCGGCCCGCCGCCTCGTCGGTGCTGCCGACCGGCACCGACACCCGCACGCGGCTTACCCGCACCGTCACCCTTGGTATTCCGCTGATATCGGCGGCGATGGACACGGTCACCGAGTCGGCGATGGCGATCGCCA
Organism: Alphaproteobacteria bacterium; assembly: GCA_016870115.1. Taxonomy (GTDB): domain Bacteria; phylum Pseudomonadota; class Alphaproteobacteria; order Reyranellales; family Reyranellaceae; genus VGCH01. The sequence goes on along the minus strand of VGCH01000020.1, from coordinate 48,155 downwards.
TGGCCCAGGCCGGCGGCATGGGCGTCATCCACAAGAACCTGGATCCCGAGGCGCAGGCCAACGAAGTGCGCCGTGTGAAGAAATTCGAGAGCGGCATGGTCGTGAACCCGCTCACCATCCACCCGGACCAGACGCTGGCCGACGCGCTGCAGGTGATGGCGCAGAACCAGATTTCAGGCATCCCGGTGGTTGAGCGCGGGTCCGGTCGACTCGTCGGCATCCTGACCAACCGCGACGTGCGCTTCGCGACGGACACATCGGCGATGGTCAGCGCGCTGATGACCAAGGAGCGGCTTGTGACGGCGCGCGAAGGCGTCACCCGGGAGGAGGCCAAGCGGCTTCTACATCAATACCGTATCGAAAAGCTGCTGGTCGTCGACGATGCGCATCGGTGCATCGGGCTGATCACGGTGAAGGATATCGAGAAGGCCAATCGCTTTCCCGGCGCGAACAAGGACGAGAAGGGCCGGCTGCGCACCGCCGCAGCCGTCGGTGTCGGCGAGGACGGGGTGCGGCGGACCGAGCTCCTGCTGGGCGCCGATGTCGATGTGTTGATCCTCGACACCGCGCATGGCCATTCGCGCGGCGTGCTGGAGCAGGTGACGCGCCTCAAGAAGCTCAGCAACTACGCGCAGATCGTGGCGGGCAATGTGGCGACGGCCGAAGGCGCCAAGGCGCTGATCGATGCCGGCGCCGACGCCGTGAAAATCGGGATCGGGCCGGGCACGATCTGTACGACGCGGATGGTGGCGGGTGTGGGCGTACCGCAGCTCACGGCGATCATGGAGGCCGCCGAGGTCTGCCATGCCGCGGGTGTGCCGGCGATCGCCGACGGCGGCATCAAGTTCTCCGGCGATCTCGCCAAGGCGCTGGCGGCGGGCGCGGACTGCGCGATGATCGGCTCATTGCTCGCCGGCACCGATGAGGCGCCCGGCGAGGTGCTGCTCTATCAGGGGCGCTCGTACAAGTCGTATCGGGGCATGGGCTCGCTTGGCGCCATGGCCCGCGGCTCGGCGGATCGCTATTTCCAGGCCGAGGTGCAGAGCGAGCTGAAGCTGGTGCCCGAGGGCATCGAAGGGCGAGTGCCGTACAAGGGGCCGGTGGCGACCGTTCTGCACCAGCTGGTGGGCGGGCTGCGCGCCGCGATGGGCTACACCGGCAACCCGACCATCTCCGACCTTCAGAAGAACGCGCAGTTTCTGCGCATCACCGGCGCGGGCCTGCGCGAGAGCCACGTCCATGACGTCGAGATCATGCGCGAGGCGCCGAACTACCGCGTCGGCATGTAGCTCGCCGAGAGCGCGGCCGCGATCGCCTCGGCTGTGAGGCGGTTGCCGAGTGGCGTCAGGTGCCAGCCACCATAAATCGCGTCGAGCCCGCGCTCCGCGACTGCCCGGGCGAGGAGGCTGTGGGTGTCCAATGTGGCGAAGCCGGCGGTCCGGGCGCAGTCGAGCGCGAGCCCGGTTTGACGCCGGTGCTCGGCGTCGCGCCGCGGATTGCTCCAGACGTGCTTGTCGTACTGGCCGACGACCAGCACGCGCGTGCCGGTGGCGCCGGCCGCGTCGGCGAGGCGACGCATCAAGGGACAGACCAGCTTCTCACCTTCGCGACTGGGCAGCGCGCGCTCATGGTCGACCCGCCAATCCTCGTGCCACGGCAGCAGCTGGAGCACCCGATCGACCAGGAGCGAACGGCCAAGCAGGATGTGCGAAAACTCAAGGGTGCTGCCGGGAGCAGGCCAGGGCGGCACGGGCACGTTGCGAAGCTCCAGGCCAGTCGCGGTCCGCTCGAAGTAGGGCTTGCCCACGCTCCAGGCGCGTTTGTATTCGGCCCGGCGTAGATCGTCGGCGATCAACGACAACACCACGATCTCGGGTCGCAAACTCGGCAGCACGGCCTCGCCTCGCAACACCATCTGGTCGACACCAAACCCGCTGACGCCGGCATTGATGACCGCGCGACCGTCGATCGTCGTGAGGTGCGCTGGCCAAGTGTCGGCGTCGGCCACCTCGTCGCCATGGGTGTAAGAGTCACCCAGCGCCAGGATCCGACCCGGGCGCGCGGGCGTCGGCGCATCGGGCACGACGCGGAAACTGCGGTCGTCGTAGGTCACGCCTCCAGCCGCGAACCCCGGCTTGGGCAGAAAGCCCAGAAGGGGGTCGTGCACGAAGCGGCCACGTTGCTGGCCGACCTGCATGGTGCGGTGGGCGGCCACGAGGTTGGGCCACTGCGTCAGCCATTCGACACCGCGATGGGCGCGCAAGCCGAGCTCGAACGCGAGCAGCGTGAGCAGGATGGAGCCGAGGACCAGGGCAACGCGGGCAATCATGGGCCGCGCGGAGTTAGCGCGGCGGACCGGCCGCTTCAACAGGAGGCAGCGCCGAGGCGATTGCCCGCGCGACGAGCGCGTTGCCAGCGCGGGTGAAATGGCGGTCGATGTAGTAGCGCCCGAGCTCAAGCGGGACGCCCGCCGCCGCCAGCGTGTCGAACGTATCGAGCGCACCGAGGCCCTGCCGGGTCGCGCAGGCCAGCAGGGCGGTCGCGCGACGCGATCGTGGGTGCGCGAGGCCTCGTCGCGCCACGTGTCGTCATCGTAAAGCGCGACCACCAGGACGCTCATGGCGTGCGTGCGGGCGAGGGTGGCGAGGCGGGCAATCGCGAGGCAGGCCACGCGCTCGCCATCGCCATGTTGGCGTCGCGAGGCGCCCAGCCAGGTCTCGGTGCTGTCGCGGCCGAGGCGCCGGAGCACCGAATCGAGGACGTAGGAGTACCCCAGCGTGCGTCGCCAGAGGCCGATCTCGGCCCGGCTGTCGGTCGTCGGCACTGGCACGCCGTGCAGCTCCAGCCGATCGCCCGCGACCTCGAACCAGGGTTTGCGCACATGGTCGCGAACCGAGAGCTCGGTGCGGTCGATGTCATCGCCGATGAAAGCGAAGACCAGTGTCGCAGGTTTCACTGACGGCACCAGGATCTCGGCGCGCAGCACGCTCTGGTCGACGCCATAGGCGCGCACGCCGCCATTGCGCACGTCGCGAGTGAGGAGACCCTGGAGGGCAGCTGGCCAGGTCGCGTCGTCCTCCACGCGGTAGCCTTCGGTGTAGGAGTCGCCCATCGCGAGGACCACGGGCCCGCGACCGAGGCGCCCGTGGTCGCGCAGCCCGTCGGTGTCGAAGGTGACGGGACGCCCTCGCGAGAGGCCGGTGAAGCCGGCGACCGGGACGTGGCCCAGCGCCGGATCATGCCGCATCTCGCGTCCGTGTTCGGGGTCCGGCGCTGTCGCCTGCACGATGTAGTTGGGCCAACGGAGAAGCGACGCCCCGGGACTGAGCAGCCGTCCGGTCAGCTCCGCCGCCAATAGACAGAGCGCGACCGTGGCGATACTGACGAGCGGCCCGCGCAGTCTCGACGCGGGCCGGCGCGGCGACGCGGCCGTCATGGCGTGGCGGGGCAGGGAGCGGACAGGGTCGTGACACCGGGCGCGCGCATCGAGGCGACCATAGAACTCCTGGAGGAGATCGTCAGCCGCGCCGAGCGGCCGGCGGATCTCACAGCCAACGCATATTTTCGCAACCGCCGCTTCATCGGCAGCGGCGACCGACGCGCCGTGTCGGAGCGCGTCTGGGACATTCTGCGCCGCCGCGGCCAGCTCGGCTGGTGGCTGGCACGGACCGGCGTGCGCAAGCCGACGCCGCGCGCGCTGGTGGCCGCCCATCTCATTCTGGCCGAACGCAATGCGTTGGCGGACCTCGACGCGCTGTTCGACGGTGGCCGCCACCGGCCGATGACCTTCGACGAGGCCGAGTACGCCGTCCTGCGCGCGCTGGACGGCCATACGCTGGACCATCCCGAGCAACCCGACTGGGTCGCGGCCAATGTGCCGGAATGGATCGCGCCGCATCTGGCGGAGAGCTACGGCCCCGATTGGCCGCGCGAGATCGCCGCCCTCGAGACCCCCGCGCCGGTCGATCTGCGCGTCAATCGCCTCAAGGCGAATACCGAGCGCGCCCGGGGGATGCTGGCCAAGGCCGGCGTCGATACCGAACCGACTCCCTTCGCGCGCGATGGCTTGCGACTCGCGCGGCGCCTTTCGATCGTGACGTCGCCCGCCTTCGAGGACGGGCTGGTCGAGATCCAGGACGAGGGCTCGCAGCTCGTGGCCGCGCTGGTCGACGCCAAGCCGGGCATGCAGGTCGTCGACTATTGCGCCGGCGCCGGCGGCAAGACGCTCGCAATGGCCGCGGGTATGGAGAACAAGGGCCGCATCGTGGCGCTCGACGTGCTGGAGACGCGGCTCGATCGCTCGGCGCAGCGTCTGCGTCGCGCGGGCGTCCACAATGTCGAGCGACGCACGCTCGATGAGGAAAGCCGGAAGTGGCTGAAGCGGCGCGGCGGGGCGTTCGATCGCGTCCTCGTCGATGCGCCCTGCACGGGCACGGGCACCTGGCGGCGCAATCCCGATGGCCGCTGGTCACTGCAGCCGGTCGACCTCGAGGAGCTGGTGCCCAAGCAGGCCGCGATTCTCGATGCCGCGCAACGGCTGGTGAAGCCGGGCGGGCGACTGGTCTATGCGACCTGCTCGGTGCTGGCGCCGGAGAACGAGCGGCAGGCCGAGGCGTTCCTGTCCCGACACCCCGACTTCGAGGCGGTGCCGGTGGGCACGCTGCTGGGCGAGGTGCTGCGCGAGGGCGCGACGCTCAGCCTGCCCGAAGGTCCCTGGCTGCGTCTCTCGCCGCGGCAGCATGGCACCGATGGTTTCTTCGCTGCCGTCTTCCAGCGCCGAGGCGAGGCCGCGGCCGAACCGGAGATCGCCGCGTGACCACGATCCGGCGCGCCCGGGCGAGCGATGCCGCGGCGATCGGCCGGGTCCATGTCGAGACCTGGCAGGGCGCCTATGCCGGACTGTTGCCCGACAGCCTGTTGGTATCGATGTCTGATGTGCGCCAGTCGGCCTGGTGGTCGCGCGCGCTCGCCGATCCCGACCACGCGCGCGGCGTCTTCGTGGCCGAGGATCGCGAGGCGGGCATCGTGGGGTTCGGCAGCTGCGGGCCGGCCCGCGAGGAGGGCGGCGCGCTCGATCTCGACGATCTCGATACCGCCGAGCTGCGGCTGGGCGAGGTCTATACGCTCTATGTTGATGCCGATTTCCAGAATCGCGGGCTGGGTCGGGCGCTGCTGGCAGCGCTCTTCGGCCAACTCACGTCGGACGGCTTTCACGCCGCCATGCTGTGGATGGTGGCCGACAATCCTTCGCGCTTTTTCTACGAACGGTTGGGCGGCGTGGTCTGTGGTGAGCGCACGGACCGCGTGGGAGAGGCCGAGGTCGAGGAGGTCGCGTGGTTGTGGCGCGACCTCGGCGCACCGCTCAATCGCGGGCGTCTCGCGCCCGAGTAGGTCGCCAACTGTCCACACCGCCAGCGGCTTGAAGCGACGGGGCCCCGGGCCTTATACCGGCCCATGACCGACCGCCTTCTGATTGTCGATTTCGGCTCCCAGGTAACGCAGCTGATCGCACGGCGTGTGCGCGAGGCGGGGGTCTATTGCGAGATCCACCCGTTCCAGTCGGTCGATCCGGCCCGTCTCAAGGAATTCGCGCCGCGCGGCATCATCCTGTCGGGCGGGCCTGCCTCTGTGACCGAGGGCGCAGCGCCCGCGGCGCATCCGGCGATCTTCACCGCCGGCGTGCCGGTGCTGGGCATCTGCTACGGCGAGCAGACCATGGCGCAGCAGCTGGGTGGCACGGTCGAGAGCGGCCATCATCGCGAGTTCGGCCGGGCCGAGGTCGAGGTCAAGGCAAGCTCCGCCCTGTTCGATGGCGTCTGGGCGCCGGGCGATCGCAAGCAGGTCTGGATGAGCCATGGCGATCGCGTCACGAAGCTGCCAGCCGGCTTCGAGGTGATCGCGGCGAGCCCCAACGCGCCCTTCGCCGCCATCGCCGACGAGAAGCGGCGCTACTACGGGCTGCAGTTCCATCCCGAGGTGATGCACACGCCCGATGGCGCCAAGCTCCTGCGCAATTTCGCGCTCGGCATCGTGGGTGCGCGCGGCGATTGGACGATGGCGGCGTTCCGCGAGCGCGCGCTGGCCGATATCCGCCGCCAGGTGGGGCGCGGCAAGGTGATCTGCGGCCTGTCCGGCGGCGTCGATTCCTCCGTTGTGGCCGTGCTGCTGCATGAGGCGATCGGCGATCAGCTGCAATGCGTGTTCGTCGACCACGGACTCCTTCGGAAGGACGAGGCTGAGCAGGTCGTGCGGCTGTTCCGCGACCACTACAACATCCCGCTGATCCACGCCGACGCCTCGGAGCAGTTCCTGAAGGCGCTGGCCGGCGTCACCGACCCGGAACAGAAGCGCAAGACCATCGGCGCGCTGTTCATCGACGTCTTCGACGCCGAGGCGAAGAAGATCGGCGGCGCTGAGTTCCTGGCCCAGGGCACGCTCTATCCGGACGTGATCGAATCGGTCTCATTCACCGGCGGCCCCTCGGTCACGATCAAGAGCCATCACAATGTCGGCGGGCTGCCCGCACGCATGAAGATGAAGCTGGTCGAACCCTTGCGCGAGCTCTTCAAGGACGAGGTGAGGGCCTTGGGCCGCGAGCTCGGCCTGCCGCCTGATCTGGTGAACCGCCATCCGTTCCCCGGCCCCGGCCTCGCGATCCGCATTCCGGGCGACATCACCAGAGAGAAGCTCGACCTCCTGCGCGAAGTCGATGCCGTCTATCTCGACGAGATCCGCAAGTCGGGCCTCTATGACGAGATCTGGCAGGCCTTCGCCGTGCTGCTGCCGGTCCGCACCGTGGGCGTGATGGGCGATGGCCGTACCTACGACCAGGCCTGCGCGCTACGCGCGGTCACTTCGACCGACGGCATGACGGCGGATTACTTCCCGTTCGACCACGCGTTCCTCGGCCGCGTCGCCAACCGCATCATCAACGAGGTGCGGGGCATCAATCGCGTGACCTACGACATCACGTCAAAGCCGCCGGGGACGATCGAGTGGGAGTGAGGGCAACAGGCGACGACGCTTAGCCAGGTTGGAAGAACCTGAGCGAGCGTGGGCCTCACGCGGCCTGTGTTTGGCGGCCACTCGTTGATGAGTGGGTTTGAAGGCTACTTGAGCCGATAGAGCGTGGTGCGAATCACGGTGTTGCTCGTGCCGACCGGCGCCTCACAGAGCACCTGTTCATCCGCGACCTTGAGATTGAACGGCGGCTTCGTCAGGACGATCCCGCTCTCGTATCCAATGCGTGTGTCGATATCCGCTGACTTGTCGAGATTGGCGACGAACGTCTCCGATTTCGGCAGGTGTTCCGTCAGGATCACGTAGGTGTAGCTGGGAGAGAGCTTGGGAATCAGCTGCTGGATTTGCGTGTTCGAGAGATGCTGAAGGACTTGCCTGATGAAGACGACATCGCCGGCGGGCAGGGGATCGGCGATCAGGTCCAGCACCCGAAAATCGACGTTGAGATCCTTGAAGCGGACTTTGTTGTGCTCAACGAGCTTGGGGACGATGTCACACGCCACGTAGCCGTCGCAGTGCTTGCGCAACTCCGCTCCGACCGAAAAGTCGCCGCAGCCGAGATCGACGACACTCGGTGTCTTGGGCAAGCTCTTGAGGAAGGCCGTAACGCGATCCAGATAGATCTCGGTGACGCCCTTATCGTGCGACCCGATGCCTGAGTAGAAGGGTTGCTGCGGGTTGTCCGACTTCCCCCACAATCCCTTTTCGTAGATCTCGGAGAAGATCTCCTGCGCGCCCAGGTTCTTGAACTTCTTTGTGACCTGACGCTCTCTGAACGTCTGAATTCGGGCCACCACCGACGTCGGCAGGAGGGCCTTCACAATTTTCTTCATTGTCGTGGGACCTGATGTGGGGGGCTTGCTCATCGTGGGCGCTGGGAGTCTGTCCGCGCCATCCTGCTCTAGCTTCGAAGCGTCTGGCTTCGTCTGTTCAATATCTGGCGATTGTAGCGCAACGTCTGCCCATAAGCTTGCAGAATCCAGGGAACTTCCCGGGTTGGTCCTGCCACCCCTGCCGCAGGTGGCCGTGCCAACCCGCCGGCAGGTCGGCAGGTCGAAGCGTCGCGTTTTCACGGGAGCGGGTAGGGGCGACCGTTTTGGTGAACCCCGGGGTGGGCTGGCCACCCGGCAAGCCTCTTTGGAAATGGAGAAGGTTGCATGGCGGAGCGAGTATCCTTTCTGCCGATTCGCCTGGGCCTGGCCGTGCTGGTCGCCGGCGTGATAGCGGCGACATCCCTCGGCACGGCTCAGGCGCAGAATCGCAATGAAGCCGCGGGGCGGGTCGGCAACGGCGAAGTCATCCGGATCTTCGAGAAGGGGAGCTTCAGTCGCTGTTCCGCCGTCTTCTACGACGGCGAGCGCGCCATGCTGCGCATCGCTTTCAATGCCGATCGGGCGTACGGCCTCAGCATTCCGGAAATCCAGGTGCAGCCTCGCCTGCCGCTGACGATCTCGGTCAGTTCCCCGGGGTCGGGCGTCTACACCGCGGATGCGGATGGGAACCAGGGCGGCAGAGCATGGCGGCCGCTCGACACGCAGACTGTTGCACGCATGATGGGCTTCCGGGGGCCGCTCATCGTGCATGCCGGCCACAAGCGCTTCCAGTGGAACCTCGGCGCGTCGATGGAGAACGTGTTCGTCGCCATCGAGAGTTGCACCAATCGCGCCACGGGCTGGAGATAGGCGGGACGGCCTCCCGTTCTCACGCGCTGCGGTTCGCGCGCCCCCGCGCGGCTCGGCTGCCAGCGCGCACGAAGATGAGGCGGGGCGTGCCCTCGCACGAGCTCTTCTAGGACGAGTTGAGGGCGTGAGGCTGCGGTCTCGGTCTGCCGTCCGACCTGGTGAACCGCCGTCCGCAAGCTGGCTTGGTTACCGTCGGGCAGGAGCTGCGGGGGAGCGGAGTTAAGGGGACAATCGGCCGCAATACTTTGGTCGAGCTGCAACTTGCATCGAGGCCCATTCCCCGCCACCACGCGACCCCATGATCCGCCTCGACAACATCAGCAAGCAGCACGGCCATCAGATCCTGCTCATCGACGCCTCGATGGGCCTGCAGAAGGGCGAGAAGGCGGGGCTGGTCGGGCCCAATGGCGCGGGCAAGACGACGCTGTTCCGCATGATCGCGGGCCAGGAGCAGCCCGACGATGGCCAGGTGACGATCGATCCGGGCATGACCATCGGCTATTTCAGCCAGGATGTCGGCGAGATGTCGGGCATGAGCGCGGTCGCGGCGGTCATGGATGGTGTCGGTCCGGTGAGCGCGCTCGCGGCCGAGATGGCGACGCTCGAGGCGGCGATGGTCGATCCCGCGCGCGCCGACGAGATGGATGCGTTGGTCGCGCGCTATGGCGAGGTGCAGGGGCGCTTCGAGGAGCTGGACGGCTATGCGCTGGAGGCCCGCGCGCGCGAGGTGCTGGCGGGGCTGTCGTTCAGCGCGGAGCGCATGGACGGCGATGTCGGTCTGCTGTCCGGCGGCTGGAAGATGCGGGTGGCGCTCGCGCGCATCCTGCTGATGCGGCCCGACGGCATGCTGCTCGACGAGCCCTCCAACCATCTCGATCTCGAGAGCCTGATCTGGCTGGAGGCGTTTCTCGCGCGCTACGAGGGCGCGCTGCTGATGACCTCGCACGATCGCGAGTTCATGAACCGCGTCGTCGGCAAGGTGATCGAGATCGATGGCGGCGGCCTCACGACCTATTCCGGCAACTTCGATTTCTACGAGGCGCAGCGCGCGATCGGCGAGCGCCAGCGCCAGGCGCAGTTCGAGCGCCAGCAGGCGATGCTCGCCAAGGAGATGAAGTTCATCGAGCGCTTCAAGGCGCGGGCGAGCCATGCCGCGCAAGTGCAGAGCCGGGTGAAGAAGCTCGACAAGATCGAGAAGGTCGAGCCGCCGCGCCGCCGCCAGTCGGTGCGGTTCGAGTTCCGCGAGCCGCCGCGTTCGGGCGACGACGTGGCGAGCTTCCGCGACGTGCACAAGAGCTATGGCGCGCAGCCGATCTATAGCGGGCTCGATTTCCTGCTGCGTCGCAAGGAACGCTGGTGCGTGCTGGGCGCCAACGGGGCGGGCAAGTCGACGCTCCTGAAGCTGGTGGCGGGCGCGGCGGACCCGGCGCAAGGCATCGGGCCGGACCGGGGCAGCGTGACTATCGGGGCCAGCGTGCGCATGGGCTACTTCGCCCAGCATTCGATGGATCTGCTGGACGGCGACCAGACGGTGTTCGAGTCGCTGGATGCGGCGTTTCCGCAAGCTGGGACGGGCGCGCTGAAGTCGCTGGCGGGCTGCTTCGGTTTCTCCGGCGACGATGTCGAGAAGCCGTGCCGCGTGCTGTCGGGCGGCGAGAAGGCGCGGCTGGTGATGGCGCTGATGCTGTTCGATCCGCCCAACTTCCTGGTGCTCGACGAGCCCACCAACCATCTCGACATGGCGACCAAGGAAGTGCTGGTCGCGGCCCTTGAGGCGTTCGAGGGCACGATGCTGTTCGTGAGCCACGACCGGCATTTTCTGGCGGCGCTCTCCAATCGCGTGCTGGAGCTGACGCCCGAGGGCGTGCATCAATATGGCGGCGGCTACACAGAGTATGTCGCGCGCACCGGCCAGGAGGCGCCGGGGCTGCATCCGGTGTCCTAGGCGCCGGCACAGCTAACGAACGGGAGAGGGGCCATGGCACCGACGGAGTTCACGCCACTCGCATCGCTGGTGGGCGGCGCGCTGATCGGGCTGGCGGCCGCGGCGATGATGCTGACCAGCGGGCGGATCGCGGGGGTGAGCGGGATCGCGGCCCCGCTGCTGCCGCCGGCGCGCGACGGGCGGGACAGCGAGCGGCTGGCCTTTGTCGCGGGTCTGATCGCCGCGCCGCTTTTGTGGGCGCTGGTCGCGGGTAAGCTGCCGGCCGCGACGATGGTGGCGAGCGTGCCGCTTCTGGTGGCGGCGGGTCTGCTGGTCGGGTTCGGGTCGGTCTGGGGCTCGGGCTGCACCTCGGGGCATGGGGTGTGCGGGCTCTCGCGCCTCTCCGTGCGCTCGCTGGTCGCCGTCGGGACCTTCATGGCGACGGGGGCGCTCACCGTCTTCGTCACGCGAATGGGAGGCTGAGCCATGCGCATCGCCATCGCCTTCGGCATCGGACTCGTCTTCGGATTGGGGCTCGTGCTGTCCGGTATGTCCAATCCGGCCAAGGTCCTGAATTTCCTCGATATTGCGGCGATCGCCCGGGGCGGGTGGGACCCCAGCCTCGCCTTTGTGATGGCCGGCGCCGTCGCCGTGACCTTCCTCGGCTATCGGCTGGCTTGGCGCCGCGGGCAGCCGCTGCTCGCGGAGCAGTTCCATTTGCCGAGGCTCAGTCGCTTGGACCTGCCGCTGGTGGGCGGCGCGGCCTTGTTCGGCGTGGGCTGGGGGCTCGCCGGGTTTTGTCCGGGCCCCGCCTTCACCGCGCTCGGCCTTGGTCGCTGGGAGCCGGTCCTGTTCGTGGCGGCCATGCTGGCCGGCATGGCGGCCGCTCGCGTCGTAGCTGCGCGGGACGCAGCCCCGCAAGTCCAGTGAATATTTTTATATTTCAATGAATTAAAACAATTTATTGACGTGATGCATAAATTCCTTAATGGTGCCGTCATCCAGCCCCGATGCGGGGCGTAACGTGGCTTGCGGGCGCGATTGGCGCCCAGCTCCTAGGGAGACGGTTATGTCGCTGAAGCCTCTCGCGATCGTTCTTCTCGCCCTGCCGCTTGCCGCCTGCGGCGACACCTGGGGCCAGCGGGCCGCCACCGGCGGCGCCATCGGGGCCGGCACCGGCGTGGCGGTTGGCGCCCTGACTGGCTTGCCGATTATCGGCACGGCTGTGGTTGGTGGCCTCCTGGGCGCCGGCGTCGGCGCCGCGACCACCGACAAGAAGCAGTAAGGCTCTATCCCAGCAGCAGCCGCAGCTTGCGATCGAAGATCGCGAGCACGTCTGTGAGATCGTCGCCGTGGGCGAGCTTGCGCGGGCCGTTGAACACGGTGTAGCCGCGCTGGCTGCCGCCCGCGACTTTGGCGATGGCAAACAGCGGCTGCTCGGCGGTGTGCCGGAAAATCGAGAAGATCGCGATCCCGGGCCGGAAATCCATCGCGTAGTCGCGCCACTCGCCGCTCGCCACCCGGCTGGAATAGACACCGAGCAATTCGCGCAATTCACGACGGTCGAAGGAAACGATCCGGCGCCCGGGGCGGCCCTCGGGCAGTCGGTAGAGATTGTTCATGCGGCCCAAGGTCCCGGCACGATCATGGGACAAGTCTTGCAGAAGCGCCGGTCGGGGTAAAGCGTCCTGCCGGCGGTTTGCCAAGGCTTGCCGCGAGGGCTATGAACCCCGGGCGAAGCGATTGAAATTGCCTGACAAATCCGGAGTTTGCGCGTGTCGGATGTGACCGCCCTGCAGGAAATCGACGACGCCGTCCGACAGGATCGCGCCAAGGAATGGTGGAGCCGGTACGGCAGCTGGGTCGTGGGCGTCGCGGTCGTGGTCGTCGTGGCGGTGGCGGGCGGCGTCGGCTGGCAGCGCTACACCGCGGCGCAGCGCGCGACGGCGGGGGCCACGTTCTCGGCGGCGCTGGCCCAGACCGCCGATCAGGCCAAGGCCCGCGAGGCGCTCCAGCAGGCGGCGGCCGGGGCGACCGAGCCCTACCGGAGCCTCGCGGCGTTGGCTGCCGCGCAGTATCAGGCGACTCCCGCCGATCAGGCCAAGGCGCTGCAGGCCGCGGCGCAGGGTGGCGGTTCGGTGGAGCTCAAGGATCTCGCCGCCATTCTCGCGGCGATGCGCGCCGCCGATGGCAGCAAGCCCGACGAGCTGATCCGCGACCTCGAACCGTTGGCCGCCAAGGATCGGCCGTTCCGCGCGAGCGCGCTGGAGCTGATCGCACAGGCCTCGCTCGCCAAGGGCGATCTGAAGCGCGCGCGGGAAATCTGGGCCGAGCTCGTGAAAGACGAAACCGTTCCCCAGGGCGTGGCGGCGCGCGCCCAGGCGATGTCGATGCTGCACCCGGCGGAGGCGAAGTAGATCCATGCAGGACGGTCGGATCGGCAGGATCGCGCTGCTTCTGGGCGCGGCACTCACCCTCACCGCATGCGATATCTTCGACAAGAAGAAGGATCCGCTGCCTGGCGAGCGGGTGCGGGTATTCCAGGATCGTCGCGACCTTGAGCCGGATCGCGATGTCGCCTCTCTCCAGATCGTGCTGCCTCAACCGGCGGTGAACGAGAGCTGGCCGCAGTCGGGCGGTTTCGCCCACCACGCCATGCACCATCTCGAGATCGCGCCCGAGCCGCAGATCGCCTGGACGGCGCAGATCGGCAGCGGCGGCAGCGATTCCCGCGTGCTCACGACGCCGCCGGTGGTGGTGGACGGCCGCGTCTTCACCAAGGACGCCGAGAGCACCGTCTCGGCCTTCGCCGCCGACACCGGCGCGCTGCTGTGGCGGGTCACGCTGAAGCCGGAGAAGGCGCGCGACGGCGACGAGTTCGGCGGCGGCCTTGCCTACTATGGCGGGCGCCTGTTCGTGACGACGGGCTTCGCGCATGTGTTCTCGCTCGACCCCGCCGATGGCAGCGAGGTCTGGCGCTCGACGGTGAGCGCGCCGGTGCGCGGCGCGCCGACGGTGTTCGCCGATCGCGTGTTTGCCGTCAGCATCGACAATCGCCTGCATGCGCTGGCCGCGGTCGACGGTTCGGAACTCTGGCAGTTCGCGGCCCTGCAAGAGGCGGCGGGCTATCTCAGCGGCAGCAGCGCTGCGGCCTCGGGCGAGACGCTGGTGGCGCCGTTCTCGTCGGGCGAGCTGGTTGCGCTCCGCGTCGACAATGGCCGGCAGAGCTGGAACGAGAGCCTGATCGGCACGCGCCGCGAGCTGCGGGCCTTCGGAAACCTTACCGACATTCGCGGCCGGCCGGTGATCGATCGCGGCCTGGTGGTGGCGATCGGCACGGCGGGCCAGTTGGCCGCGCTCGATCTGCGCACCGGTCAGCGCCTGTGGGAGCGCGGCATCGCGGGCAACCAGACGCCGTGGGCGGCAGGCCGTTTCGTGTTCATCGTGACGGCGAACAGCGAGATCGCCGCGGTCCACCGGGCCGACGGCAAGATCAAGTGGGTGACGCCGCTCACCCAGTTCGTGAATGACGACCCGCGCCGGCCGGTCCTGTGGGCCGGCCCGGTCCTGGCGGGCGACCGGTTGCTGATCGGCGGATCGACCGGCGAGCTGCTGTCGGTGTCGCCCTACACGGGCGAGGTGGTGGGCAAGCTCGACCTGCGCGAGCCGCTGCGGCTCGCCCCGGTGATCGCCAACCGCACCGTCTATGTGCTGACCGACTCCGGGCGCCTGATTGCCCTCCGCTGAACCCGCCCCCCGGCCGCGCGTCGCGATCGTCGGGCGGCCCAACGTCGGCAAGTCAACGCTGTTCAACCGCCTGGTCGGCCGGCGTCACGCCATCGTCGACGACACGCCGGGCGTCACGCGCGATGTGCGCGAGGCGCCGGCGCAACTCGGTGATCTTGCCTTCACGCTGCTCGACACCGCCGGCTGGGAGACCGCTGGCGGCGAAGTGCTGGAGGCGCGGATGCGCCGCTTCACCGAGCGGGCGATCGAGGGCGCCGACGCGGTTCTCTTCCTGATCGATGCGCGCGCCGGCGTCGTGCCGATGGACGAGGCGTTTGCCCGCTGGCTGCGGCGGCGCGCCGACAAGGTCGTCCTGGTCGCCAACAAGTGCGAGGGCCGCGCGGGCACGACCGGCCTCGGCGAGGCCCATGCGCTGGGTCTCGGCCAGCCAGTGCCAGTTTCGGCCGAGCATGGCGAGGGGTTGAGCGACCTGCACGAGGCGCTGTCGCGCCACATCGCGCCGATGCCCGACGAGCCGGAGCCCGACCCGGATGCTGTGATCGAGGAGGTCGATCCCAGCCGGCCGTTGCTGCTGGCCATTGTGGGCCGGCCCAATGTCGGCAAGTCGACGCTGCTCAATCGCCTGGTCGGCGAGGAGCGGGTCCTGACCGGGCCCGAGGCCGGCATCACCCGCGACGCGATCCGGGTGGAGTGGGCATGGCAGGGCCGGCCGGTTCGGCTGGTCGATACCGCAGGCATGCGCCGCCGCAGCCGGATCGACGAGAAGCTGGAGACCGCCGCGGTCGCCGACACGCTGGACACGATCCGGTTGGCCGACGTGGTGGTGGTGGTGCTCGATGCCGAGAACATGCTCGAGAAGCAGGATCTCGCCGTGGCCGGTCACGTCATCGAGGAGGGCCGCGCGCTGGTGCTCGCGGTGAACAAGACCGATCTCCTGGCGCCGGATCGCGGGTTGGCAACGCGCGCCTGGAAGAAACTCTCCGACCGGCTGGAGGCGTCGTTCGCCCAGGTGCGCGATGTGCCGACCGTCGGCGTGTCCGCGCTGACGGGGCGGGGCGTCGATCGCCTGATGCCCGCGGTGTTCGAGACCTACGCCATCTGGAACAAGCGCGTGCCGACTCCCAAGCTCAACAGGTGGCTGCGCGAGGTCGAGGCGCTTCATCCGCCGCCGCTCGCCAAGGGGCGACGCATCCGCCTGCGATTCATGTCGCAGATCAAGACCCGTCCGCCCGCGTTCGTGTTGTCGGCGAGCCAGGCCGACGAGCTCGGCGACGACTACACGCGCTTTCTCCTGAACCGGCTGCGCGCGGATTTCGGCCTGCCGGGTGTGCCGATCCGGCTCACCTTGCGGCGGCCCAAGAATCCGTTCGCCAACCGCGCCCCCAAGCGCTGATCAGTTCACCGTCGCGGGCGCGTCGAGATCGCCCGCCACCCACTGTCCGTGCATCGTGCAAGCGGGCGACAGCAAGCGCACCAGCGCGGGGCCATGCCGCTCCGGCGGTGGCAGCGATTGCGGGTCCTCGCCGGGGAACGCGCCGGCACGCATGGCCGTACGGGTCGGCCCGGGATTGTAGAGATTGACGCGCAGGCTGCCGCCCGCGATCTCGGCGGCCCAGGTCAGCACCAGCATCTCGAGCGCCGCCTTGCTCGCAGCATAGGCACTCCAGAACGGCACGACTCGGCGCGCGACGCCCGAGGTGAGGAACACGGCGCGTCCAGCGTCCGAGGCACGCAGCAGCGGCTCCATGGACCGGATCAGCCGGAAGTTGGCCGTAACATTGGTGGCGAGCGTCTGTTCGAAGGTCGCGGGCTCGGTATGGGTCGCGGGCGTGAGCGCGCCAAGCATCGCGGCGTTGCCGAGGAGGGCATCCAGCCGTCCGAACCGCTCGTGCAGGGCCGCTCCGAGACGGTCCACCCCGGCGCCATCGCAAAGATCGAGCGGGACTAGGGTGGCATCGCCGCCGACGGCCTTGACGCGATTGTCGAGCGCTTCCAGGGCCCCCACGGTGCGGGCCACCAGCACGCAATGCGCGCCGGCTTCGGCCAGCGCGACGGACGCGGCGGCGCCGATTCCGCGTGACGCGCCGGCGACCAGCGCGACGCGACCGTCGAGCGGGCGGGCCGCAGCTGGCATCAGCTCAAGCGGGCTCGGCGAGGAAAGATAGCTGCCGATCGCGCACGCCCTCGAGGTCGTCGAGCGGGATCGGATAGACGCCGGTGAAGCAGGCGTCGCAGAAGCCGGGCGCCGCGGCGTCCCGCGCCGGGCGGCCCATCGCGCGATAAAGCCCGTCGATCGACACGAAGGCGAGCGAATCGACCCCGATGAAGGCCGCCATACCGGCGACGTCGTAGCGATAGGCCAGCAGCTTGTCGCGTTCCGGCGTGTTGATGCCGTAGTGACAGGAATGGGTCGTGGGCGGTGCCGCGATCCGCATATGGACCTCACGCGCGCCCGCTTGCCGCACCATCTCGACGATCTTCTTGGAGGTGGTGCCGCGCACGATCGAGTCGTCGACCAGGATCACCCGCTTGCCCTCGATATGGACGCGGTTCGCATTGTGCTTCAGCCGTACGCCGAGATGGCGGATCGTGTCGGTCGGCTCGATGAAGGTGCGACCGACATAGTGATTGCGAATGATGCCGAGCTCGAACGGCAGGCCCGACTGGCGCGCATAGCCGATCGCGGCCGGAACGCCGGAGTCGGGCACCGGCACCACGACGTCCGCCGGCACGGCATTCTCGATCGCGAGTTCGGCACCGATGCGCTTGCGCACGTCGTAGACGCCCACGCCCTCCACCTTGGAGTCGGGCCGGGCGAAGTAGATATGCTCGAAAATGCAGAAGCGCGGGCCGACCCTATTGAACGGCTTGATCGATCGCGGCCCCTGACCGTCGATGATCACGATCTCGCCGGGTTCGACGTCCCGCACGAAGCGCGCACCCAGGATGTCGAGCGCACACGTCTCGGAGCAGAGGATCCAGGCGTCGTCGAGCCTGCCGAGCACCAGCGGCCGCACCCCCATCGGGTCGCGCACACCCATGATCGCGTCATTCGACAGCACCACCAGTGAATAGGCGCCCTTCACCTTCTGGAGAGCGTCGATCAGCCGGTCGACCATCGTCGCGTAAGTCGACCGCGCGATCAGGTGGTTGATAACCTCGGTATCGGTCGTCGACTGGAAGAGGCAGCCCATGCGGACCAACTCCTCGCGCAGGAGGCCCGCGTTGGTCAGGTTGCCGTTGTGCGCGAGCGCCAAGCCGCCGAAATCGAAGTCGGCGAAGATCGGCTGGATGTTGCGTTCGGTCGAGGCGCCGGTAGTGGCGTAGCGGTTGTGGCCGATCGCGGCGTAACCCTTCAGTCGGGCGATGACCGCCGGGTCGCCGAAAATGTCGCCGACCAGGCCGCGCGCGCGATGATCGTGGAAGTACTTGCCGTCGTAGGTGACGATGCCCGAGGCTTCCTGGCCGCGATGCTGCAGGGCATGAAGGCCAAGCGCGGTATGGGCCGCAGCGTCCGAAGTCCCGTGGATAGCAAAAAG
Source organism: Alphaproteobacteria bacterium (assembly GCA_016870115.1). GTDB lineage: Bacteria > Pseudomonadota > Alphaproteobacteria > Reyranellales > Reyranellaceae > VGCH01. The sequence continues at coordinate 30,243 of VGCH01000020.1, read as the reverse complement.
TGCACACTCCTCATGCAGCTTGTCGTCATCTTCGGGAGCGACAGGCGAGGGGAGGTTGGTTGGCACGGCGGCTTTATAACGGCCTCGTCGAGGCCCCGCCATCGGGGAAACTCACTACTCCTTGGGCGGTTCTGACCCCTGGACGCTGCCTTCCTGACCGGGGCGCTGCAGGCGGGTCCGTAGGCCGGGCGGCAAGTGGGGCTCGACGAAGGTCGCCATGTCGCGGACCAGCGGGAAAGTCGCACCGCCTTCAATGGCCGGGGGCAACTGGCGCGGCCCGAGGTACGAATAGAACAAGAAAGCGGTTCCCACCGCCCCCCACGCGCAGAGCACGCCGAAACCCGCGCCCAGGAGCCGGTCGGGGCGGCGCAGCGGGCTTGCCTTGATCGAGCGGGAGAGCGCGCTTGCCAGCATCACCAGCACGATGAGCGCTCCCACGAACACCACAAGCAGGGCGAGGAAGTAGGCCAGCTCGGCGCTGCCCACGATGCCTTCGATCTCGGGCTGGACGGTCTTGGCGAAGCGCAGCGCCGCCCACCCGGCCGCGAACCACGACGCGATGAAGAGCACCCCGTGCGAGAGCCCGCTGGACAGGCCGAGCGCCGCGCCGAAGACCGCCACGGCGATCACGGCAACGTCGAAAACGGTGATACCCAGCTGATCCATAGCGCCTGTCAGTCCATCTCATCGCGCGCCGGCCCACCGCCCTTGCGACGTGGACGCCGGAGCGACCCGCCGGCCGCCTGGAAGCGCGCCACAAGGTCTGACAGATAGCCGATTTCGTCAATGGCGACACCTTCGGAGGCCCGCGCTGGAGCAGCCGCCCCGGCGCGGCCCTTGGGCACCAGCGCGGAGCGGAAGCCGAGCTTGGCAGCCTCGCGCAAACGCGCGTCGCGTTGGCCGACCGGGCGGACCTCGCCGCCGAGGCCAATCTCGCCGAAGACCGCCATGTCGGCCGGGACGGGTTCGTCGGCCAGTGAAGACACCAGCGCGGCGGCGACGGCCAGGTCGGCCGCCGGTTCGGCGATCCGCAGGCCCCCGGCCACGTTGAGGTACACATCGTTGGCGCCGATGGAGACGCCGCAGCGGGCTTCGAGGACCGCCAGCACCATGGCCAAGCGGCTCGAGTCCCATCCGACCACTGCATGGCGCGGCGTCGCGAAAGAAGAGGGCGCGACCAACGCCTGGATCTCGACCAGCACCGGCCGGGTGCCCTCAATGCCCGCGAAGACGCAGGCGCCGGAAACATGACCGCGCCGGTCGGCGAGGAAAAGCGCTGACGGGTTCGCGACGTTGGTGAGGCCACGGTCCGACATCTCGAACACCCCGATCTCGTCGGTCGGGCCGAAGCGATTCTTGACGGTGCGCAAGATGCGGAACTGGTGGCCGCGTTCGCCCTCGAAGTAGAGCACGGTATCGACCATGTGCTCGAGCACGCGGGGTCCGGCGATCGTTCCTTCCTTGGTGACGTGGCCGACCAGCAGCACGGCGATGCCGCGACGCTTGGCCAGCTCGACCAACGCCTGCGCGGAGCCGCGCACCTGCGTGACGGTGCCTGGAGTGCTGTCGATCGTGTCGAGCCACATGGTCTGGATCGAATCGATCACCGCGACGCGCGGGGCGTCGCCCTGTTCCAGCGTGCTCACGATGTCGCGCACCGACGTGGCGGCGGCCAGTTGCACCGGGGCGTCGGCGAGCCCGAGCCGCTCGGCGCGGAGCCGGACCTGGTCAAGCGCCTCCTCGCCCGACACATAGGCGCAGCGCGTGCCCGACTTGGCGAGAGCCGCCGCGACCTGCAACAGCAGCGTCGACTTGCCGATCCCGGGATCGCCGCCAATCAGCAGCGCCGACCCCACGACCAGACCGCCGCCGCAGACACGGTCGAACTCTCCGATACCGCTCTGGAGGCGCGGCGGCTGAGGCGACGTGCCGGAAAGGCCCGCGAAATCGATGCGACGCCCCTTGCCGCCGCGCGCCATCCCGCCTCCGGCCGGTCCGGGGGCCGGAGCCGCTTCCTCGACGATGGTGTTCCACTCGCCGCAGGACTCGCAGCGACCGGACCATTTGGTGCTGACCGCGCCGCAAGCCTGACACACGTATCGCTTCTGGGGGCGGGCCATGATCGGCGGGCCTAGAGCTTGCGGACCTGCATGCGGATCGGCCCGTCAGCACGGCCGTTGATAAACTGGTCCACATGCTCGTTCCCGGACCGGTCGATCTCCGCCACGGGCCCCTGCCAGATCAGCCGCCCGTCATAGATCATCGTGATGCGGTCGCCGATCTTGCGCGCGCTCGCCATGTCGTGAGTGATCGAGATGGCGGTGGCGCCGAGTTCGCGGACGCACTTCACGATCAGGTCGTTGATCACATCCGACATGATCGGATCGAGTCCGGTGGTCGGCTCGTCGAAGAAGATGATTTCCGGCTCGCGGGCGATCGCGCGGGCGAGCGAGACGCGCTTCTGCATGCCGCCGGACAACTCCGAGGGGCGCAGTTCGGCGATGTCGGGGCCGAGCCCGACGGCGCCGAGCTTGGCCAGCGCCACTTCGCGGGCTTGGGCGGGGTCCATGCCGTCGCTCTGGATCGGGCCGAAAGCCACGTTCTCCCAGACCTTGAGCGAGTCAAAGAGCGCGCCCTGCTGGAACAGCATGCCGAACTTGCGCATCACGCGCGCGCGCCCGCGATCACTGAGATCAACGGTTTCCTCGCCATCGATCCGGATAGAGCCGGCGTCCGGTTGGATAAGTCCGAGTATGCACTTCAGAAGCACCGACTTGCCGCTGCCCGAGCCGCCAATGACCACGAGCGACTCGCCCCGCGCGACGTCGAGATCGATGCCCTGAAGCACCTTCTTGGGGCCAAAGGACTTGGCCACGCCGCGCAGTGAGATCTTGGATGCGGCCATGGTCAGCGCGAGAAAAACGCTTCAGTGATGAAATAGTTGAAGGTGAGAATGAGGATCGAGGCGGAAACGACGGCGTTGGTCGTCGCCTTGCCGACGCCCTCGGCACCGCCGCGCGAGATGTAGCCGTGATAGCAGCCCATCAGCGTGATCAGGAAGCCGAACACCGCCGCCTTCACCAGGCCGGAAACGACATCCATCGTCTGCAGGAACTCGATGGTGTTTCGCAGGTAAGCGGCGTCATTGAAGTCGAGCTTGTAGACGCCCACGAGATAGCCGCCGAGGATCCCGATCGAGTCGGCGACCAACACCAGAAGCGGCAGCGTGACCACCCCTGCGATCAGGCGTGGCGCCACGAGGTAGCGGAACGGGTCGGTGGAAAGCGTGGTGAGCGCGTCGATCTGGTCGGTGACCCGCATCGTGCCGATCTCGGCCGCCATGGCGGCGCCCACGCGCCCCGCGACCATCAGGCCGGCCAGCACGGGCCCCAGTTCACGAGTCAGCGAGACCACGACCACGTTGGGGATCGCGCTCTCGGCCGAAAACCGGGCGAACCCGGTGTAGCTCTGCAGCGCCAGCACCATGCCGGTGAAAATCGCCGTCAGACCGACGACCGGAAGCGAGTAGTAGCCGATCTCCAGCATCTGGCGCAGGACCTGCCGGCTGTACCAGGGCGGCCGCATACCCTGCCGGATCGCCGTCCAGGCGAAGGAGGTGACGGCACCGATCTCCGTCAGCAAGGAGATCGTCATGCGGCCGAGCAGGGTGACCAGCGGAAAATTCACGATTGCGCCTCGGCAGCACCCTCGACGTAGCGCCGCGCGTAGCGACCGCCGAGTGCCGTCATGATCTCGTAGCCGTTGGTGCGCGCGCGCTCCGCGAGATCGTCGGGCAGCAGATGCGGACCCAGCACCTCGACCTCGGTGCCGGCCTGGACGGCCGCCTCGGGCAGGTCCGTCACGTCGACAGTGACCAGGTCCATGGAGATTCGGCCGATGACGGGGGCGGGTTGTCCGGCGATGTGCACGACGCTTCGATTGATGAGGGCACGAAAATAGCCGTCGGCATAGCCCAAGGCGATGGTGGCGATGCGCGAGGGCCGCGCCGACCGCCACGCGCCACCGTAGCCAACGGTCTGCAGAGCGTCAATTCGCCGGACCTGCAGCACGCGGCTCATCAGACGGACGCTGGGCAACATCGGATTGTCGCGGCCCGGTACTGGGTTGATGCCATAGAGCGCGGCCCCGGGCCGCAGCAGGTCGAAGTGATAGTCCGGTCCGAGAAAGATGCCTGACGAGTTGGCGAGCGACGCCGGCGCGCCCGGCATCGCGCGCACGAAGGAACGGAAGCGGCCCAGCTGCTCGCCATTCATCGGGTCGGCGGGATCCTCGGCGGTGACGAGGTGGCTCAGGATCAGCGCCAGTCGCAGACCGCGCAATCTTCCGCGCTCGTTCACCAACACCGATGCCTCATCGGTCCCGAAGCCGAGGCGATTCATCCCGGTGTCGAGATGGACCACCGCATCCAGCGGTCGATCGTGGCGCTGCGCGGTCGCGCGCCAAGAATTGAGCTGGCCCAGATGATTGAGGACCGGGGAAAGGCGATAAGCGACGAATTCGTCTTCGCTGCCGGCGAGGACGCCATTCAGGACGTAGATGGCGACATCGGGCAGCGCCGCGCGCAGCTCGATACCTTCGTCGAGATGCGCGACAAAGAAATGGCGGCACCCGGCTTCCGCGAGGCGCCTGCCGACAGGGACCGCGCCGCAGCCATAGGCGTCGGCTTTCAGAACGGCGGCGCAATCGACCGGACGACCGCCCGCGCGGCCCGCCTGGCGCAACGCGGCCCAGTTGGCGGCGATCGCGCCGAGATCGACCGTAAGCACAGCGCCCGCGCGGCGCTCGGCGTCGGAGAGGGGCGGTTCGGTCACGCGCGCGACGCGGTCAGAAGGACGGCGCCGGCGCCGACTCGCCGTCGGCGGGCAGATTGTCGAACTTGGTGAGCGCGCCCTCGAACGACAGGCGCACGATGCCGGTCGGGCCGTGCCGCTGTTTGGCGACGATGACTTCGGCCTTGCCGTAGGTCTGTTCGCAGCGCTGGCGCCACCCATCGTGGCGTTCATTGAAGCGCTGGTCGCTCTCATCGGCGCGGCGCGTCGGCTCAGCGCGGGTGAGATAGTACTCCTCGCGATAGACGAACATCACGACGTCGGCGTCCTGCTCGATCGAACCGGACTCGCGCAAGTCGGCGAGCTGGGGGCGCTTGTCCTCGCGCTGCTCGACGGCGCGGCTCAGCTGCGACAGCGCCAGCACCGGCACGTCGAGCTCCTTCGCGAGGGTCTTGAGGCCGCGCGTGATCTCCGACACCTCCTGCACGCGATTGTCCTGGCGCGACTTGCCCGAGGGCTGAAGCAGCTGGAGATAGTCGACCACGATCATGCCCAGCCCATGGGTGCGCTTCAGGCGGCGGGCGCGAGTGCGCAGCGCGGCGATGGTGAGCGCGGGCGTGTCGTCGATGAAGAGGTTGAGGTGCTCAAGGTCCCGGCTGATCGACAGGACCTTGTCGAAGTCCGTACTGAGGAGCTCACCCTTGCGGATCTTCTCCGACGAAATGGCGGACTGCTCCGAGACGATGCGGGTGGCGAGCTGCTCGGCCGACATCTCCAGCGAGAAGAAACCCACCACCGCGCCGTCGGCCGCGACCGGCTTTCCGCTCTCGTCGTGCTCCTCGCGGTAACTCTTGGCGGCGTGGAAGGCGATGTTGGTGGCGAGCGCGGTCTTTCCCATAGCCGGGCGACCAGCCAGAATGAGCAGGTCCGAGCGGTGCAGGCCGCCCAGCAGCTGATCGAGCTGAAAGAGCCCCGACGCCACGCCGGTGAGCTTTCCCTCACGGCGATAGGCCGCCTCCGCCACCGTGGTCGCCTCGGTGAGCGCCGTGCGGAAGGGCCGAAAACCGCCCTCGGTCTGGCCGCTGCTCGCGAGGTCGTACAGCTTCTTCTCGGCCACCTCGATCTGGTCGAGGGCCGTCTCCTCCACATCGGGCGTGAAGGCGCCGTTCACGACGGTTTCGCCGATGTCGATCAACTGACGGCGCAGGAAGAGATCGTGAACCGTGCGGCCGAATGCCTGCGCGTCGATCACATGCACCGACGCTGCTGCGAGGCGGGCGAGATAGGCCGCGCCGCCCACCGCCTTCATCGCTTCGTCCTGCTCGACATAGGTCTTGAGGGTGAGTGCGCTCACCACCTGGCCGCGCTCGATCAGTCGCGTGAGCGCGTCGAAAATCTTGCCATGCAGCGGGTCGGCAAAGTGCTCGGACTTCAGAAACTCCGCGACCCGCTGGTAGGCCGCGTTGTTGATCAGGATCGCGCCCAGAAGCGCCTGTTCGGCCTCGAAATTGTGCGGCGGCTCGCGCAGACGCGGGTCGTCGGCGCCGGGCAGGCGGGTGACAGTGGCGGTGTCTCGTTGGGGCTCCATGCAGAGCCTTTGTTATGGTCGAGAGGGGACCCCGACCATGGCAAAAAGCCCCCGATCCATCAACAGCCCGGGCATAACCTGAGTGGCGTTGAAAAGTCGGGCGGCGGGGCACGGGCCCGGGACGGCAAGCTCAGACTCGAGCATTTAGTCGTGCGTCAACGGAACCGCATCTTGCCGGCGCGCGAGCGGGATCTGGAAAACCATCTGGCCCCTACGGCGGAAGGCGACCTCGCAGCCAGCCAAATGGAACTCCCACATCCGGCAGAAACGGTCGTCGTCGCCGGGCGACGCCAGCACGCGTGCGCGATGGGTGGCGACGTCGACGTGCTCGCGCGAGCGTATTTGTCAGAAGCATCGACGGCCCCGGGTGACGGGGCGGGGCGTGTCGGCCTGATCAACGATAACTCGTTCGGTTGTCGCAAGGCGTCGGGGATTGCGCGAGGTCAACGCAAGCTACGCAGCGGTCGCCCAAGGTGGCGACCCAGCCCGCGGCGGGCTACATCAGTTAAGAATGACTTGCAATTGCATGGCCGCGTGGTACCGTTGGCGTAGTGAGAATGATTCGCAGCATGAAGTTCGCCATGAAACGTCGGGTCTTTCTGGGCGTCGCCACCGCTGGCGGTGCCGCCGTGGTGGTCCTACGTCGGCCAGAGGCCGCGTCGGCGATCAACCTCTATTCCTCCCGGCACTATCAGACCGACAACGCGCTCTACGAGCGGTTCACGGCGGCGACGGGTATCAAGATCAACCGCATCGAGGCTGAGGGCGATCCGCTGATCGAGCGGCTCCGCGCCGAAGGCGACAAGAGCCCGTGCGACGTTTTCCTGTCGGTTGACGCCGGGCGCATCGACCGGGCCCGCGAGGCCGGCGTGTTGCAGGCGATCCGCTCGCCGATCATCGACGCCGCGGTCCCCGCGCATTTGCGCGATCCGGATGGCCACTGGTTTGGATTCTCCAAGCGCGCGCGCGTGATCATGGTGGCGCGCGACCGCATCGGCGGTGATCGGCCGTCGAGCTACGAGGACCTCGCCGATCCGAAGTGGAAGGGGCGGGTGTTGTCGCGTTCCTCCGCGAACATCTACAGCCAATCGCTGACCGGGTCGGTGTTGGCGGCGCACGGTCCCGAACGGGCCGAAGCGTGGTGCCGCGGGCTGGCGGCGAACTTCGCGCGCTCGCCACGCGGCGGCGACACCGACCAGATCCGCGCGGTGGCGGCTGGCGAGGCCGATATCTGCCTCGCCAACACCTACTATCTCGTGAACCTGTTGCGGTCGAAGAAGTCCGAGGACAACGCGGTCGCGGCGAAGATCGCAGTGGTCTTCCCCAACCAGGCCGACCGGGGCACCCACACCAACATCAGCGGCGGCGGCGTCGCCCGCCACGCTCCCAACCGCGAGGGCGCGGTGAGGTTTCTCGAGTATCTCGTGTCGGCGGACGCCCAGCGCTACTTCGCCGACGGCAACTCGGAGTATCCGGTGACCTCGGGCGTGCAGCCGTCTGCGGAGCTGTCGGCCTGGGGCGCGTTCCGGGAGGATCGGCTGAACGCGGCGACCTACGCCCGCAACAACGCGGAGGCGCTGCGGGTCATGGATCGGGCGGGCTGGAAGTAGCGCCGTCACGACGGGCGATCGCCCGGCTGAGCAGGATCACGGGACCCACTGCGGCTGCCACGATCAGGATCGAGCCGACCGCAGCCTGGGCGAGCCGTTCGTCCTTGGCGAGCTGGTAGACACCCACCGCCAGCGTATCGAAGTTGAACGGCCGAATGAGCAGCGTCGCCGGCAGCTCCTTCACCACCTCGACGAACACGATCAGCCCCGCTGCCAGCGCGGGCCCCCGCAGCATTGGCATGTGGATGCGGGCCAGCACCTCGCGTGGGGAGGCGCCCAGGATGCGCGCGCTCCAGTCCATGGCCGGATCGATCGCCGCCAGTGCCGGCGTGACATTGGCGATTCCCACCGCGAGAAAGCGCACGACATAGGCGATCAGCAGCGCCGCGATCGTGCTGCTGAGGAGGAGCCCGGGCGAGAGGCCAAAGGCGGCTCGCGCCGTGGCGTCGATGTGGCGATCAAAGAGTGCGAGCGGCACCAGAATTCCGACCGCGATCACGGTGCCGGGAATCGCATACCCCATCGAGGCCACTTCGAGCGTTGCGTTGAACGCGCGGCGGCGCACCAGCCGGCCCGCGTATGCCATGAAGATAGCGAGAGACACGATCGCGAGCGCGGCAAGTGTGGCGAGCGCCAAGCTGTTCACGGCCTCGCGCAGGAATCGCGGATCGGTGAAGGAGCCATCGCCCAGCAGGGCCAAGCGCAGCAGGTGCAGCGTTGGCACGGCGAAACCGAAGAGGATCGGCAGGGCGCAGACTGCCGTCGCGCCCCAACCCGCGGCCCGTGTCAGCGGTGTGGCTTCCGCCGACTTGGAGAGGTTGGCGAGGCGGTAGAAGCGGGCCTGGCCGCGCGATTGCCGCTCGACCCAGACCAGCAGGAGCGCCGGAACCAGCAGCGCGAGCGCCAGTTGCGCCGCGCCGTCGCGGCTGCCCAGTCCGAACCAGGTATTGTAGATCGCCGTTGTGAAGGTCGTGACGCCGAAGTACTGGACGGTGCCGAAGTCGGCCAACGTTTCCAGTAGTGCAAGGGCGGCGCCGGCGACGATGGCGGGTCGCGCGAGCGGCAGACCGACGCGCAGGAACGTGCGCCAGGGCCCGTGCCCCAGAATCCGGCTCGCCTCAAGGAGCGTCAGGGACTGGGCAAGGAAGGCCGCGCGAGCGGCGATGTAGACATAGGGGTAGAGCACGAGCGTGAAGAGGGCGGCGACGCCCCAGACGCTCTGGATGTCCGGAAACCAATAGTCGCCGCGACCCCACCCCATGGAGCCTCGCAGCCCGGTCTGGACGGGTCCTGCGAACGCCAGCAGGTCCGCGTAGGCGTATCCGATGATGTAGGTCGGCATCACCAGCGGCAGCAACAGCGCCCATTCGAGGATGCGACTGCCGGGAAAGCGATGCAGCGTCACCAACCAGGCCGACCCAGCGCCGATGGTCACGCTACCGATGCCCACCCCGAGAAGGAGGATGGCACTATTGAGCAGGATGGCGCTCAGTTGAGTCTGGGCGACGTGTCGCCAGACCTCGCCTTGCCAGATGAAGACGCTCCCCAACACGCCGAACAGCGGCAAAGCGACCAGCAGGGCCGCGGCCATCGCGCCCAGCCGCCAGATCACGCCTGTCTCCAAACGAAAACGCATGCCCGCGGCGGCCGCGGGCATGCGTGGATCGTGAGCCGCGTTTTGGGCGGCATGGCCAGGATCAGGCCTTATCGGCCGGCGCCTCCGCCGGGGCCTCGGTCTCGGCCGCGGGCTTGGCGTCGAACAGCGCCTGGGCCTGCTCGGCGGCGCGCTGGGCGGCTTCGGCCGCCTCCAGCGCCGCGCGTTCGGTCTCGGCGATCAGCGTGCCGCCCTTGGCGAGGAACTCGGCCTCGTCGCCGGAACGCGCGACCAGCACCGCGATCTCGACCGCGACCTCGGGGTGGAGGTGGATCTTGATCTTGTGGCTGCCCAGCATCTTGATCGGCTTGTCCAGTTCGACCTGGCTGCGACCGATTTTGACGCCCGCGGTGGCCGCGCCGTCGGCGACGTCACGCGAGGTCACAGAGCCGTAGAGCTGAAGAGCCTCGGACGCCTGACGAATCAGGACGACCTTGAGGTCGGCCATCTTGGCCGCGGCAGCCTCGGCTTCCTGGCGACGGACGAGGTTGTTGGCCTCGAGCGTCTTTCGCTGGGTCTCGAAGTACGCGATGTTCGCCTTGGTCGCGCGCAGCGCCTTCTTCTCGGGCAGCAGGTAGTTGCGGGCGAAGCCGGGCTTTACCTTCACCACGTCGCCCATCTGGCCAAGCTTGGCCACGCGCTCCAGCAGGATGACGGAAACGGTCATGTCGGCCTCCCCTCAGCGCAGGACGTAGGGAAGGAGTGCGAGGAAGCGGGCGCGCTTGATCGCCTGGGCGAGTTCGCGCTGCTTCTTCGACGAGACCGCGGAAATGCGGCTCGGCACGATCTTGCCGCGCTCCGACACGAAGCGCTGCAGCAACCGGACGTCCTTGTAATCGACCTTCGGCGCGTTGGCGCCGGAGAACGGGCAGCTCTTGCGCCGCCGGGTGAAGGGCCTGCGAACCGCGCTCATGCCTCATCTCCCGTGGGTTCGTTGCTCGGAGCGCCGTCTTCGCCGAAGCGCGGCCGCTCGCGACGGGGCCGCTCCCAGCGATCGCCCCGGTCTCCGCGATCGCCGCGGTCGGACGGACGATCGGACTTCTCGCCGCGCAGCATCATCGCGGACGGGCCTTCCTCGAGCGCATCGACGCGGACCGTGAGGTAGCGCAGCACGTCCTCGTTGATGGACATGGTGCGCTCCATCTCCTTCACCGCGGCGGCCGGCGCCTCGATGTTGAGAAGGGTGTAGTGCCCCTTGCGGTTCTTCTTGATGCGGAAGGTGAGGGAGCGGAGCCCCCAGTATTCCTGCTTGGTGACCTTGCCGCCCAGACCCGTGACGGTGTCGGCGAATTGCTTGGTCAGGGCCTCCACCTGCGTCGCCGGCACATCCTGGCGCGCGATGAAGACATTCTCGTACAGAGCCATGGTCTCTCAGTCTCCTTATGGCTGTTGACGACCCGGAGTCCGTCGCGCCCCTTGCGGGGCCGACCGGCGACCGGCCGGGTCTAGCCGGCCTGGCGCAAGGCCCGGACCGGCAAGGAGTTCGAGGCCGGATGGCCCCGAAGGAGCGCGGTTATACAGGCTGGCGCCCCGATTGCAAGGCGGCGCGGCTTGACTGGCCCCGGGCCGCCGCTATGACTGCCGGCCGCTTCGAACGGGCGCAAGAACCGGGGGAAATCGCCGCATGGACCGTGCTTTTGTCTTTCCGGGCCAGGGATCGCAGGCCGTCGGTATGGGGGTAGACCTTGCCGAGGCGTTCCGCACCGCCCGCGACATCTTCCAGGAGGTCGACGAGGCGTTGAAGCAGAACCTGTCCGGCCTGATGAAAGCCGGCCCGGAAGCCGAATTGACCCTGACCGAGAACGCCCAGCCGGCGCTGATGGCCGTCAGCGTGGCGGTGGTGCGAGTCCTGGAAAAGGACGGGGGCAAGCCGCTGCCCGGTCTGGCGCGGTTCGTTGCCGGGCATTCACTGGGGGAGTACTCGGCCCTGGCGGCCTCCGGCGCGCTTAGCCTTGCCGACACGGCGCGCCTTCTGAAGCTGCGTGGCCAGTCGATGCAGAAGGCGGTTCCGGTCGGCGTCGGTGCGATGGCCGCGCTGCTCGGCATCGAACTTGAGCCTGCCCAGGACGCCTGCCGCGAAGCCGCGCAAGGCGGGGTCGTCGCGGTCGCCAACGACAATGGCGGCGGTCAGGTCGTGATCAGCGGCGACAAGCAGGCCGTCGATCGCGCGATCGAGGCCGCCAAGGCGCGCGGTTGCAAGCGCGGTATGCCGCTGCCGGTGAGCGCTCCCTTCCATTGCCCGCTGATGGCGCCGGCCGCCGAGGCGATGGCGGACGCGTTGAAGGACGTCGCCATGCGCGCGCCCAACGTCCCGCTGGTTGCCAATGTGCTCGCCTCCGAGATCGTCGATCCAGCAGCCATCAAGCGGCACCTGATCGAACAGGTGACCGGGCTGGTGCGGTGGCGCGAGAGTGTGCAGTTCATGAAGGCCGCGGGCGTCGTCGGTCTTGTCGAGTGCGGGTCGGGCAAGGTGCTCGCCGGTCTGGTGAAGCGCATCGACAAGGACATGACCGGCCAGACCTTGGGCACCCCGGCCGAGATCGAGGCATTCCTCAAGACGGCGTAGGAGACGGCGATGTTCGATCTCGGCGGAAAGAAAGCGCTCGTCACCGGCGCCTCGGGCGGTCTGGGTGCCGCGATCGCCACGGCCTTGCACGCGCGCGGCGCGACAGTGACGCTCTCGGGCACCCGGGCCGACGCGCTGGAGGCGCTCAAGGCCACGCTGGGCGAGCGCGCCCATGTCGTGGCGGCACGGATGGACGATGCCGCCGATGTCGACAGGCTCGCCAAGGAGTCCGAGGCCGCGATGGGCGGGCTCGACATTCTGGTGAACAACGCCGGAATCACGCGCGACAACATCTCGATGCGCCTGAAGGACGAGGACTTCCAGAAGGTCCTCGATGTGAACCTGCTGGGGGCGTTCCGGCTGATCCGCGCAGCGATGCGCGGGATGATGAAGCGGCGGTCGGGCCGGATCGTCAACATCACCTCGGTGGTGGGTGTCACCGGCAATCCCGGGCAGGCCAACTACACGGCCGCCAAGGCAGGCCTGATCGGCATGTCCAAGTCGCTCGCCCAGGAACTCGCCTCGCGCAACATCACGGTGAATTGCCTCGCGCCCGGCTTCATCGCGACCCCGATGACCGACGTGCTGACCGACGAGCAGAAGAAGGCGATCCTTGGCCGGGTTCCGGCCGAGCGCCTGGGCCGGCCGGATGAGATCGCCGCCGGCGTCGTTTATCTCGCCAGCGACGAGGCGGCCTACATCACCGGCCAGACGCTCCACATCAATGGCGGGATGGCGATGATCTGAGCGGCGATGGCCGCTAACTGCCTGATAATGCGGGCTTTCCGGCGCTGGCTATGCTTGGGAAGCTATGTTAGAGGAGCCCGGTCTGCCGGGCCCTCCACGGCGCAAGGACACCAACAGAAGACGGGAAGGATCGGGAAATGAGCGACATTGCCCAGCGCGTTAAGAAGATCGTTGTCGAGCACCTCGGCGTCGAGGCCGCGCAGGTCAAGGAAGACGCGAAGTTCATCGACGATCTCGGCGCCGACAGCCTCGATACGGTCGAGCTGGTGATGGCGTTCGAGGAGGAATTCAGCATCGAGATTCCGGACGACGCGGCGGAGAAGATCCAGACCGTCGGCGACGCGATCAACTTCATCAAGAGCAAGGGCTGAGGCCCAAGGCGCGTCCGAGCGGAAGGAGCGGCCCATGAGGCGAGTTGTCGTGACCGGCCTCGGCATGGTGACGCCGCTGGGCGACGGGGTTGATGTGAACTGGCGTCGCCTGATGGCGGCGGAGTCGGGCATCGGCGCGATCCAGGCCTTCGACACATCGGACCTCGCGACCAAGATCGCGGGCGAGGTTCCGTTGGGGGACGCGGCCAACGGACACTTCAACGCCGACACGTACGTACCGGCGAAGGACCAGCGCAAGCTCGACAAGTTCATCCTGTTCGGGATCGCCGCGGCTCAACAGGCGGTCGAGGACTCCGGCTGGAAGCCGCAGGATGAAGAAGGCCAGTGCCGCACCGGCGTGATGATCGGTGCCGGCATCGGCGGCCTGTCGACGATCTACGAAACCTCGCTGGTGCTGAAGGAACGCGGCCCGCGTCGTGTGAGCCCGTTTTTCATTCCCTCCGCGCTGATCAACCTCGCCTCGGGTCAGGTCTCAATCAAGTACGGCTTCAAGGGGCCCAACCACTCCGTGGTCACCGCCTGCGCCACCGGCGCGCACGCGCTGGGCGACGCCGCGCGACTGATTCAGTTGGACGACGCTGACGTGATGGTCGCGGGCGGTGCGGAGGCAGCGATCTGCCGGCTGGGCATCGCCGGGTTCAACGCCTGCAAGGCGCTCTCGACTGAGTACAACGACACGCCGGCGCGAGCGTCGCGCCCCTGGGATCGCAAGCGCGACGGTTTCGTTATGGGCGAGGGCGCGGGCTGCGTGGTGCTCGAGGAGTACGAGCACGCCAAGAAGCGCGGCGCACGCATCTACGCCGAGATTCTGGGCTATGGCCTGTCGGGCGACGCTTATCACATCACCGCACCGTCGGAGGATGGCGATGGCGCGCAGCGGGCGATGCGCGCGGCGCTGCGCAGCGCACGGCTTGGCACCGACAGCATCGACTATGTGAACGCCCACGGCACCTCGACCATGGCCGACGTGATCGAGCTTGGCGCGGTCAAGAAGACCTTCGGGCAGGACGCCTACCGTCTGTCTATGTCCTCCACCAAGTCGGCGACAGGCCATTTGCTCGGCGCGGCCGGCGCGATCGAGGCGATCTACGCCATCAAGTCGGTGGTCGAGCAGGCGGTGCCGCCGACGCTCAATCTCGACGAGCCGGACGAGGGCTGCGACATCGATCTGGTGCCCAAGCAGGCCAAGCAGCGCAAGGTTCGCTACGCGCTCTCCAACTCCTTCGGCTTCGGCGGCACCAACGCCTCGCTGATCGTCGGCGCCGTCTGACGAACCGGGGCTGGGCATGCTCAGCTTCTTCCGCTGGGTTCTGCTCTTCCTTGCCCTGTTCGCGACGGTGGGTGCCGGTGGTCTTTACGTCGCCCACAGCATGATGGGCAGCGACGGGCCGCTCGAGAAACCGAAGAACATCGTGATCCCGCGCGGCGCGGGTCCGGCGACCATGACACGCTTACTGGTGGACGAAGGCGTCGTCTCGCACCCGCATCTCTTCCGCGTCGCGCTGATGGTCGATCCAACGCCCAAGACCATCAAGGCCGGCGAATACGAGGTACCGGCCAACATTTCGATCCGCGCCCTGATCGAACTCCTTCAGGCGGGCAAGCTCGTGCAGCGCCGCATCACCGTGGTCGAGGGCATGACGACGGCCGAAGTACTGGAACTTGTGCGCAAGAGCGAGACGCTGACCGGCCAGATCACCGTTGAGGTGGGCGAAGGTGACCTCCTGCCTGAGACCTACTTCTATTCGCGCGGCGATACGCGCGACAGCGTCTCGCTGCGGATGAAGGAGGCGATGGAGAAGACGCTCGATGAGGCGTGGCGCAAGCGCGCCGCCGGGCTGCCGATCGCGAACCGGCGCGACGCGCTGATCCTGGCCTCGATAGTCGAGAAGGAGACCGGGGTCGCTGCCGAGCGCAACCGGGTCGCGGCGGTGTTCATCAACCGGCTGCGGCTCAAGATGCGGTTGGAGAGCGACCCGACGACGATCTACGCAGTTACCGGCGGGCGCGGGCCTCTGGGACGCGAACTCACGCGCGCCGACCTGCAGACGAACTCGCCCTACAACACCTATGTTGCTCCAGGCTTGCCGCCGGGGCCCATCTGCAATCCCGGCCGGGCCGCCATCTTCGCTGCCCTCGCGCCGGCGCGCGAACGGGCGCTCTACTTCGTCGCGGACGGGCAGGGTGGACATGCGTTTGCCCTGACGCTGGCTGATCACAATCGGAATGTCGCGCGCCGGCGCGAGCTGCAGCGCCAGAAGCAGGAACAGGGCGGCGCCCCGGCTGCCCAGCCCGCCGGCACCCGACCCTAGCCTCGGCATGCAAGCGATCGTCGCGGCCCTTCTGCTTCTGATGGCGCTGGCATTCGGCGTCGCCTGGTTCCTGCGCGCGCCGGCCTCCAGTCTCGCACGCTTGCTGCGCAACATTTCGATGTTCGTCGGCTTGATCGGATTGGGTTTCGTCGCCGTGCTGCTACTGCGATTCGCACCGGCGGTGCTGCCAGAGATGATCGGTCTGCTGGGGGCGCTGGCGCTGGCGATCATCGCGTTCCGGCGCTCGCGAAGCAGCGGTCCGGCAGGCGGCGGGTTCGGCACTCCCGGAGCGGGGCCGCGCACCGACGCTCAGACCGCCTGGTTCGATGCCTGGGTCGATCATGGGACCGGTGACGTGGGCGGCACCGTGCGAACCGGGCTTTTTGCCGGGCGGACCTTCGCGGATCTGGCCGAGGGCGAGCTGATGATGTTGCATGACGAGTGCGGCGGCGACGCCGACTCGCGGCGCGTGCTGGAGGCCTATCTCGACCATCGTCTGGGATTGGAGTGGCGAAACCGGACCCGGGGGGCGCCACCGCCCCGAGGGCGTCGCGAGGACATGACGAAGGCCGAGGCATTGGCCATTCTGGGCTTGCCGGAAGGCGCGAGCGCCGAAGAGGTTCGTGCCGCCCATCGACGGCTGATCCAGCGGGTGCACCCCGACGCTGGCGGATCGGCCGATCTCGCGGCCCGGATCAATCGCGCTAAGGACGTCCTGCTGGAGGGGTAGAGTCTGTCCGCTTCGGCTGGATTCAGCCGGATGGGAACCTGAGCGTGCGCGGCCCCGCCAATGGTGTGTATCCGTTCAGATGGAACCGCCTGAAAGTGTCATGGCAGATTGTTGATATTGCTGTATAAACCGCCGCGATTGGCGAGGAGTTCATCAGCATGGCCCAGCGCGTGCGGAAGGCGGTCCTGCCGGTAGCGGGGCTTGGTACCCGATTTCTGCCGGCGACCAAGGCGATGCCCAAGGAAATGCTGACCATCGTCGATCGGCCGCTGATCCAGTACGCCATCGAGGAGTGTCGCGCCGCTGGGATCGAGGAGTTCGTCTTCGTCACCGGCCGCAACAAGCATGCGCTGGAGGATCATTTCGACCACGCCTACGAGCTCGACACCACGCTGGAGCGGCGCGGCAAAAAAAAGGAGCTCGCGCAAAGCGAAGACGCGACGCTGGGCGCCGGCAATGCGGTCTTCACACGCCAGCAACGGCCGCTCGGTCTGGGCCACGCCGTATGGTGCGCGCGGCACTGGATCGGGGCCGAGCCCTTCGCCGTGCTGCTACCCGACGAACTGACTCTCAACAGCCCGAGTTGCATCGCCCAGCTCGCGGAGGCGCATGGCCGTACCGGCGGCTCGGTGCTGGCGGTGATGGATGTTCCCCGCGAGCAGACGGGCAGCTACGGCATCGCCGCCGTCAGGAACGAGCGCGGCAATCTTTCCGAGATCGTGGGCATGGTCGAGAAGCCCAAGCCCGCCGAGGCGCCCTCGACGCTGGCGCTGATCGGCCGGTACGTGCTCCTGCCCGAAGTGTTCGAGCACCTGGATCGCCATGAGACCGGTGCCGGCGGCGAGATCCAGCTCACCGACGCGATGGCCAGGATGATCGGCCGTTCGCCGTTCCATGCGCTCCGTTTCGCGGGGCAGCGCTATGACTGCGGCAGCCGTATCGGTTTCCTCGAGGCGAATGTCGCGGTGGCGCTGCACCGTCCGGACACGCGCACCGAGGCACGCGCCGTGCTCGACCGCCTGCTGAAAGGATAGGGCCATGCGGATCGCAATGATCGGCTCGGGCTATGTCGGCCTGGTGTCGGGCGCCTGTCTCGCCCAGTTCGGGCACGACGTGGTCTGCATCGACAAGGACGCGCGCAAGATCGAGAGCCTCAAGCGGGGCGAGATCCTGATCTACGAGCCCGGCCTCGACCGGCTGGTCGCCGACAACGTGCGCGCCGGCCGGCTGGAGTTCGGCGGCGATCTCGCCGGCGCGGTCGGCAAGGCGGACGCCGTTTTCATCGCGGTCGGAACGCCGACGCGCCGGGGCGATGGCCACGCCGACCTCACCTATGTCTATGCCGCCGCCGGTGAGATCGCCCAGGCGCTGCGGCACTATACGGTGGTCGTGACCAAATCGACCGTGCCGGTCGGCACCGGCCGCGAGGTGCAGCGCATCATCCGCCAGGCGCGCCCCGACGCAGAGTTCGATATCGCGTCGAACCCCGAGTTCCTGCGCGAGGGCGCGGCGATCGAGGATTTCATGAAACCCGATCGCGTCGTGATCGGCGTCGAGAGCGCGCGCGCGCGCGAGGTGATGTCGCAAGTCTACCGGCCGCTCAACCTCATCCAGACCTCGATGGTGTTCACCAACGTCGAGAGCGCTGAGGTCACCAAGTACGCGGGCAACGCCTTTCTCGCGACCAAGATCACCTTCATCAACGAGATCGCGGATCTTTGCGAGAAGGTCGGCGCGGACGTCCATGACGTGGCGCGCGGCATCGGCTTGGATGGACGCATCGGCCGCAAGTTCCTGCATCCCGGTCCGGGCTTCGGCGGTTCATGCTTCCCGAAGGACACGCTCGCGCTCGCCTACACGGCGCGCGAGGTCGCGGCGCCGCAGACCATCGTCGAGCAGGTGATCGACGTGAACAACACGCGCAAGAAGCGCATGGCCGACAAGGTCGTGGCGTTCTGCGGCGGTTCGGTCGCCGGCCTGACGGTGGGCGTGCTGGGTCTCACCTTCAAGCCCAACACCGACGACATGCGCGACGCGCCCTCGCTCGACATCGTTCCGGCGTTGCAGAAGGCGGGTGCTAAGGTCGTCGCGTTCGATCCTGAGGGCATGAAAGAAGCCGCCAAGCTGCTGCCGGGTGTCATCTTCGCGCGCACGGCCTACGAGGCGGCGACGAACGCTGACGTGCTGGTGGTCATCACCGAGTGGCATGAGTTCCGCGGCCTCGATCCGCGTCGCCTCAAGGAGGCGATGAAGGTTCCGCGGGTCGTCGATTTGCGCAACATTTTCGATCCGGCCGAGATGCACCGGCTGGGCTTCGCTTACGAGTGCGTCGGCCGGCCCGCGGTGTCGCGGCCCCAGGGAGTTCCGACATGAGTGCTGCATCTCACCACTTCGAATCCACGATCCTGCGCGAGTACGACATCCGCGGCGTCGTCGGAAAGACGCTGCATGTCGCCGACGCGCGCGCGATCGGTCGGGCGTTCGGCACGCTGGTGCGGCGCAAGGGCGGCAAGCGCGTCGCGCTGGGCCGCGACGGGCGGCTGAGCTCGCCCGAGCTGTCGGGCGCTTGCCGGGCGGGTCTGCAGGCGGCGGGCGTCGACGTCGTGGATATCGGCACGGTATCCACGCCGATGCTCTATTTCGCCGTCTGGCATCTCGAGACCGACGGCGGGATCATGATCACCGGCTCGCACAATCCGCCGGACTTCAACGGCTTCAAGATGATGATGGGCCGCAAGTCCTTTTTCGGCGAGGACATCCAGACGCTGGGTCGTGTCGCGGCCGCCGGCGATTTCGAGAGCGGCGCCGGCAAGGTCGAGGAGAAAAATGTCCTGGCCGACTACGCCGCGCGACTGCTGCGGGACGTCAAGCCGGGCCGCAAGCTCAAGGTCGCCTGGGACACGGGCAACGGCGCCGTGGGTGTCTCCATCCGCGCGGTGGTGGACAAGCTGCCGGGCGAGCATTTCGTCCTGAACGAGAAGGTCGACGGCACGTTCCCCGCGCACCATCCCGATCCCACGGTTCCGAAGAACTTGGAACAGCTCGCGGCCGAGGTGGCGCGGCGCGGTTGCGATCTCGGGATCGCGTTCGATGGTGACGGCGATCGCATCGGTGCGATCGACGGCAAGGGCCGCATCCTTTGGGGCGATCAGCTTCTTGTGCTGTGGGCCCGCGACGTCCTGAAGACTCGGCCGGGCGCCACCATCATCGCGGATGTAAAGGCGAGTCAGGTTCTCTTCGACGAAGTCGCGCGCGCCGGCGGCAAACCGCTGATGTGGAAGACCGGGCACTCGCTCATCAAGACCAAGATGGCCGAGCTGGGCGCGCCGCTCGCGGGCGAGATGAGCGGGCACATCTTCTTTGCCGACACGTTCTACGGTTTCGATGACGCACTCTATTGCGGACTGCGCCTGCTCAACATCGTTGCCGCCGGGTCGCAGTCGCTCGCCGAGATGCGAGATGGGCTGCCACAGCCGATCAATACGCCCGAGCTGCGGTTCGACTGCGAGGACCGCCGCAAGTTCGGCGTCGTCGAGGAGGTCAAGGCGCGGCTGAAGGCGGCGGGCACCAACATGTCGGATATCGATGGCGTGCGCGTGAACACACCATACGGATGGTGGCTGCTGCGCGCGTCGAACACGCAGCCAGTGCTGGTGGCACGATGCGAGTCGGCCGATCAGGGCGGGCTCGATCGGCTGATGGGCGATCTGAAGAAGGCGCTTGCTGCTTCCGGCGTGACGCTTCCTGACGACGCTGGCGCAGGTCATCACTGAGGCGGGCGGTGACGTTCTTCTTCTATGGCACCCTGCTCGATCGGGACGTCATAGCGATGGTCCTTGGCCATCGGTTGCCGCCCGCTGCCTTCATTCCGGCGCGTCTTTACGGCCGTTCGCGCTGGCGGGTGCAGGGCGGCAGCTATCCGGTGGCGGTCGAGGATCGCAAGGGACACGTCGATGGCGCGATTGTGCGAGGCCTCAGCGCACGCGACGTCGCGGCGCTGTCCGCCTATGAGGGACCTGGCTATCGCGTGGTCGTGGTGGGTGTCGTGGTCGCCGGCCGCCGCGTGCCGGCTCGCGTTTTCGACCCGATCGTGAGCCGCCTGAAGCCCAGCCGCAGGTCGTGGGACCTCGTGCGCTGGCAGCGCATGGACAAGCGCGCGTTCGTCGCGCGGATTACTGAGGCGCTCAGCGCGCGCCGGCGGTATTCCAGGCCGTAACCTGAAGGGCGGCGCAGAAGATCTTTCGCTGCTCCAGTCGCTTGCACCCGTCCAACGCTTCGTCCTGCGAGAGGTTGGCGAGGCGGGCACGGTGGAAGGACTTTCCGGCGAGTTGGATTTCGTCGATCGTGGGCGCCGCTTTGCCCGCGAGCGACGGCAACGATCCGCTGGCGCGTTCCAGAGCCACCTCGGCCGTGCGGGAGTCGTTGAAAGACCCGATCTGGATCACCCAGCCGCCAAGCTGAGCTGGCGCGGGTCCAGGGGCGGGTGGCGCGGGGGCCGGCGCCGCGACACGCGGACCGGATCCTGGTGTCGGCGCGGCGGGGTCGTGGGGAGCCGCCGCGGTGGCGGACGCGGGAGGGGCAGGGGCGGCGGGCGGTTCAGCGCGAACGATGCTGCGTGCCGGCGGGTCGGTTTTCGGGAGGGGCATGCCCGGCGCGAAGTTCACGGCGGAATAGCGGGCGGTTGCTGGCGGGCGGGGCGCGCTCCAGGCTGGCAGGCTCTGGGCCTGGGCGGCGGCGAAACCGCGATCCATGAGCACGGCCATGTCGCGGTCGCGCAGCGAAGCGCTGTCGCCACCCATTACCACGCCGATCACCCGGCGGCCGTCGCGGGAGGCCGACATCACCAGGTTGAATCCCGAAGCCATGGTGTAGCCGGTCTTCATGCCGTCGGCGCCCGGATAGGTCTGGAGCATGCGATTGTGATTCTCGAGCGGCCGGCCGCGGTAGAGATAGGTCTGCGTCGAGAACAGAGCGTAGTAGTGCGGGAAGTCCCGCAGCAGCGCCTGCCCAAGACGGGCCATGTCGCGCGCCGTGGTGACCTGCTCGCGATGCGGCAGGCCCGACGCATTGCGGAAAGTAGTTTGCAGCATGCCGAGCTGGCGGGCGCGCTGGGTCATCGCGCGGGCGAACTCCTCCTCGCTTCCAGCGAGAGCCTCGGCGAGCACCACAGCGGCATCGTTGGCCGAGCGGGTAATCAGTCCCATCGCGGCGTCACGCACGCTCAGTGTCCCGCCCAATGCGGCGCCCATCTTGGTGGGCTGTACGTTCACCGCGGCAAGAGAAACCGGCAGCGACTGACCCGGCGACAGCCGACCGGAGTCGAGCGCCGAGAACGTCATGTAGAGGGTCATCAGCTTGGTGAGCGACGCCGGGTGGCGCAGTTCGTCGGGGCGATCCGATGCGAGATCGCGGCCCGTGCCGGCATCGATGGCGAGGAAGGCGTCGCGTGACGTCACGCCCGGATTGGGTGCCCAGACGGCGGGCGCAGCGATAGCGGCTTTGGCCGGCCCACGAACCGCTTTTTGCGGCGTTCCCGCGCGGCTCTTGTTCCCATTGCTTTGCGCCTCGGCGGCATACGGGACGAGCGCCAAGGCGGCGAGGGCGCAGGCCGCCGCCCAGGAGCGCAGGAATCCGCTTGGAAAGGCAGGAATACGCATGTCCAATTCACAGGCCTAATCAGATGGTTAGGGCGTAATCTTGCTATAGTACTGAAAACTCTGTGAGAATGCAACGCAGCTTGCCGCGCGGCTGCCCCTTTTGGTTGGCACCGTCGGACAACGGAGGGCGAAATGGCTTTGCGTCGGATGATGCTGGGACTGGCGATGGTCTCGTGCCTGGGCGGCCCCGCCTCGGCGCAGGCGGTGGCCGAGCCGGTTCTGCGCAGCTTCAACTGGTTCGACCATGCCGCTGGTACGGACGTCCGGAGCGGGTGTCGGGCCGGGACCCCGACTCGAATTCGACTGATCTACAACGCCGTCTGGGCGGAGCAAGTCCGCGCCTACGAGCTCGAGGTAATGGCCGATGGAACCGCGCATCTCTCATCCATGGTCTGGGGCGAGCAAGGCGCGGCGTCGGCGATCTCCGTCTCCTCAGCAGGCGATCTGCTCCTGCCGTGGCGTCCCAAGCGCGGGACGCGGCTCCTCGCCGCCGCCGACATGAGCCGCCTGACAGCCGCTCTGGAGCAGAGCGCCGCCTTCGGACCGGCGCCGGCACAGCTCACTCTGCATGACGCCGATTTCTGGTGGAGCGTCGCGTCGTGTCGCGCGGGTAGCTGGGGCTTTCAGGCCTACCATCACCCGACGGATGGCTTCGCGCGCGCGTCGTTCGCGGCGGTTCTGTTCGACCTCGACCCCGTGGCCACTCCGGTAAACCGACCGCGCGCACTCGAGCCTGCGGAGCTGCGGCGCGACCCGAACCGGGATCCGCGCCGCGCCCAAACCACGGATCGCTGGCGGCTGGAGGTCGGTCGGGACGGAGTTCGCCCGAGGTAGCTTTGGCGCGCTTCGTGCCTATATACTTTGGACGGAATACGGGCGGGACGGGATCGAGCGCAGTGCATCGGACGGAATTTCAGAGAACGGGCGGGACGGGCGAGCCGCCGCAGGGGCCGGGGGGGCCGGGCCAGCCACCGCAGCCGCCGCGCCGCGACGGGGGCGACGATGACGGGCGGACCGGCGCCCTTACACTGACCCGCACACGCACCAAGAAGCCCTCGATGTACAAGGTGCTGATGCTGAACGACGACTACACGCCGATGGAGTTCGTGGTCGACGTTCTGCAGCGCATCTTCCATCGCGACCGCGAAGAAGCGACCCAGATCATGCTGCACGTCCACCAGAAGGGCGTGGGTGTGTGCGGGGTCTACACCTACGAGATCGCCGAAACCAAGGTCACGCAGACCGTCGACTATGCGCGCAAGAATCAGCATCCGCTGCAGTGCACGCTGGAGAAAGAGTAACCCGACCGATTACGGGGTGGAGCATGTCCATGCTGAGCAAGACCCTCGAACGCACCCTTCACCGCGCTTTCGGCCTGGCCGGCGAGCGGCGGCATGAGTACGCCACGCTTGAACATCTGCTGCTGGCGCTGACCGAGGACGAGGATGCGATCCCTGTTCTCAAGGCCTGCACGGTCGACGTCGACCGCCTCCGTCACGATCTGGGCTCGTTCATCGACAATCGCCTCAAGGGCATCGTGACCCAGAATCAGGGCGAGCCGCTTCCGACCGCCGGGTTCCAGCGGGTCGTACAGCGCGCTGCCGTCCATGTGCAGTCATCCGGACGCAAGGAGGTCACCGGGGCCAACGTGCTGGTCGCGCTGTTCTCCGAGCGCGACAGCCATGCCGTCTCGTTCCTCGAGAACCAGGGCATGTCGAGGCTCGACGCTGTGGACTACATCGCCCACGGTAAGGCCAAGGCGCCTGGCCGCGCCCGTCCGCGCCGCGCCGCCGGTACAAACGAGGAAGAGGCTGGCGAAAGTGCAGCCAAGCAGGGCAACGAGGCTCTTGCGACCTATTGCGTGGACCTGAACCAGAAGGCGCGTGACGGTCGGGTCGACCCGCTGATCGGCCGCGCCCATGAGGTCGAGCGCACGATCCAGGTGCTTTGCCGGCGCACCAAGAACAATCCGCTCTATGTCGGCGAGCCGGGCGTCGGCAAGACCGCGATCGCCGAGGGATTGGCACGCAAGATCGTCGAGGGCGACGTGCCCGAGGTGCTGAAGGAGGCGGTGATCTATGCCCTCGACATGGGCGCTCTGCTGGCCGGCACCCGCTACCGCGGTGATTTCGAGGAGCGCCTCAAGGCGGTGCTGACGGAGCTGAAGAAGAAGCCGCAATCCGTCCTCTTCATCGACGAGATCCACACCATCATCGGCGCTGGCGCGACGTCCGGCGGCTCCATGGATGCGTCGAACCTTCTCAAGCCCTCGCTGCAATCCGGCGAGCTGCGCTGCATCGGTTCGACGACCTACAAGGAGTACCGGAACCACTTCGAGAAGGATCGCGCGCTGGTGCGGCGCTTCCAGAAGATCGACGTGCCGGAGCCCTCGATCGGCGACGCCGTCGAGATCATGAAGGGGCTGAAGCCGGTTTACGAGAAGCACCATCACGTGGCCTACACCGACGATGCCATCAAGGCGGCAGTCGAGCTGTCGGCGCGATACCTTCACGACCGCAAGCTGCCCGACAAGGCGATCGACGTGATCGACGAGGTCGGGGCCGCCCAGATGCTGGTGCCGCCGGCCGACCGAAAGTCGACCATCGACGTCGCCGAGATCGAGGACATCGTGGCGCGCATCGCGCGCATCCCGGCCAAGAGCGTCTCGAAGGACGACACCGAGCTTCTGCGCAACATCGAGCGCGATCTCGGCACCGTCGTGTTTGGCCAGGAAAAGGCGATCGGCCAGATGGCCGCGGCCATCAAGCTGGCGCGCGCCGGCCTGCGCGATCCGGTCAAGCCGATCGGCTCTTACCTGCTGGCCGGACCGACCGGCGTCGGCAAGACCGAGCTCACCCGTCAATTGGCGCGTCTCCTGGGGCTTGAGCTGATCCGCTTCGATATGTCGGAGTACATGGAACGGCACAGCGTCTCCCGGCTGATCGGCGCGCCGCCGGGCTATGTCGGCTTCGACCAGGGCGGCCTTCTCACCGACAAGGTCAACCAACACCCGCACTGCGTGGTGCTGCTCGATGAGATCGAGAAGGCGCACCCGGACATCTTCAATGTGCTCCTGCAGGTCATGGACTACGGCAAGCTCACCGACCACAACGGCCGGCAGGTGGACTTCCGCAACGTCATCCTGTGCATGACGACCAACGCCGGCGCGGCCGATCTCGCCAAGCCGGCGCTGGGCTTCGGCCGCGAGGCGCGCCTGGACGAGGACGATGATGCGATCAACCGCATGTTCTCGCCCGAATTCCGCAACAGGCTCGACGCCGTGATCAAGTTCTCCAACCTGGGTCCCGAGACGATGGGGCGCGTCGTCGACAAGTTCATCGCCGAGCTTGAGGTCCAGTTGGCGGACCGCAAGATTTTCATCGAGCTGAGCGATGGGGCCCGGCGCTGGCTGGCGGAGAAGGGCTACGATCGCCTGTTCGGCGCCCGGCCCTTGGCCCGCGTCGTTCAGGAGCACCTCAAGAAGCCACTCGCTGAGGAGGTACTGTTCGGCCAACTCAAGGATGGCGGGACGGTACGGGTCGACTCGGACGGAGTGGGCGAGGGCGCCAAGCTGGTGTTCAGCTTCCTGCCGCCGGAGCGCGGCGCGCTCCCGCCTGCCGAACACGCGCCGGTTCTGGCGGGCTAGCCGGCTGGCGCGGGGATGTTCGGATCGCTCGGGCGCGCATTGCGGGCCGCCGTGCTCGGCACGGCGGTGTTCTGGATGGTGTCGCACATTGTCGAACGCGCGGGCTGGCAGGCGCCCTACGGCCTCACGTCGCAGGCGATCTTTTTCGTGCTGTTCTTCCTCGGCATTCTGATGGCGGGCAGCCGCTGAGACGACGTCAGCCGGCGTCGCCGTCCTTGCGGAAAGGCGAGAAGGCCGCGAGATCGCGAATCTCGCTCTCGACCGCCGGCCGCTCGCGCTCCAGATAGTCCGCGACAGCTCTGCGGAAGCGCGGATCGACGATCCAGTGGGCGGAGTAGGTCGGGACGGGCAGGTAGCCGCGCTGCAGCTTGTGATCGCCCTGCGCTCCCGCCTCGACGCGCGCCAGGCCGTGCGCGATCGCATAGTCGATGGCGCGGTAGTAGCAGGCCTCGAAATGCAGGAACGCGTGGCTTTCCAGGCAGCCCCAGTAGCGGCCGTACAGCGCGTCGTCGCCGCGCATGTTCAAGGCTCCCCCGACCGGGCGGCCATCGGCCTCGGCCAGCACAAGCACGACGCGGTCGGCCATGGTCGCGCCCAGGATGTCGAAGAACGACCGGGTGAGATAGGGCGAACCCCATTTGCGGCCACCGGTATCC
This sequence comes from Alphaproteobacteria bacterium, assembly GCA_016870115.1. Lineage (GTDB taxonomy): Bacteria > Pseudomonadota > Alphaproteobacteria > Reyranellales > Reyranellaceae > VGCH01. Next base: position 3,895 of record VGCH01000020.1, on the reverse strand, counting down.
ATGTAGAAGGCGAAGAAGGCGTCCCAGTGATCCGAGGTGATCTCGGCGCCGGAGAGGGTGCGGATGTTCAGTCCCTCGCGTCGAACCTGATCGCGCTCCTTGCGAATCGCTTTGCGCTTGCGCGAGGAGAGAGCCGAAAGGAAATCGTCAAACGTGCGATAGCCCGCGTTCGACCAGTGATACTGGTGCCCCAGCCGCTGCAGCCAGCCGCGGTCTCCGAAGCGCCGCCACTCCTGCTCCGTGCAGAAGGTTGCATGCACCGAGCTGAGGCGATTGTCGCCGGCGATCTTGGCCAGCATGTCGATCAACGCGTCCCGAACCGCGCCTTCGGTCGGGCCGGGGCGCGCAAACAAGCGGGGACCCGGCACGGGCGTGAAGGGTACCGCGAGCTGGAGCTTGGGATAGTAGTTGCCGCCCGCCTGCTCGAAGGCGCGGGCCCAATTGTGGTCGAAGATGTACTCGCCCTGGGAGTGACCCTTGAGATAGAGAGGGGCGGCTCCCCAAAGCGTGCCGTCGGCGCCCTCGGCGAGAAGATATTGCGGCTGCCATCCCGAGCGACGGCCGACTGAGCCTGAATCTTCAAGCGCTTTCAGGAAGGCGTGGCAGACAAACGGATTGCCCTGTGCGTCCGGCACAAGCGCGCAGGCGTCCCATGCCGCCGCGTCGACGCCGCCCAGGCTATCGACAATTCTGAGGGAGACCGAGGCGGCGCCGTCGGGCATGTCACTCCGCAGGCTGGTGCGCGCGGGCCTCCTCGTCGGCGGAACGGCTGAAGCGCCGTGTCGCCCATTGACCCACACGGACAAGGTATACCAGCACGACCGGAACGACGACCAGCGTCAGAAGGGTCGAGCTGATCAGGCCGCCGATCACCGCGTGCGCCATGGGCGAGCGCTGGCTTGCGCCTTCACCAAGGCCCAGGGCCAGCGGCACCATGCCGAACACCATGGCGAGCGTCGTGATCAGGATCGGCCGCAACCGGATCGAGCCGGCCTCGAGGAGCGCCTCGTCCGGCGCAGCACCGCGTGCGCGCGCCTGATTGAAGAAATCGACCAGAAGGATGGCGTTCTTGGTGACCAGTCCCATCAGCATGATGAAGCCGATGGCGCTGAAAATATTGAGCGTCGTTCCGGCGATCAGGAGCCCCAGAAACACGCCGATCAGCGACATCGGCAACGACACCATGATGGCGAGCGGCTGCAGGAAGCTGCCGAACTGCGAGGCGAGGATCAGGTAGATCAGGATTACCGCCAGCAGCAGCGCCTGGCCGGCGTAGGCCGCGCTTTCTCGCATGTCCTTGGTCGAGCCGCCGAACGAGAAGCGGTAGCCGGGCGGCAGCTGCGTCGAGTCGATGATCTTCTGCAACGCAGCACTTACCTCGCCGGCTGACGTGGCCGTCACGTCGACGTTGGCGGTGATCCAGACTTCACGACTGAGGTTGCGCCGATTGATCTGCGAGGCACCGACATCCGCCGACACGTCGGCCACTTGCGAGAGCTGGATCATGCGCGGCAAACCGCTCGGCTCGGGCCCGGCGGTCAGCCAGATCCGGTCTAGGTCGGCTCGGCCGGTGCGGTCGTCGGCGGGGAGCCGGACCACGACTGCGTAGTTCTCGCCGTCCGGTGCCTTCCAGATGCTCGCCTCCTCGCCGGCGAAGAGTGGGCGGAGCGTCTGCGCGATCTGGGCGGAACCGAGACCCAGGTCGGACGCGAGCTCGCGCCGCACTCGGACTGAATAGACCGGTTTGGCCGCCTTGAGGTTGCGGTCGAGATCGACCAGGCCCGGAATCTGCTGCGCCTGCCTCATCACCTCGCGGGAAAGCTGGTCGAGCGTCGCGGTGTCGGGACCCTGCAGGGAGAGCTGGATTTTCTTCTGCGCGCCGCCATCGGGGCCGCCAATCGACGTCACAGACGTGATGACGCCGGGAATTGAGGCCAGACGGTCGCGGATCGGCTGGGCGAGAGTCACCGGACCGCGCGTGCGTTCCTTGATGGGCTTGTAGCGGAGATAGACGCTGCCCTGGTTCTTGCCGATCGCCTGACCGGTATTGACGGTGGCGTAGGTGTAGAGAATTTCCGGGAACTCGCGGACCGCCGCATCGATCTGGTTCAGTTTGGCGATGGTGTAGTCAAGCGACGAACCGACCGGAGCTTCCACCAGGATCACTTGCTCGCCGAGATCGGCTTCGGGGACGAACTCGAAGCCGATATAGCGGGGCAACTGGAAGGAGCCCACGAAGGTGGCGAGGGCGATCAGCAAGGTCGTCTTGGGCCATCCGAGCGCGAGTTTCAGGACCGCGGCATAGACACGATTGGCGCGCTCCTGAGCGGCATTGACGGTACGAGCGAAGCGGCTATGCCCATGGGCCTGGGGGTCGTACCAGATGCTGGACAGCATGGGGTCGAGCGTGAAGGACACGACGAGCGAGATCAGCACGGCCGCCGCGACGGTGATCCCAAACTGGTAGAAGAATCGCCCGATAATCCCGCCCATGAAGGCCACGGGCAGGAACACCGCGATAATGGTGAAGGTGGTGGCGAGCACCGCGAGCCCGATTTCGTTGGTGCCATCGAGGGCCGCCTGTCGGTGCGTCTTGCCGAATCCGATGTGGCGCATGATGTTCTCGCGCACCACGATGGCATCGTCGATCAGGATGCCGATGGCGAGGCTGAGCGCCATCAATGTGAGGACGTTCAGTGTAAAGCCGAACGCCGCCAGCACCATGAAGGCGCCGAGGACCGAGATCGGCAGCGCGAGGCCGGTGATCACCGTGCTGCGCCATGAATGAAGGAACAGAAACACGATCAGGATGGTGAGGATGCCGCCCTCGACCATTGTTTGCTGGACGTTGTTGACCGAGTTTTGGATGCCCCGCGAGCTGTCCCGGACGATGTCGATCTTGATGTCGGGCGGGAGCTGGCCGGACAACAGTTCGGCCACCATTTCCCGCGCGCCGTTGGCGACCTGGATTGTGTTGGCGCCCTGGGTCTTCACCACATCGAGCGCGAGCGCGCGCTGCCCGTTCAGGAGCGCCGCCGTCTCGCGCTCCTGCTCGCCGTCGATGACGGTGGCGACCTGGCGCAGATAGACCGGCGCGTTGCCGCGGCGTGCCACGATCAGGTTGCCGAAACTGGCGGGGTCCGCGATCCGGCCGGTGATTTCGATGGTTCGGTCGTCGTTGCCGCGCGCCACGTTGCCGGCGGGATAGTTCTGGTTCTCGTCGCGGATCGCGCGCAAGACGTCGTTGGCGCCCACGCGTAGCGCCTGCATGCGTTCCGGATCGAGCTCAATGTTGATCTGTCGCTTCACGCCGCCCACGATCGTGACGCGGCCCACGTCGCGCACGGTTTGCAGGCGCTTGGCGATCAGCTGGTCGGAGAGGGTGGTGAGATCGCGCACTGAGCGGATGTCAGAGCGGATGGCGATCGACAGCACCGGCTGATCGTCGGGATTGAAGCGCTGGATCAGCGGTTCCTTGATCTCTGTGCGGAAGCCGGCGCGGACTTGTTGCACCTTCTCGCGGACGTCCTGCGTGGCGATGACCGACGAGACCGAGAGTTCGAACTCGGCGATCACTTGCGAGCGGCTCTCGAAGGAGCGTGAATAGAGAGACTTGAGGCCTGAGATCGAATTGATCGCCTCCTCGATCTTCCGGGTGATCTCTGTCTCTACCGTCTCTGGGGACGCGCCGGGATAGTCGGTGGTCACGACCACGACGGGAAAGTCGACGTTGGGGAACTGTTCGACGCTGAGCTGGCGGTACGAGAACAGCCCCATCACCAGCAGCGCCACCATCACCATGGTAGCGAAAACCGGATTGTCGACGGCGATGCGCGTCATGTTCATGGCGGTGGACTCCGGCGGTTCAGGTCTTGCGGGTCGGGCCGACGATGAC
>VGCH01000019.1 GCA_016870115.1 Alphaproteobacteria bacterium | reverse complement strand
AGGAGGGACCCGCGCCCGTAGCGCAGCGCCCCAAAAGGAAGGGACGCTGACACACAGCGTTAGAAGGGGGTCATTATTGGACGCGAAAACCTCCCCTCAGGGGGTCACTATTGCGCGCGAATTTACAGCCAGCCCGGCGAAGGCGTCATAGGCCGCGTGGCTGTTTCCTCCCAAACTATCGCGCCCGCCCCACCGGTTCGCCGGTCGTGCGGGCGCTTTTTTGCGTTCGGGGCTAGTTTCGGCTTCCTTACGGGAGTTCCTTACGCAAAAGGGGCTTCCCCGAAGGGAAGCCCCAAAGGCCCCGTGTTTATTGGTCGGAGTGAGAGGATTCGAACCTCCGGCCCCTAGCTCCCGAAGCTAGTGCTCTACCAGGCTGAGCTACACTCCGTCAGGAAAGCCACGCCGGCCGCTCGGGGAGGCGGGGTTATAGCGACCGCTCCCGGGGGTCGCAAGACCGCCAGTCGGCAGCTAGAGTCCCGGCCAATCGGCAGGTCGGGGAGCGGGCGATGGCGAAGAAAAAGCGTCTCAAGATCGCGGTGATCGGCTTCGGCGCGATCGGGCGGACCCTGCTTGAGGTCTTCGCCGACAAGAAGCCGCCGATCGACGTCGTGGGGGTGCTGGTGCGGCCTGGGCGCGCCAAGGAGACCCGGAAGGCAGTCGGCCGGAAAATCGCGGTCGTCGAGGACCTGAAGTCGCTGCTCAAGCTCAAGCCCGATATCGTGGTCGAGGCGGCGAGCCAGCAGGCGGTGCGCGACTGGGGCGAGACCATCCTGGCCAAGGGCATCGATCTTATGGTGATCGCGACCGGTGCCTACGGTGATCCCAAGCTGTGGAAGCGTCACATCAAGGCGGCCGAAGAGAGCGGCGCGCGGCTGCGCCTGCCTTCGGGCGCCATCGCGGGACTGGACGGGCTGCTGGCGATGCGGCTCGGCCGCCTGGACAAGGTGAAGTACATCTCGATCAAACCGCCACATGCCTGGAGCGGTACACCGGCCGAGACCGAGTTCGATCTGCCGGCGATCAAGACGCCGACCGTGATCTTCCGTGGCAAGCCGGCCGATGCCGGCCGCCTCTACCCAAAGAACGCCAATCTCGCCGTGACGGTGGCGCTGTGCGGCGCGGGTCTGGAGCGAACCGAGATCGAGCTGGTGGCCGATCCGACGCTGCCGCCCGGCACCAACGCGAGCAAGCTCGAGGTCCTGGGTGATTCTGGCGAAATCCGCCTGGAGCGGCTGGGCCGCGCCATGCCGGACAATCCCAAGACCGGCGTCTTGACGGCGCTCACGATGGCGGACGAGCTGATGAAGCTCGTCCGCTCCAGTGACTGGTAGGCGTTACTGGCGCTGACCGCCCTGCTGGTGCGGCGCGCCACCCATCGGCGGCCCCATCCGCTGCCCACCCATCTGCGCACCGCCGCCCATGGGGCGATCGAGCACGGCTTTCTGTTCGGCGTTGAGCGCGCCGTAAAGTGCCAGCAGGCTGGGCTTCACGGCCTGCGTCGCCTCCAACCGCGCCTTCATTGCGGCCTCGCGCATGTTCAGGCGATCGGCGAACGGCATGAGCAGCGCCACCTCCGCCGAGAGTGTCCCGCACCGCGCACTCTGCTTGGCGGTCGCCTCTTCGGCCGCCTTCTCGAACGCCGACCATGCGGTCATCTGCTCCGGCTTGAGGTCGAGCCTCGCTTTCAGATAGGCGCGGCGGCCGGTGCTGCGCGCGACGCGCTCCTTGCACATGTCGCGGAGGTTGACCGTGCGGGCTGGTGCGCCGGTCGGCGCGGCTTGGGCCAGCAGCGTGTCCTCCTCGACGATGTCCATCTCCGAAAGCAAGGCATCAGGCACGGCGGTCTGGGCGTGGGTCGGAATGGCCACGCTGGCGAGCAGGGCGGCAAGCGTGAGCGCCGGCAGGGCGGCGAAGCAAGTCTTGGTCATCGGATCCTCCGATCGGCAGCGGGATTGGCAGGGGTCCCCAACGCCGGGGACAAGAAGTTTACGCGCCGGCGGGCCCGAACGTGCCCAGGCTGCCAGGTAAAGTCATGTAAAGTTGCGTGGCTGGCCGGACATCCACTCGCCAAAGGCGGCACGCTGGGCGCCGCTCAGATGCAGCCCTTCCTTGGTGCGCCGCCACAGGATGTCTTCGGCCTCCTGAGCCCATTCCTCGGCCATCAGGTAGCGCGCCTCGCGCTCGTAGAGATGGCCCCCGAAATGCCGACCGAGATCGGCGACACCGCGAACGCCTGCCAGCAGGGCATCGACGCCGGTGCCGTGCCGTCGACACAGCGCGCGTACCAGTCCCGCCGGCAGCTCCGGCCGGAGCGCCTGTACGCCCTCGACAAAGCGATCGAAGGCCGCCTCAAAGGTGTCGGCCAGCGCGAGCTCCCCGTCCGCCAGAGTCTTGCCCGAGGTCCAGGCCCCGCCCATGGCGCGGAAGTGCGGCTTGAGATCCTCGAGCGCATGTTCGGCCAAGCGCCGGAAGGTCGTGATCTTGCCGCCGAACACCGAAAGCAAGGGCGCCGTCCCGACGGCGCCGTCGATCTCCAGCACATAGTCGCGAGTGACCGCCGAGGGATCGTCGTCGCCATCGTCGAACAGCGGGCGCACGCCGGAGTAGGTCCACACCACGTCCTGTGGTCGCACCGGCTTGTCCATGTAGTGGCCGGCGATGTCGCAGAGATAGGCGACTTCTTCGGGCGAGCAGACCGGCGCGGTGCCGTCCTCGACGGCGATGTCGGTGGTGCCGATCAGGCTGAAATCGCGCTCGTAGGGAATCACGAAGACAATGCGATTGTCGTCGTTTTGCAGGATGAAGGCGTGATCGCCGTCATGCAGCCGCGGCACGACGACGTGGCTGCCCTTGACTAGTCGGACTCTCTTTTGCGTCCGGACCGGGCTCGCGCCATCGAGGAAACTCTTGACCCAGGGACCCGACGCATTGACCAACCCACGCGCACCGACGCGCCGGCGCTGACCGCGATGCTCCAATTCGATCGTCCAGTCGGTCCCTTGGGCGGTCCGCGCCGCCGACAGACAGCGCGTGCGCGACAGTATGGTGGCCCCCATGTTGCGCGCGGACTTCAGGTTGGCGATCACCATCCGGGCGTCGTCGACCCACGCATCGGAGTAAACGAAACCCTTCTTGAACGTGGGCTTGAGGCCGCGGCCGAAAGGTGAGCGACCGAGCTCGACGGACTGCGATTTCGGCAGCTCCATCCGCAGGTCGAGATGGTCGTAGAGGAACAAGCCGAGCCGCAGCAGCCAGCGTGGGCGCAAGTGCGGCTCGTGCGGCAGCACGAAGCGAAGCGGCCAGCTGAGGTGAGGGGCCTTGGCGAGAAGCACCTCCCGTTCCTGCAGCGCCTCGCGCACCAGCCGGAACTCGTAGTGTTCGAGATAGCGCAGGCCGCCATGGATCAGCTTGGTCGAGGCTGAGGATGTCGCGCTCGCGAAATCGTTCATCTCGCAGAGCCCAACCTTCAATCCACGGCCGGCGGCGTCGCAGGCGATGCCGGCGCCGTTGATGCCGCCGCCGACGACGAATAGATCGTAGGTCTCGTCCATTGCCCGACCAATAACCCGCACCGGCGGCCTTGGCGAGGTGGCCGCTTGACCCGCCGGGGCGCGGCCCGCACAACGGGCGCCATGGGCATGCTGCTGAAAATCGTGCTGGTGCTGTTCGCCGCCGCCACGGCATGGCTGACGCTGCGCGCCTGGTTGCGCCGCGTCCAGGGGCCGGGTTCCGCAAAGCCCGCCGATCCGCCGCGCAACAAGGGCCCGGGCACTGGCGGCTGGGGCCGCAAGAAGGTGGTCGCCGAAACCGAGGCCTGCACCGCCTGCGGCGCCTATGTGTCGGCGGGCGGCGCGGCCTGCGGGCGCGGCGATTGCCCGCGTCGGTGAGCGCGGCCGCCGCTTGACCCGGGGTGGGCCCCTACCTATTTTGCCGCACCGCACAAATCGGCTTAAGTCGCGGAAATAATTGGCCTTCCAGCTTCGGGGACCCCGTTGTCCGACCCCTCACCGGCGCGCGCCAAGCCGCAGTGCTTTCAGGAACTGATCCTGATCCTGCAGGAATACTGGGCACGGCAAGGCTGTGTGATCCTGCAGCCGTTCGACAAGGAGATGGGGGCGGGAACCTTCCATACCGCCACGACGTTGCGCGCGCTCGGACCCAACCCGTGGCGCGCCGCCTATGTGCAGCCCTCGCGTCGGCCGAAAGACGGGCGCTATGGGGAGAACCCGAACCGGCTACAGCACTACTACCAATTCCAGGCCATCCTGAAGCCGTCGCCGCCCGACATCCTCGAACGCTATCTCGGTTCGCTCGACGCGATCGGCATCGATACATCGCTGCACGACATCCGTTTCGTCGAGGATGACTGGGAGAGCCCGACGCTCGGCGCCTGGGGGTTGGGCTGGGAAGTCTGGTGCGATGGCATGGAGATCACGCAGTTCACCTATTTCCAGCAGGTGGGCGGTATCGAGGTCGATCTGGTGGCGGGCGAGATCACCTATGGGCTCGAGCGCATCGCCATGTATCTCTTCGACAAGAAAACCGTCTACGAACTGCCCTTCAACCGCCCCGACTCGGACGTGCCGCTGACCTACGGCGATGTGTTCCTGCAGAACGAGCGCGAGCAGTCCGCCTACAATTTCGAGCATGCCGACACCGCGCTACTGGCGCGACACTTCGCCGACGCCGAGGGCGAGAGCCTTCGGCTGGTTGGGCTCGGACTGCCGCTGCCGGCGTACGAGCAGTGCATCACGGCAAGCCACGCCTTCAATCTGCTCGACGCGCGCGGTGCGATCAGCGTGGCGGAACGCCAGAGCTATATCCTGCGGGTGCGGACACTTGCCAAGGCGTGCTGCGAGGCGTGGCTCGTGACCCAGAAGGCGGCCTGACCATGGCCGAGCTTCTGCTGGAGCTGGTGTCCGAGGAGATTCCCGCCCGCATGCAGGCGCGGGCCGCGGCCGACCTTGCGCGGCTCGTGGGTGATGGCTTGAAGGGCGCGGGACTATCCTTCACGTCGGCACGCGCCTTCGCGACGCCGCGCCGGCTGGCACTCGTCGTTGATGGGCTGCCCGCGGTGCGCGCGGACACCAGCGAGGAAAAGCGCGGGCCGCGCGTCGGCGCTCCTGACCAGGCGATCCAGGGCTTCCTGAAGGGGGCGGGTCTCTCCTCCCTCGATCAGGCGGAGCAGCGCGATACGGGCAAGGGCATCTTCTGGTTCGCCGTCATCCGCAAACCCGGTGGACCGACGGCGCTCGCTTTGCCGGCGATCCTCGATGCCGCGCTGGCTGCGCTGCCCTGGCCCAAGTCGATGAAGTGGGGCAGCGGCACGCGACACTGGGTGCGGCCGTTGCAGTCAATCGTGGCGCTGTTCGACGGCGCGACGCTCGCTGGTGCGTTCGATCCGGGCGGCGGCATGGCGCCGATCCCCTACGGCAACGTCACGCGCGGCCATCGTTTTCTTGCGGCCGGCCCGATCGAAGTCGCGTCGTTCGCCGACTATACGGCGAAGCTGCGGGCCGCCCGAGTGCTGCTCGACCCCGAGGAGCGCAAGCGCGCAATCCAGGAGAAGGCCGCCGCGCTTTGCGCCGCGGCTGGGGTGCGGCTCCGCGCGGACACGGGCCTGCTCGACGAGGTGGCTGGCCTGGTCGACTGGCCGGTCGCGCTGTTGGGTCGTATCGATCCGCAATTCATGGACGTCCCGCCCGAAGTGCTGGTAACGGCCATGCGCGCGCACCAACGCTATTTCGCGACCGAGACGGCGGACGGACAACTCGCCGACAGGTTTGTGGTGGTCGCCAATACCGAGGCGCGCGATGGCGGAGCCGCCATCGTCGATGGCAACGAGCGTGTGCTGCGGGCGCGCCTCGCCGACGCCAAGTTCTTCTGGGACCAGGATCGCAAGACGACGCTCGAAGCGCGGTTGCCGGCGCTCGCGGAGATCGTCTTCCATGCCAAGCTCGGCACGGTGGCGGATCGAGTGGCGCGGATCGCGACGCTCGCGGGTGAGCTTGCCGCGTTCGTCCCTGGAACCGATCGCGCGACCGTCGAGCGCGCCGCTCGATTGGCCAAGGCCGATCTGGTCTCCGGCATGGTCGGGGAGTTCCCTGAACTGCAGGGAACGATGGGCGCCTACTACGCCCGCCACGAGGGTTTGCCAGAGGCCGTCGCGACGGCGATCGCGGACCACTATGCGCCGGCCGGGGCGGCCGACCGCTGCCCCACTACGCCCGTCTCGGTGGCGCTCGCCCTGGCCGACAAGCTCGAGATCCTGACCTCGTTCTGGTCCGTGGGGGAGAAGCCCACCGGCTCGCGCGATCCCTTCGCGCTGCGTCGCGCGGCGTTGGGGGTGATCCGCCTTGTGCTCGAGAACAGGCTACGCCTTCCGCTTGGCCGCTTCGCGGGCACCGGCGACTTGCTCGATTTCTTCGCGGAGCGTCTGAAGGTCCAGGCGCGCGAGAGTGGCGTGCGGCACGACGTGGTCGACTCGGTCTTCGCGGCGGGTGCGGATGACGATCTGGTGCGGGTGATGGCGCGGGTCGGCGCTGTCCAGGCATTCCTCGCGACCGAGGAGGGCCGAAATCTGCTCGCTGGCTACACCCGCGCGGCCAGCATCGTGGCGGCCGAGTGCAAGAAGGACAAGGCACTGGCGACCTCGCTCGTCGGCGCGGCCGATAGCGGACTCTTCGAGGCGGCCGAGGAGAAGGCGCTGGGAGCGTCGCTTGCGGAGACGCTCGGGGCACTCGATTCCGTCCTGCAGCGGGAGGACTTCGTCGGCGCGATGCGCGTTCTGTCCGGCTTGCGTGCCCCGATCGACGCGTTTTTCGATCGCGTCCAGGTGAATGTGGCGAACCGGCCGGAATTGCGCCTCAACCGGCTCAAACTTCTCGACCAGATAGGCGCGGTCACCCGTCGGGTGGCGGATTTTTCGAAGATCGAGGGCTGACGATGGCCAAGTGGGTGTACGGGTTCGGGGGCGGCGCGGCGGAAGGCCGGGCGGAGATGCGCAATCTCCTGGGCGGCAAGGGCGCCAACCTGGCCGAGATGTCGAGCCTCGGCTTGCCCGTCCCGCCGGGCTTCACGATCACCACCGAGGTCTGCACCGCCTACTACGACGACGATCGGCGCTATCCCGCCGAACTCGCGGGGCAGGTCGATGCGGCGCTGGTGGCCATCGAGCGGATCGTCGGCGTGCGGTTCGGCGATGCCGACTCGCCGCTGCTGGTGTCGGTGCGATCCGGCGCGCGCGCCTCGATGCCGGGCATGATGGACACCGTTCTCAATCTCGGACTGAACGATCGCACGGTGATCGGGCTTGCCCGATCGTCGGGCGACGAGCGCTTCGCGTGGGACAGCTTTCGCCGCTTCATCCAGATGTTCTCCAACGTGGTCCTCGACGTCGACCACCACCACTTCGAGGAGGTGTTGGAGCTGCGCAAGGAGGATCTCGGCGTCCAGCTCGATACCGAGCTCAAGGCCGAGGACTGGCGCGCTGTGGTCGCGGCCTACAAGAAGCTAGTCGAGAAGCGCACCGGCAAGCCCTTCCCGCAGGAGCCGCGAGAGCAGCTTTGGGGAGCGATCGGCGCGGTGTTCAGCTCGTGGATGAACCAGCGCGCGATCACCTATCGCCGCCTGCATTCCATCCCCGAAGAATGGGGCACCGCGGTCAACGTGCAGGCGATGGTGTTCGGCAACATGGGTGAGGATTGCGCCACCGGCGTTGCCTTCACCCGTGATCCCTCGACCGGCGAGAACCGCTTCTACGGCGAGTATCTCGTCAATGCGCAGGGCGAGGACGTGGTGGCCGGCATCCGGACGCCGCAGCAGCTCACGGTCGCGGGCAAGCTCGCGCAGAAGTCGGATGCGGCATCAATGGAAGAGACGATGCCGACTGTGTTCGGCGAGCTCGCGGCAATCCGAGACCGGCTGGAGCGGCACTATCGCGACATGCAGGATATCGAGTTCACCGTTCAGCGCGGCAAGCTCTACATGCTCCAGACGCGCAACGGCAAGCGCACGGCCAAGGCAGCCCTGCGTATCGCCGTCGACATGGTGCGCGAGGGTCTTGTGGACCGCCGCGAGGCGGTGGCGCGGATCGTCCCGTCCTCACTCGACCAGCTGCTGCACCCCACGCTCGATCCCAAAGCCGCCCGCAAGGTCATCGCCAAGGGTCTGCCAGCGTCGCCCGGCGCGGCGTCGGGTATCATCGTGTTCAGCGCCGACGAGGCCGAGAAGCGCGCGCGCGGTGGCGAGAAGGTGGTTCTGGTGCGCCGCGAGACCAGCCCGGAAGACATCCATGGCATGCACGCCGCCGAAGGCATCCTTACCTCGACCGGCGGCATGACCAGCCACGCCGCGGTCGTCGCGCGGGGCATGGGCAAACCCTGCGTCGCGGGTGCGGGCGATGTGCGTATCGACTCTTCCAACGGCACGCTGAGCGTGCGCGGCACCACGGTGCGCGCGGGTGAAGCGATCACGCTCGACGGCAGTACCGGCGAGATCATGCTGGGCGTCGTGCCGACGGTGCAGCCGGATCTGAGCGGCGATTTCGTAGAGCTGATGGCCTGGGCCGACGAGGTGCGCACGCTGCAGGTGCGCACCAATGCCGAGACGCCAGCCGACGCCGCGCAGGCGCGCAAGTTCGGCGCCGAGGGAATCGGGCTCTGCCGCACCGAGCACATGTTCTTCGACGGCGACCGCATCGTGGCGGTCCGCGAGATGATCCTGGCCGACGACGAGAAAAGCCGGCGTGCGGCGCTCGCCAAGATCGAGCCAATGCAGACAAAGGATTTTGTCGAGCTATTCGGGATCATGGCCGGCCTGCCGGTCACTATCCGGCTACTCGATCCGCCGCTGCATGAATTCCTGCCCAAGACGCACGCGGAGATGGCGGAGGTCGCGAAGGATCTCGGGGTGTCGGCGCAGGAGGTCGAGGCGCGAGCCGCCAAGCTGCACGAGTTTAATCCCATGTTGGGCCATCGCGGGGTGCGGCTCGGTATCTCCTATCCCGAGATCTACGAAATGCAGGCGCGGGCGATCTTTCGGGCCGTCGCCGAGGTTCAGAAGAGCCGGGGCGCCACGGTGGTGCCCGAGATCATGATCCCTCTGGTCGCGACGGCGCGCGAGTTCGAGCTGATGAAGGCGGTGGTGGATCAGGTCGCGGCCGAGGTGTCGCAGATGTCGGGCCAGAAGCTCGACTACCTGGTGGGCACCATGATCGAGTTGCCGCGCGCAGCGCTGCGCGCCGGCGATATCGCCCGAGCCGCCGAGTTCTTCAGCTTCGGCACCAATGACCTTACCCAGACGACGTTCGGCCTCAGCCGCGACGATTCGGCGTCTTTCCTGGAGCGGTACCAGCAGCGCGGCATCTTCGAGCACGATCCCTTTGCGTCGCTCGACACCGAGGGTGTGGGCGAGTTGATCGAGATCGCCCGCGAACGCGGCCGTGCCAGCCGGCCCGATCTGAAGCTCGGCATCTGCGGCGAGCATGGCGGCGATCCGGCGTCGGTCTTCTTCTGCCACAAGGCGGGCCTCGACTACGTCTCTTGCTCGCCCTACCGCGTGCCGATTGCCCGTCTGGCTGCGGCGCAGGCGGCCCTCGGCGGATCGCTCAAGACCGAGTAGGGGTATGCCGCTCGAGGCGCTTCGTGCCGGCGGCAAGCGCGCGCTCGCCGCCGCGCTTGCGGCGCTGGAGCGCGACCCCGATGGCCTGGCCCAGCTTGCGCTGCTCGACGCGGCGTGGGCCGCGCCGCGCGCCCATGTGGTTGGGGTGACCGGCCCGCCGGGTGTCGGCAAGTCATCGCTCTGCGCCGCGCTGATCCGACGGTGGCGCGCCGCCGGTGACAGAGTCGGAGTCATTGCCGTCGATCCCTCCTCGCGCGACAGCGGGGGCGCGTTGCTGGGGGATCGCGTGCGGCTCGCGTCCGATAGCGCCGACGAGGGGCTGTTCGTGCGCTCCATGGCGGCGCGCGACCGGTTGGGCGGGCTGGCCGATCTCACCTTGCCCGCCATGGTGACGATGCGCGCGCTGTTCGACCGACTCCTGGTCGAGACGGTGGGCGTGGGGCAATCGGAGACCGAGATCGCGGGGCTCGCGGACACCGTGCTGTTCTGCGTCCAGCCGGCCTCCGGCGATTCTCTGCAGTTCATGAAGGCCGGCATCGTCGAGATTCCCGATGTCGTCGCCGTCACCAAGGCCGATCTTGGTGCGGCGGCCGACCGCGCGCTCGCCGATATCGCGGGCGCATTGTCGCTGGCGCTCGATCGTGACGGTCGGGGGCGGGCGGTCGCGGTCTCCGCGCGGACCGGCACGGGATTGGACGCGCTGGACGCGGCGTTGGAGGCGCATCGGGCTTGGTTGGACGCAGACGGGCGGCTCGCGATCCGCCGTCATCGCCAGGCCGAGCATTGGATCGTCGAGGCATTGCGCGATCGTGTCGGGCGCGGCGGGCTCGCGCGCGCTGCGCGTCGCGGCCTGTCGCTCGACCTGCCCGCTGGCCAGCCGCCGTTCGCGCGGCTGGCTGCGCTCACCCGTCGCCTGGAGGAGGGAACCCCGCAATGACTGCTTACCCTGTCGCAGACGGCTGCGTTTTTTGCGCCATCGTCACCGGCCGCATCCCGAGTTTCAGGCTTTGGGAAGACGCCGACACCATCGCCTTCATGGACATCAATCCGGCGAACCCCGGTCACGCGCTGGCGGTGGCCAAGGGTCACTGGCCGACGATCCACGCGCTGCCGTCGACAGTTCTGGCGGCGGTCGCCGCAACGGCGCAACGCGTGGCGCGCGCCCAGCAGGTGGTTCTCGCACCCGGCGGGATCAACCTGATCCAGGCCAATGGTCCGGGTGCGGCGCAGAGCGTCCCGCACTTCCACATTCACATTCTGCCGCGCGCGGTCGACGACGGGCTGTCCCTCAATTGGACGCCGCGCCCCGGCGACCGGGAGGCGGTCGCCGCGCTGCACGCCCGCCTGCTCGCCGCGATGTGAGGCTCAGGGCTGGTTGGCGGCGGGCGGCGCGACTGGCGCGCTGGGCGGGGCCACGGGCGGCAGACCGGAGAACCACTCTTTCTCGTCGCGGCGGAACTGTTCGCGCAGGAAGTCGATCACCGTGCGGATGCGCGCGCCCTTGTTGGTCTCCTCGTGCGAGACCAGGAAGATCTCGCGGCTGATCCCGAGATCGATGGGGGCGGCCAGCAGCGGATTGGCCTTCATGGCGTAGTCGGGGAACACCGAGAGGCCGTAGCCCACCCGTACCGCCTCCATCGCGGCGTAGGACGAGTTGGTGCGCAGCACCACGCTGTTGCACTGCTCGATCACCTCGCTCCACGAGCGCATGACCGGCAGATTGTGCAGAACGGTCTGGTCGATGAGGTCGTGGTCCTTCAACTTCTCCAGCGTCTGCGGCATTCCGAAGGATTCGACGTAGTTCTGTGCGACGAAAACCGACATGGCCGTGGCGCCTACCTTGGCCGCCACCAGCTGGTTGGCGGACGGACGCACGAAGCGGATGGCGATGTCGGCCTGTCGGGTGGCGAGGTCCAGCACCTGGTCGCCGGAGATCACCTGCACAATGATGTCTGGGTGCAGGCGACGCAGCTCGTTGAGGCGCGGCACAAGCCAGTTCGCCGCGATGCCTTCCGTCGCCGTGACGCGCACGATGCCCGCCATCTCGCGGTCGAGGCCGGCGAGGTGCCGTTCGATCGCCGCGGCGCTGCCCATCATCTGTTCGGCTTGCGCCAGCACGCCACGCGCGGCTGGCGTGACCTCCATCCCGTGACGATGCCGATCGAAGAGCTTGGCGCCGAGTCGCCGCTCCATCGCTGAGATGCGGCGGCCGACCGTCGTCTGCTTGGTGTCGAGATAGTCGGCGGCCGCGCTGAAGCTGCCGGTCTTCGCGACCGCGAGGAAGTAACGCACATCGTCCCAGTCGCCGAGGATGTTGGTCGAGGGGCCGCGTCTAGGTTGCGGAGTGTTCATGGGAACAAACGATACAATGAATGGCCTGTGGAAACGTTTTCTTCGAAAACCCTACGTGGTTTACCTTACAGCGTTGTTTATCGAGCGCCGTTTCTGATCTCATTTGTAATGAGTTAGCGCCTTTTTCTAAGGTGTGACATCAGGAGCGGCCCCATAGCTGGTTATCCGATTCGTTTGTCAATCAATCGCTGGTGCATTGCCGGTCGTTGATGCGTGTCTGTCGAATCGGGTGAGCTGGTGTCGCAAGCGTCGTCACAAACTCCGACTAAGCCTCCGCTGCGAGAGCGGGTGCGTCGCTATCTGCGCAGCCCGTCCACGCGGCTCGCGGCGGCGGTCGGTGCAATTACGTTCGTGAGCTATGCGCTGGCGCACACCGGTTCAGGTAACGCCACATTGGTCGGCGTGGCACTGTTCATCGGGGTATTTCTGCCGAGCTATGCCCGCCTGAGCAATCAGGTGGAGGTGTGGACCAACAACCGGTTCGGTTTCGTGACCGCGGGCAGGCGGTGCCGATTCATTCCGCAGTACGTGTTCAATCTCGTTGTGTTCGGGGTGATGTGGTGGGGCGGAGCGCTGGATCAAACCGGTGTGGCCTCCGTGGGCGGTGTGGGGACCGCCGCGCTGGTAACGTCGCTGGCCTCGCAGGGCGCGCAGTATGTGGGCGCATTCCTGTTCCAGCGCGGCGTGGGCGACATGAACCGCAACGTTCTGGTCGGGCTGTCGGTCAATACTGTTCTGACGGCGCTGGGAACGGCTGGTGTGCCGTTCGCCCGCGAACTCTTCCTGGTGGTGGGCCTGTCGCTGGGCGCCCTGGTTTTCGGCGTTGGTCTGCTGTCGGACATCCGCTCGCTGGTCGCGCCCAAGGGCGGAGTCGGTGTCTATTTCGGGACCTTCAATCCCTTCCACAACTCGCACCTTGGCATCGTGCGTCGGGCGATCGAGGAGCGCGGCCTGGAGAAGGTCGTGATCCATCCGACCATCCTGCCGCGGGTTTTCGCGCAGGCGTTTCGCAGTGGCGAGATCGAGGTAGCCCGGCTCGACCGCGGTTACCAGATCTGGGCGACCACCGCGAAGGCCGACGTGAATGTCGACTACTTCCCGACGGGTCGCATGTTCCTTGCGCCGCCGACGCGCCGGGCGCTGATCGAGGTGGCGATCGCCGAGGCAGGTCTCACCGACAAGGTCGAGGTCGCCTTCTACCCGGAGATCTACGAGGCGCGGGGCTTCCAGGGCGTGATCGCCGAGGTGAGGCGGCGCCATCCCGGCAAGCGGTTGCACGGCCTGCACGGCACCGACTTCGGCGGCATGACGGTGCGCAACATCTACGACGAGTGCGGCTGGATCTATCCCTGGCGGATCATGCGACGCGACGACGTGTCGGCGACCGCGATCCGGGCTGGTCGGGGCGAGCACATGACATCCGGGGCGGTGAGCGAGGCGCTCGCGCAACTGGGAGCGGGGGCCGCGGTCGTGAAGGCTGGGGAACGGTGCTTCGCGAATGTGAACGGCGAACTGAGGGTGGGGACCTGATCATGCCTTCGACCAAAGCGGCAATGCCGGCGTGCGAGCCGGTCGTCGAGATCAAGGTGGCGGCGAGCTCCGACGAGCTGATGATGTGCTACGCGCTCCGCGCAGCCGTCTTCATGGGCGAGCAGCATTGCCCGTACTTCGAGGAATTCGACGGCAACGACTATACCGGCACCCACATACTGATGCTGGTCGACGGCGAGCCCGCCGGCTGGATGCGGGTGCGCTGGTTCCATTCGTTCTGCAAGCTGGAGCGCGCGGTCATCCTGAAGCCGTATCGTTCGGCCGGCCGCTTCATCGACCTCCTGCACTTCTCCAAGGATCTGGCGCGCCGCAAGGGTTACACCAAGGCCTACGGCCACGTTCAGCTGCGCAACTTCCCGATCTTCGAGCGGGACGGGTTTCGTCGCGTCGATGACCGGGTCTTCCATTTTTCGGATCACGAGTACTACTCGATCGTGTGCGATCTCGAGCCGGTGGCCGCGCCGCCGGCCATCGATCTGCCGCCGTTGGTCCTGAACCGGCCCGAAGGTCGTCTCGACGAGCCCGGCATCCTGGAGCTGTCGCAGGCCCGGGCGCCCACCAATCCGCACCTGCCGCACGTCGAGCGGCGGGCGCACTGAACTCACGGGGAAGAGTCGAGGGCAACCAGATGGGTACCAACGCAACGATCCACGTCGAGGAAGGGCCAGTGGCGACCAAGGTCGCAATGACCATGGAGGAGTCGCTGCAGGCCTTCGCGGTCTGCGCCGCTTGCTTCATTGGCGAGCAGGACATCCCGTACAGCGAGGAGTTCGACGGCCACGATTTCGGTGCGACGCATATCCTCGCGCTGGTCGGTAGCGAGCCCGTGGGCGCTGTTCGACTGCGCTGGTTCCAGTCTTTCGCGATGCCGGAGCGGATCAGTGTCGTTCAGCGGCATCGCGGGCGCGGCATCGCCCGCCAGCTGCTTGAGCAGTGCCGCCAGCTGGCCGAGCGACGCGGCTGCCGCATGCTTTATACCCAGGCGCCGCCGCGCGATGTGGCGGCGTGGGAGCGGCTCGGCTGGCGCCGTCTCGACACAGCGGCAGATGAGGATGATCGCGGGTACGTGGCGCTGGCCCGGCCGGTCGATCCGGCGGCGACGCCTGAGGCGGTACCGACGCCCGAGCTCCTGACGCTGCGGCCCGAGCCGTGGCTCGACCGGCCGGCCCGTCCGGGCCGCACGGAGGTGAACTGAGATAGGGCGAGGGGCGCCCGACAACGGCACCGCAATAGCGTCGCCGCTTCGTCCGACGGTCGTGGGGACCGCGCGGACGGATCGGCGGGGCGATCTGGGGAAGACGGTGCCATCGGCCCATCCGCGCGTCGGCTCACTTGCCGGCGCGCGGATGCGGCGGCCGAACGAACGAGAGAAGTGGGGAGGCGACATGAGCGACAAGGACATGCCGGCAACGCCGGAAGCGGCCATTGCGCCAATACAGGGCGCGGCGCCGAAGCGGCCCCGCCGCCGTCGGCTGGGCAAGCGCGAACGGGCGACGACGCTGTTTCGCCTGTGGCACGGCCTGCGCGACCTCGTGGCCGAAGCCGAGCGTCTGAACGATCCCGAACTGGTTCACTTCCTTGCCGTGGCGCAGCTGATGGTCGAGGAACAGGTGACTGCCCAGGTGCCGGGAGCCGCCGCCTTCGCGCAGGCGGACTTGTCCCTGCCGAACTGACGTCAATCGGCTCGACGGCGACCCGTCAACGCGGCGATACTCCGTCCCCGGAAGTGAACTCCGGGGAGGCGGGCGATGCGCGTTGGGGCATGGGCAGTGGGAGCGATGGCAGTGCTGGCGGCGGCACCGGCGGCGGCGCAGGGCAAGCTGAACATCTACTGCACCGCCAACCAGGAATGGTGTCAGGTGATGCAGACCGAGTTCGCGAAGCGGACCGGCGTCGACGTCGCCTTCACGCGCAAGGGCACAGGCGAGACCTACGCGCAGATCCGCGCCGAGAAGGACAATCCCAAGGGCGACATCTGGTGGGGCGGCACGGGTGACCCGCATTTGCAGGCAGCAGAGGAAAAGCTGACGGCGCGCTATGAGTCGGCGGCGATCAAGGATCTTCATCCTTGGGCTCAGGAGCAGTGGAAGCGGTCGGGCGGGCGCACGACCGGCATCTACATGGGTGCGATCGGTTTCGTGTACAACAAAGAGGGGCTAGCCAAGAAAGGGCTCAAGCCGCCCGCGTGCTGGGCGGACCTTCTGAAGCCCGAGTACAAGGGCGAGATTCAGTCGGCCAACCCGTTCAGCTCGGGCACCGCCTACACCATCATCGCCACGCTGGTGCAGCTGATGGGCGAGGACAAGGCCTTCCAGTATCTGAAGGCGCTCCACGGCAGCATCAACCAGTACACCAAGCAGGGGCCCGCTCCCGGCATGGCGGCGGCGCGCGGCGAGACCTTGATCGCCCTCACCTTCCTGCATGACGGCGCCATGAACAAGAAGCGCGGCTTCCCGGTTGAAGGCGTGGCGCCCTGCGAGGGCACGGGCTACGAGATCGGCTCGATGTCGATTGTCGACGGCGCGCGCAACCTTGCCAATGCCCGCCGGTTCTACGACTTCGCCCTGTCGCCCGAAGGCCAGGCACTGGCCGAGAAAGGCGAGAGCTATCAGCAGCCGAGCCACGCCAAGGTGCCGGCGTCGCAGTTCTCGCCCGACCTCTCCAAGGTGAAGCTGATCGACTACGACTTCGCCAAGTATGGCTCGTCGGCCGAGCGTCGGCGCCTGCTGGCGCGTTGGACCGAGGAAACCAAGGTGGGCGCGCCGCAGTAGCCCCGCCCGCGCGCGCCCGTTCCGCCGACGCCCTCCGTGCGTCGCGCCTCGTTCTGGTGGATGCTGGCCGCGATCGCGGCCTGGTGCCTGTTGCCTTGGTACATGCAGGAGGACGGGTTGCTGGCGGCCGCGACTTGGCGCGGCTGGCCATCCGAGGAGAACGCACCGGCGCTCGTCCAGGCGCTTTCCTTCGGGCGCTGGTGGCTCTGGCCGCTATTGGCACCGCTCCTGATCGCAACTGTCCTGTTGGGTCGCCAGTCGCGGCCCGATGAGCGTGTCGCAGCCTGGCTGATTGCGCTCGCACTCGCGGGCCTGGTCTGGCTCCTGGGGCAGGGTTTCGCGATCGGCGCGCGGGGCCTGTTCCACGCGCCGCTGAAGGAAGCGTTTCCCGACTTCGAGGGACGTCAGTTCGGCTTCGGCTGGGGCGCCGCAATCGTCGCGATGGCCTATCTCTTCCTGCTGACCGACGCGCTCGCGCTGCGCGGCGCGCTACGGGGCGACGCCTTTGTGCTCGGGACGGTCGGCTTCGTCGTCGCGACGACGGTGCTGTTCGTCTTCTTCCCGGTCGTGCTGATGCTGTTCGGCGCCGGCAGGACCGATGACGGCTACGACGCAGGCGCGTTGCTGCTGCGCATCTTCGGCAGCGATATCTGGAGCTTCGATTGCCTGTCGGGAGTCGGCCGGTGCGGCACCCTCTGGAAGACCCTGCTGCTCGCGGTCATCGTGGCAACGGTCTCAACCCTGCTCGGCCTCGCGTTCGCGTTGATGGCCGAGCGCACCGGGTTTCGCCACAAGCGGCTGCTGCGGGTCTTCGCCCTCCTGCCGATCATTACGCCGCCTTTCGTTGTGGCGCTCGCCATCATCGTGCTGTTCGGGCGGACCGGCGCGGTGACCGCGTTCCTCGACTGGGCCTTTGGCATTCCGCCGTCCCGCTACATCTACGGTCTGCCCGGCCTCATTTTCGCGCAGGTCCTGTCGTTCACGCCCGTAGCCTTCCTGATCATGGTGGGCGTGGTCCAGGGCATCAGCCCGTCGATGGAGGAGGCGGCGCAGACCTTGCGGGCCTCGCGCGCGCGCGTCTTTCGCACCGTCACCCTGCCGTTGATGCGGCCGGGCCTCGCCAACGCCTTCCTCATCACGGTGCTGGAGAGCATTTCCGACTTTGGCAACGGCATCGTGCTTGCCGGCAACTACGACGTTCTCTCGGTGCAGATCTACTTCGCGCTGGTCGGTGCGCAAAGCGATCCGGGTCGGGCGGCCGCGCTGGCGCTTGTGCTGCTGGCGGTTGCGCTCGCGGTCTTCGCGGCCCAGGCGCTCTGGCTCGGCCAGCGCTCCTACACCACGGTCTCAGGGAAGGGCGATTCGGGCTTGCATGCGCCGGTGGCGGATGGTGTAGCACGCGCGGTGCGATGGACCGCGATCCCCTGGGCGGTGCTGACCGCCGTCATCTACGGGTTGGTGGCGGTCGGCGGCTTCGTCGAGAATTTCGGTCGCGACTACACGCCGACGCTGAAGCACGCAACCACCATGTTCTCGATCGGCTGGGGCGATCACGGCTTGGTCTGGAGCGGCGGGGCCTGGAACTCGTTCTTCACCACGATGGAGTCGGCCCTCTTCGCGGCGCCGCTCACCGCCATCATGGGCATCCTCACGGCCTACGTGCTGGCGCGCCAGCGCTTCGCAGGCAAGGGCGCCTTCGAGTTCGTCACCATGATGAGTTTCGCGATCCCAGGGACGGTGATCGGCATCAGCTACATCGTTGCCTTCAACACCCCGCCGGTGGAGCTGACCGGCACGCTGACGATCCTAATCATTTGCTTCATCTTTCGCGACATGCCGGTCGGCATCCGCGCGGGTGTCGCGGCGATGAGCCAGATCGATCCGCATCTCGACGAGAGTTCCTTGACCCTGCGGCACGGCGGCTTCGCGACGTTGCGGCGGGTGATCCTGCCGCTGATCCGGCCAGCCATCGTGGCTGGGCTCGTGTTCGGACTGGTGCGAGCGATGACGTCGCTGTCGGCGGTAGTGTTCCTGGTGACGACGCGGCACGATCTGGCCACCTCCTACATCGTGGGTCGCGTCGAGATCTCGGATTTCGGGGGCGCGATCCTCTACAGCGCCGTGCTGGTGGCGGTGATGGCGGCGATGATCGGGCTCATCCAGCTCGCGGTCGGCGAGCGGCGGTTGGGACGGCGGGGCATGGCGGGAGCGGCGGCATGACGGGGCGGGATGCGACGGGCGTGGCGCTCGCGGGCGTGAGCAAGCTCTATGGTCGGGTGCGAGCCGTCGACGATGTGAGTTTCGACGTGGCCCCCGGTACGCTGGTCACCCTGCTCGGCCCCTCGGGCTGCGGCAAGACCACCACCTTGCGGCTGATCGCGGGCCTCGAGATGGCGAGTGCGGGACGCCTCGCGATCGGTGGCGTCGATGTCACTCGGTTGTCGGCCTCGGAGCGCGACGTCGGGATGGTCTTTCAGTCCTATGCGCTCTTCCCGCATATGTCGGTGCTGGAGAATGTCGGGTACGGCCTCGAAGTCTCGAAGCTCTCGGCGACAGAGCGGCGGGAGCGCGCGCTGGCGACCCTGAAACTGGTTGGCCTCGATGGCTACGACGCCCGCATGCCGAGCGCGCTCTCGGGCGGCCAGCAGCAGCGCGTCGCGCTCGCACGCGCGTTGGTGATCGAGCCGGGTGTGCTGCTGTTCGACGAGCCGCTCAGCAATCTCGACGCCAAGCTGCGCCGGCGCATGCGCGACGAGATTCGCGAGTTGCAGACGCGGTTGGGCATCACCGCGGTCTATGTCACCCACGATCAGGAGGAGGCGATGGCCGTCTCGGATCGGATCGTCGTCATGCGCGAGGGCCGGATCGCGCAGGCGGGGACCCCGGCCGAACTCTATGAACAGCCAGCGGACCGCTTCGTCGCCGATTTCCTGGGGGGTGCGAACCTGATCGCGTGCGAGGTCGTGGCGGTGGCCGACGGGATCGCGGAGGTGCGCCTAGCGGGGCTCGCGCTCAGACTGCCGGCGCGCGGCGTGTCGCCAGGTCCTGCGACTCTGGTGGCGCGCTATGGCGCGGCACGACCCGGGGCCGAGGGTCTTGAGGCACGGGTGCGCAAGGCGACCTGGCTGGGCGGCCACGTCGAGTACTCGTTTGACACGCCGGTGGGCGAACTGTTCGTGGTGGCGTCGGATCGCGAGCCGCGGCTCGGCACCGGTGCGACCACCCGGCTCGCGTTTGGTCCGTCAGGGCTTTCGCTGGTCGCGTGACTCCCGCGCGATGCTCTCGGCGACCCGCGCGTCGATGATTGCGCGGTCGTAGATTCCCGATGGGTTAGCGCGGGTCGGCAGGAATTGCCGGAAATGAGTCCAGCGCTCGCGGCTGACCGCCTCCAGCCGCGCAAGCTCGGTCAGCGGATCGGTGTGATCATCGACCCGGATGTCGAGCTCGGAGTATTCCTCCGTCCCCCAGATCAGGAGCGCCGCTGACTGCTTGCCGCGCTTGTCGCCGCCGGCCGCCTCGCCCGCCCTAAGCGCCGCGATCAGCCTGAGGGTCATCGGCAGGCTGGCCTGCGCGCGCAGTTCGCGGACCGTCTCGGCAATCACTTCCGGTCCAGCCAGCATGTTGCCCGCAACCGAGAATTCGTCGCCGATCCAGTGGCCGCACCACGGCACGCACGCCGCGCCGGTATGAGCGGCAAACTTTCCATCGCCGCCCAGGGCGTGGAGCTGGCGGTGCGCGCGACCCTCATCTGGCGCGGTCAGCAGTCGAACCAGATCGGCGGCGCCGACCCCCTCGCGCAACAGCTGGCGACCACGGGTGCCGTAGAGCGGGTTGGTGAGCGCCTGGGAGCAGAGCGCTCCGCGTCCCGGTTCGACGCTCGGGACGCGCGCGCCGACCGCGAAGAAGCACGTCGCGACCGCGATGCCGACGCGGCGGGTGTTGCGCTCGGCGAGAATGATCGACCAGGTCATGTCAGCGGCCCGCGGCGTAGCCCTGCATGCCACGCGGATTGGCCGCTGCGCGTCGCCAGGGATCCTCGCGCGAGGCCGCGACCAACCGGCCCTCCGACCAGTCGGCGCCGACTTCGACCTCGTGTCCGCGCCGACGCAACTCCTCGACAGTCGCCTTCGAGACGCGCCCTTCCACCACCAGCACGCCCGGTCGCGCGGTTCGCGGCCAGAAGGAGCCGGGAAAGTGCTCGCTGTGCCAGGCAGGTGCGTCGATCGCCTGCTGCAGATTCATGCCGGCATGGACGTGGCGCAGGAACATCTGGACGATCCACTGATCCTGCTGGTCGCCGCCCGGCGACCCCCAGGCGAGATAGGGCCTGCCGTCGCGCGCGGCCATAGTCGGTGTAAGCGTGGTGCGCGGACGCTTGCCGGGCGCGAGGGACCCCGGCAGTCCTTCCTCAAGCCAGAACATCTGGGCGCGCGTCCCCAGGGGGAAGCCGAGCTCGGGGATCACTGGCGAGCTCTGCAACCAGCCGCCTGACGGCGTTGCCGCGACCATGTTGCCCTCGCGATCGACCACATCGAAATGCACCGTGTCGCCGTTGGTCTGGCCCACCCGGCCGACCGTCGGTTCGCCCGCACCGCTCGCGCCCACGGCGGTGCGCGCGCCGTCGGCACGTCGCAGCTTCACGACACCACCATAGCCCTCGACCCGGCCGGGCCGCTGTTCCAGCGAGGCCCGCTCGCCGATCAGCTTCCGCCGGTCGGCGTTGTAGGAATCCGAGAGCAGCGTCGCCATCGGCACGTCGACGAAGGCCGGGTCGCCGTAGAACGCCTCGCGGTCGGCGTAGGCCAGCTTGGCCGCCTCGATCTGCAGATGAATGAAGTCCGGCCCCGCCGGATCGAGTTTGTCGAGATCGAAGCCCTTCAGTAGGGCGAGTTGCTGCAGCGCCGCCGGTCCCTGCGTCCAGGGGCCCGCCTTCCAGACCGTGTAGCGACCATACTCGTAGGCGAGTGGCGCCTCGACTGTAGCTTCCCAGCGGGCCATGTCGTCGCCCGCGAGCACGCCACGATGGCGGCGACCCGAGACGTCCATCACCTCATTGAATCGGCAGAAGCGGTCGATCGCCGCGGCGACAAATCCGGCGCGCCAGGCAGCCCGCGCGCGCTCGATCTCGGCCTCTCGCCCGCCGCCGCCCGCTTCGCCTTCACTGAGGAGGCGGGCATAGGTCGCTCCCAGCGCCACGTTGCGAAAAAGCGTCCCGGGCTGCGGGACGGCGTTGCCTGGCAGGAACACGGCCGCCGAGGTCGGCCAGTGATTGCGAAAATTCTCCGCGACCGTGGCTATGGTGGCCGAGGCGCGCTCGGCGAGCGGCGCGCCGTTGGCGAGATAGCCGATCGCGGGTTCGAGCACGTCGCGCAGCCGCATTGTGCCGTGATCGCGCAGCAGCCGCATGTACGCATCGAAGGTTCCGGGAACGCAGGCGGCCAACAAACCGGTGCCCGGGATCAGATCGAGCCCGAGCCCGCGATAGTGCGCGATCGTCGCACCTGCCGGCGCGGGGCCCTGACCGCAAATCACTTCGGTACGCCCGCGTCGCACGTCGTGCACCAGGATCGGCACGTCGCCTCCCGGCCCACAGAGGTGCGGCTCGACAGCTTGCAGAGTGAAGGCCGTGGCGACGCCGGCGTCGAACGCGTTGCCGCCGCGCTCCAGGATCGACATGCCGACGGCAGTGCCAATCCAGTGAGTGGAGGCGACGACGCCGAACGTACCCACGATCTCGGGTCGCGTTGTGAAGGGATCGGGATTGACGAAGCTCACCGGCGGCTCCCGGAAAGGCGTTGATGCTTCCCGCAGCCTAGAGCGGAATGGGATCAGGTGGAACCGCGAGCCGTTCCACCTGATCCCATTCGCGCGCGCTATCGGTGTGTGTTGCAGGAGGCATTATGCGTTCAGCTGACTCCAACTGAACTCATAGTGCTCCAGCACAGGGCGAGGACAGTCCCCGTCAGTTGGGCGGGCCGCCAGGACCGGGCCGCTGGCGTGGAGGCTGCTGCGGCAGCTGGCGAATGTGGTTCAGCTGCGCAGCGCGTGCCTTGGCGAGATCCGCGGGCGGTCGGGCGGGTTGCGCCTGCGGTCGCGGTCCTCCCCAGGGCGGGGTCGCAAGATCGCGCGCGGCGAGCGTCGTCGCGGGCAGGTTGGAGTTGCTGGCGGTCAGGCCGGCAAGAGCTGCGTCCGGGACTGTCGCGCCGGTAGGCGGCGCAAGCCTGGGGCGTTCCAGGGCCACGGTGGCGGGCACCAGCTCATTGCGTGGAATGGCGAAGGCTCGGCCCGGGCGATGGCCGCGCCGGACCTGGAAGCGTTGGCCAGCTTGGTTCGCGATCTCCGTGCCGAGATCGGTCGCGACGGTCATCGAGATGCCGTAGAGAAAGTCCGCGCGGGTCGTGCCATCGCGATCGACGTCGATCACCGCGATGCCGCCCCGGATGCCGATGTGGGCGCTTGGCGTGGTGACGGATATGACGCCCTGCTTGCTCACCGCGCCGCCCACGATCCGCAGCAACCCGCGGCTGGCGGTTACCGCCAGCTCTCCCAGGCGGCGATCGGAATCGTAGACGA
The DNA here is from genome assembly GCA_016870115.1 of Alphaproteobacteria bacterium. Taxonomy (GTDB): domain Bacteria; phylum Pseudomonadota; class Alphaproteobacteria; order Reyranellales; family Reyranellaceae; genus VGCH01. Next base: position 35,149 of record VGCH01000019.1, on the reverse strand, counting down.
AGCGGTCGATCGTGACTTGCGCCTCGGGCCCGACGGTGAGCGACGTGCCATCGAGAAAGAGCAAGTGGGTACGATCGTGGGCGCCGGTGGTGATCCGTTCCTCTGCGAACACATCGACCCCGACCTGCAGCATGCGCTCGGCCTGCTGCGGCGGTTGCCCGAGTGGCGTACCGGCGGCGACCGATGTGACGCCGACGCGCGCCGCGGCGAGGGTCGGGACGACGAGCAGCGCCGCGAGCGCAAGGGTGGCGAGACGAAGCACCGGAAAGCTCCTGGGGGTTGCCATGTCCGGTAATACGCAGCGGGCAGTCGAATCAGCCCCGTCGTGTCGCGCGCTGTCCAACCCGTTGAAAACAGGCGGATTTTAGTCCCTGCGCTTGCCTGCATTGTTGTTGTTCACGACCTGCCGATTGCCCGCTTTGTTGGCTTTGTCGGCCAGTCGGACGGTGGCAATCCGGGGTGGTCGCTGCGGCGGACCGCCCCGCACACCGGGCGGGCCGCCGGGTCCCGGCCCGGCACCGGGCGGGCCGCCGGGTCCCGGCCCGCCAGCGGCCTGGCCGTCGCCCCGGGTGCCAGGCGTGGGTTTGGGAACCGGAGGAAGCTGGCGCGGGGCGAGGCCGGAGTTCATCGCCCCGAGCTGCGAGCCCGCCAGCGCGGCCTCCACCGTGATCTGTGGCGGGGGCTGAACGAGCGGCACCGCTGCCGAGCGAGCGATCTGTCCGGGAGGTGCGGCTGCCGGCGCGGGGGTCGCGGTCGGTGCGCCGCTACGGGGTGCCGCCTCAAGTCCGGGGGCGACTGCGTTCAAGCCACCAACCGCGATTGGCACAGGCGGCGACGGCGGCCGCCCGGGGCCCGTGTTCATCTCCGATCCGTTCCGTGTCGCAGTCTGGGTCACGCCCTGACCGGTCATGCGCAGGGACTCGCCGAACAGGAATTGCGCCTTCGTCGCGCCGCCCTCCGCGACACTCACGACCGCGATGCCGCCCCGAACACCGATACTGGCGGAGGGCGTGCGAACCACGATCTCGGAGTTCTTACTGATGGCCCCGCCGACGAAACGGAACACGCCGCGGGTCGCGTTCACCGCCAGTTCGCCCGTGCGCTTGTCGGGGTCGTAGACGAAGCGGTCGACCACCATCACGGCGTTGGGCCCGACGGTGAGCGACGTGCCATCGAGGAAAACCACATGGGCGCGGTCGCTCGCGCCGGTCGTGATGCGCTCGTTCGGCTGGACATCGACGCCCACCCGTAACACGCGCTCGTCGGCCGCCGGCGGCTTGCCGAGAGGATCGCCGGCCGTGACCGACGTGACGCCGACGCGAGCAGAGGCGGGTGCAGCGAGCGCGGCGAGCGCGGCGGCGAGGACAAAGGGACGAAGCGGCATCATGGCCTCCCCTAGAAGCGCCAGGCGATGCCGGTCAGCATCGTCAGGGCGTCGTACGAAAAATTGCTGAGCGATGCGCGGCGGTCCGTGTAGGTAACCTGGCCTACCAAGGTCACAGTCGCGTCGAGCGGGATCGCGAGCGTCGCGCTGGCATTGAAGTCGTGCTGAACTCGATTGATCAGGGTGTTCACCGAGCTATCGGGCGCGTCGTAGTACGCCGCCTGATGGTCCGCCGCGAGAGTGAGCGACCAGAGGCGCCCGTTGATCCCGATTGGATCGGTGAAGCCGAACTCGGCGCTCCCGCCGAAGCTGTACTCCCAGTAGCTCTCGCTGCCGACCGAGGCGGTGTAGCGGCTCCCGCTGCCCTGGACTGACAGCGTCAGCCACGACGCCACTTCCATGCGCAGCTCGCCGTTCACGTTGGCGTCGGTGCCGGAGCTGTTGTCGTTCGTCGGCGCGTCCGGGTTTCGCGTGAACTCGCGGCGTCGACCCAGGACGCCGAACGATCCGCTCAGCCCGTCGCCGAACTTCTTGGCGAACTCCAAGCCGGCACCGTAGCCGATATAGCTGGAGTAGTCGTTCACCATCACGAAACGCGTATTGAGATAGGGGCGCACGGTGAAGTCGTCGATCGTGTCGGCGAACAGCCCGAAGCGGGGACCGGTTTCAAGATCGAGCAGCGCGACGTTGGCTGCCGACACCTGGAACTGTCGAGAGCCGAAGACCGCAAGCGCGGTGTCGAGCACGGAATCGTCTTGTCGCCCGAGGTCGTAGCGGTGCCGCAGGTTGGCGCCCAGCAGCGCGCTCCAATCTTGGCGCCGGCTCACGCTCGGGCTCGGCATTACCGCCGTGCCGAACGACTGGATCGCGCCAACGGAACCGGAGTTCGCGTTGCTCGAATAGCGCAAGCCGAAGATTCCGTCGCCCGACCAGCGGGACCGTTGCGTCGCGCTGTCGACCTCGGCGAGGAACGTCGTGGCGCGATCCTTGATCTCCTGGGTCGCCCGGGCGGACGCGCGAGCGCTTTCGAGATACGACCGCGCCGCCTCGTGCGAGCCCAGGCGGAAGTAGAGCACGCCCAGCTCAAGCTTCACGCGCGGCTGGTCGCCATCGATCAGAAGCAGGCGCTCCAGCGCCGAGATCGCCCCTTCAAGGTCGCCGACTTGGATCGCGACTTCGGCGAAGCGGAGCAGCGTCGCCGGATCGCCGGGTCGCGCGAGCTGATCGCGGAAGGCGCGATCATAGGCTTCCCGCGATGGGTTGGGCGGGGGCGTCTGTGCGCCGACGGCGGTCAGGGAGAGAGCGAGCGCCAACGCGGCGAGCGGGAAAAGTGTGCGCATGCGGCTTGCACATTAACCAACTGGGTCGAGGACGCCCGCGAGAAACTTTCAGTCGGCCTGCGACCGTTCCGGCAGGCGCACCCAAGGCGGTCGCGAGGCTTCGATCGCCACACCGTCCGCCAGCAAAGGCGCGTCGGAGTCCAGCGCTTCCAGCCGGAGCAGAGCGAGTGCGCGGCCATCGCGGCCCGACCTCAATTCGCCGACTTCCTTGCCGTTCTGCGCGATCAGCGTGCCCGGTACCGGAACCGCGCCGCCGACGCTAACTGGCAAAAGGCGCTTCTTCACCAGTCCGCGATACTTGGTCCGGGCCGTCAGCTCCTGACCCATGTAGCAGCCCTTCTTCCAGTCGACGCCGTTCAACTCGTCGAAGCCGCTTTCCAGGAGCAACGCTTTGTCTGGCGGAAGATCGATGCTGCCGTCGGGCACGCCCAGCGCGAGACGATGCGCGTCGTATTCTGCGGGATCGGCGGGCGCTGCGCCCAGCGTCGACACGAGTGCGTCGAGCGCCGTCGCCGGGCCCAGCAGCCGCACGCCCAGCGTTGCGAGCCGCGGGTCGACATAGGCGAGAACGTCGCCCTGTCTGCGGGCACGTCCCGGCTCAGCCGGCAGGCCCAGCTCGGCGGCGGCTTGATCGCCCAGCAGTGCGCCCGCCGCCAGTGCAGGCGAACGATCATCTATCGAAACCTGCGATCGCAGCTTGTAGATCGCGAGCTTGCGGGTGAGCGCTGGTGCCCGATCACGCTCAGTCTCGAGCATCAGCGTGTCGTCGCCAGCATCTAGAATGAACATGTCGTACTGGAAGCGCCCCTGCGCGGTGAGCAGGGCCGCCCAGATCGCCCGGTCGGCCGCGACGCGCGTCACGTCGTTGGAGACCAGCCCCTGCAGGAAGGCGACGCGGTCGGCGCCGGACACTGCAACGGCGCCGCGATGCGGAATCGGACAGTAGGTGAGGCCGCTCATAGAATTGAGAGTTGGGGCGCGCCCACCGGCTTGGCAAGTGCTACAAGCCCGCCCACGACGCAGGGAGGGGTGGATGACAGGGTTTCGCGCACTGGTTCTGACGCAGGGGGCGGATCGGAAAGTCTCGGGCGCCATCGAAAGCCTGCCTGACGAACGGCTGCCCGCCGGCGACGTGACCGTCTCCGTCGAATTCTCGACCCTGAACTACAAGGACGGGCTGGTCCTGACGACGGGCGGCGGCCTCGTGAAAACCTGGCCGCATGTCGGTGGGATCGACTTCGCGGGCACTGTCGAGCAGTCGAACCATGCGGGCTTCAGGCCCGGAGATCGTGTCGTGCTGAACGGTTGGCGCGTCGGCGAACTGCATTGGGGCGGCTATGCCACGCGCGCGCGGGTGAAGGGCGACTGGCTGGTCAAGTTGCCGGCCGCGATCTCCACCCGCCGCGCCATGGCCATCGGGACGGCGGGCTACACGTCGATGCTCTGCGTGATGGCGCTGGAAAAGCACGGCATCACGCCGGGCTCCGGCGAAGTCCTGGTGACTGGCGCCGCCGGCGGCGTCGGCAGTGTCGCGGTCGCCATCCTGGCGAAGCTCGGCTTCACTGTCGCCGCGGCCACCGGACGACCGGCGGAGGCCGGCTATCTGAAGGCCCTCGGCGCCACTTCGGTGATCGACCGCAAGGAGATCGTCGAGGCGCCGGACCGCCCGCTGCTCGGCGAGCGCTTCGCCGGCATCGTCGATACTGTGGCTGGCGTCATGCTGGCGCGCGCGGTTTCCCAACTGCGCTATGGCGGAGCGGCGGCGGTCTGCGGGTTGGCGAGCGGACCTTCGTTTCCGGCGTCGATCCTGCCCTTCATTCTGCGCGGTGTATCGATCATCGGGATCGATTCCGTGATGATGCCGAAGGGCCCGCGCGAGGAAGCGTGGCGCCGCCTCGCCAGCGATCTGCCGCTGGATCGCCTCGACAGCACGATCAGCGACGCCGGCCTTGGCGACCTGACGCGGCTTGCCCCTGAAATTCTCAAGGGTGCCATACGCGGCCGCGTGGTTGTCGACGTCAACAAGTGATAGCCTGCCGACCGCAATCCTGGAGATGCCCATGACGCCCGCCAGCACCGCGCCCGTCGCCAACAATCTCGACGCTTTCTTCATGCCGTTCACCGCGAACCGGCAGTTCAAGAAGAATCCACGCCTGCTCGCGCGCGCCAAGGGCGTCCACTATTGGACGCCGGAAGGGCGACGCATCATCGATGGGACGGCGGGCCTGTGGTGCGTCAACGCCGGTCACGGTCGCGAGGAGATCAAGGCGGCGATTGCCCGCCAGCTCGACGAAATGGACTACGCACCGTCTTTCCAGATGGGCCACCCCAAGTCCTTCGAGCTTGCGGCGCGGCATGCCGCGCTGCTGCCGGGCGACCTTAACCACGCGTTCTATTGCAACTCCGGCTCTGAGGCGGTGGACAGCGCGCTCAAGATCGCGCTGGCCTGGCAGCGGGCGCGCGGGCAGGGCACGCGCACCCGGCTGATCGGCCGCGAGCGCGGCTATCACGGCGTTGGCTTCGGCGGCATCTCCGTGGGTGGCATGGTGAACAACCGCAAGCAGTGGGGCGTGATGCTTCCGGGCGTCGATCATCTGCCGCACACCCACAATCCCGCGCGCAATGCGTTCTCGCGCGGCCTGCCCCAGCACGGCGCCGAACTCGCTGACGAGCTGGAGCGGCTGGTCGCGTTGCACGACGCCTCGACGATCGCCGCGGTCATTGTCGAGCCCTGCGCCGGCTCGACCGGCTTCCTGCCGCCGCCCCAGGGCTATCTCCAGCGCCTGCGCGAGATTTGCGATCGGCACGGCATCCTTCTCATCTTCGACGAGGTCATCACCGGCTTCGGCCGCCTCGGTACCGCCTTCGCGGCCGACTTCTTCGGCGTCATCCCGGATCTGATGACCGTCGCCAAGGGGATCAGCAACGCGACCGTTCCGATGGGCGGCGTGTTCGTGCGCAAGCATGTCTATGACGGGCTGATGAGCGGGCCTGAGAACGTGATCGAACTGTTCCACGGTTACACCTACTCGGCTCACCCGCTGGCCTGCGCCGCCGCCTCGGCGGTGCTGGACATCTACCGCGACGAGGGTCTGTTCGAGCGCGCGCGCGAGCTCTCGAGCTATTGGGAAGACGGGCTGCATTCTCTCAAGGATGCGCCCGGCGTGACCGACATCCGCAACCTCGGCCTCGCCGGCGGGATCGATCTCGATGGCCGCAAGGGCGCTCCGGGCGCGCGCGGCTACGACACTTTCGTGAAGGCGTTCGAGCTCGGGCTCATGGTGCGGCAGAGCACCGACACCATCGCCATGTCGCCGCCGCTCGTCATCGAGCGCGGTCAGATCGACGAGATCATCGACATCGCGCGAAAGGCGATCGCCCAGGCGGCGTGAGCCGCCTGCTCAGCGTTTGCGGTACTGACCAAGCACCAGTTCGACGTTCTGCCACTCGACGTCGTTCTTGGCGCGCTTGCGCGCCTCGGCGAAGTCGGCAGTTGCCCCGGGGCCGTCACCCTGCGCCTCGCGCACCATCGCGCGGCCATAGAGCGCCCAGGCCGACTGGGGATCGAGACGGTTCGCGGCGTCGTAATCGGCCCGCGCCTCCGTCAGTCGCGCGAGCTGCAGCTGCGCGAGGCCGCGTGTGGCGAGCGTCGTGGCATGATTGGGGCGCGTGGCGAGGGAACGCGTGCAGTCCTCGACGGCTTGTGCCGGCCGACCGGTGAGCGCGTGGGCAAGGCAGCGATTGGAGCGCGCGCCGGGCTCGTCGGGCTTGAGCCTGATCGCCTCGTCGTAGTCGCGGAGCGCGCGCTCGTACTGACCGCGATTGGCGAAGGTGAAGCCGCGGTTGTTGAGCAGGTTGGCGTCGTCCGGCCGGAGCCGGATCGCCGAGGTATAGTCACGGATCACGAGGTCGAACTGGCCCTTGTGCTCGTGCGCGATCGCCCGATTGAAGAAGGCCTCGGCAAACTCCGCTCTCAGCTTCAGTGCCTCGTCGTAGTCGCGGATCGCGGCATCGAACTCGTTGCGTGCGGCGCGCGCGAGGCCGCGATTGTTGAAGGCCAGCGCCAATGCCTCGGTTGTGGCGACCGGCAACGGCGCCGTCTGCTCGGCCATCCCACGCTGCCCTGCGTCGATCGTTTCGGTGCACCGGCGGACCCGCTGCGCAGGATTTGGTTCAGCATCGGGCACCGCGCAGCTCCGCCACGCCGCGCCCTCGGTCCAGGTCGGGCGCTTCTCGGGCATCAGATCGAGGTTGAAGAGCACCACGCTGCCCAGCACGAGGGCAAAGCCCCAGAGGATCAGGCGTTCGACGGTCAGTTCCATGGCGGGCTCCGGCGGAGGGGTGGGCCGGCTGTCTTGCTTTGTTGACGATGAATCTACGCGCCTCACCCGCCACGTTCAATCGCCCGCATGGACCCCGCGCGCCGCGGCGGGCAAGATTGCACACCTCAAAAGGGGGAGCGTCGGCATGAAGGTCGTGATCACGGGCGGGGCGGGGTTCCTGGGCAAGAAGTTGGCGCGCCGCCTGCTGGCTGATGGCGCCATCGTGGGCTCCTCCGGCAAGCCCGAGCCCATAACCGAGCTCGTGCTGTTCGACGTCGGCCACGCCAGCGGCCCGGGGCTGGATGATGCGCGCATCAGGACGCAGGCGGGCGACATCGCCGATGCCGCGACGGTGTCGGCGCTGGTGCGCGGCGCCGCGACAGTCTTTCACTTTGCCGCGGTGGTCAGCGCCGGCGCCGAGGCGGATTTCGACCTCGGCTATCGGGTCAACCTCGATGGCACCCGCCATGTCCTTGAAGCCTGCCGTGCGGGCGGGGCATGCCCGCGCGTGGTGTTCACCTCATCGCTCGCCGCCTACGGTGGCGCGCTGCCGCCCGCGGTTTCGGACGACACGCCGCTGACCCCTCAAACGAGCTACGGGGCGCAGAAGTCGATCGGCGAGTTCCTGGTGCGTGACTACACGCGCAAGGGGTACATCCGCGGTACGGCGGTGCGACTGCCGACGATTTGTGTGCGAACCGGCCTGCCCAACAAGGCGGCGTCCACCTGGGCGAGCTCGATCCTGCGCGAACCTCTGACCGGCCGCGACGTCGTCTGCCCGGTGACCGGCGACACGGTCATGGTAGTGCTGAGCCCACGCAAGACGGTCGATGCCTTCATGCGCGCGCACGATCTGCCGGCCGACGCGTTCGGGCCCGCGCGGGCTCTGTTGCTGAATGGCATCCGTGTGACGGCGAAGGAGTTGGAAGCCGCGATTGGACGCCACGCGGGCAACCGTCGCACGGGGCGCGTCGAGTGGCAGCACGACCCCGCTATTCAGGCGATTTGCAATGGCTGGCCGCAAGGCATCGACAGCGCCAAGGCGCGATCGCTCGGTTTCGAGGTGGATCGCGACCTCGATGAGGTCGTGCGCCACTTCATTGCCGATGATCTCGATGAACAGCTGAAGCTGGTGGCGGCCTAGAGTCTCGCCGATCCGGGTGTCGTTGGCCGGGTCGGACAGCCAACGAACGAGGCATCGCCAGTGGCGCGGTTATGTTCAGGGTGAACCGCGTGAGAGGTCCCATCTGCACGGAAACACTCTAGAAGCCGAGGCGGCGGCGCAGTCGACGCCAGAGCGAGCCGACGGGCCGCGCCTGCACGGTGTGCCAGATGTGCTGCCGGTCGTCAGGACCCGCGATCGGTCCATCGACGTCGTTGTATTCGGCGATGCCGACCGCATCGTCATCCCAGGGCCCAGTCGTCTTGTAGATGGTGGCTTTTCCGCCGTGGCGGGCCAGCGCCCGCCCGAAGCCCACGGCCATATAGTCGACGAAGTGGGGCATCGCCTCGGGGCGGCAGAGGTAGGCCATCTCGAAGCCCGTCGCGAACAGCCGAAACGCAAAGGGGTTCTGATCGAGGAACTTCACGAGATCGATCGTCACCGCCGGCCGCCGTGCCGAGAAGAAGTCGCTGACGGCGACGATTCCCCGTGGTCCGATCACGCGATCCGCGAACTCCAGCGTAGCGACCAGGTCGCTGCCGACCCGCTCGCTGTCGAGATGCAACCAGCGAACCCGCGCATGCAGCGCCCGCAAATCCATCCGGCTCTCGAACTCACGTGGTCGGCCGGGAACGGCGACGGGCGAAACCTCGGTGACGCCGGCGTGAACGAGGTATTCGCGCAGCCGCTCAATCGAGATCTCGGGATCCCAGACATGCAGCGTATCCGTCGCGCCGAGCGCGCCGGCGAGCAGGGCGGTGCTCTGACCCATCCTTGTGCCGATATCGAATACGTCGCCTGTCTCGCGCTGCCCGTCGAGCAGCGCACGCCATGTCGCCAGTGTTTGCGAGGTCAGCCAACCCGGCGGCGCCGTGCCGCCAGACCCCGCGGTCGGCGAGCCTACCGCCTCCTGGTAGTTGACCATGCCAACGGGCCCGCCGGCCCACGGACCGCCGCTCCAGTAGATTGAGGCCCCCCGCGGACCGTGACTGCGCAGCACCGCGGGAAACGCGCCGCGCAGGTACGTCACCAGGCGCTCGGCGTAGGGGGGGCGGCAGAGATAGGCCTTGTTGAAGGCCACGGCAAAGAGCCGGAACGCCAAGGGGTGGCGGTCGAGGTAGCGCATTGTCTCCGTCGTGTTGGCCGGATAGCGCGGCGAGAAAAAGTCGTCGATGACGAGAATTCCGTCGGGATGCAGCACGCGGTTCGCGAGCGCCAACTCCCGCGACACTGTCGCGCCTGTGTGCTCGCCATCGATATGCATCCAGCGGATGCTATCGCGCATGGCTGACAAGTTCAGCCGCCCCTCCAGCCCGGCGGACGGGCCGCTCAACGGCACTAGGTCATCGGTCGAGGCGCCGACTGATCGCAGTGCGCTATGGACGGCACCCTCATCTAGATTGAGGTCGCAGAGATAGAGTTTCTCCCCCGGCCGCCGGTACCCCGCGAGAACGGCGGTCGAGCGGCCGCGCCAGATACCGATCTCGAGCACGTCTCCCCGGACGTCCTCTTGGAAATCCAGAAGGGCCCGCCAGACACCGTAGGACGAGATCGTGAACCACCCGGGGATCGCCGAAATGCGCTCCCAGGTCAGGGCAGTCGAGGCTGGCATGGCCCGGCGTGACTATCAGCCGTCTGGACGGGGTGCAAGGCGCGTGGGTTGCCCCAGCCGGTCAGTCTGTGTAGAGCCGCCAACCGCACCATGACCAGTCCGCGAGCCATATCCTACGCTGTGCCAGCCGTCCTTTGGCTACTGGCAGGATGGCATGCGTGGACGTCGCGCGGGCTCTTCATGGACGGCGCAAACTTTCTGTTCCACATCGCGCAGAACGGCCGGTTCTTCGATTTCTATCCGCCGCGAATCCATGTGATGTGGCTTACGCAGGTGCCGGCGGTGGTGGCCCTCAGGGCCGGCGTCGTCGAGCTGGAAACCCTGGCGCGCCTTTTGTCGTTGGGCATGTTCGCGCTGCCCACTGCAGCCTATCACCTAGCGCTCTGGCGGGCCCGTGACGATGCCGGCCTCGTCTTTCTGGTCGTCGCGGTGATCGCGCTCGACTTCATGCATATGTCGTTCTTCATCGTGGGTGAGTACAACGCGGCCTATGCGCTGGCGGTTGTCGCGGCGGTCGTCGCGGCGCGCGCCGCGCGACCTGGCCTGGGTGACGGTGTGTTGCTGCTCGTCGTCGGCGCGGTGGCGCTGCGATCCTATGAGACCATGGTCTATCTCGGGCTCCTGACGGCGGCATTCCTCGTGTGGCGCGTCCGCGCTGGTAGGATCGTCTGGACGGTCGGTGCGGTGGCGTGGCTTGGCGCCGCCATCCTGTTTCTCGGCGCCGCTTGGGTGGGCTTCGACTCGATGCGCAATCCCTACCAGCCGTCTCACTTTCACAAGTCGCTGCGGGAGGCTTTCAACTTCTGGCAGAACCTGCCGTTCGCGCTAACCGTCGTGGCATTCGCGACAGTCGCAGTCGCGGGTGTGCGACGGCCGGAGTCGTTGTGTGCGCCGGCCACCTATCGGGCGGCCTGGGTCTTGCTCGCGCTGGTCGCGTCGTCGGCATTGCTGTGCTTCACCGATTGGTTCGTCCAGCCGCTGCCCAAGTCCCACTATGCGGCGCGCACCGCCGGTGGCTTCGTGGCGGCGCTGGCGATCGGCGCGATGTGGTGCCACGCCGCAGGCTGGCGACCGCTCATGGCGCTGGCCGCCTTGCGCGACCCGCTCTCCACGGCCCGGCTGTCGCGCCTGGCCGTCATAGCCGTCATGGCGGCGATCCCCGTCGACATCGCGTTGACCATGGGGTGGACCCGTTATCTCGACGAGCTGAGATCGCTCGCGATGTCGCGCAGCGGTCCGATTCCGTTCGAGGAGACGCGACTCGGTGAACCCGCGTTCGCGCGCTATGTCGAGAACTGGACCTTGCCGCTCAGCAGCGCCCTGGTCCGGCCGCCGGGCGGGACGGCGGTCGTGCTCGTCCCGAAGCACTACACCGACTGGCAACCGTTCGATCCGCTGACGGCCATCGACCGGTTGAGGCACTTCCATTGGCGACGTTGAGCGCGACGGACGGCGGGACCCGGCGAGTCGCCGGTCTTGCCATGGCGATCCTGTGGCTGCTCGCGGCCTGGAGCGCGTGGAACCTGCGCGGGCTCTACTGGGACGGCGCGGCGTTTTTGGTGGAGATGCTGCGCAAGCAGGGTTTCCACGACTTCTATCCGGCACGGGCACATGTCGCCTGGCTCACGCAAGCGCCCGTGCTGCTCGCGATCCGTGCCGGGGTGAGCGACGTCGCCGCGCTGGCGCTCGTGTGGTCGGCCTGCCTGTTTGCACTCCCGGCCGGGCTATACAGCCTCGCCCTTTACCGCTGTCGCGACGCACCACTGCTGCTCGCGGGTCTGCTCGCGATCCTGATCGCCGTCTACCTGCCGACTTCGTTCTTTATCGTCGGCGAGTACAATGTCGCCTACGCGCTGGCGACGGCTGTCGTAACGGTCGCGCTGACCTCTCGACCCGGGCGCCCGGGCGACTCGTTCGTGTTGCTGGTGCTGGCGGCGCTTGCGGTACGGTCCTACGAGGCCATGGTGCATCTCGGCCCACTGCTCGCCCTCGTGGCCGGCTGGCATGCGACCCGTATGGCGGGATCCACGATCGCGCGCGCGGCGAGTGCGCTCGCGGCCCTCGGCTTTCTCGCCGCAGGCGCGGTGGCTCTCGATACGCTCGTGACCTACTGGACCCACCCGCATTTCACGCGCGTGCGCGCCGCGACGTTCGACTTCACGGAAAATCAGCAGTTCGTGTTGGCTCTCGTCGCGTTGGTGCCGATTGGGGCGCTGGCGCTCGCGGGCGGGACCGCGCGGGCGCGTTCTGTCTTGGGGTTGGCGCTGGCGGGGGCGCTGCTCCTCGGGTTGTCGCCCTGGACTCGCTATCTGCATGAACTCGCGCTGGTGTTTGCGCCGGCTCACTACGTCGCGCGCACTGCCGCGGGAGCTCTGCTCGCGGGTCTCCTGGTGCTGCTGTGCATCGCCGAGGCCGCGGCGCGCCTCGACTGGTCCATGTTGCGGGCCGCGCGGGCGCCCGCCGCCGCGCGTCGTCTTGCCGCCGGATTGGGGCTGATGTTCGCGGCGGCCTGCGTGCCGGACCTCTACCTCACGACGCAATGGTCGCGATCGCTCGACACCATGCGCGGGCTGATCGCCGGCAAGTCCGGTGCGATCGCGGTTCACGACACGGAACTGGTGGAGTGGCCTGGGAAGATGTTCGTTCAGGACTGGACAATGCCGGCGCTCAGTCGGCTGCTGCACCGCCGACATGGAGAGGCGCTTCTCGTGATGCCGGTCGCAGACGGCAAACCCGACCCCTACGCGATCGGGCGCCTGCCGCCGCTGGACCGATACCTCTGGCGCTAGGCCGGCGTCAGGGTCGCATCCACATCCGGGCCGGGCCGCTGCCGCGAACCGGCGCGGCGAGTTCGACGAACTCGCAGAGGATTCGCCGCGTGTCGCGTGGATCGACGATCTCCTCGATCCAGAAACTCTCGGCACTGCGGAACGGCGAGCGCAGCTTGTTCAGCCTTTCTTCGATCTCGGCCATCTTGGCCTTGGGGTCGGCGGCCGCTTCGATGTCGGCGCGATAGGCCGCCTCGATCCCGCCCTCCAGCGGCAGCGATCCCCAGCGCCCCGATGGCCACGCGTAGCGCCAGTTGAGTCGGGCGCCGTTTTGGTGCGCCGCTCCGGCGACGCCGAAGGCGTTGCGCAGGATAAAGGTGCACCACGGCACCGTGCTCTGGAACATCGCCGACATGGCGCGGACACCTTGACGGATGACACCGCTTTGCTCGGCTTCCAAGCCGATCAGGAAGCCGGGACAGTCGCAGAGATAGACGACCGGCAGATGGAAGGTCTCGGCGAGATCGACGAAGCGCGCCACCTTTTGGCAAGCGTCGGCCGTCCACCCGCCGCCATAGAACATCGGGTCGCTCGCCATCAGCGCGACCGGCCAGCCGTCGATGCGCGCCAGTCCGGTCGCGACCGAGCGACCATACAGGCGGCCCATCTCCATGAAGCTGCCGCGATCGACGATGGCCTCGATGATCGGCCGCACGCGATAGACCTTGCGGATCTCCCGCGGGATCGCGGTGAAAAGCGACTCCTCCCGGCGCGCCGGATCGTCGGTGACCGGTCCTCGGGGTGGCGCCTCATGGATCGAGGAGGGCAGGTACGAGAGGAATCGCCTCGCGAGCGCGAAGGCCTCGTCCTCGCTGTCTGTCGCCTCGTCGATCGCGCCGGCGCGCAGCTGGATTTCCCAGCCGCCCAGATCCTGCTTGTCGAACTGGCGCGGGCCGAGGCGGTTCACGACCGGGGGTCCCGCCACGAACATCGCGGAAGTGTCCTTCACCATGATCGAGAAGTGCGTGGCCGCGAGGCGCGCCGCGCCCAGCCCCGCGACCGAGCCCAACCCCAAACCTACGGTGGGAACCGTGCCCATGTTCTGGACCACCCACTCCCAGCCGCGCACGCCGGGGACGTTGGCGCGACCCGTGGTCTCGATGGTCTTGACCGAGCCGCCGCCACCCGAACCCTCGATCAGGCGCACGAGCGGCACGCGATACTGGTGGGCGTAGCGCTCGATGAAGATGTCTTTTTCCTTGATCGTGGCGTCAGCGGAACCGCCGCGCACCGTGAAGTCGTCGCCGGTGACGGCGATCGGCCGCCCGTCGATCTTGGCGCGGCCCATCACGGCATTGGCGGGGACCAAATCGACCAGATCGTTGCGGGCGTCATACTCGGCCTTGCCCGCGATGCTCCCGACCTCGCGGAAGGAGCCCGGATCGACCAGCCGGTCGATCCGCTCGCGCACCGTCAGCCGTCCGCCGGCGTGCTGGCGCTTCACCTTGTCGGCGCCACCCATCCGGAGGGCGAGCTCCTGGCGGCGGCGCAGTTCGTCGAGTTCGGGTTGCCAGGCCATCGCAGTCCCTTCCGTGGTCGGTGCCTGTCCTACCAAACCGCCCACAGGGCCGGAAGCGGCGGCGGGCGCGCCGTTCCGCTACACTACTTCCAGCAGAGCTTCGGGTGGCGGATGGACGAGGCGGCCAACAGTAGCGTGCTTCTGGTCGGCAGGTGCCTGATGGCGGGCCTGTTCGTGTGGTCGGGCGTGGGCAAGATCCACGGCTACGATGAGGCGGCCGTGTTCATGATGCAGAGCGGCGTGCTGAGCGCGCTCTTGCCAATGGCCATCGTCATTGAGATCGGCGGCGCGCTGCTGCTGATCGTCGGCGCCAAGACGCGGCTGGTCAGCCTGGGTCTCGCCGGCTTCTGCATCGTGACCGCGCTGCTGTTTCACGCGAATTTTCCCGAGCGTGCGCAGATGTTCCACTTCCTCAAGAACTTCGCTATCGCGGGCGGCCTGCTGGCGCTCTATGTCGCCGGGCCGGGGCGCCTGTCCTTCGACGGCGCTTTCGACAACGAGTGACGGGCGCGGTCGCTATCCCCTGTCGCCGGGCACTGGCGCGCGGGGATGGACGTGATCCTTGAAATCATCGAAGCCTTTCCAGGCCGGTTCGGGAGGAAGGTGGCCGGGTCGCGGCGCGTAGACCGAAGGGGCGGCCTCGCCGGGCCGAACGATGTAGCGGGGGCAGTTGGGGAATATCGCGCGTGCGGTCACGCGCACCAGAAGTTGGGCGCCGGGGAACTCCTGCCGCAGCGGATCGTCCTCCAGGACGCGAGCGGAGCCGTTGACCCGCAACCGTCGCGGCTTCTCGGCCATCTCGATGAACAGCAATCCCACGGCGGGATTGACCAGCACGTTGCCCAGACTCTTGAACATGCCGTTGCCGTCATAGTCGGGGAACGCCAGCTCCGACGGACCGACCACCCGCACGAAACCTTTCGTCCCGCCCTTGAAGGAACAGTCCGGGCGACCCTGCGTGTCGGCAGTCGCCAGGAAGAAGAACATCGCGCCCTCGATGAAGGCGCGATCGGCGTCGGTGAATGCGGTCCGCGTCAGCTTGTCCTCGAGCCGATCGGCGATGCGTCGACTGTCGAAGCGGTCCTGGAGCTCGCGGTTGCCCTCGTGAAACAGGATGGTCATCGCGCGCTCCGGCGGGGAGAGGTTGGCGTGGCTTCGAACACCACGCCGTCGATCAGGTTGCTGTCGTAAAGGCGGGCGGTGTCGATGCCGCCGGGCGGGCGGGCGACGACCAGCCCCGCGATCGCGCGCGCGATCCGCCCTTCCTGCTCGGCGCGCAGCGTTTCGGCCTCCTCGACCGACACGGCGGAGAAACGGAACTCGGCACCGGGTAGCGCGCGACCGAGCCGTGGCAGGTCGACCGACGCCACGGTCGCGATCTTCGGGTAGCCGCCCACCGTCTGTCGGTCGGCCAGCATGACGATGGGCTGGCCGGCGCCCGGGACCTGGATGGCGCCCGGCGCGATGCCGTCGGAGATGATGTCGGCGCCCTTGGCGTGTTCGATCTTCGGGCCTTCGAGCCGGATGCCCATGCGATCAGCTTCGCGCGAGACGCGGTACGGACCGCCCAGAAAGGCCGCGATGCCGGCTTCGGTGAAATAGTCTTCCTGCGGTCCCAGCACGACTCGGATCGGCCCGCTGCCGTAGTCGAAGGGCGCGGCGAGTCGCAACTCGTCGCGCACCGGCGCCGAGGCGAGAGCGAGGGGGAGCCGATCGCCCGCGGCAAGCTTGCGACCCTCGTAGCCGCCGACGCCCGCGCGACTGTAGGTCGAACGGCTCCCCATGAAGGCGGGCAGCGCGAAGCCGCCACTTGCCGCGAGATAGGCGGTGCTGGTGCCGTCGATCATGCCCAGCCGAAGGATTTGGCCGTGCTTCAGAAGGTGGCTGCGATCGCTTTCCAGCCGCACCGGCGATGCATCCGGGTTGTCCACCAGGTCCGCGGTGATGGGGCCAACCAGCCCCACGCGCAGCGAAGCGGCCTGCACTTCCAGTTCGGGGCCCATGACTCCAAGCTCCAGCGCGGCGGTGTCGGCCGGATTGCCCGCGAGCGCATTGGCGAGGCGCAAGCCGACGCGATCCATCGCGCCGGCGGTCGGCATGCCGAGCGCCATGAATCCGATTCGCCCGAGGTCCTGGAAAGTGTCGAAGAGTCCGGCGCGGCGGACGAGCAGATGAGCGGTCATGCCGCCTCGATCAGGTCGGTCCAGTCGAGCGTGCCCTCGGTGACCCTCGCGTCGAGGCGCGAGAAGGCGGCGCGATCGATCCGCTCGAACACCAGCCGATCGCCAGGTGCCAGCAAGACCGGATGCTGGCGGCGCTGGTCGAACAGACGAAGTGGCGTGCGACCGATTAGATGCCAACCACCCGGGCTCTCGAAGGGATAGATCGTGGTCATGTCCATTGCGATGGCGACCGACGAGCGCGGCACGCGCACGCGCGGCTCGCTGCGTCTCGGCAAGTAGAGCGTCGGATCGAGCCCCGCGACGTAGGCGAGCCCTGGCATGAAGCCCAGCACATAGACCGTGAACGCCGAGGCAAGGTGTCGCTCGACGACCTCGGCCGGCGACAACTTAGCGCGCGCCGCGACATCGGCGAGGTCAGGCGCGAAGTCCTCGCCCTCATAGCAGCAGGGGACGCGCACGCGCCGGCCCGCGAGGCGCGCAGCCGGACCGTCGCCCACCAGCGCGTCGATGGCGGGCTGGAGCGCGGCCCGCGTTGTGGCGAGCGGATCGTAGGTCACCATCAGCGAGCGCATGGTGGGCACGGTTTCGACCAGCCCGGTCAGGCCGCCCTCGGCCTGGCGGGCGGCGATGGCAGCGTGCAACGCCATCACCCGGGCATTGATCCCGGGCGCGATCTCGTTGCCGAACTCGACGGTAAAGGCGGTATCGCCGCAGGACAGGTAACGCGGGCGCACGTCTGCTAGGATAACGGCCGCCATCCATCCCGCCAGTCCTTTCCACGGGGAATCGCCATGTCCGCCGCCAGCAACGCCGGCCACGTCAACATCAACGCAGATCTGGGCGAAAGCTTCGGGCCATGGGTTATGGGCAACGACGCCGATCTGCTGAAGATCGTGCGCTCGGCCAATGTTGCGTGCGGCTTCCACGCCAGCGACCCCACGGTGATGGTCCAGACCGTGAAGCTCTGTGTCGACAATGGCGTGTCGGTCGGCGCGCATCCGGGCTTCCCCGATCTGCAGGGGTTCGGCCGGCGCGCGATGAAGATGACCGCGGCGGAGCTTGAAGCCTGCATCGCCTATCAACTCGGCGCCCTGCAGGCGATCGCGGCCATGCATGGCACCCGGGTCACCCACATCAAGCCGCACGGCATGATGGGCAACATGTCGGCCGAGGACGCAGACATGTCGGATGCGATCGCACGCGCGACCCGCGCGGTCGATCGCGAGATCATCTTCCTTGCCCAGGCCAATTCTGAGCAGGGCAGGTCGGCGCGCAAGTACGGGCTGCGTGCCGCGGAAGAGGTGTTCGCCGACCGGACCTACACCGACGCTGGCTTCCTGACGCCGCGCAAGGAAGCCAACGCCATGGTCAAGGACCCGGTCCAGGCGGTCGCCAACGTTCGGCGCATGATCGATGCGCAGGCGATCTTCTCGACTTCGGGCAAGCGCATCCCCTGCCAGGTGGATTCGGTGTGCGTCCATGGCGACGGACCGACGGCGCTCGCGCTGTCGTCGGCTGTGCGGAATGGGCTGGAGAGCGCCGGCATCCGCGTCGTGCCGCTACCCGATCTGCCCGTCTTCGCCGCGTAGAGAGGTTCGGGCGCGCCCCGGCTTGTCGCGCGCGGTCTCGCCGCTATAGTCCGCCGGTTCCCGGATCGGGTGGCGTGACTTCAGGAGTGGCGTATGGCGGCGTTCGGCAAGGCCCAGTACATCGCGCGGGTCGAGGATAACCGGCTACTGACCGGCACCGGCGGCTTTACCGACAATCTGTCGCGGCCGAATCAGGCTCATGTGGTCCTCGTGCGCTCGCCGCACGCTCACGCGCGCATCGTGAAGATCGACACGGCCGCGGCGAAGGCCGCCCCTGGCGTCGTGGCGGTTTACACTTGGACGGATATGGAGGCCTCGGGCGCAGGCACGTTCGCGTTTCCCGCGATGTTCCCGCTGTTTGACGGCAGCAAGCCCGAAATGACGCCGCGCCGGTCGCTCGCTCACGAGGTCGTGCGCCATGTCGGCGAGCCGGTGGTGGCAGTGGTGGCCGGGACGCGCGGCGCGGCGCAGGACGCGGCCGAACTGGTCGAGGTCGACTACGATCCGTTGCCCGCCGTCGCCACCATCGAGGACGCGCTGAAGCCGGGCGCGCCGCAAGTGTTTGCCGGCGCACCGGGAAACCTGGCCGGCGAGAACCGCTTCGGCGATGCCGCCAAGGTCGATGCCGCGTTCAAGGGCGCTGCGCACGTCGTGTCGATGGAGATCGCCCACCAGCGACTGATCGTGAACGCGATGGAGCCACGCGCGGTCATGGCCGAGTGGGAAGGCGACCGCCTGATCGTGCATATCGGCAGCCAGAACCCGTCGGTAACGCGCGACACGCTCTGTGACGTGATCCTGAAGATGCCGAAGGACAAGGTGCGCGTGCTGGTACGCGACATCGGCGGCGGGTTCGGCATGAAGGTCGGCATCCAGCCTGACGAGGCGATCGCGGTGTGGGCGGCCAAGATGCTGAAGCGCCCGGTGCGCTGGCGTGCCGAGCGCGGCGAGGAGTTCCAGGCCACCACGGCCGGTCGCGACCAGCTCCACAAGGCCTCGCTCGCTCTCGACAAGAATGGCCGCATCCTCGCGCTGCGGCTGGAGGGGTGGGCCAATATCGGCGCCTATCCGGCGCGCGCCGGCGTTGTGATCCCGCTGTTCGTCGGGCCCAAGGTCGTGACCGGCACCTACGACATCCCGGTCCTCGCGCTCACCCTCCATACCGTGCTCACCAACTCGGCAACTATCGGCGCCTATCGTGGCGCGGGCCGGCCCGAGTGCATCCTCGATCTCGAGCGGCTGATGGATACCGCTGCACGCCAGATCGGCATGGATCCGGCGGAGCTCAGGCGGCGCAACTTCGTGAAGCCGGCGCAGATGCCCTACACGACCGCGATGGGCGAGAAGTACGATTCGGGCGACTTCGACCGCTTCCTGACGGCGTCTCTCGAGCATTCCGACTGGAAGGGCTTCAGTGCGCGCAAAGCCGAGGCCGAGAAGCGCGGCAAGCTCTACGGCCGCGGTCTCGCGAGCTATGTCGAGTGGACGAGCGCCAACGTCATGAACGAGATGGCGCACTACGAGGTGCGCGCCGACGGCAAGATCGTCATCTGGATGGGCACCCAAGGGATGGGGCAGGGGCTCCAGACCAGCTTCACCCAGCTCGCCTCGGAGCTGCTCGGTGTCGAGCCGGGCCAGATCGAGATTGCGATGGGCGACTCCGATCGGGTGGGCGGCGTCGGCTCGATGGGATCGCGTTCGGCCTATATCGGTGGTTCGGCGGTTCTGTCCGGCTCCGAGAAGCTGGTCGCAAAGGGCAAGGAGCTCGCGGCTGATGCGCTGGAAGCCAGCGCTGCCGACATCGTTTACGGCACCGGCCGCTTCACCATCGCCGGCACCGATCGCGGGATCGGTTTCGGCGATCTCGCGGCGCGTCAGCCGGACAAGCGCATCTATATCGAGAACGTGAACACTGTCGACGGAATCGCCTGGCCGAACGGCGCGCATGTCGGCGAGGTCGAGATCGACCCCGAGACCGGCCAGGTCGAGCTCAAGCGCTACACCACGGTGGATGATGTCGGCCGCCCGTTGCACCGGCCGATCGTGTTTGGCCAGATCCATGGTGGCTGCGCCCAGGGCATCGGCCAGGCGCTTCTGGAGGAGAACGTCTACGACCGCGACTCGGGCCAGCTCATCACCGGCTCGTTCATGGACTACGCCATGCCGCGGGCCGACAACTTCCCGACCTTCGACAATCGTCTCGACGACGGTGTTCCCGCGCGCAGCAATCCACTGGGCGCCAAGGGAGTGGGCGAGTCCGGTACGGTGGGCTCGACGCCGACCGTGATGAACGCGATCATGGATGCGCTCTGGCCGCTCGGCGTGCGCAACCTCCAGATGCCCGCCACGCCGCACCGCGTGTGGCAGGCGATCCGCGCCGCGCGCGGCTGATGGCGGCGCCGTGAAGCAGCGTCTTTTCGGCTGGATCAGCACGTTCATCGGGTTCGTCCTTGCGCTCGCTACGATCGAGGTCGTGGCGATCGTCTGGCTGACGCTGGAGGAGGGGCGCTACAGCACGGCCAGCGAGCTGTTCGAGAGGTCACAGAACACCTACGTGCGTGACGTGACGAGGGGCTCGTCGTGTCGCTACGTCGATACGCTCTACCCGCACCCCTATCTCGGGTTCGTCCATCACGGGAATGCGCCCTGCGGTCTGGCGGCGGCCAACAATATCGGGTTGCTGGGCGAGGATTTTCCAACGCTGCGCCGGGCCGATCGCTTTACCGTCTTACTGACCGGCGGTTCGGTGGCGGGGCAGCTGGGGCAGATCGGGCCGCCTCCGGCGCCGCGATACCTCGAGGACGAGTTGAACCGCCGGTATGTCAGCCCGAACGGCAAGCCGTTTCTGGTTCTCAACGGCGGCGCCGGCGCGTGGAAGCAGCCGCAGCAGCTGATCCTGTTCGCGCTCTATGCGACCGCCGTCGACGCTGTGGTGACTCTCGACGGTTTCAACGAATTCTACTTCTTTCGGCCAGTGGCCCAAGACAGGCTGGAGCGGCCGGCGAACAACTTTCTCGACGTGAACCCGTTCGTTGCCGACGAGAATTTCGGCGATGCCGCGGTCGGCTGGGTCGCTGGGCGGGTTGCCGGTGCGCTGGCGGCGCAGCCCGTGCTTGGCCAGTCGCATGCCGCCTACATGACGGTCCGCGGCATCGAGCAGCTCGCCAAGGGAAGGGATATCACCACCGCCAGAGCCAAGAAGACGACCCTGGAGGGCATGTTCCGGCTGCCACCCGAAGTGCGCGGCGATGCCGACGCGATCTTTGCGGTGCAACTCGACCTCTACCGCAAGTATGCCCGCAGCATGGAAGCGATCGCCCGTGCCCAGGGGGTGAAGGCCGCCTATTTCCTCCAGCCAGCTCCGGCCTTTGGCAAGGTACTGACCGATGAGGAGCGCCGGGCTGTGGGTGATCTCTCCTACCGCGATCTCTACCGGAAGATCGTGGCGGGGATGCTTTCGCTGCGGGACGAAGGATTGGCCATCCACGATCTAGGCGAGGTCTTCCGGGCCGAAGCTGGTCCCATCTACGAGGACCACATCCACTTCCTACAATCGTCGGGGGGGGTGAGCCGAGGGAACAGCCTGGTCGCCGCCGCGATTGCCGACCGCGTGGCCGAGGCCTGGTCACTGGCCCGTCGCCCCAATTGACGTAGGGGTATTATTCTACAGGGCCGAGCGGCAATTCGGGTTGACCGCGGGGCCGTGCGGGTTTTCAATTCCGACAGGCGCACTGTCAGCAGAACGGGCCAAAGTCCGCGCGCCGGAGGGATGGAGACACATGACTGTTACACGTCGCACCTTCATGAAGGTCAGCGCCGCGGGAATCGCGGCTTCGTCGGTTGGAGCGCTCGGCTTCACCGGTGCGGGCGACGCGCTCGCCGCCAGCGTCCGGCCCTTCAAGCTGGAACGCGCGACGGAGACGCGCAGTACCTGCCCTTACTGCTCCGTGAGCTGTGGCGTGCTCGTCTACACGATGGGCGACAAGTCCAAGAATGCCAAGGCGGAGGTCGTGCACATCGAAGGCGACCCCGACAACCCGGTGAACCGCGGCACACTCTGTCCGCGCGGCGCGGCCTCGCTCGACTTCGTGCACAGCCCTCTGCGCGTGAAGTACCCGATGCACCGCAAGCCCGGCTCGAACAAGTTCGAGCGCGTCACCTGGGACTTCGCGCTGGATCGCATCGCGACGCTTCTGAAAGAGGACCGCGACAAGAACTTCATTGCGAAGAACCGCGACGGCGTGACCGTCAACCGCTGGGAGACGACCGGCATCTTCGCGACGTCGGCGCAGACCAACGAGGCAGGCTACCTGACCTACAAGATCATGCGTGGTCTGGGCATGGTGCCCATAGAAACGCAGGCACGAATTTGACACGGACCGACGGTGGCCAGTCTGGCCCCTTCTTTCGGCCGCGGCGCGATGACCAACAGCTGGAACGACATCAAGAACGCTGATGTTGTCCTGATCATGGGCGGCAATGCCGCCGAAGCCCATCCCTGCGGCTTCAAGTGGGTGACGGAAGCCAAGTCGACGCACGGTGCCAAGCTTATCGTGGTCGATCCGCGCTTCACGCGCTCGGCGGCGGTAGCGGACATGTACGCGCCGCTGCGGCCCGGCACCGACATCGCCTTCCTGATGGGCGTGATCAACTACCTGCTGGTGAACGACAAGATCCACCGCGACTACGTCAAGGCGTTCACCAACGCGACGTATCTCGTGCGCGAGGGCTTCAAGTTCGAGGACGGGCTCTTCACCGGCTACGACCCGGCCCGCCGCGACTACACGGACCGCTCGCAGTGGGAGTACCAGTTCGACGACCAGGGCATGGCGCGCGTCGACGAGACCATGACAAGCCCCAATTGCGTCATGAGCCTCCTGAAGGCGCATGCCGCCCGCTACACGCCCGAGATGGTGGAGCGCATCACCGGCACGCCGAAGGACAAGTTCCTGAAGGTCTGCGAGATGCTGGCGACCACCGCCAACGGCGAGCGGTCGATGACGTGCCTCTACGCTCTGGGCTGGACCCAGCACACCGTGGGGGCGCAGAACATCCGCTGCATGGCCATGATCCAGCTGCTGCTGGGCAATATGGGCGTGCCGGGTGGCGGCGTGAACGCGCTGCGCGGCCATGCCAACGTCCAGGGCATCACCGATATCGGTCTGCTCTCGACCTCGACGCCAGGCTACCTCGTGCTGCCCAACGAGCGCGAGACCACGCTCGCCGACTACCTGAAGACGCGCGCCTTCAAGCCAATCCGGCCTAACCAGACCAGCTTCTGGCAGAACTACAACAAGTTCTTCGTCAGCCAGCAGAAGGCTTTCTTCGGAGCAGCCGCGACGGCGGAAAACGATTTCGCGTTCGACTACCTGCCGAAGTTCGGCACGCCCTTCGACACGATGAAGATCATCGATGCCATGGCGGCGGGCCAGATGAACGGCCTGATCTGTCAGGGCCTCAACATCCTGCTGGCCGGTCCCGACAAGCAGAAGACCCAGCGCGGCCTGGCCAAGCTGAAGTTCCTGGTCGTGGCCGACCCGATCGAGACGGAGACGGCGCGGTTCTTCGAGAACCACGGCGAGTTCCACAACGTCGACCCCAAGACGATCCAGACGGAGGTGATCCAGCTTCCGGTCTCGGTCTATGTCGAGGAGGACGGCAGCTTCACCAACTCCAGCCGGGTGATCACCTGGCACTGGAAGGCGGCGGACGGACCGGGCGAGTCGCGCAGCGACATCGACATCATGACCGGCATCTACCGGCGCCTGAAGGCGAAGTACGCCAAGGACGGTGGCGCCTTCCCGGATCCGGTGATGAACCTCACCTGGAACTACAGCAACCCCGCCAGCCCGGCGGCGGACGAGGTGCTGAAGGAGATCAACGGCTACGTCCTGCAGGACGTGACCGATCCGGCCGACCCCAGCCGCGTGCTCCTGCGCGCCGGCCAGCAGCTTCCGTCCTTCGCCATGATGACGGCGGACGGCAAGACGGCCGGCGGCTGCTGGATCTATACCGGCTGCTATACCGACGGCGGCAACATGACCAAGCGCCGCGATGCCAGCGATCCGACGGGTCTTGGCGTGCACGGCAACTGGGGCTTTTCCTGGCCGGCCAACCGGCGTGTGCTCTACAACCGGGCGTCGGCCGATGCCGACGGCAAGCCGTGGAGCGAGCGCAAGAAGTACGTCTTCTGGAACGGCACGCGCTGGACCGGCGCGGACGTCCCGGATTATGGCCCGACGGTCGCCCCGAACCGCGCTGCGGGTCCGTTCATCATGAACCCCGAAGGCGCGGGCCGGCTCTATGTCCGGGGCGCGATGCGCGAGGGGCCGTTCCCCGAGCACTACGAGCCGATGGACGCCTACATCGCGAACCCGCTGCACCCCAAGGTCAGCTCCAGCCCGGTGGCGCGCATCTTCGCCGCCGACAAGGACTCGTTCGGTAAACCGGACAAGTTCCCGATCGTGGCGACGACGTACCGTCTCACCGAGCACTTCCACTATTGGACGAAGGCCGTGCACGGCAACGCCGTCATGCAGCCTGAGCTCTTCGTGGAGGTGGGCGAGCGGCTAGCCAAGGCCAAGGGCGTCAAGAACGGTGACTGGGTCGAGATTTCGAGCCAGCGCGGAGCGATCAAGGCCAAGGCGGTCGTCACCAAGCGACTGCGGCCCATCAAGGTCGACGGCAAGGATTGCGATGTGGTGGGCCTGCCCATCCACTATGGCTTCGTCGGCCTCACCAAGAAGGGCTACCCGACCAACGTCATCACGCCTTCGGTCGGCGACGCCAGCGTGAATACGCCGGAGTACAAGGCATTCCTGGTCGACGTGAAGAAGACGTCGGCTCCCGCGACGGCAACGGTCTGAAGGGAGGATCATCATGGCTACGCTCCAGTCCCTCGACATTCGCCGCCGCTCCGCCTCGACGGAGGCGCCGCCCCAGATCCGCAAGGGCGGCGTTGAAGTCGCCAAGCTGATCGATGTCTCGAAGTGCATCGGCTGCAAGGCCTGCCAAACGGCCTGCCTGACGTGGAATGACCTGCGCGAGCCGGTCGGGGTCACCGACGGCGTCTACGACAATCCGCGCGACCTCACCCCGACCTCCTGGACGGTGATGAAGTTCGCCGAGGTCGAGACCGGCCCCGATCTCGAATGGCTGATCCGCAAGGACGGCTGCATGCATTGCGACGATCCGGGCTGTCTGAAGGCCTGCCCGGCGCCGGGCGCGATCGTGCAGTACACCAACGGCATCGTCGACTTCGTGTCGGAGAACTGCATCGGGTGCGGCTACTGCGTGAAGGGCTGCCCCTTCAACGTGCCGCGCATCTCCAAGCTCGACCGCAAGGCCTACAAGTGCACGCTCTGCTCCGACCGCGTCGCGGTCGGCCAGGCCCCCGCCTGTGCCAAGGCTTGCCCGACGCAGGCGATCTACTTCGGTTCCAAGGAGGACATGAAAGTCCATGCCGAGGGCCGGATCGCCGACCTGAAGTCGCGCGGTTACAAGAACGCGGGCCTCTACGACCCGCCGGGCGTGGGCGGCACCCACGTCATGTACGTGCTGCATCATGCCGACAAGCCCATGCTCTATTCGGGCCTGCCGGAGAACCCGAGGATCAGCCCGCTGGTCGGCGTGTGGAAGGGCGTGATGAAGCCCCTTTCGCTGGCCGCCATCGCCTTCGCCGGCGCCTTCGGCTTCCTGCACTACATCACCAAGGGACCGAACGAGGTCGCCGAGAGTGATGAGCGCAAGGCCGCCGAGCTGACCGGAGGGCGCGGCGCATGAGCGAGGGTCCCCAAGGCGTCTCTCGGTACACCACGGGCGCGCGCATCAACCACTGGATCACGGCGATCTCGCTCGTGCTCCTGGCGCTGAGCGGGCTCGCTCTCTTCCATCCCTCGCTGTTTTTCCTCACGCACCTGTTCGGTGGCGGCCAAGCCACCCGCGCGATCCATCCCTGGATCGGCGTCGTGCTGGCCGTGAGCTTCCTCGGCATGTTCATCCGCTTCGCGGCGTTGAACATGTGGAACAAGGACGACACGGTCTGGATGAAGAATCTCGGCAAGGTCATCAACAACCAGGACGAGGGCCTGCCGGAGCTTGGCAAGTACAATGCCGGCCAGAAGCTCGTCTTCTGGGGTCAGTCGATCCTGATCGTGCTGCTGTTCGCGAGCGGCATCGTCCTGTGGGACGTCTATTTCGAGGACATGACCTCAGTCGACCAGAAGCGTCTCGCGGCGGTCGCCCACGCACTCTGCGCCATCGGCGCGATCCTGATTTGGATCGTGCACGTCTACGCGGCCATCTGGGTCAAGGGGACGTTGCGCGCCATGACCCGGGGCACCGTGAGCGGCGGCTGGGCCTGGAAGCACCATCGCAAGTGGCTGCGCGAGGAGACGCGCAAGTCCTGAACCCTGTCCGGTTCGCAAGGGCCGGAGCGACAGGCCGCCCCGTGGGGCGGCCTGTTCTATTGGAGGCGGCTCGATGAGCAATCCTGCGGACCAACCGCCCTTCGGCGAAGGCACCCTCGGCGAGTTCGCCGACTCGCCGCTCGTCAAGCTACCCGACCTCGCGACGTTCTTCGCGCGCCGTGCCGAACGGCTGGAGTCACTCGCGGCGGGCAACGAGCTCGAGGGTTTCCTGCGTCTGGTGGCGATGATCGTGCGCGCCCAGCACACGGCGTTGAGCAGCTTGCCACCGGGTCGTTTACCGGGGCGGGAGGACGTGGCCACGGCCCTGGGGCGCGGCAGCGCGCCGCTCGATCCGGGTCGCTGGCCCCGCGATCCGGACTGGCGCGCCGCCCTCAAGGCGATCCTGGCTGCGCTGCCGCCTGAGGCTCTAACCGATGATGCGCGCGCCGCCCAGGCGCGGTTGGCGGGGGCGGCGGACGGTGAGCTGGAGGCCGTCGCGGACCGCGTGCTGAAGGGAGAGCTGAGAGCGGACGACAAGGCCGGCGCGCCCTTCGTCGCCGCTGCGCTGCAGGTCGCCTGGACGCGCATGGCGGGGCTCCTCGATCCAGCGGACTTCGCGGGCCAGACCGAGGAGAACGGCAGCTGTCCGGTTTGCGGCAGTCATGCCGTCGCCGGTACGGTGCTGCCCGGCGGCACTCGCTTTGGACATCGCCTGCTGAACTGTTCCCTGTGCGGGACGGCGTGGCGCTACGCGCGCGTGAAGTGCGCGCATTGCGGGTCGACGGACAAGATCTCCTTCCGCAATCTTGCTGGCACGACGTTTCTGCGGGCCGAATGCTGCGAGAATTGCCACGGCTACACCAAGCTCTTCTATCCGGAGAAGGCGCGGGCCGTGGAGCCGCTGGCCGACGACCTCGCCTCGCTGGGACTAGACCTGCTGGTGGGCGAGGAAGGTTTCGGCCGCGCGCCCAATCCGTTCGTTCAGGCCGCGATGGAACCGCAAGAAGGCTAGAACGGCGCCGATACGCTGCAAATTGAATTGAAACGAAAGCCGGGCGATTCCGACACCCTTGTTACATTCGTCCGGGCTATACACTCGCCCGTGAGCGACGGGAGGGGTCCCGAAGCCCACTGATACTGGGGACTATTCAAAAGCGTTTCTTGAGTTCGTCCGGCGGTCTCAGCCCTTGGGAGGGCGTGGCCATTTGAAGCCGGACCCGTGTGTGGGGTGATCGTTTCAACCGAAAGTCCGGCGGGAAGCATTTCCCGCGACGCCCGAGCTGTGTCCGCGGCCTCCCCTGGGGAGGGGATCCGCGAGCCGCATCTGGACGGGACCCGGAGGAAGCGAGAGTGGGGAGAAGCGTAGCGTAAGCGTTGTCGAGTACCCGGCGCTTCCAGGGGTGGGAGCGCCGGCCGACACGGACAGGGGATAGGTCCGGCGGGTCGGCCCATTTCAAACTTGGGGAATTCACATGACGACCATTTCGCGCTCCATCGCGCTCGTTCGCGCGCTGCTCGCCGATCGCTCCGGCAACACCGCTCTCGAGAGCGCCGCGCTCATCGGCATGTCCGCGGCCGGCGTGTTTATCATCGCGGGCGTCGCGCCCAAGATCGTTCGCGCGTTCCAGACCGTGTCGCTCACGCTGGGGGGCTGAGCCATGATCCGCACCACCCAGCGCGTCGCCCGCGACGAGGGCGGTAGCACCACCTTCCTCTACGCCTCTCTTGCCATATTCGCGGCGGTCGCCGTTGCGATCGGCGAGGGTGCGGGCCAGTCCGTTCCGGCCTGGATTGCGGGCCTGATCGGACTCTGAGCCCAGCCCGCACCGCGGCGCTGGCGGATTGATCCGCCGCCCCGTTCGGGGCATGGTCCGCGGGTCCGTTCCTGAGGGATATCACCCGTGTCGCGTGTCGACCGCGCCGAGCCGGCGCCCGCCAATCGCCCGCCTTCAATCGACCGTCTCGCCAACCGGCCAGAGCTCGCCGCGCTTTGCGCGCGCGCGGGTCGACCGCTCGTGGTGGAGGCGCTGCGCGCCTGGGTCGAAGCGCGGCGCGGCGAAGCCGATGTCGGCGATGCGACTGCGTGCGCTGCCTGGTGTCAGGAGCGGTTGGCGCCGCTCATCGAAGCCTCGCAGCGCCGGGTATTCAACCTGACCGGCACGGTCCTCCATACCAATCTCGGTCGTGCGCTTCTGCCAGAGGAGGCGATCGAGGCCGCCGTACAGGCGATGCGCTCGCCAACCACGCTGGAGTACGAACTCGACGACGGGCACCGCGGCGAACGCGATCGCCATGTCGAACCCTGGCTTACCCGCCTGACCGGTGCCGAGGCCGCGGCCGCCGTCAACAACAACGCGGGCGCCGTGCTGATCGCGCTGGCGGCGATCGCGGAGGGCCGCGAGGTCATCGTCTCGCGCGGCGAGCTGATTGAGATCGGTGGGGCTTTCCGCATTCCCGACATCATGGCGCGCGCGGGTTGCCGGTTGGTCGAGATCGGCACCACCAACCGCACGCATCTCGCCGACTACCAGGCCGCGATCGGCCCGCAGACCGCGGCGATCCTGAAGGTGCATCCCTCCAACTATGCCATCCAGGGCTTCTCCAAGTCCGTACCCGCGGCCGAGCTCGTGCCGCTCGCCCGCCGGCATGGTCTGCCGGTGATCGAGGATCTGGGCTCGGGCACGCTGGTCGATCTTGAACGCTGGGGCCTGCCGCACGAACCCACGGCTCGCGAAGCGATCGAGGCGGGGGTCGATCTCGTGACCTTCTCCGGCGACAAGTTGCTGGGTGGGCCCCAGGCCGGCTTGGTCGTCGGGCGTGCCGAGCTGGTGCGCCGCGTTGCCCGTCATCCCCTGAAGCGCGCACTGCGGCTCGACAAGGTGCGGCTCGCCGCGCTCGAAGCGACGCTCCGTCTCTATGCCGACCCGGAAAAGCTCGCCCGGCGGCTGCCCACCCTCCGCAGCCTCGCGCGACCGGCGGGCGAGATCGAGGCGCAGGCCCGTCGGCTCGCACCGGCGCTCACCGGAGCACTGGAGGCGCGAGCGCGGGTCGAGGTTCGCGCCGTGCGCGGGCAGATCGGGTCGGGCGCCTTGCCGGTCGATCTCCTGCCGTCGTTCGCCTTGGCCGTGGTCGGCCCCGGCCTGGATCGCCTCGCTGCCGCGCTGCGGCGTCTGCCTGTGCCGGTGATCGGCCGCATCGCCGATGGCGCGCTGCTCCTCGACCTGCGTATGCTCGACGACGAGCCGACATTCCTCGCTCAGCTGGATCGTCTCGGTGAGCTGGCTCGGTGACACGCTCGATCGGCTCGTGCCGGCGCGGGTCGAACGCCGGCTGGCCCGCGCGCTTGGCGCCTGGACGGACGGCGAGTTCGGGTTGGCCCTCGATATCTGGGCGCCGCTCGCTCGCGCCGGCCATCCTCGCGCCCAGAGCAACATGGGGGCCGCGTTTCTGGAGGGCAAAGGTGTCGAGCGCGATCACGCCAAGGCCGCGACCTGGCTCAAGGCGGCGGCCGAAGGTGGGGATTCCGGTGGACAGCGCAACTGGGCGCTCTGCCTCTATGAGGGGTGGGGCACCGAGCAGGACCATGCTCAGTCGGCCGTCTGGTACGAGCGGGCGGCGGAGCAGGGCGACATCGATGCGGCCGACATGATCTCCTGGATGAAGCTGGTGGGCGGCGGTTGCCCGCAGGACTACCCGGGCGCGCGGCGCTGGGCGGAGCGCGCCGCGAGCGAAGGCCGCACCGGCGCCATGGCGCGGCTGGGCGACATCCATCACAACGCCCTCGGGACGGCGCGCGATCCGGCGGAAGCGGCGCGCTGGTGGGGCGAGGCGGCACGGCGCGGCCATGCCGAGGCGCAGACCATGCTGGGAGCCGCGTATCTTGCCGGCAAGGGCGTGGCACGCGATCCGGTCGAGGCGCTGCACTGGCTGCTGCGCGCGCAAGCCGGCGGCGCGGGCGAACTCGCGGTCGGCTTCCTGAAAGAGGCGCGGGCCCATGCCAGGCCCTCGCAGCGCGCCGAGGCCGAGCGGCGTGCGGCCCTGGAACTCGCCTCATGATCGTCGGCACCGCGGGCCATATCGACCATGGCAAGACGGCGCTGGTGAAGGTGCTGACCGGTGTCGACGCCGACCGCCTGAAAGAGGAGAAGGCGCGCGGCATCACCATCGATCTCGGCTACGCCTATTCCGACCTCGGCGACGGGCGCCAACTCGGCTTCGTCGACGTGCCCGGCCACGAGCGCTTCGTGCACAACATGCTGGCCGGTGCTACCGGCATCGATGCGGCCCTCCTGGTGGTGTCGGCGGCCGAGGGCATCAAGCCCCAGACCGTCGAGCATCTGCAGATCCTCGACCTGCTGGGGCTGGATCGTGGGTTGGTGGCGCTCACCAAGGCCGATCTGGCGAGCGAGGACGAGCAGCTCGAGCGCATGGCCGAGATCGAGACGCTGCTGGACGCGACGTCGCTCAAGGGCGCGGAGATCCTGCCGGTCTCCTCGCTCACCGGCCAGGGCATCGCCGAGCTGAAGGCCCGGCTGCCGGCGCTGGGCGAGAGTCGGCGCGGTGTCGCGGGGTTCGCACGACTCGCGGTCGATCGCTGTTTCGTCTTGGCTGGCGCCGGCGTTGTGGTGACCGGCACCGTCCATGCCGGCCGCTTCGCGGTCGATGATCGCGTGCTGCTCACCCCGTCGGGCATCGAGGCCCGCGTGCGCGCGATCCACGCCCAGAACCGCCCGGCCGAGGCGGGGCGCGCCGGCGAGCGCTGCGCACTCAACCTGGTGGGCGCCCGTCTCGAGCGACAGTCGGTACGGCGCGGCGACTGGATCGTGGCGCCCGAGCTGCACCGCCCCACCGACCGCATCGATGTCGGCCTGACCTTGCTGCGCAGCGAAAAGGCGCCGTTGCGCCATTGGTCGCCGGTGCATGTCCATCTTGGTGCTGCCCATGTCATGGGGCGCGTGGCCCTGCTCGATGGCGACAAGCTGGCACCCGGCGAGACGATGCGCGCCCAGCTCGTGCTGGAGGAGAAGGTCGGCGCGCTCGCCCATGACCGCGCGATCCTGCGCGATCCGTCGGCGACGCGCACGATCGCCGGCGCGGCGGTGATCGATCCGTTCGGTCCGCCGCGCAACCGGCGCACGCCGCGCCGGCTGGCCGAGCTGGACGCGCTCGCCGAGCCCGACGACATGGCGGTGGCGAGCCTCCTGTCGCTGGAGCAAGGCCATCTCGACCTCGCGCGCTTCGGCGTCGCGCGCAACCTCAGACCCGAGGAGGTCGCGCGGTTTCTCGACGAGGCGGGCGGTCAGGCGCTGGGCGGTTTCGGCTTCGCGGCGGAAACCCTCGCCACGGCCCAGGCCGATCTGCTGGCGGCCCTCAAGAACTGGCACGAGACCAGCCCCGACTCGCCCGGCCTGCAGCCGGAGCGGCTGCGGGTGGCGATGGCGCGGCGCTGGACCGCCGACATCTTCAAGACCCTGCTCGACCGCGAGGTGAAGGCACGCACGGTCGCGGTCGACGGCCCGTATGTGCGCCTGCCCGGTCACTCGCTGACACTCGGCGCGCGCGACGAGGCGCTGTGGAAGAGGGTGCAGGCGGCGCTGGTTGCCGACCGCTTCCGGCCACCCCGGGTGCGCGACTTTGCCCAGGCGCATGGTGTGCCCGAGCCTGAAATGCGCCGACTGATGCGCCGAGTCGCCAAGCTCGGGCGTGTGGTCGAGATCGCCACCGACCAGTACTTCCTGCGGCCGACCGTGGCCGAGATGATCGGCATCGCCGAGGCGCTGGGCGAGGGCTTCACCGCCGCGCAGTTCCGCGATCGTCTCGACAATGGCCGCAAGGTCGCGATCCAGATTCTGGAGTTCTTCGACCGGCTGGGGATCGCCAAACGCGATGGGGACCTGCGACGCATCGTGCCCCAGAAGCGTGAACAATTCGGGCCGGTGGCAAAGCCGTGATATGATTCCCGCATGCCCGGACCGGGACATGCCTTCCTCAAGAACGCGATCCTGATCGCGGCCGCGCTGCTGGCCGGTCCGATCGCCGCCCAGGCTTCTCCCGGCGCCTGCCTCGCGCCCCCGCCCGGCGCCACGGTCGAGGCGCGGCTGGAGGCCTGCAACGTGGCCCTTGAAGCGAGTGGCCCCGACCGGGCCGGTTTGTTCCGCGCCCGGGGCGATGCGCTCGCCGACCTGCGCCAGTACGAACGCGCCATCGCCGACTACGACCGCGCGGCGGCGCTGGCGCCGCGCGACGCCACGGTGGTCTACAATCGCGCGCTGGCGTGGCGCCGGCTCGAACGGCACGACCGCGCCGTCGAGGACTACGACCGCGTGATTGCGTTGCAACCCGACTACGCCGAGGCCTTCAACAACCGCGGCTTCGGCCATGAGACGCTGGACCGGCTCGACCGCGCGCTTGCGGACTACAACGAGGCGCTTCGGCTCAGGCCCGATTTCTGGACGGCGCTGTTCAATCGGGGTCTCGTCCTGCATCGGCTGGGCGATGTCGATCGCGCGCTCGCCGACTACAATCGCTTCGTTGGCGCCTACCCTGAGGACGCCGTGGCGGTTTACATGCGCGGCAATGACCATGTTTCGAAGGGCGACTATGAACGCGCGCTCGCCGACTACGACCGGGCGCTGCGGCTCAAACCCGACTTCGCGCTGGCGCTGGCCCGCCGCGGCATTGCGTTCCACCGGCGCGGCCTGATCGACAAGGCGCTGGACGACTACGAAGCGGCCCTGAAGCTGCAGCCCGACGACGCCCAGACCCACTTCAATCGCGGCAACGCGCTCGCGTCGGCGCGCCGCCACGAGGCGGCCATCGAAGCCTACGATCGGGCGATCGAGCTCAATCCGACCAACGGCGAGGCGCTGCTGGCGCGCGGCAAGGCGCACCGCAGCCGGGGCGATTTCGGGCGCGCCCGCACCGACATCGAGGCCGCGCGGCAGCTCGGAGTTGTCGATCGACGATAGGATTCTGTCGATTTTCGACACATACCCCTGGACACGCCCAACTGTCTGATTTGTCTCGCGAATCGCGGTGTTCCTGTCGCGATTTCTGTCGAAAAACAGAGATCCCGGGCACGACACGGCACAAGCGTTTCGGCGGGCGGTGATCGGGGCGTGCTGAGGGTGTGGACGCGGCATGAACGGATAATAGGACTATAGACGGATAGCGTCAATTCGCCGACCGACGGCCGCCCCGTGACAGGGAGGGGCTTCCCCGGCATGATCCGCGGTGGAGGGGAATCGGTCCCGGTGGGCCGGCTGGCCTTCAAAGCCAGAGAGGGTCGTTCGCCGGCTCTGGGTGGGTTCGACTCCCGCTCTCCTCCGCCAATTCACATCCAACACCGTCTGAAGAAGCCCGAAACAGACCGAAATTTCGGGCTTTTCATGTGTCTGGCATCCGGGACAGTCTTTGGTCGTCCACTGGAAGTTACCCCACTTTCCGGGGTAACTTTCGGGGTAACTTTTGTAGCCCCCGGAGAGTTACCCCAGTGCTCACTGACACCCTGATTCGCAAGACCAAGCCGCCCGCCAAGCCGACCAAGCTCATGGACGAGCGCGGGCTGTTCCTGTTGCTCGCACCGTCGGGCGGCAAGTGGTGGCGCTACCGCTACGCCTTCGCGGGCAAGGAGAAGCTGCTGTCGCTGGGGATTTACCCCGACGTGACGTTGAGGCAGGCACGGGAGGCGCGAGACGATGCCCGCAAGCTGGTGGCCAAGGGGATCGATCCGTCAGCCGTGCGGCGGCAGGAGAAACGGGCGGTGCAGGAGGCGGGGGCCAACACCTTCGCGACCGTCGCCAAGGAGTGGCTGGAGAACGTGAAGCCCAAGTGGGCAGCCGTCTATCACGGCGACACCACGACCCGATTCGAGACGTATGTGTTCCCGGACATCGGCCGCACCCCCATTGCCGACGTGACGGCCCCCGAGTTGCTGGCTGTGCTGCGCAAGATCGAGGCGCGCGGGACCGTGGAGACGGCCCACAAGGTCGCCAGGGCCTGCGGCCAGGTCTTTCGGTACGGCATCGCCACCGGGCGGTGCGAGCGCGACCCGGCCGCCGATCTACGCGGTGCGTTGAAAGCCCGGCCGAAGCCGCAGCACATGGCTGCCCTGCCGGCGACCGAGCTGCCGGCCTTCCTGCGCAAGATCGAAGAGTACGAGGGCGAGGTGCAGACGAAGCTGGCGCTGCGCCTGCTGGCGCTGACCTTCGTCAGGACCAACGAGCTACGTGGCGCGACCTGGGCGGAACTGGACCTAGACCGGGCGGAATGGACGATTCCGGCAGAGCGTATGAAGACCAAGGCCCCGCATCATGTTCCTTTGTCCCAGCAGGCGGTGGCGGCCTTCAGGAGCCTTCAGGACATGAACGGGAAGTGGCCGTGGGTCTTCGCCGGACGCGCGCCCACTACGCCCATGAGCAAGAATACGGTGCTCTTTGCGCTCTACCGCATGGGCTACCACGGTCGCATGACGGGTCACGGCTTCCGGGCGCTGGCCTCGACGGCGCTCAACGAGATGGGCTACCGGCCGGACGTGATCGAGCGGCAGCTCGCCCATGTAGAGCGGAATGCCGTGAGGGCGGCCTACCATCGCAGCCAGTACCTGGAGGAGCGCAAGGCGATGATGCAGCAGTGGGCTGACCATCTGGATGTGCTGAGGACGAGCGAACGCAAGGTGTCCGGCGTCAGGAGCACTGATACAGATTTGACGTCTTGAGGAAGAGAGGATTTCCGGCTCATCGTTAACCTGAGGGGAACGAGATGAGACAGAAATCTGTGACACCGAGTTCGCCGTCCGAGCGA
>VGCH01000018.1 GCA_016870115.1 Alphaproteobacteria bacterium | reverse complement strand
TCGTGCCTGCATTCGCCGCATGGCCGGCTGCGCTACGCCGATCGGCTTCGCCGGCCACGCTCCAACTAGCGCAACGGCCAACTCTGAACTAGCATTCCATCTGGACCACTCGATGGGGGCCGATCAGGTGCTGGTGGCGTGCCGGGGCGAGAGCAGCGTCGCGCTTGAGCTGCTCCCCGGCTTCGCATCGAGCGATCGGACGGCGCCGATCGCGCTCGAGGCCACGCCCGGCGGCGGCCGTGTCGTGGGGCGCGGCGTTGCGGGCTGCCGCGCCCAAGGCTTCACGCTCGACACGACGGGTGCGCTCGCGCTGGCCGGTGCCGAGGCCGGCTGCTGAGCGGCGACGTCAGCCGGCGACATGGCAGGGCTGCACGGGCCGGTCTGCTCGTCCAGAGCGCGGCGCTGTAGCTTCCGCCGCGCATGAGTGCCGCCCTGGAGTCCCCAAACCGCATCGAGTCCCTCGGCCCCACCATGCGCGGGCTGTTGTGGATGGCGCTGAGCGGACTTTGCTTTGCGTTGCTGAACGGCGCCTCGCGGGTGCTGACCGAGGACCTGCACTCCTGGCAGGTCCAGTGCCTGCGCTATTTCTTCGGCGGGCTCGTGATGCTGCCGCTGATCCTGCGCGCTGGCGCGGCGGCGTTCCGCACCAACCATCTGTCGCTGCAGATCTGGCGCAACGTCGTGCACACGGTGGGCACCGGCTTCTGGTTCCTCGCGCTTCCCATGGTGCCGCTGGCGGAGGTGACGGCGATCGGCTTCACCGGGCCGATCTTCATGACGCTCGGCGCCATGCTGTTTCTGGGCGAGGTCGTGCGCTGGCGCCGCTGGCTCGCGATCGGACTCGGCTTCCTCGGCGTCACGATCGTGCTCTGGCCCAAGCTGTCGCTCGGTGTCGGCGCCAGCGTCGGCAGCCTGCTGCTGCTCGCCGCCGCGCCGGTGTCGGCCGCCTCGTTCCTGATGGCCAAGGTCCTGACGCGGCGCGATTCGCCGGAGGCGATCGTCTTCTGGCAGTGCCTGCTGGTCAGTCTCTTCACGCTGCCGGCCGCGCTCTGGTTCTGGCAGCCGGTCGAGTGGCGGCACATCGCCATCCTGGTGTTCGTGGGCGCGATGGGATCGAGCGGCCACTATGCGCTGAACCGCGCGCTCAAGGTGGCCGAGGTCTCGGCCGTTCAGCCCGCGCGCTTCCTCGAGCTGGTGTGGGCCGCGCTGGTCGGCTTCGTCATCTGGACCGACCTGCCCTCGGCCTGGACGGTCGCGGGCGCCGCCGTGATCTTCGGCGCCACCACCTACATCGCCCGCCGCGAGGCGATCGCGGAACGCGCGACGCGACGGTAAGGCGGCGTCAGGGAGCGCTCTAGCGCCGCGCGAGCGGCTGCGGAGCGGCGGGCGGGCCGTCGGGCATGGCGAGCAGGCGGTCGAGCGGCGCGCCGGCTTCCCACGCACGCGCGAGCGCCTCGGGATCGAAGTCGACGCCGATCGGATTGCGTTCGAACTCGGGCGTGGTGAAGAAGGCGGCCGTCTCGGCCTTGGTCGTGAAGCGGTCGACCTGCAGCTCGACCGAATTGCCGTCGGGATCGCGGTAATAGAGCGAGATCGTGGGGCCGTGATGGATCGGCCGGTAGGGCTCGATGCCCGCCGCCTTCAGCCGGCGATAGGTCGAGAGCAGCGCCCCGAGATCGGCGAAGGTGTAGGCGACATGCGCCAGCCCCCAGGACTTTGCGTCGGGGGCCGTGAGCGCCGGCAGGTTCACGATGCCCAGCCGATGATGTTCCTCGTCGTAGGTGAGGAAGCAGATATAGGGCGTGCGCTGGACGATGCGCATGTTCAGCACCGCCCTGTACCAGTCGATCATCGGCTCGATGTTGGCCGAGCGCAGCACGAAGTGCGCGAACAGCACCGGCGTCTGCGGGGCCGGATCGAGGGTACGCGCGGTCGGCGTCGCGATCGTGTCCATGGCGGTCTCCTCCTCCGGCGCAGCGCGCGGGGCCGGTCTAGCTTACCCCGCACGCGCGCCGGCGCAACCGCGCCGCGCTTGACCGGCTTCCCCGCGGCGTGCGAGCGGTCGGTCGATGGCCGCAACTGCCTCCGACTCCGATCCGCTCGCCCGACTTCTGCCATCCCGCGTGGCGCGTGGCTTTGTCGTGGCGATCCTGGCCGGCGTCGTGTTCCAGTTCCTGAACGTGTCGGTGAAGCAGCTGGCGCACGAGCTGCCGCCCTTGTTCGTGGCCTGGGGCCGCTGGGCCGCCGGGCTTGCGCTGATCGGCGCGTTTCTGCTGTGGCGGGTCGGCCCCGCCGGCATGACGACACGCGATTTGAAGCTGCATGGCTTCCGCGCATTCTTCCACACGACGGGCTACGGGCTCTGGTACGAGGCGATCGTGTGGTTGCCGCTCGCCACCGCCGCGGCCCTGGGATTCACCGGCCCGATTTTCGTGACGCTGGGTGCCGTGCTGTTCCTCGGCGAGCGCGTGCGCTGGCGGCGCTGGGCCGCGGTGGCCCTCGGCTTCGTCGGCATGCTGGTGATTGTGCGGCCGGGCGTCGTCGAGATGAACCCCGGCGTGGCGATGATGCTGGCGTCGGTGCCGCTGATCGCGGGGTCGAACCTGGTCGCCAAGGTTGTCGCCGGCCGCGACAAGCCGGCGGTCGTGGTGTTCTGGCAGAGCCTGCTCGGCACGCTCTGCTTCCTGCCCCTCGGCATCTGGTTCTGGCAGACGCCCACGGCGACGCAGCTGCTCCTGTTCCTGTCCGCCGGCTTCTTCGGGACGCTGGGTTACTTCTTCATCACCTGGGCCTATCGGCTGCTCGACATTTCCGCCCTGCAGCCGCTCACCTTCCTGGGGCTGATCTGGGCCGCCTTGATGGATCTCGCGGTCTGGGGCAAGACCGCCGACCTCTGGACCTTCGCGGGCGCCGCGCTGATCGTTGCGTCCACGACCTACATCGCGCACCGCGAGAGCGTCGCGGCGCGCCAACCCAAGGGAGACAACGCATGACCGATCGTCTGGCCGGCAAGGTGGCCCTCATCACCGGCGCTGCCTCGGGCCTCGGCGAGAACGCCGCCGCCCTGATGGCGCGCGAAGGCGCGCGCGTGGTGATCGCCGACATCCAGGAGGAGAAGGGCCGCGCGGTCGCGGCGTCGCTCGGCGCGTCGGGACACTTCGTGAAGCTCGATGTCACCAGCGAGGAGAACTGGCAGGCCGCGATCGCCGCCACGGTCGCGAAGTTCGGCGGGCTGCACGTGCTCCTGAACTCGGCCGGCATCGGGCTCAGCAAGACCGTCGAGGACATCACGCTCGAGGAATGGCGGCGGGTCCACGCGATCGATCTCGACGGCGTCTTTCTCGGCTGCAAGCACGGCGTCGCCGAAATCAAGAAACACACGTCCCGGCTGGGGGGCTCGGTGATCAACATTTCGTCGATCTCGGGTATCATCGCGGGCGCCAACATGGCGGCCTACAATTCGGCCAAGGCCGGCGTCCGGCTGCTCTCGAAGTCGGTGGCGCTGCACTGCGCCAAGTCCGGCTACAACATCCGCTGCAACTCGGTGCACCCCACCTTCATCGACACGCCGATCCTCGATCGCCATCGCGTGCGGATGGGTAATGAGGTGATGCAGCAGAAGCTCGGCCGCCAGGTCCCGATCGGCCGCCTCGGCCGCCCCGAGGAAGTCGGCTGGGCGCTGGTCTTCCTTGCCTCCGACGAGTCGAGCTTCATGACCGGCTCGGAAGTGGTGATCGACGGCGGCATCTCGGCGATGTGAGCGGCATCGCAGGTCCGCGATCCCGACCGGCCTGACGCCCGCAGCGCGGCACGGGGCGGGTGACAGGGGCGGCGGTTCCCGCTCATATGGGCGCCTCACCGACATCGGGATCCGCCCATGCTGCTGCAACTCGACGACCGCCGCGTCCACTACGACCTCGCCGGACCCGCCCATGCGCCGGTCGTCTGCTTCACCCATTCGCTGTCGTCGGATGGCGGCATGTGGACGGAGCAGCTGGTGCCGCTGCTCGGCGCCGGATATCGCGTGCTGCGGCTCGACATGCGCGGGCACGGCGGCAGCCAGCCGGTGACCGGCGACTATACGATGGAGGACCTGGTCTCCGACGTGGTCCGCAGCCTCGATGTGCTGGAGCTGAAGCGCGTCCACTATATCGGCCTCTCCATCGGCGGCATGATCGGTCAGGGCTTTGCGCTCGCGCATCCCGAGCGGCTGATCTCGGCGATGTTATGCGACACCCAGCCCGGCACGCCGCCGGGTTCGACGGCCTCGTGGGACGAGCGCAAGGCGATCGTGCGCAAGACCGGCGGGCTGAAGACGCTCGCCGACGCCACGATGGATCGCTGGTTCACGCCGTCGTTCAAGGCGGCGAACCCGGCGCGCTGGCGCGAGATCCGCGACACCATCGTCGGCACGTCGGCGCCCGGCTTCCTGGGCTGCGCGGCAGCGATCCAGAACTTCGACTACGAAAAGCGCCTGCCGACCGTGAAAGTGCCGACGCTGGTCGTGTGTGGCGACGACGATCCCGGCACGCCGCCCGACCGCAACCGGCTGATCGCGTCCCTGATCCCCGGCGGCCGCTATGAGGAGATCGCCCAGGCCCGCCACCTGCCCAATGTCGAGCGGCCCGAGCAATTCAACCGCATCATGATGAGCTGGCTCGGCGTCAATCGCTGAGCCCCGGAGCCCGACGATGGAATTCGCCTTTACAGCCGACCAGCTCGCCATCCGCGACGAGGTCGCCAAGCTCTGCTCACGCTTCGACGACGCCTACTGGCTGAAGAAGGACAAGGAAGGCGGCTTCCCGCACGACTTCTACCAGGCCATGGCGGACGCGGGCTGGCTCGGCATCGCCATGCCCGAGGAGTACGGCGGCGAGGGTCTCGGCATCACCGAAGCCGCGATCCTGATGCAGACCGTCGCCGCCTCGGGCGCCGCGTTGCAGGGCGCGTCGGCGATCCATCTCAACATTTTCGGACCCAACCCGATCGTGGTGTTCGGCACCGAGGAACAGAAGCGCCGCATCCTGCCCGACATCATTAAGGGCCGGGTGAAGGGTTGCTTCGCCGTCACCGAACCCAATGCCGGCCTCAACACCACCGCGCTCGAGACCCGCGCGGAGCGCGAGGGCAACGGCTATGTGGTTCACGGCAAGAAGGTGTGGACCACGACCGCGCAGATCGCCGACAAGATGCTGCTGATCGCCCGCACCACGCCGCGCGAGAAATGCGCCAAGGCGACCGACGGGCTCTCGCTCTTCTACACCGACTTCGACCGCTCGAAGATCGAGGTGCGCGAGATCGAGAAGATGGGCCGCAAGGCGATCGACACCAACCAGATCTTCATCGACGGCCTCAAGGTGCCGCTGGAGGACCGTATCGGCGAGGAAGGCCGTGGCTTCCACTATCTGCTGCACGGGCTCAACCCCGAGCGTGTGCTGATCGCGGCCGAGGCGATCGGCATCGGCCAGGCGGCACTGGCCCGCGCCACGCAGTACGCCAAGGAGCGCGTCGTGTTCGGCCGGCCGATCGGCCAGAACCAGGCGATCCAGCATCCGCTGGCGGAGAGCTGGATGCAGCTCGAGGCCGCCAACCTGCTCACCTTCAAGGCGGCCTGGCTCTACGACAACGGCAAGGAGTGCGGCGCGGAGGCCAACTCCGCCAAGTATCTCGGCGCCAAGACCGCGTACGAAGCCTGCGAGCGCGCCATCCTCACCCATGGGGGCTACGGCTATGCCAAGGAGTTCCATGTCGAGCGCTTCCTGCGCGAGGTCATGATCGCGCGCATCGCGCCGGTGAGCGAACAGCTCGTGCTCTGCTATGTCGCGGAGCGCGTGCTGGGCCTGCCCAAGAGCTACTGAGGCGGGCCGTGGCGCCGCTCGCCGCCGAACACCTGCCGGCGGGCGTGCGCGCGCGCCTCCTGCCGGGCGTGAACGGTCTCGATGTGCATGTGCTGGAGGCGGGCTTCGAGACCGCGGGCCGGCCGGCCGTGCTCCTGCTGCATGGTTTCCCCGAGCTCGCCTATAGCTGGCGCAAGGTGATGCCGGCGCTCGCGCAAGCGGGCTACCACGCGATCGCGCCGGATCAGCGCGGCTATGGCCGCACCACGGGCTGGAGCGCGGACTACGACGCCGATCTCGCGCCCTTCCGCTTCCTCAATCTGGTGCGCGATGCACTGGGCGTGCTGGCGGCCTGCGGCCATCGCTCCGCTCACGCGGTCGTCGGTCACGATTTCGGCGCCTCGGTCGCAGCCTGGGCCGCGCTGGTGCGCCCCGATGTTTTCCAGCGCCTGGTGCTGATGAGCGCGCCGTTCGGCGGTCCGCCGCCTCTCGCGCCGGCGCGCGGTCCCGACATCCATGCCGCCCTCGCCGCCTTGCCGCGACCGCGCAAGCATTACCAATGGTACTACTCCACGCGGCCGGCCAATGCCGACATGTGGCGGGCGCCGCAGGGCGTGCACGATTTCCTGCGCGCCTACTATCACCACAAGAGCGCCGACTGGGCCGCGAACCGGCCGTTCGAGCTCGCGGGCTGGACCGCCGACGAGCTCGCGAAGATGCCGACCTACTACATCATGGATCTCGCCGAGACGATGGCTGGCACCGTGGCGCACGAGATGCCGACGTCGGCTGAAATCGCGGGCTGCAGCTGGCTCCCCGAGCACGAGCTTCGCGTCTACAGCGATGAATATGCCCGCAGCGGTTTCCAAGGCGGTCTCAACTGGTATCGCGTGCGGACCAGCCGCGCGTTCGATGGCGAGCTGGAGCTGTTCGCCGCCCGCACGATCGACGTGCCGGCGGCCTTCATCGCGGGCGCGAGCGACTGGGGCATCCGCCAGAGTCCCGGCGCGCTCGATCGCATGCGCGACCGGGCCTGCACCCGCATGGGCCCGCCGCGGCTGATCGACGGCGCCGGCCACTGGGTCCAACAGGAACGCCCCACCGAGACGACGCGCCTGTTGCTGGAGTTCCTGGGCGGCCGCCAAAGCTGATCGCGGCACCGCTCAGGTGAGGAGCAGCGGATCGAGGGCGGTTGCGCTGTCGGTCAGCGCTTTCGTTCAGGGATGTCCGAGAGATCTCGAAAGATCATTTTGCCCAATCGTTCGCCGGTCGCGACCATGTCGTCGGCGCCGCTCGACGGGCCACCGATGCGAAACACCGCATCTCACTTGCCGATCAATTCGCGGGCCACGGGATGAAAGATCTCGTCAAACACGGCATCGCCGATCTTCTTCGAGCCTGCATGCTTCAGGAGCGGCAAGGCGAACCACTCGCCCATCACCGGCAGATGGCCACGACGGAACACCTTGAGCGACATGTCCTCCATCGCTTCCACGTTGGCCTGGATCTTCACCGGATCGTCGCCCGTGCCACCGCGGTAGGGGCCCGCGACCAGGATCATCAGTTGCTTGCTCATCGAGTGTGCTCCGGCGCGACGCGGGGGAGACGAACAGACATCCCCGAACGAGCGTCTTGGAATGCTGCAAACCCTAGCAGTCTGATCGGTCCCCGAGAAGCCATCGCCCTGCACGATCGGGCGAACGACGTCTGATCCAGGATCAGGCGCTCTCTCTCGTCATTCCGAAGCACTTCTCCCGGTGCGAGCGAAGTGGCCGTGTCGCGACTACTCGATCACGAGCATCGCCGCGCCGAGGGCGAAGGCCGTGGCGGTGCCGGCAGCTGCGGCCACGGATCGCGCGCGTCGACGCAGGCGTTTGGCGAAGTCGCCGACGGCCATCACAAGGTTCGGCATTGGATGGGCACAGACCGCGATCTTGCGAACGTATGTCGGCACATGCCAGTGCGCCCGCGTGCCGGCGCGAAAGCTCGCGACGTCACCGGGCTTGAGCGGCCAGACGGTACCGTTGGCGTCGGTCACGATGGCGCCGCCCTCGACGATGGTGATGGTCTCATCGACCTCGTAGCGCCATTCGAAGCGACCGGCGGTGCAGTCCCAGAGGTCGGTCCACATGGCGCCCGAGGCGCTGCGCGAGATCGAAGCCACCCGGGCGTCGGGTCGACCCTCAAGGATCCAGTCGGGAGGGATGGGAGCGGGACGGAGCTCGAGCGTGCCGGGCGCGGCTCGCGTAACGGGCGGGCAAACCATAACTTTAATCACTCAAAAAATACGCAAATTAATGTTGACCAAGGTACGGATCGTCGCAGCGTCAGTCAAAGGGGTGGGGTCGGGATAAAGGTGTCATCTGTACAAATCCGCAGGCGCGTCGACGCGACTTGGCCTTCCCTCGCCGGGAGGGCACCATCGACCGCGGCCACGACGGAACCCGGAACGGTACGCATCCGTTCAGCAGATCGGACACCCCCCGCCCTCTCGATGCGGAGCTATAGGATGATCAAGACCATTGGCCTGCTCGCCCGCAAGCCTGGCTGGAGCCATGCGGCCTTCATGGATCACTGGGTCCGCGTCCACGCTCCGCTAGCGCATGCCATCCCGGGGCTACGCCGCTATGTCCAGAACCACATGGCCGGCGAACGTTCGCGGGCGGACATCCCGGCGCTGGAACTCGGGGCGGAGATCGACGGCATCGCCGAGCTCTGGTTCGATGACCGCGCGGCCTGGGAGCGAGCACTTGCCTCACCCGAGATGAAGGCGCTGCACGAGGACGGCGCGCGTTTCATCGGTCGCATCCGCAGCTATGTCGTGGAAG
This sequence comes from Alphaproteobacteria bacterium, assembly GCA_016870115.1. Classification (GTDB taxonomy): domain Bacteria; phylum Pseudomonadota; class Alphaproteobacteria; order Reyranellales; family Reyranellaceae; genus VGCH01. The sequence goes on along the minus strand of VGCH01000018.1, from coordinate 49,362 downwards.
AGCACAGCGTCATTGCGTAGAGCTGAGTGGGATCAGGTGGAACCGCATACGCTCCCACTTGATCCGCTTCCGCTCTAGCATGGCGCTACCGAGGGCGACGTAGCGGTGTTAGAACGCACGACCCCAACGGCGTACCAACGGGAAGGTCGCAATGGTCGCGGACATCGGTCACTTCATCGCCAACAAGCGTGTCGCCGGCACCAGCGGTCGCGCGGGCGACGTCACCAACCCCGCGACCGGCGAGACGACGGCGCGCGTCGCCTTTGCCTCGATCGAGGAGGTCAGGCGGGCGGTCGAGATCGCGCGGCGCGCGCAGACCGGCTGGGCGGCGACGCCGCCGCTCCGCCGCCAACGCGCCATGTTCACCCTGAAGGGCCTGATCGAGCGGCACATCGACGACATTGCGCGACTCCTGACGCTCGAGCACGGCAAGACCTTCGACGACGCCAAGGGCGAGATCGGCCGCGGCCTGGAGGTGGTCGAGTTTGCGTGCGGCATCGCGCACCACATGCGCGGCGACTTCACCGAGCAGGTGGCGGCCGACATGGACAGCTGGTCGATCCGCCAGCCGCTCGGCGTCGTCGCGGGCATCACGCCGTTCAACTTCCCGATCATGATCCCCTGTTGGATGGGCGCGATGGCGGTGGCCTGCGGCAACGCCTTCATCCTGAAGCCGTCCGAGAAGGATCCGAGCGCGCCGATGCTGCTGGCCGAGCTGTTTGCCGAAGCGGGTGTGCCCGAGGGCATTTTCCAGGTCGTGAACGGCGATAAGGTCGCGGTCGATGCGCTCCTCGATCACCCCGACGTGCCGGCGATCAGCTTCGTGGGCTCGACCACGATCGGCGAGGCCGTCTATCACCGTGGCACGCAGCGCAACAAGCGCGTGCAGGCGCTGTGCGGCGCCAAGAACCACATGGTCATCATGCCCGACGCCGATCTCGACCAGGCGACCGACGCGCTGATCGGCGCCGGATACGGCGCGGCCGGCGAGCGCTGCATGGCGATCTCGGTCGCCGTCGCGGTGGGCGATGTGGGCGACCGGCTGATGGCCAAGCTCGCGCCGCGCGTCGCCGCGCTCAAGGTCGGACCCGGACTCGATCCGCAGTCGGAGATGGGCCCGCTGGTGACCCGACAGCACCGCGACAAGGTGATGGGCTATGTCGATCGCGGGGTGGCGGAAGGCGCCAAGCTCGTGGTCGATGGCCGCGGCCTCAAGCTCCAAGGCTACGAGAACGGCAACTTCATGGGCGGCTGCCTGTTCGATCACGTGACGCCCGACATGACCATCTACAAGGACGAGATCTTCGGGCCGGTGCTGTCGGTGGTGCGCGCTGGCGGTTTCGACGAGGCGTTGAAGCTGGTGAACGACCACGCCTATGGCAATGGCACGGCGATCTTCACCCGCGACGGTGACGCCGCCCGCAGCTTCGCCAACGGCGTTCGGATCGGCATGATCGGTGTCAACGTGCCGATCCCGGTGCCGGTCGCCTATCACAGCTTCGGCGGCTGGAAGGCCTCGATTTTCGGCGACCACGGCATCTACGGCATGGAAGGCGTGCGCTTCTACACCCGACTGAAGACCGTCACCGCGCGGTGGCCCACCGGCATCCGCGCCGGGGCCGAGTTCAACTTCAGGACAAGAACCTAGTGGGCGTTGAGCTCAGCTGATTCCAGCTGAACTCAACGTGCCCTAGCGTCCTCGATCGCCATCGCGGCCGCCTTGTCGGCGATCATGATGGTGGGGGTGTTGGTGTTGCCCGAGGTGATGGTCGGCATCACCGAGGCGTCGATGACGCGCAGGCGCTCCAGGCCCAGGACCCGGCAGCGCGTATCGACGACGGCAAGCGGATCGCTGGCCAAACCCATCTTCGCGGTGCCGACCGGATGGAAGATCGTGGTGCCGATGTCGCCGGCCGCGCGGGCAAGCGCGGTATCGTCATCGCCCACGGTCGGGCCCGGCAGGTACTCGCTCGGCGCGTAGCGGGCGAGCGCCGGCTGGCGCATCAGCCGGCGGGTCGCGCGGATCGCATCGGCGGCGACCTCGCGGTCGTCGTTGGTCGAGAGATAGTTGGGCGCGATCAGCGGCGCGGCATCGGGGTCGGTCGAGCGCAGCCGGATCGTGCCGCGCGACGAGGGCCGCAGATTGCAGGCGCTCACCGTGATGGCGGGGAAGCGGTGCAGTGGGTCGCCGAACTTGTCGAGCGAGAGCGGCTGGACATGGAACTCGATGTTGGCGCGCTCGCGGCTTGGCGAGGAGCGCATGAAGATCCCGAGCTGGGACGGCGCCATGGTGAGCGGCCCGCGCCGGAACAGCGCGTACTCGAGGCCGATCCAGGCGCGCCCCAGCAGCGAATGGTAGGTCTCGTTCAGCGTGCGGGCGCCGGTCACGCGGTAGATCGCGCGCTGCTGCAGATGGTCCTGCAGATTTCGCCCGACGCCGTCCATCACGTGGACCGGCGCGATGCCATGATCGGCGAGCCACGCCGCCGGGCCGACGCCGGATCGCTGCAGCAGCACGGGGCTCGTCACGGCGCCCGCGCTCAGGATCACCTCGCCGCGCGCCCGCGCCACCACCGAGCGGCCGTTCTTGCGATAGCGCACGCCGACCGCGCGCTTGCCCTCGAACACCAAGCTCTCGGCCAGAACGCTGGTCTCGAGCCGCAGGTTGGGCCGCGAGAGCACGGGTTTCAGGAACGCTCTTGCCGTCGAGATCCGCACGCCGCGACGCTGGTTCACATGGAAGTAGCCGACACCGAGATTGTCGCCCGTGTTGAAGTCGGGTGAGGCCGGCACGCCCATTTCCTCGGCCGCCGCAATCACCGCGTCGAGCACCTCCCAGCGGACGCGCGGTTCTTCCACGCGCCACTCGCCGCCAGCGCCGTGATGCGGCGTGTCGCCGAGGAAATGATCGTCCAGCCGCTTGAAGACCGGCAGCACATCGTCCCACCCCCAGCCCGCGAGACCGAGTTGGCGCCAATGGTCGTAGTCGGCGGACTGGCCGCGCATGGAGACCATGGCGTTGATCGCGGAACAGCCACCGAGCACCTTGCCGCGCGGATAGGCGAGGCTGCGCCCGTTGAGGCCGGGCTCGGCTTCGGTGCGGTACATCCAGTCCGAGCGCGGATTGCCGATCGCGAACAGATAGCCCACTGGAATGTGGAACCAGATCCAGTCGTCGTTGCCGCCGCCTTCCAGCACCAGCACACGCTTCGATGGGTCGGCCGACAGACGGTTCGCGAGGACACAGCCGGCCGAGCCCGCGCCCACCACGATCCAGTCGTACTCGCCATCCAGTGTCGCTGCGTCGCTCATGGCGGCGTGCCTAGCACGACCCGCCGCGCGAAACACCCGTCCGTTGCCGTGCCGCGGCGTGCATGTCCATAATCGCCGCCGTCCGCGACGGGAGCCCGCCATGCAGTACAACCGCATCTCCGCCGACTGCCATCTCGACCTGCCCTGGATGCCGCCCGACCTGTTTGTGTCCATGGCGCCCCGCGCGCTGAAGGAGCGCATGCCCTACGTCACCGAGACCGACGACGGGCCGAAATGGGTGGCGCGCAACGGCGCCTCGTTCGGCTTCAAGAATGGCGTCGGTCCTTCGGGCCAGAAGTTCGTTCCGGGCAAGCACCATCGGGTGGACATCATGGCCGAGACCGGCCTCTACGCAGACGGCGCGAAGGACATCCGCCGCGTCTCCGATCCGCATCTGCGCATCAAGGATATGGACCGCGACGGCGTCGATGCCGAGGTGATCTACGGCATTCTGGGCGCCGCCGGACGGCTTGGCGATCCGGAGGCCGCCAATGAGATGCTGCGCATCTACAACGATTGGCTGAAGGCCTTCTGCAGCCACTATCCCGACCGGCACATCGGACTTGCCTGCCTGCCCTACGGCGACATCGACGCGGCGGTGAAGGAAATCCATCGCGTCGCGCGCATGGGCATCCGGGGTCTGGAGCTCTCCTGCTCATGGAACATGGAGCCGATGTGGCATCCGATGTGGGAGCCGCTGTGGCAGGCGGTCAACGAGGTGCAGCTGCCGCTCCACTTCCACACCTTCCCGACGGTGCCGCCGGACACCATCCAGAAGCATCCCGGTCGGGTCGGCCGCTCGGTGTTCTTCACGGTCGTTTCGGGGTTCCAGATGAACCTCGTGAACATCCTGGCCGCCATCATCTCGGCCAATGTTCTGGAGCGCTATCCCAACATCCGCATCGCCTTCGGCGAGTCGGGTTGCGGCTGGATCCCCTATGCGCTCGATCGCATGGACTACGAGTGGGAGGACCGCTTCACCGATCTCGGCCTCAAGATGAAGCCGTCCGACTATTGGCGCCGGCAATGCAAGGCGACGTTCCAGTTCGACCGCATCGGTCTGAAGCTGATCGAGGACATGGGGGCGGAGACGCTGATGTGGGGCTCCGACTATCCCCACGGCGACGGCGTGTGGCCGCAGTCGGACAAGTACATTGCCGAGCAGTTCGCCGAGGTGCCGGCCGACGTCACGCGCATGATCACCTGCACCAACGCCGGCAAGTTCTACGGCCTGGTCAACTGAGATCCGAGCGGGCGAGCGACTGGCGGAAGCCGAACAGCTCCGCCCCGCTCGCGACGCCCTGTGCGGACCGAGCGGCCTCCTCGGAGGCGAAGAAGGCGATCAGCACGCGATCGGCGTGACGGTCCGGCGTGGCGCGCAGCGTCTTCTCGGTGCTGGGCAGCGCGCCCGTCGGCGCATGGCCTGCCAGCAGATCGACTCTCACCGCGTGGGCCGCAACCAGCGCATCGAAGGGCGCCTCGCCATCGGGACGCAACAGCAGCGCCGCCCCGCCCAACCCGCCGCCATGGCGCCGCTCGACCGTGCAGGGCGTGCGCCAGGTGTCGCGAAAGCGCGGGAACACGCGCCGGCTCCAGGGTGTCGGGTCGTCGAGCCGCGCGCGATACGCCGCGCTCTCGAAGGCGGCGAGCGAAGCCGTGTCATAGAAGAGCAGGAACCGGCTCGGTCGATCGAGGCTGAGATAGCGCGCGCCGCGTTGCCAGCCGGGGCAGGCGATCCGTTCGGCAAGGTGTTCGCCGCCGTGCCACGCCTCCAGCTCTGCGGCGTCGCCGGCCGCTACATCCACCTGCAGGACGAGCGCGGCCGCGGTGCCGGCACTCACCCGAAGGCCTTGAAAGTGATCAGCGTGAAGGTGTCCTTAACGCCGGCAAGCGTCTGGATGCGGCTGGTCACGAAGTGACCGATGTCGGTCGTATCGGGCAGGTAGCACTTCATCAGCAGGTCGTATTGGCCCGAGGTCGAATAGACCTCCGACACCTGCTCAAGCCCGACCGCAGCGTCAGCCACGTCATAGGCCCGCCCGAGCTCGCATTTCACCATGATGAAGATTGTCTGCATGCGCACCGCCCCCGCGATGCGCAGTCTAGAGCGGAACGGGTTCAGGTGGAACCGCAGGCGGTCCTACCTGATCCCATTCGCGCGCTATCGGTGTCTGTTGCTCCGACGCCTCAGCGCGACGGCCGCGAGAGGAAGGCAGGAACATGATCGCCGAGCCCGCGTTTCTGGGTCCCGTCGTCGCGCTCCGGCCGTCGCTCGCGGCGTGACGGATGCTGGCCGCCGGAAACGCGGGCGGGCCTCGACTCGCGCGACTCGCGCGGCGGCCTGGACTCCCGCCCCTCGTGCGGCGGCCGGGAAGGCCGGTCTTCGCGGTGCGGTCTCGGTTCGCGCGGCGGACGCGGCGCCGTCTCGACGGGAGCAGCCTCGGCCGTCGCCGTCGGAGTCTCGCGCGGCGTGCGATGTTCGCCGCGGTCCGGCCTCGGGCCGCGACCCTCGCCCCGCTCCGGGCGGCCGCCACGGCCGCGGCCACGGCCGCGACCCCGACCACGCCGTCCGTCGCCCGCTTCGAGCGCCAGCGCTTCCATGCCGGGGATCGGCACGCGCGGGATGTCGGCGCCGATCAGCTTCTCGATCGCCTGGACCAGGTCGCCCTCGGCGGGCGTCGCCAGAGTGAAGGAGTGACCGGTCTTGCCGGCGCGGCCGGTGCGGCCGATGCGATGGACGTAGTCCTCGGGCGAGAACGGCACGTCGAAATTGAAGACGTGGCTCATGTCGGCGATATCGAGGCCGCGCGCGGCGACGTCGGAGGCCACCAGGATCTGGATCTCGCCCTGCTTGAAGCGGTCCAGGGTTTCCATGCGGGCGGGCTGGCTCATGTCGCCATGCAAGGCGCCGGCATTGAAGCCGTGCTTCTTGAGCGAACCCTGCAACAGCGCCACGTCGCGCTTGCGATTGCAGAACACGATCGCGTTCTTGATGTCCTGCTCGCGGATCAGCCGGCGCAGCGCCTCGCGCTTGTCCTCATCGCCGACCACGGCGAGACCCTGGACGATGTTCTTGGCGGTGGAGGCGGGCGGCGAAACGCTCACTTCCTTCGGGTTGCTCAGGAAACGGTCGGCGAGCCGCTTGATCTCCGGCGGCATGGTCGCCGAGAAGAACAGCGTCTGACGGAGCGGCGGCAGCAGACCGACGATGCGCTCGACATCCGGGATGAATCCCATGTCGAGCATGCGATCGGCTTCGTCGATCACCAGCACCTTGACGTCGTTCAGCAGCACCTTGCCGCGCTCGAAATGATCGAGCAGTCGGCCGGGCGTGGCGATCAGCACGTCGACGCCGCGCTCCAGCGCGCGCTCCTGATCGTCGAACGAGACGCCGCCGATCAGCAGCGCCTTATTCAGCTTGTGGTTCTTGCCGTACATGTCGAAATTCTCGGCGACCTGCGCGGCGAGTTCGCGGGTCGGCTCCAGGATCAGCGAGCGCGGCATGCGCGCCTTGGCCCGACCCTCGGCCAGAATGTCGATCATCGGCAGTACGAACGAGGCGGTCTTGCCGGTGCCGGTCTGGGCACATCCGAGCACGTCGCGGCCCATCAACACGATGGGGATGGCCTTTTCCTGGATGGGCGTGGGCTGTGTATAGCCCTTTTCGGCGACCGCCTGCAGGACCGGGGCGCTCAGCCCCAAACTCTCAAATGTCATTTAGTTTCCGTGGTTTAGCCTGCCCTCTCGGCTAGGCTTCGAGTCGGCCCCTCTTCGCCCAGAAGGCGGCCGGACCGATGACGCGGACCATATGCGGGAAGGGCCCGATCAAGTCAATCCGCGCCGGCCGCCGGGCTGCCCGGCGTGCGGCTCAGGGCTTCAACTCGATCTCGATGAAGACGAACTCGAAATCGTTGGGATTGACGATGTCATGCTCGACGCCCGCCGGGCGATTGTAGGCGACGCCAGCACGCAGCGGCGCCGGCGTGGTCATCTTGCCGTCGAAGGCGTGCAGCTCACCCGAGGTGATGGGGACCACGACATAGTCCATCTCGTGGCGGTGCCAGCCGGTGTGAGCGCCGGGCGCGAAGCGCCACTCGGTGACAACGACGCGGTCGGTTTCGATCTGCCGGGTGGCACCGGCGAGCGGGCGCGGGGTCTCGGTCATGCGGAAAACTAGCCCGGGCCCGGATGAAAGTCAGGTGACGCGGCGCGCCGGGAGCGATACCGTGCATATGCACGCAAACCGGAGTCGCCGTGGCCCACCCCCTGCTCACCGCCCCGATCGGGCCCAGTCTTCTGAAGCTCGCCGGCCCCACGACGCTTGTCATGGTGGCCCAAACGGCGGTGTCGATCGCCGAGACCTACTTCATCGGCCAGCTTGGGACCGACGCTCTGGCCGGCTTCGCGCTGGTGTTTCCCCTGATGATGCTGATGACCATGATGGCCGCGGGCGGCATGGGCGGCGGCACTGCCGCCGCGATGGCGCGCGCACTGGGCGCGGGCCGGCGAGACGACGCGGCGGCGCTGGTGACGCACGCCCTGATCGTCGGCGCCGGATTCGCGGCTCTCTTCACGCTCGGTGCCTGGGTCTTCGGCGAGAGCCTGTACCGGTTGCTGGGCGGGCGTGACGGCGCGCTCGCCGAGGCGATGCTCTTTTCCAACGTGTTGTTCGCCGGGGCGGTCGCCTCGTGGGCCAACTTCATCCTGTCGGCGCTGTTGCGCGGTGCGGGCGATGCCGCGACGCCGGGCCGCTACATGCTCTTGTCGTCACTGGCGCAGGTGCCGCTCTCGGGTCTTCTCATCCTGGGTGTCGGCGGCTGGCACGGCTTCGGCATTGCGGGCGCGGCACTGTCCTGGATCGCCACCAGCGCGGTCTCGGCGCTGCTGCAGGCGCGCGCGCTGTGGGGCGGCAAGCTCGGCTTCGTGCCGACACTGTCGGCGCGTCTCGAACGCAGGCTGTTCTGGGACATCCTGCGCGTCGGCCTGATCGCCTCGCTCTCCGCGCTGACCGCCAATCTCACCGCCATGTTGGTGACGGGGTTCGTCGGCCGCTTCGGTGTGGCGGCGCTGGCGGGCTACGGCATCGGTGTTCGGCTCGAGTTCATGCTGGTGCCGCTGGCCTTCGGTGTCGGCTCCGCGCTCACCACGCTGGTGGGCGTCGCCGCCGGCGCCAATGACTGGCAACGCGCGGTGCGCGCGGCCTGGATCGGCGGTGTCGCCGCCGGCGGCACGATCGGCGTGCTGGGCTGGATCGTGGCGGTGCTGCCGGCGGAATGGGCCCGCCTGTTCAGTCGCGACCCCGAGGTGATCGCCGCGGCCGTCCACTACATCACGCGCGTCGCGCCGTTCTTCTGCCTGTTCGGGCTTGGGCTGACGCTCAGCTTCGCGAGCCAAGGGGCGGGCCGCATGGCCGCACCGATGATCGCGGGCCTCGCCCGGATGGCCGTGGCCACGGTCGGCGCCTGGGTCGCCGTCGACGTACTCGGGTGGGGTCTGCCCGGAGTCTTCGTGGCGGTCGCGGCCGGGATGATCGTGTTCGGCACCTGCATCGCGGGACCGCTGGCCGTGCGCCCGTGGCGTGCGCGCAAAGCGTAGGCTTGCGATATGGCGTCAGCCCCTTAAGGTCAGGCGCCCCGGCATCGCGATGCTCACCCACCGGCTGAGCGGCCCCGGCAGAAGGACGCGCATGTTTCTGAAATCGGCCGATGCCGACATCATGGTCCAATCGTTTGGTAGCGGCGCGCGAACACTGGTTGCGCACGGCGGATGGGTCGGCAGCGGCGAACTTTGGATTCCCCCTTTCGAGCAGCTCAGTCGCGGCGATTGGCGTCTTGTGACCTACGATCACCGCGGCACCGGTGCCACCGTCTCGCGGGCGCCCCGCATCACGTTCGACCTGCTGGTCGACGATCTTTTCCGCGTTCTCGATCATTGCCACATCGACCGCTGTATTCTGGCGGGCGAGTCCGCCGGCGCCGCGGTCGTGCTGGAGGCGGCACTGCGGAAGCCAGACCGGTTCGAGGCGCTGGTGCTGGTCAGCGGACGCTATGTCGGCACTCGCATGCCGCAGCGAGACCAGTTGCTGGCCGGCTGCCGCGCGAACTTCCCGGCGACGATGAAGGCCTTTGTCGCCGCCTGCGTTCCCGAACCGGATTGCGAGGCCGAGCGGGCCTGGGGCGAGCAGATCGTTCTGCGATCGAGCGCCCAGGTCGCGATCGAGCTGATGGAATGCATGGAAGGGATCGACCTTGAAGGCCGGGTCGCCGGACTGCGGCACAAGTGCCTTCTGCTGCATGGCACGAAAGACAACATCACGCCGCTTGCGTCGTCGGAGACGCTCCGCACGCTGATGCCCAACGCCCGGCTGGAGATTGCCGACGGCGCGGGCCATGTCCCCACCGTGACACGCCCGCAATGGATCGCGGACCGCATCGAGGCCTTCGCCAGCGCGTTGTGACGCGCTGATCCGGCTCAGCGCGCTCCGGCGCGCCGCAGCGCCCGGTCGATCCAGGCGGCGGTCTGGCGCTCCTGCACGGCGTTCTGGCCGAGGCGCTGGCGCAAGCAGGCGAAATCGACGCGGTCCAGCTCCTGATCCTGGTTGAAGCAGGAGAACACGACGCTTTCCTTGCCGGTTTCCGGATCGCGATGGAGCTGCAGGCACTGCGCGCAGATCTCCTTCATCATGCATTGCATGGGAGAGTTGATCGAACCGAGTGCGGCGTGGCCGGGCTTCAACAGCGGCTTCAGCACGCCATGCCGGGCCGCCCGAACAGCGTTCATCATGCCGTCCGAGCCGATGGCGATCACCCGGTCGGCATCGGACATCGGGATCGTCGCGGGTCCGAGCGCACCGGTCGCATAGAGCCGCATCGCCTCCACGATGTTGGCGACCACGCTGCGATCCTGCGGCCGACCCGGCGCAAAGCCCGGCGCCTCGTCGCAGCACCAAACCACGACATCGGCGGCGGCTTCGATCTCCGACACGCGATAGCGGTCCATCACGCGCTTGTAGCCCGCGAAGTAGAGCACGCGGCTGCCGGCGCGGCGGAACGCCTGGCCGATCGAGAAGAGCACCGCGTTGCCGAGCCCACCGCCCGCGAGCACGACCGTCTCGCCCGGCTCGATCTCGGTTGGCGTGCCGGTGGGCCCCATCACGATCACCGGTTCGCCGGGCTTGAGGAGCGCGCAGAGATCGGACGAGCCGCCCATCTCCAGCGCGATCAGCGACAGCAGGCCCTTTTCCTTGTCGACCCAGGCCCCGGTGAGCGCGAGGCCCTCCATCGCCAGCGTCGTGCCGTCGACTCGCGGTGCGAGCGCCTCGAAGTTCTGCAAGCGATAGAACTGCCCGGGTTCGAAGCCGCGCGCAGCGGCGGGCGCCTCAACCACCACATCGACAATGGTCGGCGTCAGCCGCTCGACGCGAACCACGCGGGCCCGCCATTCGGCGTTCACGCGCGCGCGCAACGCCTCAGGTGTCGTGCCTGCCTTGGGCAACGCGGCCATGACGCGACTCAGGACCGGATAGCCCTGCTTGGCGCCGCCCATCGCCTTCACCACGTTGCCGGCGAAGGAGGGATGCAGGTCGCCGAAGAACGACATGGCCCGTCCGTCGGTCGCGCGATGCATCAGCACGCGCACCTCGCCCGGCTTGGCGACCCGCTCCGGCGTGGCCGGGTTGCCCGCCTCATCGAGCGCCTGGAAGTACTTGCCATCGAGTGTCGCGTGCGCGGCGTCCTCGCGGGCCAGGACGGTATTGGGCTGCGTGCCGGCCGCGACCAGCACGGTGCGGGCGGGCAGCGTGGTTTCGAGACCGGCGCCCGCCTGTTCGCCCTTCACCCGCAACCCGCAGGCTGCGCCCGCGGCATCGACCTCGACCGCCACGGGCGACAGGCCCTCGACGATGCGAATGTCCTCTTCCAGCGCCTTCAGCACTTCCTCGTGATTGAGCGTGTAGGACGGCGCGTCGATCAAGCGGCGGCGATACACCATCGTCACGCCGCCCCAGCCATTCACCAGTGCGGCGATCGCCGGGGTGCGGTGTTCGCGCGCCGCGGCGGCGCGCTCGGCGCGAAGGGCGCGCGCATGCGCCAGAAACTCCTCGGCGGTCTCGCGCTCCTCGGACCGCCAGGCCGCCCGCACCGCCGCCTCGCCGCGATCGGCGACCAGCGCCTCATGCCGGGCCAGATACTTCTCGACCTGCACGGGATAGTAGGCGAGCGACTCCGTCGCGGTGTCGATCGCCGTCAACCCGCCGCCGATCACCACGACGGGCAGGCGGATCTGCAAACTCGCGATCGAGTCCGTCTTGGCTGCGCCGGTGAGCTGCAGCGCCATCAGGAAGTCCGACGCCGCGCGCACGCCGCGTGCGAGACCATTCGGCATGTCGAGGACGGTGGGTTTGCCCGCACCGGCGCAGAGCGCCACATGGTCGAAGCCCATGGCGAAGGCGCCGTCGGCCGTCACGGTGCCGCCGAAGCGCACGCCGCCCAGCATCGCGAACTGTGAGCGTCGCTCCAGCAGGAGCCGCACCAGCTTGAGGTAGTTCTTGTCCCAGCGCACGGTGATGCCGTACTCCGCGACGCCGCCGAAGCCCGCCATCGCGCGCGAGCCCAGCGCCTCGCGCAAGGTCGCGATGTCGCGCACCGGCGCGAAAATGCCCCGCGTTCCGTCGGCTGCGACTCCCGACTGTTCGATCGGCAACGGTTCGATCTTGAGACCATCGATCGCCACCACCGCGTGACCGTCATTCATCAGGTGATGCGATAGATTGAAGCCCGCCGGTCCCAGTCCGACGACCAGGACGCTTCGGCCCGTCGCCGGACGCGGCAGCGGACGCCGCAGGTGGAGCGGGTTCCACCGCGTCAGCAGCGAGTAGATCTCGAAGCCCCAGGGCAGGCCGAGCACATCCTTGAGCGTGCGGGTCTCGATCTGCGGGATGTCGACCGGTTCCTGCTTCTGGTAGATGCACGCCTTCATGCAGTCGTTGCAGATGCGGTGACCGGTCGCCGCCAGCAGCGGATTGTCGATCGCGGCCATGGCGAGCGCGCCGATGGAAAAGCCCTCGCCCTTCAGGAGATTCATCTCCGAAATCTTTTCCTCCAGCGGGCAGCCCGCGAGGGTCACGCCGAAGGCCGACTTCTGGAACGCGCCGGTCTTGCGATCTTTCAGGCCGCTGGAGCAGCTGTCCTTGCCCTGATTGTGGCACCAGATGCAGTACTGGGTGTGATCCAGGGCGCGCCCGAGATCGAAACCGGCGTCGGTGAGATCGAAGCCCTCGCGATGCCGCAGCATCGGCCGCGGCAGGCGCAGACGCACCACACCATCGACCGTCTCGGTCTCGATCGGCACCAGGCGTTCCATGTCGAGCTTGTGCGGCAGCTTGAACAGCGGACCATCGCGGTGGCGACGCTTGCCCTCGGGATGATGCAGCGCCCAGGCGGCATAGCGCACGAACGGCTCGATGTCGGCATCGCCCGCGGTGACCTTGAACTCGGGTCCCAACCGCTCGCGCACCGCCTCGGCGAAGGCGAGCTCCGCCGCCTCCAGCGCGTCACGGCCGACGGCGCCCGCGAGGTCGACGCTATCGCCCAGGGCGGCGGTCACCGACGCTGAGTCGAGAGCCGCGGCCTGCTCGGGCTTGAGCGCGCGCGCGACATGGCGTTGCACAAAGAGCCGCTTGCAGTCCCAGAGCGCGGCGAGCCGCGTGTGGCCGGCGCGCAGCGTCGCGGCGTCGCCCGCGACTCCGAACAGGCCGGCGACGAAGTCCTCCAGCGGGCGCGCGAGCTCGATCAGCAACTCCGACTCCGCCTTGCGCTCCATCGCGTCGGGCGCGGCGCGCGCCGCCATGAAGCGGGCGTGCAAACCGGGCTCCGCGGTGGCCAGCCAGGTCGCGAAGGTGCCGTCGAGACGAACGAGGCCGGCGCGGTTGTAGAGATCGGCGAAGGTGAGGCCGTGGGCGAGGGTTAGGTCGGTCATGGCGGATCGTTTGTGGGCGAACGGCTTAGCGGCGCCCGCGCGCGCCGGCAAGCCGGCGATCCCCCGACCCCGGGCGCGGGTTTTCGCGACATTCTTGCCTGATGACGCGACGGGCGCGATCCCGCATGGTCCACCTCCCATGACTGAGGCCCCTCCCGCCGTCCGCGCCTGGCTGCTCGCCGTGGCTGGCATGATATTGCTCATGATCGTGCTGGGTGGCTTCACCCGGCTGACCGAGTCGGGTCTGTCGATGGTCGAATGGCGGCCGGTGACCGGCTGGCTGCCGCCGGTCGGCGAGGCCGCCTGGCAAGCCGAGCTCGCGAAGTACGCCAACTCGCCGCAGGGCCGGATGGTCAATCGCGGCATTGGCATCGCGGAGTTCAAGGAAATCTTCTGGCTGGAGTATCTGCACCGGCTTTGGGGTCGGCTGATCGGCCTCGCCTTCGCCCTGCCGCTGGCCTGGTTCTGGTTGCGGCGCCAGTTGCCCGGTTGGCTGAAGCCCCGACTGCTGGCGCTGTTTGCGCTGGGCGGGCTGCAAGGCGCGCTCGGCTGGGCGATGGTCGCGTCCGGGCTGGTGGACCGTCCGGCGGTCAGTCACTACCGGCTCGCCGCCCATCTGGGCCTCGCGGTCGTGCTCTACGCCTACACGGTCCACCTGATCCTGCGCCTCTCCCCCGGCATCGCGATCCGTCCTGACCGCGTCATCGCGACCAAGGCGGCGGCCCTGATCGGTCTCCTGTTCGTGGTTCTGACGTGGGGCGCGTTCGTGGCGGGGCTGCGCGCCGGCAGCGCACACGCGAGCTTCCCCACCATGTCAGGCTATTGGATCCCGCCCGGCATGTTCGATCTGGCCCCGGGCTGGATCAACCTGTTCGAGAACGGCACCACAGTGCAATTCATCCATCGCTGGCTTGCCAAGCTCCTGGTGCTGGGCGTTGTGGTCCTCGCCTGGCGCGCGCGTCGACTGGACGCAACGCTCGCGGCCGCGATGGCGCTCGCGCAGATGGCGCTGGGAGCCGCAACTGTCCTGACCGGTGTCGCGATCCCGATCGCGGCCGGGCACCAGGCGGGCGCGGTCATCCTGCTGACGCTCTTGCTGGTGGTGCGCCACCGCGCCGCCCCCTCCCCCCCCGGCCCCCGGGTCCGGTAATCTCGGGGCATGAGCGACGGCGATCCCGGCAAGGCGAACGACGGCGCGCGCGGTCTGAATTGGCCGACGCCGATGGACGACGGCGCCGCGCGCCGGCGCGGGCTCGCCATCGGCGCCTCCGTCGTCGTGCTGATGTTGGCGGTCGGCGTCGCGGCGTGGGTGGGCTACAGCCCGCCGGACGCGCCGCCGCAGAGGGCAAGCGCGCCGCCGGCCGCTCCCGCGCCGTCGGCCGCGCCGGCGCCGCCGCCCACGCCACCGGCACCCGCCATCCTGCCCGCCTCCGCAATACCCGCACCCGATCCTCCGCCGCCCGCGACGTCCGCCGACATCGCGGCCGCGCCGGGTGCCACCACTCCGACCGACTGGAGCCAGATTCCGATCGATGACGTGCGCGCGCGCGCGGAGGGCGGCGACACGGCCGCGATGGACGAGCTCGCGCAGCGCCTGATCCAGGGCATCGGCGTCACGCGCGACCAGTCGGCGGGCGCCGGCTGGTTGCTGCGCGCGGCGCAGTCCGGGTCGGGGCAGGCCGCGTTCAACGTCGGCGTGATGTACGAGCGCGGTTTCGTGGTCGCGCGCGACTCCACCAAGGCGGTCGAGTGGTATCGGCGCGCGGTCGAGGCGAACGTTCCCACCGCCAAGCACAATCTGGCGCTGCTCCTGCGGGACGGAAAGGGCGCCGCGCGCAGCGGCCGCGAGGCGGTCGATCTGCTGCGCTCGGCGGCGCGGCAGGGAATGGCGGCATCGATGTTCACGCTCGGCGATACCTATGAGCGCGGCGACGTCGTGCCGAAAGATCCGCCGCTGGCACTGGCGTGGTTCGCAATCACCGCCGAGTTCGAACGCCAGGCCAATCGCGGGACCGAGACGACGCTTGCCAAGACGGCGACACAGCGCGCGCAGGTGCTGCAACGCGCGCTTACCCCGGCCGAGCTAGAACGCGCGCAGAGCGTCGGCCGCACCGAGTTCCGCGAGATCGTCGAAGCGCTGCAAGCGGCCGGAATTGTGCCCAGGCCGCCTTCACGGGCGGCGCCGGTCGCCGCGCCAGCCCCGCCGCCCGAGCCCGATCCGCCGGGCTGGCCGCGTACCCAGAGCGAGCAGATCGCCGCCATCCAGCAAGCGCTTCTCGATCTCAAGCTGTTGCGCGACAAGCCGGATGGCGCCATCGGTCCAGTGACCCGCACGGCGATCCGAGATTTCCAGCGGGCCCAAGGGCTGCGCGAGACGGGCGAATCCTCGCGTGAGCTCTTTGTGGCGCTGCGCGAGGCCATCGCCAAACGCGACGCCGCCGGGGCTACCGCCCTGCCCCCGCCGGCCCCAACTCCGCCGGCAGCACCGGAGCCCAAGCCCGAAGCCAAGGCCGAGCCGCCGAAACCCGAACCGGCGAAGGTCGAGCCGCCCGATCCCGATGCCTGGCCCGCCGCGGCGCCGGATCAGATCAAGGCGATCCAGGCGATGCTGCGTGATCTCAAGTTCTACAACGACACGGTCGATGGCTTGCTCGGCCCTGGCACGCGCGGCGCCATCCGTGCCTTCGAAAGAGCGATGGGCACGCGTGAAATCGGCGAGCCGGGCCGCGCGGTGTTCGATCAGCTGAAGGAAATGCGCGACCTCACCGCGCCCAAACGACCCTGACGCCTCACGCCCAGGTGCCAACGTGGCGCCACCAGCCGTCCGGCAGCGTCGCCGCGACGGCGCGCGCGCTGGCATCGCTGTCGTAGAGCGCAAAGCAGGTGGCCCCGCTGCCGCTCATCGCGGCGTAGCGTACGCCCGCACTGGCGCGCAGCCGACCGAGCAGATCGCCGACAACCGGCGCACAGGCAATCGCCGGCGCCTCCAGATCGTTCGCCCGCGCGCGCAGGAGCGCAAGGAACGCCCCCGGATCGTGCCAGCCCACAACCGGCGGCACGGGCTCGCGAAACGGCCCCCGCCGCGCGGCGAAAACATCGCTGGTCGCGAGCGCGACGCCGGGATTGACCAGCAGCACCGCAAAGGGCGGTAGCGGCGGCGCGGGGCGCAGGCGCTCGCCCACGCCGCCCACGAATACCGGCCGGCCGGCCAGACACATCGGAACGTCGGCGCCGAGTGTGGCCGCGAGATCGAACAGCTCGTCCTGCGGCAGCGCAAGGCGCCACAGCTCGACCAGAGCCTGCAACGTCGCTGCCGCGTCGGCCGAGCCGCCGCCGAGACCGGCGGCGACGGGGATGGACTTTACGAGCGTGATCGCCGCGCGCGGCGCGACGCCCGCCCCGTCGGCGAGCCGACGAGCCGCCCGCAGGGCGAGATTGTCGGACTCACCCTCCAAAGCGCCGGCGAGCGGTCCCCGCACTGCGAGCGAGAGGCCGCCTGCAGGCGCGACTTCGATCGTATCGGCGAGATCGACAAAGACCGCGAGCGAGTCGAGCAGATGATAGCCGTCGTCGCGCCGGCCCACGATCTCGAGCCATAGATTGAGCTTGGCGCGCGCGAGCCGGGTGAGCGGCATCGCGCGGCTCAGCCGCCTTGCGGACGGTCCGCCGGCTTCTCGTAGACCGTGGGCTTGTCATTGCCCGGCGTGAGACCGTTCACCAGCTTGTCGTTCAGAATCGGCACGCGGTCTTTCTCCGGCTTCTGGCGCAGCGCGCGCTCCCACTGGAAACGCGCCTCGCGCTTGCGTCCGACATGCCAATAGGCATCGCCCAGATGCTCGACGATGGTCGCGTCGTCGCCCTTCTGCTCGGCGGCCTTCTCCAGCCACTCGACCGCCGTTTCGAACTTGCCGATCCGGTAGTAGGCCCAGCCGACGCTGTCGCTGATCGCGCCGTCGTCGGGCCTGAGATCGGTGGCCCGCTTCAGGAGGTTCATCCCCTCCTTAAGATGCATGCCCTGGTCGATCCAGCTGTAGCCGAGATAGTTCAGCACATAGGGCTGCTCGGGCGCGAGCTCGAGCGCGCGCTTCATGTCGGCTTCCGCCTTGGGCCACTGCTTCGTGCGCTCCAGCCCGATGCCGCGACTGAAGAACAGCACCCAATGCCGCTCCTCGACCGACTTCAGCCGCCGGATCGCGACATCGTACGCGGCCACCGACGCGGCGAAACGCTCCTTGGTGCGCAGCACGTCACCCAACGCGATAGCGGCGTCGATGCGCTCGGGCTTCTCGGCCATCAGGGCGCGCAGACGCTCGACCGCCTGTTCAATGCGATCCTGCTGCGCGTCGAGCGAGGCCGCGCGCAGCCGCGCCTGCCAGGAGAGCGGCGAGGCGACCGGAATGCGTTGGAGCGTCGCCACCGCCTTGGGAATGTTCTCGAACTGCTCGAACAGGCCCGACATCATCAGCAGCGCGAAATCGTGATCGGGCCGCAGATCCACCGCCAGGTTGAGGAACACCAGCGCCAGATCGGCGCGCTGTTGGCGCGGATCGGCGCCCAGGATGCCGCCGATATCGAACAGGATTTCGGAGATCCCGATGGCCGGTGTGAGCGGGCGCGGCTGGGCGTTGGCCGCGAGCAGCGGGTCCATCACCACAGAGTCGCTGTGCTTCTCGCCATAGACGCGCAGCAGCGTGCGCGCCTCGTCGGCCTTGCCGAGCCGCCGCAGCCCGTCGGCGACCGCGATTGTGGTGCGCAGACCGGCGCGATCCAGCTCCACAGCGCGACGATACTTCGTCTCGGCGGCGGCGCGGTCGCCCGCCAGCTCGTCGATCTGCGCTTCGATCACCAGCGCCGGTGCCTCGGCGCGCTGGCCTGCGGCCGGCTTCAACTTGGCGAGGTGGGTGCGGGCCCCGGCGAAGTCCTTCTGTCCCGCCTTCATCCAGGCGAGGACATAGTCCTTGAGAGGTCCAAGCTGGTTCTCCGCGCCGATCCGGTTGAGCTGCGCTTCGGCCGCCCGCGCGTCGCCGCGCTTAACCGCCTGCAACGCCATCACCAGATTGGCGAAGCCGTCGGTCGGCCGCTCGGTCAGCACATGCGGCGCGAGCTGTGCGGCAGGTTCGATGCGACCGGCATAGAGGCGCAGCCGAAAGGCGGTGTAGCGCAGCTCGTCGTCCTGGGGCATCGCGCCCATGGCGACATCCGCGTAGCCGCTCGCCGCGTCATAGTCGTTCATCTGCTCGGCGACGCGGGCGGCGAGATAGCGGCCCGAGACCCCGACGACCGGCCGGGCCGGCGGCCGGCGCTGCGGCTGGCCTTGCGCCTGTTGCGGCGGGGGCGGCGATTTCAGCCGCGGCGACGGGTCCTGTTGGGCCAGAGTCGCGGGCGCAAGTGCGGCGAGAGCCAGCAGTATCGCGGCGATCGACGGAAAGAACGGCTTCATCGCGCTCACATGCCGGGATAGTTGGGACCGCCGCCGCCCTCGGGCACGGCCCAGTCGATGTTCTGCGCCGGATCCTTGATATCGCACGTCTTGCAGTGCACGCAGTTCTGCGCGTTGATCTGGAAGCGCGGCGCGCCGCCCTCCACGACCACCTCATAGACGCCGGCCGGGCAGTAACGTTGCGCCGGTTCGTCGTAGAGCGGCAGGTTGATCGAAATCGGGATCGAGGGATCGCGCAGCCGCAGATGCACCGGCTGGTCTTCCTCATGGTTGGTGTTCGAGAGGAACACCGAGGAGGGTTTGTCGAAGCTCAGCACGCCGTCGGGGCGCGGATAGGTTATCGGGCTGAACTCGCTCGCCGGACGCAGCGCTTCGTGATCGGCCTTGTGGTGCTTCAGCGTCCACGGCACGCGGATGCCGAGATCGTGCAGCCACATATCGAGCCCGCCATAGAGCGTGCCCAGCACGGTGCCCCATTGCAGCGACGGCTTGACGTTGCGCACCTTGTCGAGGTCCTTCCAGACCCACGAGGCCTTGAGCGCCGCCGGATAATCGGCGAGCTCGTCGTGGTGTCGCTCGGCGCCGAGCGCCGCGAAGGCCGACTCGGCGGCCAACATGCCGCTCTTCATGGCGTTGTGGCTGCCCTTGATACGCGGCACGTTCACGAAGCCGGCCGAACAGCCGATCAGCACGCCGCCCGGAAACACCAGCTTCGGAATCGACTGCAGCCCGCCCTCGTTGATGGCGCGCGCGCCATAGCCCAGCCGCTTGCCGCCCTTGAAGTACTCCGCGACATGCGGGTGCTGCTTGAAGCGCTGGAACTCGTCGAACGGCGAGATGTAGGGATTGTCGTAGGCGAGATGCACGACCACGCCGATCGACACGAGATTTTCGCCGAAATGGTACATGAACGAGCCGCCCTGGGCGCCGTTCTCGCCGAGCGGCCAGCCTTGCGTGTGCACCACCAGCCCGGGCTTGTGCAGCGCCGGATCGACCTGCCAGAGCTCCTTCAGCCCGATGCCGAACTTCTGCGGATCGACGCCCTCGCGCAGGCCGAATTTGACCATCAGCTGTTTGGCGAGCGAGCCGCGCACGCCCTCGCCGATCAGCGTGTACTTGGCGTGCAGCTCCATGCCGGGCGTGTAGCTGTCCTTCTGGTCGCCGGTCCGCGAGACGCCCATGTCGCCGGTAGCGACGCCCTTCACGCTGCCGTCGTCATTGAACAGCACCTCGGCGGCGGCGAAGCCGGGATAGATCTCGACCCCCAGCGCCTCGGCCTGCTGGCCGAGCCAGCGGCAGACATTGCCGAGGCTCACGATGTAGTTGCCGTGATTGTTCATCAGCGGCGGCAGCGTGAAGTTGGGAAACCGGATCGAGTGCTTGGGCGTCAGCCACAGGAAGCGATCGTCGGTCACCGGCGTATCGAGCGGTGCCCCCTTGTGCTTCCAGTCGGGGATCAGTTCGTTCAGCGCGATCGGGTCCATCACCGCGCCGGACAGGATATGGGCGCCGACCTCGGAGCCCTTTTCCAGGATACAGACGGAGACGTCCCGGCCCGCCTCGGCCGCGAGCTGCTTCAGCCGGATCGCCGCCGCGAGGCCCGCCGGCCCGGCGCCCACGATCACCACATCGTACTCCATTGCCTCGCGCGCCATGTCGGCTCCGTTTCGCACGATCCATTTCCAGATGGACGCACCGCGGGGGGGCGGGCGATCCTGCCCCATTGATAGCGTGTCGCGGGCAGGATCGCCACAGGCGGCACCTGGGGGGACCATGCCGGGAATGACCGGAATCGAGAGCCAGCTTTTCTCCACGACCGGGTTCCGGCTGGAAAGCGGCACCGTGCTGCCGGTCCTGGAACTCGCCTACGAGACCTACGGCACGCTCTCGCCCCAGCGCGACAACGCGATCCTGATCGTGCACGGCTACACCTCGAGCCACCACGCCGCCGGGCGCTATGCCCCGGGCAAGCACGGTCGCGGTGTGCCGGCCGAGGAAGTCGGCTGGTTCGACCCCCTGATCGGGCCCGGCGCGGCGATCGACACCGACCGGTTCTTCGTCGTGAGCGTGAACGCGCTCGGCTCCTGCCATGGGAGCACCGGGCCGGCCTCGACCGACCCGCGCACCGGCAAGCCCTATGGTCCGACCTTTCCCATGGTCACGATCCGCGACATCGTGGCGGCGCAGAAGCTCCTGGTCGATGGGCTCGGCCTGCCGGGGCTCGCCGCCGTGATCGGCCCCTCGATGGGCGGCTTCCAGTCGTTCCAGTGGGCCGCGTCTTTCCCCGGCTTCGCGCGCGCCGTCGTGCCTTCGGTCACCGCGCCGACCGCGCCCAATCACGCCGGCGCGCTGGCCCGCCTCCAGTCGCGGCTGGCGGCCGACCCCAACTGGAACGGCGGCTGGTACTACGAGAACGGCGGCATCGCCGCCACGCTGGAGGCGCTGCGCTTCGAGACGCTGATGAGCTACGGCCTGAACGAGATCCTTGCCGCGCAAATCCCCGATGCCGGCGCACGCGAGGCGGCGATCCGGGCCCAGGCGCGCCGCTGGGCCACCACCTATGACGGCCACTCGATGGTGGTGCTGCGCCAGGCGATCGACAGCTTCGGCATCGCCCACCAGTACGACCGCGTGAAGTCGAAGGTGCTCTATGTCCAGTCGCCGACCGACAAGCTGTTCGATATCGCGCTGTCGCCCGGCTATGTGAGCGACATGCGACGCGCCGGCATCGATGTGACCTATGTCGAGCTGCCGTCGGATCGCGGCCATATGGCGAGTCACGCCGACGCCGCCCTGTGGGCGCCGATCCTGGCGCGGTTCCTCGAGCGCCTGACATGACCGCCCCCCACCCCGCCGCCGATCCGCTCGCCGCGCTCCGCTGGTACGTCGAGCAGGGCATCGACGAGACGATCGACGACGTGCCGACCGACTGGTTCACGCGGCCCGAGACGGCGCGCCCCGCGCCGGCGCCCGTTCCAGCGGCTGTCGCAGCGCCCCCCGTCGCGAGAAGCACCGCACCTCCATCGACGCCGGCGGCCCCCGCGCGCGCGCCAGTGCCGATCGAAACACCGCAGCTCGCGCTCGATGCCGGCGAGATCGCGCGCCGCTGCACCAGCATCGCGGAACTGGAAGAGGCGGTGCGCGCCTTCGATGGCTGCGCGCTGAAGCGCACCGCCAAGCACACGGTGTTCGCCGACGGCGTAGCCGGCGCGCCGCTGATGGTGGTGGGTGAGGCGCCGGGCGCCGACGAGGACCGGATCGGCAAGCCTTTCGTGGGCGTGAGCGGCCAGTTGCTCGACCGCATGCTGGCCGCGATCGGCCGCAGCCGGACGGAGAACGCCTACATCACCAACATTCTCTTCTGGCGACCGCCCGGCAATCGCACGCCGACGCCGGCCGAGCAGGCGATCTGCCTCGCCTTCACGCGCCGCCACATCGAGCTTGCCCAGCCGAAGGTCGTGCTGCTGGCGGGCGGTGTCGCGGCCAAGGCGCTGCTCGACACCACCGACGGCATCATCCGGATGCGCGGCAAATGGACGGAACTCGCTCTTGGCGACGGCCGCACGGTGCCGGCGCTGCCGACCTTCCACCCCGCGTACCTGCTGCGCACGCCGGCCAGCAAACGACAGGTCTGGGCGGACCTGCTCGCGCTCGACAAGCGGTTGGGGGAGTTGGCCGGCTAACGAAGGCCTTAGGTGCGTCTAGACCAGGTTTTTGCGCATGAAATACTTCGCGTGCTCCAGAGGGAAGTCCGGGAGTTCGGCGAAGACGTCGTAGCCGCGCTTCTCGTAGAACGGGCGGGCCTGGAAGGAGTGGTTTTGAGCGTGGCGGCGAAGCAGCTCTTCTCCTTTGCGTAGGCTTCCGCGTCGGCCAGCAGGCGCGCGCCATGACCGGCGCCGCGCGCGCCCTGCGACACCCAGAGATGCGTGATGTGCAGCCAGCCGCCCCAGATCGAGCCCAGCAACCCGCCCAGCGTCTCGCCGCGCGGGCTGCGCAGGAAGAAGCCGACTGGCGCGTACTCATCGAGGCCGGTCTTGGCGACGTTGTGCAGATAGACGCCTTCGCGGACGCGATGCGCCGCCGGTTCCGCCGGCATCGGGTCGAACACGACAATCGGTGCGTCACTCATGGGATCCCCGCTTCCCGCGCGCGCTGACGCACCAGCGCCAGCACCGCCTGGCCGATCGGCATCGGCACGTTCACCCACCCCGCCATTTCGACGACGGCGCCCAACAGCGCCTCGATCTCGAGCGGCCTGCCCCGCTCCAGATCCTGCAACATCGAGGTCTTGTGTGCGCCCACCTCGGCGCCGCCGGCGATCCGCCGATCAACATCGATGGCGAAACGCACGCCCAGCTTCTCCGCGACCGCCTGCCCCTCCAGCATCAGCGCGCGACACACCGCGCGCGTGTCCGGATCGGCGATCAGCCGGTCGAGCGTCGCGGTCGTGAGCGCGCTCAGCGGATTGAACGCCATGTTGCCCCAGAGCTTGACCCAGAGTTCGTCGCGGATGCGCGGCCGCAGCGGCGCCTTGAGCCCCGCCTTGATGAGCAGCTCGGACAAGAGCGCGCCACGCGCGCTGCGCCCGCCATCGGGTTCACCCAGTGTGAAGCGATCGCCGTAGGTGTGCCGCACCACGCCGGGCTCCGGCACATCGGCCGCGGGATAGACGATGCAGCCCATCGTCTGGGCGGGCGGCAGCGCGGCCGAGACCGCGCCGTCGGGATCGACCGCCTCGACACGGCGGCCCTCGAACGGCCGGCCCAGCCGGTGCGTGTACCACCAGGGAACGCCGTTCACGGCCGCCACGATCGTGGTGGCAGAGCCGATGAGCGGTGCGAGCTGTGGCAGCGCGCCGGGCAGCGAATGCGCCTTGAGCGTCAGTACCAGATAGTCCTGCGGCCCCGCCGCACGCGGATCGTCGATCACGCGCGGCCGCGTCACGCTCTCGCCGCGCTCGTCGCGAAGCACCAGACCGCGCGCACGCATCGCCTCGGCATGCGGGCCGCGCGCCACCACCGCGACCTCCGTCCCCGACGCGGCGAGTCGCGCGGCGAGCAAGCCGCCAATCGCGCCCGCGCCGAAGACGCAGACCGAGGTCACGCGGGCGGGCCGCCCAGCCCGAGTTTGGCGGCGAGGCCGATGCGCTGGAGCTTGCCGGTGGCGCCCTTCGGAATCTCCGCCACGAACAGAACGCGGCGCGGCACCTTGAAGTCGGCGAGGCGTTTGGCGGCGAAGTCGCGCAGCTCGCGCTCGCTCGCCTCGGTGCCGGCGCGCAACACGACCACGGCGCCCACCTCTTCGCCCAGCTTGTCGTGCGGGATCGCGAAGGTGACGACCTGTTCGACCGACGGGTGATCCATCAGGATCGTGTCGACCTCGATCGGACTGATCTTCTCGCCGCCGCGATTGATGATCTCCTTGAGCCGTCCGGTCAGGAACAGGAAGCCGTCCTCGTCGAAGCGACCCTGGTCGCCGGTGCGGAACCAGCCGCTGGCAAAGGCCTTGAGGTTGGCGTCGGGGTTGTTGTCGTAGCCCGACGTCACGTTGGGGCCGCGGATCACAACCTCGCCGATCGCGCCCTGCGGCAACATCAAGCCGGCCTCGTCCATGATCGCGACCTCAGGCCCGGCGGCGAGCCCGACCGCGCCGGGCTTGCGCTTGCCCGGCGGGAGCGCGTTGGACGCCATCTGATGCGCGGCCTCGGTCATGCCGTAGGACTCGATCACCGGACAGCCGAAAGCCTCCTCCAGTTCGAGCATGACCTGCGGCGGCAGCGAGGCCGAGGACGACCGGATCAACCGCAGCTTCGCCGCCTGCGCGGCCTCACGGTTGCGACCGAGCCGGGCGAGGATCGCCTGATGCATGGTCGGGACGGCCGTGTACCAGCTCGGCTTCGTCTCCTCGAGCCACGCGAAGAAGCGCAGGGCGTTGAAGCCCGGCGTGCAGCTCACCGAGGCGCCCGCCGCCACCGAGGAAAGCACCGCCGCGATCAGCCCATGGATATGGAACAGCGGCATGATGTTGAGACAGCGATCCGACGGGGCGAGACGCAGCGCCGCCCCGATATGGCGCGCCGACGCCGCGAGATTGGTCGCCGACAGGGGCACGATCTTGGGCCGCGCGGTCGTACCCGACGTGTGCAGCACCAACGCCGTCTCAGGCCCCTGCGAGGGGCCGGGCTTCGCGGCCGCGGCCGGCTTCAATGCGGAAACATCGAGCGTGAAGCGTCCGGCCGGTCCCTCGACGGGATGCAGCTCGATCAGCGGGACCTTGAGCTTCGACGCGACCGCGCGGACGGGCGAGTCCATGCCGGCCTGGACGATCACGGCCTTGGGCTTCAGGTCCTCGATGTAGAACTCGAACTCGTCGGCACGGTAGGCGGGATTGAGCGGCGCCGACGCCGTGCCCGAGGCGACCGCAAGAAATGCCGTCGCCATCTCGGGCCCGTTGGGCACGACCATCGCCACGCGATCGTCGCGGCCGATGCCGACCCCGTTCAGGGCCGCCAGCGTCGCGTCCACCAACTGGCCGAGTCCGGCGAAATCGAGATCGGGCCGGCCGGGTGCGCCGATGGCGGGCGCGGTCGGCGCGCCGGCGGCGATCGCCGCCCGCACGTTGCCGATCGCCGCCATCTCAGGCCGCCGCCTTCTTCTCGTCGGCGATGATGCGGTCGTAGGCGGGCAGCGTCAGGAACTCGTAGAACTGCGGCTGCTCGACGAGGTCGATCATGAGCTGCGCGGCTTCCTCGTAGCGGCCGGCGGCATAGGCCGCCTCGCCGATCTGCGCCTTCACCTTGTCGTTCTCCTCACGCACGATCGTGCGCACGAGATCCTTGGTGATCGCGCGGCCGTCCTGCAGCGACTGGCCATGGCGCACCCACTGCCACACCTGCGCGCGGCTGATCTCGGCGGTGGCGGCGTCCTCCATCAGATTGAAGAGCGGCACGCAGCCGACGCCGCGCAGCCACGCCTCGACGTAGCCGATGCCGACCGCCACGTTCTGCCGAAGGCCGGCCTCGGTCTTGGTGCCTTCCGGCATCTTCACCAGATCGGCCGCCGTCACATGCACGTCCTGACGCTTGCGCGCGATCTGGTTGGCTTCCTTCATCACGGCGTCGAACTCGGCCTTGGCGATCGCGACCAGGCCCGGATGGGCGACCCAGGTGCCGTCATGTCCGTCGCCGGCCTCACGGCGCTTGTCCGCGCGCACGCGCTCCATCGCCTGGTCGTTGGCGGCGGCGTCGTTCTTGATCGGGATTTGCGCGGCCATACCGCCCATCGCGTGCACCTCGCGGCGATGGCAGGTCTTGATCACGAGCTGACTGTAGCTGCGCAGGAAATGCGCGGTCATGGTGACCTGCCCGCGATCGGGCAGCACGGCCCAGGACTGCTCGCGGAACTTCTTGATGAAGCTGAAGATGTAGTCCCAGCGGCCGCAATTGAGGCCGGCCGAGTGATCGCGCAGCTCCCACAGGATCTCGTCCATCTCGAAAGTGGCGAGGATGGTCTCGATCAGCACCGTCGCCTTGATCGACTTCTGCGGCACGCCGAGCACGTTCTGGGCATGGACGAAGACATCGTTCCACAGCCGCGCCTCGAGATGGCTCTCCATCTTGGGCAGGTAGAAGTAGGGCCCGGTGCCGCGCGACAGAGCCTCGCGGGCGTTATGGAAGAAGTAGAGTCCGAAATCGAACAGCGAGCCCGACATCGGCTTGCCATCGACCTCGACATGCTTCTCGAGGAGATGCCAGCCGCGCGGCCGGATGAACAGCACGGCGGTCTTTTCGTTCAGCTTGTAGGCCTTGCCCGACTGCGGATCGACATAGTCGATCTGGCGGCGCACCGCGTCGGCGATGTTGAACTGGCCCTCGATCATGTTGGCCCAGGTCGGTGTCGAGGCATCCTCGAAATCGGCCATGAAGACGTTGGCGCCGCAGTTGAGCGCGTTGATGATCATCTTGCGGTCGACCGGCCCGGTGATTTCGACCCGGCGGTCGACGATGTCCTTGGGCAACGGCGCCACCGTCCAGTCGCTCTCGCGGATCTTGGCGGTGTGGGGAAGGAAGTCGGGCTTCTCGCCGGCATCCAGCCGCTTCTGGCGCTCCACGCGGGCGGCGAGCAGCTCCTCGCGGCGCCCGTTGAAGCGACGCTGCAGGTCGGCGAGGAACGAGAGCGCCTCGCGGGTCAGAACCCGCTCGAAGCCCGGCTTGATCGCGCCGTCGATCGTCATTCCCTGCGGAAGGTCCAGAGCCGCCATGTGCATATCCCCGCTATCGCGCGTTTCTTTGTTGAACGGGGCGATTTACCCCCGGAAACGCCCCGAGGCCAGCGCTAAACCGGCCTTGAGAACGGGGGCCGCGGAGCGGTACGAGGGAGCATGGATGCGCATCTGTTCGATTGGCTGAACCTGGTCCTCCGCTGGGCTCATATGATCGTGGGCATCGCCTGGATCGGCGCGTCCTTCTATTTCATCTGGCTGGACAACCACCTGCACAAGCCGCTGGACCCGGCTGACGAGGCGCGCGGCATCGGCGGCGAGGTCTGGGCGGTCCATGGCGGGGGCTTCTACGTCGCGCGCAAGTTCCGCGTAGCGCCCGAGCGCCTGCCGCCGGAACTGCACTGGTTCAAGTGGGAAGCCTACACCACGCTGATCACCGGCTTCTTCCTGTTGTGCCTCGTCTACTACTACGGCGCCGAGATCGCGCTGATCGACCCGGCCGTGCGGGCGCTCGACAAGCCCACCGCCATCGCGATTGGGCTCGGCTTCATCGTGGGCGGCTGGGTGATCTACGACGCGCTCTGCAAGTCGGCCTTCGGGGACGACCCGCTGGTGCTGGGCGGGCTGGTGGCGCTCCTGAGTGCCGTCGCCGCCTTCGCGCTCTGCCACCTGTTCTCGGGCCGCGGCGCCTTCATCCATTTCGGCGCCATGCTCGGCACCATCATGGTGCTGAACGTCTATTTCGTAATCATCCCCGGCCAGGCCGAGCTGGTGCGCGCCAAGGAAGAGGGCCGTCCGGTCGATCCGAAGTACGGGCTGATGGGCCGGCAACGGTCGGTGCACAACACCTTCTTCACGCTGCCCGTGCTCTTCACGATGATCGCCAACCACTATGCGGGCGTGACGGCGCACGAATGGAACTGGGTCCTGCTGATCCTGATTTCGCTGGCGGGCGGGCTGGTGCGGCTGTGGTTCGTGGAGCGTCACAAGGGTGCGGGCAATCCGCTGACGCTCGGTTCCGGGCTGGTGGTGCTGGGGCTGGCCGCGATCCTCGCATTGCCACGCAACGAGCCCGGCGGCTCGGGCCCCGCGAGCTTTGCGGAGGTGGCCGAGATCGTGAAGGCGCGCTGCGCCTCCTGCCATGCGCTGAAGCCGACGCAGGAGAACATCGCCGCGCCGCCCAAGGGGATCCTGCTGGAAAACGAGGCGCAAATCCGAAGCCAGGCCGTGAGCCTCTACCAGCAGAGCGCCGCGACCCGCGCCATGCCGCCCGGCAACATGACCGAGATGACCGAGCCGGAGCGCCGCCTGATCGCGCGCTGGTTCCGCGGCGGTACGCCGTGAGCGCGGCCCGTCCCGCCGCGCGCTGGCCGTGGTTGCGGCTCGCAGTGCTGGTGCTGGCCGCTTTGGCGATCGCCGTCGGCTGGGGCGGGTTCGGCGGCGGCGGTCCGATCGAGGCCGAGAGTCGCGAGCCGGCGGGCCAAAAGGTCTGGGGCGCGTCGGTCGGCTTCGCGAGCGCCCGCCGACTCGACGAGCATTTCGACAAGCACGGCGCGGAGTTCGGCCGCATCGCCAAGGCCGAGTATCTCAAAATGGCGCAAACGCTGCGCGACCGACCGGTGGGCGGATCCGTGCTGGAGCTGAAGCGGAGCGACGGTGTGGTGACGCGCTTCGACCGGACGAGCGGCGCCTTCCTCGCCTTCAATTCCGACGGCGTCATCCGTACGTTCTTCAAGCCCAACGATGGCGAACGCTATTTCCGGCGCCAGGCGGAGCGCGACGGATGAAGCCGCCGCCGCCCGGACCGCCCCGGATCGACGACCTCGCCCATTCGATCGGCGAATGGGCGAACTTCTGCGCCGGACTCGGCGCGGGCTATCGCTTCGATCTCGACAACTGGCTGAATGACGTCGATCTGCGCCAGATCGTGGCCGAGGGCCTGCCGATGTTCGGCGCCGACGAACTGGGACCGCACGGCGTCGCGCTGGCCGAGGCCGACCGTGCTTTCCTGTTGGGTACGCGCGAGCACCGCGTGTGCCTGTGGGGCAGCAGAACGGCCCGGCGCGAAAAATGGACGGCGACCCGGAACTGGTGGTACTTCCGCGCGCCGCGCCGGGCCGACGACGAATTCGAGCGCGAGCTGGCCCGCGTGAAATGACCCAAAGTCTCGCCTCCGGAAAAATCCTGATCGATCGCGCGGGTCCCGTGACCACCGTGATCCTGAATCGCCCGCAGGCGCGCAACGCGATGGACAACGAGACCGCGCACGGCCTCGCCGAGGCGCTGCGCGCCTTTGCCGGCGATCCCTCGGCGCGCGTCGGCGTGCTGTGGGGCGCGGGCGGCGCCTTCTGTGCCGGCGCCGACCTCAAGGAGCTGGGCGGCGGGCAGGACTATTTCCCGTGGGCGGGCAGCGCCGGCGGACCTTTGCGCGCACCGCTCGACAAGCCGCTGATCGCCGCGATCGAGGGCCACGCCTGCGCCGGCGGCCTTGGCGTCGCGCTCTATTGCGACCTGCGTCTGGTCGACGACACCGCCGTGTTTGGCGTGTTCTCGCGCCGCTGGGGCGTGCCAATGAGCGACGGAACGACGGTGCGACTGCCGCGCATCGTGGGTCAAGGACGCGCGATGGACATGCTGCTCACGGGACGCTCCGTCGGCGCCGACGAGGCGGTGGCGATCGGGCTCGCCTCGCGCAAGGTCGCGCGCGGCACAGCGCGCGCCGAGGCCGAGCGGCTGGCGGCCACGATCGCGGGCTTCCCGCCGATCGCCATGACGTCGGACCGGCGTTCGGCCTACGAGAGCTTCGACCGCGACGAGGCAGCCGCGATCGAACGCGAGATGGAGCTGTCGCTGGCGGCACGCCGGCGCGAGGCCCAGACCGGCGCCGCGCGCTTCGCGGCGGGTGCGGGACGGCACGGTAGTTTCAAGGAGTAGCGATGCGGGCGTTGGTGTGCGAGGCCTACGGGCCTCTCGACAATCTGAAGGTGATGGAACGCGAGAAGCCGGCGCCGGGCCCCGGCGAGATCCTGATCCGGGTCGGCGCGGCCGGCATCAGCTTCGCGGCCATGCTGGGCGTGCAGGGCAAGCACCAGAACAAGCCGCCGCTGCCCTATGTGCCGGGCAACGAGATGGCGGGCGAGATCGTCGCCCTGGGCGCCGGCGTGGCGGGGCTGAAGGTCGGCCAACGCGTGGCGATGGCGGTGTCGCAGGGCGCCTATGCCGAGTACGCCGTCGGGCTCGCGGCCAACGCGGTGCCGATTCCCGACGTGATGCCCTACGCCGAGGCCACCAACTTTCCGACGCTCTATCCGACGGCCTATGGCGCCTTGAAGTGGAAAGCCGATCTGCAGCCGGGCGAGGTCCTGTTGATCCATGGCGCAGGCGGCGGCTCGGGGCTCACCGCGGTCGAGGTGGGCCGCGCCATGGGAGCCACGGTGATCGCGGCGGCCGGCGGCGCCGACAAGCTCGCGGCTGCGCGCGAGGCTGGCGCCGAGCATCTGATCGACAGCCGGAGCGAGGATCTGCGCGCGAGGGTGCTTGAGATCACGGGCGGACGCGGCGCCGACGTGATCTACGATCCGGTGGGTGGAACCGCGTTCGATCAGTCGCTGCGCTGCGTGGCGCCCGAGGGCCGCCTCATTCCGATGGGCTTCGCGTCGGGCACGATCCCGCAGATCCCGGCCAACATCCTCTTGGTGAAGAACGTCACCGTGATCGGCTTCTACTACGGCTACTACAACGGTTGGGGCGGCAAGGCGCAGCCGACACCGGCAGAGGCCGCAGGGATCGCGCGCCGCCGCGACATGGTGCGCGCCGCGCAAGCCGAGCTGATGCGCTGGTTCGTGGCCGGCAAGGTCAAGGCCACCATCGCCGGGCGCTTTCCGCTGGAGGAGTTCCGCGCCGCCTTCCGCCTGATCGAGGATCGCAGCGTCGTCGGCAAGGCCGTCCTCACCCCCTGACCTTCGGGAACAGGTCGCAGGCAAGCTTGTCGCCGGGCTTGAGGCCGTGACCGGCGAGCGGCGGGGAGATCTGGCCGACGCGCTCGGCGTAGCGGGCATCGGCGCCGCACCAGCGGGTGGCCCAGGCGCGGCGACGTCGGGCGGTCGAGAGATTGCCCGACGCGCCGTGGAGCGTGAGCGCATGGAAGGCGATCACATCGCCCGGCTCCATGTCCCAGGCGAGGAACTCGTGGGCATCGCGCTCGGCGTCGATGTCGGGCAACGGCTCGAAGCGCGGATCGCTCACCTGCAGATCCACGCCGCCCTGGCGGAAGAATTGTGGCCGGAACCAACGGCCCCAGCGGTGCGAGCCGCGAACGTAGGAGACGCAGGTCTCGCAATCGACCGGATCGAGCGGCAGCCACAGCGAGACGATCTGCGCGCCATCGATCGGATAGTAGGGCTGGTCGTGATGCCAGGGCGTGCGCTCGCGCGTGCCGGGCTCCTTCACCAGAAGATGGTCGTGATAGTAGACGACCTCGTCCGAGCCCATCAGACGCGCCGCGATCTCGGCCGCCGGCGAGTGGAAGACGAAGTCGCGCGCCGCCTCGTGCCGCTGCCAGAGCTGGAAGTCGACGAAGAAGAGGCCGGGCGAGCCGGCCGGCGTGTTGATGCGCACCATCGGGCCGGGTGCCGCCATGTCGGCATCGACCGCTGCCCGCAACCGCTCGATCCAATCGAGATCGAACGCACCCTTCAACAGGATCGCGCCATCCTCGGCATAGCGCGCCACCTCGGCGGCGCTCGGCAACCGGGCGGCCATCAGATGTCCCCGAAGCTGCCGCCGCGGCCCTTGCCGGCGGCGAAGCGCGCCGCGCCGGCCTGCGCCTCGAGCCGCAGCGCATCGGCGCCGATGCGCGCCTCGTTCACCAGCGCCGGTGCGAAGGCCAGACCCCACTGCTCGTGCGCGGAGCGGCGGTCGGAGCGCAGACAGGTCTGGGGAAAGCGCGCCAGCGTTTCGGCGAGCGCCAGCGCCTGGGGCAGCGCCTCGCCCGCCGGCGCCCGGCGATTGGCGAGGCCCCAGGCAAAGGCCTCGTCGGCGCCGACCTCGCGGCCGGTCAGGATCATGTCGAGCGCGCGGCTCTGGCCGATCAGGCGCGGCAGCCGCACCGTGCCGCCATCGATCAGCGGCACACCCCAGCGCCGGCAGAAGACGCCGAAGACCGCCGTGTCCGAGGCAACCCGCAGGTCACACCAGAGCGCGAGCTCAAGACCGCCCGCCACCGCGTGCCCCTCGACCGCCGCGATCACCGGCTTGGAGAGGAGATGGCGCGTCGGCCCCATCGGGCCCGGCCCCTCGGGATCCTGCAGGCCGGCCCCGGCCCGGGAAGCGGCGATCTTGAGATCGTAGCCGGCGCAGAAAGTGCCGCCGCATCCCGTCAGGATCGCGACCGATTGGCTGGCGTCGCGGTCGAAAGCGAAGAAGGCCTCACGCAGCGCGACCGCGGTTTCGGGATCGACGGCGTTGCGCGCCTCGGCGTGCCGATCGATCGACACGATCGTGGTGGTGCCGACCCGCTCGACCGCGACCTTGCCCATCTCAGCGTCCCTGCATTAGGCGGAGCGGCGTGTAGACCTGCACGATCTCGCCGCGTTGATTGCGCACCCGGTTGGTGGTGCGTACGAGCGCGCGCATCGGGTCCTTCGAGGTCGGCCGCAGCTCGCTCACCTCGATCTCGACCTCGATCGTGTCGCCGACATAGGTCGGGCCCTTGATGTCGAGCGTCATCGACAGGAAGGCGAGCCCGGTCCCCTGCAGCGTGAGCGGGATCACCAGCCCCTCGGCGAAACTGTAGACCAGCGCGCCCGGGACCGGATGGCCACCGCGCATCGGCGCGTGCTGGGCGATGTACTCCTTGTTGGTGAACAGCTCCTCAGA
Source organism: Alphaproteobacteria bacterium (assembly GCA_016870115.1). Taxonomy (GTDB): domain Bacteria; phylum Pseudomonadota; class Alphaproteobacteria; order Reyranellales; family Reyranellaceae; genus VGCH01. Next base: position 16,538 of record VGCH01000018.1, on the reverse strand, counting down.
AAACCCGTTCGCCGTCACGAACTGGATCAGGTCGGCCTCGAAGATGGTGCGACCGGGCGTCACGAACTTCTGGCCGAGCGCCAGCTCGCGCCAGTTCCAGCCCTCGCCCAGCTTCCGGGGCGCGCTCAATGGGCGTGCGCGTGGGCCGTCGCGCCCTCCTTCAGCACGTAGCGCAGGCCGCAATAGGGGCAATCGACCGCCCCCTCGGCCCCGAGATTGAGATAGACTCGCGGGTGTCCCAGGGCGCCCCCGCCGCCATTGCAGGCGACGCGATCGGTTTCGACGACGATGATCTCGACAGGCTCGGCCAAACGACTTCTCCTTGCAGGCGGGCGGATGATAGCGACCGCGGCGGCGGCTTCAATGCTCTGGGCGTGCGCGCCCACAGTATTGCCGGCCGGCCCGCCGCAGGGGGCGCCGCGGCTGGAGGCCGATCGCTTCGTCGCCGCTGACGGCACCGCCCTGCCGCTCCGCTTCTGGACCCCCGCCGCCGGCCTGCCGCGCGCGATCGTGCTTGCCCTGCATGGCTTTGGCGACCATCGCGACGGCTGGGAGGAGCCGGCCGACCTCTGGGCGGCTCAGGGCATCGCCACATTGGCCTACGACCAGCGCGGCTTCGGCGCGAGCCCCACCCGCGGCCGCTGGGCGGGGACGGCCTCGCTGGTCGACGATGTCGGCACGGTGCTGACCCTCTTGCGCCAGCGCCATCCCGGCGTGCCGATCCATCTCGCGGGCGAGAGCATGGGGGGCGCTCTCGCGCTGGCCGCGGTCGAGGCCGGCGCGCGGCCGGACGGGCTGATCCTGCTGGCCACTGCCTTGCGCTCGCGGGACACGCTCGGCCCGCTGGCCTCCGGCGCGCTCGATCTCTTCGTCCATCTCGTGCCGTGGTTCCCGACCGGTCCCAGCTCGATCGACTGGCGACCGACCGACAATCCGCGCGCCATCGAAAAGCTGCGCTCCGACCCGATGATCCTGCGCCAGGTGCGGCTCGACATGATCCATGGTCTGGTCGAGGCGATGGATGCCGGCAAGCGCGCCGCCGGCACGGTCGATCTGCCCTACCTGATGCTGCATGGGCTGGGCGATCGCATCGTGCCCGAGGCGCCTGTGCGCGATGCCCTCCGTCTGTTGCCGCGCCGACCCGACTCGCGCCTCGCCGTCTATCGCGAGGGCTATCACCTCCTGCTGCGCGACAAGGCGGGCGCCAGCGTCGCGGCCGACATCGCGGCCTGGATCGCAGCACCCCTCAGCCCGCTGCCCTCCGGCGCCGATGCGGCCCTGACACGGCCCGATCTCGAGCGCGAATGGGGCCGCGACCGCGCCGGGCCACGATGACCCTTGACCCCTCCACGCCGGCGCGCCAGCATCTGTTTGGGGGAGAGCAATAATGAATCGTATCGCTATCGCTGCCGCTTCACTGGCCTTCACACTGCCACTGGTTCCGTTCGAGGCGCTCGCGCAGAATGCCAACACGCATGGCTGCGCGTGCCTGCACAACCGGACCGGCCAGCAGATCAACTACCGCTACAAGTGGGGCGAGGCGGAGTGGCAGACCCGGGCGTTGCAGCCGGGCTACCGGAGCTGGATGTGCTGGCGCTACGCCGACAATTCGCGCAGCTCACCTCAGCTCCTGTTTCAGCTCGATGTTGACATGAGCTCGGGCACCGCCTGGACCACCTACAACATCACGCGCGTCCAATCACCGGCCGCGCACTGCGACTCGATCCCGAGCAACGGCCACTTCGACGTGAGCTACCGGCCGGGCACGAACAACGCCTTCATCCACGTCACGCGCCGCCAGTAGCGCCGCGCGGCGACTGTACCGATCCAGGAGATTCCGTGCCTGACAGAAGCGGGCACGGGACAACCCGGCGCGGGTGGGCACGAAGCCACCGACCGGCGATGGGGCGTGCCCGGGCGGTTGGTGGCATCTGGGCGAGTTTCTCTGGAATCGCGCTCGTGCCGTAGCGGGCCCGACCGTCCCGGCCCCTAAGGTCGAGCAAGGTTGTTTCCGGATGTCTTGGTTCTGGCCTCAGGTGCTGAACAACGACCGATTTATGGACCGATCACTCAGGATTCGGATCCATCAGTGCGGGCGCGTGGGTCGCCAGAGCGGCGCGCCACCAGTGACCCGCAAACGCAAGCCCCACAGCCCCGTAGGGCACTAGGGCGAGGATGTAGACTTGGCCGTCGGCGACGACGTCGAACGCTCCGAGTTCGCCGTGGCCACTCTGCGGCGCATACCACCAGAAGACCAGGAACCCAACACAGACGAGCCACGCGAAGACGAACCGCCAAGCGGCATGAGTGAAAACGGACCGCGCGATGGCACGCTGCTGAAACGGAGATGGCGGCGGGCCATTGCGTTGGGACGGCTCGGTCCACCGATGTGACGTAAGCATGCGAAGCAGGACCAGCCATGCGATGGACCAGCAGATGACCACAGCGAGTTGAAACATCGCAAAGTGCGCTGCGACTTGTACGAGTCCCCTGCGAACAAGGGGCTCCGCCGTGACGCCAATGCCCGGCAAGAGTTGCGACACAATCAGGAACGTACTGGGTTCGACACCATTGAACTCCAACCCTGCGTCCGGCACGGGGCGCAAAGAGACGCCCCCTAGCCAAAGAACAATGAACGGGAGCAGCAGCCAGTTCAAAGGAGCCGCGAACCGCCGGCGGCCTGTCTCTGGCGGCGCGCGCCGATGTCGGCGCGTCGCCCAGACATCGAGCATCACGCCGAGCGCGCCCCAGAACAGATAGGCCGCCAGCATCGGACGTGCGGGATCCAACCACACGTTCTGAGCCCAGACGAACGCGAGAAACGTCGGCGTCGAATACCAGATGGTGGGCCAGCGCAACCACGCGATCATGCCGCGCTCGACACGGCATGCGTTCTCCGGGTCACACGTGGCCCGCGGTGAAGCCCGATCACAACTCTCCCCAAGAGTGCCTGATGGCGACTCTTGCAGCCACCCTCAGAGCGTGCACCCTGCAAACTCGCTCCGCGAGCAGCACAATCCTGTAGTCGCTCATTAGAAATGGTGCTCCATATCCAGCACGATGACTTTCACGACGGTCAGGCCGTCGCAGAGCCTGTCTTCGATAGGCCCCCACCGGGGGGTGAGGTTCAGTCGTCCATCCGGGCCTCGGCCACGCAATAAGTCGAAGAACTCGTCGCCGCCGCCGCCACGGACGATCCCGCACCCGCGTTCGTGTAGCTTCTTCTCAAGCGCGGAAGCGCCACCAAACTGATCGACCCAGCTGCCCGCGACCGCAACAACAAGGCAGGAACGGGTGATGCGGGCCCATAGACCACAGGTCGGCTCGCTGCGCGCGACCGCGACAGGCAGGCCACATCGCGACCGAAGTAGCGTGCGCTCGATGGAACGACGCCCACGCTCTTCAACTAGGCAAGCGGCGAGACCATCCGCGAGTTCGGGCGCGTCGGCGCGGACAAGATCGAAGACGATGGCCGCTATATACAGCGCGTCCCCTCGCTCGGCGTCCTCGACCATCCCAGTGCGATACCAGAATTCGAGGGAGCCAAGGCTCCCGACAACGACGAGGACCAAACCCAGCAGCCAGCGGTTTCTGGACATTCGTGGCGGCCCCTAGACGTTGGCAGTGGCCACGAGGCCGCCAACTGGGACTCCCTCCCGCAATAGAGCAGACGTCACGACATTGCCCTCCGTTCGCTGACAGTCGCACCCACCCGCGGGGCGTGCACCCTGCAAACATGCATACCTTGCGGCTTGGAAGAGACTCCACACTTGCGCGACCAGCACGTCCCGCGACCAGCTTCTGTCGATCTGGCCGACGACAGCAGCGCACCTGCGAAACTGTTCACGGTTTCTGGTGGCGTTGGTCGGTGGGTTGCGTCGGAGGCATCGTCGCGTCAGCGACCAAAGCGCCGCAAAGTGAGTTCATGCCAAACCAGCCAACCAAATGGGCAAGGTAGAGCGAGCCTGGTGCCAAAAAGTAAACTCGAGCATCGGCGACTACGGTGTATCGCCGCGGCGTTCCGGACCAAGTTTCCGGTATCCACCAAAAAAAGACACAGGCCAGAATCGTCAATGCCGCGCAGAGGAGTATCCGCAGACCCACGCGCGACGGCCTCTGTGGCGGTGCGCCATCCGCCGCTGCGGGCCGCAATAGGAACTCGCTGCGCCAACGACGGTTGGTCGACAGCCAAACGATCCCGACCCAAGTTGCGACCCAGACCAAAACCGACGCGACCTGGAAGTTCGAGAAGTGCAGCGCGACCTGCGGATAGCCCTGATCAGCGATCAGGTCGCGCGTTCCCACGAGACCGGGCAACAGCGCTGACACGCCAGGCAACGCCATGGCGTCCAGATCGATCAACCAATCGGACGGAGTCGGATCAGGGTGCGTGAATAAACCCCCAAGCCAAACCATGGCGACCGGCACCAGGGCCCAGTTGGATAGTCGACCGAACCGTTTCGCGTCGGCGGCCGGCGGCGCGCGCCGATGTCGGCGCGTCGCCCACACATCGAGCATCACGCCGAGCGCGCCCCAGAACAGATACGCCGCCAGCATGGGACGCGCGGGATCCAACCACACGTTCTGAGCCCAGACGAACGCGAGAAGCGTCGGTGTCGAATACCAGATGGTGGGCCAGCGCAGGGAGGCGATCATCCGGGTGAACGCTCCATCATTGGTGACACCACGCTCACGTGGTCGCGCCCGGCAAGCGTTGCAAGAGTCTGTGCCATGAGACTGCACGAAGCGATGTGCATTTGCGCATACCTGTCGGCATCCGTCGTTTCGCGCGCGGTTGGGCGAGCTATCGGGCCGCGGACATGCTATCGTTGTATCCGTTGGAGATCGTGATGCCTTCCCAGTTCGCTCACTCTTCTATTCATCGTTACTGGCAGGACAAGGCGCTGACCTGGGGCCTCTGGCTGGTGTTTGCCGCCGTCTTCATCACGATGACCTCCACTCGCCACGGCTTCTTCTTCAACCTGCTAGTCGCAGCAGTCATTGTCCTGCCCGCGGCCTGCATTCTCTTCGTCTTGCGGACCTTCATCGGCTGGCTGGTGTGGCGTCTGATCTGGCGCGACGCCGAAGTGGCGGGGCTCACGGCTTCCTTCAGGACCAGCGGCCTGCCGGCACCGCCGGCCCACGAAGTCGACCCGGTCGCCTGGTTCGGCGACCTCGTCTATGGACCAGGCTCGGCCGCGCTCACTGTCGAACAGCGAATGGCGGCGGGCTATCACCTGTTGCGCGTCGGCGAACTCGCCGAAGAGTCGGGCGTCGCCAGGCGCTCGCGCATCGAGGCGACCTACAAGATGGCGATCGCCGCCTTTCGACAGACAGCGGTCGCGCCGACACCGCCGAGAGTAGCCGCGATGGGCGCGGACTGACGTCCGACGCTCAGTGCGCGCCGCCCTGGCCGTTGCGGTAGACCGGCTGGCTCATGCGGTCGACGGCGGCGATGCCCATCGCCGACAGGATGAACAGGGCGTGGATGATCGATTGCCACATGATGCCCGCCTCGGTGAAGGACGAGCCCTCCCTGCCGAGATTGCCGGCCTCGATGAAGGTGCGCAGGAGGTGGATCGAGGAAATCCCGATGATCGCCATGGCGAGCTTGATCTTCAGCACGCTGGCGTTGACGTGGCTCAGCCACTCCGGCTGGTCGGGATGCTTGTTGAGCTCCATTCGCGACACGAAGGTCTCGTAACCGCCCACGATCACCATGATCAGGAGATTCGAGATCATCACCACGTCGATCAGCCCAAGCACGATCAGCATCACCTGCTGCTCAGAGACGGTGAAGCTGTGCATCACGAGGTGGACCAGCTCCTTCAGGAACAGGATCACGTAGACGACCTGCGCCACGATCAGCCCGAGATAGAGCGGCAGCTGCAGCCAGCGCGAGGCGAAGATGAAGCGCGGCAACGGACGCAGCTGGGCGTCGATCGAAGAAGGCGTCGAGGAAGACACAGGCGCGGACATGGAGCCTCGGGACTGGATGCAGGAGACAGGAAGGCCCGATCCTAGCCGCCCGCGGACGGGGGTGCGTATGTGGATGGCGGGGATAGGCTGGCGCGTCGCGCCTCGGGCATCCCGATCCCCTTCCGCTCTAGCCGTTGCGCCGCTCGGCCCGCAGCGTCGGCAGGCCGACGCCGGCGGCATCGAAGCCGCCATCGACCGCCAGCACTTGCCCGGTGATGTAGCTCGCGCGCTCGCTGCACAGGAAGAAGACGGCGTCGGCGAGTTCGGTCTCCAGCCCGTAGCGGTTGAGCGGGATGTGGTCGTGGTAGTCGGTGCGGATCGCCGGGGTGTGCACGGCCTTGGCCATCGCGGTGTCGACCGGGCCGGGCGCGACGGCGTTCACGCGGATGCCGACCTCGCCAAGCTCGACCGCCTGTTGCAGCGTGAGATGCGCGAGCGCGGCCTTGCTCGTGCCGTAGGCGACACGCAGCGTCGAGGCGCGCAGACCCGAGATCGAGGTGATGTTGACGATCGCACCGCCGCCCTGGTCGCGCATGATCGGCGCCACCGTCTGGCTGAGCAGGAAGGGTGCCGTGAGATTGATCGCGAGCACGCGCTGCCACTCGGCGAGCGTCACGTCGAGCATCGGCTTGAAGATCGCGATGCCGGCATTGTTCACCAGCGCATCGATGCGGCCGAACCGCGCCATGGTGCGGTCAACCGCGGCGGCGATGGCATCGGGATCCGCGAGATCGGCCTCGAGCGCCAGCAGCTCCTCGCCGCCGCCCAGCTCACCGACGGTGGTGCGCAGTGTTTCGCCCAGCACGTCGAGCATCGCGACCCGCCAGCCTTCGGCACGAAACCGGGCGGCGGTCGCGCGCCCGATACCGCGGGCGGCACCGGTGACCAGGGCGACCTTGTTCGACGGTGAGGACATGCCGGCTCCCTCGGGGCTTCGGTGGAGGGGCACTATAGCGTGGGCCCCGGTAGGCGGCTGACTGGCGGAACCGCGACCGAATTTCACCCGCTGGGAGGATTGTTGACGGCGCCGGATCGTACCATGCTGGCGCCATGGACCACACTCTCCTCACTCCCGACTACGAGTGCATCGTGGTCGGCGCGGGCGTCGGCGGCATCTACCAGATGAAGCGCCTCAGAGACCTCGGCATCAAGGCGACGGTGCTTGAGCTCGCCGGCGGGCCGGGCGGCACCTGGTACTGGAACCGCTATCCCGGCGCGCGCTTCGACTCGGAAAGCTACACCTACGGCTATTCCTTCTCGCGCGAGCTGCTGGACGAATGGCACTGGAAGGAGCGCTTCTCCGGCCAGCCCGAGAACCTCCGCTATCTCGAGTACGTCGTCGAGAAGTTCGACCTGCGCCGGCACATGCAGTTCAACTGCCGTGTTACCGCCGCGCACTGGGACGAGGCGAACCGGATCTGGCGCCTCACGGTGGCCGACGAGCCGCCGGGCGCCGCCGCGACAACGCGCGAGCTCACCAGCCGCTTCGTCATCATGGCGCTGGGGCTTCTCTCCCAGCCGACGCTGCCCCGGGTGCCGGGGCGCGAGGACTTCAAGGGGCCTTCCTTCCACACCTACTATTGGCCGAAGGAAGGCGTCGATCTCGCCGGCAAGCGGGTGGCGGTGATCGGCACGGGCGCCACGGCGATCCAGGTGATCGGCGAGATCGCCGACAAGGTGGGCGAGCTCACCGTCTTCCAGCGGCGGCCGAACTGGAGCGCGCCGCTCAACAACGGACCGATCTCCGAGACGGAGATGGCCGACATCCGCCGCCGCTACGACGAGATCTTCGCGGCTTGCGCGCGCTCGCCCGGCGGCTTCGTGCACGAGCCCGATCGCCGCGGCTTCCACGAGGTCACGCGCGAGGAACGCGTGGCGCTGTGGGATCGGCTCTACAATGAGCCGGGCTTCGGCATCTGGCTCGCCAATTTCCGCGAGATCTTCGTCGATGAGGCGGCCAACGCCGAATTCTCCGCATACATCGCCGAGCGGATTCGCCGCCGCGTGAAGGATCCCCGGACGGCCGACAAGCTGATCCCGAAGGATCACGGCTTCGGTGTGCAACGCGTGCCGATGGAGACCCGCTACTTCGAGGCCTACAACCGGCCCAACGTGAAGCTCGTCTGCCTGCAGGACACGCCGCTCGTGCGGGTGACCGAGACCGGACTCCGCACGACGGAGCGTGACTACGCGTTCGATGTGATCGTCTATGCCACCGGCTTCGACGCCATCACCGGCGCCTTCGACCATATCGACATCCGCGGCGCGCGCGGGACGAGCCTGCGCGAGAAGTGGAAGGACTCCTGCTCGTCCTTCCTCGGCATGATGGTGCATGGCCTGCCCAACTTCCTGATGCCGGCGGGCCCGCAGTCGGGGTCGGCCTCGACCAACTATCCGCGCGGCATCGAGACCGGCGTGAATTGGGCGACCGAGTTCCTTCAGTATGTGCGCGCGAGCGGCGCCACCCGCTTCGAGCCGACGGAGAAGGCCGAGGCCCGCTGGACCGCGCATGTCGTGGGCATGTACTCGATGATGCTGATGCGCAAGGCCAAGGGTTGGTTCACCGGCTACAATTCGAACGTAGCCGGCCACGAGGAAGGCAAGGTGCGCTACTTCGTCTACAACGGCGGCTCGCCCAAGTATGTGAGCCGCATCAATGACTGCGCCGCGCGCGGCTACGACGGGGTCGAGATATCCGGCGCCCCGGCGCCCGCGACGGCGCGGACCGACGCCGCAGCGCGCGCATGACCACAATTGAGCAGTTCCGCACGACCCTCGCGGTCGCCGCGCCGCCGGCCGGTCTGGGAGCGGCGCTGGAAGCGATGTGGTGGCTCGGCCGCGAGGATTGGACGCGCGCGCACGAGACCGTGCAGGCGCATGAAGGAAAGCGCGACTGCGACTGGGTCCACGCCCATCTGCATCGCGTCGAGGGCGACCTCGCGAATGCCGCCTACTGGTATCGCGCCGCGCGTCAGCCGGTGGCGTCGGGCGATCTCAAGAGCGAATGGGCGGAGATCGCCGCGGCGTTGCTGAAAGGCCCCCTCACCTAGCCTCTCCCCCGAGGGGGAGAGGGGCACGACGAGGCGACCTGGTGCGGGAGCCGCTCAGTGCCGGCTGAGCTCGGCGCGGCCGACCACCATGTGATGGACCTCGTCGGGACCGTCGGCGAAGCGCAGGTGGCGCTGGTTCACGTACATCTCCGAGAGCGGCGACCATTGCGAGATGCCGGTGGCGCCGTGGATCTGCATCGCCTGGTCGATGATGGTGCAGACCTTTTCCGGCACCATCGCCTTCACCATGCTGACCCACACCCGCGCCTCGCGGTTGCCCAGCACGTCCATCGCCTTGGCGGCCTTCAGCACCATGAGGCGCATCGCCTCGATCTCGATGCGCGCCCGGCTCACCAGCTCGAGATTCTTGCCGAGCTGGATGATGGGCTTGCCGAAGGCCGTGCGAGTCGCGCCGCGCTTGACCATCAACTCGATCGCCTTCTCCGCCGCGCCGATGGAGCGCATGCAGTGATGGATGCGGCCGGGACCGAGGCGGACCTGGCTGATCTCGAAGCCGCGGCCCTCGCCCAGCAGGATGTTCTCGGCCGGCACGCGGCAATTCTTGAAGCGCAGATGCATGTGGCCGCGCGGCGCATGGTCGTGGCCGAACACGGTCATCGGTCCCACGATCTCGAGGCCTGGCGTGCCCATCGGGACCAGTATCTGCGACTGCTGGAATTGCGGGCTCGCGTCGGGGCTGGTCTTGACCATGACGATCATGATCTTGCAGCGCGGATCGCCGGCGCCGGAGATGTAGTACTTCTCGCCGTTCAGGACCCACTCGTCGCCGACCAGCTCGGCGCGGGTGGCGACGTTCTTGGCATCGGATGAGGCGACACCCGGCTCGGTCATGGCGTAGGCCGAGCGGATCTCGCCATTCAGCAGCGGCTTCAGCCACTTCTCCTTCTGCGCCGGGGTGCCGACGCGCTCCAGCACCTCCATGTTGCCGGTGTCGGGGGCGGAGCAGTTGAGAGACTCCGACGCCAGCGGATACTTGCCGAGTTCGGCCGCGATATAGGCGTAGTCGAGATTGGTGAGGCCGCGGCCGATCTCGGAGTGCGGCAGGAAGAAGTTCCACAGACCCGACTTCTTGGCCTTGTCCTTGGCGCCCTCCAGCAGCTCAAGCTGCCCCGGCGCCCAGCTCCAGCGATCCTTGCGGCCCTCTCCCAGACGTTGGAACTCCTCGAGGATCGGCGCCACGTTCTGGGCGATATGCGCCTTCACCGCGTCGAAAAGCGGCTGCGCCTCCTTCGACATGGCGAGATTGTTCAGCTCGGCGTCGAGGTCGGGCCGCTTGGGCTTGGACTTGGCGGTAGCGTGGGCATTGGCCTGGGCTGCGGCTGCGCTCATCGATGTCTTCCTCCCGGTTTCAGGGGCCGGAGCCTAGACGAGATTCGGGCGGGGTGAAATCACGGTGGCGGCCATCGCTTTAGGCGCAGTTTCGCCGGTCGAGAGCCGCCCGGCACGACGCCGAGAACGGGGGTAGAAACGATGTGTCGAGGCCGAGGCCGTACAAACCCTATGCTGAGGCCCTATGCTCAGGCCATGTCTGCCCCCTCGCCCCCGCTGCCCGCCGGACGTCTGTGGGCGGCGTTGCTGGCCTCGACGTTGGTCAACCTTCCACTGGGCTCGGTCTACTCCTTCAGCGTGTTCTTGCGGCCGATCGAGCAGGAGCTCGCCGTCCCGCGATCGGCGCTATCGCTCGTCTTCGCGCTGGCGACGATCGGCTTCACCGTGGGATCGGTGGGCGCGGCGTTCCTTTATCGGCTGGCATCCGCGCCTGTGCTGGTTCTGGCGAGCGCACTGATCGCGGCGGCGGGCATCGCGATCGCCGGCACAGCGCCAGGGCTGCCGCAACTGATGCTGGGCTATGGCATCGTGTTCGGCACCGGCGGCGGCGTCGCCTACATCCTCTGCCAGCAGGGCGTGAACATGCTGGTGCGGACGCGGCGCGGGCTGGTGAACGGCTATCTGGTGAGCCTCTATCCGCTGGGCGCGATGATCGCGACACCGCTGTTCCATGCCAGCAACGAGGCGTTCGGCTGGCGACTGACTCTGGCCGGCCTCGCCGGTGTCCTCGTGGTCGCGGGCGCGCTGGCGGCGCTGCTCGTCCGGGTGAGCGGCGCGCGGCTCGCACCACCTGCGAGCGCGACGGCCGATTCCCCACCCGTGCTGGGATCGCTCTTCGTGAAAATCTCCGCGACGTTCTTTTTCGCGGCGTCGGCCGGGCTGATGGTGCTGAGCCAGGCGCGCGAGATCGTCGGCACCTATGGCGGCGCCGCCACGCTCGCCGTCGCCGCGACCACCGGCATCACCGGCGCGATCGCCGCGGCCCGCATCGGCGGCGGCTGGCTGGTCGATCGCTTCGCGGTGCCTCACGTGATGTGCGCGGCACACGCGCTGGCCCTGTGCGGCGGGCTGTTGCTCACGCTCCTGCCGGGGCCGCTCACCGCGGTTCTGGGGCTCGGCATGATCGGCATGGGTTACGGCTTCATCTCCGGCGCGACGGCCGGCGGCATCGCGATCTACTGGTCGCCGGTGGATTTCGGCCGGGTCGCCGGCCGCACCTACATCGCCTGGTGCCTGGCGGCGATCTGCCTGCCAACGCTGGCCGGCTGGCTGTTCGACCGCACGGGCAACTACGCGACGGCGGTGGCGATCGCCGGCGCCGCTAACGTCACGGGTATGGTGATCGCGTTTACCCTCCCGCGGCGCGGAGGACGCGACGACCGCCCGAGTTAAGGCCGATCAAGTCGACGACCGCCGGACCGACTACGTTTCGGGACATGAGAGAGCTCTCCGATGTCTTTCTGGAACGCGATCCGCTGGTGCTCATGGACTCGACACTGGTCCTCGAGGCGTGCCGGCGCATGAGCGAGCGCGATCTCTGGGAACATATGCGCTTACTTTCGCTGCGCGGCCACGGGGCCTGTTCCTTCGCCCCGGCGCGCGCGATGCTGCGCCGACCGGTTCAGGAAGGGAGACGGAATGTTCTCGCATGTCATGCTGGGCGCCGACGATGTCGCCGCCTCGAAGAAGTTCTACGACGCCGTGCTGGGCGCCCTCGGCGTGCCCGAAGGCAAGACCGACCCCAAGGGTCGCGTCTTCTATCGCACTCCGAGCGGCGTCTTCGGCATCAGCAAACCGATCGACGGCAAGGCGGCGACCCATGCCAATGGCAGCACCGTCGGCTTCGCCTGCGACAGCCCGGAAAAGGCCAAGGCCTTTCACGACGCGGGCGTGAAGAATGGCGGCAAGAGCATCGAGGATCCGCCGGGCTGGCGCGAGGGCGGCAGCGTGAAGCTCTATCTCGCCTATCTGCGCGATCCCTACGGCAACAAGATCTGCGCGCTGCACCGCGGGTAGACGTCCGCCCAAAGCGCTTCCGGGCCAGAGGGAACCGCTCGCGCGGTTCCCTCTGAACTTGAGCACACCGCTTGAACTGGTTGGTTCGTCGGCTTTCCGATCCGGCTGATTCTGGCTGAACCGACAAGACTCTAGGGCGGCGGCCGAGCCCGTGCGCCGACCATCAGCGCAAGCACCACGGCGGCCACCGAGGCCAGCGTGTAGAGGCCGAACGCGTTGATGTAGCCCAGCATCGCCGCCTGGCGGGCGACCTCGTTCGATAGCCGCGCGAGGCCACCCGTCGTCGCGGGGTCCCAGCCGCCGGTGACCCACGGCATCAGGAGCGTGCGGTTGTAGGGGCTGAGCGTCTCGATCAGTCGGCCGTAGTTGGCGCTGCCGACGCGCACCACCTCCGCCACCGAGATCGCGATGAAGAAGCTTGAGCCAATATTGCGCAACAGGTGGTAGACCGCGGTGGCCTCGGGCAGGTTGGCCGAGCTGGTGGTGGCGAACGTCGCCAGCGTGAGCGGCACCCAGATCGTGCCGGTCGCGACCCCCTGCAGCAGGCTGTTGGCCATCAGTGTCGTCGCGTCGACATTGAGATCGAGCACCATCAGCCAGTAGCCTGAGACCGCCTGGAGTACGAAACCGCCCGCGACGCCGACCCGCGGATCGAGCTTGCCGACGAAGATCGCGAGGAAGAAGCCGATGGTGGCACCGACGCCCCGCGCGGCGATGATCTGGCCGATCAGCGGGTCGGGAAAGCCGGCATGCTGTTGCAGGAGCGGCGGCAAGAGCACCATCGGCGTGAAGTTCAGCATGCCGTAGATCGCGACAAGCACCAGGCCGAGCGAATAGTTGCGGTCCGCGAGCAGATGAAGGTTGAGGAACGGCCGGCGGGTCGTGAAGCTGTGGGCGAGGAAGATCCAGAGCGCCACGACCGCGAGAAACGTTTCCAGAATGATCTCGGTCGACTCGAACCAGTCGAGGCGCTGGCCACGCGAGAGCACGAGCTGCACGCAAGCGATGGTCACCGACAAGGACAGGAACCCCGTCCAGTCGAGCGCCACCCGCCCGCCCGGCCGGTCGGGCGCCAACACCAAACGCAGGCCGACGAACGAGATCAGCCCCACCGGCACCAGCATGTAGAAGGCCCAGCGCCAGCTGTAGAGGTCGGACAACAGGCCGCCCACCGTGGGGCCGATCACCGGGCCGATCACCACCGCCATGCCGAAGATCGAGGTCACCACGCCCTGCTGACGGCGCGGGAATGCGTCGAGCAGGATGGTTTGAGACAACGGGATCACCGGCGCGCCCAGCCCGCCCTGCAGCACGCGCCAGAAGATCAGACCCTCCAGCGACGTCGCCGCGCCGCACATGAAGGTGGTCAGAGTAAAGAGCAGGACCGACCAGGTGATGGTTTCGCGCCGACCGAAGCGCGCGGCGAGCCAGCCGGTCATCGGCGTCATGACAGCAGTGGCGAGGATGTTGAAGGTCATCGTCCAGGCGATTTCGTCCTGGGTCGCCGACATCGTGCCCTGCATCTGCGGCAGGAGCGTCGAGGCTACCAAGAGCGTGGTCGCGTAGAGGGTCGAGCCCAGAACCACCATGACCAGGATCAGCACGCGGCGGCCGAGCGACAGGGCGTCGCCCGGCTCGGCCATCGCGGCGGGATTGGCGGCGGGGGAACTTGAACTCATGGGCTAGGCTAATGTAGCCTAGGCAACAATTATGAGCGAGTCCCCTTCCGGCGCGCCGGACGACAGCTATATCGGCTACATGCTGTCGGACGTGGCGCGGCTGATGCGTACGGTCTTCGACCGGCGCGTCCGCCAGAGCGGCCTTACGCGCGCGCAGTGGCTGGTGCTGACCCGGCTCCATCGCCGGCCCGGCGCCAGCCAGACCGAGCTCGCGGAGATGCTTGAGATCGACCGCGCAAGCGCGGGGCGCATGATCGACCGGATGCAGCGCAAGGGCTGGATCGAGCGCCGCCCCGACCGCGCCGACCGGCGGATCAACCGGCTCCACCTCACCCGCGAGGCGCGCAAGGTGCATACCCGGCTCTGGGCGATCGCCGAGGCCACGGTCGACGACGCGCTCTCCTCGCTCGATGCACGCGAGCGCGCACAGTTCACGCGCCTCACCGCCCGGGTGAAGGGCCGGCTGCAGAGCCTGGCGGGAGCCGAGTCATGAGACGCGCCGAGGGTTGGCTCCGGCTCGCGCTGCTGGTCGGCGTTCCGCTGCTGGCTACCGCCGGCGGGGTGCTGTGGTGGCTGTCCGGTGGTCGCTATGTCTCGACGGAAAATGCCTACGTGAAGGCCAACATCGTGCAGATCGCGCCCGAGGTCGCGGGCCAGGTGCGGCGCGTGATGGTGCGCGACCACCAGGAAGTGAGCGCCGGCGATGTGCTGGTCACGATCGAGTCCCGGCCCTTCCGGCTGGCGCTCGACAGCGCCGAGGCCGAGCTGGACGCCGCGCGTGTGCAGGTCGAGGCGCTGCGCGGCGCGTGGCGCGAGGCGGTGAGCGAACTCGCCGACGCCGAGGCCCGCGCCGACCATTTCCGCCGCCAGTCGCAGCGGCAGGAGGAGCTTGCCGCGCGCGGCATCACCTCGGCGGCACGTCGCGAGGAGTCGCAGAACGAGGCGCGCGCCGCGGCCGACCGCGTGACGACCGCGCGCGAGAAACTGCAGCGCGTGCTGGCGGCATTGAGCGGCGATCCGGAGCTCGCGGCCGACGCGCACCATCTGGTGCGCGACAAGACGGCGGCGCGGGAGCGCGCGGCGCTCGATCTCGCGCGCACGACGGTCCGTGCCCCGACCGACGGCGTGGTGGTCAACATGCGCCTGCAGCAGGGCGAACAGGTGAGGGCCGCGACTCCGCTGTTCGCGCTTGTAGTGCTGAGCCGGCCCTGGATCGAGGCCAACTTCAAGGAAACCGAGCTCACCCATGTGCGGGTCGGCCAGAAGGCGACGGTGTCGCTCGACACCTATCCCGGCGTGGCATGGGAGGCGGTGGTCGAGAGTCTCAGCCCCGCGACCGGCGCGGAGTTCGCGCTGCTGCCGCCGCAGAACGCCTCGGGCAACTGGGTGAAAGTCGTCCAGCGCCTGCCGGTGAAGCTGCGCCTCTCGCCGCATGTCGGTGAGCCGCCGCTGCGCGCGGGCATGACCGCGACGGTCCGCATCGACACCGGCCGCGAGAGCGGGCTCGCCGCCGCGTTCGCCCGCCTCACCGGCGCTGGCGCGGTCTCGGCGGCGCAGTAGCGCCTCGCCCGGCTATCGGACGACGATTAGAAAAGATCAAGCCCGCGAGTTCGTCTCGCACGACAGAGCCGACGCTACCGGAATGCCGGCGGAGCGAGCGGCCGGCGCATACGCCCGACTGCTGAGCCGCCCTGAGGGCGCGACCCGGAACGCTATGGGCCGAGGGCCGCCTTCAGCGTCTTGTGGAAGTGGACGATGGCGCTCTCGAAGTGACCGAACACGAGGTCGCTGTTGGCGCCGCTACCGAGGCCGCGCTGGATCGACTTCACAACGGCCTGGTCCTCTTCGCGCCCCGTCGTGCCGACGAACGCCGCGTCGCGTTTGGCCTCGGCCAGCGCCTCGGGGTCATCGCCGCCGCCGTTGCTCATCACGTAGATATGTTGGCGCGTACGGTCGACCGTGAGCGGCTCCAGCACCACGAGGTTGGTGTGGCACGACAGCACCGTCACCAGCACGTTCGGGAACAGGTGGTAGACGTAGGTCAGCAACCCGTCGATGCGCCGCTTGTCGGGTGCGATCTTCTCCAGCTTCCTGATGCGCTGGAACGGATAGGTGACCCGGCTGTTCGGGCCGAAGATGTCGATCACGTTCAGATTGTCGAAGCCATAGGGCAGGAAACTCTGAGGGTGCGTCGACTTGATGTGATAGCCCTCGATGAATCCTTCGAGCAGGATCTTCCAGTTGACGTCGAGCTCCTGCTGGTTCGTCGCGAACAGCCGATGATCGTCCGCCAGCAAACGGTCAAGCCCACCAAGCGCGCCGTCGATCCCTGCCGAACCATCCTGCGTCACGAACACCAGGCCAAGCCGTTCCTCGGCCCTCACCGGCACGAGGCTGTCAAATCGCTTCCAATCGTGACTCCCTTTTCGCGTCCAATTCCGACCCCTCTGGGGGGGGGGCAGGC
>VGCH01000017.1 GCA_016870115.1 Alphaproteobacteria bacterium | reverse complement strand
TTCGTGCCTGCATTCGCCGCATGGCCGGCTGCGCTACGCCGATCGGCTTCGCCGGCCACGCTCCAACTAGCGCAACGGCCAACTCTGAACTAGCATTCCATCTGGACCACTCGATGGGGGCCGATCATTGGTCATTTTATCCCTTCCCGGCCGTGGAACGCACGGCACCCGCTAAACGACACGTGTTCGTCTGACTGTGATGCTGATGCGACCCGGGCGGAATCCTGCCCGAAAAGTAAAAATTCACTTTAGGTCGCGTCGCCCAACCCCTTGGACGATGCTCCACAATCAATAACCCCTATGGGGCTTCCATACTCCAATTCGGGCCTTCTCTAATTCGGGCCTTCTCTGCAATGCCCTTCCCGGGGACTTCGCAATGAACCTTACAAACTTTCCTCACCGCCAATCGCTGCGCAGGCCCTGCGATGTCTTCCAGGTTTCTAGTCCGGCGACGTCGCCGCACGGCACGGCGGCGCCGTCTTTGCGCCCTGCCGCGGCGGCCGAATTCCATGCCAGAACAACGCAATACGCCGGTTTCTTCGCGTCAGGGTCGGCCGCGAGGCGCAGTTCAACCACGTGGGCGACACCCGACTTCGACGCGCCGTAATCCTCGGTCGTGCCGGAGACGCGCAGAGTTGAACTCCGACCCAGTCCCGTTGCCGCGTAGAGCGCCTTGAGATCCTTGAACTCGCCAGCCAACGGCCCATCGGCGCCGCCTGAAGCCGCGTACTTCTTCATGTCCGCCAACAAGAGATCGAGCGCCGCCTGCGCCTTGGGCTCGGCCACCTTGCGTCGCTCCGCGCGTTTGGCTTCAGCGGCCTTCAGCGCGTCCAGGTTTGCGGCGGCCGTACTGACAGCAGGCGCGGGTGCGGGTGCGGGCGCCGGTTCGATGCGCTTGATCGGCGCATTCGCGGCGTCTGCGTTGAGGGCGCGGGCCTCTTCGGGCGTGAGCTTGCCTGTGGGCGGCAACCCCTTCCCTTTCTGCCAGTCCGCGATGCCCTTGGTCGACGCGTCGGATTGCAGATTGCCGTCGATGGGGCCCGCGTACTTGTCGAGAGCCTTCAACGACTCCTGCAGCTTGCGACGCTCGGCCTCCGGTGCTTGCAATACGCTCGTGTGATCCGGCGCGCGCGCGGCTGGCGCGGCTGCGACGCCTCCGGTGCCTGGCGGCGGCGCGGGAGCTGGCGCGGCCCCGCCGCCCGCGCAGGCACGCGGATCGCGGAAGCAGCGTTCCATGTCGCCGGCGGATTGCGCGGCCGCTTGACCCGCGATCACGACCAGCAGCGCCGTCACAGCAAGGGCACGCATATCAGATGCCGCCATAGTGGCCCGCCGCGAGCTGTGACGGCAGACCGATCACCAGCACCACTGGCAGGTTTCGCTGGGTCTGCCCGCGCGCCACGATGTGATCGTTGGGCTGGCCCGTCTTGCTCTGGAACGTGCCTCGCGCGGCGAGGCGACCGCCGAAGCACGACAGCGAAAACTCGCCGCTCGCGCCACCACCTGTGGTCAACGTGCCGTCGCAGGCCTGTTCGCTGCGCGGATTGTTTACCGTGAATGTCACGGAGCGATTCCGCCCGATCAGCGCGCCGTAGCGTGCGTAGCCATTCAGCCTCGCCATGCCGCCGCGGTCGTCGCGGAAGAAAATGCTGGCGGGTCCATAGGCTTCATCGGGCAAGGAGCTCCTCGGGACCAGATAACGGTCATTGCTAACGACCAGTTGGCAGCGACACTCGAAGCCGTAGTTCTCGCCGATCGGACCCAACTCCTGCAGTCGGCGCTGACACCTGCCGAGCGCCAGTTCCTGAACCTCGCGCTCGCTCACCTGGTTGCGCGCGTACTCGTCTGCGTAGATGAACGCGCACTGTCTCGGCATCGGAATGGCGATCGCCTTGTTGGCGGCCACCATCGTCTCGGTCTGCTCGAAGTAGCGGTCATACATCTCGGCGTAGCGCAGGAAGAGCGGATCGCGGCGCTCGACATTGCCGTGCGGCGAGGCGAACGGCGACTGTGCGGGTGCGGCGAACGGCGCGCCGGCGACGACCGCGAAGAGGACTGAGAGTAGCAGACGGCGAAGCGCCATGACCCAGATATGAAACGAGGAAGGTGACGGAAATACGACGCGAGCCACCGCTTCGTCCCCGCGCTCAGACCAGACGGCTCTGGCTCTTGGCGGCGCCGATGAACGAGGTAAAGAGCGGGTGCGGCGCGAATGGCCGGGACTTGAGTTCGGGGTGAAACTGGACACCCACGAACCAGGGATGATCCGGAATTTCCACGATCTCGGGGAGGATGCCGTCGGGCGACATGCCGGAGAAGCGCAAGCCGACCTGTTCCAGCCGATCCTTGTAGTTGACGTTCACCTCATAGCGATGCCGGTGGCGCTCGCTGATGACGGTTTCGCCGTAAATCTCGTGAACCCTGGTTCCGGGCCGCAGATGCGCGGTGTAGGCGCCAAGCCGCATGGTGCCGCCCAAGTCGCTGTCGCTCGCCCGCTTCTCCAGCTTGTTGCCCTTGACCCACTCGGTCATGAGGCCGACCACCGCGTGGTCGCAGGGACCGAACTCGCTCGACGAGGCACCCTCGATCCCGAGCAGGTTGCGCGCCGCCTCGATCACCGCCATCTGCATGCCGAAGCAGATGCCGAAGTACGGCACCTTGCGCTCGCGTGCGAAGCGGGCGGCCGCGATCTTGCCCTCGGTTCCGCGCTCGCCAAAGCCGCCGGGCACGAGGATGCCCTGCACCGCCTCGAGATGGTTCACGGCGTCGTCGCGCTCGAAGACCTCCGAGTCGATCCACTCCAGACCGACCTTGACGCTGTTGGCGAAGCCGCCATGGGTCAACGCCTCGCTCAGCGACTTGTAGGCGTCGAGCAACACCGTGTACTTGCCGACCACGGCGATGGTGACCCGACCCTCCGGCGCGCGGACGGCCCGTACCACGCCTCTCCATCGCGACAGATCCGGCTCCTCGTCGGCGGGCAGGCCGAAATGCCGGCAGACTTCGCGATCGAAGCCCTGTTCGTGATAGGCGACCGGAACATCATAGATCGTGTCGACGTCGCGGGCCTCGATCACGCGCTCGGGCCGCACGTTGCAGAACAGCGCGATCTTCTTGCGTTCGTTGGGCGGGATCTCCTTGTCGCCGCTGCGACAGACCAGCAAGTCGGGCTGGATACCGACGCTCAGCAGCTCCTTCACGGAGTGCTGCGTCGGTTTGGTCTTGAGCTCGCCCGCCGTCTGCACCCAGGGCAGCAGGGTCAGATGCACGAACATGGTGCGTTCGCGGCCCAGCTCGTTGCCGATCTGGCGGATCGCCTCCAGGAACGGCAGACCCTCGATGTCGCCCACCGTGCCGCCGATCTCGACCAGGACGAACTCTTCCTTGCCGTCGTCGGCCAGCACGAACTCCTTGATGGCATCGGTGATGTGCGGGATCACCTGCACCGTGGCGCCGAGATAGTCACCGCGGCGCTCCTTGGCGATCACGGTCGAATAGATCCTGCCCGTGGTGATGTTGTCGCTCTGGCGCGCGTCGACGCCGGTGAAGCGCTCGTAGTGGCCGAGATCGAGATCGGTCTCCGCGCCGTCCTCGGTCACGAAGACTTCGCCGTGCTGATAGGGGCTCATCGTCCCCGGATCCACGTTGAGATAGGGGTCGAGTTTGCGAAGTCGCACCCGGTAGCCACGCGCCTGCAACAGCGCTCCCAGCGCCGCCGACGAGAGACCCTTGCCCAGAGAGGAAACCACGCCGCCCGTTATGAAGATGAAGCGCGTCATGGGCTTACAGACTACTAAATCGTGTAGGTCGCGGCCATGGGGATATCGGCCGCCGGTGCGACCGATGCCCGCGCCGCAGACCGGAACTAGCGAGTGGGCGCGGCGGGCTGAGCCGGCGCAGCGGGCGCTGCCGGCGCCGTGGTGCCGGCGGGCGCGCGGTCCATGATCGAGGACGGACCTCGCCCATGGGTGCCGACGGACCAGGCCATCAGCAAGCTCAGGAAAAAGAACGCCGCCGCGAGGATCGCGGTGGCCCGCGTCAGCATGTTGGACTGACCGCGCACCGAGAACAGCGCATCCGTGCGGCCCATCCCGAGACCACCGCCTTCACTGCGCTGGAGCAGGATCACGACGATCATCGCCGCGGTCACCATCACGTGGATGGCGAGCAGGACCGGCATGCCGGCGCGCAGGAGTTCCTTGACGGCGTCCATGGTTCTTTGGGCTTTCTCGCGACGGGCGGGCTTCTACCCGCTTTGGGCGGCCTTGGCGATAGCCAAAAACTCCGCGGCGTTCAGGCTGGCACCGCCGACCAGCGCGCCGTCGACATCCGCGACGGCCAGCAGTTCGGCGGCGTTGGACGCCTTGACCGAGCCGCCATAGAGCAGCCGGACCCCGGCGGCCTCCGCCATCTGCGCGGCCAGGGCCTTGCGGATATGGGCGTGGGCGGCCGCTACTTCGGCCACGGTCGGGGTCTTGCCGGTTCCGATCGCCCACACCGGCTCATAGGCAAGGACGCTGTTGGCCGCCGTCGCCGCGCCCGGCACAGAACCGGTGATCTGGCGGCTCAGCACCTCGAGGGTCCGACCGGCGTCGCGCTCCGCGAGCGTCTCGCCGATGCAGATCACGGCGATCAGGCCGGCCCGCCAGGCCGCCTCTGCCTTGGCCCGTACGACGGCGTCGGTTTCGCCATGATCGGTGCGCCGCTCGGAGTGGCCGACAATCACGAAGCGGGCACCGACCGCAGCCAGCATTTCGGCCGCGATGTCGCCGGTGTGCGCGCCGCTCGCCTTGGCGTGGCAATCCTGGCCTCCCGCGTGGACGGGTCCCCCCTTTAGCGCTTCGGCAACGGCGGCAACGTGTGTCGCCGGTGGGCAGACGAGCAACTCGCGATCCGTCCAGCCGGCCGTTCGCGCGCCTGCGTCGATCGCCCGGGCGAGCGCGACGCCGTCGGCCAGAGTGCCGTTCATTTTCCAGTTGCCCGCGATCAGGGGGCGACGCGTCGATGCCATCGGTAGTCTCCCGTTCGGGCGGCTCTGTACGGCAATTCGCCGGCGCTTGGAACCAGACATGGGTGTCGGCCGGCGGGGTGACCTGCTGCCGGTTGCCTGCCCAGAGGGCCGATGGTAGGCAGAGCGCCCTCCCCCTGATTCCGGTCTGCGATCCCGTGTCATCCGTCAGTAAACTCGTCCGAGTCACCGTCCTTGTCGTGCTGTTCGGCATGCTGATCGTCAGCTTCGCCTTCTGGGGCGTGGGCGACATGCTGCGGATGGGCCGCGGCGCCGTCGAGGTCGCGCATGTCGGGGGCACGCGCATCCCGCTCTATGGCTGGGTCGGGGGCACCAGTGTCAGCGTCGAGGAGGTTCGTGACCGCTTCAACCGGCAGCTTGAGGCCGCCCAGCGCCAGGGAGGCCCGAGGCCGGATGCCGAGCAAGCCATCCGCTTCGGCCTACATTTCCGCGCGCTTGAGGACGCGATCCAACGCGCCCTGATCGACCAGGCGATCCGCGATCTCGGGCTGTCAGTAAGTGACGAGCAGGTCCGCGCGGCCATCGCGCTCAATCCCACCTTTTTCGGAATCGGCGGCCAGTTCGACGCCAATGTCTACCGCGCCCGCCTGCAGAACGTTCGGCTGAGCGAGGCGCAATATGTCGCCGACCTTCGGCGCGAGATTGCCGCCTCCCAACTCGCCGGCGTGATCCGGACCGACGGCCTCGCCCCCGCCGGCCTGCGCGAGACCCTGTTCAAGTTGAACGCCGAGCGGCGTGTCGCCGAGACGATCTATGTCCCCGACGCGATCGTGACCGAGATCGGCAAGCCGACGGCTGAGCAGCTCAGCACCTATTTCGAGGCGAACAAGGCGCGGTTCGAGATTCCCGAGTACCGGGCTTTCTCCTACGTCCTGCTGACGGTGCAGGACGTGATCGGCCAGATCGAGCCCACCACCGAGCAGATCAGGCAGGAGTATGACGCCCGCGCCGCGGAGTTCGCCACGCCCGAGAAGCGCGAGGCGGATCAGGTCCTGCTCGATACCGAGGACAAGGCCAAGGCCGTCGTCGCGGCGGTTCGTGGCGGCAAGTCGCTGGAGGATGCCGCGAAAGAGGCGCTGGGCAACGCCGACGGCGTGATCTCGCTGGGTACGGTCGAGAAGAAGGACCTGCCGCCCGGCGCCCTCGCGGACACGGTCTTCGACCTCGCCGCCGGCACGGTTTCCGAGCCGGTGCGGACGCCGCTCGGCTGGCACGTGCTGCGTGTCGTCAAGATCGAAGCGGGCAACACAATCCCGCTCGACGAGGCCCGCGCCCGGATCATCGAGGACATCAAGCAGCAGGCGGCGCCGGACCTGCTGATCCGGCTCGTCACCGACTTCGAACGCACCCTCGGCAAGACGCAATCGATCGCCGCTGCTGCCGAGGACCTGAAACTGAAACTTCACCGGGTCGACGGCGTCGACGCGCGCGGCGCCGATGCCGAGGGCCGGCAGGTCGTGGTGGGTGCCGCCGCGGCGGCGCTGGTGGAGGCTGCCTTCGCCACCCGCGAAAGCATGGAGAGCGCGGTGCTCGACACGCCGCAAGGCGAGTTCCTCGCCGTGCGCACCGACCGGATCGTGCCGGCGCGCGTGCCGGCGCTGAGCGAAATCGAGGCCCGGGTCGTTGAGGCGTGGCAGGCGAGCGAGCGCCGTGCCGAAGTCGACAAGCGCGTGAAGGCCGCGCTTGATCGCGTGAATGGCGGCGGCGAGTTCTCCGCCGAGGCCCGAAGCTTCGGCCTGGAAATGCGGACCACGCGCGCGGTCGCCCGCAACGAAAACGATGTCGGCAACTACCTGACCGGCGGCGCCGTCCGCGAGTTGTTTGCGCTGGCCCCCGCCCGCGCGACCTCGGTGCGCGCCTCCGAGGGCACGGTTCTCGTTCGGGTGAAGGAAGTCCAGGCCGCCGACCTGACCCGGGAGGCCGAGGCGATGCAGGCCTTCGGGCGCCAGCTCGATTCGCAGTTCGCCAACGATCTGGTCGGGCAGATGCTGCAATCCTGGCGCCAGCGCTACGGTGTGACGATCGATCAGGCCGTCTTTGCCGCCGCCTTCCGTCCGCAGCAGGCGCCGCAAGAGCGATGAGCGTCCTGCCCGAGTTCGACGCCTTCGCGCGCACCTACGCCGCCGGCCACCCGCAGCTTGTCTGGACCAAGCTGGTCGCGGACCTAGAAACGCCGGTGTCGGCCTACCTGAAGTTGGCTGACGGTCGCGCCAATTCGTTCCTGCTGGAGTCGGTCGAGGGCGGCAGTGTCCGCGGCCGCTATTCCATCATCGGGTTCAAGCCCGACCTGATCTGGCGCTGCCGCAAGGGCCAGGCCGAGATCAACCGCCGCGCCCGCAGCGACGCCCACTCGTTCCAGCCGATCGAGGGACGCCCGCTCGATACGCTGCGCGCGCTGCTCGCCGAGAGCCGCCTCGACATGCCGCCCAGCCTGCCGCCCATGGCATCCGGCCTGTTCGGCTTCCTGGGTTACGACATGGTCCGGGACATGGAAGACATTCCCGATACCAATCCGGATCCGATCGGCATTCCCGATGCGATCATGGTGCGCCCGACCATCGTCTGCATTTTCGACCGGCTGGAAGACAACGTCACGCTGGTGACGCCGGTGTGGCCGTCGGCCGACGCCGGCGCGCGGGCCGCCTACGATGCGGCGTTGGAGAGGCTGGCCGATTCGGTTGCCGATTTCGAACGCTCGCTCCCCTTCCGTCGGGATGCCGACGACGCGCTGGACGCGCTGCCGGAACCGCAGGCGAACATGACGCCCGATGCGTTCAAGCGCATGGTCGAGACCTGCAAGGAGTACATCCGCGCGGGCGATGCCTTCCAGATCGTGCCGTCGCAGCGCTTCTCGTTGCCGTTCAAGCTACCGCCGCTCTCGCTCTACCGCGCGCTGCGCCGGATCAATCCTTCGCCGTTCCTGATCTTCTTCGACTATGGCGACTTCACGATCGTGGGTTCGAGCCCGGAAATCCTGGTCCGTCTGCGCGACAATACCGTCACGATCCGCCCGCTCGCCGGCACCATCCGGCGCGGCGCCACGCCGGAAGAGGACAAGGAGCTCGCCGACAAGCTCTTGGCCGATCCCAAGGAACACGCCGAGCACCTGATGCTGCTCGATCTCGCCCGCAACGATGTCGGCCGGGTCTCCAAGCTCGGCAGCGTGCGCGTGGTCGAGCAATTCACCATCGAGAAGTACAGCCACCTCCAGCACATCAGCAGCCACGTCGAGGGCACGCTGGAGGATGGTCTGGACGCGATCGACGCGCTGAAGGCCGGGTTTCCTGCCGGCACGCTCTCCGGCGCGCCGAAGGTCCGCGCCATGCAGATCATCGACGAGGTCGAGAGCGAGCGCCGCGGCATCTATGCCGGTTGCGCCGGTTACTTCGCCGCCAACGGCACGATGGACACCTGCATTCTGCTGCGCACCGGCCTGGTGAAGAACGGCACCCTGCACGTCCAGGCGGGCGTCGGTGTGGTCGCCGACTCCGACCTGGAGGCCGAGTACCAGGAGAGCGTGCTCAAGGCCCGCGCGCTGGTACGAGCCGCCGACGAGGCGGTGCGTTTCGCCAGTTCCCGCCAGTGGAACGCCGGTAACGCCCGACGTTGAGCCTTCCTACCGCGCCGCGTAGTCTCGCGGGGCAAGGGAGAAAATGCATGTCGGAGTGGCAGAAACGATATCAGCGGCTGGTGTTCGACCGCCCGCACCCCAAGGTGCTGCGCGTCACCATGAACCGGCCGGACAAGTACAACGCGACCGACGCCATCATGCATCGCGAGCTGGTCGATGTGTGGCGCGACATCGACGGCGACGACACCATCAACTCGGTGATCCTGCAGGGCGCTGGCGGCAAGGTGTTCTCGGCCGGCGGCGATTTCGACATCATCGAAAAGAACATGAAGGACTACAACGCGCTGCTGCGGACATGGAAAGAAGCGCGCGACATTGTCTACAACGTCATCAACTGCTCCAAGCCGATCGTCAGCACCATGCGCGGCCCGGCAGTCGGCGCGGGTCTGGTCGCAGGCATCCTCGCCGACGTGTCGATCGCGTCGAAGAAAGCGCGCATCATCGATGGCCACACCCGACTGGGTGTCACGGCGGGCGATCATGCGGTGATCGTATGGCCGCTGCTCTGCGGCATGGCCAAGGCGAAGTACTATCTGCTGCTCTGCGAGGCGGTGGATGGTGAGGAAGCCGAGCGTATCGGGCTCGTCTCGCTCTGCGTCGAGGACGATCAGCTCGAGGCCAAGGGGCTCGAGGTCGCGACCAAGCTGGCCGAGGGCGCGCAGACCTCAATCCGCTTCACCAAGTACGCGCTCAACAACTGGCTGCGCGCGATGGGGCCGAGCTTCGATGCGTCGCTCGCACTCGAGATGCTGGGCTTCGTCGGACCCGAAGTGAAGGAAGGTCTCGCCTCCCATCTCGAGAAGCGCAAGCCGCGCTTCGATCCCTATTCACCGATCTGAAGAGGCTCCGATGCGCGGACTGGACGGCAAAGCGGTCATCGTCACCGGCGGCGGCGGGGCGATCGGGCGCGCGATCTGCCTGCGCTTCGCGGGCTACGGCGCGGCAGTGGGCGTGTTCGATCTCAATGGCGAGAGCGCGCGGCGCGTCGCGGCGGAGATCGCCGCAGCCGGCGGTCGCGCGCATGCCGAGGCGGTGGACATCGCCGACCATGGCGGGGTCCAGGCGGCACTGGCCCGCTGCGAGGCGGCACTGGGGCCCACCGACGTACTGGTGAACAACGCCGGTTGGGACAAGTTCCAGAACTTCGTCGACACCGAACCCGAGCTCTGGGACCGGTTGATCGGCATCAACCTCAAGGGGGCGCTCAACGTCACGCATGGCGTCCTGAAAGGCATGGTCCAGCGCCGACGCGGGCGGATCGTCACCATCGCCTCCGACGCCGGTCGTGTCGGCTCCACGCAGGAGGCTGTTTACTCCGCCTGCAAGGGCGGCCTGATCGCCTTCACCAAGACCGTCGCCCGCGAAGTTGCCCGCTCGGGCATCACGCTGAATTGCGTTTGCCCCGGTCCGACCGACACGCCGCTGCTGGCCGCCGTCGCCGGCGACGACGAGCGTGGCCAGAAGGTGCGGGCCGCGTTGGTCGGCGCCATCCCGATGAAGCGCGTCGGCCAGCCCGAGGATATCCCGGGCGCCGTGTGCTTCCTTGCCAGCGACGACGCCGCCTTCATCACCGGCCAGACGATCAGCGTATCGGGCGGCTTGACCATGCACGGTTGAGCGGCGGACACTGCGTCCATGCCCGAACTGCAGTGGCTCGCCTCGGCGTTCCCTAACTTCCTGCGTTATCTGATCGCAGGATTCGCGCTCGTGATCCTGTTTCTCTGGATCTACTCGCTGGTGACGCCGTGGAAGGAGATCACGCTGATCCGCGCGGGTAATCCTGCCGCCGCACTGGCCTTCGCCGGTGCCCTGCTGGGCTTCTGCCTGCCGCTCGCCAATACCATCCGGCAGTCCCATAGCCTGGTCGACGTCACGCTCTGGGCCGGCGTGGCGCTTGTCGTTCAGATCGCCGTCCACCTGGCGACCCGCCTGCTGCTCCCGGATCTGCGCCGCCAGATCGAGTATGGCGAAACCGCCGCCGGCACGGCCGCCGGCGGCCTGGCGCTGGGTTTCGGCCTGATCAACGCCGCCTGTCTCACCGCCTGAGGGAGCGCGCCATGACCTACGATCCGTCGTCGTCCGCCCAGGTCCCGCCCGCTCCGGTCCAGCCGCCGGCGCGCCGCATGTCCACCGGCGTGAAGCTCGCGATCATGGGCGTCGCGGGCGCGGCGCTGCTCTATTCCTGCGCCCCGACCGTTGGCAGCACCGTCGGCGGGATGCCGCATCTCCTTTTCTTCGGAAATCCGTTCTATCGCGGGCCGATCGCGGCGCCCGTTCCGGAACCGCCTGGATCGGCGCTCACCGGCCGCACCGGGACCTCCACCAGCCCGACAACCTCACCGGGCCGCGTCGACGCGCCACCGCCCAGCGGCACAACGACCACGCAGCGCGGCGGCTTCGGCTCGACAGCACAGAGCCACTCCTCGTCGGGCGGCGGCGCCGTCTCCAGCTGAGCGATGCGCCGCGTCGCCGTCAATCCGCGCCCCGGCTGGCAGGCCAAGCTCGAGGAAATCGGCTTCGATTTCCATACGCTCGACGGCAAACTCTACTGGACCGAACAGGCTGCCTACGTCTTCGACGCGGCGCAGATCGACGAGCTGGAGGCGGCGACGCAGGAACTGCAGTCCCTCTGCCTCAAGGCCGTCGAGCACATCGTCTCCAACCGGCTCTGGAAGTCGATGCACATCCCCGAGGAATGGGGCGACTACATCGAGCGGGTTTGGCGGCGCCAGGACCCCTCCCTCGTCGGACGGTTCGACTTTGTCTATGACGGCCGCTCGCCGCCCAAGCTTCTGGAGTACAACGCCGACACGCCAACCTCGCTCTACGAGGCCGCCGTCGTGCAGTGGTACTGGCTGAAGGACGTGCGGCCGGACGCCGACCAGTTCAACTCCATTCACGAGCGGCTGATCGAAGGTTGGCGCGGCATTGCGGCCAAACTGCCGCCGGAGTCGACGATCCACTTCGCGCGCTTCGAGGATCATCCCGAAGATCTCGCGACCTCGGAGTATCTGCGAGACACCGCGATCCAGGCCGGACTAGGCACGCGGCCGATGGCCGTGCCTGAGGTCGGCTGGAACGGCCGTCGCTTCATGGATCCCGACGACCGGCCAATCCAGGTGATGGGCAAGCTCTATCCCTGGGAGTGGATGGCGCGCGAAGAGTTCGGCCGGCACGTGCTCACCGACACCACGGCGTTCATCGAGCCCGCTTGGAAGATGATCCTGTCCAACAAGCTCCTGCTGGCGCTGTTGTGGGACGGTTTTCCCGACCATCCGAATCTCTTGCCCGCCTTTGGCGAGGAGCGGGAGGCGCTGGGTCCGGCGCGCGTGAAAAAGCCGGTGTTCGGTCGCGAAGGCCAGAACGTCACCATCTCCGGCCCCGGCCTCTTCGACACGGCAGGCGGCACCTATTCGGGCGAGGGCTATGTCTGGCAGAGCTACTGTCCGCTGCCGGTGTTCGACGGCAACCACGCGCTGGTTGGATCGTGGGTGATCGCAGGCGAGGCCGCCGGCATCGGCATGCGCGAGGACGACCGCCGCATCACCCGCAACACCAGCCGGTTCGTGCCACACTGGTTTGAGTGACGCCGCAGAGCGTCAGAGACCCAGCATCGCCTTGGCCATGATGTTGCGCTGCACTTCCGACGATCCGCCGAAGATCGTGGTCTTGCGGTTGTTGACGTAACGCGGCGTCACGTCGTCGACATAGGCGCCACCCACCGGCACGACGTTGCTGTCGTAGTTGCGCAGTTCGGTGAACGGCACGCCGTACCAGGCCACCGCCTCGACAGCGAGCTCGGTGATCTTCTGGCCGACCTCGGTGCCGCGCATTTTCACCACCGACGCCATCAGGCCGGGCGAATCGCCGCTCTTGAGGCTGGAATAGAACATCAGCTCGTTCATCTCGACCGCGTCCAGCTCCATCTCGAGCGCCGCAACCTTCAGGCGCCAGTCGCGGTCCTGGGCGAGCGGCACGCCATCGCCGAACTGACTTTGCGCGAGGAGCTGCAGGTGCCGGAATGCCTTGCGGAGCCGCGGGCCGTGCGCCTGGCCGCCGCGCTCGAACTCCAGCAGGTACTTGGCGTAGGTCCAGCCTTTGTTCTCCTCGCCCACGCGATTGGCCACCGGCACGCGCACGTCGGTGAAGAACACTTGGTTTACCTCGTGCCGCATCGGCGTTCGGGTTCCGTCAGCGAGATAGATCGGATCGACCTTGATGCCGGGCGACTTCATGTCGATCAGCAGGAACGAGATGCCTTCCTGCGGCTTGCCCTCGGTCGAGGTCCGCACGAGACAGAACATCCAGTCGGCCCAATGCGCGTTGGTCGTCCAGATCTTCTGGCCATTCACCACATAGTGATCGCCGTCGCGCACCGCCCGCGTGCGCAGGCTCGCGAGGTCCGATCCTGAGCCCGGTTCGGAGTACCCCTGACACCACAGCTCCTCGGCCGCCGCGATTCGGGGCAGGAACCGCTTCTTCTGCGCGTCGCTGCCGAACTTCATCAGCACCGGCGCCACCATCTTCAGACTGAACGAGGAGAGGTAGGGCGAGTCCGCCCGCGCCATCTCCATCTCGAAGATGAACTTCTGCGTCGAGTTCCATCCCGTACCGCCATGCTCCTTCGGCCAGTTGGGACAGAGCCAGCCCTTCTCCGCTAGCTTTCTCTGCCACTGGATCAGACGCTCGCGCGAAACGTGGCTCGAGCGGCTGCGACGGCTCTCCTCCGCCACCTCCACCGGCATATTGGCGGAAATCCAGTCCCGTACTTCCCTCTGGAAAGCGAGTTCCTCGGCGTTGAAGGCGAGATCCATCGGTCCGTTCCCGCGCTAAAGGCCCAGCATCACCTTGGCCATGATGCCGCGCTGCACTTCCGACGAGCCGCCGTAGATCGTCATCTTGCGGCCATTGAAGTAGCGCGGCGCGAGCACATCGGCGCCCTCGGGCCCGATCGGCTCGACGTTGGCGTTCCACACCCGCTTCTCGGGGAACGGCTGGCTGTAGTAGCCCGCCGCCTCGACCGCGTACTCCTGGACCTGCTGCATCACCTCGGTGCCGCGCAGCTTGATCATGGACGAGAGTGGTCCCGGGTTCTGACCCGACGCGAGACGCGAGTAGAATTCCTGCTCGAACATCTCGAGGCCGGAAATCTCGATATCCATCCGCGCGAGTTTCTCGCGCCAGCTCGCATCGTCAGTGATCGACTCCTCTCCGTCCGGCATACCCTTGGCGAGCCGCATCAGACGCTCGTAGCTCGCGCGCAGGCGCGGGCTGTAAGGATTTCCGCCGCGCTCAAACTCCAGCAGGTACTTGGCGTAGGTCCAGCCCTGGTTCTCCTCACCCACGCGGTTCTCGACCGGCACCTTCACGTCGGTGAAGAAGACCGAGTTCACTTCCTGCATGCCCGAGCGGTTGCCGTCGGCCGTGACGATCGGCTCGACGGAAATGCCCGGGGTCTTCATATCAATCAGCAAAAACGAGATGCCTTCCTGCGGCTTGCCCGCGCTGGAAGTGCGCACCAGACAGAAAATCCAGTCGGCGGTCTGCGCCAGCGTCGTCCAGGTCTTCTGCCCGTTCACGACGTAGTGGTCGCCCTTGAGTTCGGCTTTGGTCCGCAGGCTTGCGAGATCGGAACCCGAGCCCGGCTCGGAATAGCCCTGGCACCAGATCAGGTCCGAATTGAGCATCGGCGGCAGGTGGCGCGCCTTCTGCTCCGCCGACCCGTACTTCATGATGACGGGAGCGCACATCTTGGGGCCAAACGGCGACGTCGTCGGCGCGCCCGCGCGAGCCATCTCCATCTCGAAGATGTACTTCTGGGTCGTCGTGAACCCAGGCCCCCCGAACTCCTTTGGCCAGCCGGTGCAGAGCCAGCCCTTCTTCGCCAGCCGCTTCTGCCAGTCGAGCAGACGCTCGCGCGGAAGGTAGGCGTTGCGGGAAACTTTCAGCTCGCCGACGAGCTCCGGCGTCAGATTTTCCTTCAGCCAGCCGCGCACCTCCTGCTGGAAGGCAAGCTCTTGGGCGCCGAATGTCAGGTCCATTGCGTTCTCCTCGTTGGCGCCAAGTGTACCGCGTCCCGCCGGTGCGGGGTCAACGGCGGATTTGCGCCGTCCTCGCTATACCGCAATCGCCACCCCGTCGTGGCCGGGGTCGGCGGCACCGTCGATCCGGCCATCGCCCAGCACGCGAAGCGCGTGAACCGCCGCAAAGCCGAAACCGTAGGGGCTCCGCGCCACCTCATAGCCCATCTCGCCAAGCGCGCGTTCGGTTCTCCAGGAAACGCGATTGGAGACGTCGATCATGTCCGAGGTCGCCGAGAAGCGCGGTGCGCCCACGGCCTCGTCCATGCTCATGCCGAAATCGATAGCATTCAGGATCACGTGCAGGACGCCCATTGCGATCTGCGTCGCCCCCGGCGCGCCGATCACGATCTCGGGCCGCCCCTCCCGGAAGAGGATCGACGGCACGACCGAACTGAACCGCGCCTTGCCGGCCGCGATCGAGCCCGCTCGTCCGGGCCGCGGATCGAACACGCCCATACAGCCGTTGTACATAAAGCCCAGCCCCGGCGTGACGACGCCGGACGGCATGCCGAGCGAATGGGTCATGGTGAGGCAGTTGCCATCGCCGTCGATCGCCGAAACGTGGGTGGTGTCCTTGGACACTGCGCCGCTGTTGAAGCGCGAGACGCTCGCCTTGCGACCTGCCGCGATGTCGGCCGCGTGTCGCGCGGCGTACTCCTTGGAAATCAGACGGGCCAGCGGAACGTCGATGAAGCGCGGATCACCGACATGGGCGTCCTTGTCGGCGGTCGCGATCTTCATTGCTTCGCAGACGATGCGCAGATGCTCCGCTCCCCCATGCTCCAGTGCGCCGAGATCGAACTTCTCCAGAATGTTCAGCATCTCCAGCAACATCACACCGCCGCCGGGCGGCTGATTCGTCGTCACCTCGAAGCCGCGATAGGTGCCACGCAGGGGCTCGGTGCGAACCGTGCGCCACGCCGCCAGGTCGGCAGCGCTCAACAGCGCGTCGTTGCGCGCCAGATCCTCGGCCATCGCCCGCCCGATCTCGCCCGTATAGAAGGCGTCGGCGCCGCCGCGCGCGATCGTGCGAAGGACCTGGGCGTAGTCGCGATTGACCACCTCGTCGCCGACACGTTTTGGCGTGCCGTCGGGGCGGCAATAGAGCGCCTTGGCCGGGGCGGTGTGGCTCAGCCGCGCGTGATTGGGCGCGCGACCGAAGTCGCCGTCATCTGACCACCAGAAGGCGACGTGGGGGCGGACCGTCCATCCCTGCTCGGCCCAATGGATCGCCGGCTCCACGATGCGCGACCATGGCAGGCTGCCGTGTTCGGCATGGGCCTCGAAGTACATGCGCAGGTTCGCCGGCGCGCAGATCGAGCGATAGCCGATGTCATTCACCCGGCCGCGCAAAACGAACCCGTAGCCGTCGCGCGCCTCGCCCTCGATCAGATTGGCCCACATGTCGGGCCGCGCCGCGAGCGGCGCCGGGGCGTGCGCGTCGATATAGCCGTGGAAGCCCTTGCCCGGCAGGTAGAGTCCGCAACTGCCGAAGCCCGCGATGCCGCACATCAGGGGGTCGACGACGCCCGCCACCAGCGCGCAGGCAATGCCGGCATCGACAGCGTTGCCGCCCTCGCGCAGCACATCGGCGCCCGCCTCCGCCGCCTCCGGCTGCGCCGCCACGATGGTGCCCCGCGCCTTGCGCTTCATCCGCTCCTCCGTCGATGGGTTCCGGAACTCAATCCCAGCCGTATCGCTTGCGCAAGGCGGCCGTGGCGGGGGCGAGCGTCAGGCCGCGATGCGCCGCCATCGGCAACCACTCGGCCAAAGCCTGCAACGTCGCCTCGTGCGGATGGCCGATGGCCACTACGAAACCCTGCTCGCGCGCCAGCCGTTCGACCAGCCGCAACTGCCGGCGAACCGCCTCGAGCGAATCCTCGTCATCGAGAAAGACATGCCGAACCAGCGCCGGCACACCGAGATCGCGCGCCGCCGCCTCGCCCACGCTCTGCGGCGTCGTGCGCGAATCGAGGAACATCAAGCCGCGCGCCTGCGCCTGCCGTAGCGTCGTGTCCATACCGGGTCGGAATGCCGTGAAGCGGCTGCCCATGTGGTTGTTGAAACCGACGTGGCCTTCGAAACTGTCCAGCGCCGCCGCGGTGCGGGCCCGGATCTCGCTGTCGGCGAGGCTGGTCAGGAGCGCGTTGGGGCCTGGGTCGTTCCGGCCCGACGGCTCCATGGGCAGATGCACCATCAGCTCATGGCCACGCGCCCGCGCCGCGCGGGTCTGCTCCCGCAGATCCTTCGCATAGGGCAGGAACGCAAGCGTGAGCGGTCCCGGCAGTTCCCAGGCCCGCTTCGAGCGCGCTCGATCGAGGCCGACATCGTCGATCACGATCGTGACCAGAGGTCTGCTGTGGAGATCGCGTAAAGCGACCGCGTTGCGACGCCAGGTCCGGTCCGACGAGGCCGCCGCCGCGACCTGTGGTGCCGGAACGGGTCGCGCACGCTCCACGACCGGCTGTCGCGGCTTGCCCGGCTCCACCTCGGTGTACTTCGGCAGATCGGGCAGATCGTCGATGCGGGCATAGCGCGGTGTCGGCTCTGCGGGTCTTGCGGGCTCTCGCGACTCCGGCGCGGCCGCGCGCTCACGCTTCATCTCCTCCAGGACATCGCGCGCGGATCGCTCGGTGTCGATCGCATCCAATCGCGCGGCGAGCCAGTGTCCTCCCAGCGCGCCAGCCCCGAAGAGCGCAATGACACCGAGCGCGATCGTGAGCTTGCGGTGTCGTTGCAGCGTCGCCGCAACCATCATGCGCAGCGCCGCGAGCCGGGTCGCGGCAACGCGGGGCGGCTTCGGACTCCTTCTGTTCGACTTCCTGCTTCTGTTCTTCTTAACTGCCATCTGAGATGCCGAGTGTAACCTATTGTAAGTACGCGGTTATTGTCGGTCTATTCGGTCGCGCGGTCAAAACAATCGTTACGCAGCCCCCGTCGCGATTTCAACGCGTACATCGCCGCCGCTCTGCGTCGAGACGCGCACAAACCCGACGCGTTCGGCAAGGTGCAACATGCGATCGTTCTCGCGCAGAACATGACCGATCACGCGCTTGATGCTGCGCGCTCGCGCGTAGTCGACTGCATGACGGAGCAGCAGCGCGCCGTATCCATGACGCTGACGATCCGATGCCACGATCAACGCGAACTCGGCCTGCTCGAAACCGGGATCCGCCGCCAGCCGAACGATGCCGAGAAGCTCCGCACCGTCGAACAGCAGGAACGCCATCTCGCGATCGAAGTCGATCTGCGTGAGGCGGGCGGCCATTTCGTGGCTGAGTTCGCGCAGCGGCCCAAAGAAGCGAAGCCTGATGTCCTCCGGCGACAGTCGCCGGCCGAACTCTTGCAGCAGCGGCTCGTCCTCAGGCCGGATCGGACGCACTGCAAGCTTGCGGCCGCGATGGTCGATCTCCTGCACGAGCTCAATCGGATAGGGGCGGATCGCGAAGCGCGCCGCCCTCTCCCCGCGAATCGCGGCACCCAGTACGATGCGCGCGTCGAGGGCGATCACGCCGGCGGCGTCGACCAGCAACGGATTGATGTCGAGCTCGGCGATCTCATCGGTCTCCGCGATCAGATCGGAGAGCCGCACCAGCACCTCGCCTACCGCCGCGCGATCTGCCGGCGCTCGACCGCGATAGCCGCGCAAGAGGCGCTCGACCCGCGTGCGTGACAGCGCCTCTTCGGCCAGGACCGGATCGAGCGGCGGCAGGGCCAGCGCCTTGTCGTCGATCACCTCGGCGGCGACGCCACCATGGCCAACCATCACCACGGGGCCGAACACCGGATCCTCGGCCGCGCCGAGGATCAGTTCGACGGCGTCTGCCCGCTTCACCATCGGCTGCACGACGAACCCGTCGAGGCGGGCGGTCGGGGCCAGCCGGCGTGCCTTGTCCGCCATCGCGCGCGCCGCCTCGCGCACTGCCCTCTCACCCAGGAGATCGAGCGCCACGCCACCGACGTCGCTCTTGTGGGCGATGTCGCGCGACAGAATCTTGAGCGCAACGGGCCCACCAAGACGTGCCGCGATCACGCCGGCCTCCTCGGGATCGCGCGCCGTTTCGGTCGGCACCGTCGCGATGCCGTAGGCCGCCAGCACCGCCTTGGCTTCCGGCTCAGTTAGCAGCCGCCGACCCTCCTCGGCCGCCGCGCGAACGATCGCCCGGACTCGCTCGATGTCGCGCGGTCGCTCGGGGATGGACGGCGGTGTGCGCATCAGCGCGCGCTGGCCGCGACGATACTGAACGACATGGCTGAACCCGCGCACCGCGCGCAAGGGCGTGTCGAATGCCGGAATGCCCGCGCGATGCAGTGCGTCGCGGCCCGCCGCGGCCGACGGCCCGCCGATCCAACACCCCAGGACGGGCACAGCTCTGGACGCTGCGCTCTCGGCGATCGCGCGCGCAACATCGAGAGGCGGCGTAAGCGCTGTCGGCACATTCATCGCGAGCACCGCGCCCACCTCTTTGTCTTCGGCGAGGGCCGCGAGCGCGGCGACGTAGCGCGCGGGATCGGCGTCGCCCACGATGTCCACCGGATTGCCGCGCGACCAGGCTCGCGGCAGCGTCGCGTCGAGGCGGGCGATGGTGGCCGGCGCCACGGCCGCCATTTCACCGCCCTGGTCCAGCAACAGATCGGTCGCCACGATGCCCACGCCGCCGCCGTTGGTCAGGATGGCCAGACGCTCGGTTCGCGGGCGCAATCCATAGCCCAGAGTCTCGGCGGCATCGAACAGCTCGCCCAGCCCGGCCACACGCACGAGGCCCGCGCGCGCAAACGCGGCGTCATAGACGGCAGCCGATCCTGCCATCGAGCCGGTGTGGGAGATCGCGGCGGTCGCGGCCGCGGCGTGGCGGCCCGCCTTGAGTACGATCACCGGTTTCAAACGCGCGATCCCGCGCGCTGCGGACATGAACTTGCGGGCTTGCGTGATGGCCTCGACGTACATCAGCACTGCGCGCGTTTCGGTGTCGCGTGCCAGCGCGTCCAAGACATCGCCAAAATCCACGTCGGCCATGTCGCCCATCGACACCATGGTGGAGAAGCCGACGCCCTGCGCCGCCCCCCAGTCCGCCAGCGCCGCCAGTACCGCGCCGGATTGGGCGATCGCCGCGATCGGCCCGGGCTTCACCCCCGGCGGGCCGAACCCGGCGTTGAGGCCGATGCGGGGTGCCGCGAAGCCGATGCAATTGGGGCCAACGACGCGCAGCAGGTGCGGCCGCGCCTGATCCAGGATGTCCTGCCGCCAGCGCCGGTTCAACTCGGTCGCGTCGGCCCCTGTTCCCGGACCCGCAGTGATGATCACGGCGGCGCGCGTGCCCATCGCGCCCAGTTCCTGGATCAGGTCGGGCACGGTGGCGGGCGGCGTCATGATGACGGCGAGATCCGCCGGCGTCGGCAGACCGGAGAGTCTGCGATGCACCCGCCGTGCGGCGATCTCGCCGCCTCTGGCATTCACAAGATGGATCTCGCCCGCGAAGCCGCCGCCCAGCAAGTTGGCGGTGACCGCGGCCCCTACCGAGCCCGCGCGCGCGCTCGCACCGATGGCCACGACCGACTTTGGGCGCAGCAGCTTGTCGAGATTGCGGGTCGACATCGACGTCCCTTCAGTCCACGAACGTTCTCAACCGCGGGCGACGCG
The DNA here is from genome assembly GCA_016870115.1 of Alphaproteobacteria bacterium. Classification (GTDB taxonomy): domain Bacteria; phylum Pseudomonadota; class Alphaproteobacteria; order Reyranellales; family Reyranellaceae; genus VGCH01. Next base: position 38,579 of record VGCH01000017.1, on the reverse strand, counting down.
GTCGGGACGCTCAGTAAAGCCTGGGCCCGTTCATCAGCACCAGCCCTGCGACGATCACTGCCGCCGCCGCGATCCGCCGCCTGCCGAAGGCCTCGCCCAGAACCAGCGTGCCGAGCAGCGCGCCGAACAGCACCGAGGTCTCGCGCAACGCCGCGATATGGGCGAGCGGGCCGAGCGCCATGGCGTAGATCGCGATGCCGTAGCCGGTGTGGGCGATGGCACCACCGCCCGCCGCGCGCGGCCAGCGGGTGCGCACATAGGTCCAGGTCGCTTGTGGCCGGCGCGCGAAGGCGAGGACCAGAAGCCACGGCCCTTCGATCACGTTCAGCCACGCGATGTAGGACAGGCGGTGCGCGAAGTCGGGACCGGCGGCGCGGACGCCAAGCCCGTCGGCCACCAGATAGCCCGCGATCGTGAGGCCGGTCAGGACTGCGAACAAGGTGGCGAGGCCGAAGCGTTGGCCGCTCTGGACGGCACCGCGCTGCGGCAGCGCCAGCGCGATCAGTCCGCCCGAGAGCAGCAGCACACCGACGATGTCCTGAACGCGCAGTTCCTCCCCCAAGAACCGGCCCGACACCAGCGCCACCAGAAGCGGCCCCAGCCCGCGTGCGATCGGATACGTATGGCTGAGATCGCCGTAGCTGTAGGCCTTGAGCAGGCAATAGTAGTAGGCGAGATGGATCGTCACCGAGGTCGCGAGGTACTTCCAGGCTTCCGGTTGGATCGGCGGCAGAAACGGCAGCAGGACCGCGCCCATCGGTACGCCCATCGCCATGATGACGCCGAAAGTCGCTAGACGGTCGCCGCCCTCGGACTTCAGTATGGCGTTCCAGGTAGCGTGGAACAGCGCCGCGAGCAGAAGCAAGGCGACGATGACGGGTTCAACGACCATTGCAGAAAAGTTACAGCGCGATGACGCCCGCGCACAGGGATTTCGTGCATGAGCGACCTTAGGGGCCGGCGCGTCGTCATCGTGGGGGGCGGCTCGGGGATCGGCGAGGCCGTCGCCCTCGCTCTGCGGGACGTCGGCGCCGTCGTCACTATCGTCGGCCGCGATGCGGCACGTCTGGAGACAACACGCCAGCGCCTGGGGGCAAAGGTGCGCGCCGAAGCGGGCGACGTCTCCGACGAGGCATCGGCGGCGCGGCTGTTCACGGCCATCGGCCCGTTTGACGATCTGGTGACGACAGCCGCCACCTCGTCGTCGCTGCTTGGCGTCTCGGCGTCGATGGCCGACATGCCCATGGCCAACGCAGAGCGCTTCATGGCCGGCAAGTTCTGGACGCAGTATCGCGCCGCGCGGGCCGCGCTGCCGCATCTCTCCGCGCGTGGGACCATTACCTTCACTTCGGGCGTCGCCAGCCGCAAGATCATGCCGCGCCATACTGTCATCGCCGCCAACAATGCCGCTCTCGAGGCCATGGCCAAGCAACTCGCTCGCGAAGTCGCACCGCGTCGCGTCAACGTCGTCTCACCCGGCCTCACCTCGACCGCCACCTACGATCACCTGCCGCCGGAACGCCGCGAGGCTTTTTTCGCGGAGGTGCGCCGGCAGTTGCCGACCGGCGAGGTCGCCAGCGCGGCCGACGTGGCGGAGGCCTATCTCTTCGTCCTGCGCGCGAGCGCCCTCACCGGCGCCGTCGTCGATATCGACGGCGGCTTCCTCGTCTCGTGACAATCGCGGAGCTTGCGTCGTGAAACATCTGGTCGTCCTCGCCAATCCCAAGGAGACGTGCTTCACGCGCGACGCTTGCGCGCTCTACATCGAGGAACTGCGCGCGCGCGGTCACGAGGTCGTGCTGCGTGACCTCTACGCCATGAACTTCAATCCGGTCGCCTCGGCCGACGATCTGCGCGGGAACATGACCGGAGCCGTCGCGGCCGACGTGAAGGTCGAGCAGGATCACGTTCTGTGGTGCGATGTTCTCACCTTCGTCCATCCGATCTGGTGGATCGACCGGCCGGCGATCCTGAAGGGCTGGGTCGATCGCGTGATGGCGCTCGGGTTCGCCTACGGCTACAGCCCCAATGGCCCGATCGGCAAGATCGCGGGCCGCAAGGCCGTTCTCATCACGAGCTCGGGCTCGCTGCAGCAGCACTGGACCGATAGCGGCAAGGAGCACGCCATGCGCATCGCGCAGGACGTCGGCACCATGGAGTTCTGCGGCCTCGAGATGATCCGGCATCTGCATTTCGCGCCCCTCGGCAGCCGCGCCACCGCCGAGATGGTCGAGGGCTACAAGCGCCAGATCCGCGATCTCGTGCGCGAGGTCTTCTGACATGGATGCCGCCACGCTCCGCGCCGCCGTCGTCGACGTGCCCGCCCGCTCGCGCTTCGAACTCGCCCTCGAGGGGGGCACCGCGTTCGTCGACTATCGGTTGGCCGGCGATATCGCGATCGTGCCGCATACCGAGGTTCCGCCGGCCTTCGAGGGGCAAGGCGTCGGCCGCGCGCTGGTGCTGGGCGCGCTCGATGGCTTTCGCGCCCGCGGGCTCAAGGTCCAGCCGCGCTGCAGCTTCTTCGCGCGGGTGGCGATGCGCGACCCCGCTTTCGCCGACATGCTCGTGCGATGAGCCCGCTCGCCGGCAAGCATGTCGTGGTGATCGGCGGCGCGAGCGGCGTCGGCGCCGCCATCGCATCGGCCGCCCGGGACGCCGGCGCGAAGGTCACGGTCGGCAGTTCCCGCTCGGGCCTCGACCTCGCCGCGCCGGACTCGATCCGGCGGTTTTTCGCAGGGCTCGCGCACATCGATCATCTCGTCAGCACCGCCCACTCCCCGCGCGGCGTCGCCACGATCACCCCGCTTGCCACGCTGGATTTCGCCGCGCTGCATCAGGCGTTCGCCGTGAAGTTCTTCGGCGTTCTGGAGGCCGTGCGCCAGGCGGTGCCGAGAATGGCACGCGACGGCTCGATCCTGCTGACGTCGGGCGCGGCCAGCCAGCGCGTCATCCCGGGCCATGTCGGGCTGGGGGCGCTCAACGCCGCTGTCGAGGGCGCCGTCCTGCAGCTCGCCAAGGAACTGGCGCCGATCCGCGTCAACGCGCTCTGCCCCGGCCTGGTGCGCACCGACGCCTACGACTCGCTGCCCGCCGCCGAGCGCGAGGCGATGTTCGCAGCGCGCGCCAAGGCGTTGCCGGTGGGTCGTGTCGGCACACCCGCCGACATCGCCCAGGCAGCCTTGCATTTCCTCACCAACGGCTACCTCACCGCCTGCACCGCGCCGATTGACGGCGGCGCCCGGCTGGGCTGAGCTTCGATATGATTATCCTTGGAGGTTCGCATGTCGGGAGCTACCCGCCTGCACGTCGCCACTGCTTCGCAGTCGATCTGGTTCAGCCGCGACAAGGGCGAAAACTGGGACCGGCCCTACGCCGAGAGCGGCCTCGAGGGCGAGTGCCGCGCCTGGACCCTGTCGGCGCACCCCGATCATCCTGACGAGGTCTATGCCGGCACCGACCGCGGCCTGTTCCTGTGGCGGGAATCGAAGAAGACCTGGACGCACCTGCCGTCGGCCCTCGACAGCATGACGATCTACACGCTGCGCCAGTCGCCACATGACGCCAACCTGATGCTGGCGGGCACGCAGAAGCCCTGCGACCTCTGGCGCTCGACCGATCGCGGCGTCACCTGGACGCGGCTCTACACCGGCATCGCGCAGAACTGCATCTATGTGCGCCATCCGCGCGTCACCCAGATCGCCTTCGATCCGGCCGACAAGCGGACGATCTATGCCGGCGTGGAGATCGACGGTGTCTGGCGGTCGACCGACGGCGGCGACAGCTGGCGCAAGGTGGGCAAGGGCCTGTTGAGCGAGGACATTCACGGCATCCTGCCGACCGGCATCGACGGCGGGACGGTCTTCGCCACCACCAACATGGGCCTGCACCGCAGCACCGACAAAGGCGAGAGCTGGACGCCAGTGAAACTCGACTCGCCCTCGCCCTATACCCGCACTGTGTTCGCCCCGCCGGGTGCACCGGCGGACGACCTGTTCGTCACCAACGGCGATGGGCCACCCGGCTCCTGGGGCCGCCTGCATCGCAGCCGCGACGGCGGCAAGACCTTCACCGAAATCCAGATCCCGCAGCCCACCAACAGCACCGTCTGGACCATGGCCGGCAACGCCGCGGACCCGAAGCTGCTGTTCGCCGCTACCAATCTCGGTCAGCTTTTCCGCTCGACCGATGGCGGTTCAAGCTGGACCAAGCTCAAGCGGGAACTGAGTGACATTCGTGCCGTGATGTGGTTACCCGCCTGACATGCTTCTGCTCATCGACAACTACGACAGCTTCACCTTCAACCTCGTCCACTATCTGAGCGACGTCGGGGGGCGCTGCACCGTCTATCGCAACGACAAGATCTCGGTCGCCGACGCGCTGGCGCTGAAGCCGGCCGGGATCGTGCTGTCGCCAGGCCCCTGCACGCCCAACGAGGCCGGCATCTGTCTCGACCTGATCGCCGCCGCGGCGCGCGAGCAAGTGCCGTTGTTCGGCGTGTGTCTTGGGCATCAGGCGATCGGGCAGGCCTTCGGCGGCGAGGTCATTCGGGCCCCCGTGCCCATGCACGGCAAGCTGTCGCCCGTCACCCACACCGACGCCGGGGTTTTCGAGAGCGTGCCCTCGCCGCTACAGGCCACGCGCTACCACTCGCTGATCGTGCGCCGCGAGACGATGCCGGACGCCCTGGAGATCGTCGCCCGAACCGGCGACATAGTGATGGGGCTTCGCCACAAGACGCTGCCCATCCACGGGGTGCAGTTTCACCCCGAGAGCATCGCCTCGGAACACGGCCACAAGATCCTGGAAAACTTCCTGAAGATCGCCGGCGATCACCCGAGCCAGCAGAAGCGCGCCGCCTGACCCGGGCGCTCGACGCCGCCACCGCGGCGGCGTTGAAACAGCAAACAGCGATGCTTGTAATGTTTCAATATCTCAATTGGTTAGACTACCTTCAGGAATGAAGATAGGAACCGTCCCAGGCATCCTATAGCGCGCGCGGCGGCCTACTCCGCCACGCCGAACCCGGCACGCTCGACGGCACGCTTCACGGCGGCGAGGTTGGCGCCTTCCGGCAAGCGCATCTCGCCGCTCGTCAGATCGACCGAGAGTGGGGGGACGCCCATGCCGGTCGCGGCGCGGGTCACGGCGGTGACGCAGCCCTGGCAAACCATGCCGGTCACCTTGAGAATCGGGGCGTTGCTCATGTGCTATAGCTTCGCCGCCCGTCGACGCGCGGGCAAGGACCATATCGACACGGGGTTGGGCCGGTGAGCGGCGACATCGAGGATTTCCGGCGGCTGCTCGCCAAGGTCGGCACCGGCCAGCCGCTCGGCATCGACGAGGCCGAGCGGGCCTTCGACATCATGACTTCGGGCAACGCCACTCCCGCCCAGATGGGCGCCTTCCTGATGGGGCTGCGGGTGCGGGGCGAGACCGCCGGCGAACTGGCGGGCGGCGCCCGAGTGCTCCGGGCCAAAGTCCAGCGCGTCCAGGCCCCTCCCGGCGCGATCGACATCGTCGGCACCGGTGGCGACCATCACGGCACCTACAACGTCTCGACCTGCGCCGCGCTGGTCGTGGCGGGTGCGGGCGTTCCGGTCGCCAAGCACGGCAACCGCGCCTTTACCTCGAAGTCGGGCGCGGCCGATGTTCTGGCGGCGCTGGGCATTGGTCTCGACCTGCCGATCCCGACGCTGGAGCGCGCGCTCGCCGAAGCGAACGTCTGTTTCCTGATGGCGCCGCGTCACCACAGCGCGATGCGCAACGTGGCGGGTCCGCGGGTCGAGCTCGCCCCCACCCGCACGATCTTCAATCTGTTGGGACCGATGTCGAACCCCGCGCTGGTGAGCCGCCAGCTGGTCGGCGTGTTCGACCGGCGCTGGGTCCGCCCGGTCGCCGAGGCGCTCGGCCAACTCGGTCTCGAACGCGCGCTTGTCGTTCACGGGAAGGACGGCATGGACGAGATCAGCACCACCTCACCGACCTGGGCGGCCTCGCTCGAGAACGGCCAGGTCACCGAGATCGAGATTGCGCCCGAGGACGCCAAGCTCCCGCGGGCGCGGCTCGCCGATCTCAAGGGCGGCGACGCGGCCCACAATGCGGCAGCCATCAACGACGTGCTGGCCGGCAAGCCCGGCGCCTTCCGCGACATCGTGATCCTGAATGCCGCGGCCGGTCTGATGGTCGCGGGCAAGGCAGGCTCGATCGGCGACGGCGCGGCGATGGCCGCAAGTGCCATCGACTCCGGTGCGGCGGCCAAGGCGCTGGAGACCCTCAAGAGGATCTGCGCATGAGCGACGCGCTCGATCGCATCGTCGCCGACAAACGGCGCCACATCGCCACCTGCAAGGAGCGGACGCCGCTTGCCACGCTGGAGGCGCGAGTCCCCGCCGCAAGCCCGCCGCGCGGCTTCGCGCGCGCGCTCCGCGCCGCCCACGAAGCGGGCCGCTACGGCCTCATCGCCGAAATCAAGAAGGCCTCGCCCAGCAAGGGCCTGATCCGCGCCGACTTCGATCCACCGGCCCTCGCGCGCGCCTATGCCGCCGGTGGCGCCACCTGCCTCTCCGTGCTGACCGACGTGCCCTACTTCCAGGGCGACGATTCGTTCCTCGTCGCGGCCCGCGCCGCCTGCACCCTGCCCGCGTTGCGCAAGGACTTTACGGTCGATCCCTATCAGGTGGTCGAGGCACGCGCGCTCGGTGCCGACTGCATCCTGCTGATCATGGCCTGCCTCCATGACTCTCTCGCCCGCGAGCTCGCGACGCTGGCGCGCGGGCTCGGCATGGACGTGCTGGTCGAGGTCCACGACGAGGCCGAACTGGACCGCGCGCTGGCCTTCCCGGGCGATCTGGTGGGCGTCAACAATCGCAATCTCAAGACGCTCCAGGTCGACCTCGCGATCACCGAGCGGCTGGCGCCGCGCGTGCCGGCCGACCGGCTGCTGGTCGCCGAGAGCGGGCTCGGCAGCCCGGCCGATCTCGCGCGCATGGCCCGCGTCGGCGCCCGAACTTTCCTGATCGGCGAGAGCTTCATGCGCCAGGCCGATGTCGCGGCGGCGGTGCGCGCGATCCTCGTGCGCGAGGCGGCATGAGCGATCTCACCCACTTCGACGAGCGCGGCAACGCCCGCATGGTCGATGTCGGCGGCAAGCCGGAGACCGAGCGCGTCGCGGTCGCCCGTGCGACCGTGACCATGGCCCCGGCCACGTTGCGCCTGATCCTCGATCGCCGCGCCGCCAAGGGCGACGTTTTCCAGACCGCGCAGCTCGCCGGCATCATGGCAGCGAAGCGCACTTCCGACCTGATCCCACTCTGCCATCCGCTAGCCCTGACATCGGTCGACGTGCGCCTCGGCGCCAACGAGGCCGCACATGCCGTCGAGATCGAGGCGACCTGCAAGCTCTCGGGCCGCACCGGCGTCGAGATGGAGGCCCTGACCGCCGCCAGTGTCGCCGCCCTCACCGTCTACGACATGGTGAAGGCCGTCGATCGTGGCATGGTGATCTCCGAGGTTCGGCTGGTTCACAAATCCGGCGGCAAGTCCGGGACCTGGGCCGCGCCGTGAGGGCTCGCACCGCCATGAATGTCATCCCGAACGCGGCGCGGAACTTCTCGTGGCGGCGCGCACGCGCATGACCCTGCCGCCGCTCCTGCCGGTCGACGACGCCTTCAGACGGATTGTCGCGACAATCGAGACCGGACCGGTCGAAACCGTGCCGCTCGCCGACGCCCATCGGCGCGTGCTCGCGCGCGCGCCGGCCGCGCGGCTCCGCTCGCCACCCGCCGATCTGTCGGCCATGGACGGTTACGCCCTCAAGGCCACCGATGCCGCGACCGTGCCCGCGCGTCTCACCGTCGTGGGCGAGGCGCCGGCCGGGGGCAGCTACGACCACGCGCTCAAGCCGGGCGAGGCTGTCCGCATCTTCACCGGCGGTCCCCTGCCCCAAGGCGCCGACGCGATCGTGATCCAGGAGGACACCACGCGGGATGGCAACGTGGTGACCGTCAAGGAAGCGCCGACCGCCGGTCGCCACATCCGCCGCGCCGGGCTCGACTTCGATCTTGGTGCAACGCCGATCCCGGTTGGCCGCCGCCTCTCGCCCAACGATCTCGCGCTGTTGGCGGCGATGAACATTCCCTGGCTCGATGTCCACGCCAGACCGCGCATCGCCGTTCTCGCGACCGGCAACGAGCTGGTGCTGCCGGGCGAGCTGGTCGACCGCAACCGCATCGTCGCTTCCTCAGGTGTGGCGCTCGCGGCAGCGATCGAGAGCTGGGGCGGCGCCGCGACCCTGCTCCCGCTCGCGCCCGATGATCGCGACACCATCCGCGCGGCGATCCGGGGCGCCGCCAGCTTCGACATGCTCGTGACCCTGGGCGGCGCCTCGGTCGGTGACCACGATCTGGTGCAGGCTTGCCTCGGGGATGAGGGCTACAGCCTCGATTTCTGGCGCATCGCCATGCGGCCCGGCAAACCGCTGATGTTCGCGACCGCAGGCGAGCGGCGCGCGCTCGGACTCCCGGGCAATCCGGTCTCGACCATGATCTGCGCGCTCCTGTTCCTGAAGCCCGCCATCGAAAAGCGCGCCGGGCTGGAACCGACGCCGCTCTCGACCGAACCGGCAACGCTCGCCGTCGATCTGAGGGCGAACGACAATCGCGAAGACTATGTCCGCGCCACGCTCGGGCGGGATTCCAGCGGTCGCGCGATGGTGACCCCGCACAAGGTGCAGGACAGTTCGATGCTCTCCGTGCTGGCCGCCTCGAATGCGCTGCTGGTCAGGCCCGCGCACGATCCCGCCCGCAAGGCGGGAGACATCGTGCGCGTGGCGCGACTGACGTAAGGCGCGCCAGCCCTCACTCCGGCTTCAGCCCGATATCCTTCAGGACCTGCAGCATGACGACCGTGTCGCGCTTGAAGCGCTCCGCGCTCTGCGCGGCGTTGAGCGGGCCCTTGATCTGGTAATTGGCCATCAGCGCCTGGACCTTCGGATCGCCTCCGGCCTCGAAAAGTGCATCGGCCAGCTTCTTCGCCACATCGGGCGGTGTGGCGGACGGCACCGCGAAAGCGGCGAACGCCCTTGTGTCGTAGAAGCCGCCGACCGCGCCCTGCTCGCCCATGGTCTTCACATCGGGCCAGGCCGGCAGCCGATCGCCGACCACAGCGATGATCTTGCCCTTGCCCGACGCGATGACCGGCGCGCCGCCTTGCGGGCTGCCCGAGCCGCCATCGAGCTGCTGCGAGGTCACATCGGCCCACATCGCGGCCTCGCCGCGGTACTGCACGATCTCGACCTTGAAGCCGTACTGCTTGGCCATCGTCTCGATCAGGACGTGCGGCGTGGAGCCGGGCCCGTAGGCGCCCCAATTCACCTTGTCGACTTTCTTCGCGTAGGCGACGAACTCGGCGAGCGTTGTGGCCTTGGTCTTCTCGGCCACGACCACCGGCCCGCCGGTGCTGTAGGTCATGGCGAGGTACGTGAAGTCCTTCTCCGGATCGTAGGGCAGATCCTTCACGGTCACGCGGTTCTGGATCAGGGACGAGGAGATGGTGCAGAGCACCGTATAGCCGTCGGGCGCCGCGCGCTTGACCTCGGTGACGCCGATCGTGCCGCCGGCACCGCCCTTGTTTTCGATCACGACGGACTGCCCCAGCTTGCGCGAGACGAAGTCGCCGAACGAGCGCGCGATGCCGTCGGTCTGCCCGCCTGCCGGATAGGGCACGACGATGCGGATCGGCTTCGCGGGAAACGCCTGCGCGGACGCGCGGCCCGCGAGCGCGGGTGCTGCGAGAAGGCCGGCAGTTCCGGCAATGAGATGGCGACGTGTCGTGTTCACTAGGGCCTCCCGGGCGTTGGTCGCGGGACCTTCTGGTGCGGTCCCTGTGAGGCGAGCCTAGCGCGAGGCGGGTTCGGCGGGAACCACCAAAGCAACGCGAATTCTGACCGCCGACCGCGCGCGGTGCAGAGCGTGGGGGCCCGCCTGCCGCCATCAACCCAAGTGGCTGACGGAGCCTACACGCGGCGCGAGGATGATCGGGTTCTTGGGACCGAGGGCTGGCCTTACTTCGGTCGATTGAAGAACACGCTCATCTTGTTGCCATCGGGATCGCGCAGATACGCGCCATAGAATTCGGGGCCGTAGAGCGGTCGCGGGCCGGGGTCGCCCTCGCTGGTTCCCCCGTTCTTCAGCCCGGCCGCATGCGCGGCATTCACCGCGGCTTCGCTCGCGCAGAGGAAGCCCGGCATCGACCCATTTCCCGGCACGGCGGGTTCACGATTGTAGGGGCGGGAGATCCAGACCCGCCCGCCGTCGGGCATCGCGTAGCAGATGGCGGCGTTCTCAACCCGAAAGACGACCGGCGCCTTCAGGTGCGCGAAAACCGCGTCATAGAACTTGCGCGAGCGGGCGATATCGTTCGAGCCCACCATGATGTAGTTGAGTGACATACCGCTCCTCCGTGAGCCCCGACCGTTACCCGGTTCCTGGCTAGCGTCAACGCCGGCGTCACACACGCAGTAGCGGCGGGTCCGACAGCGCCGGACTCAGAAGCGCTTCATGAACCAGATCCGCGTATGCCCCGGCGGATAGTCTTCGATGCGGCCGAACTCCGTGTAGCCCTGCCGACGGTAGAAGTCCGGCGCCTGGAAACTCGTCGTGTCGAGACGAATGCCGACGCAGCCGCGAGAGCGCGCAATCGCCTCGGCCTTGGCGAGCAGCCGCGCCCCTATTCCCTGGCCGCGATAGGCCGGCGCGACAGCCAGCACGTCCACTGTCCCCCAGGACCAATAGGTCTGACCTCTCAACCCGCCCTGCACCTTGCCCGAGGGATCACGGGCAAAAATCCAGAGCGGCACGTGGGCGGCAGGGCCGACATGACCCGCGTTGTGCGAATTGAGGATCGCATTCAGCGCGGCGAACGGATCCTCGTCGGACTTGGCAACGTCATCGAGCGACAATTCGGGCAATTCGGGGCGCATCTTTGTCCACCTGACTGAGGAGTCGGAAAGAGGCCCGCACCATGTATCACCCTCCCTGAGCACTGAAGACCATTGCCTTCGGACCGGAGCCCCATACGACGGCGCAGACTTGCGGCGGTGCATACCGGATCTCACCGAGGCGTGTTGATGCCTCACGGCGGGTAGTGGCAGTTGACCTCGGCACGGTTCCACACCGCCCCGGCGCATGGGCCCTTCAAGACAGTCCACTTCGCGCGGGCGAAAGCCTGACTGAGCGACCCCGCTTAACTGTGCAAAACTTGACGTTCTCCCTGAACTAAACTAGAACAAGGGTGGAACTCGCTTAGGCGGTCCCAAATCTGGTGAAGCTGTCCGGGGAGAAGACGGTGCTGACCCGCAAGCAATACGAACTGCTGATGTTCATCAACAAACGGCTGAACGATGCAGGTGTTTCGCCGTCGTTCGACGAGATGAAGGAGGCGCTGCGGCTGAAGTCGAAGTCGGGCATCCATCGGCTGATCACGGGGCTTGAGGAGCGCGGGTTCATCCGGCGCCTCGCTCATCGGGCGCGCGCTCTCCAGGTCCTGAAACTGCCCGATGCGGCCGCCCTGCCGGCCGCCAACGTGACGCCGCTCCTGCCGGAGAGCCGCCGGGCTTTCGCCGAGGCGCGCGAGGGGTTCGTTCCTCAGGTCATCCGGGGTGAGCGTGTGCCGCTGGCCGGCGCCATTCAGGCCGCCAATGAAGCCCAGGCGCTCGCGCTCCCGCTCTATGGGCGGATCGCCGCCGGCACCCCCATCGAGGCGTTGCGCGACAACTCGACGACGGTGGACGTGCCAGTCGCCCTGCTGGGGCCCGGCGCGCACTACTGTCTGGAGGTCCAGGGCGATTCGATGGTCGAGGCCGGTATCCAGGACGGCGACGTGGTCATTATCCGCTCCTCCGATACGGCCGAGAGCGGTGACATCGTTGTGGCGCTGATCGACGACACCGAGGCGACGCTGAAGCGCCTGCGCAAGCGCGGGGCGTCCTCGATCGCGCTGGAACCCGCCAACCAGGCCTACGAGACCCGCATCTTCGGACCCGACCGGGTCAAGATTCAGGGTCGGCTGGCCGGCCTCTACCGGCGCTACAACTGACGAAGTGTTGAAATCCTGTGGTGGCGCGAATCAGGCAACACGCCACCCTGCATCCGATGACTGGAATATCGTTTTCTTTCTGATGGTTGAAAGCCTCCTCAAAGAGAAAAAGCGAACCTGGAACGAGTGTCGATTTTTGCCGGTTCGACCGTGCGCTACACGCCGGGGGGCCGGATCGGCAGCGCGGCCCGGGAGGGGCTATTCGGGACCCATGGTCGGTCGCCCCGGTGAGCATTGGCGGTCCGCCGCACCAGCCCCTGTTCGGTGAGCCAGACCGCCTGGGCCCCCTCTCGCCAGGCATCGCGTCGGTCCAGAACAAGTTTGGGCCCCCGGCAGATCCGCTGGGCGTCGAGGGTGGCGAGCACGACGTCGGCGGAGCGGCAGGCTTCGGTCAGCCGGCCGGGGTCTGAGACCAGCGCCACCGTCCAGGGCCCCTTGCGCCAGGTGCAGAGGCCCGACGCGCAGCCCAGCCCGTCCTGGCGTTGTTCGGCCGACGCGTTCCAGCGCTTGGCACCCTCCTGCCCCACCCGGCGGGCCCAGGCGTCGGAGATGAAACGATCGGTGCGCGCCGAGGCGATGTGAACCTCGCCGCGTGCATCCTTGAGGCCGAGCACCCGCCCGTCCTCGCTCATGAGCAGGTCGGGAGCGGGACCCGGTCCCAAGAGGGCGCCGGCCAGGACGATCGGCAGGCCGGCGAGGCGCCAGGGTTTGCGCCAGAGGCAGACCCAGAGGCCACCGAGGGTCAGCAGCCAAAGGCTGATCCCGGGCATCGACGGCACGAGAGCTGCGGCCTCGGGCCAGGCGGCAACGGCGCGGGCGATGGCGTTGAGGCCGTCCACGCCCCAGCCCATGGGCACCAGCGCCCAGGCTTCGAGGCCCAGCGGCATCAGCAGCATGGCCGCGAGGCCCCAGGGCATGATCCAGAACCCGGTGAGTGGCACGCCCAGAAGGTTGGCCACCACTCCGAGCAGAGAGACGCGATTGAAATGGTAGGCAGCGAACAGACCGGTGGCGACCAACGCGATCAGCGTGGTGGCAAGGCTCGCCCCGAAGCCGAGCGCCATGCGACGCAACCAGGGGAAGCGCACAGCCTCGCCTTCCGCGGCGAGCCGTCGGCGCCAGCCTCGTGTCACCTCCCACGCCGCGATCAGCGCGATGACCGCGGTGAACGACATCTGGAACGAGGCACCAGTGAGCGATTCCGGGGCGATGGCGAGGACCAGGATCGCGGCCCAGGCCACCAGCCGCAACGAGAGCGCGGTGCGATCGAGCAGCACTGCCAGGAGCGCGAAACCGGCCATCGCGCAGGCGCGCTGCGCGGGCACCGGCGCGCCGGCGAGCGCGGTGTAGAACAGCGCGACCACGACGGCGATCACCGCGCCGATCTTCTTGGCGTTGACCCGCAGACCGACAAACGGAACCAGTGCGAGGCCATAGCGCACCAGCGCCATCACCAGCCCGACCACGAACACGATGTGCAGCCCCGAGATCGAAAGAATGTGCGCGAGCCCCGAGTCGCGCATGGCCTGCGCCAGCTCCTTCTCGATGGCGCTCTGCTCTCCCGCGAGAAGCGCTGCGACCACGCCGCCGGCCTCGCCCGGGACCGCGCGCAGGATCCGCTCCACGACTTCCGCACGGAGCTGGTCGAGCGTGCGCACCAACCCGCTCGGTTGACCCTTGGCAATGACCGCGGCCGGCTGGGTCGCGTATCCCACCGCGCCCAGCTGCTGGAACCAGGCGACGCGCTGGAAGTCGAAGGCTCCCGGTGCCGCCGGACCGGCCGGCAGCGAGAGGTTGGCCAGCACGAGGATGCGATCGCCAATCCCTATCGGCGGCGCGCCCTTGGACAGCGTCACGCGCAGCCGATGCGGGGTCGCTTCGAGGTTGGGCACATTGGCGCCCTTGAGACGCACCGCTTCCAGCACCACGCGCTTTCCCGTCGGCAGGCGCTGGATATCGGCGATGCGTCCCTCGACATTGACGCCGAACAGCGGGCGCGTGAGCACGGGGGCGGCAAGCTCGGCGGTACGCCAGGTGACAAGGCCGAGGCCTGTGCCAGCGGCCGCGGCACCGATCAGCAGCGCGCGCGCGAGCGAGCCCGCCGGCGCCAGGAGCGCGACCAACGCGGCCACGCCCGCGACGGCCACGCCCCACCAGATCGACGGCTCGACCGGCAGTTCGAAATAGACCGCGATGCCGAGCCCCATCGCGACGGGAAGCCAGAGCATCCAGCGCCCGCGTTCGCCCTGAAGCGTGTCGAACAGCCAGACGCGTACCGCCGCCACGCCCCCTCCGTGCCCGGTTTGACAGTCCCGGTACCCTCCCCTAGGTACGGCGCGATTTTCGGGCCGAAATGCGGCCGAAGCCGCACCTTGTCCGCGTGATTTCCATGACCGTCGTTACCCGCTTCGCCCCCTCGCCGACTGGCTTCCTGCATATCGGCGGCGCGCGTACCGCGCTGTTCAACTGGCTCTTCACGCGCCACCACGGCGGCAAGTTCCTGCTGCGCATCGAGGATACCGATCGCGCCCGCTCGACCGATGAGGCGATCGCCGCGATCCTCGATGGCCTGTCGTGGCTTGGCCTCCAGTGGGACGGCGACGTCGTCTACCAGTTCAGCCGTGCCGCCCGGCACGCCGAGGTCGCGCATGAGATGCTGCGACAGGGCCAGGCGTATCGCTGTTATGCCTCGCCCGCCGAGCTTGACGCGATGCGCGAGGCGCAGCGCGCCGCGCACCAACCGATTCGCTATGACGGCCGCTGGCGCGACCGCGACCCCTCCGAGGCACCGGCTGGCGTGGCGCCGGTGATCAGGCTTCGCGCGCCGCGCGAGGGGCGGACCGAAATCGTCGATCGCGTGCAGGGCGCCGTTGGCGTCGACAATGCGCAGCTCGATGACATGGTGCTGCTGCGCGCCGATGGCACGCCGACCTACATGCTGGCTGTGGTGGTCGACGATCACGACATGGGTGTCACCCATGTCATTCGCGGCGATGACCATCTGAACAACGCCTTTCGCCAGCTGCAGATCGTGCGCGCGATGGGCTGGGCCGAGCCGGTCTACGCCCATATCCCGCTGATCCATGGGGCCGATGGTGCCAAGCTCTCGAAGCGGCACGGGGCGCTCGGCGTCGATGCCTATCGCGACATGGGCCTGCTGCCGGAGGCACTGCGCAACTACCTCCTGCGGCTGGGCTGGGGGCACGGCGACGACGAGATCATTCCGACCGCCAAGGCGATCGAGTGGTTCGATCTCGATGGCGTCGGGCGCTCGGCCGCGCGATTCGACATCGCCAAGCTGACGAACCTCAACGCGCACTATCTGCGCGAGACGCAGGACGCCGAGCTCCTGCCGCAGGTTCTGCCGATGCTGGAGAAGAACCTCGGCGCGCCACTCGCCGACGACGCCCGGGCGCGCGTGGCGGCGGGCCTCGCCGGGGTCAAGGCTCGGTCGCGCACACTGGTGGAGCTGGCCTCGAGCCTCGCCTTCTACGCGACAGCCGCGGTCGCCCCGGTCGATGACAAAGCGCGCGCGCTTCTCACGCCCGAGGCGCGCACGCTGCTGGGCGGCCTCGCAACCGCCCTCGACGGCAAGCGCACCGACTGGACCGAAGCGTCGCTCGACGCCGCCGTCCGCGCCTTCGCCGAGGCCGCCGGCACCAAGCTCGGGCAGGTCGCCCAGCCGCTGCGCGTGGCGCTCACCGGCTCGACCGTGTCGCCCGGTATCTTCGAGGTGCTGGCGATCCTGGGGCCCGATCTGTCGCTCGCGAGATTGCGGGCCGCCAGCGGATAGATCGCGCCCCCTGGCTCGGGCAGAAGTTCCGTCATGTCAGCGCGCGTCTGGGCGATGCTCCTCGCCCTCTCCGTCCTGTGGGGCGGCTCGTTCTTCTTTTCGAAGGCAGCGCTCGCCGAGCTGCCACCCTTCACCATCGCCGTCCTGCGCGTCGCCATCGCGGCGGCGGCGCTGGGGAGCGCGCTCGCGATCACCCGGACTATCCTGCCTGCCCTGCCCTGGCGCGCGTTTCTGGTGATGGGGCTCTTGAACGGTGCGATCCCGTTCGCGCTGATCTTCTGGGGCCTGCAACATATCCCTTCCGGTCTTGGTGCCATCCTGAACGCGACCACGCCGCTCTTCACGCTGCTCGTCGCCCATTTTGCCACTGACGATGAAAAGATCGGTCGTTGGAAGTTGGCGGGCCTCGCGGCCGGCCTCGCCGGCGTGGTCGTCCTGGTTGGCCACGAGAAGCTCGGCGCCCTCGGGGTGAGCGTACTGGGCCAGCTCGCCTGTATCGCGGCCTGCGTGTCCTACGCCTTTGCCGGGGTCTATGGCCGGCGCTTCGCCCGCATGGGCATCGCCCCGCCCGTCGCCGCCGCAGGCCAACTGGTGGCCGCCACCGTGTGGCTACTGCCGCTTGCCCTGATCACGGAGACGCCGTGGCGGCTGGAAATGCCGTCACCCGCTACCTGGATGGCAATCCTTGGTCTCGCGCTTCTGTCCACGGCGCTCGCGTACGTGCTGTACTTCCGGATCCTCGCGGCGGCTGGCGTCACGAACCTTCTGTTGGTGACGTTTCTCATTCCAGCCAGCGCGATCGCGCTGGGCGCGGTGTTCCTGGGCGAGCGCCTCGAGGCACATCACTTTGGCGGCCTGGCACTGATCGGGCTTGGGCTGGCGTTGGTCGATGGCCGGCTTTTCGCGCGGCGGGCCGCGACCGGATAGGGGGCCGCCGGCGCAATTGCGCCGCCGGAAGGGGCTTGTTAGGTTGCGCGACCCGTTTTCGGCCGCCGTCCGGCGCTCCGGAAACCCCGACACATTCGAGCCGAAAGAGCCGCAAATGAAGGCGAACCTGACCGCGACCCTCACCGACAACGAGACCGGCAAGACCTACCAGTTGCCGATCATGCACGGTGCCACGGGGCCCCGTCTGGTCGATGTCCGCAAGCTCTACGGCGAGTCGGGCATGTTCACCTACGATCCCGGCTTCACCTCGACCGGTTCCTGCCAGTCCAAAATCACCTACATCGACGGCGAACAGGGCATCCTGCTGCATCGCGGCTACGACATCGCCGATCTTGCCGAGCAGAGCGACTTCATGGAGGTCGCCTATCTCCTGATGAAGGGCGAGCTACCGAACAAGGCGCAGAAGGCCAAGTTCGTGAACGACATCACCATGCACACGATGGTGCACGAGCAGATCAGCACGTTCTATCGCGGGTTCCGCCGCGATGCGCATCCCATGGCGGTGTGCTGCGGCGTGGTGGGCGCGCTCTCGGCCTTCTATCACGACTCGCTCGACATCAACGATCCGCACCAGCGCATGGTCGCGTCGTACCGGTTGGTCGCCAAGATGCCGACCATTGCGGCGATGGCCTACAAGTATTCGATCGGCCAGCCGTTCGTGTATCCGCGCAACGATCTCAGCTACGCCGCCAACTTCCTCCGCATGATGTTCTCGGTTCCCGCGGCCGAGTACGAGATCAATCCCGTGTTCGAGCGCGCCATGGACCGCATCCTGATGCTCCATGCCGACCACGAGCAGAATGCCTCGACCTCGACCGTCCGGCTCGCCGGCTCCTCGGGTGCCAACCCGTTCGCCTGCATCGCCGCCGGCATCGCCTCGCTCTGGGGCCCCAGCCACGGCGGCGCCAACGAGGCCGTGCTGAACATGCTGGTTGAGATCGGCGACAAGAAGAACATCTCGACCTTCTTGTCCCGCGTGAAGGACAAGAACGACCACACCCGGCTGATGGGCTTCGGCCATCGCGTCTACAAGAACTTCGATCCGCGCGCCAAGGTGATGCGCCGGACCTGCCACGAGGTCCTGACGGCGCTGGGCGTGCACTCCGATCCGCTGCTCGAACTCGCCATGGAGATGGAGGAGATCGCGCTGAAGGACGAGTACTTCATCAGCAAGAAGCTCTATCCCAACGTCGATTTCTATTCCGGCATCATCTTCCGGGCGCTCGGCATCCCGACGTCGATGTTCACCGTCCTGTTCGCCGTGGCGCGGACCGTGGGCTGGATCTCGCAATGGAACGAGATGATCGAGGACCCCGACCAGAAGATCGGCCGGCCGCGGCAGATGTACACGGGCGCCACCGCCCGCGACTTCAAGCCCATGCATCTCCGGGCCTGAACAGGAGACGGGGAACATGGCCGCAGGATCTTCCGGGCGCCGGCACGGCGCGACCGCGTGGGCCGTGGCCTACCGGCCGCGTACGCGGCCGCGCGTGGTTCGCCTCGGCCGTCCTGCCAACGACAACGACAGGGCGCCGGGCACCGCGATCCGCGTGGGCGTGCTGGCCCTCGCGCTCGTTTTCGCAATCCTGGCGATGTTGGAGTGGCGGCTCTACTGACCCGCCGGCGTCTTCAAGCGACGGGCTTGCGCTCGATCAACTCGATCTTGTAGCCGTCCGGGTCTTCGACGAAGGCGATGACCGTCGTGCCGAACTTCACGGGGCCCGGAGCGCGGGTGATTTTGGCGCCGCCCTTGGCCAGCCGATCGCAGAGCCCGTAGACGTCAGGCGCGCCGATCGCGAGATGGCCGAACCCGTTGCCGAGCTCATACGGCGCGTTGCCCCAGTTGTAGGTGAGTTCGATCACCGCTTGCGAGGACTCATCGCCGTACCCGACGAACGCAAGCGTGTACTTGCCCTCCGGCACCTCACGTCGGCGCAGGAGCTTCATACCCATCAGGCCGGTGTAGAAGGCGAGCGACTTCTCCAGGTCGTGGACCCGGATCATCGTGTGGAGCATGCGGAAGTTGTCGACGCCGTCCATCGCGGCCTCCCTCATCGGTCGCGAATCATGGCGGCGAAAGTCGCTTCGGCTGCGACCTTGCCGTCAACCAGGGCCTTGCCCGCGAACTTCCAGACGTTGCCGCGGCTCTGCACCTTGGTGACATGCAGCTCCATGCGATCGCCCGGAGTTACCGGCCGGCGAAAGCGCACGTCATCGATCGACATGAAGTAGACAAGCTTGCCCTCGGAGTCCGACCCGAAGGTCGAAACGACCAGGACCCCCGCGGTCTGCGCCAACGCCTCGACGATCAGCACACCCGGCATCACGGGTTCGGCGGGAAAATGGCCTTGGAAGAACGGCTCGTTGATGCTGACATTCTTGATGCCGATCGCCGAACGATCGAGCTGGATGTCGACGATGCGGTCGACCATCAGCATGGGATAGCGATGCGGCAACATCCGCAGGATGCCCTTGATGTCGACCGCGTTGAGCGCGGCGGCGCTGCTCTGCTCGGTGACCGCATTCATGTCCTGGTCCCCCGTCTCAGAACCGCGCGCCAAAGCTGAAGCGGAAATTCTCGGTCTTGTCGAACGCTTCCTTCTGGATCGGGATGGCGTAGTCGACGCGGATCGGACCGAACGGCGACACCCACGAAACTCCCAATCCAGCGGCGACGCGCGTGCTGGAAATGTCCAGAACTGATGCCGAAACATCTTCTGGACTCCAGAGCGATCCGGCATCGAGGAACGCCTTGCCGAGCATGCCCAACTCACGCGGCAATCCGAGCGGGAAACTGAGCTCGGCCGTGGCGGTATAGAATTGCTTGCCGCCAAGCGAGTCCGTCGTGTTGGAGTCGCGGGGTCCGATGCCTGCCACACGGAAACCGCGGAGATTGTCGCCGCCCACGAAGTACCGGTTACCGAGTCGGATGCGCTGCCCGCTCGGACTGACGATGAGTCCCGTCGTGCCGCCGATTGACGCCACGAAGTCTTCGCTGAGCTGCTGATAGATCACGCCTTCCACGCTCGTGCGCACATAGTTCTCGGTACCACCCAGCCCGGCAAAGGCAACCGTGCCGCGCAACAGGTGGCCTTTGGTCGTGTTCAGCCTCGTGTCGCGCGTATCCCAGGCAGTGACGACCGAGACCTCCGACACCAGCGACGTGCCCGACTCGCGTTGGATCAGCGGCGAGGCAAACGGCTGGACGTTGAAGATCTCGGACTCGCGCAGCGTATAGCGCCAAGTCTGGCGTACGTGCTCGCTGAGCGCATACCCGGCGCGCAGGCCGAAACCAAGCGACTTGTCGCTGTACGACGCGACGCTCTGGCGATCGTTGGACGTCCGGAAGATGTCGAAACCGCCGCTCACCGAGCGATCCCACATATAGGGTTCGGTGAAGGACAGGTCGATTTGCGTGCTGAGCGTGCCGATGGACACGCCAAGGCGTAGGTCCTGCCCCTTGCCCAACAGGTTGCGTTCGCGGATCGAGACGTCACCCAGGATGCCGGCACTGGTCGAGAACCCCGCGCCAAAAGAGATCTCGCCGGTGCTCTGCTCGACGACTTGCACCTCGATGTTGGTCTTGTCCGGCGTCGAGCCTGCGGCCGTGGACACATCGACCTTCTCGAAGAAGCCGAGACTGCGCAGGCGCTGCTGACTGCGGCGGACCTTGGCAGTGCTGAAGGCATCGCCTTCGGCGAGACGGAACTCGCGACGGATCACCTTGTCCAGGGTACGGGAGTTGCCCGAGATGTTGATGCGCTCGACGTAGACGCGCGGGCCTTCCTGGATGTCGAAGGTGACATCGACGGTCAGCGTATCCTTGTTGCGGCGGATGACCGGGCGAACATCGACAAAGGCGTACCCTAGCGAGCCCACCGCTTCGGCAAGCGCGGTCACGGACTTCTCGACCTCGTCGGCGTCGTACCAGTCGCCGCTGGAGGTCGATACCAGGCTCCTCACCGTGTCGGTGTCCAGGCCCTCAAAGCGAGTTGTGACGTCGATCTTCCCGAACTTGTATCGCTCGCCTTCGGAAATCGTGAACGTAACGAAGAAGCCGTCGCGATCGGGCGACAGCTCCGCCACCGCCGAGACGACGCGGAAATCGGCGTAGCCTTCCGAGAGATAGAACTTCCGCAGGAGTTCGCGGTCGAGGTTGAGCCGGTCGGGATCGAACCGGTCGTCGGAACTCAGAAACCGGTACCACGCGCTCTCCGAGGTTCGGATGCGCGAGCGGAGCGACCCGTCGCTGTAGGCCTCATTGCCAATGAACGTGATGCGCTTGATCCCGGTGACGTCGCCCTCCTCGATCTCGAACACGAGATCGACGCGCCCCTGCTCGAGCCGGATGATCTTGGGTTCGATCGTGGCGTTGTAGCGGCCGCCGCGGCGATAGACCGTGAGCAGGCGCTCCACGTCGGACTGGACGCGGGCGCGTGTGAAGACCTGTCGGGCCTTGGACTGGACCTCGGCCTGCAGCGTCTCGTCCTTGATCTTGCTGTTGCCCTCGAAGGCCACCCGATTGATGATCGGGTTCTCCGTCAGGCGAACCACAAGGGTCGAGCCCTGCAGCTCAATGGTCACGTCGGAAAAGAGGCCAGTTCCGAAAAGCGCCTTCAGCGACCGATCGGCCGCCGCCGGATCGTAAGCCTGCCCCTCGCGGAGCTGCAGGTACGAACGGACGGTATCGACCTCTGCGCGCACATTGCCTTGAATCTGCACGGCCTGGATGGTGCCGCCCGCGGGCGCTTGGCGCGGCTGAGCGCCGACCGGGCCACCGAACCCGATCGTCACCGCCAACAGCAATGCAGGAAAGCGATACGTCACCTACACACTCCGGCCTTCCAACCCGCCGACGCCCCCGCCCCAATCGAGACTTCATAGACTGCGACCAGGGGCTTAGCCACCCCTTTTGTCCCCGATTCTGAGCCAGCCCGGCGGCTCACTTCAGCAAAAGCTTGATGTCGTTGAAGGTTGCCAGCAGCGTCATCCCGATCACCAGCGCGAACCCCAGCCGCAATCCGTACTCCTGCATGCGCAGGCTGAGCGGTTTGCCGCGAAGCGCCTCGATCGCGTACATCGCGAGGTGGCCGCCATCGAGCATCGGCACGGGCAGGAGGTTGAACACCCCGAGCACGACCGAAAGTGCGATCATCAGATTGAGGATCCCTACCCAGCCGATGAACGAGGCCTCGCCCGCTGCCTTGGCAATACGGATCGGCCCGCCAAGCTCGTCCACCGGACGGCTGGCCACAAGAATCTGGCCCATCGAGGTAAAGAAGGTTCCGGTCATGCCGACGACCGATTTCACGCCGGCTCCAAGCGCGCCGAACACGCCGTGGTCGCGGAATTCCGTCACGCTCGCAGGACGGATGCGAAGCCGGCCAACCATGCGCTCGGCACCATTGCAATCCAAGACCCGGTCCTGCTCCGGCACCACGGTGGCCTCGTGGCGCCGCCCGTCGCGGTCGTAGGAGACAACCACTTGCTGGCCGGCGCGATCCCCGATCAGCTCGGGAATTCGCGAGAAGTGGTCGACCCGCTTGCCGTCGATCGCGATCAGAAGATCGCCGACCTTGAGGCCGGCGGCCTCCGCAGGGCTGTTCGCCGTGAACCCACCGACCACCGGACGGACCAGCTGCTCCAGCCCCATGTCGCCGTAGCGAATCGTGTTCTTGTGCCGATCCACACGCTCGCAAAACTGCGGCACGATCTCGGAGCGCAGGAGCTGGTTGCCGCGACGGTACTCCACCGCCATCGGGCGGGCGAGGTAGAGGAATTGCGCGTCGTGAATATCCTCGAAGCGCTCGACGCGCTTGCCGTGCAAGGTCACGATCTCGTCGCCGGTGCGCAAGCCAGCCCTCGCCGCAGGCCCATCCGGCTGGACCGCGACCGTGGACGGCGAATAGGGCTCGCCCGCCACGAGATAGACCCCAGCTAGCAGCAACACCGCGAACAGGAGGTTCGCGGCCGGCCCCCCGAACACGACGGCCGCTCGCGCATGGACCGGCTGGGCAAAGAACGCACGTTTGCGGTCGGCCGCCGAGAGCTCCTCACCGGTCGCCGTGCCGCTGCTCGCGTCCGCGTCGCCCAGGAACTTGACGTACCCGCCCAGCGGCACCGCCGAGAACTTCCAGCGTGTGCCGTTCCGATCGGTCCAACCGAACAGCTCCGGCCCGAAACCGATCGAAAAAACCTCGGCATGGATGCCGAAACGCCGCCCAACCCAGTAGTGGCCATACTCGTGGACGAACACCAGAAGCGTCAGGACCAGCAAAAAGTACGGGAGGTAGTTGGTGAAGACGCTGATGAGCCCTTGCATGGTGGCAGTAGACCACAAAAATCTATTCAGCTCAATCGGTTAGCGATCACTTCTGACAAGCTGAATTGGCCCGCTGGCGCGCCCTGCCGTCGAGTGCAGCTAATTCGCCGACGTCCCCAGGCGCGGCTTCGCCGGCCATCGTCGACACGACGGATTCGCCGATCCGAACGATATCGAGAAACCCGATCCGCCGTTCGAGGAAGGCCGCGACCGCCACCTCATTGGCGGCGTTCAGGACCAAGGGCGCCGCCCCCCCCGCACCAAGCGCGGCGCGGCACAGTGCAAGGGCGGGAAAGCGGTCGCCGTCCGGTCGTTCAAAGGTCAGCGACGCCAGCGCCGCGAAGTCGAGCCGCGCAGCCGGGGTCGCGAGGCGCCGCGGCCAGCCCAGCGCGTGAGCGATCGGGATGCGCATGTCCGGCGAGCCGAGTTGGGCCAGCACCGAGCCGTCGCGGTACTCGACCATGGAGTGGATGACGGATTGCGGATGGATCACGATCTCGATCCGCTCGGCCGTCACGTCGAACAACAGCCGGGCCTCGATCAACTCGAGCCCCTTGTTCATCAGCGTCGCGGAATCGACCGAGATCTTCGCGCCCATCCGCCAGTTCGGGTGAGCGATCGCCTGCTCCGGCGTGGCCGATGCCATCTCGGCCAGCGACCGTTCGCGGAAAGGCCCGCCGGACGCCGTCAGGACCAGACGCTCCACAGCGTCGGGTTGTGTCGCATCCAGCACCTGGAAAATCGCGTTGTGCTCCGAATCGACCGGCAACAGCACGCCCCCGCTGCGTCTTACGGCATCGAGCAGCAGATGGCCGGCGCAAACCAGCGCCTCCTTGTTGGCCAATGCCACGATCGCGCCGCGTCGCGCGGCCGCCAGCGTGGACGCGAGGCCGGCCATACCGACGATGGCGGCCATCACCCATTCGGCGGGCCGTTCAGCCGCCTCGATGGCGGCGGCACGACCAGCGGCTACTTCCACACCGCTGCCCGCCAACGCGTCCTTCAGCGCGGCATAGCAGCCCTCGTCCTCGACGACGGCAAGACGCGCCCGCACTCGTCGCGCCTGATCGGCGAGCATCTCCACGGACCGGCGCGCGACCAGCGCCTCAACGGGAAACAGTTCGGGAGAACGCTGAATGAGATCGATCGTGCTGCGACCGACGGACCCCGTCGAACCCAACACGGTCACCGGCCGCGGCCGACCGGGCGCGGGCGCAAGCCGGGTGCTCACGACCAAGGCCAGCCCGGATCGGCGAGCAGGCGAATCGCGCACGCCGCCACCACAACCGCGACCAAGCCGTCGATGCGGTCGAGAATGCCGCCGTGACCCGGAATGAGGCGGCCGCTGTCCTTGACCCCCGCGCGCCGTTTCGCGTGCGACTCCAGAAGGTCTCCCGCTTGTCCGACTGCGGCGAACAGGGCGCCGAGCAATGCCAGTGCCACGGGATCGCCGGCCTCCAGCCAGAGCGCGACCGCCGCACTCGCCAGCCCCGCGGCCGCCATCGCGCCGAACAAGCCAGACCAAGTCTTGCCGGGACTGATACGGGGAGCAAGCCGCGCACCGCCGATCCAACTGCCGACGAAGTAGCCGCCGATGTCGGTGGCGATCACGCAAAGCAGCAGCCACAAGACGGTTTCACGGCCATATGCGGGCTGATGACGCAGCCACAGCAACCCGACCATCGCGGCGGCAACATAGATCAGGCCGACCGTCCGTGCGGCTGGACGGCCGCGCGTGAGGCGCCAGCACTCGGCCAGGGCGAAGGGCGCCGCGATGGCAACCAGCAGGTCGATCCACGGGAAGCCGAACCAGAACGCGCCGACGGCGATCGGCCCCAGCACGACGGCCGAGGCCGTACGTTTCAAGAGCCCGACAAAGCGCGGGTTTCCCAATGGGCGGTCAGCCGACGCCGCCATAGCGCCGCTCGCGGCGGCGAAACTCGCCGATCGCCCGTTCCAAATGTTCCTTGCCGAAGTCGGGCCAGAGCGTGTCGACGAAGACCAGCTCAGCGTAGGCGCACTGCCAGAGCATGAAATTGCTGATGCGCTGCTCGCCGCTGGTCCGGATCAACAGGTCCGGATCGGGAAGGCCTGCCGTCTGAAGTTCGCGCTCGAACACGCGCTCGTCGATCGCTTCGGGCGCGATCTCGCCATGCTTGACCTGCTCGGCGAGTCGCCGTGTCGCACGCAGGATCTCGTCGCGTGAGCCATAATTCAGCGCGATGTTGACATCGATGCGTGTATTGCCTCGCGTCGACTGCTCGGCTCTCGCGATATCCTCCACGATGTCAGCCGCAAGTCCCTCGCGAGATCCGACCACCCGAAGCCTGGCACCGTTCTTGCGCAACTCCTCGATCTCGCTCCGAAGATAGTGCCGCAGCAGACCCATCAGGTCGCGCACTTCGTCGGCGGGGCGCTGCCAGTTCTCGGTCGAAAAGGCAAAGAGCGTGAGGCACGGAACGCCCAGCTCGCCTGCGCCCTTTACCACGCGCTTTACCGCATCGGCGCCACGGCGGTGGCCGGCACTGCGTGGCAGGCCGCGCGCCTTCGCCCATCGGCCGTTGCCGTCCATGATGATGGCGACGTGACGGGGCCCGCCCGCTTCGCCGTCGGGACCGGCAGGGAGAGGCGCGATCGACATCAGACGGTCTTGATCTCTTTTTCCTTGGTGGCCAGCGTGTCGTCCACCGTCTTGATGAAGCGATCGGTCAGCTTCTGGACCTCCTCGCCACGGCGGCGATGCTCATCTTGGGCGATCTTGCCGTCCTTCTCCGCCTTCTTCAGCGCTTCCATGCCATCGCGCCGCACGTTACGGATCGCCACCCGCGCCTGCTCGGCGTACTTGTGGGCGACCTTCGAGAGCTCGGCCCGCCGCTCGGCCGTCAATTCGGGAATCGGAATGCGGACCAATTGGCCGTCCGGCGCCGGATTGAGGCCAAGGCCGGCGTCGCGGATCGCCTTCGCGGTCGCGGCGACAAGGCCCTTGTCCCAAACGCTGACGCTGAGCAGGCGCGGCTCGGGCGCGCTCACTGTCCCAACCTGATTCAGCGGCAACCGTTGGCCATAGGCTTCGACCACGACCGGTTCCAGAAGATTGACCGAGGCGCGGCCGGTGCGCAGGCCCCCCAGGTCCTTCTTGAAGGCGTCGATGCCCCCGGCCATGCGGCGTTCCAGCTCCTTCGGATCCGCGCTCATGCTCAGTCTCCGTCCTTGATGATCGTGAAGGGGCCCTCGCCGCGCATCGCGGCCGCAAACGCGCCCTCGCGGTGGATGTCGAACACGATGATCGGGATGCCGTTCTCGCGGGCAAGCGAAATCGCCGAGGCGTCCATCACCTGCAGGTCGCGCGACAGCACATCCATGTAGCTCAGGCTATCGAAGCGCCGGGCGGTCTTGTCCTTGCGCGGATCGGCCGAATAGACACCATCGACCTGCGTGCCCTTGAGGAGCGCGTCGACCTCCATCTCGGCGGCGCGCAGCGCTGCCGCGGTGTCGGTCGTGAAAAACGGATTGCCCGTGCCGGCGGCGAAGATCACGACGCGGCCCTTCTCCATGTGGCGCGCCGCCCGCCGCCGGATGTAGGGCTCGCACACCGTGGTCATCGGGATGGCCGACTGCACCCGCGTCTGCAGCCCCTGCCGCTCCAGCGCGCTCTGCATGGCAAGCGAGTTGATCACCGTGGCGAGCATGCCCATGTAGTCGCCGCTCGCGCGGTCCATGCCCGAAGCCGCGGCGGAGACACCGCGGAAGATGTTGCCGCCGCCGATCACCAGGCAGACCTGAACGCCCATGTCATGAACGGTCTTCACCTCCTGGGCCACGGCCTGGACCATGGCCGGGTCGAGGCCGTACTCGCGGCCCCCCATCAGCCCCTCGCCGGAGAGCTTCAGCAGAACGCGGCGGTAACGGGGAGCGGACGGCATCGATCGCCTCGGGGCCTGCACTAACGGAGCGCCCTTTACCTACACCAGCCGGCGGGGGGTAACCACGCGGTTTCGAGGGCGGCTTCGCCCTGCGGTCAGTCCTTCTTCAGCTGGGCTGCGACCTCGGCGGCGAAGTCCTCGGACTTCTTCTCAATACCTTCGCCGAGCGCGAAGCGCAGGAAGCCCGCGAGCCGGACCGGTGCGCCGACCTGCTTGGCCGCGTCCTCAAGCACCTTCGAAACGCGGGTCTTGCCGTCGATCACGAAGACCTGCTCGGGCATCACCACGTCCTGGAAGAACTTGCGCAGGCCCCCCTCGACCATCTTGGCGACGATGTCAGGCGACTTACCAGACTGGGCCGCGCGGTCAGCCAATACCGCCCGCTCGCGCTCGACCAGCGTCTTGTCCACACCGTCTGCGTTGATCGAGAGCGGATTGGCCGCGGCTACGTGCATCGCGAGTTGCTTGGCCAGCGCGCCGAGCTTCGCCTTGTCGCCGGTCGACTCGAGCGCCACGAGTACGCCGATCTTGCCCAGGTCGGGCGCCACCGCGTTGTGCATGTAGCTCGCGACCACGCCATCCGACACCGAGAGGGCGGCGGCGCGTCGGAACGACATGTTCTCGCCGATCGTTGCGATCAGCTGCGTGAGCTCTTCCTGCACCGTCCGGCCGGTACCGGGATAGGCGGCGGCGGAAATGCGCGCGGTGTCGCCGGCATTGCCCAGCGCGATCTTCGCGACCGCCCCCACAAAGCCCTGGAACTTGTCGTTTCGGCCGACGAAGTCGGTCTCCGCGTTGATCTCGACCACCGCGCCTTGGGTGCCAGAGGCGGTGACGCCCACCAGGCCCTCGGCCGCGACGCGACCGGCCTTCTTGGCGGCGGCCGAAAGCCCCTTCTTGCGCAACCAGTCGACGGCCTGCTCAAGATCGCCGGCGGTTTCGCCCAGCGCCTTCTTGCAATCCATCATGCCTGCGCCGGTCTTCTCGCGCAGTTCCTTCACCAAAGCGGCGGTGATCTCGGCCATGTCGTGCTCCTTGGACGTGCGAGAAGGGCCGGTCGCGCGGACCGGCCCCCGAAGGGTCGTTCCCGGATCGCCGGGATCAGGCGGCCGGTGCGGCCTCAGCCTGCGCGGCCTCACCCGGCAAATCCTCGGCCGGCTGTTCGGCCATCGCGCCGACATCGCCGCCCGACGCGTGGATCTCCGCGCGGATGCCGTCGAGCACCGCCCCCGAGATCAGTTCGCAGTAGAGCGACACAGCGCGGATCGCGTCATCGTTGCCCGGGATCGGGAAGTCGATGCCGTCCGGATCGGAGTTGCTGTCGACCACCGCGATGATCGGGATGCCGCGCTTGCGCGCTTCCTGCACCGCGATCGCTTCCTTGTTGGTGTCGATGATGAACAGCATGTCCGGCGTGCCACCCATCTCCTTGATGCCGCCCAGCGAACGCTCGAGCTTGTCGCGCTCACGCGTCAGGTCGAGCTGCTCTTTCTTCGTGATGCCAACGACATCGCCCTTCAGCCGCTCGTCGAGCTCCCGCAGGCGCTTGATCGAGGCCGAGATGGTCTGCCAGTTGGTGATCATGCCACCCAGCCAGCGGTGGTTGACGTAGTACTGGCCGCAGCGGCGCGCGGCGTCGGCCACGCGCTCGGCGGCGGCCGGCTTGGTGCCAACGAACAGCACGCGGCCGCCGTTGGACACGACCTGGCGAACCGCCAGAAGCGCCTGCTCCAGGAGCGGCACCGACTTGGTGAGGTCGATGATGTGAACCCCGTTGCGCACCCCGAACAGGTACGACTTCATCTTGGGGTTCCAGCGGCGGGTGTGGTGGCCGAAATGGACGCCGGCTTCCAGTAGCTGGCGCATCGTGAACGTCGGCATGGTCATGCCGTCTCTCCTCTTCTCCGGTTGGTCCTCCGCGGGCGTCGTCCCCTCTCGGGGACACCGGAGCGGGCGTCGGGATGTCTCCCCGATGACCGCAAACCCGCGTGCGAAGTGGCGGGGTTTTAGCGGCTTCGGCCCCGCTTTGCAAGTTAGTGGAAAATCAAGGGGTTAGAGGCCGGCCCGGTGGATCGCTTCCGCCAATCTCACGAGGGTCCAGGGCGCGCTGCCCTCGGCCTTGTTGTTGGCCGTGATCCAGATCCTCTGCCCCGACCTGAACGTTTCCACCGCCAGCCGCGCCAGCACATCGCGGGTGGTGGGATCCTCATCCACCAGCCGGTCGAAAGGCTCATAGCGGTTCTTGG
Organism: Alphaproteobacteria bacterium; assembly: GCA_016870115.1. Classification (GTDB taxonomy): domain Bacteria; phylum Pseudomonadota; class Alphaproteobacteria; order Reyranellales; family Reyranellaceae; genus VGCH01. Next base: position 9,254 of record VGCH01000017.1, on the reverse strand, counting down.
CCGCCTGGTAGCGGAACCCCCGATGCAGGTTCCAGCGGACGATCACGGGTCCGGTCGCGCGATAGGGTCCGTCGGCGCCCGCCCCGTCGAGCGCGCGCAGGGCCACGATCTGTCGCTCCGCCTCCGGCATGCGGTCATGCAGTCCGAGGCAGAGCCGAACACCCGCCGCCGCCAGCATCTTCATGATGCGGGGTGTCAGCAGGGTCGCGTCGCGCACCTCAAGCGCATAGACCGGCCGGCTGCCACCGACCTCGGCCGGTAGTGCGGCGAAGAAGGCCGCGAACCGATCCGCAAGCAACGGCACATCGTCCAGTACCTCAGCAGGCAGCGGCGAAACCTGGAAGACGATCGGGCCTGCCTTGGCGCCGAGCCCCTCGATACAGGGCACCACCAATTCTCGCGCGGCGATCGCCGGGTCGAGAAAGTGCGGATTCGGCACGCGCGCGCGGCCGCCCTCGTCGCGCAGAACCGCATCGCAGACCGCCGCCGGAGCCTTCACCAGGAACGTGAAGCCTGCCGGTACTTGCTCGGCGTGCCGAATGTACTCGGCCGTCGAGAGCGGCGCATAGAACGTCCGGTCGAGACTAACCGTGCGCAGCAACGGACAGGTCGCGTATGCCGCAAGCCCGCTGCGGCTGAGCGCCGTCGCCGGATAGGCGCGGTCCCACAAGAGGCCCCGCCAACCCGGGAAACTCCAGGATGAGGTGCCTAGGCTGATTTCGCCCGGCAAGGGCCGCGCCGACCACAGCGGCGACTCCGTGGCAGGAGCGACATCACCTGCCCTTGCGCGTGGCGACGGCCGAGCCGCCGCCGCGACGCCGAACAGGTCGCGCGCGCCGGTCACACCTCTTCCACCTGGGAGATCCCCGGCAGGCGACCCACGGACTCGCGCAAGCCCCCGCCGATCGCATAGGCCCCGGGCAACGTCACCTCGGCCTCCGTCTGGTCGGGCAGCGCCACGACCAATGTGACCCGCCCCCGGCCCTGCTTGCCCTTGAGTGCCTTCTCCAGTGCCGCAAGCGCGCCCGGATCCGTGATGACGATGCGAAGACCGGCGGCGGCATTGGCAACCGCAGTCTCCAAAGGTTCGATCGTTTGGGCTGTCAGTCTCACCTGCTCGCCGTCGAGCCGGCCGTCGACGCCGGCGAGAATGGCCTGTCCGGCCTCCAGGAGGTTGCGCTTGGCGCCGAGCAACTCGCTGAACACCGTGAGCTCGAAACTCCCGCTCTGGTCGGAACACTGGACGAAGGCGAAGCGATTGCCCTTCGCGGAGGTCCGCTCCTGCCGGTCGATCACCGTGCCGGCGATCCGGATCCGGCCTGGCGTTCCGCGCGCCAGCATCGCTTGCAGGTCGGCGGCGCGCGAGACGCCAAGCCGCTTGAGGCTCTGCTCGTAACTCGCCAGTGGATGCGACGACATATAGAAGCCGATCGCCTGGAACTCACCCTGCAGTCGCTCCATCGGTGCCCAGTCCGGCGTCTTGCCAAGCGTCGGTCGGCGCTGCGCGGTATCGTCGCCGAACAGGCTGTCCTGCGAGCTCGACTTGGCGTCCTGCACGGACTGCGCGTGCCGGATCAGCGCCTCGATGGCCGCGAACGTCTGCGCGCGATTGGCGTTCAGCGAATCGAACGCGCCGGCCCTCACCAGGCTTTCCAGCAATCGTTTGTTCACGACCCGAGGGTCGAGCCGCTCGGCGAAGTCGAAGAGCGTCTTGAACGGACCACCCCGCGTCCGCTCCTCGACGAGCCGCTCCATCGCTTCTCGCCCCACACCCTTCACGGCAGCTAGCGCGTAGCGAACGCCCGGCTTGCCCGAGACATCCGCCTCGACGGCGAACTCGGCCATCGAGCGGTTGACGTCGGGGGGCAGCAGCGGGATCGCCAGCCGCTCAAGTTCGCGGCGGAAGTTCCCGAGCTTGTCGGTGTTGCCCATATCTAGCGTCATGGACGCGGCGAAGAACTCGACCGGGTGGTTCGCCTTGAGCCAGGCCGTCTGGTAGGCGACGAGCGCATAGGGCGCGGAGTGGCACTTGTTGAAGCCGTAGCCCGCGAACTTCGCGACCTTGTCGAAGATCATCGACGCGCGCGCGCCTTCGACCCCGTTCTTCGCGGCGCCCGCGGTGAAGGTGGCGCGCTGCGCGTCCATCTCCGACTGGATCTTCTTGCCCATCGCGCGGCGCAGGAGATCCGCACCGCCCAGCGAATAGCCCGACAGCACTTGGGCGATCTGCATCACCTGCTCCTGATAGACCATGACGCCATAGGTCTCCTTCAGGATCGGTTCGAGCGTCGGATGCAGATAGTCGGGTTTCTCCTGGCCGTTCTTCACGCTGATGTAGGTCGGGATGTCATCCATCGGTCCAGGGCGATAGAGCGCCACCAGCGCGATCAGGTCTTCGAAGCGGTTCGGCTTCAGCTTGCCGAGGATGTCGCGCATGCCGCTGCCTTCCATCTGGAAGACGCCGTAGGCATCGCCCTTGGCAAGCATCCGAAAAGTTGCCGGATCGTCGAGCGGGATCTTGTCGATCTCGACCTGGCCTCCGCCGATCAGATCGCACGCCTTGGCAATGACGGTGAGTGTCTTGAGACCCAGAAAGTCGAACTTCACCAGCCCTGCGGTCTCGACCCATTTCATGTTGAACTGGGTCGCGGGCAACGACTCTTGGTCGTCGGTGTCGCGGAACAACGGCACCAGATCCGCGAGCGGTCGGTCGCCGATCACCACGCCCGCGGCGTGGGTCGAGGCGTTGCGATAAAGCCCCTCGAGTTGGACTGCGAGGTCGATCAGCCGGCGCACCTCCTCATCGGCGTCGTACTGTTCCTTCAACAGTTGCTCGCTCTGCATCGCCTCGGCGAGCGTCACCGGTTTGGCCGGATTGTTGGGCACCAGCTTGCAGATGCGGTCGACCTGCGGATAGGGCATGCCAAGCACCCGCCCGACATCGCGCAGCACGGCCCGCGCCTGCAACTTGCCGAAGGTAATGATGGCGGCGACACGGTCGTGGCCGTATTCGTCGCGGACATAGCGTATCACCCGGTCGCGCTTGTCCTGACAGAAGTCGACGTCGAAGTCCGGCATCGACACGCGCTCGGGATTGAGGAAGCGCTCGAACAGAAGGCCCCAGCGCAGCGGATCGAGGTCGGTGATCTTGAGCGACCAAGCCACCAGCGAGCCCGCACCGGAGCCGCGTCCCGGGCCCACCGGAATGTCGTGCGCCTTGGCCCATTGAATGAAGTCGGCGACGATCAGGAAGTAGCCGGAGAACCCCATGCGCTCGATCATCGCGAGCTCGTAGTCCAGCCGCTCGCGATAGCGCGCCTGATCGATCTCCGGCGAGAGTCGACCGGCTGCCCCCAGCGCGTCCAGACCGGCACCCGCCATCTCAGCCAGAGCGTCCTTCTCGCTGCGGCCCTCCAGCTTGCTGTAGCGCGGCAGGATCGGCTTGCGCGGCTCCGGCATGTAGGCGCAGCGCCGCGCGATCGCCAAAGTATTGGCGCAGGCCTCGGGCAGGTCGGCGAAAGCCTCGCACATTTCGGGCGCGGACTTGAAGTAGTGCTCCTCGGTCAGTCGGCGACGGTTCGGATCGTCGACGTGGGCGCCCTCGGCGATGCAGATCAGCACATCGTGCGCCTCATACATCTTGCGCGTCGGGAAATGCGCGTCATTGGTCGCCACCAGCGGCAGCCCCCGCTTCATCGCGAGGTTGATCAACGGCTCTTCAATGCGGGTCTCGACGTCGAGGCCATGGCGCTGCAGCTCGACATAGAGTCGGCCATCGAACAGTCGGAGAAGCTTCTCCAGCGCATGGTCCGCGGCCGGCCCCTGCCCCGCCGCGAGCAAGCGGCCCAGCGCGCCCGCGGGTCCGCCGCTGAGCGCGATCAAGCCCTCGGTCTGCCCTTCCAGTTCAGCCAACGGCAGCGCCGCCAGCGCCCCGGTCTTGTGTTCGAGATGTGCCCGCGAGACGAGGCGCATCAGGTTCAGATAGCCCGCTTCGGTTTGTGCCAGCAGAGTGAGCCAATCTGCCGAGGGCATCCGCTGGCCCGTCGCAAGTCCCCCTTCCTCCTCGCGACGGATGCCGAGATCGCAGCCGATGATCGGTTGGACTCCGCCCTTCGCCGTGTACTGCGCAAACTCCAGCGCGCCGAAAAGGTTGTTGCGATCCGTGACGGCGACAGCCGGCATCCCGGCGCCCGAAGCGAGAGCGACGACCTTGTCCGGCCGGATGGCGCCCTCGGTCAACGAATAGGCCGAGCGGACCTTGAGATGGATGAAGTCGGCGGATGGCATCAGCCATCATCCCGCGACGCGCTGTGGACTGTCAGCCCGAGAGCACGCCCTCGCGCAGGCTGACGGTCCGGTCCATCCGGGCCGCGAGCTCCGGATTGTGCGTAGCGATCAGGGCCGCCATGCCCGTCTCTCGAACAAGCGTCAGGAGCTGGCGGAAGACGGTGTCCGCGGTACCCGTGTCGAGGTTCCCCGTCGGTTCGTCGGCCAGCAGGACGCGCGGCGCATTGGCGACCGCTCGCACGATCGCAACGCGTTGCTGCTCGCCACCGGACATCCGGCCCGGGCGATGATCGGCACGGGGCGTGAGCCCTACCATGCCGAGCAGAGCGCGCGCGCGATCCATTGCATCCTTGCGGGAGAGCCCGTTCAGCATCTGGGGCAGCATGACATTCTCGAGTGCCGAGAACTCGGGCAGCAGATGGTGATACTGGTAGACGAACCCGAAGTGCCGTCGACGCAGCAGGGTTCGTTCCGCGTCGCCCGAACTGCTCGCCGAGCGGCCCTCGACAAGAACATCGCCAGCGTCCGGGCGCTCCAGCAGACCGGCCACATGCAGGAGGGTCGACTTGCCGCTGCCCGAGGGCCCCACCAGAGCCACCGCCTCGCCCGCCCTCAGCTCAAGATCGACCCCGCGCAGCACATCGAGGCTCCGGTCGCCTTGCACGAAGGACCGGGTGACGCCACGCAGTGCCAAGGGAACCGCGTCAACCATCGCGCAACGCCTCCGCGGGCGCGATCCCGGCCGCCCGCCATGCCGGATAGGCCGCCGCCGCCAGCGACAGCAGAAGTGACACACCCAGCACCAACCCCACCTCGGTAGCACTCACCCGAGTCGGCAGGGTCGCCACGAAGTCGAGCTCAGGTGACGACCGCACCGCGCCCGACGACAACCAGCGGCCCAATGCCGGGAGCGCTGCGCAGATCGAGAGTCCCAACGCGGCCCCGGCGATCGTGCCCAACGTGCCAATCCCCGCGGCGGCAAGAAAGAAGGCGCGAACCACCGTCGCGCGCGCGGCGCCCATGGTCCGCAGGATCGCGACACTGCCGCGCTTCACCCGCACCAGCATGGTGAAACTCGCGACCACGTTCAGTGCCGCGACCAGCACGATCAGGCTGAGGATGATGAACATCATCGCGCGTTCGACCTTGAGTGCCCAAACGAAGCGGGCATTGAGTGCCTGCCACGACGCCGCGCGCAAGCCGGTCGCGTCCCGCAGTAGGCCGGCCAGTTCGGGGGCGCGTGATGGGTCCAGAACATCGATGTCGATCGAACTCGCCGCGTCGGCCGGCAGATCGAGGTCCTCCTGGAGCAAATCCAGCGGCACGAAGACCACCGCCGAGTCGAACTCCCAGCGGCGGGTATGGAAGCTCGCCAACACCTCGTAGTCGACATAGCGCGGCGCCACGCTCCCTGATGGATTCACTCGGTGAGTGACGACGGTGAGCGGCCGCCCAAAGCGCAGACCCAGCGACATGCGAAGCCGATCTCCGATCACCGCGCCGCCGCGGGTGGCGAAGGGAGCGGCATCGCCTGCCACGATGTTGGTCGCGACAATGCCGCGACTGGCAATGTCCTCGTTGCGCACGCCGCGCAGGGAGACCGCGCGGGTCTGCCCCCCGGCCTGCACCAGCGCCTGACGCTCCAGCGTCACCCGGACGGCGCGGATCTCAGGGCGTGCAGCCAGACCCGCCAGCAGCTCGGGCGTGACCCGCAGTGTTCCCTCCTGCGCCGTCAGGACGATGTGCCCGTTCATGCCCACCAGGCGCCCAACGAGCTGCTCACGAAAGCCGCCCATAACCGACAGCACCACGATCAGCGTCGCGACGCCCAACGCCACACCGAACAGCGAGAACACTGCGATGAAGGAAATAAAGCCTTCGCGCTGCCGTGTCGCCAGATAGCGCCAGGCGAGCCAGCGTTCGACGGTGGCGGCGCTACTCACGGCGCAGTCCCTCGACCGGATCAAGGCGCGCGGCGACCAGCGCCGGCCACACCGAGGCCAGCAGCGCGAAGGCGAGCGCCATGGCGGCGATGAAGGCGACTTCGCCCGCGCCGATGCGCGATGGCATCTCCGCCAGCAGATACAGGGTCTGATCAAACAGAACGATGTCGAAGAAGCGCTGAAGCCATTGCCGAATCGCTTCGATGTTGCGGGCAAAGGCCAGGCCCAGCGCCACTCCCAACAGCACGCCGGCGCCGCCGATCGCGAGCCCATCGAGCAGAAACACCCGCAGCACCGCGCCCCGGCTGGCGCCCATGGTGCGCAGGATGGCGATGTCGGCGGTCTTGGTGCGCACCAGCATCACGAGGCTGGAGACGATGTTGAAGGCGGCCACTACGACGATGAGTGTAAGCACCAGGAACATGACGTTGCTCTGTGCCTGCACGGCCTGGAAGAAACCGACATTGGCCTGAAACCAGTCGAACACCCAGTTCCCTGGCCCGGCGGCTCGCTCGACAGCGCGTCGTACCGTCACGGCATCGGCGCCGTCGCGCACGAACACCTCGACCAGCGTGGCGCGCCCCTGCATGTCGAGCAGCCGCTGCACATCGGAGAGCGGCGCGTAGAGAAAGTTGGCATCGTAGTCGTACATGCCGGCGCAGAAGAACGCGACGATCCGCGCCGTCGCCGTGCGCGGCATCACGCCGAGCGGTGTCGCCACGGGGAGCGGCGTCACGAGCTGCACGGTGTCGCCGACCTTGAGTCGCAACAGGTCGGCCATGCGGCGCCCGACCGCCAGCGTCAGCCCCTCGCCGAATGGCCTCAGCGACCCCCAATCCGCTGCATCGGCGCCTTCGTCGTCGAGGCAGAGCGCGCGGTGACGCTCGCGGGTGGCTGGATCGGCGGTGGTGGCCGCAGCCAGCGGATCACGGCTGCGCAGGTCGTCAGGGCGCATGCCGCGCAGAAGCGCGCCGCGCACGCGGTCGCCCGCGACCAACATGATCTGTCCCTCGACGACCGGCGCGACCGCGGCCACGCCGGGTACCGCCCCGATCCGGCTCACCAGATCCCCGGTGACATCCAGCCCCTCGCGCCCGGCCTGGATGCCGAGCTGGCCCCCCACCGCCGACATCTGGCGCAGCATCTCGACGCGAAAACCGTTCATCACGGCCATCACGACAATCAGCGTGCCGACGCCCAGCGCGATCCCCACCAGCGAGAACCCTGCAATGACGGAAATCAGCCCCTCGGCGCGGCGGGCCCGCAGATAGCGGAACGCCAGCAGGCGCTCGACAGGCGAGAAGACCATGCGGCGGTCAGCCCAACCGCGCGACGACCCCGTCGAGCGGCACTTCCTCGCGCGCGCCCGTGCGGCGGTTCTTGACCTCGACCTTGCCTGCCGCCAGGCCCTTGGGACCGACGATCACTTGCCAGGGCAGTCCGACAAGATCCATGTCGGCGAACTTGGCACCGGGCCTCAGGTCGCGGTCATCGAGCAGACAATCGATGCCGGCCTTGCCGAGGGCGCCATACAGCGTCGCGCAGGCAGCGCTGACGGCGGCATCATCGGGCTTGAGATTGAGCAAGCCCACCTTGAACGGCGCGACCGACTCAGGCCACACGATGCCGGCACCGTCGTGACTCGCCTCGATGATCGCTCCCACGAGCCGCGAGACGCCGATGCCATAAGAGCCCATCTCGACCGTGACCTGATCGCCGTTGGGACCGGCCACGACCGCGTTCATCGGCTTGGAGTACTTGGTGCCGAAGTAGAAGATGTGGCCGACCTCGATGCCGCGCGCCAACAGCCGCTCGCCAGCGGGCACCTCGGCCTCAAAGCGCCCGCCATCGTGTTTTTCGTCGGTTGCGGCGTAGAGCGATGTCCACTCATCCACGATCGGCTGCAGGTCGCCGTCGTAGTCGATCTTGCGGCCGAGAATGTCGCGATCAACCAGCCCCTTGTGGCAGAACACGGCGCTCTCGCCGGTCTCCGCCAGGATGATGAACTCGTGGCTGAGATCCCCGCCGATCGGACCGGTGTCGGCGCGCATCGGAATGGCGCGCAGCCCCATTCGCGCGAAAGTGCGCAGATAGGAGACGAACATCCTGTTGTACGAGCGGATCGCGCCCGCCTTGTCGAGGTCGAAGGAATAGTTGTCTTTCATCAGGAACTCGCGGCCGCGCATCACGCCGAAGCGAGGCCGCACCTCGTCCCGGAACTTCCACTGGATGTGATAGAGGTTGCGCGGCAGATCGCGGTAGCTCTTCACGGCGTCACGGAAGAGCGTGGTGATCATCTCCTCGTTGGTCGGCCCATAGAGCATGTCGCGATCGTGCCGATCGCGGATGCGCAGCATCTCGGGGCCGTAGGCGTCATAGCGCCCGCTCTCACGCCAGAGCTCCGCCGACTGGATCGTCGGCATCAGAACCTCCTGCGCGCCGGACGCGTCCTGCTCCTCGCGCACAATCCGCTCGATGTTGCGCAACACCCTGAGACCGAACGGCAGCCAGGCGTAGATTCCGGCACTGGTCTGTCGCACCAGGCCCGCCCGCAACATGAGCCGATGCGACACGATCTGCGCCTCCGACGGCATCTCCTTGAGCGTCGGCAGGAAGTACTGGCTCATCCGCATCGCAGGCGATTCTCCGGCTATCTGCGGCCCCTGAGGCCGCGTGGCGGCGGACTGTAGGGAACGCCCCCCGCGAAGGCAAATCCACACTCGGCGGTCTGGTTTTGCACAGGACAATCCCCCAGACTGCCCGCCGGGAACGTCCGCCTTGCACGGGCGCCCAGGGGGAACAGCGATGCTCGAACAGGTTTTCAAACTCCAGGAGAACGGCACGACGGTTCGCACCGAGTTCGTCGCCGGGATCACGACCTTTCTCACGATGGCCTACATCGTGTTCGTCAATCCCGACATTCTTGGGGCCGCGAAGATGCCGTTCGAAGCGGCCTTTGCGGCTACCTGTCTGGCGGCCGCCGTCGGCTGCATGCTGATGGCGTTCCTCGCGAACTATCCGATC
>VGCH01000016.1 GCA_016870115.1 Alphaproteobacteria bacterium | reverse complement strand
AGAACCTGGAAACCGGCTTTGCCGCTGTCGGCCGCGACCATCGCCGTGTGCCCGACGAGGTGTTCGAGCTCTTTCCCGTGTTGCACGACATGCTGAAGCGCCGCGGCGGCGACCTATCGGGGGGCCAGCAGCAGCAGCTTGCCATCGGGCGCGCGCTGGTGGCGCGGCCGCGCCTCCTGCTGCTCGACGAGCCGACCGAAGGCATCCAGCCGTCCGTCATCAAGGATATCGGTCGCGCCATCCGCTACCTGCGGCAGCGCGGCGACCTGGCGATCCTGCTGGTCGAGCAGTATCTCGACTTCGCCCGCGAGCTTGCCGACGACTATGCCGTGATGGACCGCGGCGAGATCGTGCTGGCGGGTACCGGCGAGACCATGGATGCCACCGCCGTGCGGGCTCACATGACGGTCTGAGGACCGCGCACCAGCCGACCGGGCCGCTCGCCGGTGGCGGCGTCGTCGCGCAGAGTCTCGACCCCTGCCACGAACACATGGGCGTAGCCGCGCGCGTGCTGCACCAGGCGCCGGCCGCCGGCCGGCAGGTCGTACACCACCTCGGGGCGCGCGAGCGCCAGTGCGTCGAAGTCGATCACCGCGATGTCGGCGCGATGGCCCGGCGCCAGCAAACCGCGATCGGCGAGGCCATAGGCGAGCGCGGTGCCGCGCGTTTGCTTGGCGACCAGAAACTCCAGCGACAGGCCCGGACCGCGCGTGCGGTCGCGGCCCCAATGCGTCAGCAACGAGGTCGGCGAGCTCGCGTCGCAGATGGTGCCAACATGCGCGCCGCCGTCAGCCACGCCTAGCACCGTCGCGTCGTCGGCGATCATCTCGCGCACCACGTCGAGGTTCCCGCCCGAGTAGTTCTCGAACGGCAGCAGCAACAGGCCCTTGCCGTCGTGCGCCATCATCTCCTCAAGCGCGAGTTCGCGCGGCGCGCGACCTTCCCGCTGCGCGCGGGCCGCGATCGAGTTTGTCGGATCAGGTTCGTAGTCAGGTCGATCGCCGATCGCGTACATGCGATGCAGCGCGTCCGTCATAGCAGCGCGCGGTGAGGTGGACGGCGGCGAGGCGATCAGTCGTGCCCGCAGGGCCGCATCGTCACGCAGTCGTGCGAAGCGGGCGGCCGGCGCGAGGTCGGAGATCTCGCGCCACACCGGGCTCGCCACGAACGGGTGTACGGTCGTCTCCAGTCCCATCAGGACCCCGATCGGACGCGAGCCGACCTGGGCATTGGCGGCCCGCCCGGCCCGCCGCACGCCGTGGATCTGGCCCAGCGTCTCGCGCCAGAGATCGGGCGCGGCGTCCACCTGCACCAGCAGGCACGACAGCGGTCGCCCGGCGATCTCCGCCGCGGCGGCCATCGCCTCGAACTCGCCCGGTCCGAAGTCCGAGTTGACCTGCAGGACGCCCGTTCCGGCGCGCCGCATGCCGCGCGCGATGCCGAACAGCTCCACCTCGCGGGCACTGAGCGAGGGCGTGTAGCGGCCGTCGCGGGCGCGATGCTTGGTCGTGCGCGAGGTCGTGACGCCGAGCGCTCCGGCCCGCAGCGCCTGCTCCGCCAACCGTGCCATCTCCTCGATCTCCGCGTCGGTCGGCACTACCGCATGATCCGCGCCGCGATCACCCATGACGTAGAAGCGAAGCGCGCCGTGAGGCAGTTGCGCTGCGACGTCGACAGCGCGGTTCATCGAGGCGAGGGCGTCGAGATACTGCGGAAACGACTCCCACGCGAAGCTCACGCCCTCCGACAGAACGCTGCCGGGAATATCCTCGACGCCCTCCATCAGGTTGATGAGGTAGCCGGACTGGCCGGGCCGGACCGGCGCGAAGCCGACGCCGCAATTGCCGAACACGGTCGTCGTGACGCCATGCCACGACGAGGGCGTCACGAACGGATCCCAGGTCGCCTGGCCGTCATAGTGCGTGTGGATGTCGACGAAGCCCGGTACGACAAGCCGGCCTGCGGCGTCGACCGTTCGTCTTGCCTGTCCCAGGTTCGAGCCGACAGCCGCGATGCGGCCATCCTGCACTGCAACATCGGCATGACGGCGCGGCGCACCGCTGCCATCGATCACGGTTCCGTTTCGGATGACGAGGTCGAACATTCAAACAGCATAGAGCGGAATGGGATCAGGTGGAACCGCATGCGGTTCCACCTGATCCCATTCGCGTGCACTATCGGTGTGAGTTGCCGGAGGCACTCTGAGTTCAGTTGATTCCAACTGAACTTAGAGTGCTCTAGGCGCGCCGAGCCGCCCCGGTCTATGGTCGGCTCTCTCGTTGGAGGAATGGCCGTCTTGTCCAAACCGCTGCTTTTCACGCCCCTGACCTTGCGTGGGGTCGTCGCGCCTAACCGCGCCGTGGTCTCGCCGATGGTGCAGTTCCGCGCCACCGACGGGGTGGTGAACGACTTCCATCTGGTCCATCTCGGGAAGTTCGCGCTGGGGAAGTTCGGCATCGTGTTCACGGAGAATTGCGCGGTCGAACCGCGCGGGCGGGTAACGCAGGGCGATCTAGGCCTGTGGGACGACGGCCAGGTCGAGAGCCACCGTCGGCTCACCCGGTTCATCCATCAGGAAGGCGCGCTCGCGGCGACCCAGATCACCCATTCCGGCCGAAAGGGCTCGACCGCCCGCGTGTTCGACAAGCGTGGCCAGTTTGGGCCCGACGGCGCCGGCTGGAAGAAGTGGGAGGTCGTCGGACCGACCGACAAGCCTGCCGCAGACGGCTGGTTGGTGCCGCGGGCGCTGTCGGTCGAGGAGATCGAGGGGTTGGTGGCCAAGTTCGCCGCCGCGGCGCGTCGCGCCGATGCGGCGGGCTACGACGTCCTCGAGATCCACGCCGCCCACGGCTATCTGCTGGCGCAGTTTCTCTCGCCGCTCAGCAACACACGCAACGATCTCTATGGCGGCGATCGCGCCGGCCGGATGCGCTTCCCGCTTGCCGTGGCGCGTGCGGTTCGCGCGGCCTGGCCGTCGCACAAGCCGCTCTTCGTGCGCGTATCGGCGGTCGATGGCGGCGGCGGCTGGGACGTGCCGGACACCGTGGCGTTCGCGCAGGAGCTGAAGGCGCTCGGGGTAGACGTGGTCGATTGCTCCTCCGGTGGCATCGCGGGCGCGGCGACCGCAGCCGGCGTGAAGCGCGGTCTCGGCTTCCAGGTTCCGTTCGCCGCCGAGGTCAAGCGCGCGGCTGGCATCGCGACCATGGCCGTCGGACTGATCCTCGACGGGCCGCAGGCCGAGGCGATCCTTCAGGCGGGTGACGCGGACCTGATCGCGATCGGACGTCAGGCGCTCTACGAGCCGTTCTGGCCGGTCCATGCCGCGCAGGCGCTGGGATGCGATCGCGACTTCGAGATGTGGCCACCGGAATATGGCTGGTGGCTGGAGAAGCGCGAGTACACGCTGGGGCGGCGCTGAGCCATGCCGGGAATCCTCGATGGTTTGCGCATCGTCGAGGGATCGGCCTTCATCGCGGCGCCGCTGGGCGGCATGACGCTGGCCCAGCTTGGTGCTGATGTCATCCGCTTCGACGATATGCGGGGTGGCCTCGACACCGACCGCTGGCCAGTGACGACGACCGGCCAGAGCCTCTACTGGGCGGGTCTCAACAAGGGCAAACGATCGATCGCGGTCGATCTGCGCAACCCGCGGGGTCGTGAGCTGCTGACGGCGCTGATCGCCGCACCGGGCGAGGGCGGCGGCATCTTCACCACCAACATGCCCGCGCGCGGCTGGCTGTCCTACGAGGCGCTCTCGGCGCGGCGTGCCGACCTGATTGCCCTCAGCATCGTCGGCACGCGCACAGGCACCGCGCAAGTCGACTATACGGTGAATGCGCTCTCCGGGTTCCCCATGACGACGGGCCCGGTGGGGCATGACGGGCCGGTGAACAACGTGACGCCGGCCTGGGACATCGCCACCGCCTATGCCGGCGCGATGGCGATCCTGGCTGCCGAGCGGCACCGCCGCCTCACCGGACGAGGCCAACGCATCGTGCTTCCGTTGCAGGACATGGCGCTCGCGGCGGTGTCGGCGCTGGGCTACCTCGGTGAGGCCGCGATCAACGGAGTGGATCGCCCGCGCTACGGCAACGAGATTTTCGGCACGTTCGGCCGCGACTTTCGCACAAGCGACGGACGCTGGGTGATGATCTGCATCTTCTCCGATCGCCACCTTGCGGCGCTCGCCGAGGCCGGCGGCTTCGAGGCGGCGTTCGCGGCGATCGAGCGCGAGCTGGGCGTCGATCTCAAGGACGAGGCGCACCGGTGGCGCGCGCGCGAGCGGTTGTGCGCCGTCCTGGAGCCATGGGTCGCCGCCCGGACGGCCGATGAGGTCGCCACGGTCCTGCGCAGTGCCGGTGCCCTGTGGGCACCCTATCGGACCTTCCGCGAATTGCTGGCCGATCGGGATGCGGTCGCGGACAATCCGCTCTTCACGGTGCTGGATCAGCCCGGGATCGGGGCCTACCCCGTCGCGGCCTCGCCGCTGCAGTTCGGCGCTGTCGAGCGAACCGCGGCCAGACGCGCGCCCCGGCTCGGCGAGCACACGGTCGAGATCCTGAGCGGTGTCCTCGGCCTGCCGGACGGTGAGATCGCCCGGTTGCTCGACGAGGGCGTCGTCGCCTCGGCACGAAAGAGAGGGTGATCGTGTCTCTGCCGATCCTGATCGCGGGCGGCGGAATCGGCGGCCTGGCTGCCGCGCTGGGATTGGCGACCAAGGGCCGGAACGTGGCTGTGCTGGAGCGGGCGTCGCGTTTCGGCGAGATCGGGGCGGGCATCCAGCTCGGCCCCAACGCGTTTCACGCGTTCGACCGGCTGGGGGTCGGGACGACCGCACGCCAGATGGCGGTCTATGTCGAGCGGTTGCGTCTGATGGACTCGCTTACGGCGGAGGAGATCTGCCGCATCGAGCTGGGCGACGCCTTTCGCGCGCGGTTCGGGAATCCCTACGCCGTCGTGCATCGCGGCGACCTGCATGGCGTGCTGCTGAAAGCCTGCGAGGCAAATCCGCTGATTGCTCTCCACACGGCAAGCGAAGTGGTGGGCTACGACCAGGACGACACGCGGGTTCGCGCCACACTCGCTGACGGCAAGGCGGTCGAGGGATCGGGGCTGATCGGGGCGGACGGACTGTGGTCGGCCGTGCGCCGGCAGGTGGCGGGCGATGGCCCGCCCCGAGTCAGCGGCCATACGACCTATCGCTCGGTGATCCCGACCGATCGCATGCCCGAGGATTTCCGCTGGAACGCCGCCACGCTCTGGGCCGGACCGAAGAGCCACATCGTGCATTACCCGCTGTCGGACTGGCGGGTGTTCAATCTTGTGGCGACCTATCACAACGATGCGCCGGAGCCGGTCGCGGGCAAGCCGGTCGAGGATGCCGAAGTGCATCGCGGCTTCGCCCACTTGCACCAGCAGCCGCGCTCGATCGTGGCACAGGGCAAGGAATGGCGGCTCTGGGTGCTGTGCGATCGCGACCCAACGGATCGCTGGGTCGATGGCCGCGTGGCGCTCCTGGGCGATGCCGCCCACCCCATGCTGCAGTATCTGGCCCAGGGCGCCTGCATGGCACTGGAAGACGCGGTCGCGCTCTCGGACTGTGTCGCGAACCACCCCGACTCGCTGGAGCGCGGCCTCGTCGCCTATCGCGAGCGGCGGATGCTGCGCACCGCGCGGGTCCAGCTCACCTCGCGGGCCATGGGCGATCACGTTTATCACCCGGCGGGGCCGCACGCGGCGCTGCGCAACGCGATCATGTCGGCCAAGAGCCAGGACCAGTGGCTCGACACCATCGCCTGGCTCTATGGCGGATGGGACGCGACCTATTGAGGGCGGTTCACGCGCCGCCGCGCTCCCGCAGCCGCTCGAAGTAGAGAAGATCGAGCTCCGGTGCGGCGTCGCGTCCGCCCAGCGCGGTCAGCAGTCCGTGCGCCTGGCCGCGATGGAGGGTCTGGTGATTGAAGAAGTGGGCGAGCGCGCGATGGAGCGGCTGCACCACGTCGTCGGGTGCCGTCACTCGACGGTACCGGATCATGCCCGCAAGATCGCCCTCGCCGAGCCCGTCGATCCAGCGGGCGATCCGATCGTCCTCCGCCTCGCGGGCGGCCCGCAGATCGTCGAGCCGGTCGTGCAGGATGGCATCCAGCTGCGTCGGCGCGTCTCCGGTACGAGTGAATCGGTGCATCCAGACGCGGTCGGCGACAAGGAGGTGATTCAGGGTCCCGTGCAGCGAGCCGCAAAACGCGCCGCGATCCTGCCTGTATAGAGCGTCGGGCAGCCGCGCGGCGGCGGCATAAAGGAGTCGGTTGGCCCAGGAATTGTAGGCGGCAAAGGTGGCGTAGTGCTCTTTCATCGCTGTCCCCCTCCTTCGAGTTTGCCACGTCGTGTCTGGATTGTGCCAATCAACCCTCGCCCATGAGCATCGGGCAGCGTGGCGGCCGTGGGTGTTCCGATCCGACTGATTCCGGCCGCGTCGGAAAGACGGTAGGGTCGGGCATGGATTTCGAATTCTCCAGCGAGCACAAGGCCCTTCGCGACACCGTCCGGCGATTCATGCATGAGGAGGCCGAACCTCTGGTGCGCGAAGCCGATGAGACCGAACGCTTCCCGCGCGGATTGTTCCGGCGCTGGGGCGATCTCGGCCTGATCGGCGCGCGCTATCCCGAGGCCGACGGCGGCAGCGGCATGGACAAGATCGCCGACTGCATCGTGCGCGAGGAGATTGGCCGGGTGAGCCAGGCCTTCTGCGCGGCCTTTTCGGCGCACTCCCATCTCGGCATCTGGCCGATCTGGAAGATTGGGACGGCGGAGCAGAAGGCGCGGTTCTTCACTCCGGCCGTGCGCGGTGAGGTGGTCGCCTGCTTCGGGCTCTCCGAGCCCGAGGGGGGGTCGAACATCCGCGCGATGCGCACCAAGGCACGCAAGGTTGACGGCGGATGGCGCATTTCGGGCGCCAAGATGTACATCACGAACGCACCCTGCGCCGACTTCATGATGCTGGCGGCCCGTACGGCGCCGGAGCTCACGGCGTCGTCGGTGAGTCTCTTCATCGTGCCGCTGCCTGACCCGGCGGTGCGAATCGACCATCTGCGCAAGGAGGGGCTGCGCGGATCGGAAACCGGCCTGCTTGCGATCGAGGACCTGTTCGTGCCGGACTCAGGGCTTCTGGGCGGCCGTGTCGGCACCTATCCGGTGATCCTGGACTCACTCGCCGAGAACCGCGTCGGCGTCGCGGCCTCGATCCTCGGGGTCGCACGCGGCGCCTTCGACGAAGCTCGGCGCTTTGCCCGGCAGCGCGAGGTCGGTGGTCGGGCGATCGTGGAGTACCAGGCCATCGCCCATCGGTTGGCGGACATGGCGGCCGCCATCGAGGCCGCGCATTGGATGGTCTACTACGGCGCGTGGCGCGTGGATCGCGGCGACCTCGACATGTCGACCGCGTCGAAGGTGAAGCTGGTCGCCTCCGAGAACGCGCTCAAGGTCACGGAGGACGCGATCCGCATCCTGGGTGGCGCAGGCATCATGCGCGACCATCGTGTCGGGATGCACCACCGCGATGCGCTGGTGTACGTGATCGGCGAAGGCACCTCGGACATCCAGCGCAACATCATCGCGCGCGCGCTGGGCGAAGACTAGAGCCGATGATCGGGGCGACTCTGTCGGATCGGAAACACGACGGCGACGGCCGCGTGTGCGTTGACTCTATCCCCGCCGCACGCTCGCGCCGCCATCGACCGGCAGCGTCACGCCAGTAATGAAGTTGGCCTCGTCCGAGGCGAGGAAGAGGGCCGCGTGGGCGACGTCCCAGCCGGTGCCCATCTTGCGGCGCAACGGAACCTTGGAATCCCGCTCGGCCTCGATTTCGGCGCGGCTCTTGCCGAATTCGCGGGCGCGCGTGTCGACCGCCATCGGCGTGTTCATCAGACCGGGCAGGATCACGTTGGCGCGGATGCCGTATTGGGCGTTCTGGTAGGCGAGCTGTTCGGTGAAGGCCACCATCGCCGCCTTGGTGGCCTTGTAGGCGACGTAAGGGTACGTCGTGATCACGGCCATCGAGGAAATGTTGATGATGACGCCCGAACCCTGCCGGCGCATCGCGGGAAGCGCATGGCGGGCGGCGAAGATGCAGCTCTTGAGATTGATCGCCGTGCAGCGGTCGAATGCGGCTTCGGTAATGTCGGCTAACTCGGCATCGCCGCCCGAGAGTGAGACACCAACATTGTTGTGAAGGATGTCGAGGCGGCCCCAGTGGGTCAGAGCGGCATCGATCATGGCGCGTACGCCAGCCTCGCGGGTGACGTCGACCTCGAACGCCTCTGCGACGCCGCCTTGCGCACGCACCATCGCGACGGTCTCCACCGCGCTCGCGGCATTGACGTCGGCGCAAAGCACGCGGGCGCCTTCGCGTGCGAAGACCAGCGCCGTCGCGCGGCCGTTGCCCATGCCCTCGCCCGGACTCTGGCCGGCACCGACCACGATCGCGACCTTGTCCTTGAGGCGCATGTCAGCTCACTCCCGGAATCGGATACTGCTTCAGCACTTCCTTGTAGGCAGGCTCGTTGTCCATCTTCATGGTCGCCAGCACCCGCACCACGGCGCAATAGAAGGCGATGGTCACCACCAGATCGACCATATGCTCATCGCTCAGCGCCGCCTTGATCTCGGCGAAGGTGGCGTCGGTCATGGCGAGATCGCGGGTCATCTCGCGCGCGCCGCGCAGGACGGCCCGCGCCAGCGGTTCGAGGGTGGATGGCCGGCCCGCGGTTTCAGCCATCAGGCCTTCGATATCGGCGTCGGTGACCCCGAACTCGCGCCCGATCTTCACGTGATGGGTGAATTCGTACTCCGACTTCTCGAGCCAACCCACCTGCAGGATGGCGAGCTCGCGCAGCCTGGGATCGAGCTTGCTCCGGTTGCGGATGTAGCCGCCAAGCCCGTTGAAGGCCCGGGCCATGTGCGGGCTGTTGACCAGCAGTTTGTGGAGATTGGTGTTGCGCGCGAGCATATCGCGGAACTCGGGCGCGACCTGGTCGGGTTCAAGGTAGGGCAGGCGGGCCATGGCGTCTCCTTCAGCGGGCGCGGCGCCCGGTCAGTGGTCTTCGCTCTCGCGCTCCGGCGCTTGCAGCGTCACGCCGCCATCCACCACCAGCGTGTGGCCGGTGATGTAGCGGGCCTGGCTGCTCAACAGGAAGCGGACGGCGTGGCCGACATCCCAGCCGGTTCCTTCCGTGCGCAGCACCGAGGCGCGGGCGCGCTGGGCGCGGGCCTTGTCGCTCATGCCTCGGGCATAGACCATCGGGGTATAGACGGGGCCCGGCGCCACGCAATTCACGCGCACGCCGTCGCGGCCATGATCGACAGCCATCGCGCGGGTGAGGGCGATCACCGCCCCCTTGGAGGCGCTGTAGGGCGTGAGGCCGCGGGGCCGCAGCGCCGAGATTGACGAGACGTTGACGATCGCGCCCCCGCCGCCGCGCACCATCACGGGCACCGCGTGCCGCGAGACCAGGTACATGCTGTCGACGTTCACGTGCATGACCCGGCGCCAGTCTGCCGGTGACACATCCGCCACCGTGCCGCGCCCGCCGATGCCGACATTGTTGTCGAGCACGTCGAGTCGGCCCCAGTGATCGAGCACCGCCTCGATCACCCCGCGCGCGCCGGCGTCGTCGGCGACATCGGCGGCGTGGGCCTTGGCGGTACCGCCCTCGGCGCTGATCATCTCGACCGTGCGCTGGGCGAGCAGCGGATCGCGGTCGACAACCAGCACCTTGGCGCCAGCGCGGGCAAGCAGGATCGCGGCGGCGCGCCCGTTGCCGATGCCGTCGCCCGCCGCGCCGCCGCCCGTCACGACCGCGACCTTGCCCTGGAGACCGTACTCGTCGCTCATGGCAGTCCCGCTCCCGGCACATCGACCCGCGCAATCTCGATCCGGCCATCGCGTTTCGCGGCGATCGCCGGGCCACTGCCCGAGTTGGTCACGATGAAGAGCGTGCGCCGGTCGGCACCTCCCAGCATACAGGCGTAGGCAGAGCGGGGCCCGAAGTCGATTTCGTGGGTCACGGCGCCGCCCTCGCGCACACGCACCATCTTGCCGGTGAAGGCACCGGTCACCCAGACGGCGCCTTCGGCGTCGAGGCAGATGCCGTCGGGAGCGCAGGAGGGCGTTTCTGCCCAGACACGCCTGTTGGAGAGCGTGCCATCGGGCGCGAGATCAAAGGCCGTGAGCCGCTTGGCGAGCGTCTCGCCCACGATCAGCGTGCGCCCGTCCGGTGTGATCACGGTGCCGTTGGGAAACATCAGATCGCCGGCCGCCTTGTGTACCGAGCCATCGAGATCGACGCGGATCAGCACTGCCGGTCGCGGTGCTTCGCCAGCGTGGCGGTCGAAGCCGAAATTGCCGACATAGGCACGCCCCGCGGCGTCAACGATCATGTCATTGCAGTGGCCGGTGGCGAGCCCGCCAAGCTCCGCCTCGATCTGCAGGCGACCCTTCGCAAACCGCATCAGGCGGCGGTCCGTCATGCTCACGATCAGGAAGGTGCCGTCGGGTCGCCAACCCAGTCCTGATGGTCGGCCCGGTACTTCGACAATGGTTTCGGCATGTCCGGCCACATCGACGGTGCGGACCTGATGCACATAGAAATCCGAAAACCAGAGCTTGTCCTCGCGCCAGCGCGGTCCTTCGCCGAAGGAGAGGCCCGCCAGCAGGACCTCGGTCTTCACGACTGCTCGTCCCACTCGATACGGAATGCGTCCCGCTCGGGCCGGATGTAGCCCGCGTTGGCGCCGGGGAAGTGGGCCGGACAGAGAAGCGCGTTCGCCTCGACGCAGTCCTCCAGGAGCTTGCGGCGACTGACCGCCGACATCTCGGCATCCCAGCAGAATTGGCTCGACCAGTCGGGATGATAGACCTGGATCGGGTGATGCATGATGTCGCCCGAAAAGCACGCTTGATGGCCGCCGCCCGCGAGATTGATGGCAATGGAACCCGGCGTGTGGCCGGGATAGTCCTTGATCGTGAGCATTGGGTCGGGCTGATGATCGCTTTCGATCATGACCGCGCGGCCGGCCTCCACGATCGGCAGGACCGAATCGTCGAACGAACCGTCGTTCACCACACCATCGCCCTTGGTTTTGCGCTCGGCTTCCCAGTGCGCGTACTCCCGCTGCGCGAACAGATACTTGGCGTTGGGGAAGGTGGGCACCCAGCGGCCATTCTCCATCTTCGTGTTCCAGCCGACATGATCGACATGCAGATGGGTGCACATCACAAAATCAACGGACTCCGGCGGGCAAACGCAGGCGCGCAGACGGTTCAGGAACGGCGTGTCGAGGTTGTTCCACGCCGCGTTGTGGCGCTGCTTGTGGTTGCCGAGGCAGGTGTCGATCAGGATGGTGTGGCGGCCGGTCTTCACGACCCAGGTATGGACCGATCCGACCAGCCGGTCGGAGCCCGCCTCGACATGCACCGGAACCATCCAGTGCTTCTGGGCATCGAAGGCCGCTTGGTCGAATTTGGGGAACATGCGGTTGGGCCGGAACCCGGCGGCACAGAGCTCCTCGACCTTCTCGATGGTGGCGTTGCCAATGCGGCGGACGGTCATGGCGGTCTCCCGGTCAGAAGGTGACGACGCTGCGGATCGACTCGCCGCGGTGCATCAGGTCGAAGGCATCGTTGATGCGGTCGATGGGCATGGTGTGGGTGATCAGCGAGTCGATATCGATCCGCCCGTCCATGTACCAGTCGACGATGCGTGGCACATCGCGGCGCCCCTTCGCGCCGCCGAACGCCGTGCCCATCCATTGCCGCCCGGTGACCAGCTGGAACGGGCGGGTCGAAATCTCCTGGCCCGCGCCGGCGACACCGATGATCACCGACTTGCCCCAGCCCCGATGGCAGCACTCCAGCGCCTGGCGCATCAACTTCGTGTTGCCCACGCACTCGAAGGAATAGTCCGCGCCGCCGTCGGTCAGTTCGACCAGATGCGCCACCAGGTCCTTCGTGCCGAGCGTCGAGGGGTTGACGAAGTGCGTCATGCCGAACTTGCGGCCAAGAGCCTCGCGCGCCGGATTGAGATCGACGCCCACAATCATGCCGGCGCCCACCATGCGCGCACCCTGCACGACGTTGAGACCGATGCCGCCCAGCCCGAAGACGACGACATTGGCGCCGGCCTCGACCTTCGCCGTGTTGATGACCGCGCCGATGCCCGTCGTGACGCCGCAGCCGATGTAGCAGACCTTGTCGAATGGCGCGTCGGGTCGGATCTTCGCCAGCGCGATTTCGGGCAGCACGGTGTGGTTGGAGAAGGTCGAGCAGCCCATATAGTGGTGGATCTTGCGGCCGCCGATCGAGAAGCGCGAGGTCCCGTCGGGCATCACGCCCTGGCCCAGCGTGGTGCGGATGGCGGTGCAGAGGTTGGTCTTGCCGCTGAGACAGGATTTGCAGGCGCGACATTCCGGCGTGTAGAGCGGGATCACGTGGTCGCCCTTCTTCAGCGACACGGTGCCCGGTCCGACATCGACCACGATGCCCGCGCCCTCATGGCCGAAGATCGCGGGGAACAGCCCCTCGGGATCGCCGCCGGACCGTGTGAATTCGTCGGTGTGACAGACACCCGACGCCTTGATCTCGACCAGCACCTCGCCGAACTTGGGCCCTTCGAGATCGACTGTTTCGAGTACCAGCGGCTTTCCCGCCTCGTAGCACACCGCCGCCTTGGTCTTCACGCGCACCCTCCGCTTTTCCCGCAAGCGTAGAGCGGAACGCCTGGCAGGGAAACTGCGGCGGCGCATGTCACCGCGCGGCGCGATACTGCGCGATCAGCCGGCGGCAGAGCTCGGCGGCGGGCGGGATGTCGTCGATGTTGCCGACGCCATGGCCCGCCGTGAAGATGTCTTTCCAGCGCTTGCGGTTCTCCTGCGCCGCCACGATCCGTCCCGGAAGCGTGGTCCGCAGCACGTCGAGGTCGATGCCGGCGGCGACGAGGCTCGGCGCGAGCCAGTTGGCCGGGGCGCCGTCGATCGAGACGCTGAGGAAGATGTCGGTCGCGCGTGAGTCCAGGATCATCCGCTTGTGTGCGTCGGAGGCCATCGCCTCGCGCGTGGCGATGAAGCGCGTCCCGATATAGGCAAGGTCGGCGCCCATCGCCTCCGCCGCGCGCACATCCCGACCCGTCGTCAGGCCGCCGGCCAGAACGACAGCGAAGTCCTCGCCGAGCTGACGCACCTCGTTCATCAGGGCGAAGGGATTGATCGTGCCTGTGTGACCGCCGGCACCGTCGGCCACGGCAATGACTCCGTCCACCCCAGCCTCCAACGCCTTCTCGGCGTGCCGCCGATTGGCGATGTCGTGCAACGCGACGGCCCCCCAGCCGTGAATGCGCGCGATCGCCTCACCGGGGGCGCCCTTGGAGGTCAGCACCACCGGAACGCGGTAGCGCTCCACCAACTCGAGGTCGGCGGGATAGCGGGAGTTGGACGGATGCACGACCAGATTGACGGCCCAGGGTGCCGGCGCCGCGCCCGAGTCCTCCAGCCGCCGCAACCCTTCCACCATCTGGTCGAGCCAGCCGTGCAGTTCCTCGCGACTGCGCGTGCCGTGGGCGGGAAAGCTGCCCATGATTCCGGCGCCGCAGCACGCCAGGGCCAGCGCGGGGTTTGACACCAGGAACATCGGTGCGGCGATGGCCGGGATGGCGAGCCGGCCAGTGAGCGCGCGGACACGCTCGCGGGCGGTCGATTTGCCGGGCGGAAGGGGGGCCGGAAGCGACATGGCGGCTGCGACTCTAACGCGGGTCAAGCGGGTCGTCACCCTCGCGGCAAGCCGCTACGGTACGAGTCGGAGGACACATGGCACACAAGGGTTTGCAGTTCGGAATCTTTCTCGCTCCGTTCCACCGGGTGGGCGAGAACCCGACGCTGGGCTTTGCGCGCAACATGGAGCTGCTGGAGTGGCTCGACCATCTCGGCTTCGACGAGGCGTGGATCGGCGAGCACCATTCGGCGGGATGGGAGACGATTGCGTCGCCCGAGCTGATGATCGCGGCCGCACTCGAACGGACGCGACACATCCGGCTGGGGTCGGGCGTTACCAGCATGCCCTATCACCACCCGCTGATGGTCGCGAACCGCTTCGTTCAGCTCGACCACATGTCGCGCGGCCGCACGATGCTGGGATGCGGCCCGGGCGCCCTGCCGTCGGACGCCTACATGATGGGCATTGATCCCTCCTCGCAGCGGCCGCGCCTCGAGCAGGCGCTCGAAGCGGTGATGCGGCTCCTGAAGTGTGAGGAGCCGGTCACCATGAAGACCGACTGGTTTGAGTTGCGCGAGGCGCGACTGCATCTCGCTCCCTATACCGATCCGCACTTCCCGATCGCCTGTGCGAGCGCGCTCACGCCATCGGGCATGATCGCGGCGGGACGTTGGGGGCTCGGCGTGCTGTCCATCGGCGCCGGCCTTCCCGGCGGGCCCGAGGCGCTGGCCGGCCAATGGCAGATCTACGAAAACGAGGCGCGCAAACACGGCATCGTGCCCGACCGCAAGAAATGGCGTGTGGTCGTGAACATGCATTGCGCCGACGACGACAAGCGTGCGCTGCAAGAGGTGCGGGCGGGCGAGCGCCGTGAGACCGTGACCTATTTCGAAGACACGCTCGGGCGGCCGCCCGGGCGGTCGGACGATCCGCTGACCGAGGGTGTCGCCATGGGTACGACGCTGATCGGCGATCCCGAGCGCGTCGCCGCGGGTGTCCAACGCCTGCTCGATCTCAGCAAGGGCGGGTTCGGCGGCGTCCTGTTCCGCGCCCACGAGTGGGCCAACCGCGAGCAGACCCTGCGGTCCTATGAGCTGTTCGCGCGCTACGTGATGCCGCGCTTCCAGGGTTCGCTCGACACCGTCGTCGCGTCCAACGAATGGGCCAAGTCCAACCGGCGCGGGATTTTCGGTCCCAACGTGGCGGCGATCCGAAAGGCCTATACCGACGCCGGCCGCGACATTCCGCCGGAGTACCGCGACCGCACCCCCGGCGCGCGCGACGTGGAGAGCTGAGCGGCGCGTTCTGACCGGCGGAAGGCCCTGCTTCCGCCGATGCGTCCCCTCCGCCACCATCGACCAGAGACTTGGACATCCCACAAGGACGACTGCCTGATGAGCATCAAGGGAAAGGCGTACATCGCCGGCATCTACGAGCACCCCACGCGCCTCGCGCGCGACCTGTCGCTGTCCCAGATCCACGCCGAGGTCGCGGCCGGGACGTTGGCCGATGCCGGCCTCACGATCAAGGACGTCGACGGCTACTTCTGCGCCGGCGACGCGCCCGGACTGGGGCCGATGTCGATGGTCGACTATCTCGGCCTCAAGGTGCGTCACGTCGATTCGACGGATGTCGGCGGCTCGTCCTACGTTCTCCATGTCGGGCACGCCGCCGAGGCTATTGCCGCCGGCAAGTGCCGGGTCGCGCTGATCACGCTGGCCGGCCGTCCGCGCGCGGAGGGAATGGCGACCGGCACGGTGCCGCGCAGCCGGGGGGGCACGCCGACGCCCGACGAGCCGTTCGAGTTTCCCTACGGCCCCACCGTGGTGAATATGTACGCGATGTGCGCCATGCGCCACATGCACGAGTTCGGCACAACGTCGGAGCAGCTCGCCTGGATCAAGGTCGCCGCGTCCCACCACGCCCAGCACAATCCGCACGCGCTGCTGCGCGACGTGGTGACGGTCGAGGACGTGGTGAATTCGCCCGTGATCGCCGATCCGCTGCGTCGCCTCGATTGCTGCGTCATCACCGACGGCGGTGGTGCCATCGTCGTCGTCGCGCCCGAGATCGCCGCGAAGCTGAAACGGCCCAAGGTCCGGCTGATCGGCGCCGGCGAAGCGATCAAGGGCCAGATGGGCGGCAAGGTCGACCTCACCTACTCGGGCGCGAGATACAGCGGCCCCGCCGCCTTCGCCGAAGCGGGCGTGACACCGGCGGACATCAAGTACGTCTCGATCTACGACAGCTTCACCATCACCGTCCTCATGCAGCTCGAGGACCTTGGTTTCGCCGAAAAAGGAAAGGGCGGCCGACTGGTCGCCGACGGCAACCTGATCTCGGGTGTCGGCAAGCTGCCCTTCAACACCGATGGGGGCGGGCTCTGCAGCAACCACCCCGGCAATCGCGGTGGTCTCACCAAGGTGCTTGAGGCGGTGCGCCAATTGCGCGGAGAAGCGCACCCGGCCGTTCAGGTGAAGAACTGCGATCTCGCGCTGGCGCATGGCACCGGCGGATCGCTCGGGCTGCGGCACGGCAGCGCCACCGTCATCCTGGAAAGGGAGTGAGCCATGGCCGCCACCGAACGCAAGCTCCCCGCGCCGGCGATCAGCCCGGAGACCGAGCCCTACTGGCAGGCCGCCAGCGAGGGCAAGTTGCTCGTCAAGCGGTGCCAGAACTGCGGCGAGACGCACCACTATCCGCGCTCGATTTGCCCGCACTGCGGCAGCGACCGCACCGAATGGACGACCGCGTCGGGCGTCGGCACGGTCTACTCCTACTCGGTGATGCGGCGCGCGCCGGTGCCCTATGCCGTGGCCTATGTGACGCTGGCCGAGGGGACGACGATGTTCACCAATCTGGTGGATTGCGATCTCGATCGGCTCTCCATTGGCATGAAGGTGCGCGTCGTGTTCAAGCCGACGGAGGGGGGACCCCCTCTGCCGTGCTTCACGCCGGCCTGAGGTCGCGCGCGAGACGGGCGAGCGCCGCGTCGAGTTCAGCCCGCGTCCGCGCCATCGCATAGACATAGCGATCGGGCCGCAGGATCGCCGCGCGACTGCCGTGGGTGGCCAGCCAGTCCAGCCCGACATCGGGCAGGATCGCCGCCGGGGCGTCGAGGCCTGCCAGAACGTCACGCGCGCCCAGGACGGCGAAGCGCGCGCCGATGGTGTCGTCCATGCGTCGACCATCCGGCAGGCGGGGCTGCGGGGCGATCGTGCCGATGGGAGACGGGTCGTCCACGCGGCATCCGGCGCCGAGCTGCGGCAGGGGAAAGCTGAAGCTTTCGGGTCCGCCGGCGAAGCGCCGGTCGCGCGCGGCGACGGCGGCCGGGTCGGTCGCCTGAATCACGCCGCCCATCCGGACGGCGAGCTCAATGAAGGTCGCGACGTGCGGGCGCCGCTCCGACTCGTAGGTGTCCAGCAACGAGTCCGGCGCGCCGTCGCGAACGATCGCGGCCAACTTCCAGGCGAGATTGGCCACGTCGCGCAGGCCGGCGCACAGGCCCTGTCCGAGGAACGGCGGCGTCTGATGGCAGGAATCGCCCGCCAGCAGCAGCCGGCCACGTCGCCAGCCTTCCTGCACCACTGAGTGGAACGTATAGACGGCAGCACGCTCGATATGGCCGTCCTCGGGCGCGAGCCAACGCGCGATCATGGGCCAGAAGCGCTCCGGCTCGGCGATCCGGTCCGGATCGTCGCCCGGCATCAGCATGATCTCCCAGCGCCGCCGCACGATGGCGCCGGACGGCCCGACATTCACCAGCGTCATCGGCCGTGACGGATCGCAGAACTGCACGGAGTAGGGGGGCAGCGCCGCCACGCGCGGGCGCGCGGGGTCGCACAGCAGGTCGACCACAAGCCAGGGCTGGTGCAGCCCGAGATCGCGCTGCCGTCCGCCGATCGCGCGACGCACCACCGAGCGCGCGCCGTCGCAACCCACGACGAAGCGCGCCGGAAGGTCCTCAGGTGTCGCGATCTCGCTCTCGAGTCGCACGCTCACGTTCGGGAAGCGCTCCAGCCCCGCGCGCAGCGTCCGATCGAGGTCGGGCTGGTGGAAGTACCAGCTGCCGGCCCAGCCTTGCGGGCCTTCGCCCTCGATCCCGCGCCGTTCCACGAGGACGCGACCCGACGGATCTATGTAGCGGGCGCCGTAGGGCGACGCGCGGGCGCAGCGCGCTACCTCTTCGGCCAGATCCGCCGCCTGGAAGATGCGCATGATCTCGCCATCGAAATGCACCGCACGGGGCAAGGCGTGAATCTCGCGGTCGCGCTCATGCACGTCGACCGTGAGGCCGGCCTGGCCCAGCAGATTGGCAAGCAGCGCCCCCACGGGCCCCAGCCCCACGATTGCGACGTCGCTCAGTCTGTCTGGCCTCGGCGTTTGCACGCAGTCTCTATAGCGTGTTGCCGATATGCGGGCATCCCGATAGCGTCGTGGCATGTCCACTGCCGCCCTTGATCCCGTCACGCTCACCGTCGTGCAGAACGGCCTGATCCAGGTCTGCAACGAGATGGACCTCGCCTTCGTGCGGTCGGCCTTCTCGCCGGTGATCTCCGAGGGCATGGACCGCTCCGACGGCATCTACGATGCCCGCGACGGCGCGCTGATCGCGCAGGGCGAACTCGGCTTGCCGGTGTTCGTCGGCACGATGCAGTTCTCGACCGCCGCGGTGATCGAGCGGGTGAAGACCCACTATGACGGCAAGGTCGATCCGGGCGACGTCTTCATCGTCAACGATCCCTATCTCGGCGGCACCCACCTGATGGATGTCCGCTTCGTGAAGCCGTTCTTCTATCGCGGGCAGCTCTTCGCCTGGCTCGCCAACACGGGCCACTGGCCGGATGTGGGTGGCATGGTTCCCGGCGGTTTCTCGGCCAGCGCCACCGAGGTCGAGCAGGAGGGGCTTCGCCTGCCGCCCGTCAAGTTCTTCAAGAAAGGCGAGATGGATCGCGAGATCCTGGCGATCATTCTCAGCAACATCCGTATCGCCGACCAGCGCATCGGCGACATCAAGGCCCAGGCGGCCGCGCTCGACACCGGCGAGCGCCGATTGACCGCCCTGATCGACCGCTATGGCGCGTCCACGGTGCGGAGCGCGATCGCCGAGATGCGCGCGCGTGCGGCGAAACTGATGCGGGCGCGGATCGCGGCCATTCCCGACGGCATCTACCAGGGTACCAGCGTCGTCGACAGCGACGGCGTGGTTGACGAGCCGCTCACTATCCGGATGCGGATCGACAAGAAGGGTGAAGAACTCACCTTCGACATGTCGGGATCGAGCCCGCCTTGCCGCGGGCCCATGAACAGCGTCATCGCCACCACCCGGTCGGCGATCTATCTGGCGATCAAGCATGTCTTTCCGGACGTGCCGATCAATGCCGGCACCTTCGAGCCGCTCCGGATCGTCGATCCCGACGGGACGTTCCTCTATGCGCGATATCCGCGACCGGTCTCGGGCTGCGCCGCCGAGGTAAGTCAGCGCATTGCCGAAGCGGTTTTCGCGGCGCTCACCCAGGCGATCCCCGATCTCCTCTTCGCCGCGCCCGCAGGGACGTCGGGCAATCTCGGCGTTGGCGGCATCGATCCGGCACGCGGTCGTCCCTACATCATGTATCTCTTCACCGGCGGCGGGTACGGCGGCTTCCGGGGCGGCGATGGGCTCAGCAATGGGTGCTCGACCATCGGCATCTCCAAGATGCCGCCGGTCGAGGTGCTGGAGCAGTACTATCCCGTGCGCTTCGAGGAATTCTCGCTGAACGAGGGGTCGGGCGGCGCCGGGCGCTGGCGCGGCGGCTTCGGCATCACCTACGCCATCCGTCTGGTGCGCGGCGAGGCGCGCGTATCGATGGTGATGGATCACGGCCGCACCGGCCCGCAAGGCGTGCTGGGTGGCGCCGATGGCGGCGTCAATCGCGTCGAGATCGCGCGGGCCGATGGCGTCTACCGTCCACCCCATCTCAGCAAGGATCAGGATATCGGGATCGGCGTCGGCGACGTCGTGCGCGTCTCGACCCCGGGCGGCGGCGGCTATGGCGACCCGGCCCAGCGCGACCCGGCGGCGATCGCGCGCGATCGCGCGCGTGGCTACTACAGCGCCGACCAGCTGGCCGCGCGCTTTCCCGCCGCCACGCCGCGCACCGCCTCATGAGCCTGCCGCGCGTTTCCATCCTGGCGCTGGGGGGGACGATCGCCACCCGTCGCGACGCTACCGGCGCCATGCAGATGGGCCTCGGTGCCGATGATCTGGTCGCGGCTGTCCCCGGACTTGCGGGTATCGCGACGATCCGCGCTGAGACGCTGTCGCGCGTCGGCAGTCACTCGCTGTCGATCGCGCAGATCCGCGCCCTCGCGCGCCGCATCGAGGCCGACGACGCCGACGCGGTTGTTGTGACCCAGGGCACCGATACGCTCGAGGAAACCGCGTTCCTGCTCGACTTGCTGGGCGAGTCGCGCAAGCCGCTGGTGGTGACTGCGGCGATGCGCAATCCGGCTCTGGCCTCGGCTGATGGACCCGGCAATCTGCTGGCCGCAGTTCGGCTTGCGGTCGACCCGTGGGTTCGCGAACGCCCTGCCGCCTTGGGACCGCTCGTCGTCCTGCTCGATCAGGTTCACGCCGCTGCCGATGTGGTGAAGGCGCATCCCGTTCGAATCGATGCATTCACCAGTCCCCAGACCGGCCCGCTGGCTGTCTTTGTCGAGGGCCGCGTTGTGCCCCTCGCGTTTCCGGTGCGCGCGGCGATGGAACGTACCCGCGCGATGCTGGGGCCCCGTCGCCGCGACAGCGAGAGCCACGCGCCCGTCGCCCTCTTGTGGCTGGGACTGGACGACGATGGCGCGCTGGTCGAAGCGATGCTGAGGGCGCCGGATCTTCTTGGCTATCGCGGGGCGGTGATCGCGGCGATGGGCGGGGGCCACGCACCGGAGTCGATGGCGTCGCGGCTTGGCCGGCTGGCCAAAGCCCTGCCGACCGTGGTCGCCGCGCGATCAGGAGGCGGCCCGATGTTGCGCGAGACCTATGCGGGGCCGTCGGCGGAGATCGAGCTGCGGCGCGCCGGTCTGATCTGGGGCGGACGCCTGCATCCGCTCAAGGCGCGGCTCCTGCTCTCAACGGCGCTCGACTGCGATGTGCCGCCCCGGCGACTGCCCGAGCTGTTCGACGCGTGGGGTTGAATCAGGATCGGGCGACCGGTTTGCAATTGAGAGCCAGCACCCGGCCCTCGCGAATCTCGGACAGGAGTGCGAGGTCCTCGCGCCCCAGCCACTCCACGTACTTGTCGCCGAAGCGGAACCCCTGATCCACCGGTTGGCCTTCCATCCGGTAGCTGCGACCTTCGAACCGCACAGTGACGCCGGCCCGGGCGTAGGTCACCTCGACCTTCTTGTCCGCCTCGCAGGCATAGGCGACGGTCCGCGGGGGCACGTCGCGCTCGGCGGCACCCTGCCCGGACGGCGGTGCCTCGTCGTTGCAGGCCAGGAGCACGCTGAGCAGTATGAGCGACGGGAACAGGTGGCGCATGGCAGGGTCTCCTCGCGATCCGGCCGATCCTGGGAAACTTTCGCGAGAGGAGCAACGGCCATGACGGCGCAACGAACCCTGGTGGTGGCGGGTGCGTCGGGCATCGTGGGCCGGGCGGTGTTGGATCTTGCTCGCGCGACCGCAGGCGTTGACGCCATCGGCTTGTCGCGTCGACCACCCGATCTCGCCGATGGTCCGGAGCATGTCGCGCTCGATCTGACGGATGCGGACTCGGTCCGGGCCGCGGCTCCGCGCCTCGCACGGGCAACCCATCTGGTGTTCGCGGCGTTGCACGAGCAGCCGGGCCTGATCCGCGGTTGGCGCGAAGAGGCGCAGATGCGGACCAACCTTGCCATGCTCAGCACGCTTGGCGAGACACTCGAGCGCCACGCGCCTCGGCTGGAGCATGTGACGCTCTTGCAGGGCACGAAAGCTTACGGCGTTCACCTGGGACGCATGACGGTACCGGGTCGCGAGCGCGCACCGCGCGACCAGCACGCCAACTTCTACTGGCTGCAGGAGGATTGGTTGCGTGCCGCCGCCCGTCGGACGGGCTGGCGCTTCACCATCTTGCGGCCGCAGGTCGTGATCGGCCATGCGCTTGGCGCGCCGATGAACCTGCTGGCGGCCATCGGCCTCTACGCCGCTTTGCAGAGGGCTCGCGGTGAGCCGCTGGACTGGCCCGGCGGCCCAGCCTATGCGCTGGAATGCACCTGCGCCGACCTGCTGGCGCGGGCCATCCTGTGGGCCGGCACCGCTGAGACGGCGCGCGATCGCACTTTCAACGTGACCAATGGCGAGGCCATCGCGTGGCCGCATCTGTGGCCGGCGCTGGCGCAAATGCTGGGCGCCGAGCCCGGCCAAGAACGACCTCAGCGGCTTGCGGAAGCCCTGCCGGTCCGCGAGGCGGAGTGGTCCGCGATCGTCCGGCGCCATGGTCTGCGGGACCTGTCGCTGCGGGAGACTGCGGGCGACTCCTTCATCTATGCCGACTTCAACTTCGCGACCGGCCACACGGCGCCGCCGCCGGCGGCATTGGTCAGCACCGTCGCGATCCGGGAGGCGGGGTTCGCCGACTGTCTCGACAGCGAGCACATGTTCGCGGCATGGTTCGAACGCCTGCGCACGCTGCGCATCCTGCCGCCGCTCTGAGTCCCCGATGCCGCTTTTCACCCTGCGCGACGGCGCGCACCTCAACTACGAAAAGACCGGGCATGGCCCGGCGCTGTTCCTGGTGCCCGGATTGGGCGGCGATGGCCGCTTCTGGCAGCCGCAGCTGGCCGAACTCGCCCGCCACTTCACCGTCGTCGTGCACGACCATCGCGGTACGGGGAGTTCCAGCCTCTCGCGCATCGACTATTCAGTCGAGCAGATGGCCGATGATGCCGCGCAACTGATCGAGGGCCTGGGCTTCTCCCGCGTTCACTGGTGCGGCCATTCCACCGGCGGCGCGATGGGGCAGGTGCTGGCGATCGATCGGCCGCAGCTCATCGACCGGCTGGTGCTGAGCGCGACTTGGGCGCGCAGCGACGCCTTTTTCCGGCGGTTGTTCGAGGTGCGGTCGGGCATCCTGGCCACGCAGGGACCAGCGGCCTATCTCAAGGCCAGCGCGCTCGCGCTCAACACGCCGGCGTGGGTTCGGGCACATGATGCAGAGCTGGCCGCCGCCGAGGCCCAGGCGGCGACGACCATCCCCGTGCCGGAGATCGTGCTGTCCCGCATCGCCGCGATCTGCCGCCACGATCGTCTGGCGGAGCTGCCGCGCATCCGGGCCCGCACCCTCGCGATCTGCGCCCGCGATGACATGGTGACGCCGCCTTACTTCACCGACGATCTGGTGGCCGCCATCCCCGGGGCGCGGGCGCTGTTCCTGCCCGATGGCGGGCATCTTTACCCCAATATGCGCGGGCCCGAGTTCCGCGCCGCCCTGATCTCGTTCCTGACGGAGAGCTGACATGAACATCGAGCCCGCCATCGCCGCCTTCGCCGATGACCTCACGGCCTGGCGTCGCGACATCCACGCCCATCCCGAGCTCGGCTTCGAGGAGGAGCGCACCGCGGCCATCGTCGCGCAGCGGCTGCGGGAGTTCGGTTGCGAGGTCGCGACGGGGATCGGCAAGACGGGCGTCGTGGGCACGATTCGCGTCGGCAACAATCCGCGCGCCATCGGCCTCAGGGCCGACATGGACGCCTTGCCGATGGACGAGACCAACACGTTCGATCATCGCTCGCGTCATGCCGGCCGCATGCATGCATGCGGGCACGATGGGCACACCACCATGCTGCTGGGGGCGGCGCGCTATCTCGCGGCCACCCGACGCTTTGATGGCACGGTCCATTTCATTTTTCAGCCGGCGGAGGAGGGACGCGGCGGCGCCGAAGCGATGGTCAAGGACGGGCTGTTCCAGAAGTTCCCCTGCGAGGCCGTGTTCGGCATGCACAATCGGCCCAAGCTCGATGTCGGCAAGTTCGCCTTGCGCGCCGGCCCGCAGATGGCGGGGGGTGGGTTGTTCGATGTCCACATCACCGGCAAGGGCGCCCACGGCGCGCGCCCCGAATCGGGCGTCGATCCGGTGATCGTGGCGACGCAGATCGTCTCGGCGCTGCAGACCGTGATCTCGCGCAGCGTGGCGCCGCTCGATTCGGGGGTCATCTCGGTGACCCAGATCCACGCCGGCGATGCCTACAACGTGATCCCCGAGAAAGCGGTGCTGCGAGGCACGATCCGCGCTTTCCGCAAGGAGACGATGGCACTGATCAAGGAGCGCATCGAGACGATCTCTTCCGGGATTGCCCGGACTCTGGGCGCGCGCGCCGACGCCGATGTGCGCGTCGTCTTCCCGCCGTTGGTGAACGATCCCGGCGAGGCACGCTACATCGCCGATGTCGCCGCCGGCATCGTCGGCGAGGCCAACGTCAATCGCGAGGGCCCGTTCGTGATGGCATCGGAGGACTTCTCCTACATGTTGGAGAAGGTGCCAGGCGCCTTCATCCTGATCGGCAATGGCGGCGGCGAAGGCGGCTGCGAGGTCCACAATCCGGGCTACGACTTCAACGATCAGGCGACGCCGCTCGGGGCCACGCTTTGGGCGCGGCTGGTCGAAACCCGCCTCGCCAAGCCCGCGTCGTGAGCGCGAAGGTTATCGTCTGGACCGACTACGTGAGCCCCTATGCCTTCGTCGCGAAGGCCGGGGCCTACGCGCTTGAGGCCGCGTTCCAGATCGAGCTCGATTGGCGACCCTACACGCTCGACATCGCTGGGTTCGTGGGTTCGGTTGAGGCGCGCGACGCCCACCGATGGCGGAAGGTCCGCTACTCTTACATGGATGCGCGCCGGCAGGCGGTGCGGCAGGGCCTGATCCTGAAGGGCCCCCGAAAGGTCTACCGCGCCCGCGCGATGAATACGGGCTTGCTCTACGCCCGACATCACAATGTCTTTCGCGCCTATCACGACCGGGCGTTCGAGCTGTTCTGGCAGCGCGAGATCGACCCCGAGGACCCCGCTGCTGTCGCCACGTTGTTGGCCGATGTCGGCGCGCCGTCAGGCTTCGAGGCGTTTCTGGCGGGGGTGGGCGGCGCCGAGCATGATCGACTGCGCGCGGAGGCCGAAGAGTCGGGCGTTTTCGGCGTGCCGACCTTCGTCTTCGAGGGTGAGTTGTTCTGGGGCGGCGATCGGATCGATATGCTCGCCCGCTGCCTGGAGGAGCGGGGCGTACCGCGACGTCAGTCGGCTTCGGCTGCCTGAGCCTGAGGCGCCTGCGACTTGGTCGTGCGGTGGGTCACCATGCGATGGTGCAGCGCGCGGATCGTGTCGCTGCCGGTGCGCGTGCACAGCCAGGGGAACAACCCGTGGACCAGACAGGCAAGCCCGCCCACGATCATGGAGAAGCCGAAGCCCGTCGCCGTGGCGAGGTGCTCGGTATAGGTCTCGTCGACCGAGGCGGGATGATCGGTGAAGTGGTGAAGCATGGAAAGAGTATAGCGGCGGACCAGAGAGGGAGTTTGCGCATTTTGCGCCATACATGCAGTATTCGACATGATTATTCCGGTAAATGACCGATGTCCGAAAAAATTTCCCTAGATTCCTTCGACCGCAAGATTCTCGATTGCCTGCAGCGCGATGCCGACCTGCCGCTGGCCGTGTTGGCCCGCGAGGTCGGACTGTCGAGCACGCCCTGTTGGCGGCGCGTGCAGCGCATGGAGAAGGCCGGTGTGATCCGCGCCCGGGTAGCGCTGCTGGATCGCCGGGCGCTGAATGCCGGGGTGACGGTTTTCGTAGCGGTCCGGACCAGCCAGCACAATGCTGCCTGGCTTCAGCGTTTCGCCCGCGCCATCGCGTCGTTTCCGGAAGTGATGGATTGCTATCGCATGAGCGGCGAGATCGACTATCTGATCCGCCTCGCGCTCCCGGATATCGCGGCCTACGACGAGTTCTACAAGCGCCTGATCGCCAAAGTGGAGCTCTCGGACGTCACGTCCATGTTCGCGATGGAGGAGATCAAGTCCACCACGCGGCTCCCGCTCGGCTTCCTCCCCTAGAGCACTATGCGTTCAGCTGGAATCAGCTGAACGCATCGTGCCTCCTGCACCACACACCGATATCGCGCGCGCGTGGGATCAAGCGAAACCGCATGCGGTTCCACCCGATCCCATTCCGCTCTAGCGCAAGCGAGCGACCGCCCCTAGGATCGCGCCGTCCTCAACGAAGCAGCGGGAATGGAAATGTCTACGGGCAAGAATCGCAAGGTCGTGCTGATCGTCGGGCGCATGCCGCAGGCGGGAATCGACCTCCTGAACACGCGCGACGACGTCGAGTATCGCATCCTCACCGACGACAGCCCGCCGAGCCTCCACGCCGCGTTGAAGGACGCCAACGCCGTCACGCTGGGCGCGACGCCGTACCGTCAGGCCGAACTCGATGCCTCGCCGCTGATGCAGGTGGTGGCCCGCCTCGGTGTCGGCTTTGACGCCGTCGAGATTCCCGCGCTCAACAAGCGCAAGGTGCCGCTCATGACGACCGGCATCGCCAACTCTGTCTCGGTCGCCGAGCACGCGATGTACATGCTGCTGGCATCGGCGCGCCTGTCGCGCAAGCACGACCGCTTCGTGCGCGAGAACGCGTGGGGCGAGCGCCTGACCGACGTTCCGGCCGATATGGCGGGCAAGTCGATCCTCGTCGTCGGCATGGGCCGCATCGGTTCGCGCACCGTCAAGCGTTGCGTCGCTTTCGAGATGGATGTCTTCGTCCTCGATCCCAACATCTCCGAGGCCGACATCGTCAAGGCGGGCGCCCGCAAGGTGACCGACCTCAAGGCGATTCTCCCGAAGGTGGATTTCGTCTCGGTTCACTGCCCCAAGTCGCCGCAGACCGTCGACATGTTCGACGCTGCGGCCCTCGCCTTGATGAAGCCGACAGCCTTCCTGGTGAACACCGCGCGCGGCGGCATCGTGAACGAGAAGGCGCTGCACGCCGCACTCACGTCGGGCAAGCTGCGCGGCGCCGGTCTCGATGTGCTGGACCGCGAGCCGCCGGACCCGGCCAATCCGCTCTTCGCGCTTGAAAATGTCATCTTCACACCGCACATGGCGGGGGTGACCAAGGAAGCGAACGACCGCATGGCCGCGACCGCGATCGAGAACATTCTCAGCGTGTTCGACGGTCGTACCAACGCCGCCAACGTGGTGAACAAGGAAGTGCTGGGGTAACCCGGCGCGCCGCTGGTCAGTCCAGCAGATCCTCGATCTCCGCATCGGTCGGGAACCGGCCGGTGCGGGCTCGCGTGTAGCGCAGGGTTCCGTCGACGCTGACGTCGAACTGCCCGCTGCGCCCCGGCTTGAGTTCGATCTCGTGCGATCCTTGCTTCAGGAGGCTATCCCTCACCCGGAGGGCCTGCGGCTTGTAGCCTCAAGCGCCGCAATACTCGATCAGGACCTTCACAATCAGCCTCCCTTGCCCATCGCCATTGTAGGTTGAACGGTGGCTTGGCGCACCTTACTCTCTCACTAGGACGAGTTCGGAGAGGGATATGCGCGCATTCCTTGTGGCGTTGGCGATGGCGGCGAGCCTGGTCGGTTCGGCGTACGCACAGGACAAGCGGGTCAGCCCGCAGCAGTCCAAGCTCCTGTTGCTCGCCCCCCACCTTGAGGATCTGCAGCCCGTCTATCAAAACTTCGGGTGGACCGCCAATGCGCTCACCGAGGTTTCGTACGGGGGAGTGGCACGGGCAAACGCCACGCCCGGCCGACTGCAGGCCTTCTTCCATCAGTTGGCGCCGATCACGTATTGGAGTCGGGCGACAGATCTTGACGGCACCTGGGTGCGACAGTCGTTGTCCTGGTTCAAGGACCGCGAGGTTCGAGTGGTGGCGCCAGCGCCTGCCCCGGGTCCGTATCAGCGGGTTGGCCGGTTCGAGACGGACGGCGCGTCCTGCGCGATCTTCGAGTTGCGTCACCTGACGAACGATGTTGGGTCGACGAACGATGTCGAACGGCAGTCCGTGACCGGAATCTTCTGCCCACCCACGGGTGTTGTCCTCGACGATGCGCTGATCCAGCGTGTTCTGGAGGGCATCTTCGTGCGGCGCGACGGGCGCATCGAGCGCGTGCTAAAGGGGGTCGACAAACCGATCCCCGAGCGGATTCGCGCCGCGGATCGCCTACAAGGATGATTCAATGAAGTTTGGGCCTCTCGGCCGTTCCGGCCTGATTGTGAGCCGCGTCTGTCTCGGCGGCAATTCGTGGGGCGCAAAGGGGCGACGCGGCTGGGGCAAGTTCGACGAGGACGAGGCGCGGCTCTATTTCCGCCGGGCGCTCGACGCGGGCTTCACCTTCTTCGACACCGCCGACACCTACAATTTCGGCCGCTCCGAGGAGATCGTGGGCGCCACGCTGCTCAAGATGGCGCGGCGCGACGAGATCGTGATCTCGACGAAGGTCGGGATTCGCATGAGCGAGGGCCAGAACGACCAGGGCACGGGCCGCAAGCATCTGATGGCCTCGGTCGATGCCCAGCTGAAACGTCTCGGCACGGACCATATCGATCTCTACCAGGTCCACCGACTCGATCCGCATACGCCGATCGAGGAGACGATGTACTCGCTCGACACGCTCGTGCGATCCGGCAAGGTTCGCTACATCGGCGGTTCGACCATGCCGGCCTACAAGTTCGCTCAGATGATCGAGGTCGCGCGGCATCGTGGTTGGGCCCGGCCTGTGGCGATGCAGAACCTCTACAATCTGATCCAGCGCGAGGAGGAGCGGGAGATGAACCGGCTCTGCGCCGAGGAGGGCGTGGGCCTGATCCCCTACAGTCCGCTCGCCCGCGGCTTCCTCGCCGGCAATCGGACGCGCGAGGGCGGCGGCGAGACCGAGCGCTCGCGCAACGACGTGGTCGTGAAGGCCGGGACCTACCGCGATTGCGATTGGCAGGTGGCCGATACGGTCGCGCGCATCGCGTCGCGGCGCGGCGTGAAGCCGACCCAGGTGGCACTGGCCTGGCTGTTGGCCAAGCCCGGCATGGCCTCGCCCATCATCGGCGCGACCCGACCCGATCAACTCGACGATGCGGCAGCGGCGACGGCACTCGTCCTTGAGCCCGCGGAGATCGCCGAACTGGAGAAACCCTACGTCTGGCGCGCGCCCGACGCCTGATCCGCGGTTCGTCGGGCGAGACCGCGCGCGAAGGTCCAGGCAAGCACGGGCAGCGCGATCGCGATGCCGGCGAAGAGAGGCACCGCACCCCAGCGATCGACCACGGGCGCTGCGAGGGGCACTCCGATCGCCTGACCGATGAAGAGGCAAAGCGCGAAAAGCGCCATAGCGGCGCCCCGTGCTTCGGGGGCCATCTGCGTGCCATGCGTCTGAAGCGTGTTGTGGAACATATAGAAGCCGACCCCCGAGGCCACGATGGCGGCGAAGGCCACGGCTAGGCCCGGCGCGATGGCGAGGGCGGCGAAGGCGACGCCGAGCAGCACGCCGCCCCCCAGACAAAGGCCGCGCTCGCCGAGCCATGCGAGCAGCCGCGGCGCGGCACTGACATAGAGGAAGCCGCCGGCTGCGAAGGCCGCGACCGCCAGACCGACCGCTGCGCGGTCGAGTTCGAAGCGGCGATGCAGGTCGGCGCCGACAAAGGTAAAGGCGCCCCAGAACAGCCCACCCTCGATCGCCACCGTCACGATCACGAACCGCGCCCAGGGCCGCGCCAGCACGCGGCGCATCTGCGCCAGCATCGAGCCTTCGCTCCGTGCGCCCGTGGCCAAGAGCGCGGGCTGTGCGCGCGCGACCAACAGAAGCGCCAGAGCGGACGCGACGTAGACGACGGCCAGCAACCAGAACGCCGCCCGCCAGCCCAGCCAGTCGCCGATCGCACCGCCCAGCGCCGCGCCAGCCATCAGCCCCAGCGTCTGGCCCGTGAGGAAGCGCGCCAGCGTTGCTTGCCGCCGGTCGTAGCTCACGCGGTCGCCCACCCAGGCGATGGCAAGCGGGATGATCGCCGAGCTGGTGACGCCGGTCAGGAACCGCGCGACCGCGAGCGTCTCCAGTGAGCCGGCAAGCGCGCTCAGGCCCGAAAACAGCGCGGCGCCGATTGCCCCCGCCGTGACGACCGGCACCTTGCCGAACCGATCGCCCAACGGGCCGTGGACCAAGACAAAGAGTCCATTCGCCAGGAGAAATGTCGTCGCCGCGATCGAGGCCTCGCCCACGCTGGTGCCGTACTCCGCCGCGATGGCAATCAGCAGCGGATCCACGGCGCGCATGTTGGCCGCAGCGGCGAAGGCCGCGAAGGCAAGCAGGACGATGGCGAGCGGCGGCGCGCCGGCGGAGGACATGCCGCTGCGCTTAGCCTCTGGATGCGGCGATGGAAAGGGCCCTGGGAGCTTGCGCGGTCGGGCCGGGCGGCGTCATTCTGCGCGGCAATGATGAACACGCTTGCAGGTCTTGCCTCCGATCCGACAGCTTGGGCGGCCCTCGCCACACTGGTGGTCATGGAAGTCGTGCTGGGCATCGACAACCTGATCTTCATTTCCATCCTGACCAACAAGTTGCCCGAGCACCGCCGGTCTGCGGCGCGACGCATCGGCATCGGCCTCGCCGTGGTGATGCGTCTGGGGTTGCTGGCCACTGTCAGCATCATCGTGCGGCTCACCGAGCCCCTGTTCTCGATCGCCGGCCACAGCTTCTCGTGGCGAGATCTCATCCTGATCGGCGGCGGGCTGTTCCTGATCTGGAAAGCGACGACGGAGATCCACGACTCGGTCTCGGGCGCCGGCGCGGCCCACGACGCGCCTCGGGCCGGCGGCGTGGCCGGCGTGACGTTCGCGGCTGTCATCTGGCAGATCCTGCTGCTCGATCTGGTGTTCTCGCTCGATAGCATCATCACCGCGGTCGGCATGACCGACCACATTGCGATCATGGTGATCGCCGTTGTGGTGGCCGTCGCCGTGATGCTCCTCGCCGCCGACCCGCTGGGGAGGTTCATCGGCAAGAACCCGACCATCGTCATGCTGGCGCTGGGCTTCCTTCTGATGATCGGCGGCACGCTGATTGCCGAGGGAATGGGCGCCAAGATTCCGAAGGGATACATCTATGCGGCGATGGCCTTTTCGGCGCTGATCGAGGCCCTGAACATGGCGGCCCGTCGCGGTCGGGCGCGGGTGCGATCCGGGAGTGCGCCGGAATGAAACTGAAAGACAGGGTCGCCATCGTCACCGGCGGGGCGTCGGGCATCGGGGCCGCGAGCGCGCGGCTCTTTGCCGGGGAGGGCGCCCGTGTTGCCCTGGTCGACCAGGATTCCGCGGGGCTTGCTAGGGTCGCGGGCGAGATCGCCGCGGCGGGCGGCGAGGCGATGACGGTCACCGCCGATGTCTCCGACGGCGGGGCCGCCAAGTCCGGGGTCGCGGAGGTCGCAGCACGCTGGGGCCGCGTCGACGTGCTGTTGACGGCCGCCGGCGCGTCCTTCGGCGGCACTGTGGACGCCATTGATGAAGCGGCGTGGGATCGCACCTTCGCGATCAATGTGAAGGGCACCTATCTTTGGATCCACCACGCGATCCCGCACATGATCGCGGCCGGCCGCGGCGCGATCGTCACCGTAGGCTCGCAGCTCGCGCAGGCGAGCGGCGGCAAGAATGCCGCCTATGTCGCATCAAAGGGCGCGATCGCCTCGTTCACCAAGACCATGGCCGTCGATCATGCCGCGCAAGGCGTCCGCGTGAATGCCCTGATGCCCGGCGTCATCGACACACCCATGCCCGCACGCTCGCTCAAGCGTTATCCCGATCCGGCAGCGATCCAGGCCTGGTGGAAGCAGCGCCATCCGATGGGCCGCATTGGCCAGCCCGAGGAAGTGGCGCAGGCGGCGCTGTTTCTGGCGAGCGATGATTCGTCCTTCGTCACCGGCACGCTTCTGTTCGTCGACGGCGGCTGGACGGCGAGCTGAGCCGATGCCGCGTCTCACCCCGCAGCAGGTAGAGGCCTACGGCCGCGACGGCTATCTTTGCCCTCTCGACGCTTTCGACACGGCGCAGGCGCGGGCCTATCGTGATCGGCTGGAGGCGTTCGAGGCTGCTGAGGGCATGAAAATGAGCCGCGGCCATAACTTCAAGCCGCATCTGCTGTTTCCCTGGGTCGATGAGATCGTGCATTCGCCCGCGATCCTCGACGCGGTCGAGGACCTGATCGGCCCCGACATCGTGTTGTTCCATCTCAGCGTCTGGCCGAAGGACGCCGGCAGCGGCACCTATGTGAGCTGGCATCAGGACGCCACCTACTTCGGACTGGAGCCGCCTGTTCATGTCACCGCGTGGGTGGCACTCACGGACGCTTCCATCGAGGCGGGGTGCATGGAGGTCGTCCCGGGCTCGCATCGGCTCGGCCAGTTGTGGCACTCCGAGATGCAGGACCCCGACAATCTCCTGTCGCGCGGCCAGACGCTCGACGCGCCGGTCGATCGGTCGCGGACCGCCTTCATGCCGGTGCGGGCGGGCCAGTTTTCGCTGCATCACACCCATCTTGTTCACAATTCGCGGCCCAACCGTTCCTCTGACCGGCGCGT
The DNA here is from genome assembly GCA_016870115.1 of Alphaproteobacteria bacterium. Lineage (GTDB taxonomy): Bacteria > Pseudomonadota > Alphaproteobacteria > Reyranellales > Reyranellaceae > VGCH01. The sequence goes on along the minus strand of VGCH01000016.1, from coordinate 28,913 downwards.
CGGGCTCGGCATCAGCTACATCCCGGCCCATGTGCGATGCAGTTCCGCGCAGCGTGTGACGGCGTTACTGGTGCGGGGGCGGGATCGCTTCGGCCACTTCGACCCCGAGCGTCGGCCGGCGGTCGAGGCGGGATCGGCGGAGCGCGCCTTCCACGCCGACGCGGTGGCGCGGTTCCGCGCCGCCAATCTTGAGCAGTCCGATCGCGTCGCCATCGTGCGGCGCTAGGGCCGGGGAGCACCGATGCTGCGTCTGCCTTATCACGAGCGCTACGCCTATTCGCCTATCGTCGAACGGCCGGACTATTCCTGGCCCGGCGGCAAGCGACTTGCCTTCTATATCGGCCTCAACATCGAGCATTTCGCCTTCGGGGCGGGCGAGGGGCACTTGCTCACCGTCGCGGGCACGCCGCCCGATCCGCGGACCTTCGCGTGGCGCGACTACGGCAATCGCGTGGGCGTCTGGCGCTGTCTTGAGCTTTTCGATGAGCTCAACCTGCCGGCGGCGCACCTGATCAACACAACGGTGTTCGACTATGCGCCGCAGATCGTCGCCGCCCTGCGGGCGCGGGGCGATGAATTCATCGGCCATGGCCGCACCAACGCCGAACGGCACGCCGGGATGTGGGAAGCGGATGAGAAACGCTTTCTGGAAGAGGTGCGTGACGCCATCGAGCGCGCGTCGGGCCGCCGTCCCAGGGGCTGGATGGCGCCCTGGATGGCTGGCAGCCGCCTGACGCCCGACCTGCTCAAGGAAACCGGATACGACTTCCTGATGGATTGGCCGGCGGACGACCAGCCGCTCTGGATGAAGACCCGATCGGGTCCCTTGATGAGCGTGCCCTATCCGCTTGAGATCAACGACAGCCCGCAGGTGCTGGTGCGGCATCATACGCCCGAGCAGTTCCGCGACTTCGTGATCGGCCAGTTCGAGGAGCTGCTGCGCCAGTCCGTCCGGCAGCCGCTGGTGTGCGGCGTGGCGCTGCACACGATGATCGTGGGCCAGCCCTATCGACTGCGGTGCCTGCGCGAGGCGTTGCAGCACATCGCCAACCACCCGGAGCGCGACAAGGTCTGGTTCACCCGGCCTTCGGACATCTACGATCACTGCGCCGCGTTGCCGAAAGGCACGATGGCGATGCCGGCCTAGGGGCGCGTCAAACGACGCTCTGAACCATTACCAGAACGAGCCCCAGCGTCGCGGCGTTCCACGAGAAGGTCCGCAGCCACGGGACGCCCGCGGCGTAGAGCGGCAGGAAAAGGACGCGCCCCGCCAGATAGAGCGGCGCGCCGATCTGCGACCAGCTCCCGCTCTTGCCGAGCATGTGTGCGAGCAGGATCGCGGCGACGAAGATCGCGAACGTCTCGAGGAAGTTCCGTTGGGCACGATCCAGGCGCGCCGCGACGCCCTTGGGCTGGAGATTCTCGTCGCGCGCACCAACGCTGTAGCGGTTGCCGACCTGTGCCTTGAACGTGAAGGACGCCGCGGTGAGATGCATGAGGCCCAGCACCATCGCGCCGAACAGGCACCAGAGCTCGAGCGTCATCGTTGCGACCGGCTCAGTAGTTGCCCTTCGACTTGCCCTTCGACTTCGCCGCTGCCGGCTTGCCTGCGAGCATGCCATTCATCGTGGCACCCTTCTCCTTCCACCAGTCGTAGAGGATGCGCACATCCCAGCCGATGCAGAAATGGCGAACGCCCATCGCGATGTAGGGCGCGGCATCCGCCGGATCGCGCAGCTCGACGCGCGGGTGGAGCCCCTTCTTCAGCGCCACCTCAATGGTACGCTTCTCGGCCGCTTTGACGTCGGGGTGGGAGCCTTGGCCGGTGCGTCCGATGCTCATCGAGTAGTCGGAGGGGCCGAACTGCACCATGTCGATGCCCGGTACAGACAGGATCGCCTCGAGGTCTTCCACGCACTCACGCTTCTCGACCATGATGGCGATCACCACGTCGTTCAGCGCCTCGACATAGGCGGGCGATCCGCCCTCGCGCACCGTGCCGACGTCGCGTCGCAGGCCCACACCCAGCAGTCCGCGACCCCGGGCGCCGCGGGCGTGGGGCGTCTCAGCGCGCACCGCGTTCACGGCGGCCTTGGCGTCGGCGACCGACCGGATGTCGGCGAACAGCACGGCCTGGAAGCCCGAGCCGATCGCCCGCATCGCCTGGTGGGTGTATTGCGTCTGCTCGATCTTGATCATGCCGGTGATGCCGGCGAGCTCCAGCGCCCGACCGAGATGGTCGAGATCGTGCATGTCGAACGGCGCGTACTCGGCGGTGAACTCGACATAGTGATATTGCCCGGACTCGCCGATCAGCTCGATCTGGGTCGGCCAGACCGACATGACATGCGTGCCGACGGTCGGCTGATTGGCCGAGAGGCGTTCGCGGAGCAAGTTGCGGCGCATGGCTTTTCCCTTTCGTTTTCTCTATGACCAGTGTCGCATTTGCCCGAGGGGTTCGCCATGTTGCCGGCACGGGAAAAACTCACGATCGGCTTCGCCCACGCCGCCTACCGGCTGCAGGACCGGTTTCACGCACGCGGCGCGGACATTTCGCATTTCGAGGTGCGCGACCGGGCGGCGCTCGAGGCGCGGATCGCCGAGGCCGATGTTCTTGTGGTCTCGGGGCTGTGGCGCAACGAGCTGCTGGCCAGCGCGCCGCGCCTCAAGTTCATCCAGTCGATCAGCGCTGGCGTCGATCAGTACGACAAGGCGCTGCTGGCCGCGCGTGGCGTGCGCTTGGCGAGCGCCGGTGGCGTCAATGCGCGGGCGGTGGCCGAGCATGCGATCGCGCTGCTGCTCGCGATGGCCCGCCGACTGCCGGAGGCCCGCGACAACCAGCACAAGCGGCATTGGCGCGGCATGATCGGCGATCTGGCCGAACGCGAGGATGAACTTGGCGGCAAGACGATGGTGCTGGTGGGCACCGGCCGGATCGGCGGCCACATCGCGCATCTCGCCCGGGCGTTCGGCATGAAGGTGCTGGGTGTGCGCCGCGATCCGGCGCAAGGGACCAACGGCTGCGACGCGATCCACCCGATGTCGGCCCTGCCGGGGCTCGCCGCACAGGCAGATTGCCTTGTGCTGGCCTGTGCGCTCACGCCGGAGACCACCGGCGTCGTGAACGCCGCGGTGCTTGCCGGACTGAAGCGGTCGGCCTGGCTGGTCAACGTGGCGCGCGGGCGTGTTATCGACGAGCCCGCCCTCGTCGCCGCGCTCCAGGCGCGCGGCTTAGCGGGCGCCGCGCTCGACGTGACGGCCGAGGAGCCACTGCCCCAGGACTCGCCACTCTGGACCTTGCCCAACGTGTTCATCACGCCGCACACCGCGGGCGAGACCCGGGCCTACGAGGATAACGTGCTGGATATCCTGATGGAGAATCTGGAGCGGCTGGGCCGCGGGGAGTCCACGTTGCGCAACCAAATCGTCTGAGGAGGCCGCCATGAGCACGATCGACGCCAATCGCACCATCGTCACGGGCGAGAACCCGTTCATCCGCCTGTCGTCGCGGGATGGCGATCCGAACAGCACCGACGCCAGCTACTGGCGCATCCTGTTCAGCCCCAAGGGGGCCGGGCACGTGCTGTACCTCAAGAGCGAACTGACCTCGAACAGATGGCGCATCTGGACCGACAACATCGCCATGACACATTGGTTGCAGTCGACCGTGCAGGGCATGCTGAACCCGGAACTGAAAGACCTCTCCATCCCAGTAACCGACGCGCTCTTTTCCCGGCACGGCGATGTGCGCGATTTCTGGACCGAACGGGTGAGCGCGCCTGGAGAGGAAGTGGCGCTGACTTGGCACGATATCGGCGAGCCGCTTCTCCTGCACACCCAGCCCAACCAGCCGCCCAACCCGCGACCCTACGGCGTCTGCACCGTGCTGATTCCGGCCGCGTCCGCGCGGCTGACGCTGAACGGCGTGGCCGCGACCGGACGGGCGTGGCCGCGCGAACGCGAGGGCAAGCCGTTCAGCACCTGCGCACTGGCCTTCTCCGAGAGCTGGACGGAACCACGCTGACTTCGACGACAGGAGTGACGACATGAACGCCCCCACCACCGCCGCGCCTGTCCGCGCGGCCCTTTCGCCCAAAGGCATGCTGATCGACGGCCAGTGGGTCGAGGCCGCCTCCGGCCAGCGCATCGCGATCGAGAATCCGGCCAATCGCTCGCGCATCGCCGAGGTGCCGCGCGCGGCCGCGGCCGATGTCGATCGCGCCGTCGCGGCCGCCGCCCGGGCGCAGGTGGCATGGCGGCGCGTGCCGCCGCGCGAACGTGGCCTCGCGTTGCTGCGCATCGCCGACGCCATGGAGGCCCGTGTCGAGGAGATCGCGCGCACCATCGCCACCGAGACCGGCAATGCGCTGCGCACCCAGGCGCGCGGCGAGGCGAAGCTCGCCGCCGATATTTTCCGCTACTTCGGCGGGCTCGGCAGCGAGCTCAAGGGTGAGACGATCCCGCTCGGCGAGCATGTGCTGAGCTATACGCGCCGCGAGCCGCTGGGTGTGGTGGGCGCGATCATTCCCTGGAACGCGCCGCTGATGCTGGGGGCGCTCAAGATCGCGCCCGCGCTCTGCGCAGGCAACACGCTGGTGATGAAGGCCGCCGAGGATGCGCCGCTTGCCGTGCTGCTGATGGCCGAAATCTGCCAGCAGTTCCTGCCGGCGGGTGCCCTAAACCTGCTGACCGGCTACGGCCCCGAATGTGGCGCGCCGTTGGCGCAGCATCCCGGCATCGCCAAACTTTCCTTCACCGGCTCGACCGAGGTCGGCAAGATCGTGATGCGGGCGGCCGCCGAACGCATTGTGCCGGTGTCGCTGGAGCTTGGCGGCAAGAGCCCGTCGATCGTCTATCCCGATGCCGATGCCGACTGGACTGTCGACGGTATTGTGGCTGCGATGCGCTTCACCCGGCAGAGTCAGTCCTGCACCGCGGGTTCGCGACTGTTCCTGCACGCCGACATCTTCGATTCGTTCCTCGGCAAGCTCGAGAAGAAGACCGCCGCGCTCAAGATCGGCAATCCGCTCGACGAGGCGACGGACATCGGCACCATCATCAACGCCAAGCAGTTCAACAAGGTGTGCGGCTACGTGCAGGACGGTCTGCAGCGGTCGGATGCCAAGCTGGTATTCGGCGGACTGCCGCCCAAGACCGGACCGCTGAGCGAAGGCTACTACGCCATTCCCACCGTCTTCGCCGACCGCTCCAACGACTGGCGTCTCGCCCGCGAGGAGATCTTTGGGCCGGTGCTGGTGGCGATCCGCTGGACTGACGAGGCCGACGCGATCCGCATGGCCAATGACAGCCACTACGGTCTCGCCGCCTATGTCTGGACCCACGATATTGGCCGCGGCTTGCGCGCGGCCCATGACATCGAGTCCGGCTGGGTGCAGGTGAACCAGGGCGGCGGCCAGGTGCCCGGCATGTCCTATGGTGGCTTCAAGCAGAGCGGCATCGGCCGCGAGTTCTCGCTCGAAGGCATGCTGGACAGCTTCACCCAGCGCAAGAACGTGACGGTCAACCTGGCGGTGTGACCGCGCGCCGCCCTACGCCGGCGCCTTGAGATGATGGTCGGTCGCGCTCTGGTAGGCGTGGCCGAGGCGATAGAGCGTCGTCTCGTCGAAAGGACGGCCGACCAGCTGCAAGCCGATCGGCAGACCGTTGTCGTCGAAACCGCAGGGGACTGACAGCACCGGCAGCCCGAGCGTGTTGAACGGGCGGGTGAGGCCGGTGAAGCGCGCGACCATCGCGAGCGTCGCCGGACCGCCTGACTTCTCCACGTCCGTCTCGTCGATGGTCGGAACGGGAAAGGGGATGGCCGGCAGCAGCACGGCGTCGAGCTCGGGCATGGCTGTCGCCAGGAACTCGCGTAGGAAATGCGCACGCAGGCGCAGCGCGTCGATGTATTGCGTCGCCGGAATGAAGAAGCCCGCCTCGGTGCGCGTGCGCACCTGGTTGGCGTAGCGGTCGGGCTGGCTCTCCATCCAGGGACGGTGCATGGATGCCGCCTCGCACTTCACGATCGTTTCGGCCGCGCGATAGAGCTCGGTGAAGTCCGGAATGGTCGCGGCTGAGATCCGAACGCCGGCGCGCGACAGCACAGAGGCCGCTTCCTCGACTGCTGCGCCGATCCGCGGATCGACGGGAACCAGGGCATCGGGGAGCGCAAGGCCGACGCGCAGCCCGCTGGCGCCCTCGACCAGAGCCGCCTCGTAGTCGGGGACGGGCGCGGTGCTACAGGTCGCGTCGCGCGCATCGACGCCCGCGATCGCTGCAAGGAAGCGCGCGTTGTCCCGAACCGTCCGGGTGAGCGGACCGACATGGTCGAGCGTCCAGGAGCGGGCCGCGACGCCGGCGCGGCTCACCCTGCCATAGGTCGCCTTCATGCCGACGACGCCACAGGCCGAAGCGGGGAGGCGGATCGAGCCGCCCGTGTCGGAGCCGAGCGAGCCGAAGGCGAGGCGCGCCGCGACCGCCGCGCCGGACCCGCTCGAACTGCCGCCGGTGACGCGCTGCGTGTCCCATGGATTGCGGCAATGGCCATGGTGGACATTGTGACCGGTTGGTCCAGCGGCGAACTCCGCCATGTTGAGGAAGCCGAGTTCGACGGTGCCCGCCGCGTCCAGCCGCTGCAGTACCGTGGCGGTTGATGGCGCGCGCCAGTCGCGTCGGATGGCGCTGCCGGCCGTCGAGAGTTCGCCCGCCCGATAGTAGAGGTCCTTGTGCGCGAGCGGCACACCATGCAAGGGGCCGCGGCGCCGGTCGGCGGCCAGCTCGGCATCCATCGCGCGGGCCCGCGCCAGCGCACTCTCGGCCTCGATCCGAAGGAAAGCATTGGTGCGCGGCTGCCAGGTCTCGATGCGCTCAAGGCAGGCTTCGGTAGCCCGCACCGAGGTCAGCCGTCGGTCCGCGATCGCCTCCGCGACACTTGTGAGATCGGACAGCGCGGGATCCGCGGTCATGGCTTCAGCCGCGCGAGTTCGGCCGCGAACGAGGCGGGCTCATCGTCGAAGGCAAGCCGCTTGCGCGCGGCGGCCCGAACCGCATCGTTCAGTACCGCGGCTTCGATCGCGATCTCGGCCAGCCGCGTCGGCGGATACTCCTGGCCCTGCATCTCGCGGGCGATACCCCCCGCCGTGTCGGCCTTGCGATCCATGACCTGCCTCCCTCAGCGGCGACCGACGACCATATCCTCTAGGCGCGCCAGATCGTCCGCCGAAAACGCCATGATCTTGCGCCGGGTCTGGTCGAACTTCATCCCAAGTCCTTCAGCCCGTACCACCGGCTCGCCGGTCTCCCCATCGAACAGATAGTGCATCAGCGTGACTGTCTTGTCCGTGAAGGCGCCAAGGCCGCTCCGCACAACCAGGAGCGTACCGGCGCGCGCCGGCCGCAGATACTCGACCCGCATCTCGACCACGATCGACCCTTCGCCACGCTGCTGCATCGCGGACCGGTCGAAGCCGAGATGGTCCCACAGGATGGGCGCGCTGTCGGAACAGCGCGCAATCACGAAGCGCGGCGCGAGTTCGCCGTCGGCGTTGCATTCGGCCGGTTGAATCACGGTGCGGTTGGCCTCGATCAGTCCATCGGCGACGGCGCCCGCGAGATCTCTGGGACGAAGGATGCCGGGCTTGCCCAGTCCGCGCGGCAATGCCTCGGGCATGGGCGGCAGCGCGCCGGCCAGGGCACAGGCCCGCGCATGCTCGGGCAGGGCGGGCTCGATCTGCAGTCGCCGCCGCACGGTGGCGGCCAACGCCCCGTCGGCGATGCGAGTGATGCGATGCCAGGTGTCGAGCGTAGTTGCCGTGGCGCTGCTCGGCGCGGAATGCGCCGCCACGCCATCGATGACGCGGAACTCGCGATGGTAGCGGATGTGGTCCTCGCACGGCCGCGCGACGATGCCGCCGGCGCGCCGCAACGACGGGCCGAGCTCGAGCGCCGCCAGCAGATGTTCGACCGCCTCGTCGGCGAAGCCGGTATAGAACTGGACGTTCAGATGGTCGTTCTCATCGCACTGCCAGGTGTTCACGGCGGTGCGCAGCGTTGGGATCAGGTCGGGCATCGGGCTCGTCGGGTCTGTGGAAGACTGCGCTAAATGGCCGAAAAAGCCCCAAAAATCGACATTTTTCGCGCATTCCGGTCTTGCGGCGAAGCGATTCGTGGATAACCTAGACGCATCATCGGCGCTCTGGGGCGTCAGCGCGGCCGGTGGTGAAAGCAATAACCAAGGGACCCCTCACATGGCTGCGAAACCGTCTGCACCCACCATTCCGCTGTCGAAGATCGCTGCGGAACTCGCCGATAAGACCGGCATGACCAAGAAGGACGCCGCCGGCACGCTCGACGAGTTCGTCGGTCTGATCGTCAAGAACCTGAAGAAGGGCAACAAGGTCCGGATCACGGGCCTCGGCATCCTCCAGGTCCGCAATCGTCCGGCGCGCATGGGCCGCAATCCGGCGACCGGCGAAGCGATCAAGATCAAGGCATCCAAGAAGGTCGCGTTCCGGGTCGCGAAGGACCTCAAGGAAGCGCTCTGACGCTGGCGTCAAGGGAAGGGGCGGCCCGGCTCACGCCGGCGCCGCCCTTCTTTTTTGCCCGGACGTCGGGCCGCCTCGATAACCGCCGGCGAAAGCGCCTGCCGTGGACTCCTTCGTTCCGCTGAAGCTCCTGACCCAATTCGCCACCCCGCCCGGAATGCTGGTTGCGGGGCTCGCCATCGGTTGGCTGATCTACGTCGTGCTGTCCCGGCGGTTCGGCCGGTTGGCCATGATCTTGGCGATCGGTCAGTCGATCCTTTTCTCCTTGCACCCGGTCGTTGACCGGTTCCTCTGGCCGCTGGAGCAGCGCGCGCGCGCTGCCGCGGCGCAGGCACCCGCCTGCTGCTACGACGCCATCGTCATTCTGGGCGGGGCGTCGGCGACCGAGCGGGTGGCACACGCCGCGCGCCTGTTTCATCGCGGCGTCGCACCCCGGGTGCTCGCAACGGGCGGCACGCATACCGGCCCGGACAATCCCGGCGCCGAGGCCGAGGCGCAAGCGATGCGTTGCGCGCTGATCGAGCGGGGCGTGCCTGCCGATCGCATCTTGATCGACGAACGCTCGCTGAACACGATTCAGAACATTGAAGAGACCCGCCGGCTGATCGGGCCCGCGCGCATTGCGCTTGTGACGTCGGCGTTCCACATGCCGCGGTCGCTGCGGCTCGCGCGCCTCGCTGGTTTCGACGCGCAGGCGTTCCCCAGCGACTGGTCCGGTCCGCCCGGCTCGCGCCCGCTCTGGGAGCAATGGACGCCGTCGGCCAGCGCGACGTATGTGGCGAGCCAGGCGATCAAGGAGTATCTTGCATTGATCTTCGATCGTCGGGGAGAGTCGCTCCGCCCATGACCGCTTTTCGCCTCAACCGCCGCGCCGCGCTGGGCCTGGCCGCCGCTGGACCGCTGCTTCTGCCGCTCGCCCGCGCCGGGCGGGCACAGACGCTGGATCGCGTGAGCTTCCACACCGACTGGCGCGCCCAAGCCGAGCATGGCGGCTACTATCAGGCGATCGCCGCGGGCATCTATCGCCGCTACGGCATTGAGTGCGATCTGCGCCAGGGCGGCCCCGGTCTGAACATCGGCCAGCTTCTTCTGGCTGGCCGTGTCGACATGACCATGTCGAACAGTTTCGAGCCCTTCACCTGGGTGCGCGAGGGCGCGCCGTTCGTCTGCATCGCGGCGATCTTCCAGAAGGATCCGCAGGTCCTGATCGCCCATCCCGGCGCCGGTGTTGAACGCTTCGAGGATCTGAAGGGTCGCACGCTCCTGATTGGCGGCGGCGGACGCGTCACCTACTGGCCGTTTCTGCGCGCCAAGTACGGGCTCTCGGACAGCCAGCTTCGGCCCTACACCTTCAACATGGCGCCGTTCCTCGCCGACCGGAACGTGGTGCAGCAGGGCTTCCTCTCATCCGAGCCCTACGCGATTCAGCAAGCGCTGGGGCGTCCGCCCACCGTGCTGCTGATCGCCGACGCCGGCTTCTCCGCCTATCAGACCACGATCGCGGTTTCGCGGCGCATGATCGAGACCAAGCGCGACCTTGTACAGCGTTTCGTCGACGCCTCGCTCGAGGGTTGGGCGCAGTATCTCAAGGGCGGCCCCGCCATCCAGGGCGCCAACGAGCTCATCCGACGGCACAATCCCGAGATGGACGAGGACAAGATCGTCTACGCCATCCGGGTGATGAACGAACGCGGCATCGTGTTGTCGGGTGACGCCTTGCAGGGCGGTATCGGCGCCATGAGCGCCGCGCGCTGGCGGGGATTTTACGACACCATGGTGCAGGCGGATGTGCTGCCCCCCGGGCTCGACCCCGAGCGCGCCTATTCGCTCGAGTTCGTGAACAAGGGTATCGGCAAGCCGTAGGAGCGAGCGCATGTTTCAGGTGAGCGAAGAGCATCGGATGTTGCGTGAGCTGGTGCGCAAGTTCGTTCGCAATGAGTTGATGCCGCTCGAGAAGACCATTCTCGACCGCTTCGCCTCTGGCCAGCCCGCGGCGCTGAACGACGAGGAGAACGCCCGGCTCTTCAAGCAATGCAAGGAACTGGGCCTGTGGGCGCTCGACGTGCCGGAGGAGGTGGGCGGGGCCAATCTGCCGGCGGTGGCACTCGTCGGGGTGAACGAGGAGGTCGGCTACGCGTGCGTTCCCTTCACCTTCCCGCCGGACTCGCCCAACCTGCACATGCTGCTGGCGACGGCCAATCCGGAGCAGCGCAAGAAGTATCTCGAGCCCTACGCCCAGGGCGTCACCAGCTCGGCCATCGCCATTTCCGAGCCGGGTGCGGGCGGCGATCCGGCCGGCATGAAGACGCGCGCGGTCAAGGATGGTTCCGACTGGGTCATCAACGGCCGCAAGATCTGGATCAGCCGCATCGCCAAGGCCGATTTCACGATCGTGATGGCGGTGACCGATCCGGAGCGTGGCGCGCGCGGCGGCATCACGGCCTTCCTCGTCGACAAGGGCACGAAAGGCTTGGTGGTCGCCCGGGCGATCCCGATGTTGGCAGGTCAGCGCACCTACGAGGTGGTGTTCGAGGATTGCCGCGTGCCCGAGAGTCAGGTGCTGGGCCGGCTCGGCCAGGGCTTCGCGCCGATGCAGCTTCGTCTCACCGTGCGTCGCCTGCAGATGGGTTCGTGGTGCATCGGCATGGCCCAGCGGGCGCTCGACATGATGATCGAGCACGTGAAGCAACGCGAAACCTTCGGCCAGAAGCTCGCCGACCGGCAGGCGATCCAGTGGTGGATCGCCGACGCCGCGACCCGCCTCCATGCTTGCCGACTGATGGTGATGGATGCCGCCGTCAAGCAGGATGACGGCATGGATGTCCGGACCGAGGCTTCAATGATCAAGCTCTACGCCACCGAGATGGCCACCGAGGTGATCGACCATGCCCAGCAATCCTTCGGCGCCATGGGCGTGACGCAGGAGCTGCCGCTGAGCTGGCTTGCCCAGAAGGTACGCACCATGCGGGTTTATGAGGGTCCGTCGGAGGTCCAGCGCATGGTGATCGCGCGACGCATGTTGGGTGGGCGTTGACAGCCGGCCCGTCCGCGCGACAATCACGACCGAACGAATAGGAGCGATCCGCCATGACCTACACGCTCGATGCCTTCGTCGCCGACACCCGCGCGGCGCTGGGCGCGCATCCCGGCCCGGACGGCCGCGAGAAGGTGCGCGCGTTGCTGGAGAAGTTGCTCGCCGTGCCGGCCTTCGTCGAGGAAGCGGTCGGACCGCAGGCGCCGCTCGGAACGCGCAAGCTCTACGAGGACAAGGAGCTCGGCTTCGTCGTTCTGGCGCATTGCAATCCCAAGCCGCACCGCAGCCCGCCGCACGATCACGGCCCCTCCTGGGCGGTCTACGGCCAAGCGGTGAGCCACACCGACATGAGCGAGTATCGCCGACTCGATGGCGGCGCCGGCGCCGGTGAGGCTAAACTCGAACAGGTGAAGAGCTACCGCCTGATGCCGGGTCAGGCCGGCGTCTACGATGTCGGGTCGATCCATGCGATCGACTATCCCGACGGCAGCCGCTTCGTGCGTGTCACCGGTCGCGACCTCGACTACGTGAAGCGCCTGCGCTTCGACATGGCCAAGGGCAAGGCCATCACCATCGAAAGCGCCACCGCCGGACAGGCGTAGCTCTCCCCGGGGTCGACATTCACTCCGTCGCGTCGAGCATGCCGTCGATGCGCTTCTTCAGACGGGCCGCACGCTCGGCACCGGCCTTTTCGGGACTGCCGCAATCGAACGGCGGCTGGGGATCATACTCCAGCGCGAGCTGGATCGATTTGGCGATCTCAGGCCCCGCGAGCTCGGCCGCCAGCGTGAGGCCGAAATCGATCCCGGCGGTGACGCCGCCGCCCGAGAGCCGGTTGCGGTCCCGCACCACCCGCTCGGCGATGGGAATCGCACCGTACTGACGCAGCCGTTCGCGCGATGCCCAGTGACAGGCCGAGCGATAGCCCTGCAAGAGACCCGCCGCGCCCAGCAGCAACGATCCGGTGCAAACCGAGGTGACGTAGCGGGCGCGGGCCCCCTGACGCGCCAGGAAGTCGAGCGTCTCGCGGTCGCTCATCAAGGGAGCCTGACCGCCGCCGCCCGGCACCAGCACGAGATCGAGCGCCGGGCAGGCCGCGAAGTCGGTCGTCGGCATGATGGCGAAGCCGGCGTCGGTCGGCACCGGTGCCAGCTCCTTCCAGACCATGTGCAGGCGCGAGCGCGGCACCATGCTCAGCACCTGCGCTGGCCCGGTCGCGTCCAGCTGGGTGACGCCGGGATAGATGAGGATGCCGATCTCGATGCGGTCAGCCACGCGAACCTCCTTGTGCGCCCCGCCACAATCGCAGCGAGCTGAGCAGCAACGCAAGGGCGGCAAAGCAGGCCGCGAGGCCGAGCGCCGCTCGCGCGGCGGTGGCCGCGCCCACGCCGGAGAAATCGAATAGCCCGAAGACCAGCGCGACCAGCGCCGCACCCAGGGTCTGACCGAGCGTCCGGGCAGTCGCGATCATGCCGCCCGCGCTTCCGCTGCGCTCGCGCGGCACGGCGTTCATCATCAGCCGGTTGTTGGGCGCGGCGAAGATGCCGAACCCCACGCCGCACAGCACCAGCCGCCACACGAGGTCGGGGTTGCTCGGACTGTCCGGCAAAAGCGCGAGCGCCACGAGACCGGTCAGCATCGTCGAGAGCCCGATCGCACCCAGAAGGCCGGCCGGGTACCGGTCGGCCAAGCGGCCCGCCACCGGTGCCGTGCAGGCAAGTGCGAGCGGCCAGGCACTGAGCAGCAAGCCCGCATTGGCCACACCCCGGCCCAACACGGTCTGCAGCAGGAAGGGCAGGCTCACGAAGGCGAGACCCTGGGCCGTAAATGTCGAGGTCGAGGCTCCCAGCGACAACGCGAAGACCGGCCGCCGAAAGACGTCGATCGGCATCATCGGTTCGGCGAGCTGGCGCTGACGGCGCAGGAATGCCCAACCCAACCCGGCCGCGACCGCGAATTCGGCGGCGATCGCGGGCGCGCCATGGCCATGCGCCACGCCATCAATGCCCAGGATCAGGAACCCGAACGCGCCACCCGACAGCAGACCCGAGGGAACATCGAACGCCCGCGCCTGGGGGTTGTCGGCGGGCAAGAATCGGCCTGCCAGCACCGCCGCGACGGCAGCGAGCGGCGCGTACACCGCGAACAGGATCGGCCAGGGGCCAAGCGAGAGCAGCAGCGCGCCGAGGCTCGGACCGGCGGCGAGCGAGGTCGCGACCACTGTCGTGTTGAAGCCTAGGCCTCGGCCGAGCTGCGCGCGGGGATAGATCGCGCGCACGAGCGCCGGCTGGATCGCCATGATGCAGGCCGATCCCGCGCCCTGCAGCAGCCGCGCGCCGGCCAATGCCGGCAGGTTGGGCGCAAGCGCGCACGCAAGCGAGGCCAGAGCGAAGATCGCGAGCCCGGCGCGATAGACCCGCCGATGGCCCACGATATCGGCCAGCGCCGCGACGGGAAGTAGACACACCATCAACGCGATCTGGCTCGCATTCACGATCCAGATCGAGCTCTCGGCGGAGATCGCGAGGTCGCGCGCGATGTGCGGCAGCGCGAGATTGGTGACCGAATTGCTCAGCACCGAGATCGCGAGCCCGGTGGTGATCGTGAGCACCGCCCAACCGCGTTGGCCGGCGGGCAAACCGTCCGACGGCACCGCTCCGCCCGCGGTCATCGCTATTGGGGCACGGTCGGTGCGTCGCCGGCCACGGTTGTGCGCTGCATCAGCCGCTTGTGCTTCACCGTGTCGTAGGCGGTCGCGCGGTGGAGGACAGCACGATTGTCCCAGATCACGACGTCGCCCTCGCGCCACTTGTGCGCGAAGGTGAATTCGGGCCGCGTGCCGCGCAGGGTCAGCTCTTCGAGCAGCGCATCGCTGGTGCCGCGCGGCCAGCCGACGATGTGACCGCAATGGGCGCCGATATAGAGCGCCCGGCGTCCGTTCAACGGGTTGTCCCGCACCATGCGCTGGCGCACCGGCGGATAGTCGCTGAGCGCCTTGGCGCTCAGGATGCCGGGTTGCACGCGGTTGCGCGAGTAGACGAGTGCATGCTCGGCGACCAGCGGCTCGACAGTCGCCTGCAGTGCGGCCGGCAGCGCGTTCCAGGCGGCGCGCATGGAGCAAAACTCGGTGTCGCCGCCCTCCGGCGGGCAGAGCCGCGCCGTCAGGATCGAGCAGAGCGACGGCACAGGCTTGAACGAGGAGTCCGAATGCCAGAAGTAGTTGGCCTTCTGGTAGATCATGCGCATGTCGTCGGACGGGATCGTCTCGCCGGTGTTGATGTCGAGATTGGACTGGCGCGCGAAGACCGTACCTACCGCCGGATTGGCCGAGAGCGTGGGCTCGAGCGGTCCGAAATTCTCCGAGAACGCGATCTGTTTCTCGTCATCCATCGGCTGGTCGCGCAGGACCAGGACGGAGTGCTCCTCGAAGGCGGCGCGGAGCGGGCCGAACTCGCGCGCGCTCAGCGGTCGCGTGATGTCGATACCGGTCACTTCCGCGCCGAACAGCGGATGCAGCCGGCGGATCGCGATCGGGCCGGTGTTGCGCATGGCGTGCCTCAATCCACGATCGACTGGTAGGCCAGCACCCGCAGCTCGCGGCGGATCGGCCAGGTGGACGAGGGGAAGAGCTGGGTCATCAGCACCACCGCCATCTCCTCCACCGGATCGATCCAGAAGGCGGTCGAGGCCGCACCGCCCCAGGCGTACTCGCCGGGCGTGCCGAGGATGTGCGCCTTCGCCGGATCGAGCATCACGGAGAAGCCGAGACCGAAGCCGATGCCGGCGTAGGTCGACTCGCTGAAGCGCGGCATTCCCATCGCCGCCATGTCGCCGTTGAGATGGTTGGCGGTCATCAGCTCGACCGTCTTGCGCGACAGCAGGCGCACCCCGTCGAGCTCTCCCTTGGCCAGCATGAAGCGGCAGAAGCGGAGGTAGTCGGCGACCGTCGAAACCAGTCCGCCGCCGCCCGAGGCGAGCTTGCGCGGCGCGAGGTAGCGGCTGGTCGCGGGATCGTCCATCAGCGCGAGCCCACCGGTCTTGCCGGGCATGTAGCAGGCGGCAAAGCGGGCGTGCTTGTCGGCCGGCACGTGGAAATCCGTATCGATCATCCCCAGCGGACCGAGCACACGCTCGCGCAGGTAGGCATCGAAGGCCTGCCCCGAAATCACTTGCACGAGGTAGCCGAGCACATCGGTGGCGACGGAGTAGTTCCAGGCGCGGCCGGGATGGTCGATCAGCGGCATCGTCGCGAGCTTGCCCACGACGTCTTCCAGCGTGCGATCGCCGGTGCGGAAATCGACGCCGCCTTTCTCGCGATAGAGCGCGTCGACCGGATTGCTCTCCATGAAGTCGTAGGTCAGGCCGGAGGTGTGGGTGAGCAGATCGCGGAACGTGATCTCGCGCTCCGCCGGCACGGTCTCGATCTTGCCGCGGCTGCCGCCCGTCCAGACGCGTGGATTGGCGAAGCCCGGGATGAAGCGCGAGATCGGATCGTCGAGCTGGAAGCGTCCTTCTTCGTACAGCATCATGATGGCGACGCTGGTGAGCGGCTTGGTCATCGAATAGATGCGCCAGATCGTGTCGGGGCGCGCCGGCTTCTTGCGCTCAAGGTCGGCGAGACCGGTGCAGGCGGCGAAGGCCAGTTGGCCCCGCCGCATCACGGCGACATCGAGCCCCGCGACCCGTCCGGACGAAACCTGGCGCTCCATCCAGGCGCGGATGCGGTCCAACCGCTTTGCGGAAAGCCCAACCTCTTCGGGCGAAACGACGGGCAGCGTGTCCATGGCGATCCTCCGTGCGGGTCCGCTAGACTAGCCCGAACGGTGCCGGAAGGGCACGGCGCATTCGGGAGGCAGCCATGGCGAGACTGTGCGAGGGACGGGTAGCGATCGTGACCGGGGGGGCGCGCGGCGTGGGCCGCGAGCATTGCCTGATGCTGGCCGAGCACGGCGCCAAGGTCGTCGTGAACGACCTCGGCGGCGATCGCGCCGGCAAGGGCAACGATGTCGGCCCGGCCCAGCAGGTTGTGAACGAGATCAAGGCCATGGGCGGCGAAGCAGTCGCCAATGGCGACGACGTCTCGGATTGGAACGGCGCCAAGCGCATGATCGACCAGGCAGTCTCCGTGTTCGGCAAGCTCGACGCCGTAGTCCTCAACGCCGGCATCCTGCGCGATCGCATGCTGGTGAACATGAGCGAGGAGGAGTGGGACGCCGTCATCAAGGTCCACCTCAAGGGCACGTTCGCGCCGGCGCGGCATGCCGCCGCCTACTGGCGCGACCAGGCCAAGCTGAAGGGGGGACCGGTCGACGCGCGCATCGTCACGACCACGTCTGTCTCCGGCATCTACGGCAATATCGGCCAGACCAACTACGGCGCGGCCAAGGCTGGCATTGCGTCCTTCACAGTGATCGCCGCGCGCGAGCTTGGTCGCTATGGCATCACCGTGAACTCGATCTCGCCGTCCGCCTTCACCCGCATGACCGAAGACCTGCGCGAGTACTCGGAAGAGGACAAGAAGCGCCGCGATCCGAAGTGGATCGCGCCGGTCGCCACGTGGCTGGTGAGCGAGGCGAGCCGCGATGTCACGGGTCGTGTCTTCCAGGCTGGCAATGGCCAGTTCGCCGTCGCCGAGGGCTGGCACAAGGGCCCGATGGCCGACCAGATCCTAGATCCCTACCAGGCCGGCAAGGTGCTGACCGAACTCGCCCGCAAGGCACGCAAGAACGCCGGCATGGACGGCATGGACCTGGACTGAGACTTCGGCAAGGCTGTTGTTCCGCGCGAGCCGAAGAGTCTTTCCTGAACCCGAAAGATCCTTCGGCCGCGCCTCAGGATGAGCTCCGCGTTGAGGGAGACCCCTAGAGGTTGGTGAGCGCCGCCTGGGGCCAGCGCCAGTCGAGCGTGCCTTCGTAGGCGCGCATCGCGCGCAGCACATGCGCGTCGCCGTGCGGCGGCCCGATCATCTGAAGCCCGACAGGCAGACCATCGCGGGTCAGTCCGGCCGGCATGGAGGCGGCCGGCTGGCCCGTGAGATTGCAGGGCAAGGTGAAGGGGGCACCCTTGGTCCAGCGCGGAAAGGCCTCGGAATTGTAGAGCGTCTCCACGGGTGGTGGCGGCGTGGGGGTCACCGGCGCCAGCAGCAGATCGTAGCGCTCCAGGAATTGCGCGAGATCGCGCGCCAGCTTCGCCTTGGCCTCGTAGGCCCGGATATAGTCGGCAAGCGTGACCGCGAGACCCTTCTGCGCGGCCGCGAGGTAGCCCGGATCGAGCCGGCTGTGCATTTGCGTGGGGATCGTTCGCAAGCGCGCGGCGAAGCCGCCCAGCCAAAGCGCCTCGAAGGACTCCTTCAACGGCGCGATCAAGGGACCCACGTCCTCGACATGGGCGCCCAGCGCCTCGAAGCGTCGCGCCGCGCCGGCAACCAGCTCGCGCACTTCCGGGTCCGCGGTGACATGGCCGAAATCGAGGCTGAGCCCGATCCGCCACCCGCGCACGCCGCCATCGATTCCAACCGTCCAGTCGCGACCAGTCGTGGGTAGCGATCGGAAGTCGCGCGCGTCGGCGCCGGCCGTGAGGCTCAGGGCCAATGCCGTGTCCGGCACGGTCCGGGTCAGCACTCCCTGGCTGATGGCGTCGGCGAAGGGGCTATCGGCCGGGTGTTGTGGGATGCGACCGAAGCTTGGTTTCAGCCCGACCAGCCCGCACTGCGCGGCGGGGATGCGGATCGAGCCGCCGCCATCGTTGCCGTGAGCGATCGGCGAAATGCCGGCCGCCGTCGCCGCCGCCGCGCCGCCGGAGGACCCGCCCGGCGAGCGCGCCGTGTTCCAGGGATTGCGCGTCGTGCCGGAGATCGGCGAGTCCGTCAGCGCCTTCCAACCGAATTCGGGCGTGGTGGTCTTGCCCAGCAGCACCATGCCGGCGGCGCGGAACCGGCCGCTGACCGGTGCGTCCTCGGAGGCCGGCGCATCGTCGGTGGCGAGCGAGCCGTAGCGCGTCGCCCATCCCGCGACCGCCGTCGTGTCCTTGATCGAGGTCGGCACGCCATCGAGCGGCGACAGGGGCGCACCTGCCCGCCAGCGCGCCTCGGACGCGCGGGCCGCCGCCAGCGCGCCCGGCCGGTCGATCAGCACGAACGCATTGAGCGGTCCCTGAAGTCGCTCGGCCCGGCGCAGTGACGCCTCGACCACCTCAACTGGCGAGAGCGTGCCGCGCCTGTAGTCGCGCGCGAGGTCGGCGGCGCTCATCCAGGTCGTGTCGGTCATCGGTGCGCTCCCCCGGCGGTTTCTTGCTCCGAAACGCTAGCCTGCGCCGGCCTCGCGCGGCAATCCGCGTCGCGATAGAGTTGTCGACGCGGCAGGGAGGAAGCCATGACGGAACTGCGCATCGGCGGGGCGCGCGTGGCGCGGGTCGAGGAGAGCTACGAGCCCAACTTCGACGCCAGGCGGTTCTTCCCCGACTGGGACCCTGCCGAGCTGGAGCGCCACAGGGGCTGGATGGTGCCCGACCATTTCGATCCGGTCAGCGGCATGCTGAAGCTCAGCATGCATAGCTGGCTGATCAAGATTGGTGGCAAGAACGTTCTGATCGACGCCTGCGTGGGCAATCACAAGCCGCGTGCCGTTCGCCCGCAATGGCACGAGAAGGAGTGGCCCTACCTGGAGCGCCTGCGAGACGCCGGCGTGTCGCCGGCCGATATCCATATGGTGATGTGCACCCACCTGCATGTCGATCACGTCGGCTGGAACACGCGGCTCGACAATGGTCGCTGGGTGCCGACGTTCCCAAACGCGCGCTATGTGTTTTCGCACGAGGAATACAACCATCACCTCGCGGTCGATCGCGACCCGGCGCGGGGGCCCGCGAACTACGGCGCGTTTCGCGACTCCGTCCTGCCGGTGATCGAGGCGGGGCTCGGCCAGCTCGTGGCCGGCGCCGCCGAAATCGACGAGCATTTCTCGGTCCAGCCGGCTCCGGGCCACACGCCCGGAACCGTGGCGATTCATTGCCGGTCGAAGGGTTCCCACGCACTGTTCTGCGGTGACATCCTGCACCACATGATCCAGGTCTATCGCCCTGAATGGAGCAGCTTCGCCTGCGCCGATGCGGAGCAATCGCGACGGAGCCGTCGGCGCGTGTTGGAGGAGTGTGCGGGCAGCGGCGCGGTGCTGCTGCCGGCGCATTTCGGCGCACCGCACTATTGCCGTATCGAGAGCGCGGGCGCCGGCTTCGTGCCGCGCCTCGGTGCTTGATCAGGAGAGGGAGGACAAGATGATCTACGAGCTCAGGGTCTATCAGTGCGTGCCGGGCCGCCTGCCCGCGCTGCTCAAGCGCTTCGAGACCATCACGCTCAAGATCTGGGAGCGTCATGGCATCCGCCAGGCCGGTTTCTGGACGACGCTGGTGGGCGAGTCGAATCAGGAGCTCACCTATCTGCTGGCGTGGGAGTCGCTGGCCGATCGCGAGCGCAAGTGGAACGCCTTCGCCGCCGATCCGGAGTGGCTCGCCAAGCGCGCCGAGACGGAAAAGGACGGCGCGATCGTCGCCAACGTCGCCAACCAGTTCCTGGCGCCGACGGCGTTTTCGTCCGTCAAGTAACAGGAGGAGAAACTCAAATGAAACGCAGAACTCTCATCGCCGCTGGCGGTGCGTCGTTGCTCGCCGCACCGTCCGTCCGGGCACAGGGCGGCTGGCCCGCGGGCAAAGCCATCACCATCGTCGTCAACTTCGCGCCGGGCGGTCTCACCGACGGCATCGCCCGCGTCTTTGCCCAGCACGTCTCGCAGAAGCTCGGCACGCAGATCCTCATCGACAACAAGCCCGGCGCCGGGGG
The DNA here is from genome assembly GCA_016870115.1 of Alphaproteobacteria bacterium. Classification (GTDB taxonomy): domain Bacteria; phylum Pseudomonadota; class Alphaproteobacteria; order Reyranellales; family Reyranellaceae; genus VGCH01. The sequence continues at coordinate 8,503 of VGCH01000016.1, read as the reverse complement.
CAATATTGGCGCCGCGCTCGTCGCCAAGGCGGCGCCGGACGGCCACACCTTCCTGCACACCGTGTCGGGCACGCTGGTGCAGAACCGCGTGCTCTATTCCAAGCTGCCGTTCGACCCTGACAACGACTTCATGCCCGTGGCGGCCACCTCGTCCGGCGAGCTGCCGGTGGTCGTGCACAAGTCGGTGCCCGCGAAGAACATCAAGGAGCTCATCGAGTACGCCAAGACCAACAAGGTGAGCTGGGGGACCTGGGCCGCCGGTTCTTCCTCGCACATGGTCTGCGCCAAGCTGAACGAGCTGTACGGCATCAAGATGGAGGTCGTGCATTACCGTGGCGAGGGCCCGATGTGGCAGGACATGCGGGCGGGCTCGTTGCAGGCCGCGATGGGCTCCTACCAGGCGCTGCGCCCGTTGCTGGTCGACAACGTGATTGTGCCAATCGCGCTTCCCACGCGGCAGCGAAACCCGAAATTCCCCGATCTCAAGACCATGAGCGAGGAGGGGTACACGCACAACGCCTTCACCCAGTTCGGCTGGCTTGGCCTCTTCGCCCCGGCGCGCACCCCGCCGGACATCGTGAAGCGCATGTCCGATCTGTGGGTCGAAGCAGCGGATTCGGAAGCCGGCAAGCGTATGTATGAGTCCTTCGGCCTGCACGAGAAGCCCATGGGCACAGCACAAATGGCCGCCGACTTCGAGCTCCTGAAATCGCGGCAGATTCCCTTGCTGCAGGAACTCGGCGTCAAGCTCGAGTAGTCGATCGCTGTGGCGGCGGCGCCACGGCGATTGGACACAAATTCCCGGTGGTGCATTCGCCGACACCACCGGTGATCCGAACGGCGGTGGCGGCGTAAAATCGCCATGTCGATGACGCTTCCCCGCCGGCTCGGCCCGGCCGCCCTCGCGCTTGCCTTCCTCGGCGCATGCGCCGCGCCGCCCGAGATCGTCCGGGGTGCCAACGATCCGGTGCTGGTGCTGGAGAACTTCTTTGCCGGTCGGACGCAGGGCAGCGGTGCCTTCGTGAACAGCTGGACCGGCTCCGAACGCCGGTTTGACGTGACGATCGAGGGGACCTGGGACGGTCGTGTGCTGACCCTGGTCGAGGACTTCGCCTTCGCCGACGGTGTGCGTGAGCGCAAGACGTGGCGGCTGGAGCGCACGGGACCGGGCAGCTTCACCGGTCAGCGCGATGATTCCGTGAGTCCCGCGCGGGTCTTCACCGACAACGGGATGGTGCGGCTGGAGTACTCCCTTCTGCTGGGCGGCTGGACGGTCGATCTTGCCGATGTGCTGGCGTTGCGCCCCGACGGGTCGCTCCTGAACCTCGCCACCGTCGGCAAGTGGGGCCTCCGGGTCGGCCGTATCGAACTCGTACTGCGTCGTGCCGCAAGCTGAGCGGCGCCGCTTCGACGGACGCGCCTGGCTGGTTCTCGCCGGGTTCGTGGCGCTCTGCGTGGTTGTCTCGGCGCTGGGCGGCTTGGCGACCCAGTCGAGCGTCAAGAGCTGGTATCCGACGCTCGCCAAGCCCGGCTTCAACCCTCCCGACTGGGTCTTCGCGCCGGTCTGGAGCGCGCTCTACCTCATGATCGCGCTCGCCGGGTTTCGCGTCTGGTGGCGCGCGGGCTTCGGCGAGCAGACGCGCGCGGCCTTCGCCGTCTATGGCTTGCAACTCGCGCTCAACCTTCTGTGGTCGGTGCTCTTCTTCGGCTTGCGGGAAGTTGGCTGGGCGCTGGTCGAGATCGTGTTCCTCGCCGCCGCCATCGCCGTCAACATTCACCTGTTTCGCCGCCACGACGCCTGGGCCGCATTCCTGCTGCTGCCCTACCTCACCTGGGTGATGTTTGCGACGCTGCTGAACGGTCAGCTCTGGCGCCTCAACTGACGGGCGATCAGGCGAACCGATCCCGCCAGCTTCTCTGCCCGCCGCTCCAGGGTGGGGTCGTTGCCGCGTAGCAGCCGCGCGCGCAGGCGCGGGCGAACACCAACGTCGCGGCATGTCCCAGCAGCGCCAGATCCTCTTCCTGGGCCAGCGGTCGCGCGCCGGTGGCAGCCGCGAAGACCGTGTCGCCATCGCCCGGCGCATGGGCGGGCAGGATAGCCCGCGCGAGACCGTCATTGGCCATGATGGCGAGCCGCTTGCACTGACCCTTCGTCAGGACGGCGTCGGTGGCCACGATACCGATGGTCGTGGCGGTCGCGGGCGGGGGCAGGCCTTTCATGCGGGGCGCCACGTCCGCGGGGGCGATGCGAGCGGGCCAACCGCGCGCGCCATACTCGTCGCCCACCTCGTACGGCGCCGCCCAGAAATGCGGGCCATCGCCAATGGTCGGCGCACCGACGGCGTTCACCACCGCGAGCGCCGCCACGACATGCCCGGTGGAGGTACGGGCGCTGGCCGAACCCACTCCGCCTTTGACCGTCGCGGTCGTGGCGCCGGTGCCGGCGCCGACGGTGCCCAACGCGAAGGCGCCGGGTCGCGCCGCCTTGGTCGCTGTGTAGCCGAGATCGCGATACGGCGAGAAGGTGCCCCAGTCCTTGGGCGCGCCGTTCAGCAGGTCGAACACGATCGCTCCGGAGATCAGCGGCACCAGCGCGCCGCGCAGGCGAAAGCCGCGCCCGGCCTCGCGCAACGCGGCCTGCGCGCCGCCGGGTGCATCGAGTCCGTAGACCGAGCCGCCGCTCAGCATCACGCCATCGATCTGCTGGCGGGTCATCTCGGGTTCCAGCATGGCGGTGTCGCGACTGCCGGGCGCGCCGCCCAGTGTCGCGACGGCGACCGTCGCCGGCGCGTCGAACAGGATCGCCGTCGCGCCCGTGCCGAGCGTGAGATCGGTGGCGTGGCCCACGGTGATGCCGGCCACATCGGTCAGGAGATTGAGCATCGCCCGATCTTACGGAGCCCGACCGGGCTTCACCAGATGCCCGGCCCCTGTGCTATGGCTCGTCACCGGACCCAAGGGAGGAAACCATGGCCGCCATGACCGACGACGTGCTGTTCGCCGAGCTGCGCAAGATCGACACGCCCACCATCACCAATGTGGTGGCGACCTATCCCAAGAATCCGCTCTGTCTCGGTCTCTACAATCCCTGGACCGAGAACTGGTACTCCGACAGCTCGATCCGCTGCATCTATCCCGAGATGGGACCGATCGTCGGCTACGCCGTCACCTGCGTCTACGGCCTGCCCGACCCGAACTTCTCGGGCCGCCTTTCCTTCATGGACGTGATCGACGCCCTCGACGCCATGAAGAAGCCGACGGTGCTGGTGATCCAGCAGAAATGGCCGGACGGCCTGATGTCGCGGGCGGGTCTCGCCGGCGAGATCATGGTGACCTCGATGATGGCTGTGGGCTGCGTGGGCCTCGTGTCCAACGGACCCTCGCGCGACGTCGATGCCGTGCGCCGCCTCAAGTTCCAGATGCTGCTGGGCGGCGTGACGGCCGGCCATGGCGAGCAGGCGGTGCAGTCGGTGAATGTGCCGGTCTCGGTCGGCGGCATGGATGTGGCGCCGGGCGACCTCATCCACATGGACGAGAATGGCGCGGTGAAGTTCCCGCGCGTTCACGGCGAGAAGGTTCTGGAAAACGCCCGCGCCATGCTGGACGGGGAGGCCCGCCATCTGGCGGCGCTTCGCCAGGCCCGCACGGCGGCGGAGGTGCGTGCGGCTTCCGCCGGCGGGACCTACACACCCAAGAAACCGTGAGTCCGGGCTCGGCGGCGGTTCAGTTGAAGGTGGCGGTCGCGGTGACGGTATCGACGTAATCCCCCTGGGACGCGTCCTGGTTGGAGATAATCTGGCCGTAGGCGGTCACGTTGCGCGTGCGGGTCTGGTTGCGGGGCACGTTGAAGCTGCCAGTCACGACCTGGGTGCCGCCAGTGCCGTTGCCCCAGATTTGGGTCCGCGCGTTGTTGCGAAAGATGTTGTAGTTGAGGCGCTCGGCGCCGGCCGCCATGCGCGCGGATTGTAGCCGCCGCCCACGCCCGTCGCGAGACTGATCGAGTAGTTTACCGTGTCGGCAGCATTTGTGTTGTTGGTGCAGGTCATGGTGAGCGTGGCGGTCGTGTTCCCCGCTGTACCCAGCACGGCCGAGTAGTTGCCGAACGCCATGGCCGTCGCGGTAAGTCCGCACACCGATTGAGCCACCGCCGGCGAGGCGCCCAGTACCGAGAGCGCCACCGCGAGCGTCACGGCTTGCAGACGAGCTTGTGGGACGCGAGCGGGTCGGGGGCGCTGCCGTTCTTGGGGAGTTCGATCCGGCATGTGCCCTTTGTACCCGAAACTTCGATCAGCGTCGCTGCACCGACACCCTGCAGGAACGCCTGGCCATCGAAGCCGACGGCTGTCGGCCGGCCCTGCGGCAGGACGCGGATGCGCGAGCCCGCCGGCACTGGCTTGCCGTCGGCGGTGACCAGGACGAGCCGCATCGACTCGTTGCGGCGCACGGGGAAGTCGATGCGCACACCCACCCGCTCGTCAGGCGCGATATCGACTTCGGTACGATCGAGATCGGCGGTGATGGGCACACTCGCCGGATCGACCGAGATCTTGTTGGAGGACAGCGAGCGCAGGCGCGGAATGAAGAGCTTTCCATCGCTGTCGGTTGTGCCGATCTTCTCAAGGTCGTCCCGCGGCACCAGAAGGTTGGCGCCGTCCAGCCTGAACTCCTGGACGATCCCGGTGCGGACACCGTTCACCAGCACATCGAGCACCAAGGGGGTGGCGTGCGCGATCGCCGCCGCCGCGACAAGCGCCAGCGCCCCGGCCATGGCCGGTCCCCATCTGGCCAGCGTTCCCAAGGCGCTCCTTATCTAGCTTCGGTGTAAATTCAAGAATACGTGCATATATGTTGTATTTTAAAGAGAAAATGGACATATTCACAGTGTGATCGTGGCTTTCGGGCGCGCGAAATCCGTCCGCGCGCCCAGGGGGGCGGTCGCGGGTCTATGGCGGGGGGTTGGTCGGGCCGATCCTAGCGGCCGAGCGGGATCTCGACTTCCTTGTCGTCGATCATGACCATCAGCTTGGTCGCTTGGGCGGCCGCATTGGCGTCGCGGCCGGTGAACGTCCATTCCCGCGCCGAGCCAGCCAGCACATAGGTCGGGAAGTCGCCGGGTGCTTTGATTTTCTGGCCACCGGCGACCAACCACAGATCGTCGAATCGCGCGCGTTTGGTGCCCGTGTTCGAGATCGCGAGCGTCGCGGCGTTGACCGACGTGCGCTGGAACTGGCTGGCCAGCCGCGCCTCTCCCTCACTGCCCGCGGCCACGAACAGCGGCAGCACGAACCGGATGGGGAAGGAGATTTGCCCGCGTCCCCGCCGTTCCGTCTCGCCGGGTATCTGGTCGACGAAGACGCGATAGGCGGCCTCTCGCTCGGTCGGCATCTTGCGTGCGAGGAGACGGATGGTTTGGGTCTCGCCGGGGCCGAGGTCGAAGATCGGCGGGCTTGCGACGACTTCCTCGGTAGGCGGGTACTCGTCGCCGCCCTTGCCGTGGGTCCATCCGAACACCCGAACCTGCGCTTGCGTCGGTTGCTGCCCCTGATTGCCGATGCGGACGGTGACGGTGGGCCGGCCCACCATCTCAACGATCACCGGAGAAACGAACAGATCGGCGGCGGCCGGGCCGGGAAGGGCGCAGGCCAGCAGGGCCGCGATCGCGGCCGGAAAGAGACGGTTCATTCTTGCCTGCCCGAAGGCTGGAATGAGGGAACCGAATCGTGCGGGATCACCAGGTCAAGGTCAAGACAACCGGCCGCTCGGCGAGGTCCTCGCCCGTCGGCGCCGCCGCCGCGGGCGCCAGCCGATAGCGACGCGCGGCGCGCCCGGTCGAGCGGCTCTCCCCCCTATCGGCAGCGTCGGCGATTGCCATGCCTTGGGCGTGGGCGATCGGCGTGCCCTTGGTGCAGCGCACCTCGAGCCACTCCGCGCTGCGCGCGAAGCGGCACTCGCCCACGACATGGGCTGCCACGCGCAGGCTCGTCGGGGCCGGTTGCCGGCCCTCTGCCCATGCGCGATCGATCGGAAGCGCCGCCCAGACGATCCCCATCGCGCAGGCGGCGGTGCGTCCCCACACCCCCATGATGTGCAGGATACGCGGACCGTGGTCCGCGCTCCATGCCAACAGCGCTCAGCCATGCTGCAGATATGAAAAGGGCCGGTCGTCGCCGACCGGCCCTTCCATCTCCGCCCGTGGGCGGGACGATCAGTAGGTGAGCGTGAGCGCCACCGTGTCCGAGTAGTCACCCTCGTTCACGTCGGCGTCGGCGTTCGCGATCTGGGCGTAGATGTTGTAGGTCACGTTGGCGCGGCCCGTGGAGGTCACGTTGACGCTGGTCGGCACGCCCCAGGCGGTGGCGTAGCCCGAGTCGCGATAGAGCGCGTACTTCAGATACTCGTTCAGCGACGCATGCTTCATGCAACGCGAGCCGCCGCAGTTGGCCGAGTTCTGGCCCGCGTCGATGGCGATGGTGTAGGCCGTGCCCTTGCTGCACTTCACGACGAACGAGCTGTTCGTGGCGTTGAAGTTGCCGGTGCCCAGCACCGAGATGCTGCCGAACGGCAGGGTCGAGGCCGGCGCCGTAACGAGCTGGCACTCCTTCAGCACCTTGGCGCTGACGGTGATGTTGGCCGAACCGAACGTGGTCTGCGCCTGGGCGGCGCCGGAGAAGGCCGAGAAAGCCAGCGCGCCGGCGGCAATCGCGCCCAGCTTATTCACAAAAGAAGTCATGGGGATCGCTCCAGTGGGGAATTGGATTTGGGGACAATCGAACGGGGCGTATCTAAAATACGACCTGAGAATAACCTTCTAACCCACTGAAATAAAACAATTTTTATCTGTTGACGCCTGATCCGTATCTATTGTGTCTACGCGTCCCGTCGCACCACTATGCGTGTGGTGCGACGACAAAATGGGCGTCAGTCCACGATGGCCGTGGCCTCGATCTCGACCACCAGCCCGGGTGTCGCGAGCTGGCTTACGGCCACGAGGGTCGAGGTGATGGTCGTGCGCTTCAGCGCCTTCTGGATCGCTCCCGTGACGGCGGTCATGTCGCGGATGTCGGTGACGAAGATGTTGAGGCGCACGATGTCCTTCAGCGTCGCGCCGGCCTGGCGCAGGCCGCGTTCGATCTTCTGCATGGTGATCCGCGTTTGCTCGGCGGCGCCATTGCCCTGAACGCGCCCCTTGGGATCGAGCGAGGTCGTGCCCGACACGAACACGAACGGACCGCTGCGAATCGTGCGGACATACATCGTCGAGACTTCGGTGCCGTCGGGAAAAAGCTGCTTGGCCATGGGGGCTCCTGTTGGGGTGAAGGGCGCGACTGTGCCACGACGGCATGGCCGCGCGCGAGGACGTCGGCGAGGGGCGCCGCGTTGCGCCCCGCAGCCCCCTCCGCTAAGGTCCGCCGCGTCGGACCCGTAGCTCAGCTGGATAGAGCGCTGCCCTCCGAAGGCAGAGGTCGTGAGTTCGAATCTCGCCGGGTCCGCCATATATTTCAACGACTTAGCCAGTATTGAACCCCGTGCCTATAGCCATGGGGAAGCATGGGGGAAGCATTCGGCGAAGTTTGGCGCGCACCGGCCTTACGGGGTTTCCCACTTTCCGGTGAGGCGATTGTACTTCACCACGCCGACATTGCCGTCGCCGCGGCGCGCGGCGCCGTAGCGCACGCCGTTGCTGCAGTCCCACGCCAGCCCGCCACCACTCGTCCGCTTGGCGCCGACGACCTGGCCCGAGTAATATAGTGTGCTTATAAGCAGTCGCTTAAACGGAGCGATCGTGATGTTCAGGATTTTTGCGAAAATTTGCGCAGCCGTCCTAATGGTGTTTTGTGGCAGTCAGGCATACGGGCAGTCCTTCGTGATCGATTGTGGTGAGCTGCCGTTCAGTTCATCTGTCCCAATGCAAAAGTGCTATAAGTACGTCGGCGTCCGCGGGCACCCACACGCTGAGCGAATCATTTGGACGGGTCTGTTTCACGATGACAATTCTTCTCTAGCGATGTCGCTCTATACGTCTCCGTTAGGCATGACGTGGCGGGTGTCCGAGGAACAAGCTGCGCAAGGTGTCGGTTATCGAGATTTCTATAGGAAATATCCGGGGACGGGGAGCCTCGCAAAAATTGGTGATTGGCTGAGGTTTCCTGCAGTTGTCATCACTTCTGCGGGTGATAAAAGTATGAATTGCACGCAGTTCTATCAAAAAGGGCCGCCCACCCCGAGGTACGATTTATCTTGGATCTTTGTCGCATCCTTCTGCGTGTCTCAGGCCGATGTTCCCGATGCGGCTATCAAGCTAATTCTTGATAGTCTGAAGGTTAGCTATCAATTCAAATTCAAGGCGCAATGAATGTTTTGCCACGCCGCTCTTGTGCTTGGAGAGTTGAATTGTCCGTCGTCTGTCCGTCGTCAGATAAATTGTTACGGATCTGGTCTCTTTAGAAGAGAGGCTCCAGCGCATCAGCTGATTGATGTTAAGCGGCGATTGCTCGGTGGTTCA
>VGCH01000015.1 GCA_016870115.1 Alphaproteobacteria bacterium | reverse complement strand
ATCGCCGCTTAACATCAATCAGCTGAGGCGCTGGAGCCTCCCTTCTAAAGAGACCAGATCCGTAACAATTTATCTGACGACGGACAGTCGGCGGCGGCGACGCCCAACTCTTCCTTCCCACCGAAGTGATGGAAGAACGCTCCCTTGCTGACGGCTGCCGCTTCACAGATTTCGCCGACCGACGTAGCCGCAAAGCCGCGTTGGCGGATGACATCGCGAGCCGCCGCCAAAATCCGGGAACGCGCGCCGCCCCGCTCCGGTGCCGTTTTGGTTGGTCTTGGCATGCCGAAACATACCAACTAGTCGGTTTCTTTAGCAAGAGCGCCACCGTGCCCGGTTCAGCCGACGAGCAGCAGCCCTAGAAAAGCCTCGCAAGTTCGCACTACCGTCGGCAGCTGGAACCGCGGCCAGTGTGCACGTCGGATCAACCCGGCCCAAAGCCTGTCAGCTGAAACAGCGCAAGCGGCCGCCGCGCAGGCGAAAGCGCACTAGCTCTCGCGGTCCCTCTCGCAGCGTGAGCGGCGGAATGTCACGCCAACGGCGCGCTGGACTTGCGGCTGCGGTGGAGGAATTCGCGACCGACTTTCACCAGCGGCTTGCCGTCGTACTCGACGATGTCGGCAGTCGCATAGGTCTCGCTCCAGTTCGCGGGCAGGAACGAGCCCGAACCCACCACATCGATCGGCGCCTTGGCCTCGGCCATGACGCGGCACTTGGCGGGGCCGAAGCCGGAGGACGCCACGATACGCACCTTATCGAAGCCCGCACGGTCAAGCTCGGCGCGCAGATGGAAGATCGCCGCGGCCGAGACGCCGGTGCCAACGAGGTAGCGCAACTCCTCCTCGCTGCGATAGCCGCGGATCGACTCGGGCGAGAAGCGTTCAAGCACCGCATAGGACGTGGCGGGGTCTAGTCCCTCGAGGTAGCGGCCGCCGGTCGTGTCGAGCCGGAGCGCCAGCTCGCCGCGCGCCGCGATCTCGGGAAAGCGCCGGCAGACCGCGAGCGAATCGCTGATCTCGGCCGCGAAATAGTCGACCAGCACGGTGATCGGCTCGCCGGGGAAGGTCTCGGCGAACATCTCGGCCGCGCGCAGCGTCGACCCGGCATAGCCGACCAGCGCATGCGGCATGGTGCCGAGCCCCTGTTCGCGCCCGAAGAAGTGCGCGGTCGCGTGTGTGGCGTTGCCGATGAAGCCCACCGCGCCGGCCTTGCGCCGTGCGCGCGCCGAGCCCACCGAGGCCGCGTAGGCCATCATCTCGGCCATCTCGGTGCCGGCGCAGTGCCGCGCATCCATGGCCAGGAAGGCGGCCTTCGGCATGTCGGCACACATGGTGTAGGCGTTGTACGCCGCGACACAGGCCGGCCCGAGCTTCTGCAGGAAAATGGTTTCGAGATCGACTAGATGAAAGAAAGAGCCCGAGATGTACATCATGGGCTCGCCCGCGCCGACCCACTTGCCCTCGCCATAGCGCAGCTCGACCTCGGCGCGCGCGCCGCGCGTCTTGCCGAGCGCTTCCAGCCAGTCGAGCGCCAGGCGCGGCGCGAACACCACCGGTCGGCGCATGAAGATCGCGTAGGTGACGCGGCAATCGCCGAACTTGCCGATCACCCGCTTGGTGCGGTTGAAGTAGTGATCGGTGTAGCGCTCGACGTCGTCGTTGCTGGGGTGCGTCATCGCCCCCTCAGCGCGCGCGGCCGCCCGACAGCCGCTCGGACTTGAGCTGCTCGGACAGCACGAAGGCGAGCTCCAGCGCCTGGCTGGCGTTCAGTCGCGGATCGCATTGGGTCTCGTAGCGCTGCGACATCGACTCGACGGTCACATCGACCGAGCCGCCGATGCACTCCGTCACTTCCTGGCCCGTCATCTCGAAATGCACACCACCGGCTTGGGTCCCGAGCCCGCGGTGGACCGCGAAGAAGCCGCGCACCTCGCGCAACACGGCGTCGACATGCCGGGTCTTGAGCCCGTTCGCGGCCGACACGGTGTTGCCATGCATGGGGTCGCAAGACCACAGCACGACCCGGCCCTCGCGCTGGGCGGCGCTGACCAGCGCCGGCAGCTTGTCCTCGACATGGTCCGCGCCCATGCGGCTGATGACCGTTATGCGGCCCGGTTCGTTCGCCGGATTGAGCGCGTCGAGCAAATGCAGGAAATCGTCCGGCGAGAGCGACGGTCCCGCCTTGAAGCCGAGCGGATTGCGCACGCCGCGCAGGAACTCGACATGCGCGCCGTCGGGTTGGCGCGTGCGATCGCCGATCCACAGCATGTGGGCCGAGCAGTCGTACCAGTCGCCCGAGATCGAATCGACGCGGGTCAACGCTTCCTCATAGGGCAGCAGCAGCGCCTCGTGGCTGGTGAAGAAATCGGTCTCGGCGATCTGCGGCGTCGTCGCCGAGGTGAGACCGCAGGCGGCCATGAAGGACAGCGTCTCGTCCAGACGGGCGGCGAGATCCTGGTAGCGCGTCGAGGCCGGCGAGCTCTTCACGAAGTCGAGGTTCCAGCGATGCACCTCGTGCAGGTCGGCGTAGCCGCCCTGGGCGAAGGCGCGCAGGAGGTTCAGCGTCGCGGCCGACTGGTTATAGGCCTGCACCATCCGCTCGGGGTCGGGGCGGCGCGCGTCCGGTGCGAAGTCGAAGCCGTTGACGTTGTCGCCTCGGTAGGACGGCAGTTCGATCCCGTCGCGCTTCTCGACCGGCGAGGAGCGCGGTTTGGCGAACTGGCCCGCCATACGGCCGACCTTCACCACCGGAACGCCGGCGCCGTAGGTCAGCACTACCGCCATCTGCAGCAGCACGCGGAATGTGTCGCGGATGTTGTTGGCGGTGAAGTCGATGAAGCTCTCGGCGCAATCGCCGCCCTGCAGCAGGAACGCCTCGCCCCGCGCCACCTTGGCCAACGCGACGGTGAGTTTGCGCGCCTCGCCCGCGAACACCAGCGGCGGGTAGCGCCGCAGTCGTTGTTCTGCGTCCGCGAGCCGCTCCGGGTCGGGATAGACCGGCAGCTGCTGCGCGGGCCGCGCCCGCCAGCTGTGCGGCGACCAGTCGGTCCCCGCCGACGCGCGTCGCGGCGCCGTCGCCGCCATACGGGCGGTCCCCTGCACTGCCGTCATCTCCTCACCCTCTTGGATTGGCCCCGATCAGGGGGCTGGGGAAAGCCTATACGAATTTTCCACAGGGCGCGCCACCCCGCCCCGGCGGGCTTTGCCGACCAATATCAACGACTTGGCGGTCAGTCCGGCGCTCGGAGTGCGGCCCGGGAAAGGTCCTTCACTTCGTTCAGGACGACAGAGGGGGTTCAGGACGACAGAGGGGCGTCGTGCCAGCCGGCGTGTCACCCTGAGCGACAACGAAGGGTCCTTCGCTCGGCGCCCGGATGACTGCGCGGTCTCAGTCCGCCGCCTTGGCCGCAGGTGCGGGGTCGGGTCGGGGCGTCCGCATGGTGACGAACTCCTCGCCGGCGGTGGGATGGATGCCGATGGTGGCGTCGAACTGCGCCTTGGTCGCGCCGGCCTTCACCGCGACAGCGAGCCCCTGGATCAGCTCGGCGGCGTCGTCGCCCACCATGTGGACGCCGACCACACGGTCCGTCGCCTTCTCAACAACCAGCTTCATGAAGGTGCGCTTGCCGCGTCCCGAGAGGGTGTACTTCATCGGCTTGAAGGCGGCGATGTAGACCGTGACCGCGCCTAAGGTGCGCCGTGCCTCCTCCTCGGTGACGCCGACGCTCGCCAGTTCCGGCTGGCTGAAAACGGCGGACGGCACGTCGCGATGATCAGGCTTGCGCGGCCGTTTGCCGAACACGGTGTCGGCGAAGCAATGGCCCTCGGCGATCGCCACTGGCGTGAGGTTGATGCGGTTGGTGACGTCGCCCACCGCCCAGATGTTGGGCGCGGTGCTTTGCGACCATTCATCGACCGCGACGGCGCCCGCCTTGTCGAGCTGCACGCCCACCTTCTCCAGGCCGATGCCGGAGGTGTTTGGAATGCGGCCCGTCGCATAGAGCAGCAGATCGGTCTCGAAGCTCTCGCCCGCCACCGTGCGCACGCGGTACGGCGCTTTGCCGCCGCTCGCCTCGATCGCGGCGATCTCGGTGCCGGTACGCATGGCGATGCCGCTTGCGGCGATGGCGTCATGCACGAAAGTGCGGGTCTCCTCGTCGAAGCTGCGCAGCACGCGCTCGCGCCTCAGGACCAGCGTCGTCTCGCAGCCGAGCCCATTGAAGATGCCGGCGAATTCCACCGCGATGTAGCCGCCGCCCACCACCGTCACGCGGCGTGGCAGCGGATCGGGCAGATGGAAGGCCTCGTTGGAGGTGATGGCGAACTCGGCGCCCGGGATCGCCGGCACGAAGGGACGCGCCCCGGTCGCGATCAGGATGCGCTCGGCGGTGTGGATCTTGTCGCCGACCTCGACCGTGTGGCGGTCCAGCAGGCGGCCGCGGCCATTGTGCAGCGTGACACCCGCGCCCTGCAGCAGGCGGATATAGACGCCGTTGAGACGGTCGACCTCTTTCGCGACATTGTCGCGCAACGTCGTCCAGGAGTGCGGCGGCTCGGTCGCGCCCCAGCCATAGGCGCTCGCTTCGTCGAACTCGCCGGAAAACTTCGAGCCGTAGACCAGCAGCTTCTTCGGCACGCAGCCGCGGATCACACAGGTGCCGCCAACGCGGAACTCCTCGCAGATCGCGACTCGCGCGCCGTGCCCCGCCGAAATGCGGCTCGCCCGCACACCGCCGGAGCCCGCACCAATCACGTAGAGATCGAAGTCGAAGGCCATGACAACTCCGGAACAAAACCGCGACGCCGCCACATTTCGGCCGCCGCACCGACTATATCCCGCGTCAGAAAAATGGGTAAGGGAGCCGGGCTACACAAGCCCGCCTGCCGACACAACTGCAAGGAGACATCCGATGCCCGAACTCGCCATGCTCGCGGCCGCCCTCACTCTCGCCGCCCTGCCTGCTCTCGCCCAGCCCGGCGAGGCCAAGCCGGGCGGCGAGCGCCGGGCCGACCGCGAGGCCAAGGGCCTGATGCGCTACGACACCAACAAGGACGGAGTGGTGGACCGGGCCGAGTGGAACGCCGGTCAGGAGGCGCGTTTCCGCCAGCGCGACACCGACCGCGACGGCAAGCTCTCGCCCGAGGAGTTCCTCGGCAAGCTGCCGGCCGGCGCCCAGGCCGCGGTGGCCGACGATCCTCGCGCCAAGCGGCGCTCGGCGTTTTTCCAGAGGGTCGACACCGACAAGGATGGCTTCGTCAGCAAGGCCGAGTTCATGGCCCAGGCCGACCGCAACTTCGCGCGCTGCGACGCCGACAAGGACGGGAAGATCAGCCGCGAGGAGTGCCGGGCGGCGCTGGGTAAGCCGCAGACCGGGCCGGCGCCGCAGCGCCAGCAGCAATAGAGCGCCATGAGTTCAGCCGGAATCGGCTGAACTCATGGTGCCTCCGGCAACACGCACCGATAGCGCGCGAATGGGATCAGATCGAACCGCCTGCGGTTCCATCTGATCCCATTCCGCTCTAGCCTTCCCAAACGACGAAGGCCGCCCGTGAGGGCGGCCTTCGCATTGATGGGGAGCGCGGTGGCTCAGGTGCTCTCGGCGGCCAGGATGTCGCCGAACAGCTCCCAGGTGTCGCCCTTGAAGCGCTGCAGACGCACCGCCTGGACCGGATAGAAATCGGTCGGGCTGGTGCTGACGGTGATGCCCGGCAGGAGGCCCGGCACGCGCAGCTTCTGGTGGTTGGCGGCCTGGCGCATCACGTTCTCGCGCGTCAGGTTGTCGCCGCACTTCTTCAGCGTCTGCTCCATCAGGAACGACACGGCGTGAGCGTAGACGTAGTTCACGTCGGACGTGTTGCCGGCCGGCATGTACTTCGCCATCCAGGCGCGCCACGCCTTCATCTCGTCATCGTTGTCCCACTGCTTGTCTGTCGGATCCTTGATGTAGGCGGCGGTGATCACGCCCTGCACATTCTCGAACCCGGCCGGACGCATGGTCGTCGAGACCTGCGCCGACACGTTGTTCAGGTACTGGACCGGCTTCCAGCCGATCTCGGCGGCCTTGCGCATCGACTGCGCCGCGAACTTCGGGATCGAGATGTTGAAGAAGACGTTGGCCCCGGAATCCTTCATCTGGATGGTCTGGCTGTCGACCGTGGGATCGGTCACCTCGTAGGTGACGTGGCGGACGACCTTGTTGGCGTCCTTGCCCAGTCCTTCCTTGAAGCCTTCCCAGTAGTCCTTGCCGTAATCGTCGTTCTGCATCAGCACGGCGATCTTCGGATCCTTGACGTTTGCCAGGATGTGCTTGGCGTAGATCACGGCTTCGGTGTGGTAGTCGGGCTGGAAGCCCATGGTCCAGGGGAAGTCCTTGGGCTTGCCCCACTTGGACGCGCCGGTCGCCACGAAAAGGTGCGGCACCTTGCGCTGGTTCATATAGCGGTGGATCGCGGTGTTGGTCGGCGTGCCGAGCGTCTGGAACATCGCCAGCACCTTCTCCTGCTCGACCAGCTGGCGCGTCATCTCGACGGTCTTGGGTGGCGAGTAGCCGTCGTCCAGCGTCACGAACTTGACCATGCGACCGTTGATGCCGCCGCGCTCATTGACCGACTTCCAGTAGGCCTCGATGCCCTTGCCGATCACGCCGTAAGCCGACGCCGGGCCGCTGTACGGGTTGGTGTTGCCGATCTTGATTTCCTTGTCGGTCGCGCCGTCGTCGTATTTCTTCTGTGCGAAGGCGGCGGTGTTGCCCGCCACCAAGGCTGCGGCCGAGACGCCGCCGATAAAGGTACGCCTGTTGCTCTTCATGATCGCTCCTCCCTGGATCGATGTAGGAATGTTCGCCGGAATACGCCCGCTTGAAAAGACCTATCGTCTGATCGCCCGCCAGAGCCGGATGACACCGCCAGCCAGCCCTTGCGGCATAAAGTACATCAAGAGGATCAGCAGGACCCCGAAGACGGTGTACGCCGAGAGGTCGAAGGCGAGGCCGAGGTCGCGCTTGATGAACTGCGCGAGCGACTGGGCCGAATTGTCGACCAGCACGTAGAAGATTCCACCCAGAACCGAGCCCAGCAACGACCCGACGCCGCCCACGACCAGACCGATCAGGAACTTGATCGACAGGAAGAACGTGAAGCTGTCGGGGGCCACGAAGGCGATCACCGAGGCCGAGATGGCACCGGCGATGCCGGTGTAGGCGGCGCTGATGCCAAAGGTGACGGTCTTGTACCGGGCGGTGTCGATGCCCATCGTGTCCGCCGCCATCTGATGGTCGCGGATCGCCTTCATGGCGCGGCCACTGCGGCTGTTCAGAATGTTATGGGCGGCCCAGTAGAGCACCACCATCACCGTCAGCGTGAAGTAGTAGAGCCACTGATCCTCGGAAAGCGGCAGGCCGAACGGCGCGCTGGGTTTGGAGAGCACGATGCCCTGTACACCGCCGGTCAGACCTTCGAGCCACTTGTATTTCAGCATCTGTGGCACAGCAAGCGCGAGCGCGAAGGTGGCGAGAGCGAGATAGTGCCCCTCAAGCTTGAGCGCCGGCAGGCCGAACAGGAAGCCGAAGCCGAAGCAGATGACCGCGGCGAGCGGAATCGTGAGCCAGTAGGGGCAGTTTGCCTGCTCCATCGCCACCGCGGCGACGTAGGCGCCGACGGCGTAGAAGGCGCCATGGCCGAGCGAGATCTGGCCGTTGAACCCGGTGAGCAGATTGAGACCGAGTACCGCGATCGCCGCAATCATCATGGTGGTGACGAGGAACAGGCGATAGTCCGAGACGATGTCCGGCACGACGCCGCGCAGCAACGGCACCACTGCCGCGATCCCGATCACCCACCAGATCCAGGTGCGGCGCGGCGCGAGCGCGGCCGCGGCGGTTGCATTGGCCATGGTCAGACCCTCTTCACGACGACGCGACCGAACAGCCCGGCGGGCTTAACCGTGAGCACGAAGATCACGATGATGAGCGCGACGGTGAGCTTCTCGCCGTTGCCGATGATGTAGACGCCGGTGGTCTTCTCAAGCTGGCTGCCAAGATAGGCGACCAGATTCTCAAGCACACCGACGATGAAGCCGCCCGCGACCGCGCCGCCGGGATTGGAGATACCGCCGACCAGGGCACTGGCGAAGGCGTAGAGCAGGATGCCGCCCATCATGTTGGGGTCGAGATAGACGATGTGGGCGACCATGATGCCGGCGACCGCGCCGACCGCGGCGGCGAGCCCCCAGCCCAGCGCCAGCATCCAGTCGACCCGCACGCCCACCAGACGCGCCATTTGCGGGTTCTGGGCGGCGGCGCGCATGGCCAGCCCGAGCGGCGTATAGCGGAAGAACACAAACAGCGCCGTCAGCACGAGCAGTGTGATCACCACCACGCCGAGCTGGTGCGGGCCGATCAACCCGGGAATGCCGAAGTCGGTCTTGGGGAACGGGCTGGGGAACTCCTTGAGCAGGTAGCTCCAGATCGCACCGGCGACGGAGTTGCAGATGGCAAGCAGGCCGATGAACACGACGACGATGGAGAGAACCGGTGCTGTGTGCAGCGGTCGCAGAACGACGCGCTCGATCACCACACCCAGCACGAATGACAGCAGCACCGCGGCGACGAACGCCACCCAGAAATTGGCGCCCCATGTCATCAGCTGCCAGCTGAGATAGGTGCTGAACATCGCCATCTCGCCTTGGGCGAAATTGATGTGGTCGGTTGAGACGAAGATCATCACCAGCGCCAGCGCCACGCAGGCATAGATCGCCCCGTTCGCGAGGCCCGACGCCATTTGCTGAAGGAACTGTTCCATCGCTGGAGCCTCAGTAGCCGAGGTAGGATTTGCGCACGTTCTCGTCGTTCTTCACGACCGAGGACGGGCCTGACATGACCACGCGGCCGGTCTCCAGGACATAGGCGTGGTCGGCGAGATCGAGGGCGAGCGCGGCATTCTGCTCGACCAGCAGCATGCTCACCTTGTCCTCCTGGTTGATGCGCCGCATGATTCGGAAAATCTCCTGCACAATCAGCGGCGCCAGGCCGAAGGACGGTTCGTCGAGCAGCATCAGGCGCGGCTTCAGCATCAGCGCGCGGGCGATCGCCAGCATCTGCTGCTCGCCGCCCGACAGGGTGCCCGCCTGTTGCTGCACGCGCTCCTTGAGCCGGGGAAAGTACGAGAAGACGCGATCGAGGTCGGCCGCGATCCCCGCCCGGTCGCGTCGCGTGTAGGCGGCAATCCGCAGATTCTCCTCGACCGTGAGCGTCGTGAAGGTGCCGCGTCCCTCGGGGATGTGGGCGATCGAGAGTCGCACCACTTCCTCCGTAGCCCGGCCACGGATCTCCGCGCCGTCGAAGCGAACCGACCCCTCGGTGCGCACCATGTTGCAGATCGCGCGAAGCGTCGTGGTCTTTCCCGCGCCGTTGGCGCCCAGCAGGGTCGTGATGCCGCCCGCCTCGATGTCGAAGCCGACATCGTGCAGCGCCTGCGTCTGGCCGTAGAAGGCCTTCAGTCCCTTGACTTCCAGCAGCGCGGCCATCACGCGGTCCCCAGGTAGGCGCGGATCACTTCAGGATCGCGCTGCACTTCCGCCGGCGTGCCGTCGGCGATCTTCTTGCCGAAATCGATCGCGACCACCTTGTCGGACACCGACATCACCAGGCTCATGTGATGCTCGACAAGCAGCACGGTGACGTTCTGGGTGTCGCGGACGCGGCGGATCTGATCCTTCAGCGTTTCGATCTCATCGTGGTTCAGCCCGGCCGCGGGCTCGTCGAGCAGGAGCAGCTTGGGCCGCGAGGCCAGCGCCCGCGCAAGCTCGACGCGCTTGCGGATCGGGAACGGCAGGCCGCCGGCCAGCGCGCCCGTGAAGGGCATGAGATCCATGAACCCGATCAGCTCCTGCGCCCGCTGCTCGACCGCAGCCTCCTCGGTGGCGACCTTGGCCAGCCGCAGGGCGTTGTCGAAGAAGTTCGTCGACCCACGGCTGTGGTAGCCGACCTTGACGTTGTCGAGCACGGTCATGTTGTCGAACAGCGCGACGTTCTGGAACGTGCGGCCGATGCCGATGTGCGGGATGTCGTGGCGCGGGCGGGCGAGGATCGACTTGCCCTCGAACAGCACGTCGCCGGAGTTTGGTGTGTAGAGCCGGCTCAGGCAATTGAAGAGCGTGGTCTTGCCGGCGCCATTGGGGCCGATCAGACCGGCAATCTGGCCGGGAAAGACATCGAAGGTGACGCCATCCAGCGCGACGATGCCACCGAACCGGACGGACACCTCGCGGACGCTGAGAAGCGGAGCTGCGGAAGCTGTCATGCTGTGCTGCGGCGCCGGCGCGGCTGTCCCGGGGGACACCCGCTGCGCGGAATTTGCCTTTCCTCCCAATCAGTTGGCCGTCTTGTTGCGACCGTGGTTGGACGCACGATGGCCGATCCGCCACAGCCGCGCAAGCCTTGCCATCATTCCGGCTCGATCCCCTGCGATACGCTGGGGCGGGCCGACGGCGTTGACAGGCCGCCGTCCGGCGCCGATACGAAAAACCCTTTCCGCCTCGAGCATATCCCGGCCCATGAACCGTTCAGCCCTCCTCCTCGCCGTCGCCGTCCTCGCCCCCGGTCTGGCCTTCGCCCAGACGCCGCCGGCTGCGGCGCCCGCCGCGCCACAAGCCGCGCCAGCGGCTCAGGCGGTCCCTCTGCCCACGTGGTTCCGCGAAATCGATCCGGCCAAGAAGGGCGAGGTGACGCGCGAGGAGTTCGTGAAGTACCGCATGAAGACGTTCGAGCAGCTGGACGCGAACAAGGACAACAAGCTCTCGGTCGACGAGTTCGTGAAGGTGGCCGAGCCGCCCTTCGTCGGCGACACGCAGGGCCTGCCCCCGCTTGAGGAGCGCCGCGCCCGGGCCCGCGAGCAGTTCCGCCAGCTCGACACCAACGGCGACAATTTCGTCGATCGCGGCGAAGCTGAAGCGCTGGTCCACGCCGAGTTCAACCTTTTCGACGCCAATCGCGATAACAAAGCGAGCGAGGCCGAAGTGCGGCTGGTAGTGCAGCGCCAGCTGCGCGAGCAGGACGCGATCCGCCAGCAGCAGGAGCAGCGCCGTCGCCAGGGGATGATGACGCTCGCCGAGTTCATCGACATGCAGCTGCGCGGCGCCGACCAGCTCGACAAGAACGGCGACGGCCGCGTCAGCCAGCAGGAGTATCTGGCGATGGCCGGCCCGCCCGACGGCCCGCAGACCCAGCAGCAGGGTCTGCCGCCCTTCGAGTTCCGCCGCCAGCTCGCGATCGGCAAGTTCCAGGAAATCGACGCCAACAAGGATGGCATGCTCGACCGCACCGAGCTCACCGCCTACGGCGCCAAACTGTTCGGCGAGATGGATCTGAACAAGGACCGCTTCCTGAACGAGGAAGAGTTCAAGAAGGCGCAGGAGGCCGAGTCGACCCGCGTGCGCGAGCGCTTCACGCGCTTCCAGCAGCAGCAACAGCCGCCCCGCCCTGCCCCGGCGCCGGCCGGCCAGCAGCGCCCGCCGCAACCCGCGCCGCAGCCGACGGGTCCCGCGCCCGGGCTACCGCAGCAGATGCGCTGAGCAAGAACCGCACCGTCGTTATTCGACGGTGACGCTCTTGGCGAGATTGCGCGGCTGGTCGACGTCGGTGCCCTTGGCGACCGCCGTCCAATAGGCGAGCAATTGCACCGGCACGATGTGCAGGATCGGCGCCACCGCCGGGTCCACCTCCGGTAGAGATAGCGTCGCCGCGGCGACTCCGCCGAGCCGCGCCGTGCCCGTCGCGTCGGACAGAAGCACAAGCTTGCCACCGCGCGCGCGCACCTGCTCGAAGTTGGATGCGATCTTGTCGAACAGGGGATCGGTCGGCGCCACCACGATCACCAGCACATCCTCGTCGATCAGCGCGATCGGTCCGTGCTTCATCTCGCCGCCGGCATAGCCTTCGGCGTGGATATAGGAGATCTCCTTCAGCTTCAGCGCGCCTTCCAACGCCACCGGGTAGAAGGCGCCGCGCCCGATGAACAGAACATCGCGCGCTTCGGCGAGCACCCGCTCGGAGATCGCACGGTAGTCGTCCTCAAGGTTCAGCGCCTCATTGATGCGCGAAGGCAGTTCGATCAGCGCCTGCGCGAGCCGCGCCTCCTCGGCCGCTGACAGGGTCCCGCGCTGACGTCCCGCCGCCAGCGCCGCGCACAACAGCACCGTGAGTTGGGCTGTCGTGGCTTTCGTTGAGCACACGCTGATCTCGGGTCCCGCCAGCGTCGGCAGCACGGTGTCGGCTTCGCGCGCGATCGCACTCTCGGGCACATTGACGACGGCGAGGATCTTCTGGCCCTGCGCCTTGGCATAGCGAATGGCCGCCAGCGTGTCGGCGGTCTCGCCACTCTGAGAGACCGCAATGAAGACGCCGCCCTCGGGCAGCGGCGGCTCGCGATAGCGCAGTTCGGACGCCAGCTCGACCTCCACCGGCAGGCGCGCAAAGCGCTCGAACCAGTACTTGCCGACCATGCCGGCGTAGTAGGCCGTGCCGCAGGCGGTAATGGTGAGGCGGCTCACTTTCGACCAGTCGAACGGCAACGCGGGCAGCCGCACGCCGCGTGTCGCGGGATCGACATAGACGCCCAGCGTGTCGCCGATCACCGCCGGCTGTTCGTAGATTTCCTTCAGCATGAAGTGGCGATGATTGCCCTTGCCGATCATGGCGCCGCTGACGCCGCTCTCCTTCACCGGGCGCACGACCGTGGTACGACCCTGGCGCACCGTGGCGCCGTCGGCCTTCAGCACCACCCAGTCCTCGTCCTCGAGATAGGCGACTCGGCGGGTGAACGGCGCCAGCGCCAGCGCATCGGTGCCGAGATACATCTCACCGTCGCCATAGCCGACGGCCAGCGAACTGCCCCGCCGCGCGCCCATCAGCAGGTCGTGCCGACCCGACAGCAGCACGGCGAGCGCAAACGCGCCACGCAGGCGGCCCATCGCCGTTTCCATCGCCTGCTCGGGCGTCATCTGGCGTTCGAGGCAGGAGGTGAGCAGCTGCGCCACGATCTCGGTGTCGGTGTCGCTCTCGAAGCGACGGCCCTCCGCGACTAGTTCGTCCTTCAGCTCCTGGAAGTTCTCGATGATGCCGTTGTGGACGATTGCGACGCGATCAGTGGCGATGGGATGCGCGTTGCGTTCCGACGGCTTGCCATGAGTGGCCCAGCGGGTATGGCCGATGCCAATCGTCCCCGCGAGCGGCGCCTCAGCGAGCCGCGCCTCGAGGTTGACGAGCTTGCCTTCGGCGCGGCGTCGTTCGATATGGCCGTTCACCAGCGTGGCGACGCCCGCCGAATCGTAGCCGCGATACTCCAGCCGCTTCAGCGCGTCGACCAGCAGGGGCGCGACCGGCTTCTTGCCGATGATTCCGATGATGCCGCACATGGCGGGGACTCCGGGGGGTTCAGTCTTTCCTGGCCCGTTTGGCCTCGGCCGCGCGGGCCTTCAGTTTGGCACGAAGCGCGGCGGCGCGCCCCTTCTTTGTGGCCTGCCGGGCACGACCGAAGGCGACGGCGCCCGCCGGCACGTCCTCGGTGACAACGCTGCCCGCCGTCACGTTGGCGCCGCGGCCGACCTTCACCGGGGCCACCAGCGCCGAGTTCGACCCGATGAACGCGCCCGCGCCCACATCGGTGCGATACTTCCCGTAGCCGTCATAGTTCACGAAGATGGTGCCGGCGCCGACGTTGCTCCCCGCCCCTACCCGGCCGTCGCCGAGATAGGCGAGATGGTTGGCCTTGGCGCCGCGATCCATGGTGGTCGCCTTGAGCTCGACGAAGTTGCCGATATGAACATCGCGGCCGACGCTGGAGCCCGGCCGGATCCGCGCGAAGGGTCCCACGATCGCGCCCGACGCGATGGAGCAGCCCTCGAGGTCGCAGAAGGCCTTGATCTCGACATTGGCCGCGACGCGCACTCCGGGACCGAAGCGCACGTTGGGTCCCACGGTGACATCGCGACCAAGCCGCGTATCCGCCGCGAACCAGACCGACGCGGGATCGGCGAGCGTGGCGCCGCCTGCCAGCGCCGCCGCGCGCAGCCGCGCCTGAAGGGCGGCTTCGGCCACTGCCAATTCCTGGCGCGTATTGATGCCCATGAACTCCGCCGCATCGCCCTCGACGGCGACGGCGAGATCGCCGGCCGCGACGGCCAGCTCCACGAGATCGGTGAGGTAGTACTCGCGCTTGGCGTTGTCGTTGCGCAGACCAGCCATCAGCGCCGCAAGCTTGGCGCCGTCGATGCACATGACGCCGGAATTGCAGAAGCCGTTGCGACGCTGCTCCGCGGTGCAGTCGCGGGCCTCGACGATGCGCTGAAGCCGCCCGCCCTCGACGAAGAGCCGACCGTAGGGCGCGGGGTCGGCCGGGCGGAAGCCCAGGACTCCCACCGCAGCGCCGCGTCGCGCGCAAGCGGCGATCAACCGCCGCAGCGTCGCGGTGGTGAACAACGGCGCGTCACCGAAAATCGCGATCACCGGTCCCTGGTGATCCTTCAGTGCCGGTAGCGCCGCCCGCAGCGCGTCGCCGGTGCCGCGCGGCTGGCGCTGCACCGCCACCGGATGCGGGGCGAAGGCGGCCGCGATGGCGTCGCCAGACGGCGGCACCACGCCGACGATCCGCGCGGGCTTGAGCCGCGCCGCCGCTTCGACGACATGGCGCAACATCGGCCAACCCGCGAGCTTGTGCAGGACCTTCGGGACGGAGGACTTCATGCGGGTGCCGGCGCCGGCGGCCAGCACCACAACGGCCAAGGATCGAGCCATGCGGTCGGATGCCACGCAGGCCGCGTGCAGGCAAGAACCATGTGATAAGAGACGCCCATGCATCCCAACGCCGACAACGCGATCGCCGCCCGCTTCGACACCGTGATCTATGACCTCGACGGCACGTTGATCGACAGCGCCCGCGACATGGGCTTGGCCGTGAGCCGGGTGCTGGCCGACCACGGCCTGCCCGCGATCACCGACGACGAGGCACGGGCCTATATGGGCGAGGGCAGCAAGGTCACCATGCGCCGCGCCTTTGCCAAGCATGGCCGGGCGCTCGACGAGGCGGACCTCAGCGCCGTGACGCGGGAGTTCGTGCGCTACTACGCGGTCGACCCGGTCCGCCACACACGCGCCTTCGAGGGCGTCGCCGAGACGGTGACGCGCTTCAATCGCCTCGGCCTGCGGCAGGGCGTCTGCACCAACAAATTCGAGGGTCCGGCGCGCACCATCCTGGAGGGCCTGAAACTGATGCCCCCCATCAGCGATGTCGCCGGAGCCGACACGTTCGATGTTCGCAAACCCGATCCGGGTCACATCCTGAAACTGGTCCAGCGCATGGGCGGCCGCGCCGATCGCTGCGCCATGGTGGGCGACTCAATCCACGACGTCGAGGCGGCACGCCGCGCCGGAATCCCGGCGGTGGTGGTGAGCTGGGGTTACACCGCCCGGCCCGCGCATGAGTTAGGCGCGCAAGCGGTCATCCAGCGCTTCGACGCCCTGCCCGATGCACTGGTCCAGATCGCGGCAAGTTGACGACGGACGCGCGCCGCCCTATAGCCCCGCCCTACGGGCGCTTAGCTCAGCGGGAGAGCACACCCTTCACACGGGTGGGGTCGTAGGTTCAATCCCTACAGCGCCCACCATTGCCCCGTTTGGTTGCGTTGGATTTGCTGTCGCTTTCCCTGTGGAACCCGCGCACGCGAAGTCCCCAGAAACGACCCGAACCGCCGGGGCAAATCCAGTGCAAGGGTCCCGTTTGGTTGCCCTCTCCGATCACCGTGGTCAGTGTCGCCAGGTGACACGCCATCAGAGCCGACAAGAGACTCCTCGCCGCGGGGACGGATCGATTGGTGGCGATCTGGAACCAACCAGCTACACAGGAGTGGCTCCACACCGCGGTTGCACGGCTTGCCGGCCGGTAGCCGAAGTCACTTGGAGGATCAGTGAGCGCGAATAATCCCGAACAGCAGGCGCGGCGCCTGCTGCAACATCGCCTGGAGCGGCGCGCGAACGTCCTGGGGAGCGGCAACCACGCGCCGGCGAGCCTTGAGGCTGCTTACCTCATTCAGGACACCGCGGACGCCATTCTCCGGGCCGAGCATGGCTTCCGCCGAATTGGATACAAGATCGCCGGGACCAATCCCGCCTCGCGCGCCCACCTGAAGATCGACGCGCCGTTCTTCGGGCGCCTCTATGCCCAACAGGCGGCCCCGTCGCCAGCGCGCCTTCCATTCGTTCCCGATTTCTACCGCGTGCATGAGCCGGAGATCGCCGTTGAAATTGGGCGAGACCTCGACCCCGGCCAGGCGCCGTTCGACGCAAGCCAGATAGAGGCCGCGACCCGGGCGGTTCGCCCAGCCATCGAGATCATCGGCACACACTTCACGCCGTGGACCGAGGCCGGCGCGCCCAATCTCGCCTCCGACAACGCCGCGTTCGGTTACTGGATCAGGGGAGCGCCGGTCGCCGATTGGTCGGGTCTCGACTTGCTCGATGCCGAGATCTCGATCTCGATCAACGGCACCGTGGTGGGGACGGGGCAAGAGCGCAACGTCGATGGCGGCGCATTCGGCGCCAGTGCCTGGCTAGCCAACGCCCTCGCCGCCCGAGGACACGCACTGAGGGCGGGCGACATGATCACCACGGGGTCGGTCACGCGACCTGTCCCTGTCGAAGCGGGGCAGGAGGTCGTGGCGAACTTTGGCGACCTCGGGCGCGTGGTGGTGACGCTCGACTGACAGGCGCCCGGCGCGCCGGTCTTCAGACTCCTGGCTTGAACGGTGTCGCCAGATGCCGCTCCAGCATCGCCAGGTGATCCTGGCCGTAGAAGACCTCGCCATCGGCCACGTACGTGGGCGATCCCGGCACACCGCGCTCGATCGCCTCGGCGCTGTTGCGCGCGAACTCCGCTTGGACATCGTCCGAGAGCGCCACATCGAGCAGCGGTGCCGGATCGGCGCCAACGCCGCGGGCGAGATCGGCCAGCACCGCCCGGTCGGCAATATCACGATCGAAGCGCCATAGCGCCTCCAGCACGGCGAGATGCAGCGCGTCGACCTGCGCGGGCGTCAGGCGCTGGGCGGCGATCACGAATCCCGAGGGCAGCGTGCGGTCGCCATAGTGGTGGGAGGGATCGACCAACGCCGGCACCCCCAGAAACTGGCTCCAGCGCTCGATCTCGCGACCGAAGTAGTAGGCCCGCTGCTTGGGCGTCCGCGCCTCGAAGCCCGCCCCAGCGAAGGCCGGCACCACTTTCGAGAGGTCCACCGGCTTGTGCACCAGACGCCGGCCTGCGCGGCGCGCGATCTCGGCGATGCGCTTGGCGCCGAAGTAGGCGTAGATCGAGCGCGTCGAATAGAAATAGTCGATGTCGGGCATTGCGGAGGTCCTTTCACTCAACAGTACGACGGCATGACGCTCTGGTCGGTCATGCTGAGCAGCTTCTTCTGTCACCCCCGGCGATAGCGACGGGTGTTTCACACCGACGACAGCGCGGGAAAGGTCCTTCGCTGACGCTCAGGACGACACTAGCGCCACGCGCAAGCTCAGCTCCCCTTGCCTGCCGGCCACGGTTCGTTGATGCCGTCGAACGGCCAGATCGGCCGCCGCAACTTGGCGAACTTCAGGCGCGACTTGTCGGGCGAACAGATGCCGCCGGTATCGACCAGCACCACTTCGCACGCGATCGGCCCGTAGGCGGCGCGGAAATGCTGCACGCTCTTCACCACCAGGACGTTCTTGTGGGTCGGTTCGATCCCCTGACTGCGGAAAACCTGCAAGTCGATGGTCTGGATGCGGTTGCTGATGGTCACCACGTCGATGCCGCCGATACGCAGCACCGCGGTCGGCCCCATGTCGGTGAGAACGCCGGCATTCATCGGGCCTTCGTTGAGGAACCGACCATCGGACAAGAGCCGCACGGTGGCCCGCGCCCTGACCGGCGCGCCCATCGCCGGATCCGTGCGCCCCCCCAGCTCGACATCGATCGTGGCGCCGACGCCGGCGGCCATGGCCTGGCGCACCGTCACCGGATCGCAGATCGTGCCGAAGCCGACATTCTCGACACCGGCGTCGATCAGACCCTGCAGGAGCGGCGTGGTGTCGTTGTAGCCCCCGCCTCCCGGATTGTCGGTTCCGTCGGCCAACACCAGCGGACCCGGCTTTCCAGCACCGGCGCGGGCGGCCGCGATTCCGTCGGCGAGCGGGCGATAGTCCGTCGAGTTCTCGTCGCGACGGCGCCAGATTTCGTCACACAGGAGGCGCGCGATCTCCTTCGCCCGCGCTTCGGCCGCAGGCTCGTGGCTCACCGCCACAGACGGGCCCGTCCACGGGATATCCGACCAGGTGAAGCCCGCCTGGATGCTGACGACGTTGATCCCCGGCTCCTTCTCGAAGCCATCGGCGCGTGCCAACAGGTCGCGCATCAGTCCGGGCTTGGTGGTGCGACCATGGTCGGCGCCATCCAGCATCGCGGGCTGAAGCAGGAGGCAGCGCGGCTTGCGCTCGCCAGCCATCGCCGCTTCCGCCAGCGCCGCGGCCTGCACTGCGCGTTCGTAGCCGTCGACGTGCGGGTAGGTGCGGTAGCTCACCAGCGCGCTCGCGTGCTCGGCCATGCGACGCGTCGCGTTGGCGTGAAGATCGAGGGTCGCCACCACGGGCACCTCGCGTCCAACGATGCCGCGTATGGCCTCCAGCAGCGCGCCCTCGGCATCGTCTTCCGATTCGCTCACCATAGCGCCGTGCAGCGACAGGCAGACGCCGTCGACCCGCCCCATCGCCCGGGCCGCGCCGAGGATCTTGTCGCGGATGGTCTCCCAGCACTCGCGGGTCAGGGTGCCCGAGGGCGTGGCATTGGCGGCCACGGCAAAGACCGCCGCCCAGCCGTACTTCTCCGCCGCGTCGATGTAGCCGCCGAGTTCGTTGCGGGTGCCGCGAAAGCGCGGAACGATGGCGTCCCCCTCCACCAGGAAACGCTTGCGATAGTCGTCCAACGTCGTCGGCAGTTTGCTGAATGTGTTGGTCTCGTGCATGAACTGCGCGATCAGGACCTTGCGTGCCACGGCCGCCTCCCGCGTCAGAGCTTGGCTGTCTTGAGCCACTCGCTCTGACCCTCTTCGCCATCGACGCCCATCGTCTCGAGGAACCGGCTCACCATCATGTAGTAGCCGATGGTCAGCGTGAGCTCGACGAGCGCTCCGCGACTCATCAGCGCTTCAACCGGCTTCAGCGTGCGGTCGGAGGCACGGACGTTGCGCACCACGTCGTCAGTGAAGCGCAACACGGCCTTCTCGGCGTCGCTGAACACGCCGGCCTCGATGGTTGCGTCACGCAGCGCCGCGATCTTTTCCTCGGAGACACCGACCTCGCGACCGATGCGCTCGTGCTGGAAAACCTCGTAGGCGGCGCGGCTGAGGCGCCCCACGCGGATGATCGCCAGTTCCCGCAGCACGGGATCGAGTTCGCAGCGATAGAGCAGCGCATTTCCCATGCGCAGGAAGCCTTTCGACCCCTGCTCGGAGTTTGCGAGCATGCGGTAGATGTTCAGCATCGGCTTCAGCTTGCCGAGAAACTCGGCGTGCTTGCCGGTCGCCTTGGCGACATCGAAATATGGAACGCGTGCCATCGATCCCTCCTTCAGGGAACGCGAGCCTGAAGGCTGGATCGGTAGCGGTCAACGAACTCAGATGAGGTCGCGACCGACCAGCGGATTGAGCAGGCGCCCGACCGGACCGGTCAGCACGATCGGCCGCTCAAGCACGATCAGCGCGATGCAGGGCTCGCCGGGATCGGCGATGGGACGGTGCTCGCCGTCGCCGGCAACGCAGAAATCGCCGACGCCGTAGCTGCCGCTGGCATCGGTGAAGCCGCCTTGCAGAACGACCGTCATCTCCTCGCCGCGATGCGTGTGCATCGGCAGGCCGCGACCCGGCGCTAGCTTCAGCAGCGCGGCACGATGGCCGGCACCGCCGAGATCGAGTTCGGCACGCTCGAAGCCGCCGAACGCACGACGCCAGCGCACGCCCTGAGTGATATGGCGGCGCAGCGGCGCGGGCGCCCAGGTCGGACCATCGACCTCTCCCTGGGCACCGGAGCGCGTCTCCACCGGCTCGCGGTCGAGACGCGACAGTGCCCGGTCCAGCGCATCGGCGGGAAGGTCGGAGCCTGTGTCGCTCTCCAGCAATACGCCGGCCAACGCCCCCAGGCGATCGACCAGGCGGCGCGAGGCGGGTTCCAGCGCGACATGCACGCCCACAGCCAGCGCGGGACCGGCCGGCAGCGCGCCCGCGGCGTAGTCGAGAAGCAGTTCATCCGAGGGGCGGTGCCGGGTCATGTCGCATCTCCGTCGAGGCCGACCCGCAGCCGCTGCAAAGCCAGTCGAATGCGCGACTTCACGGTGCCCAGCGGCAGACCGAGGTCGGCCGCCACTTCGGAATGGGTCTTGTCTTCGAAAAATGCCTTACGAATCACGGTCATCTGGTCCGCGGAGAGGTCGCCGAGCAACTCCTTCACGCGATTGTACGTCTGTTCCGCGTCAATGGATTTGCCGATTTCACCGGAATCGGAGGCATAGGCGGCCAGCCAATCCTCGGGGTCGATGGCCGGCTTGTTGCCCCGACGGAGGAGATCGATGCGCTTGTTGCGGGCGATTGTGAAGATCCAGGTCGCCGCCGAGGCCCGCGATCGGTCGAAACTCGCGGCCTTTCTCCATACGAGGATCAGGGTTTCTTGCGCCACCTCCTGCGCGGTGTCGGCGTCGGCGCCGCCGCGCATGACAAAGCCCTTCACGCGCGGCGCGAAGTACGCAAACAGGCGCTGGAACGCCGCGCGGTCCTGGTGCCGGGCGATCGCCTCCAGACAATCGGCAGCAGCGGCGGCGTCCATGGCGCTCAGGTCGGGCGACCCTGCTCGCCAAGGTCCCAGAACAGACCGGTCATCATGCGCAGTCCTTCGCGCGCGACGGAGCCGAGCAGGTGCTCGTTGGGCGCATGCTGGGAACAGGCGCCGTAGGAGTGCGGGACCCAGACAGTCGGCATGCCCAGAATGTCGGTGAAGACCTCGTTGGGCAGCGAGCCGCCGAGGTTGGGCAGCATGTTGGGGCGCTGTCCGGACGTGCGTTCGATCGACCGGGCGGCGAACTTCGACCACGGGTTCTCAGGGTCGAGCCGCGTTGCATTCATGATGACTTCGCGCGAGGGCGTCACCTCGATCTGGCCGAAGCCGTGGGCCGCGAGATGGCGGCGCAGGGCCGGGACGATGTCATGCGGGTCGGTACCGACAACAAAACGCAGTTGGCAGTAGGCGATGGCAAAGGGCGGGATGGCATTCACCGGCCGATCGGGATTGCCTGTCTTAAAGGCCAGCACCTCGAAACTGTTCCAACCGAAGACCCGCTCGACCGGGGTCAGGCTCGCCTCGCCCCACTCGGGATCGATCGCGGGCGCGTCCTCGCCCGCATCGATATGGGCGTCGGCCAGGGCCGCGCGCACCGAGTTGGTGAGTGTCTTGGGCCGCCACTCGGGCACCTTGATCTGCCCGCGTGAGTCCGAAATGCAGGAAAGCGCATGGGCCATAACGATGCCGGGATTGACCAGCAGCCCGCCCCAATTGCCCGAATGGTGGCCACCTTCGCGGCAGACGAGCTTCAGGGTGAAGTTCATTGTACCGCGCGTGCCGCCGAACACGGTCGGCCGGCGATGGTCCAGACGGGGGCCGTCGGAGCCGATCAGTGCGTCGGCCCGCAGCTTGTCGCGGTTGGCCGCGCAGAACTCCGCGAGGCCGGGCGACCCGGTCTCCTCGCCGGTTTCGATCAACACCGTCGAGTTGAAGCCGAGCGCGCCGCGTTCGCGCAGGACGCAGGCAAGTGCGGCGACATTGATGGTGTGCTGGCCCTTGTTGTCGGCCGTGCCACGCCCGTAGATGCGATCGCCCTCGACCACGATCTTCCAAGGCGACAGACCGGCGCGCCATTGATCGTCCTGGCCGCGGATCACGTCGCCATGACCGTAGGTGAGCACAGTGGGCTTGTCGGCGCTCTCAATGCGGCGGGCGATCAGGAACGGCCCGTATTGCGGCCGCGGGTTGGGCAGGACCTCGCACTCGTAGCCCAGCGCCTGCAGCGACTCGGTCATCTCGCCCGAGACGTACTGCTGCAGGGCGGGCATCGCGTCGGTTTCCTGGCTGGTCGTCGGGATCGCTACCCGACGCTGCAGCTCGGCGAGGAACGTGCCGTCATCGAAGTACGTCTCGGCGCGCGCCACGGCACCGTCTCGGGTTCCCGCCATCGTCCTCTCCCCTGTCAGATTCGGCCTTTGCGTCGGGCCACCGTCTCGGCCAGCAGACAGAGGATGTCCCACATCATCGTGACCCCGACCAGTGCCGTATTGCCGCTTTGGTCGAACGGCGGCGACACTTCGACAACATCGCCGCCGACGAGATCGAGGTCGCGCAGCCCGCGCAACATGCGCTGCGCTTCGTGCGGGGTGTAGCCGCCGACCTCGGGGGTGCCCGTCCCGGGCGCGAAGGCGGGATCGAGCCCGTCGACATCGAAGCTGACATAGGTCGGCCCCGTGCCCACGACCCGACGCGCCTCGGCGATCGTGCGCTCAATGCCGAGATCGAAGTACTCCTCGATGGAGATGACGCGGATCCCCTGGGCCAGCCCCCACTCCATGTCGTCGCGCTTGTAGAGCGAGCCCCGAATCCCGATCTGCACCGTGCGCTTCGGATCGAGCAGCCCCTCTTCGATCGCGCGACGGAACGGCGTGCCGTGGGTGTACTTGAAGCCGCCGAAGTATGTGTCCCAGGTGTCGGTGTGGGCGTCGAAGTGCACCATGCCGAGCGGCCGCCCGCGGGCGATCGCGCGGAAAATCGGCAGCGTCACCAGATGATCGCCGCCGGCCGATAGCGGCAGCGCCCCGGCGGTGTGGAGCTTGGCGTACCACGCCTCAATGCGAGCGAGAGAATCGTCGACGCTCGCGGGATTCACCGGCGCGTCGCCCACATCGCCGCAGCGCGCGAGCTCATAGGGCGCCACCCCCGTGACGTGGTGCACCCGTCGCATCAGCGTGGACATATCGCGCATCTGGCGCGGGCCGTGGCGGGCGCCGGGACGGTTGGTCGTGCCGCCGTCCCACGGTACCCCGGCCAGCGCGATCTCGACCCGCGCCGGGTCGCGCTCGACCGGTAACCGCATGAAGGTCGCGATATCGCCGAAGCGAGGGACGACGGTCCCCGCGACCGGCTGGGGGAACGGCTCCGTCATGCCGGGCGCAGAAGCTCGCGGCGGCTGATCACGAACTCCTCGACGGCGCTGGCGAAGCGGTCGACATCGGCGTCGCGCAGCGCAAGACTCAGCGCCACGAAACCGCGCCGCGCGATCCAGACGCCGGCTGCCGTCATGTCCAGCCAGAAAAGCTCCTTGGCGTCGGCGTTGCCGCTCGCGACATCCGCCGCGCTGCGGATCGGTCGCGTCGTAGCGTGCGCTGTCATCATCGAACCGATGCCGGAGAAGCGGAAGGCGACACCCGCCTTCTCGCAAGCGGCATTGAGACGGGCACGCAGCTTCTCGCCGCGCTCGTTCAGCGCGTGGGCCGCGGCCGGCGTGTAGATCTCACCATAGCCTACGGCGCCAGCCGCCATGGTAAGCGGGTTGTTGTTGAAGGTACCGGCGTGCGGCAGCGCGTCGGCCCGAGTCGGATCGAACAGCGCCATGATTTCCTGTCGTCCGCCGAACGCGCCGAAGGACATGCCGCCGCCGATGTACTTACCAAGCGTCGTCATGTCCGGGACGATGCCGTACTTCTCCTGCAGGCCGCCAGGCGCCAGCCGTGAGGTCATCACCTCGTCGAAAATCAGCACAATGCCGCGCCGCTTTGTCTCCTCGCGCAGCATGGCGAGGAAGGCGGGGTCGCCCGGCAGGCAGCCCATCGAGCCCTGCATCGGCTCGACCAGCACGGCGAAGAGCTCGTCGGCATGTCGCGCGAGCAAGGCGCGCGCGCCCTCGATGTCGTTGTAGGGCGCCACGATGTACTCGTAGGGCATGTTCACGGGGCTGCCGCCGCTCACGAAATAGAGCACGCCGCCGTGATAGCCACCGTTGAACACCATCAGCTTGCGCGCCTCGGCCCGCCCGCCGCGCTCCGCCCAGACGCGCGCGCCGGCGAGCGCCATCACGTTCGCCTCGGTGCCCGAGTTGGTGAAGCGCACAAGGTCGATCGACGGGATACGGTCCGCGATCAGGCGCGCGAGCCGCGCCTCGTTGACATTGCGCCCGCCAAAGTTCCAGCCGTCGTCGAGCGCGCGGTCGATGGCGCGGCGGATGGCAGGATGCGAGTGGCCGTAGATGCCGGCGGTGTACTCACCCAACACGTCGATGTACTCGTGCCCATCGGCGTCCCAGAGTCTGCAGCCCTCGCCGCGCACGATGGTGAGCGGGAACGGCGCGGCATGCAGCACCGTGCGGGTATTGCCGCCCGGCATCGACCGCGCGGCATCCTCCTGGCTGAGAAGGCTCTTGGGATTGCGCGCCGTGTAGGCCTGACGCGCCTCGTCGAGGGCGGAGCGCAGGTCGCTGTTCACCAGGGCGGTATCGGGCATCGGTGTCCTCGCGGTCGATGCCACGACTATTACACGACGGCCAATTCCCGAACAGGCCGGCCGGCGGGGATGCGGTCGTAGCCGAAGGCCGCGAGGTCGAGGCTGCGGTAGCGGCCATGGACCAGCCACTCGGCCACCGCGCGGCCCACGGCCGGCGATTGCTGGATGCCATGGCCGCTGAAGCCGGTCGCGAAGAGGAGATTAGGGAGCTCCGGATGCGGGCCCACGATGCCGTTCTGATCGAAGGTGTTGTAGTCGTAGTAACCCGCCCAGCTGTTCACGACCTTGGCGGCTTCGAACGCCGGCACGCGCGCGGCGATCACGGGCCACACGGTGTCGTCCCATTCCTGATGACGCGGTTCCAGCGGCGGCTCTCGCGGGTCGTCGGTCTCGTCGGGCGACGTTCCGGCCAGCCAGAAGCGGCCCTCGGGCCGTACCCAGACACCGGTCGTGTCGATGGTGAGCGGCATGTCGCGCGGTGCGCCGCGGGCGTCGACCACGAACACCGTGCGCCGCCGTGGCTCCACAGGCAGGGAGATGCCGGCCAGGGCCGACACCGCGCCCGACCAACCGCCGCACGCGATGACCGTCTTGGCAGCGACAAGCTCGGCGCCTGAGGCGAGGTCAATCCGCCGCGCATCGGACGAGAGTGCGACGACCTCGTCGGCGAGATACTCGGCGCCGAGGCCGCGCGCGCCGCGTCGCAGCGCCTGAAGCAGGCCCGGCCCGTCGAACCAGCCTTCGTTGGCCGTTCCCAGCGAAGCAAGCGCCACGCCGTCCGTCGACAGCCAGGGAAAGCGCGCCCGCAGCGCGGTGGGGTCGAGCAAGGCTACCGCGCAGTCCTCTGCGCGCTGCACGGCGTGGCTCGCGCGCAGCACGGTCTCGCCCGCCGCGCTGGCGAGAAACAGATAGCCGGGCTCGCGCAGCGCCAGATCGGTCCCCAGGAGCGCGGCGGCCTTCCGCAAGAACCCGATTCCGAACCGGCTGAGATGAATGTTGAGCGGCGTGGAGAATTGCTGGCGGATCGAACTCGCCGACAGGGCCGACGACGCCCGCGCGTAGGTTGGGTCGCGTTCGACGACGACCACGGAGCCCACAAAGCCTTCGCGGCGCAGGAACCAGGCGATGGCTGAACCAACGGCGCCACCGCCGAGAATCGCAACATCGACCTTCATGCCGTCACGCAACCTCAAGCACTGTCTTGCCGAGCCCCTGCCCCGTCAGCGCGAACTCGAGGGCAGGCGCGAACTCCTCGAACGCGAATCGACGACCCACCGGTGGGGCCAGCCGGCCCTCGGCGACCCACGTCAGCAGCTCGGTAAGGTGTGCAGCAGCCCGATCGGCCTCGAACAACAGGAACTGGCGCACATCGACCCCGATCAGCGCCGCCCCCTTCATCAGACTGAGACTGGCCTTCAGGGCCGGAATGGGCCCGCCGACAAAGCCCACGACGAGATGCCGGCCACCCCAGGCGAGCGACCGGAAGGCGAGTTCGAACAGCAGCCCGCAAACCGGATCGAAGACGATGTCCGGGCCACCACCGCCGCAGGCCGCCTTCAACCGGTCGCGCCACCCATCCGGCGTCGTGTCGAGAACGCGGTGGGCGCCCTGCGCTCGGGCAAAGTCGCGCTTGTCGTCGGTCGACGCCGCGGCGATGACCTCGGCCCCAAGGATCCGGCCGACCTGGATGGCGGCCGTGCCGACGCCGCCGGCGGCGCCCAAGACCAGCAGGCGGGTGCCGGCCGTCGCACCGCCGCGATCGCGCAGCCCGTGCAAGGCGGTGAGATAGTTGACCCTGAATCCGGCGGCCTGGGCAAAGCTCATGGTCGCCGGGATGCGGAACGTCATCGTGGCCGGCGCGACGGCGTACTCGGCAAAGCCACCCCGCACACTGGCCATCACCCGATCGCCAACAGCCAGGCCGCCGACGCCGGGCCCCACCGCCTCGACCCAGCCCGCGGCCTCCTGGCCCGGGGTGTGCGGCAGCGCGGGTTTCACCTGGTAGCGGCCCAGTGCCACCAGCGCATCGACATAGCCGACCCCGCACGCCGCGACCTTGATCACCACCTCGCCGTCGCCGGGCCGAGGCTGCGCAACGTCACGCACCGCGTAGTCCGCGATCGAGCTGAGCGTTGCGGCCTGGACGACCCGCATGTTCCGCCCGCGCTCCGGTTTTCGCGCCGGCCTTGACCGGCTCAATCCGCCGCCGGCGCGCCGCCGGCCGCGAGTTTGTCCTGGGTCCGCAAATCGAAGTCGCTTGCGTCGTGACGCTCGTGTAGCTGCTGCGCCGGATCGCCCTGAACACGATTGACGATCCGTCCGCGTTTCACGGCCGGTCGCGCGTTGATGGCATCGGCCCAACGCTGCACATTTGCGTAGTCCTTCACCGACAGGAACTCGCCCGCTCCATAGAGCAAGCCCTTGGCGAGCCCGCCGTACCAAGGCCACACCGCGATGTCGGCGATCGTGTAGTCGGCGCCGGCGAGATAGTGGCTTTCCGCCAGCCTGCGATCGAGGACATCAAGCTGCCGCTTGGTTTCCATGGCGAACCGGTCGATGGCGTACTCCATCTTCGTCGGGGCATAGGCGTAGAAGTGGCCGAAACCGCCGCCGAGATAGGGCGCACTGCCCATCTGCCAGAACAGCCAGGACAGGCACTCGGCGCGCGCCGCGACCTCCTTGGGCAGGAACGCGCCGAACTTCTCCGCGAGGTGGACCAGAATCGCGCCCGACTCGAACACGCGGATCGGCGTCGGGCCGCTACGGTCCACCAGCGCCGGAATCTTGGAGTTGGGGTTGGCCGCGACAAATCCGCTGCCAAACTGGTCCCCCTTGCCGATATTGATCAGCCAGGCATCGTAATCCGCGCCGGCGTGACCGAGCGCCAGCAACTCCTCGAGCATGATGGTGACCTTCTGGCCGTTTGGCGTGCCGAGCGAGTAGAGCTGCATCGGATGACGGCCCACCGGCAGTTCCTTGTCGTGCATCGGACCCGCGATCGGCCGATTGATGTTGGCGAAGCGGCCGCCGCTTGCCTTGTTCCAGCTCCAGACCTTGGGCGGAACGTACTCGGATGATTCGCTCATTCTCGGATCCTCTGATGACATTCATTATGCGCCGCGCCCATGTCTCGGCTGACGCGTTTGGCCGCGGCCGGCGCCTCAGCGTCGCCGCCAGGCCTGAAGGCGATCGAACAGGTACCGGTCCGCCAAGAGGTGGGCGGCCTTCACCGTGGCCGACGTCAGCACGATGAGGACGCAGAGCGCGGCGGCCGTCGCGGTCGCGCCGCTCTCCTCGATATTCACCGCCGCCACCGACGCGAGCTTGGTTTCAGGCGAATAGAGAAAGATCACCGCCGATACCGTCGTCATCGCGTTCACGAACATGTAGATCGCGATATCGACGATGGCGGGAAGGCAGATCGGCGCCGTCACGCGTCCGAAGGTGCGCCATACCGGCACCTTGAGCGAGGCGGACACGGACTCGAATTCCGGATCGATCTGCTTCAGCGCCGTCGTCGAGGTGAGGTGCCCCACCGTGTAGAAGTGCGCCACGGTGTTGATCACCAGGATCGACATCGTGCCATAGAGCACGTTCAGGGGATTGCCGGGCGCGTTGAAGAAGAAGATGTAGCCCAGCCCCAGCACCAGCCCCGGCACCGCCATCGGCAGGAACGTCAGGAACTGCACCAGTCCGCGCATGGCGCCGAAGCCGCGCGTCTTCTCGGCAAGCCAGGCGCCCACGAACATGACTGCGGTGCCGACGATCGCGGCGCCCAGCGCCATCTCGATCGAGTTGAAGTAGGCCCCCCAGCCGCTGGCGTCGGCGGCGGCGAGATTGTAGTGCGAGAGAGTGAGTGAGAGATTGTAGGGCCAGTACTTGATCAACGAGCCCCACACCGCCATGCCGAGAATCGCGAGGATGGCGAAGGCGACGGTCCCACAGAAGGCGAGCAGAGCGAGGTCGCGGCCCCGGCTGGGGTGAGGCACCAGAGGCACCGCCCGTGCCGTCAGCAGCGCCACCTGCTTGCGCTGCACCAGATAGTCGACCACGAACGCAAGCGCCGCCGGCGCCAGCAGCACCATGCCGACGACCGCGCCCATGGAGAAGTTCTGCTGGCCGATCACCTGCTTGTAGACGTCGGTCGCCAGCACGTTGAAATTGCCGCCGATCACCTTGGCGATGCCGAAATCGGTGATGACCAGCGTGAACACCACGAGCGCGGCGCTGATCAGCCCGTACTTGGCGCCGGGCAGCGTGACCGTCAGGAACACACGGAGCCGGGTGGCGCCGAGCGCGTCCGCAGCCTCGTAGAGGCGGGCATCGGCGGTGCGCAGCGCGGTGACCAGGATCATCGTGGCATGCGGCAGGCAATAGAACACCTGGGCCACAATGATTCCGTCCATGCCGTAGATCTCGCCACCGAACAGCTTCTTGAAGAAGCCCTGGTTGCCGAACAGATAGACCAGCGCCAGACCGGGCAGGAGCGACGGCGCGAAGATCGGGATCAGGGCGATGCCCTGGAACAGCCAGCGGGCCGGCAGCACGGCGCGGGTGAGCGCATAGGCGTAGGTGAAGGCGATCGGCACCACAATCACCGTGCAGATCAGCGACACCTTGAGGCTGTTCAGCGCCGACTGTACGAGTGCCGGCGTCGAGAAGTACGTGATGTAGTTGGCAAGGCCGACAAAGTTGCCGTCGCGGTCCTGGAACCCCTTCGCGAGCAGGCTCCACAGGGGCAACGCGAGCGTCAAAATCAGCCACAACGCCAGCAGGACGAGACCGGCGCGCATCGCGAGGTCGTCACGCGACAGCCCGATGCGCATCGGCCGGGCCGGCGCCGCCGCGGTCATGCCGCGAAGACCCGCAGGCGGTCGGGCGGCAACGCGATCTCAAGCCGGCGCCCCAGCTCGACGCCGAGATCGCGCATCAGGTTGCTGGAGAAATCGGCGGTGAGCGTGACACCCGCGCCGGCATCCAGGGTGGCCCGGCAGAACGAGCCGACGAAATCGAGCTCAGCGACGCTGACGGCCACGCGATTGGCGGCATCCGCTGGCAGATTGCGGACCTGCACATCCTCCGGCCGGATGCAAAGTTGGACGGCGGCGCCGGCGGCAAGGCCATCCTGCGGCGGCACACCGAAGGCAAGAGCTCCCACCCGCACGCGCGCCGGCGCCTCGAAGGTGCCGGAGAGGAAGCTCATGGCGCCGATGAAATCGGCGACGAACGCCGTGGCGGGCCGGCGATAGATCTCCTGCGGCGTGCCGACCTGCTCGATCACGCCATGGTTCATCACCACGATGCGATCGGCCATCGTCAGCGCCTCCTCCTGATCGTGGGTGACCATGATGGTGGTAACGCCCAGCCGCCGCTGCAACGCCTTGATCTCGTGGCGGAGCCGCACGCGCACGCGGGCGTCCAGCGCCGACAGCGGCTCGTCGAGCAGCAGGAGACCGGGCGCGGTCGCGATCGCGCGCGCGAGCGCGACCCGTTGCTGCTGGCCGCCGGAGAGCTGGGCCGGGTACTTCCGCCCGGAATCCGGCAAGCCGACCAGAGCGAGCAGCTCCTCGACGCGCCGCCCGATCTCCGCGCGCGTCTTGCGCCGGCTGACCAGCCCGTAGGCCACGTTGTCGTGGACGGTGAGATTGGGAAACAGGGCGTAGGACTGGAAGACGATTCCAAAATCCCGCTTGGCCGGCGGCAGCGACGAGACATCCAGCCCGCGCTGCCGGATGGTACCGCCGGTCTGCGGATCGAGGCCGGCGATGGCGCGCAACAGGGTCGTCTTCCCGCAGCCCGACGGACCCAGGAAACACACGAATTCGCCCTCGGCGATGTCGAGATCGATGTCGTGCAGCGCGGTGAACTCGCCGAAGCGTTTCACCAGCCCGCGGATTTCGAGATAGCCGGCCATCCACGCCGCCGATCGCCCGTTCCCGCACGAGCGGGAGCGGGCGTCGTCGAGCCGTGCTTTAGCGCGGCGCGCGCGGTGCGGACTTGCCGTCGTAGCGCTTGGACCATTCCGCGAGGATGCGATCGCGGTTCTTGGCCATCCACTCGACGTCGAGCTTCAGCATCGCCTTCTCGCCGTCCGCCGGATAGTTCGGCGGATTCGCCTTCACGTCCGGATGCGCAACGATGGCGTAGTACTTGCCATACAGTTCGTTGGCCTTCTTGGACGCGGACCAGTCGGCCAGCTTCTTCGCGGCATCAAGGTTCTTGGTGCCCTTCATGATGGCCGTGGCTTCCATCTCCCAGCCCAGACCTTCCTTGGGCACGATCAGGTCGATCGGCGCGCCCTTGGTCTTCTCCGAGGCGCCGCGCATGTCGAAGCCGATGCCCATCAGACGCTCGCCCTTGGCGGCCTGCACGCACGGCGCGGAGCCGGAGTGCAGGTACTGCGCCACGTTCTGGTGCAGCGCGTCCATATACTTCCAGCCGGCCTCCTCGCCCATGGCGGCGAGCCAGCCCACGACCGTGAGGTAGCCCGTTCCGGACGAAGCGGGGTTCGGCATC
Organism: Alphaproteobacteria bacterium; assembly: GCA_016870115.1. Classification (GTDB taxonomy): domain Bacteria; phylum Pseudomonadota; class Alphaproteobacteria; order Reyranellales; family Reyranellaceae; genus VGCH01. The sequence goes on along the minus strand of VGCH01000015.1, from coordinate 42,503 downwards.
ACGATCGAGTCCTTGTACTCGGGCTTGGTCAGGTCGGCCCAGCTGGTCGGCTTGGCCTTGTTGCCCTTGGCGGCTTCAACCGTGTTGAAGCACAGCACCGCAAGGAAGGCGTCCATACCGACCCAGGTCTCGGGCGACTTGCCGCTGCGGAAGATCGGCTTCAGCGCGGCGGACCCTGCCGGTGTGTAAGGCTCGAGCATGTTCATGCTGCCGAACAGCGCCACGCTCGAGGCGGCGAGGCCCCAGATCGCGTCGGCGCGCGGATTGTCCTTTTCGGCTATGATGCGGGCGGTCATGACGCCCGTGGAATCACGCACCCAGGCGATCTCGATGTTGGGGTTGTCGGCCTCGAAGGCCTTCTTGAACGGATCGAGCTGCTCGTTTTCGATCGCCGTATAGACGGTCAGGCGCGTCTTCTGCGCCCAGGCCGAGCCGGCGAAACCGAGCGCCGCGATGGCGGCGAGCCCAACGGCGGCGCGCTTGAGAAATAGGTTCATGCGATTGTCTCCTTAGGCCTCGAAAGGTTGGCTACACGCGCGACGCTACAGTCTTGTGACGGACGCTGCGTCGCATTCCCCTGATATCCCCGATGTCGCAAAACCTTAACACGCCGCTGGGGTGCGGCAAGGCCGGCATGGTAGAAAACGGCCCACGGAGGAAACCAATATGGATGGCGTCACACCGTTCTCCCGCCCGGCGCTGCCGGCCGAGGTCGCTCAACTTGTCGCCCGGCACCGCGACGGGGGGCCGCTGGCCCGGCCGTTCTACGCCGACTCGACGGTGTTCCAGGCCGATTTGCAGCGGATTCTCTACCGGCACTGGATTTTCGTCGGCTACAGCTTCGAGGTGGCCAAGCCCGGCGACTTCCTGACCTGGAAGATCGGTGACGCCCAGGTGCTGGTCGTGCGCGGCCGCGACGGCGTCATCCGCGCCTTCCACAATGTGTGTCGCCACCGCGGATCGATCCTGTGCCGCGAGGAACACGGCAATGGCCACCGCGTGGTCTGCCCCTATCACCGCTGGACCTACGAGCTGGACGGGGCGCTGGTTCTCGACAGCAAGAAGGAGTTCGGCGTTGACCGGAGCGAACTCGGCCTGAAGCCGATCGCGCTCGAGGACGCGGCAGGACTGCTCTTCATCTCGCTGGCCGACGATCCGCCGGACTTCTCGGAGGCGCTGACCACCATCCGCCGCAAGATGGCGCCGCACGCCATTCCGCGGGCCAAGATCGCGCACAAGGTCGACTACGTGGTCGAGGCGAACTGGAAGATCGTCTTCGAGAACAACCGCGAGTGCTACCACTGCCCGTCCAACCACAAGGAATACAATACCGCCGCCTACGACGTGCAGCGCGACATGGCGATGCTCGACCCCACGCAGCAGCCGGCGATGGACGCGATCGTCAGCCGCGCCAACGCCCGGTTCCGCTCGCTGGGCCTCGACGAAGGCGACGCCACATCGACCATGACGGGTTCCGCCTTTCGCTGCCATCGCACGCCCTGCATCGAGGGTTCGGTGACCCAAAGCATGGACGGCAAACCGCTGTCGCAGCGGCTGATGGGAGACATCAAGGAGTGGGACAGCGGCACGTTGCGGACGACCCTGTTCCCCAACTTCTGGCAGCACACCAATTGCGACTATGCCGCCGCCGCGCGGCTGACGCCGCTGGGGCCCGACCGCACGCTGGTGCGCGGTTACTGGCTCGTTGACGGCGACGCGGTCGAAGGCAAGGACTACACCCTCGACCGGTTGCTGCCGATCTGGGACGTCACCAACCTTCAGGACTGGCGCATCTGCGCCGATCAGCAAGCGGGCATCACCTCGCCGGGCTACGAACCGGGTCCCTACTCTCTGATCCGCGAGCGCAACGTCGCGCACTTCATCGACTGGTATCTGGGCGAATTGCGTGGCTGACCTCCCCTCACGCGCCCGCATCGTCGTGGTCGGCGGCGGTGCGATCGGCTGCTCGATCGCCTACCACCTTGCCAAGCTCGGCCAGCGCGACGTGCTGGTTCTGGAGAAGAGCGGCCTCACCCACGGATCGACCTGGCATGCCGCGGGACTGGTGGGCCAGCTCCGCTCCAAGCGCAACCTGACGCGGCTGATGCAGTACAGCGCGCGCCTCTACGACACGCTGGAGGCGGAAACCGGTCAAGCGGTGGAGTGGAAACCGGTCGGCAGCCTGCGCCTCGCCTCGTCCGAGGAACGCTGGAGCGAGCTGAAGCGCATGGCGACGACGGCGCGCAGCTTCGACTTCGAGCTGCACACGCTCAGCCCGCGCGAGGCGTTGGACAAATTTCCGTTGATCACGCTCCAGGGCGTGGTCGGCGCGGTGTTCGTTCCCAATGACGGCTCGGTGGAGCCGTCGAGTCTCACCCAGGCCTACGCGCGCGGCGCGCGGACGGGCGGCGTACGCATCGTCGAGGGTGCGCTGGTCACCGGCTTCGAGAACAAAGGCCGGCGCATCTCGCGCGTGCTGACCGATCGTGGCGCGATCGAGTGCGAGATCGTGGTCAATGCCGCCGGAATCTGGGCGCGCGACGTGGCCAAGCTCGCAGGCGTCGCGGTGCCGGCCGGCGCGGTCGAGCACCAGTATCTCATCACCGAGAAGCGCGACGACCTGCCGAAGGGCCTGCCGACGCTGCGCGATCCGGACAAGATCTTCTATCTCAAGCCGGAGCCCGGGGCGCTGGCGATTGGCGGGTGGGAGCGCGGCACGCCGACCTTCGGCGAAAAGGGCGTGCCCTTCTCGTTCGGGCGTGAGCTTTTCCAGCCCAACCAGGAGCGGCTGGAGCAGTTCGTCCTGCCGGCCGCCGAGCGCCTGCCCATCCTGAACGAGATCGGTATCCGCACCGTGATCAACGGAGCGATCCCGATCTCGCCCGATGGTGAGCCGATCCTGGGGCTGGCGCCCGAGCGCGACAACTTCTACGTCGCCTGCGGCTTCACTTCGGGCATCGCGGCCTCGGGCGGCGCCGGCAAGGCGATGGCGGAATGGATCGTCGAGGGCGCCCCCAGCCTCGACCTGTGGGCATTCGACGTGCGTCGCTTCGGGCGCCATCACATGAGCGCGCGCTATCTGGCGGAGCGCAGCGTCGACAGCTACTGGCGCTATTACCAGATCCACTATCCGATCGAGGAACTGGAGAGCGCACGCGGCGGACGACGCAGCCCGCTCTACGAGACGCTCAAGGCACAGGGCGCCGTCTTCGGCTCGCGCTTCGGGTGGGAACGGCCCAACTGGTTCGCGCGCGCCGGCGAGGAGACGCGCGACCGACCGAGCTTCGAGAACCGACCCAATTGGTTCGAGGCGGTCGGCGCGGAGTGTCGAGCCGCCCGCGAACGGGCGGTGCTGATCGACCAGAGCTCGTTCTCCAAGTTCGAGATCGAGGGCCCGGCCGCCTTCGCCGCGCTGCAGCGCATCGCCGCCAACGATCTCGACAAGCCGGCGGGGTCGCTGGTCTACACCCAGCTCTGCAACGAGCGCGGCGGCATCGAGGCCGACCTCACCTTCGCGCGGCTGGACGAGAATCGCTTCTACATGGTGACCGGCAGCGCCTTCGGCGTGCGCGACATCGGCTGGATCCGACGCCACCTGCCGGCCGATGGCAGTGTCTCGATCCGGGACGTCACATCGGCCTACGCCACGCTGAATCTCGGGGGGCCGCGCGCGCGCGACATCCTGGCCGCCGTCGCCGATGGCGACGTCTCCAACGCGGCGTTCCCCTACATGACGGCGCGCGAGATCCGGATCGGCTTTGCGCCGGTACTGGCGCTGCGCGTCACGTATCTCGGCGAGTTGGGCTGGGAACTGCATGTGCCGCAGGAGTACGCGGCGCATGTCTACGAGGCGCTGCAGGCCGCCGGCCGCGAGCATGGCCTCTCGAACGCGGGCTACCGCGCGATCGAGTCGCTCCGGCTGGAGAAGCGCTACCTCTACTGGGGCGCCGATATCACGCCCGACTACACGCCCTACGAGGCCGGCCTCGGTTTCGCTGTGTCGCTGAAGAAGCCGCAGGATTTCATCGGCCGCGCGGCGCTTGAGAAAGCCAAGGCCGAAGGGCCGAAGCGAAAGCTGATCGTCCTGACGGTCGATGGCCCCGTGCAGCTCTATGGCGGCGAGGCGATCCGGCGCGGCGGAAAGACGCTCGGCGTCGCGTCAAGCGGCGGCTGGGGCCACACGATCGGCAAGGCGATCGCTTTCGGCTATGTGGCGGCCGATGAGGCCGGCCACGCCGACTACGAGATCGAGGCCTTCACTCGAGCCTGGCCCGCCTCGCGGCTCGACGCGGCGGCGGTGGACCCCAAAGGCACGCGCATCCGCATCTGAATGACCGCAGATCGCGAACATGCCCTCGCGCGCCAGCTCGCCGACCTGCGTCGGGCGAGGCGGCAGCAGAGCGGCCTTGCCGCCGAGCTGATCCCGGCGGATTCCGATGCCGGGTATCGCGTCGCCGGTCTGGTCGCCGACGAGCTCGGGTGGGAGGTGCGCGGGTGGAAGATCGCGGCCTTCAAGTCCGAGATGCAGCGTCAATTGCGCACCACCGCACCGATCTGGGGCCGTACCTACTTCGTGCACGAGTCACCCGCGCGGTTCGAGCACGCGCGGCTCTGCAGTCCCATCCCGGAAGTCGAGTTCCAGGTGATGCTCGGCGCCGATTTGCCGGCGCGGCGCAGCGCCTATGTGCTGGGCGACATCGACGCCGCCGTGGCCTCAATGCACCCCGGAATCGAACTCGCCGAATGTCGCTTCGTCCACGACGACGCCTTCCCGCCCCTGTCGGCGATCCTGGCCGACGGCGCGGGATCAGGCACCTTCATCTATGGCCCGGCGATCGAGAACTGGCGCCAGCGAGACATCGCGGGGCAGGAAGCCCGGCTGATCGCCGATGGTGTCGTCCGTCGGCGCGGGACGGCCGGCGCGGCGTTGGGCAACCCCTTGGAGCCCATATTGTGGCTCGCCAACGAACTCTCCCGCCTCGGCCTCGGCATGAAGGCGGGCCAGATCGTGAGCACCGGCACGCTCACCGGCATGTTGGCGACGCGGCCTGGTCAGAATTGGACTGCCGATTTCGGACCGCTGGGACAGGTCGAGATCGGTTTCGACTGATCCGCGGGAGCGCCGTCAGTCCGTGAACACCCGCTTGAGGTCTGCCGTTGGCAGGGTCTCGCGCATCCAGCGGAAGTCGCCCGCCTTCATGGCGGTGGCGCCCTTCATGAAGGCCGCCAAGGCGAGGCGGGAGAGCGCGCCACCGACACTGATGCGCTTGACCCCAACGGCCGCGATCGCCTCGGCGGTGAGATCGGGATCGCCAGAGCTCATCACCACGTTCACCGGCTTGTCGACCGACTGAACGACCGTGCGCATGGTCTCAAGGTCGCGCAGGCCCGGGGCGTAGAGGACATCCGCGCCGGCTTTCCCGAAGGCCTGCAGGCGGCGGATCGTGTCGTCGAGATCGCGCACGCCTCGGATCAGGTTGTCGGCTCGGGCGGTGAACACGAATGGCTTGCCGCGCGCCCGTAAGGCCTCGACAGAGGCCACGACGCGCTCGACGGCGTGGTTGAAGTCGTAGATGCGCTCGCCGCTCCAATCCTCCAGCGACCCGCCCGCCAGCCCCACATCGGCGGCATCGAGCAGGATACGCGCGGCTTCGCGAGGCTCGTCGGCATAGCCGTTCTCCAGGTCGGCAGTGACCGGCAGGTCCGTCGCGGTGGCGATCGCGTGGCAATTTTCGAGCAACGCCAAGCGACTGACAGCGTTGCTGCCATCGCGCCGCCCCAGCGTGTTCGACAGGCCGAGACTCGTCGTGGCCAGCGCCTCGAAGCCCAGCGACTGCAACAGTCGCGCCGTGCCGGCATCCCAGGGATTGGGCAGCAGCAAGACGCCGGGCCGCCGGTGCAGCTCTTGAAAGGCGCGAGCCTTGTCTACCTGGGACAGCATCACGCGACGCTAGGCCTTTGCAGGGTTCCGCGAAAGCACTACTTCGCGAACTCCAGAGTCGGATCCGTAAGCCGGCCGTAGCGCAACGTGATAAGATCGAGCAGGTAGTTCTGGTAGAGCTTCCACGGGCGCTTGCTGCCCTGCTTGGGCTGGCTCGCAAGCGCGCGCTGGATATAGCCGGACGAGAAGTCGACGAAGGGCTCGTCCGTCACGCTCGGGTCGTTGCGGCGCGGTGTGATCTGGCGATAGCCATGGCGCTCCATGTGGTTCAGCAGACGGCAGGTGTGCTCGCTCACCAGATCGGCCTTCAGCGTCCACGAGGCGTTGGTGTACCCGAACACCGATACAAGGTTGGGCACGTCCGAATACATCATGCCGCGCCAGATGGTGGTCCGCGGCGGCTCGACCGGCACCCCGTCCACGGACAGGCGGGTGCCGCCCAGTGGCTGCAGTTCCAGGCCGGTGGCCGTAACGATGACATCGGCGTCGAGCGTCCGACCCGACTTCAGCGCGATGCCCGACGGCACGAACCGGTCGATCGTGTCGGTCACCATCTCGAGGCGACCCGCCTTCACCGCGCGGAAGAAGTCACCATCCGGCACCAGACAGAGCCGCTGGTTCCACGGGTCGTATCGCGGCGTGAAGTGCGTCGCGACATCGTAGTCCCGTCCCAGCTCCTGGCGCACACCGCCCAGCAGCAGCTTGGCAACGCGCTCCGGACGCCGCTTGCACATGCGATAGACGTACATGCCCATCAGCACGTTCTTCCAACGCGTGAGCGCGTAGGCGAGTCCGAGCGGTAGGCGCCGCTTGAGGCGCTCGGCCATCGCATCGACGGCCGGACGCGACACCATCCAGGTGGGCGAGCGTTGCAGCATCGCGACATGGGTGGCGGTGTCGGCCATGGCTGGCGCCAAGGTCACCGCCGTGGCACCGCTGCCGATTACCACGACCTTCTTGCCGGCATACTCAAGATCCTGAGGCCAGAATTGCGGATGCACGATCCGACCGGCGAAGCTCTCGCGGCCGGGAAAGACCGGATCGTGGCCGGACTCGTAGCGGTAGTAGCCGCTGCACATCCACAGGAACCGGCAGGCAATGGTGGTGCGCGCCCGGTCCGGTCCGCACTCAAGTACAACCGTCCAACGTGCGTCGGGAGTCGACCAGGCCGCCGACACAACGCGGTGCGAATACCGGATGCGGCGGTCGATGCCATGATCGCGCGCGACATCGCGCACATAGGACAGGATCGAAGGACCGTCGGCGATGGCCTGGGCGTCCTTCCAGGGCCGAAAGCGGTAGCCCAACGTGTACATGTCGGAGTCCGAGCGAACCCCGGGATAGCGGAAGAGATCCCAGGTACCGCCGCTGGCCTCGCGAGCCTCGACAATGGCCCAACTCTTGCCCGGGCAATGCTTTTGCAAGTGCCAGGCCGCGCCGATTCCGGACAGACCGGCACCGACGACCAGAACGTCGAGTTCCTCCACGCCCCTGCCCTCACTGCGGCTTGATGTTGCCCTTGCGGATGACATCGCCCCAGCGCGCGATCTCGGCGCTCATGCGGGCCTGCGCCTCGGGCTGGGTACTGCCAACCACGACGATGCCAAGCTTGAGCAGGCGCTCGCGGAAGTCGGCATCGCGCACCGCCGCGTTGCCGGCGGCGTTCAGTCGCTCGACGACCGCGGCGGGTGTGCCCTTGGGTACGAACAGCGTGTAGTTCGTGGCCGACTCGAAACCCGGGACACCGGCCTCGGTCATGGTCGGAACATCGGGCAGCAGTGGCGAGCGCCGGGCGGCGGCGACGGCGAGGCAGCGTACCTTGCCCGAGGCGATGTGCGGCAGGTGAGCCAGCACATTGTCGATCGAGACTTGAACGCGTCCTTCGTAAAGGTCGGCCTGGAAGAATGACGTGCCGCGATAGGGCACATGGGTCATCTCCGCACCGGTCATCTGCTTCAGCATCTCGTAGTTGAGATGGATCAGCCCGCCATAGCCCGACGAGGCGTAGCTCAGTTGGCCAGGCTTGGACTTGGCCAGCGCCACCAGTTCGGCGACGCTCCTCGCCTCGAGCCCGGGCGTCACCAGCAGCGCCACCGTGCCGTTGCCGATCTCGAGGACGGGCACGAAATCGCGCGCCATCTCGAAGGCCAGGTTCTGATGAAAGAACGGCGCGATCGAATAGTCGACCAGGCTGCCGACCATCATCGTGTGCCCGTCGGGTGCGCTGCGATGCAGCGCCGTGGCTCCGATCGTGGCGCCGGCGCCCGGCTGGTTGTCGACCACGACGCTTTGGCCCAACGTGGCCTGGATCTTCTCGGCAAAGGCGCGGCTCACGGTGTCGACACCCCCACCCGGCGGATAGGGGGCAATCAACCTGAGCGGCTTGGCGGGCCACGCCTGCGCCTGCCCGACGGCGGGCGCAAACGAAGTGGCGGCGAGGCCCAGCAGCGCCGCACGACGGGATGTACGCAACATCGTCACTCCTTCATGAACTTCACAAGCTCGCCGCTCGGCACGGAGCTGTCGACATAGCCGAAGGTGCCCTTGTCGCGAACCTCGCGCGCCGCGTCGATCAGACCGCTCATCGCGGCCCGCCAAAGCGAGGTGGCGAGACTGATCCGCCGCACGCCGGCCGCCTGCAACTCCGCCACGCTGAAGGAGCGGCCCTTGATGCCGACCATGAAATTGAACGGCTTCTTCAGCGCCGCGCACACCTGACGCACGGCGTCGAGATCGGGCAGGCCCGGCGCCATCAGCACGTCGGCGCCAGCCGCCTCGTAGGCCTTGAGGCGCGCGATGGTGTCGGCAAGGTCGGGGCGGCCGCGCAGGAAATTCTCGCAGCGGCCGGTCAGCAGGAACGGAAACGCCAGCGACCGCGCGGCTGCCGAAGCCGCCGCCACGCGCCGAACCGCCTCCTCGCTGTCGTAGGTGCGGCTGCCGCTCCAGTCCTCGATCGAACCACCGACCAACCCGACGCCCGCGGCCTCCCGAATGGTGACCGCTGCCGCTTCGGGCGAGTCGTCGTAGCCCTGTTCAAGATCGCCCGATACCGGCAGGTCAGACGCCTCGGCGATGGCTCGCGCGTTGGCCAGCGCCTCCGCGCGGCTCACCTTGCCGTCACGTCGCCCCAGGACACCCGCCTTGGCACCGCTTGAGGTCGCGAGCGCCTCAAAGCCGAGTCCGGCCAGAATGCGCGCCGAACCGGCGTCGAAAGCATTGGCGATCACGAAGCCGCCGGGTCGCTCGTGCAGTGCGCGGAACTTCTCGGCCTTGGTGGCCTGACTGACGGTCATGGACTGTCCCCGAGAAAACTTGCCGACACAGTGTGTCCGCAACGATGGGCACGTGGCAACAGCGGCCACTCCGAGCGGAAAGCCCTCAGCCCGGCCAGGGCAGCGACCAGGTCTTCACGTTGGTGAAGCTCTTCATCGCCTCCAGCACGCCTTCCTTGTAGCCAAGCCCGGAGTCCTTGATCCCGCCGAACGGCGACATCTCGATGCGGTAGCCCGGCACTTCCCAGACATTGACCGTGCCGACCTGCAGCTCTTCGACGAAGCGCGTGATGTAGTCCAGCCGATCGGTGCATACGCCCGACGACAGGCCATAGGCGGTGCCGTTGGAGACCTCGATCGCGTGGGCGATATCGCGCACCCGGATGATCGGGATCGCCGGCCCGAACGTCTCCTCGCGCACCAGCTCGCAAGTCGGATCGACACGGTCGACGACGGTCGGCGGGAACAGCGCGCCGCGTCGATCGTTGCCGTGCAAGAGGCGCGCCCCGTGGTTGGCGACGGCGTCGTTCACGCGATTCTGGAAGAGCGTGGCGGCGCGTTCGTGGATCACCGTGCCGACATCGGTCTCGGGATCGAGCGGATCGCCGGCCTTGAGCTTGCGGGCCCGCGCGACCACACGCTCGACGAACGCATCGGCCACCTTGTCGACGACGAGAATGCGCTTCACGGCGGTACAGCGCTGGCCCGAGTTCTTGGTGGCACCGGCGACCGCGAGTTCCGCCGCCTTGTCGAGATCGGCGTCTTCCATGACGATCAGCGGGTCGTTGCCGCCCAGTTCGAGCACGATCCGCTTGTAGCCCGCCTTCTCGGCGATGTACTTGCCCACCCGCACCGAGCCCGTGAAGGTGACGAGATCCGCGCGCGGATCCACGATCATCGCATCGCCGATGTCGGACGGATTGCCGGTCACCACCGACAGCATCTCGGGTGGCAGACCCGCCTCGTAGAGTGTGTCCGCCAGAAACAAGGCGGTCAGCGGCGTGAGCTCGGTCGGCTTCAGCACCACGCAATTGTTGGTGGCGAAGGCCGGCGCCAGCTTGTGCGCGACCATGTTCAGCGGATGGTTGAACGGCGTGATCGCCGAAATCGCGTTCAACGGCTGGCGCAAGGTGAAGATCTTGCGCGACTTGCCGTGCGGGGTGAGGTCGCACGAGAAGGTCTGACCGTCGTCCTGCAGGCAGAGCTGGCCCGCGAAGGTAAAGACGTCGTAGGCACGGCCGACCTCGTAGAGCGAATCCTTCAGGCAGAGGCCCGACTCAAGGGTGATCAGGCGCGCAAGCTCGTCTTTCCGCCGCACCAGCGCCTCGGCGGTGCGCAGCAGGATTTGCTGGCGCTGGTAGCGGGTCAGCTTCGGCTTGTAGGCATGGGCGATCGCAAAGGCCTCGGCGACCAGCTCGGGCGTGGCCCGCGGCACCGTGCCGACCAGCCGGTTGTCCCAAGGATAGCGGACCTCGAGGCGGGCGCCGGTATCGACCTTGCGGCCCGCGATGCGCAGATGGTCGTGGCGCAGCTCGGTCGCGGCGCGGGCAAGCGTATCCATGGGCTGTCTCTCAGGCGACGAGGTTGAGGGCGAGATCGAAGGCATCGAAGTTGCGCCAGCGGCGCCCCGCCTGCGGGCCGCTCCCGAGCGGCCTGTTGGCGATCAGCGGCACCCGCTGCTCCGAGACGCCGCCATGGCTGCGCAGGGGTTCGGTCAGGCCGGAGAGATCGTGACGCGCCGCCGACGTGCCCAGCACCTTGTGGCGGGTCGACACCACCACGAGATCACCCAGCCGGTCGGCGGGCAGTTCATAGCGGCGCACCGCCTCGTCGCGCGTGAGGGCCGCCTCGACCCCGGGCACGGCCGCGAGCTTCGCCGCCCAGGTGGTCGGATCATCGCAATAGACGACGGCGAAGGAACCCAGCGCGCCGTGATGCACGACGTAGGGATCGGTGATTGGCAGGATCACGCGCGCCTTGTCCTTGCCGACCCAGCCGTCGAACAGATCCTGCAGGTAGATCACGTCGGGCTGGCCGGCGGCATCGTGCTTGGCATTCATGCCGTGATCGGCGGTCAGCACGACCGTGCAGCCGAGCGCGTCCAGGCGCGCGAGGTAGCCATCCATCATGGCGTAGAAATCATTGGCAACCGGTGTGCCCGGCGCGTGCTTGTGCTGAATGTAGTCAGTCGTCGAAAGATACATGACGTCCGGCCGGTCGCGTTCCATCAGCTTCACGCCGGCGGCGAACACAAACTCAGAAAGGCCCGCGCTATAGACGTCGGGCACGCCCATGCCGACCAGCGCGTTCACGCCGTCGATGCCATTCTCGGAAAGCGTTGCCTTGTCCGACTTCTCTGACGAGAAGCTGCACGCCTTGCCGGGGGCCAGCGCGAGGCCCTTGCCCAGCAGGCCGCGCAGCTTGTCCTTCGCCGTGACCACGGCGATCCGGCAACCGGCGCGCTGGAACGCCGGGAACAGCGTCTCCACCCGCAGGAAGCGCGGGTCGTTCATCATCACTTCGGTGCCGGACTCCGGATCGAGGAAGTAGTTGCCGCAAATGCCATGAACGGCCGGCGGCTGGCCGGTGACGATCGAGAGGTTGTTCGGATTTGTGAAGGTCGGCACGACGCACTCTGCCGCCAGGTTCGTGCCCTCGCGCAGCACACGCGCGAACCACGGGGCCCGGCCAGCCTCGACCGCGCGTTCGATGTAACCGGGCTCGGACCCATCGACGCAAACGACCACGGTCGGCCGGCGCGGCAGGCGGTAGGAGCGGCCGTTGACTGCGATGCTTCCGGCCGGTGGGGTGAGGCTGTCGGGCGCCATGTCGTTCTCCTACTCCGCCGCCAAAGCGGGGCCGCCATTGGTCACGCGCATCTCGTCCAGCACCTCACGCACCGCCTGCAGCGCGCCCAGCATGTGGTGTGGATAGAGGCGCCCAATGCAGCCCATGCGGAACGAGTCCGCGACCGTGAGCTTGCCCGGATAGATGACGTAGCCGCGATCCTTCAGCCCGTCATAGAAGCGCTGGAACCGGAACCGGGGGTCGCTCGGCATGTGGAAGGTGACGATGATCGGCGCCTGCAGCGTATCGCCCAGCAAGGTCCGGAAACCCATGGCACGCATGCCGTCGATCAGCACACGCGCATTTTCCCGGTAGCGGCGCCCGCGGCCGGCAACACCGCCTTCGACCGCGTGCTCCTCGATCGCGCGACCGAGCGCCGCGATCACGTGGATCGGCGGCGTGAAGCGGTACTGGCCGGTCTTGGCGAAGCCCTCGGCCTGATCGTGCAGATCGAGCACGAGCGTCGTGGCATTGCCCTTGCACTCGGCCAAGGCCTCCCGGCGACAAACGACAAAGCCGAGCCCTGGCACGCCCTCCAGGCACTTGTTGGACGAGGCGGCGAGCGCGTCGTAGGGCACCGCGCGGGCGTCGATCTCGATCGCCCCAAAGGCGCTCATCGAGTCGACCAGCAAGCGCCTGCCAAGGCGCTGCACCAGGAGCGCGATCTCGCGGATGGGGTTCAGGATGCCCGAGGTGGTCTCGCAGTGGACAGCGAAGACGTGCGTGATCGCCGGATCGGCCTTCAGCGTGGCCTCGAGGCGGGCGAGGTCAGGGGGCGTGTCTTCAGGCGTCTCCAGTGCGGCAACACCCCGGCCCGCGATCTCCGCGATCCGGCGCGCGCGCTGCCCGTAAGCCCCGTTCATCAGCACCAGAAGCTTACCGGTGCGCGGCACGAAGCTGGTGATCATCGCTTCGACCGCGAAGGTCCCGGAGCCCTGGACCGGCACGGTCACGTGCGTCCCCTGCCCGCCCGCCAACTCGCAAATCTTCTCCAGCACCATCTTGTTGATGGCGATGAAGCCGGCATCGCGCGAGCCCCAGTCGTGGACCATCGCCTGCTTGACGGTGGCCGAGGTGGTGAGGGGACCGGGCGTCAGCAGCAGCGGATCGCCGGTTTCGGAGCGGGCGGGAACAGAGGGAGCCATGGCGCATGTTCGGCGTGCGGCTGATATCCGTCCAGTATATAATTCAAATGTTATCCATCGGTTTCGCTTACATGACACCCGCCCAGCTCCGCGCCTTCCATCTTGTCGCCGAGGCCGGATCATTTTCCGCCGCCGCCCGGACCTCGGGCCTCAGCCAGCCCAACCTGTCGGGCCAAGTGACGGCCTTGGAGCGGGCCTATGAGGCGCGCCTGTTCGACCGTCGCGGTCGGGGCGCCGTGCCGACCGACGCCGGTCGCCAGCTCCACGCCATCACGACGCGGCTGTTCGCGGCCGAGGATGAGGCCCGGGCCCTTCTCGCGGGCGAAGGGACGCTGACACATGGGCATCTGCGCATCGCGGCGGATAGCGCCCATCACGTGGTGTCGATCATGGCGGCCCTGAAGCGGCGCGCCGACGGCGTGACGTTCTCCTTGTCGATCGACAACTCGGCCGTCGTGCTAGAGCGGCTGCTGCGCCACGACGCGGACGTCGCCGTGATGGCGCGCAGTGTCTCGGACCCGCGCCTGCAGGCCTTGCTGCTGCGGCGAGACAGGTTGGTGCTGTTCGCCCCCGCCGATCATGCGCTCGCCCGGCGACGACGGGTGGCCGTGGCGGCCCTCGACGGCGCGGACCTGGTGCTGCGCGAGCGCGGCTCGATCACCCGCGAGGTGCTGGAACGGGCGATGGCCGCCGCCGGCGTACAGCCCCGCAGCATCATCGAGGTACAGACCCGTGAGGGCGTGCGCGAGGCGGTGGCGGCGGGCTTCGGTGTGGGCGCGGTGTTCGCGAGCGAACTGGGCGAGGATCGACGCTTCCGTGCGATCGCGATCGACAAGGCCGACGTGGATGTCGCGGAGTATGCGGTCTGCCTTCAGGATCGGCGGCGCGCCGCGTTGGTCCAGGCTTTCATGGACGAGGCGCGCGCGCTGGCCCCCTGACGGGACCGTCACGGAACTTTAACATTTCCATCGCAAGGCGTAGTTTCGGGCGATCATGTCCGGCGCGGAACTGGTCCTTCATCTGGTCGGCAGCGTGGCGCTGCTGCTTTGGGGCGTGCGGATGGTCCGTACCGGCCTCACCCGCGCCTTCGGCGCGCATCTGCGCCGCGCCGTCGCGGCCTGCGCGCGAAACCGGTTCACCGCCTTCGCGGGCGGCCTCGCCATCACCGGCATCCTGCAATCCAGTACCGCGACCGCGTTGCTGCTGAGTTCCTTCGCCGGGCGCGGACTCATTCCGCTTGGCATTGCGCTCGCGGTCATGCTGGGGGCGGATGTGGGCAGCACGCTCGCCGCCCAGGTCCTGTCGTTCGATCTGTCGCTCCTCTCGCCCGTGCTGATCGCTGCCGGCGTGATCGCGTTCCTGTCCAGTGCCTCGGACCGACCGCGCCACCTCGCTCGCGTGGCGATCGGGCTCGGCCTGATGCTGTTGTCGCTGAAGCTGATCGCGACGGCCGCCGCCCCCCTCAAGAGTTCACCCACCTTCGCGACGCTGCTGGTCGGGCTGCAGACCGAGTATGTGCTGGCCGCTCTGGTCGCCGCCGTGCTGACCTGGCTGGTCCACTCAAGCCTCTCGGTGGTGCTGCTGGTGATGTCGCTGGCGGCCGGCGGTCTGGTCGAGCCGCGGCTGGCGGTCGCGCTGGTCCTGGGCGTCAATGTCGGCGGGGCGTTCGCGCCCTTCATGGCCCAGTCGGGGGCCGAGGTTGAGGCGCGGCGCGTGCCGCTCGGCAATCTACTGATGCGGGGCGCGGTGGCTGTGGTCTGCGTGTTTTTCGTCGGGCCGCTCGCCGACCTGCTCGCGCGGATCGAGCCCGAACCCGCGCGGCTGGCCATCAACTTCCATACGTTCTTCAATCTGGGCGTCGCGCTCCTGTTTCTTCCCTTCACCGATCTTGTGGCGATGGTGTGCCGACGCATCCTGCCGGAACGAGCGACCCTCGACGATCCGGGCCGGCCGCGTCATCTCGATCCGAACGTACTCGATTCACCCGCCGAGGCGCTGGGCTGCGCAGCGCGCGAGACGCTCAATCTGGGGGATCGCGTGGCCGACATGCTTCGCCAGACGATGGAAGTCTTCGAGCGCGACGACCAGAAGCTGGTCAAGGCGATCGAGCAGTCCGACGACGCCGTCGACAGGCTACACGAGGCGATCAAGCTCTACCTCATCCAGGCGTCGCGTCAGGAGCTCGGCGAGGAGGATGGCCGACGCTACGTCGAGATTCTGAGCTTCACCATGAATCTCGAACATGTCGGCGACATCGTCGACAAGAACCTGATGGAACTTGCCGCCAAGAAGATCAAGAACCGCTACGCCTTCTCGGCCGAAGGCCTTGCCGAACTCAAGGGTTTCCATGCGCGGATTCTCGACAATCTTCGGCTGGCGCTGAATGTCTTCACCACCCGCGATATCGCGCTGGCACGACGACTGATCGCCGAAAAGACAACGATCCGCGAGGCCGAAACCCGCGCCGCGGAGAGCCACTTCGCCCGTCTGCGGCAGGGCCGGCCCGAATCGATCGAGACCAGCTCGATCCACATGGACGTGATCCGCGACCTCAAGCGGATCAACGGCCACCTGACCTCGGTCGCCTATCCCATCCTCGAGGCCGCTGGCGAGCTCTCCGAGACGCGGCTGCGGCCCGCGGCGGGCTGAGGGCTAGACCTTTGTGCGGGCGCTCGTGGGATCCCACGCTGCGCGGAGCGAGAGGCGCGCCTTGAGGAGGCGCCCGGCCAGATCGACCTCGAACCCGCCGGCATCGAGCCACGCGGCATCGACCGCGCCATCGGTACGCGTGACGTAGCCCAGACCGACGCTGGCGCCGATTGAGTGGCCGTAGCCAGCCGAGGTGAGGTCGCCCACGGCGGCACCTGCGCGCAGGATCGCCTCGCCACCCCAAAGCAGCGGCTCGCCATCCTCAAGCACCACCGACACCAGCCGGCGCGACAGCGGGCGGGCCTTGGCAGCTACCAATGTGGCCTGGCCGATGAAGCCACCAGGCTTGTCGAGCTTGACCGCGAAGCCCAACCCCGCCTCCCACGGCGTGTAGTCTGGCGTGAGTTCGCGCCCCCAGGCCCGGTAGGCCTTTTCGAGGCGCAGCGAGTCGATCGCGTAATAGCCGGCATCCAGCAGGCCCGCCTCGCGGCCCACCTCGTGCAGAGTCTCGTAGACGGTGACCGCGAACTCGGTAGGCACGTAAAGCTCCCAGCCGAGCTCACCGACATAGGTGCGCCTCGATGCAAGCACCGTGGCATAGCCGACGCCGATCTCGCGGATCGTGCCGAACGGAAACGCTGCGTTGGAAAGGTCCGCGCGGCTCACCCGCTGCAGAACCTCGCGGCTCCGCGGCCCCATCAGCGAAATCACCGCCCAGGCGGAGGTGACGTCGATCACGCTCACCGCCTCGTCGGAACGCAAGTGGCGCTCGATCCAATCCTTGGCGCGGGTCGCCTCGGAGGTGCCGACGATCACGAGGAAGCGGTCGGCGGCGAGCCGTGCCACGGTAAGGTCGCTCTCGAAGCTACCGCGCTCGTTCAGCATGGCGCTGTAGATCGTGGTGCCGACGGGAGCCGAGATGTCGTTGGCGCAGAGACGCTGCAGCGCCGCGAGCGCGTCGCGCCCAACCACCAGCAGCTTGCCGAACGAGGTCTGGTCGAACAGTGCCACCGATCCGCGCGCCGCCTTGTGCTCGGCCGCCGCCGCCGGAAACCAGTTGGTCCGGCCCCAGCCATACTCCATCTGTGGCTCGACGCCGGCGCCCGCGAACCAGTTGGGCCGCTCCCAGCCCATCTTGTTGCCGAACCAGGCGCCCTTGGCCTTCAGGCGATCGAAGAGAGGCGAGCGACGCAGCGGCCGCGCCGTCTCGAACTCGCGCTGAGGCCAGGGCATCTTGTAGTGCAGCCCGAGCGTCTCGGACACGCGCGGGCGCAACCAGATATCGTTGCCGTTGAAGCTCGCGAAGCGGCGGATGTCGACCGGCCAGAGATCGAGCGTGGGCTCGCCCGCCACGATCCACTCGGCAAGCGCCATGCCCGCGCCGCCGGAGCTTGCGATGCCCATCGAGTTGAACCCGGCGCCGACGAAGAAGCCGCGCAGCTCGGGCGCCTCGCCGAGGATGTAGTTCATGTCCGGGGTGAAGCTCTCGGGCCCGTTCATGAAGGTCTTGATGCCGGTCTTGGCGAGCTGCGGCACGCGGATCAGCGCATTGTCCATCAGGATCTGGAACTGGTCCCAGTCGTCGGGCAGCATCCCGAACTCGAAATCGTCGGGAATGACGTCCTTCTCCCACGGCTTGGCGACGGGCTCGAAGCCGCCCATCAGCAGGCCGCCGACCTCCTCCTTGAAATAGATGTAACCATCGGGATCGCGCATGACCGGCAGGTCGCGCGGCACGCCCTCCATCTTCTCGGTGACGATGTACATGTGCTCGCAGGAATAGAGCGGCACGGTGACGCCCACCATACGGCCGACCTGGCGCGCCCATTGTCCGCCGCAGTTCACCACCACCTCGGCCTTGATCGGGCCCTGGGTGGTCTGAACACCGGTGACACGTCCGTCCCGCGTGTCGATCGAGGTCACGCGGGTCTTTTCGAAGATGCGGACGCCACGATTGCGCGCGCCCTTGGCCAGCGCCTGGGTGATGTCAGCGGGATTGGCCTTGCCATCGCCCGGCAGCCATACCGCGCCCACCAGATCGTCGGTGCGCATGATCGGATACTTGTCGCCGGCCTCCTTCGGAGACAGCGGCTCGCAGCCAACTCCCTGCGCTCGCGCCTGGGCTGCCACGCGATGCAACAGCGTCATGCGCTCCGGCGTGCGGGCGACCGTGAGGCTGCCGCATTGCTTCCAGCCCGTCGCAAGCCCGGTCTCTTCCTCCAGCTTGGAATAGAGTTCGGTCGAGTAGCGGATCAGTCGAGTGAGGTTCTGAAACGTACGCAATTGCCCGACCAGGCCGGCGGCGTGCCAGGTCGTGCCACCACTCAATCGCCCCTGCTCCAGCAGCACAACGTCGGTCCAGCCGTTCTTCGCGAGATGGTAGGCGGTCGAGCAGCCCATGATGCCGCCGCCAATGATGACGACGCGAGCCTGCGTGGGAAAATTGGCGTTCATGCTGTCCTCGATCAGAGTCGGCCAGCGACGGCGGCGTCGAACAGCGCCCGCATTTCGGGCACTCCGGCCTCCACCGGATTGCCGCCCGCGGTCGGATCCTCGGCGGCCATGACAGCAAGCCGGTCGAGATCGGCGGTCTTCACACCGAGATCGGCGAGCGTATGGGGAATGCCGATGGTTTTGCGCAAGTCGAGCACCCAGCCCATGAATCCACCGAACGAGGGATCCGCGAGACCGAGCCATCGACCGAGGCGCACGATCTTGTCCTCGATGGCCGGCCGATTGAACTTCACGACATAAGGCATGGCCACCGCATTGGTGAGGCCGTGGTGCGTGTCGTAGACGGCGCCCACCGGATGGGAGAGCGAATGGATCGCGCCCAACCCCTTCTGGAAGGCGGTCGAACCCATCTGCGAGGCCGCCAGCATGTGACCTCGCGCTTCGATGTCCTTGCCATCGCGAACGGCGCGCACGAGGTTTTCCTTCACGAGCCGCATGCCTTCCACAGCGATGCCCTCGGCGTAGGGGTGATAGCCCGGCGCACAATAGGCCTCGAAGCAATGGATGAAGGCGTCCATCCCCGTGCCGGCCGTGAGTGCGGGCGGCAGCCCGACCGTGAGTTCGGGATCGGCGATCACGATCGCGGGCATCATCTTCGGGTGAAAGATCACCTTCTTGGTGTGGGTCTCCTCGTTGGTGATGACCGAGGCGCGGCCGGTCTCCGAGCCTGTGCCAGCCGTCGTCGGGACGGCGATCGAGGGAAAGATGCCGGCGGGATCGGCGCGGGTGTACCAGTCGCCGATATCCTCGAAGTCCCACATCGGGCGCTTCTGACCCGCCATGAAGGCGATTGCCTTGGCGGCGTCGATGCCGCTGCCACCACCCCACGCGATGACGCCATCGTGCTTGCCGTCGCGCAAGACGCGCACGCCGGCCTCCACGTTGCCCGCCACCGGATTGGGCCGCACATCGCTGAACAGCCCGACGCCGAGCCCCGCCTTGCGCAGCCCGGCGAGCGCGCTCTCGATCATCGGCAGGCGCGCGAGCCCCGGATCGGTGACCAGCAGCGGCCGCTTCAGACCGACGGCGGCGCACGCCTCCGGCAGTTCCGCAATTCGTCCCGCCCCGAACCGGATCGCGGTCGGGTAGCTCCAGTTGCCCCGCAAGGCCGTCATGTCATGTCCTCAGATGATTTCCATGTATCGGTCGAGTTCCCAGTCCGTGATCGCCTTTCGGAACTCGCGCTCTTCCCACTCGCGGGTCGCCGCGTAGTGGTCGACGAAGGCGTCGCCCAGAAGGTCGCGCGCCGCCTTCGACCCCTTCAACCGACCCGCCGCCTCCATCAAGGTGCGGGGCAGCTGCGACTTCGCCGGATGCTTCTTTTCGTAGGAGTTGCCCTGGATGGGCTGGCCCGGATCGATGTCGTTCTCGATCCCCCAGAGGCCCGACGCAATGGCCGCGGCAATCGCCAAATACGGATTCGCATCGGCCGCCGCGACCCGGTACTCCACGCGCGTCGACTTGGCCGATCCCGGAATGACCCGCAGCGCCGTGGTGCGGTTCTCCACACCCCAGGTCGCCGAGGTCGGCGCCCAGAAGCCCGGAATGAGCCGCCGATACGAATTCACGTTCGAGGCCACCATCGCCAGCATTTCGGGCATGAGCGCGGCCTGGCCGCCGACAAACTGGCGCATGGTTCGGCTCATGCGGTGCGGCGCCTTCTCGTCGAAGAAGACCGGCTTGCCGTCCTTCCAGAGCGACATGTGCATGTGGCCGCCGCAGCCCGGCCAGTCTTTCGACCACTTGGCCATGAAGGTCGCCAACCAGTCGCGCTTCTGCGCAAGCACCTTGGTGTAGAGCTTGAAGAGCGCGGCCTTGTCCGTCGCGTCGAGCGCGTCGGACACCCGCAGCGCCGCCTCCAGCACCCCCGCCCCGGTCTCCGTGTGCAGACCCTCGATGCCCATATCCATGGTCTCGCACATGGCCATGAGATCGCGATACCAATCCGACAGGACGGAGTTGCGGAGCACCGAATAACCGAAGAAGCCCGGGGAGATGGGCTTGAGGTTGCGGTATCCCTTCTCCCGGATCGAAAACGCGGTCTCGGCAAAGACGAAGAACTCGTACTCGAAGCCGACCTTGACCTCGAACCCGAGCTTGCGCGCGCGGGCCAACACACGGCGCAGCGTGCCGCGCGGACAGATCTCCTCGGCCTTGTCGACGAACTCGCACAAGAACAGGAGATTGCCGGGCTCCGTCGCGATCTCCCGGCAGGTCTCGGGGAGGATCCGGACGCTGGCATCCGGATATGCCGTATGCCAGCCGGTGTAGGTCACGTTGTCGTAGAGCTGGTCGTTGGAATCCCAGCCCAGCACGACGTCGCAGAAACCGAAGCCGCCATCGAGGGCGCCCAGGAACTTGTCGACATGCAGGTACTTGCCGCGAAGGACGCCGTCGATGTCGTGCACGCCGACCTTCACGTGCGTGAGGCCGCGCTCTTTGACGATGCGGCGCGCGTCGGCTGCCGTCTTCACTTGCCGCGGATCCATGCTCTCCCCCCGGTTCTTGGCAGGGAGATTAGCCGCTGGTCACCCGAGGAAGCCAGAGCGCGATGTCGGGGAAGATCGCGATCAGGAGCGTAAAGGCGATCATGACGCAGAGGTACGGCAGGGTCACCCGCGCGATGTAGCCGAGACCGTCCTCGGTCAGGCCCTGGATGACGAACAGGTTGAAGCCGACCGGCGGGGTGATCTGGGCCATCTCCACGACAAGCACCAGGAAGATGCCGAACCAGATGGGGTCGAAGCCGGCGGCCTTCACGATCGGCATCACGATCGGCAGTGTCATGACGATCATGCTGAAGCCGTCGAGAAAGCAGCCGAGGATCAGATAGAACACGATCAGGACCACGATCAGCATGATCGGTGACAGGCCAAGGCCGCGCACGAATTCCGCAACGGCCGCCGGAATGCCGAGGAACGCCGTGGCGCTGCCCAGGATCGAGGCGCCGAGGACGATCAGAGCGATCATGGCGCAGGTCTGCACCGAGCCGATGGCCACGGCCCGGAGCGCCGCGCGCGACAGCTCGCCCTGCTGCCAGGCGACCAGCAACGCCCCCGCGACGCCGACGGACGCCGCCTCGGACGGCGTCGCGATGCCGCCATAGATCGACCCCAGCACGCAAAGGATGAGAAACACCACGGGTCCCAGGTCGCGCAGCGACTGCCGGAATTCGGCGGCCGAGGCGATCCGGGTCCGGCGTTCGCCTTCAGGAACGATCTCGGGCCGGAGCGTGGCGTGGATCATGATCAGCGCCATGAACGAGAGCGCCAGAAGCACGCCCGGAATGAAGCCGGCGGTGAAAAGCTTGGCGATCGAAACGTCGCCCAGCACCCCGTAAATGATCATGATATTGCTGGGCGGGATCAGGAACCCGAGCGTCCCGGCACCGGCCAGCGATCCGATGGCGACATTCCGGGAATAGCCGCGCTTGCCGAGCTCGTTCAGCGAGATCCGACCCACCACCTGCGTGGTGGCGGCCGACGAGCCTGAGATCGCGGCGAACATCGAGCATCCCACGACGTTCACATGCAGAAGCCGGCCGGGCAGCAGCGCCGCCCAGGGCCGCAGCCCGTCGAACAGCAGTTGCGACAGGCGGGTCCGGAACAGGATCTCGCCCATCACGATGAAGAGCGGCAGCGCCAGCAGCTCCTGCGTGGTGAGGATGTTCCAGGTGTACTGGGCCAGCAACTTGTCGAGCGGAATGTCGCGGAAGATCGCGAGCAGGACCGACCCGGTGACCGCGAGCGTCCAGCCGATCCACAGCCCGCCCACCAGGAAGACGAACAGCAGTGCGAACAGCGTGAGGACCACGATCAGCAAAGGCGGACGCTCCTCACGATCACTCCGATACCGAGGATGCGCGCATATCGAGGCTCTCCAGCGGCAGTCCGAACAGCGCCTGCAGGAACCGGGCCACGAACTGCAACATCAGGAGCACAACGCCGAACGTGACAACGGCCTGCGCCGGCCAGAGCGGCGTGCCACTGGAAATGGAAATCTGTCCGCTGTCGAAGCTTTGCCAGGTGAAGTTCACCAGCGCATAGACGAGAAACGTCGTGAAGCCCACGCCCAAGGCCGCCAGCACCGTCTCCATGTGACGGCGGACCGCCGGCGACACGCGGCCGATCAGCAGCGTCACACGGATATGGCCGCCCGCGCGCAACGTCATGGCGGCACCGAAGGTGAAGGCCGCCGCCATCAGGTAGGAGCCGTACTCCCACGCCACTGGAATGTCGGCGGGAACCCACGGCAGGACGTTCGAGAGCGTCCGCACCAGCACTTCGGCGAAGATGAGCGCGAACAGCGCCGCGAGGCATGTCGCCCCCATCCAACCATCGATCCGCGCGAGGCGGTCGATGGCGTCGAGGATCGTCCGCAGCGCCGGCGGCGCCGCGGCATTGGGGCCAGAGGGCCCGGGGCTCACGCCCGCTTCATCTCGCTGAGGTAGCCCTTGAGCGGCGCCTCAGCCGCCGGGACGCGCTTGATGAAGTCGGCCGTCATGTTGGCGGTACGCTTGCGCAGCTCAGCCATCATCGCCGGCGGAATGTCGACTTTCGTCATGCCGCCTTCGGTCAGCCGCTTGGCGCTGTCGACATCGGCCTTGGTCGAGGATGCCCAGAACTCCGGCTCCATCTTCTTCGCCACATCCTGCATCGCCTTGCGGTGCTGCTCCGGCAAACGCCGGAACGCCGCATTGTTGATGGTGACGATCTGGCAGGACCATTGATGGTTGGTCGCGTGGAAGAACTTCAGGAACTCCCAGAACTTGCCGTCGACGCCCGACACCGCGGAGGTCGAGACGCCCGCGACGGCGCCGGAAGACAGCGCCGCGATGGTCTCGCCCCAGGGGATCAGCACGGCGGACATGCCGATGGCGTTGCACATATCCTGGGAGTTCTTGTCGGGCACGCGGATCTTGATGCCCTTCAGGCCATCGACGGTGTCCGCCCTGACTTTGAGGTGCAGGTACTGCGTCGGCCACGGCACCATGTAGAGGATGGTCTGGTTGTTCTTCTGGGCGATCTTCTCGAACTCGGGCCGGATGTACTTGTGCAGCGTCCGGACCTCGTCCTGGGTACCGCACAGGAACGGCACGCCCTCGACGCCCAATAGCGGCTCGTCACCCACCTGCTGGACGTTCAGGATGTCGGCCATCGGCACCAACCCGTCGCGCACCGCGCGCAGGTGCTCGGGGCCCTTGAAGCCCAGCTGCCCGCCGGCCTTCACCTCGATATCGACCGCGCCGGCGGTCGCCGCCTTCACGGCTTCGGCGTAGCGCTTGCAATTCACGGTGTGGAAGTTGCCGTCCGGCCACACGGTCGACAGCTGCAACTTGGCTGCTTGCGCCTGTGCCGGAGCCGCGAGTCCGCCAACCGCGGCCAGCGCGCCCGCGCCCGTCATCAGAGCCTGTCTGCGTCGCATCGTCATCGAAGCCTCCTGTCCCTGTATGTTCTGCTACTCCGCCGCCAGCGGCGGTTCGTACCCATAAACTTCACGCGCCGTCTTGAGATCGATCAGCCCGTCGGCGACATCGCGCGCCACCTGCGTGCGGTCGCGCTCACCCGGGCGCCCCAGACCGCCGCCGCCTGGAGTCATGACGATCAGCCGATCTCCGGGCGGGATGGTCTGGAAGCCTTTGCCCGCCAGGCGCTTGCCCGATTTCAACTGTACGACGCCCGCTGCTCCATCGACGCCGCCATCGCGGCCGCGGGGCGGATGATCGATGCGATCGAAGGCTGCCAGCAGTTCGAACGTCTCGTCGACGCCGCTTTCGATCTCCATGATCTGACCGAGACCACCCCGGGTCCGGCCGGCACCGCCGGAGTCGGGCCGCAACTCTTTGCGCCAGAAGATGAGCGGCGTCTGCGTTTCGGCGATCTCGACCGGCGTGCCGCGTACGCCCGATGGATAGGCCGTGGCGGACAGACCGTCCTGCGCCGGCCGCGCGCCCGTGCCCCCGTTGGAGGTGATCGCCATGCCGAAGCCGTAGTTGCCGCCCTGCCCGCCGCGCACGCGGCCACGCACGTTGATGTTCCAGAGGCACGACGTGCCCTCGGCCGGTACGCGGTCCGGGATCACCTGACGCAGGCAGCCAAACACGACGTCGGGCAGCATCTGGCCAATCACATGCCGCGAGGCCACCGGCGCGGGCTTCGGCGCGTTCAGGATCGCCCCCTCCGGCGCCGAGACGGTGAGCGGCTCCAGCGAGCCCGCGTTATTGGGGATATTGCTTGCGACGACGCAGCCCAACCCGAACACCGTGTAAGCGGTCGTATAGGCATGCGGTACGTTGATCCCGCGCCGCGACGGCGCTGTGGTGCCCGTGTAGTCGACATGGATACCGGTGTCGGAGATGGTCAGCGTCGCGCCGAGCGTGACCGGCTCGTCGTACCCGTCGACGGTCATTGAATTGGTCCAGCTTCCCTTGGGCAGCTTCGCCACCTCGGCCAGAACCGCCTCGCGCGAGCGCGCGATCACGTGCTCGGCCAGGACATCGAGCGAATCTATTCCGAATTCGTCCATCATCTCGACGAGTCGGCGCGCGCCCACATCGTTGCAGGCCGCCAGCGAGTAGACATCGCCTTCCGTATCCACCGGCTGGCGCGTGTTGGCGCGGATCATCGCCATCAGCGTCTCGTTCACCTTGCCGCGCTCGATGAGCTTCAGCATGGGAATATAGAGGCCCTCCATGAATACATCGGTGGCGTCCGGCCCGAAGCCGATTCCGCCGATATCCATCAGATGGCTGGTGCACGAGAAGAGCGCCACCAGCTTGCCGTTGCGGAAGCAGGGCGTGGTGATGACGAAATCGTTCAGATGCCCGGTTCCCATCCACGGGTCGTTGGTGATGTAGGCATCGCCCGGCTCCATCGTCTCGACCGGAAAATGCCGCAGGAAGTGCTTCACCGACTCGGCCATCGAATTGACGTGCCCTGGCGTGCCGGTGACCGCCTGCGCCAGCATGCGGCCCTGCAGGTCGAAGACTCCCGCCGAAAGATCGCCGCACTCGCGCACGATCGGGCTGAAGGCCGTGCGCATCAGCGTCTGTGCCTGTTCCTCGACCACGGCGATCAGGCGGTTCCACATGATCTGCAGGTCGATCAGCCCTGCGCTGTTTGAAGAGGTTTGGCTCATGGTGTCCTAGCTTGCCTTGCGGACCATCACGATACAGCCGGCCGCGTCGATGTGTGCATCGAATCTGCCCGAAATCCAGGTCGAGGTCTCGTCCTCCGAGATCACCGCGGGACCTGCAAGAACCGCACCAACCGGCAGCTTCTCCCGCCGCCAGACAGGGACTTCGTCGGCGCGGCCCGATCGCCCGTCGAACACCCGCCGCCGGCCGGACGCCGGCGGCGCCGCCGTCCGCACCGCGTCCCGAGCCGCCTCGGGTCGGCGCGCTTCGGTCGAGACCTGAACCGACCAGCTCAGGATTTCGATGGCCGCACCCGGAATGTGCCTTTCAAACAGAGCCGCATAGTCGCGCTCGAAGCTCTGCAGCATGGCTTCGCCGTCGGCCGCGGTGAGCGCGCGGACCGGTACATCCACCGTGATCTCGTGGCCCTGCCCGACATATCGCATGAAGGCGAGCCGGCGCTCACGCACCGGGGCGCCGCGCGCACCGGGAAGCACCAGCGCCCTCGCCTCGCGGCTCATTTCGTCAAGCAGCGCCGTCGCGTCCGGTGCATCGAACTCCCGGACGCGCATGTAGCGGCTGCGCACCAGCTCAAACGCGACAGGCGCGGCCAGGAACCCCACGGCCGAGCCAACGCCGGCATTGGGCGGTACGATCACACGATCGACGCCGATCTTCTCGGCGACCCGCGCGGCATGCAGCGGCGCGGCGCCACCAAAGGCGATTAGAGTGTATTGCGCGATGGCGGCACCGCGCTCGACGGCATGCACGCGCGCCGCGCTCGCCATGTTTTCCGAAACCATCTCATACACCGCGAAAGCCGACATATCGGTCGACAGGCCGAGTTCGTTGCCGATGGCCGCGTCCAGTGCCCGCTCAGCAGCTGCGCGGTCCAGCGCAATCGTCCCACCGGCGAAGTCCGCCGGATCGATGGTGCCCAGAACCACGTTGGCATCGGTCACGGCGGGTCTGGTGCCCCCGCGGCCATAACAGGCGGGTCCGGGTTCGGCGCCGGCACTCTCCGGCCCAACCGTGACGCGCTTGAGCGCATCGAGGCGCGCGATCGATCCGCCTCCCGCGCCGATCTCGACCATCTCGATCACCGGAATTCGCACCGGTAGTCCGGAGCCCTTCATGAAGCGGGCCGAGCGATCGACCTCGAAGAGCCGGGCGGTATGCGGCTGGTAGGCGTCGATCAGACAGATCTTGGCGGTCGTGCCGCCCATGTCGTAGCTCAGCGCACGCTTCTCGCTGGCGCGCGCCGCGACCTCGGCCGCGAAGATCGCACCGCCCGCCGGCCCCGACTCCACCAATCGCACGGGAAAGCGGCGCGCCGTGTCGATCGCCGTCAATCCGCCACCCGAGGTCACCAGATAGACCGTGCCTCCGAATCCTTCTGCCTTCAGCGCGCGCTGCATGCGCTCAAGGTAGGAGTCCATCAGCGGCTGGACGTAGGCGTTTGCCACCGCGGTCGAGGTCCGCTCGTACTCGCGCACCTCGGGACAGACCTCGCTCGACAGCGTGACCCAGATCGATGGCAACTCGGCTTTCAGGATATCGCGGGTGCGCTGCTCATGCGCGGGGTTGGCGTAGGAGTGGAGGTAGGCGACCGCCACGCTCTCGATGCCACCGCGCTTGAGCTCGGCGGCGACCTCGCGGACGGCCGCCTCGTCGAGCGCGAGACGAACCCGGCCGTGGACGTCCATCCGCTCCGGCACGGTGAAGCGCAGCGCGCGCGGTGTCAGGGGCTGCGGCTTCTCGATCGTGAGGTCGTACTGGTCGTAGCGGCTCTCGTTGGCGATATCGAGCACATCCCGAAAGCCCTCAGTCGCGATCAGCGCGGTCCGCGCGCCGCGCCGCTCGATCACCGCGTTGGTGGCCAGCGTCGTCCCATGGATGAAGACGGCGACATCGGCGAAGCCACGCCCTGCGTCAGCAAGGATGCCGCGCATCCCCTCCAGCACGGCCTCCTCCGGCCGCTGTGGCGTGGTGAGCAGTTTAACGGTCAGACGCCGACCCGGCTCCTCCAAAACGACATCCGTGAAGGTCCCACCGATGTCGACGGCAATACGCAAATCCGACCCCAACTTGCTCCCCCCGCTGCGGTGGCGGACCCTAGACCGCGCCCGGCAGCCATGCAATTCGCATGCCTCGCGGTTGCCCCCTGCCGCAGGGTCCGCCTATCGTCGTCCGGGGAGTAAGGTATGTGACTCTGCGCGAACAGGTCTTCCGGCCCATGCGGACCGGCGACGACAGCCGTGCCGGCCGCCGCTGGCGCGCGCTCCATTTCTGCGCCCTCGCGGTCGGGTTGGTTTCCG
The DNA here is from genome assembly GCA_016870115.1 of Alphaproteobacteria bacterium. GTDB lineage: Bacteria > Pseudomonadota > Alphaproteobacteria > Reyranellales > Reyranellaceae > VGCH01. Next base: position 14,682 of record VGCH01000015.1, on the reverse strand, counting down.
CCGTACTGTCCTCGGCCTCCGATCTCCCCGAGCGTGTCGAGTTGATTTGCCTCGTGACGCTCCATCTCGTGTCGGTCGCGTTCCTGCTCGAGTACCTCGTTCGGCTGTGGGCCGCGCCCGAGGACCGGACCGTCGTGGTCGCGAACGAGAACGCCGCGCGTCTGCGCTGGGCGGTCTCGTGGAACGGGACCGTCGGGCTCCTCGCCGCACTTCCAACCTTCATGGTCGTGTCCGGCTACGCCGCGCACGGCGCCGAGGCAGCGTCCGCTTTTTGCCTGCTCTGGATCCTCAAGCTCGGAACGCACGCGCCGGCCGCGGCAGTGCTGATGCGCGTGCTCTCCAACGAGCGCAACACTCTCGCCGCGATCGCCGTCATTTTCCTTTCGGTATTGGTAAGCTCCGCGACGCTCGCCCACATTTTCGAGCGCGACGGCCAGCCGGCCGCGTTCGGCACGATCGGAGCCTCGCTGTGGTGGTCGATCACCACGCTGACCACCACCGGCTATGGCGACGTCGTGCCGCTCACCACGGCGGGCCGCATGGTGGGCGCTCTGGTCATGGTCAGTGGCATCGCGGTCCTGGCACTCATGACCGGTGTGCTCGCGACCGGTTTTGCCGAGGAGGAGAAGCGACGCGAGTTCTTGCGCGTCTGGGAGCAGGTCTCGCGCGTCCCGATCTTCACGCGGCTCGGCACCATCACTCTGTCGGAGATCGTGGGCCGGCTGCGCACGCGGCACTATCCCGCTCGGGTCACGGTCGTGCGCCGCGGCGACCCCGGCGACAGCATGTTCTTCATCACCTCGGGCGCGGTCGAGGTGCGGCTGGACGACCGGCGAATCCCTCTCCACGCCGGAGGTTTCTTCGGCGAGATGTCGCTGCTCGACCGGCGTTCGCGCAACGCGTCAGTCGCGACCACCGAGCCGACAACGCTGCTTGTCCTCTACGCGTCGGACTTCTACCAAATCGCCGGCCACAATCCGGCGCTGATCCAGGCGGTCGAGGAGGAAGCGGCCCGCCGCCGCGCGGAGAACCGCGCCGCGTCGCCCCATCTGACACCGTGACCGGAGCCTCGTTCCCCGTATGATCGAAACGGACCTTCTCGTCGTCGGCTCCGGTGCCGCCGGTTTCTCGGCCGCGCTGGCCGGCTCGCACGCCGGGCTCGATGTGTTGATGGTCGAGAAGGAACCCCAGTTCGGCGGCACCACCTGCTACTCCGCGGGCGTCATCTGGATTCCCGGCAACCGCCACGGCCGCGCGCTGGGCATCGCCGACTCGGCGGAGAATGCGCTTGCGTATCTGCAGGCGGAAGCAGGCAATCGGCTGAATCGCGAGCTGGCCGACGCCTTCCTCGGCACCTGCAACGAGGCCGTCGAGTTTCTCGAACGCGAAACGCATGTGCGCTATGCAGCCGTGCCCGTCTGGGCGGACTACCACCCCGGAAAGCCGGGCGCCGCCCAGGGCGGCCGATCCCTCTTGCCGGAGCCGTTCGACGGGCGGCGCCTCGGGCGACGCTTCGGCGAACTGCGCCCGCCACTCGCGACGATGATGGCGTTCGGCGGCATGATGCTTGGCCGAGGCGACCTGCCGCATATTTTCAACATGACCCACTCGGCAAGGTCGCTCGCGCACGTGGCCGGGATGGTGGTCCGCTATGCCGTCGATCGGGTGTCACACAAGCGCGGCACGCGCCTGGCCAACGGCAACGCGCTGATCGCGGCGATGGCGCTCTCCGCGCAGGAACGCGGCATCGAGCTGAAGCTTGAGTGTCCGGTCGTCGAGCTGACGACCGACGGCGGTCGGGTGACCGGCGCCATCGTGTCGGACCATGGAACCCGGCGAGAGATCCGCACTCGCCGCGGCGTCGTTCTGGCGTGTGGCGGGTTCCCGGCAAATGGCGAATTGCGCGAGCGCTACTACGGCCATGTCCGGGCGGGCGCGCAGCACCGCTCGGCACCGCCGGCGGGCAATGTCGGCGACGGCATTCGACTGGGGGAAAGCGCCGGCGGCGCACTCGCCGAGGATGTCGCCTATGCGGCCGCGTGGACACCGATGTCGCTGGTGCCCCAGCCGGGCGGCGGCACGCTGCCCTTCCCCCACTTCGTGGATCGCGGAAAACCGGGATTCATTGCGATTTCGCCAACCGGGCAAAGGTTCACCAACGAGGCTGCCTCGTACCATGACTTCGTGCCGGCGATGATCGAGGTCTGTCGAGGCGCGGCCCAGACTTTCTGTTGGCTGCTGTGCGATCGGCGCGCGATCCGCCGCTACGGCATGGGCGCGATCGGCCCGGCACCGATGCCGCTCGGCGGCCATCTGCGCAGCGGCTATCTGATCGAGGGTCGGAGCTGGAGCGAGCTTGCCGGCAAACTCGGCATCGACCCCGAGACGCTCGTCGCCACCTTTGAGCGCTTCAACGGCAGCGCTGTGCAGGGCAAGGACCCCGACTTCGGCAAGGGCACCGACGCGTATCATCGCTTCAACGGCGACCCCAACCATGGGCCCAACCCTTGCCTGGCGCCGCTCGTCGACGGACCGTTCTATGCGATGAAGCTCGTGCCGGGGGATATCGGCACCTTCCTCGGCCTCAGCGTCGACGGCCAAGCCCGCGTACTGGATCGGGCGCGCAAGCCGATCGCCGGGCTCTACGCCGCCGGCAACGACATGACGAGCGTCATGGGGGGAACCTATCCCGGGGCGGGCATCACCATTGGCCCGGCGCTGACCTTCGGCTATATCGCGGCACGCCACGCGGCCTCCGGTCGCGACGGTTCCTCCGATTGACGGGCAAGCAGGCGGACACGATGGCTTCGATCACTCCCCTCATCCTCGTGGGCGGCGCCGGCAAGCGCCTGTGGCCGCTGTCGCGAGAGAGCATGCCGAAGCAGTTCGTCCCGCTGCTCGGCACGCAATCGACCTACCAGCAGACCTTGCAGCGCGTTGCCGACTCCGGCTTGTTCTCGCGCCCCATCGTGGCGACCAGCGACGCCTACCGCTTTATGGCCGAACAGCAGGCCCGCGAAATCGGAACGGACGTGGAGATCCTGGTCGAGCCGATGCGGCGCGACTCGGCTCTGGCCATCGCCGCCGGGGCTGCCTATGCCGCCAAGCGCGGCGCGGAGGCCGTGCTGGCGCTGGCCTCGGACCATCTGGTGATCGGCGCCGACGAATTCCGCGCCGGCTGCCGCGAGGGCCTCGAGGTCTCGCGTCGCGGCGGCATCGCGACCTTCGGCATCCCGCCGACCGAGCCCAAGACCGACTACGGCTACATCCGGCCCGCCGGCGAGAAGATAGGGACCGCCCTGAAAGTGGCGGCGTTCGTCGAGAAGCCGAACGCCCAGACGGCGCTGCGCTACATCGCCGAGGGACTGCTCTGGAACAGCGGCAACTTCCTCTTCCCGCCCCGGCTGCTGCTGGCCGAACTGGCCCGCTTCGAGCCCGCCATTGCCCAGTCCGCGGAAGCCGCCATTCGCGACTCGCGGACGGCGGGCAACGCGATCTTCCTCGACAAGGCGGCGTTCGAGGCGTCGCCGGCCAAGTCGATCGACTACGCGCTGATGGAACGGACCGACAAGTGCTGGGTCATTCCCGCCCGCTTCCGCTGGTCCGATCTCGGCACCTGGGACGCACTTCTCGATGTCGGCGACGCCGACAGCGCCGGCAATGTGACCGACGGCCCGGTCGAGCTTGACCATGTACGCAACTCCTACATCCGCTCGGACGGCCCGCTCACCGCCGTCATCGGCGTCGAGGAAGTCGTCGTGGTGGCGATGGGCGACGCCGTGCTGGTCGGGCATCGCTCCAACTTGCCCCGGCTGAAGGACGTCGTGGAGCGCATGACCAAGGGCAAGCATCGCGCGGCGACGGAACACGCCGTCATGCACCGGCCCTGGGGCAGCTATCAGGATATCGATCGAGGCGAGCGGTTCCGCGCCAAGCGCCTGTCGGTCAATCCGGGCGGCAAGCTCAGCCTGCAGAGCCACTCGCGCCGTGCCGAACACTGGGTCGTGGTGCGCGGCATCGCCGAAGTCGTACTCGACGGCACGATCAGCACGCTGCACGAGAACGAGTCGATCTACATCCCGATGGGCGGCATCCACCGCCTGATGAATCCGGGGAAAGAGCAGCTCGAGGTCGTCGAGGTCCAGACCGGCGACTATCTCGAGGAAGACGACATCGTGCGCTACGAGGACGTCTACGCCCGCGTCTAGAGTGTTTTCGGATCAGATGGCGCGGCGCCAGCGGCTCCGATTCACCGGAAGCCCGTCACGGGCGATGCCTTGCGCCTCACCGTTCCGATCCGGCTGACTCCCGCCAAGTCGGAAAGGCTCTAGTTGCCATCGCCGCGTTTGGGTGTCCGGTCGAACTCGACGGGCTTAGGCGCGACGAGCGAACGGAACCAGACCGGCAACGCGCGGGCAAGCTGTGCCACCTGCCCGGCTGCAAACCGAGCAAGCACCAGCAGGAAGCGTGATAGCGGCATCTCACCCTTGCGAATGAAGTTGTGACCCTCGCGCAGGAAGATGGCCTGCGTCGTGATGGCCCACAGAACCGCGGCGACAAAGATCGCGACCAGACACGGAACCAATGCGGGGCTCAGGAGGCCCGCGAGGACACCCGCGGGCAGGCCAACGAGCAGGAAGGGCCGATTGAGCGCCATGCAGAGATGGAGGACCGCCGCTGCGCGCGCCGATGCCGACAGTCCGGGCGCCCGGAGAATCTCGGGCAGCATCCTGAGCGAGACATGGCGGAAACCGTCGGCCCAGCGCTGCTGCTGGCGCAGCCAGGTCGCCCGATCCGCGGGCAGCTCGCCGGGGACGGAAACCGAGGTCAGGAACAGACCGCGCCAGCCTTTCATCCAGCCCCGATAGGTGAGATCGAGATCCTCGGTCACGGTGTCGCCGCGCCAGCCACCGCCCGCCTCGATGGCGTCGCGCCGCCAGATGCCGCAGGTGCCGTTGAAGGGCAGCGGATGGCCGGCCCAGCAACGCGTGGCCTGCTCCATGCCGAGGTGCGCGTCGAGCGTCACGGCCTGCATCTCGGTCAGCGCGTTCTCCCGCGCGTTCAGGAAGTCGAAGCGCGCCTGCACGAAGCCGAGCCGAGGCTCGGCGAGCAGCGCCGGCATGCAGCGGCGCAGGAAATCGGGAGCGGGCGTATAGTCGACGTCGAAGATCGCGAAGTAGCGGTGCGGTACGCGCTCCAGCCCTTCCTGCAGCGCGCCCCCCTTGAACCCGGTGCGTTCGGTGCGTTGAACCACGTCGACGTCGATGCCTCGGGCGCGCCACTCGGCGCCCGCGTCGCGGGCGATCTCCGCAGTGGCATCGGTGCTGTCGTCCAGCAGCTGGATGTGCAGGCGGTCAGCTGGCCAGTCCAGGCTGGCCGCGGCCGCCACGCCGCGCCGCAGGATCGCGCCCTCGTTGAAGGAGGGTATCTGCACGACCACATGGGGCAGCTCGGCGTCGGCCGGCAGCGGCAGAGCGAGCAGCCGCGCCTCGCGCGCGAGGCCAGTCGCCCGCAGACTGCGGTTCAGCAACACCATGTAGAAAAGGCTACCGACGAAGGCCGAGATGCCGAGTGCGGCAAGCGCGAAGATCGCGGCCAGGAGCCAGGCCAGGGTTTCCAAGGTTCCTCGCGCTCAGGCGCCCGTCTTGGGCGTGCGGTTGAACTCCGTGCGCCGGCCGAAGCCCGCGGCAACGATGGCGACGGCGTTGCCCACCGCCAGATAGACGAGGACGGCCGGCACGCTCGCCGTGGTCACCATGTAGCGCGCGACGCCGCCACGTCCAAGCCGGCGATAGGCCCCCCAGGTCATGCCGACCAATACCGCCAACGCGGTAGCGAGAAACGCCCAGAGCGCGGTCCGGAAAGACGGGTCCAGCCCCGTCGGCCGGGAGGCCGCGATGAACAGCGCGATCAGGGTGATGGCCATCACCGGGAACGCGACCTGGATCGCGAACTGCGCCGTGGTGGCAAGCTTGGCCTGCAGCGACCAGCCTGATCGCCAGATCGGGCCGAGGAGCTTGCGGGCCACCTGCACGAAGCCCTTGGACCAGCGGCTCTGCTGGGCCCGGAAGTCGACCAGTCCGGCGGGCAGCTCGCCCACCACATGCGGCTCCATCAGGAAGACGCCGCGCCAGCCCTTGAGATGCACGCGCAACACCAGATCGAGATCCTCGGACAGCGTGTCGTGCGACCAACCCCCGGCATCCTCTACCGCGGCACGGCGCCAGATGCCCCCCGTGCCGTTGAACTGGAAGGGCACGCCGCGACGGTAGCGACCGTCCTGCTCGACCGCGAAGTGCGCATCCTGCATCAGCCGCTGGGCGCGGGTCAGCCAATTGACGTCGCCGTTGCCCCACTCGATGCGCGTCTGCACGAATGCGACGCGGCCATCCGCGATCAGCGGCGCCATCGCCCGACGCAACCAGTCCGCGGGCGGCACAAAGTCGGCGTCGAACACTGCCGCGAAGGGCGCGGACGAAAGCGAGAGCCCCGCCTCCAGCGCGCCCGCCTTGAAGCCCGAGCGATCGGCGCGGCGCACGACCTGAACGTCGGTCCCGCCCTGCCGCAACTCCGCGGCAACTGCCTCGGCGATGGCGGTGGTCCGGTCGGTGCTATCGTCCAGGAGCTGGATCGTGAGCCGTTCGCGCGGCCAGTCCAGGGACGCGGCGGCGCGCAACGCACGCTCGACGACGACCGGTTCGTTGAACACCGGAAGCTGCACCAGGACATGCGGCAGGTCGCCCCCGTCGGCTGACGGGCGCTCCGTTGCGCCGTCGACGCGGCGCGGCGCGCGGATTAGGTAGGCGTAGTAGAGACCAAGCGCGAACAGAAACGCCAAGCCTGCCGCCAGCATCGCTTCGGCGATCGCCACCACGACTCAGTCCGCCGCTCAGTGGTGATGGATCGGCACGTCGAAGCACCGTCCATCTTCGATGTGCACACGCCGGGTCGCCACATCGAAAATGCGTTCATCATGGGTCGAAAGGACGACGGCGCACTTGGCCTTGCTCGCCAGGTCTTTCAGCTGATCGACGACGACGCGTCCGGAGACGCGGTCGAGCGCCGACGTGGGCTCGTCGGCGATGATCAGATCCGGCAGGCCGATCATGACGCGTGCGATCGCCACGCGCTGCTGCTGGCCGCCCGACAACTCATCGGGCCAGGCATTGGCCTTGTCGGCTAGGCCAAGCAGGCCCAGCAGATGGCGCGCGCGCTCCTCGTCCCAGTCCGGGTGCGAAAGCGGCGTGGTCGCCACCCCGGCCATGACATTCTGCACGGCGGTCAATGACGAGAGCAGATTGCGCTTCTGGAACAGGAACCGGATGCGATTGCGCAGATCGTCGAGGTCACGCGGATCCGCCTCGCCCAAATCCTGCCCCAACAGCCGCACCCGTCCAGCCGAGGGCCGTCTCATCGTCCCGAGAATGGTGAGGAGGGTGGTCTTGCCGGATCCCGATGGCCCGGTGACGATCAGGATCTCCCCTTCGCGCACCTCAAGATTGATGTCGAACAGAACGTCTACCCGCTGCGCGCCCGCGCCGTAATGGTGGTACACGGCGGCGGCCTCGACGACGGGCGGACCGAAAGTCTCAGCGGCGGGCGAAGTCATTCGAACAACATGATCGGATCGACTCGCCACAGCCTGCGGATCGCAAAAGCGCTGGAGACCGCGGTCATTATCAGAGCGGCCGTCAGCGCGACGCCCATCTCACGCAACCCCATGGACAGGCCCAGGTGCATCGCGCTCTCGGCCGCCGCGTACACCCCGCGACCGAGCGCCAGCGCCACCAGGAAGGCCGGCGTGATGATGGCCGCGCCGATCTGGCCCACCATGCAGAAGAAGAACCACCAACCGTAGCCGAGGCTCTTCAGGATCGCGTACTCGGGCAGGTAGGTCCGGATGATCTGGTACTGGGCGTAGTAGATGAACACCATTCCGATCATAAGACCCAGAATGAAGCCCATGTCGGTGATGTACCCGACGGGTGTTTCGCGCGACCAGTAGGCGCGCTCACGACGCTCGAGCTCCGCGCGGGTGATGACTTCACCCCGCCCGGCGAGCGCCTTGTTGAGTTCATCCGCCAGACGCCCGAGATCGACGCCGGGCCGGACACCCAGTCCGACCAGTGCCGGTCGGTCGGCGTACCAGGAGCCAAAAAGCTCGACCATGGAGTGGTCGGACATCAGCACATTGCCGTCATTCAGGACGTTGGGGCCGATCCGCATGGCACCCACGGCGAACATCTCGCGCAGCAGCATTCGCGCGTCCGGCGGCCCCAGCAGCAGCACCTCATCGGCAGTCGACATTCGTTGCAGGAGATCGCCGTAAACCGGCCGGGAAAGCGCGTCGAACAGCAGCGTGCGTGGCACCCGCAACTTGTGCAGCGAATCGGCAAGCCCGGGCACAGCGATCGCCGGACGCTCAACGTCGATGGCGTACCAGGCGATGCGGCGCGATGCGGCCATGCCGGCGTGCGTAAGCGACATGATCCCGAACGTGAGCGGTGTCGCGACCGCGACCTCGGGGTGTGCCGACACGATGTCCGACGCCGATGTCTGAACCTCGGCGTGCAATTGCATGGACTTGAAGCCTGGCGGCACCAGCACGAGCGGCGAAACGACCGCCCGATGGATGCGAACAGACGAATCGTACACGGCGCGCTCGATTCCGAGCTGGGCGAAAATCACCACAAGGCTGGCGGTGACCCCGGCAAGTGCGAGCAGGGTGCTCGTGCGCTGGCGCCCGAGCTGCTGGCGACCCAGCGGCATCCGCGAGGCGATCACCGAAGCCTCGCTCAAACCGGCGAAGGGCGGGCGCCTCTTCCCCCCGCCGGGCCAGCGCATCCACTTCAGAAGGCCGGACCGGCTCTGGGCCGGGGACGCGGCGGTCAATTGAAGGTGACCCGCGCCTCGCGCCCCACGATCTGGGGAATCGCCGAGACGTCGTCCACCGCGAGTTCGATCTGCACGACACGGGCGTCGCTCGAGGACGCACCTTCGGGATCCGCCCGACGCATGCGGTTGACCGCCGGCACGATACGCACGATTTGCCCACCGTGAACCCTTGAGCTTCCGCGGAACGCGATGTCGACGCGGCCGCCGAGCCGGAGGCGGTCGAGATGGACCTCGTCGACTTCGGCCAAGACGCGCATACGCGAGAGGTCGATCACCTTGAGAATGCCGCTGGTAGGCACGCGCTCGCCGGACCGGGCGTAGACCACGACGACCACGCCGTCGACGGGCGAGCGCACGAGGGCCGTCTCCAGGGCCGCGCGCGCGTGTTCGACCTTCGCCTCCGCCGCCGCAAGTTCGAACTGCGCCCTCGTGCGGTCATCCTCTTGCGCGGCCAACATCTGGCGAAGGATCGCCTGCTCGCGATCGAGAGTGAGCTGAGCCAGGTCGATCTCGAGTTGACGCGCATCCGGAGCCTTGCTGCTGCGGGCGACCTCGAGGGTGGTGAGGCGCAGCTGCGATGCCGAGGAGCGAACGCGGATCTCCTGGGCGGCGACTTCGGCGGAGCGCATATCACCGTTGATCGACGCGAGGCGCGCGGCGGCGTTGGCGCGCTCGGCATTGGCGCTCTTGACCAGCGCGTCAAAGCGGTCGAACCCCGACAGGACGGCCACGATATCGCCCCGTTTCACACGCTGGCCTTCTTCCACGCGCAACTCCTTGAGCGCCATGCCGCCGGCCGAGTCGCCTGCCAGCAGCGCGGTGCCGGTCGGCGCGTCGGTGAAGCCGCGCGAGGTCAGCGGCGCGGCGGGCTTCGCCGCGACCTGCGCTTCGACACCGGGCCAGCCGACACCCCACCAGACCGCGATCACCGCCAGCGCGGAGAAAGCGAGACCGCCGACCGACTTCAGCCATATGGACCGAGGTTCCGTCATGCCTTCAGCATACCTTGCCTTGCGAACCCATTCGCTCAGAACGTGCTCGAGACGGCGGCACCCCGCGAGACGGAGAACACCGCGAGCGAGCGGTACAGTGCGGCAATCACCTTGTTGTACTCGTGGAGAGGCGCATTGGTCACGTAAATCACATCCGATGGCAGGACGCCGAATTGCTGCGCGACAAAAACCGAGACCGGCTGCAGCAGGTCAAGCTGGAACACCTTCGGCCTTGCGGAGGGATTGACGGCGGCCTCGCCCTGGCGAAAGACGAAAACACCCGTCCGGTTCGCACGTTCATCGACGAGACCTCCGGCGGACGCGAGCGCTTCCATGAGGTTCAGCGCTGGCCTGTCGATGGGGATGTTGCCGGCCTTGGCGACCGCGCCAAGCACCGTGAACTGCAGAGGGTTATTGCGCACGACGATATCGTCGCCGCGCTGGACGGCGATGTCGGAACCCGCAAGCAGATCGATCAGGTGGACGCGAGCGGCCACCTCGCCGTTGCGCCGCAACACGACCTCCTTCTCGTGCGCGGCACCTTGGGTGCCGCCGGCCAGGGCGATGGCGTCGAGCACCGACCGAGCGTCCTGAAGAAGCGAGAACCGACCCGCCGCCTTCACGTCGCCTGAGACCGTAAACGTGTGCGTACGGTCCGCGGCCCGCTCTACCACCACCTGCGGATCCTGGGCGCGCTTCTTGGCGAGTTCAAGGATGCGTGCCTCGATGGCCTCAAGGGACAGCCCGGCAACCTGAACAACGCCGACATAGGGAACAGTGATCGTGCCGTTATCCAGCACGCGCTGATTGCCCAGATCGCTGCCGGCTCGCGATATCACCGGGAACACGTTGCCTTCGTATGCCTCAAAGACACGGACCTTGAGTATATCTCCTGGAGCGACGGGGTATCCCCCTGAGGGGAAGTTTCGGCGCACCGCCGACGGGCGATCGACGATCGTGGCTGCCCGATACGGGCTGACCGTATCCGGCCGCAGGTCGATCAGGTCGAACGGGAGCCTGGGATCGTTCGACGCAAACCCCACAACAATAGGGCCATCGCCGGGCACCGCACCGCAACCCGCGACCACACCGGCCAGACCGGCCGCAGCCAGTACGGTTCGGATGCGCGTCGTCAGTGAGAGCCGCTTCGACATCGCCAGGAAACTACTACGAATAGTGGGAAAAGGCCGTCAGGGATGCAGTAGCTGCGCCCAACACCCGATCTCAGGTTATTACCGCGTGTTACAACGTGTGCGCAAGCTGCACGACCCGAGATGGTTGCAGGCCGGAGCCCCCCAGTATAGTACCATCCGATCCGGGGCTTTCTGCCTGAGACACCAGCCGCACTGCCTGAGCCGATCAAGTGTATTGCAGTTCCAGAGACCGAGGCGCGCGAGCGGGATCGGCTGACGAGAGATGGGGGATCGGCGGGATGGAGCCTACGGGCCTGCCGCAGCGACCCGCTGAGGCGTGGTGAGAGACGCGGAACCCCACCTCAGTGTCGTCGCGGTGTCTCGCAACGACAATCACGGCGGCGACATGCTCGGCCGCATGCAGCTCTTCGTCGACGGCTTCTTCGCGCAATGCAAACGCCATCAGCTGCGCGCCGAGCTGATCCTCGTCGAATGGAATCCGCCCCCTGATCGTGCTCCCCTCGCTGAAGCGCTGACCTGGCCCACGGACCCCGGGCCAGCCGCCGCGCGCATCGTCACCGTCCCCGCCGACGTTCACAGCAGCCTGCCACACTCCGAGGCGTTGGCGCTCTTCCAGATGCTCGGCAAGAATGTCGGCATCCGCCGCGCGCGTGGCGAGTTCGTGCTGGCAACCAACGTCGACATCCTGCTGGACGACAACCTCGTACGCTACCTGCGGGACTCGCTCAGTCCTCGCACGTCGGTCCGGGTCGACCGGTTCGATGTGCCGGCCGATGTCGCTCGAAGCACCGATTTCGCAGTGACGCTAGCGGATTGTCGTGCCCGGTTCTTTTATTCCCAAACTCGCAACGGCATCTTCGACACGGCAACCGAGACCATCTTGGCGCCTCGACAAACGCGCGCCCTTCAGTGGAGCGCCATCAGGTACGCACTTGGTTTAACGAGGAACGGTGCCTACCACGAGCGTCGCGCCATGCCATTCAATCGGTCCAAGGTTACCACGTTGCAGCGCCTTGCGGCGGCGCTTCTCGGCATCGCGGCCAAGACCGCTGCCGGTGGATTGGCCGGCGACGGCAAGAAGAAGAAGAAGACCAAGCCCCGGGTGACGCTCGCTCGGAGGGCGAAGATCGCCACAAGCCAGGTGGCGCGATACCAACGCAAGTGGCGACTTTTCTGGAGGTCGATGCGGCGGGTTTCGCGAACGCAACTGCCGGCGGTAGCGAAGCTCGTCGCTGCCGCGAGGCTTGCGCAGTTGGTTGTCTCTGCTCCGAACCTCAAGAGATCGCGCGTCTGGATGAAGAGATCTCGCATCTGGATCCCCGGTTGGCAGCCCCGCTCGATTGCCCGCCGGCTCGGTCGGCTACTGAATGGACGGCGCACCATGTTGCGTCCGCCCCACACGATGGCCTGCGGCGACTTCACGCTTCTGTCCCGTGACGACTGGTTCGGGCTTCGCGGCTATCCCGAATGGCCGATGTATTCATGGCACCTCGACTCCGTGTTTCTCTACGCCGCGCAGGCGGTTGGGATCAGGGAAGTCGCGCTCGATTCCAGATATCGTATGTACCATATCGACCATTCGGCGGGTTGGTCGCCAGAGGCGGCCAATCAGCTGTTTGACCGGTTGCGCAGCAGGGGCATCCCGTTCATGGCCGACATCGAACTCAATCGGTACTGGAGCCGCTTCATGAGGCGGCCGGAGACCTGCGTCGTCAATGGTGAAGATTGGGGCTTCCCCGATCGCTGCCTGCCGGAGACCTGGGTTGCCGGCGGCCCCGGCGTCGGAGTCGCCGCGAACGCCGTTCGCTAGGCGCGTCGCCGTTCAGCTCGGGCGGGCCCGACCCGACACGGCCGCATGGCGGGCCTCGTCAAGCGACTCGAAGATCGGAAGAACACCGGCAAACCCGCTGGCATCGAGGCAATCCGATGCCGCCTTGCCAAAGCCCGTCATGGCCATGCTCGCGCCGCGCGCGATGGCACCTCGGGAGAGGCGAACCAGAGTGCGAATGCCCGCCGCGCTCATGTAGACGACATCGTCAGCCCGAACGAGCAGCTTCGCGCCCGCGACGACCAGCGCCAACGCGGAGCGCTCGAACTCCGGCGCCGACCGCGAGTCGAGCCGCTCCGGTAGACGCAGTTCGACGACTTCGGTCACGTCGGTTCACCATCTCGCGCGGCGCCCCGGCGCCAATCTCCCCCGAGGTCGCTTCCCCGCCACACCAAGTCGCGGCCGAGCAGCGCGGTGGCCAGAAGTGGCCACGTCAGCAACTCGCGGGCGAGCCCCGCCAGGATCGCCCGCCACCCGGCGCGTGCGTCGTGCCCAGTCAGAAAGGCGAACTCGGCGGCCATCCAGAGCGCGATCTGCATCCCGAGATAGGCAGCGACCTCTGTCGAACCGGCGTCCGGGATCAGTATGCACAAGGCCGCTAGGCCGACGGCCACAGCCGATGCGAGTCCCACGGCTGGCTCCCAGATGACCAGTGGCCACACCGGTAAGCGCAGGCGGGTGCGGGCCCAGCGAACCTGACGATCCCACACCGCAGCCCATGAGCGTCGACCCAGGCGGACACGGGGCATCGACGCCGACAAGCGCGTACCCAGGCCCGTGCGACGCACGGATCGCGCGATCGCGTAGTCGTCCGCGATGTATCCGAAGAAGCCGCGCCAGCCACCGACCCTGTTGAGCGTGGCCCGGTCGATGAATGTGACCCCCCCCGACGCAACCGGGATCCCGAGACGATCCGCGGCGAGGAGGAAGCGGGCCTGGTGGCCGTCGATCCAGGCGGCCTCAAGTGCCGCCGCCGCGCCCTCCCCCGCCTCGGCCCATTTCAGCGCGAGGACTAGGCCAACGCGGCCGGAAAGCGCGCCCATCGCGCCCGCAACAGTCTCCCCGTCGAGGAGAACGCCGGCATCACACAGCGCCACGACGTCTCCGCGCGCCATGTCGAAGCCTTTCGCGGCGTTGTTCATCTTCGGATTGAACGTCTCGAGTGCCCCGATCAGGAGCGGCGGGTGGCCCTGGCCGGCGTCCAGCCAGTGGCGGCGCACCACCTCGGCGGCCCCATCGCTCGCGTCGGCGACGCAGATCAGGACTTCCGCGCCCTCGCGCTGCAGGCCCGCCAGCGCGTCGAGGTACTCGGGCGACGCATCCCCTTCCCCGCGCATCGGCGCCACGACGGACAGTCGAGAGATCGGGATTCCCGGGCCAGTTGGCCGCGCGCCGCCGCCACGGGCAAGGATCGTGCTGGCCACATGGATTGAATTCGCGAGGAGGCACCAGCCTGCGGCGAACCAACCCAGCGCCTCGGTCGGCATGAGCCCGTCAGGCTGCCTGCGGCGAGAACCGCTGGGCGTCGTCCTGCTCTTGCTCGATCGCCCGCGCGTATGCGGCGGTCACTTCGTAGGTGTCGCCCTCCTGGCGGACGTGACCTTCTTCAATCCAGATCGCCTTGGTGCAAAGCCGACGCACCTCGGCGATGGAGTGCGAGACGAAGAGCAAGGTACCGCGCTTGCGAAACTCATCGATCCAGTCGAGGCACCGTTTCTGGAATGCCGCATCACCCACGGCCAGTGCCTCATCCACCACGAGGATGTCCGCGTCGACGCGGACATCCTCGTGGTGGATGAGGCACTGGCCGTGG